>CAWHLK010000055.1:0-70870 GCA_963829965.1 uncultured archaeon | reverse complement strand
AAGGTTCCAGTCGGTTCGAAGAATTAAATCCAAACCCGCGCTCAAAGCCCCCGCATCCACCCCCTTTTGGCTCGGCGGGGGCCCTATTATTCCTTACGCTTTCACCTCCCAAATAAAACTTTGCTTGGATGACAAGACAAAGATGCGGGAGATTTCAAACCGCAGCAGACTGTTGATGCCGGGGCCGGTAGGATTACACGTATGGAAAGTCTGGTTGCACCCTATAAGGTGAGCGCAGTCGAGGGGATGGAACGGTTTTTAAAAGTATTCTCCTTTGTCCCGGACGACAAGTTAGCATGGAGGCCGACACCGACGGCGAAATCGGCGATCCGCATCGGGGCTCATACCGCTCTATATGCCTCTCGATTCGCTCAAATGATCCGGGAGCAGAAGCTTCCGAATATTGAAAACAGAGTAGAGTTCTTAGCCCGAAGGGACGCGGCTGAAGCAGCTGTCACAAGCCGTGTGGATGTTGAATCCATTTTCCGGGAGGGTACTGAAGATGTCCTCGCGGCCTTGGACTCGTTGCCGGCGGAAGCGATCGAAAAGGTCCTCGATTCCGGATTCGGCTGGTCGGTGCCAATGACTTGGCTCATGAACTTGCCTGGCAATCACGCCATCGGTCACGTTGGGCAGATCGATTACTTGCAGACCTGCTGGGACGATCAGGTTGTGCATTTTTGACGGGATGAAACGTCACGCTACTTGGACATCTTCATAAGCTCGTCGCGGATCTCGCACATCCATTGGATCCGGGCTTCTGTTTCCAGTACGGCGCCGCGCATCGCCAGTTCGCTGAACCTATCGCCGGAAGCCCGGTACCCTTCAACGGTCAGGTTGCAATATTCCAATAGGTCCCTTAAGCCTTCCAATCCTTGCACAATAAACGAGAGAGCGCTGTCTGTCTCGATCAACTTGAAGAAGTAAAACCTGGACCTCAATTCATCGAGCCCGCAATGGAAATCCGATTTGCTCAAGGGAGCTTCGAGCCAATCAGCCAAAGCTCGCTTACCCAAATCGGTGATGGAGTATTTATTTGCGTCAACGGCTAGCAGCCCGGCGTCGGTCAGGCGCTTCATGAGGGGATAGACAGATCCTGCGCCGCTGTGATATTGCTTCGTTCGGGACCCCGCAAATTCCTTGACGACCGCATGGGCAACGCATGGCCCGCGCTTGAGCACCACGCCCAAAGCGGTTAGCTCCAGAGTCGACAAAGCGCGCTCCAATACCATGCTTATGATTCTGACATGTTACGATTCGTAAATTGTGGTAATTTACGAATCGTAATGATTCATATCGCTTTCATGGCACTCCTTCTTGCGAATTCTCTCGCCAAGGTTCCGGTCGTGGTCGACCCCCGGGTTGAACTTTTGACCACAGTATTCCGACTTGCAGGCTCCGAAGAATTCAATGAGCCACTGTCCGCAAGTCCCTATTCGAAGCTGGTCGACACAGAGTTTGCTCCCTTTAAGGATCTCCCGGCCGTGCTGGATGCCAAGAATCTTCGCGAGAAATACCATGTGGCATACGATGCGGTCGCGCAACTTGCGATCAGCCTCACTGACATTCATTCATTTCATGAGAAGGTCCCGTTCGACCTTCCTCCCAAAAGGTGGGATATGAGACTTCACCTTCCGGAAACTCGCCAGTTGCTGGCAGACCTGAAGCTTTTCGTAAAGGACGCGCACTATGACGCTTTCCTGAAGAAAGAACAGCCCTATTTCGACCGGGCGACGACCAGTTTGGAAAGCCTTATCACCAAGTACAAAGTGGCCGACACTATGAACGCCTTCTTCGGTATGAAGCCAAACTACCCTCCCAAAGTGATCATTGGGCTCCTCTGTGGAGGGGGGAACTACGGCATGAGCGTCGAGTACCCGAACGGAAGCTTAGAGGCCTCGCCGATTATTGGAGCGTATCATTTCGAAGCAGACGGCACTCCCACATTCGGCGACGAAAGCCTCTCGGTGGTCATGCATGAGTTTTCGCACCCGTTCATTAATCCGGCCGTAACTCCTTACCTACCGGAATTGAAGCCCTACGTGGAACGTCTACTGCCGAAACTGGCCAACTCCTATCGGTATCAGGGGTATTCCGGTTCAGACTCCATCATTTACGAAACAATGGTGCGTGCCGTGGAAAACCACCTAGTCCGCAAGCTTCTCGATCCCGAGACGACGCGCCTTGCTACGATTTGGCAACGCTGCGCCGGATTCCTTGTCACGTCCGACCTCGCCGATTATCTCGACGTGTATGAGGCAAACCGTAAAAAATATCCGCATATCACCGACTTTGTGCCTGAACTCGTGAAAAAGTATGAAGATCTGGTTTCCGACCCAAACCAGATCTATGGGAGATGTCCTCAGGTGACGGACTTTCATCTGGATTGGGGGGCCATTAAGAACGGGCAGCAGGCGGTCATCATCAATGTGAAGTTTGATCGCCCCATGCTGACCAAACGCTTTGGGGCCTGGATCGAGGGTGGTGACTCGGTACAGACCGGGCCACCCACGTTCGACAGCACCGCCGAGGTGCTGACAGAGCCCTTTACCGTCGAACTCGGAAAAGCGTCCGAATTCGTGATCAACCCGGAAGGATGGGGATATGTCAGCCAAAGCGGCTACCCGGTTATAACTTGTAGGTTTCCGGTCATTCCGCCAGGTCCCAAGCCGTGACCTAGCCTATCCAAACTGCGCGATCAGGCTGTGCGCTCCTCGTTGAGCATGTCATATCGCACGAATTGTCAGACGAATAAGGTGGCAATTTGTATGGATGGAGTAGCCTGTGCGAGCAAACTGATCGTCTTAGAAAAATAGGTAGTTCGCATTTTTTTGTAAGCAAGGGGATTTAAACGGCATGGGCGATAAAAAACCGAAGAAGAAATTCATCGGGATCCGGAGACAAGCACAAGACCAAACTGGCGAAGGACCAAGCAGCCAGGCCGCCCAGCCCTCCTGGCAGCGCTGGAAAGAAAGGGAAATAGTTAAGGCTTAGTGGCCAGGGATCGCGGCGGCTTCGCAAGCAAGGTGGACACCTGTAGCAAAGGTTTTTGCGGTTAGCTTGCTGTTGGCAAACTCCGGCGCCCGCTAAAAAGTGCAAAATCTGATTTGCCGGTGCTTTCTATGAATCTATTTTTGCCGCTGTTCATTTCCGCTGTTGGGTTTCAGTCCGCGATTTGGAAATCCTCGACCGACGGAGATTTGGCTCTTGTGCCCTTTAAGAGCGCTCCCTTTCCGTACAGCAGCCGGGACAACGGCTACACGTACGAGAAGACTTTCTATTCTCGAGATGATCACTACAACGATTCCACGGTTGGAGTCTTTATTCCGAAGCAGTTTAAACCAACTCAGACGGTCAACTTTGTTGTTCACTTTCACGGTTGGAACAACCACGTTCAACAAGTGTTCGAGCAATATGACCTGGCGAGACAGATGCATCTCAGCGGATTGAACGCGGTCCTGCTTGTTCCCCAGGGACCGCGCGACGCGCCTGACTCCGACGATGGGAAACTTCAACATGATCAAGGGTCGCTGACCGCGCTACTGGACGAAGCGCTGGCTCTTCTAAAGCAGGAGGGCCGCGTGCCGGCCGGGGCGGTGTTGGGACATGTCGCCTTGACTACGCATAGCGGCGGCTATCTGGTTACCACTTACATTCTCGACCGGAAAGAGCTCTACGACAAGATCACGGACGTGATTCTGTTCGACTCAACCTACGGCGGGCTTCCCGCTTTTGCCGATTACGCGGCAACTCATCCGCACCGACTCATTTCGATATGCACGGAACACTTGGGTCATGAGAATGCCCGGTTGATTGCCTTGCTTCAGAAAAGGCACGTTCAAGCAAGGGTTATGTTTGAGGAAGATGTCACCGACGCCGATATCGAAAAGCGCGGCCCGTTGATCATCCTCACGACAACTTTAGAGCACAATGACGTGATTAACAAGCGGGACTATTTCGCCAAATGGCTTCGCTACTGCAAGTTCTGAGTTCTAGGCCTATGAAGTTTTATGCGAAAAGCGGTAGCAATATCGCTCGTGCCTTCACTTGGCGTGCGAAACTCCAGCGCATCAGGCCGCAACTCGAAGGGGATCGGAGCGCTGCCGCCCACCATCGTTACAGACTCAATAAGAGCATTCAACAATCCGGATTTGGCGCCCAAAGTATAGATCCCGCGGCCTTCCGTTTACGATTGGCTAGATTTGCAAAAACTTGCCTGAATGCGCGCCGAAGTTGGATGTGGCCGCCACTTAGGAACGAGTCTTAAGCCCCCTAGGAGAGCATCCATAGACGCGGTGCATGAGCCGATTGAACTGCTGAAGATCCGGCATGCCTATCGCATTTGCCACGGCCTTGATCGACATCGTCGAATTCCTGATAAGGTGTTCGGCATGTTCCGCACGCCGTTTTTGGATGAATCCAACGACATGGGTTCCGGTAGACGCCTGAAAGAGTCGAGAAAGGTAGCAATATGAGATACCTGCCGCAGACGCCAACTCAGCAACGGATGGTGGGTCGGCTATCCTGCGTTCAATTTCTGCAAGAGATCTTGCGACCGCAGGATGGATTTCCTCATGGACATTCGCGCCGTCAGACGAGGCGCCGGCTGTAAGGCTCCACAAAATGTCCCACACAACCGCTCGTTGGCGAGTATGGTTCGATGACCCCGCCACCGAGCGGAGCCTTTCATGCAATGACTCAAAGGGACTGCCGACGTTCTGCATGACTGGGATCTCGATCTCAGGGCCGCTTGTCGGAGCTACAAAGTGACAATAGCAGTGCTGGGAGAGCCCCCTGTAGCGGTAAAGCATCGCTGCGTCCTGCTTGACAATCCCGACAAAGCCGGGCTCGATTGGATAGGGCTGACCGTCGACCAGCACCTCCCCGAAGTACCTGTAAAGGTGAAGGCACCATAAGTTCTTGAGCCTGTACAGATCCTCGCTAGGCCCATATGGTTTGCCGTGGGACGCTGACCCCAATTTGCACGACCTCCGGTGGGTTTTCCAGGCGGAGTTTCCAGAAGCGGGGATTCAGGTCCTTCATGTTCAATAGAAACCAAGCGATGACAAAATTATGACTAGCGCTGGCACGAAAACCAGATTGCATAATACCAAGAGAGGCCATGAAGACGCAAACAACACCTACCCGGCCTTGCGATGCACTAAATGGCAGGCAACTGACTGGGAGTCTTTCTGCTAGCAATTGCGAACCTACAACAGGGAAGGGTTTATTGTGTTGCAGGAGCTTTTGGATGAAGGCGACCTCGCGCCGATCAAGCAAGCCCTGCTTGACAAGGTGTCCGAAATTGCCGAGCAGCTGCTACGGGCGGGTTTGATCGAGCATGGATTCGAGGAAGAGCCCTTTGAGACACGATTGGCCCGCATGTTTGACGGCCTTACAGAAAACGACTTCTTGAGGTTTGGCCGATCGTGGCGGGACCGTCATCCCGGATACTTCGCGTTTATAAACAATCCCAAGATTCTCAGCGCGGTGGAGTCCTTGCTTGGCCCGGAAATCTTCTCTAACCCGGTATACAACTCGCGGCCCAAGGTTCCCAACATTGCGGCTGGGGCTGTGCCCTGGCACCAAGACCGATCTTATTGGCCTGGTGCAAACGCAAATCCGGTGATCACCGCCTGGATCCCCCTGGTCGACGCAGACGAATGCAACGGATGCCTCAAGTTTTGGCCCAGAACCCACAATACGAATCTGATTCCCTACCATCACGAGTCCTATTCCGGTACCGCCTATACAGAAGTCGACCTCGACCATGTCGCTTTAAAGGAGTTTAAGAAGATCACGCCAGTTACCGTTCCCATCGAGGCGGGTGGTGCGATCCTGTTCAACGATCGATGCATTCATATGTCGACACCCAACTTTTCGGATCACGTTCGTTGGAGCGTCGATCTGCGCTATCAGCCGACAGGCCAAGATCCCATGCTCGACCACGGTGCGGGGTTTCTTTTGCAGAAGCGCCAAAAATCCTGAACGCGTCGCGACGCTGGAAGACTGGTTGGCCAACCGACTGGAGCACAGAAACTGATGGCAATACTTGCGGCGATTCTACTGGCGAGCCAGACGACTGGTGCCGCCGCCCCCCCAGTTTCAAGCAAACTGGAATTCCCTGGCGACCTATAAGTGTCCCGCCTGGTTTCGCGATGCGAAATTCGGGATTTGGTCTGTCTGGGGACCACAATCGGTGCCGGAGCAAGGCGATTGGTACGCTCGCCGCATGTACGTTCAGGGAGACCCGGACTACGCCTATCACTTAGCACACTACGGCCATCCAGCTAAATTTGGATACAAGGACATTATCGCGCTTTGGAAGGCCGAAAGTTGGAATCCAAAACGGCTAATGCGGCTCTACAAGCAGGCTGGGGCTAAGTATTTCGTGGTGATGGCAAATCATCACGACAACTACGACTTATGGGATTCAAAGTATCAACCCCGCTGGAATTCGGCTCACTCGGGCCCCCATAAAGACATTGTTGGGATTTGGCGACGCGAGGCCCTGCGTAATGGCTTAAGGTTTGGAGTAACTGAACACTGCGCCCGCAGCCTCAATTGGTTGCAAACGAGCCACATGGCTGATGCGACAGGCCCTTACGCCGGAGTTCCGTACAACGGCGCCAATCCTGCCTTCGAGGATCTTTACCACCCACCGTTCCCCGAGTCGGGGATTGGCTACCCTCACCACCCTACCGATGCGTGGGTTAGCGAGTGGAACCTACGGACACGCGATCTCCTCACCCACTACAAACCTGATCTCTTTTACTTCGATGGTGGAGTTCCCTTTGGTCAGGTGGGGCGCAGCCTGGTGGCCGACTATTACAACGACAACGCGACTGATCATAACGGGCAAAACAATGCTGTACTCTGCGTCAAGAAGACCATCGACGGGGAGTATGTTGAAGGTTCTTGCATTCAAGATGTGGAGCGCGGAGCCGAAAGGGATATCTCGGCTCTACCTTGGCAGACCGACACATGCCTTGGGGATTGGTTCTACAAGAAGGGAATCCACTACAAGACGACCACCGACGTGATCAGGATGTTGGCGGATATCGTGAGCAAGAACGGAAATCTGCTGCTGAATGCTCCTTTGAGCCCGGAGGGCAAGCTTGACGAAGAGGCCGAAAACACGCTGGTGGGCATTGGTCACTGGCTCGATGGCAACGGCGAAGCGATCTTTGGCACTCGCCCCTATTCTGTTTTCGGTGAAGGGCCACATAATTCAACCGGTGCTTTCTTCAGCGAAGATTCGGGTTTCACTGAAGATGACATTCGATTCACGACTAAGGCAGGCGCCATCTATGCCATCGTTCTTGGCCAGCCGAAGGGGCCCTTTACGATTCGAACTCCGCTAAGACTGTCCGGGCGAGGAGCGATCTCTAGCGTTCGTTTGTTGGTAGGCAACGCGCCTTGTGCCTGTCACTCCACTGATTTGGGTGTGGAGATAGACCCTCCAAAATCCTGCAACGATCCGGTTGCCAACGTCTTCAAGGTGACGTTCCACTAGAAGAGCCATGCGGTAGCCAGCAACCCCAGGGCCGCCGCCGCCAAAAGCAGCGGAGTCGTGATGAGGCCCACTCGCAAGAAGTCCTTCGCCCCGACATCCTCACCCTGCTTACGCGCAGTGGCGATGACCAGCATGGTGGCAAGCGAGCCCGTCACCGTGAGATTCGGACCGAGGTTGCAGCCTATCAACGAAGCATAACGAGCTAGGTCGCTGCTGCTGTGAAGTCCGGAGATGGACAGCAGCGCCATCGGGATGTTGTTCACGACATTCGATCCGAGCCCTGCGCCAAAGACGCCGATCAAAACGGTCAGGAG
This sequence comes from uncultured archaeon, assembly GCA_963829965.1. Classification (GTDB taxonomy): domain Bacteria; phylum Armatimonadota; class Fimbriimonadia; order Fimbriimonadales; family Fimbriimonadaceae; genus DASXZH01. Next base: position 63,040 of record CAWHLK010000055.1, on the reverse strand, counting down.
GTTCGAATGGTGCCGCTTTTGACCGCATTGTGCACCAGGTTGGCAAGGCCCAGGTTTTCCAGACCGCGAACGATCACAAAAAGCCCAATCACGAATGGGAAGACCGACCAGGAAACTTCTCTGACAATCCCAAACTTCACCCTCCCAAGTCCAAGTCCGACGAAAAAGAGGGCAAGTGCTCCCGCAATGGCGAACACATAGGGCGGCACGTGGAAGACGTCGCCAACGCCATAGCCAATTACAACGGTGACAAATACCGCGATGGAGGCATGGAAGAAGCACTTGTTCGGTACCACGTCTTGAGGTTGGGGCAAAGCTTCCTCGGAGAACCGAGCAGGGAGGTTTTTCCGGAACAGCCACCGAAAGATCAGATAGTTAGCCCCTAAAGCCAGAAGTTGAGGGAGCGCCATGCGAGCAATGAAAGAACTGAATCCCCACCTGAAGGCGCCGGCGAACAGGAGGTTGGTTAAGTTGCTCACCTGGAGAAGCAAAGAACCCGTGTTGGCTATGAAGGCGCAAGCGAAAAGGAACGGTCTCGGTCTTAGACTCAAGCGGCCGACGAATGCGAGCACCACGGGCGTCAACATCACTGCCGTCGTATCTAGCGAAAGCAACGCCGTAATGACCCCGCCCAGAATGAAGACGTTTCGGTAGAGCGCCGGCCCACTGCCTTTTGCGCTTCGAGCCGCGTGAATGGCATTCCACTCAAAGAATCCAGACGCACGCATGAGATCAGCAAGGAGAAGTAACCCGGCGAGAAAGAGCAACGCGTCCTTGCCTTGGGCAACCATCTCATATGCTTCGGCCGGAGTTACCAAACCAAAACTGAGCATCGCCGCTGCCCCGGCCAGCGTAAACCATGCCTCGTTAAGGCCCTTTGGGCGCACAACGATGAGCGTGAGCGTGATGGCGAAGATTGAAATCGTCAGTGCCGCATGCATTTATGCGATCTCAACAACCGCTTTGCCAGAAGCCACGCTTTCCATCGTGATCCACCAGGGCCTAGTCTTTATTACGCCGCGTGCTTCACAAAATCCAGTGGCGTCCGTTCTTTACTTGAGAAATGCCACACAGGTGGGATTGCTCAGCATGATTTTGCTGGTTGCCTGCCCAAGTTTTCCGTCCAGGTCAATCGGCAGTGATTCCAAATCGTTGCTTTCCTGCCCCGCCGCAACCAGCCATTTCCCGGAGGGATCGATTGCGAAACCTCTGGGCACGCGAATGCCGAGATGCTTCACCTGGATGCGTTTGAGTGCGCCACCCGGAAGTGTTAGGAAAACTGCGATACTGTCGTCACCTCGGTTCGAGACGTAGATCCATTTGCCATGGTATTCTATTTCGGCTGCCGTATTGTGGGTGACTGCTGGACCCGGATCGACACTGGGAACTGTCTGCATTAGGGCCAGGCGTCCGCTGGACTTATCTACTTTTAGAACGGAGACGCTCGACCCCATCTCATTCGCCACGTAAAGAAACTTCCCCCGGGCGCCCGATGCACCGTGGCGTGGGCCTGAGCCCGGCGGGACTTTCAAGTCCGGTTGGAGACTGGGTGAAATCTGGCCGGTTGAGGGATCGAAAGGGAAGACCTGCACCTTGTCAGTTCCCAGATCGCAAGTGTAGACATGGCGGTCCGAAAGGTCAGCTTGGACCCAATGCATGTGCGGTCCTTCTTGGCGGCTTCGATCAGGACCATCACCCTTATCGATTCCCATGCCGGTTGCCGGTTGAAGCGAGCCGTTGGCAGCTAATGGGAAGCATGAAACGACTCCGCTGCTATAGCTGGCGACCAGAGCATTTTTCCCTGTGAGATCAACAGACACATAGCAGGGCGAAGAACCGTCGACTGGCTGTTTATTGATGAATGAAAGCCCCGCACCTTTAATAGCGTAAGCGCTTACTGAGCCTTCCTGCGACTCGTCCACCGCATACACGCTCTTGCCGCTGGGACTGACTGCGAGATAGCTCGGGTTAGGAGTATTCGCTACGAGAACGGGAGTGGAAAGATTGCCGCTTTTGAGATCGAGGTTTGACTCGTATATTCCTTGGCTGCCGTTCGCCAACGTGTAGGTTCCGATGAAGAACGATTCGGCTTTAGGCTCCGCGTGGGGGAAAAGAGCCAGCAGTAAGCCCAGTACAACCATGTCCTTCAGTTTGACAGGGCTGCCTTAATGGGTAAGTCAGTTCGCTTCCAAAGTAGCCAAGCTTGTGTCGGAAGCTTCTCGCAAACTAGAGTTCAAACAGACAGAGAAGCTAAGACTCGCGCGTCAGTTATTGGAAGCAAATAGCTTCCAGCGTCCTTCCGAGATCACTTCCGCGGTTCCATCGACGACCTTGATCGCGGTCTGATCATCGATCGCATACAGCGGCGCCGGCAACTTGGAAGCCCATATTTCGCAGTTGGACAGGGAATTCTCCGGGAATTGCTCGTGACCCACATGCGGCAACAGCGCAAAATCAACCAGTCCCAGTCCTGGAGCAACGGTGAAGTCAACGCTAAGTTCCCCTTCGGACGTATCGACAACGACAGTTTCCGACTGGATATCGTCGCCCTGGGGCGGTTTCCCACCTGTGTAGGTCTCTCCGATCCAGGAGGTCGTCACCATGCTTCCGGCGCTGACCCCGACATAAACCAACTCGGGTTTTAGCGAATCGAAGAGGTCGGCAAGGCCGGATTCCCGCATCCAGCGCCGAAGGTACAGGACGTTGCCGCCCCAGACCAGGAGAGCGTCAGCCTCCTCCACCGTAGGAACCCAAGCCTCTTTGTCGATGCTCGGCAGAGCGGTGAGTTCCAGCACTCCCAGAGCCTTCCAGCCCAACTCGCTTAGCGGAGAAGGAGCGGTCCCACTGATGAACCGGTAAGCGTCGGCGGCTCCGCCGCGGTACGGGTAGATCGCGGTGGGAATGCAGAGGGCGCTGGACTCGGCAATCGGTTTGCCCAGTAGGTCGACCAGTACTTTGTGGACGCTTTGGTTGCTGATGCCTGCGGACGTGAGGAGAAGTCTCATGGTTCCAACTTCGCCATTTTACTGATCCGCGGCAGTAGATCCTAGCGGCTCGTCGACGAAACCTTCTGGGTGAGAGAGACACAATCGGAGATCAAGTGGCAATCCGGTCAGGATAAGTTTGGAACCATCTTTCGGTTTGATTGGGAGCCACCAGTAGGCGCCATAATAGCATGTGACTGACTCGGAGAAGGAGTTCGCTCGAACCGTATTTGCGCAGCAACGACTCGGATGGGAATACCTCGAAGCTGAGCGTCTCGCGAACCTTCCTGGAACAGTCACCAAAGACGTTCTCCCAACTCTACAGTTGTCGTTTGCGTATGCTAGAACGCTGCCTCCTCGACTCGACAGTGGATTCACAAAATTCTACGAGGCACTGGGACGTGGCAGCAAACCTTGTTAGATCTTGTTCAAGCGGCGGCAAAACTCCAGAAGGATTTGGACGCGCTTGGTTTACCTAACTGCGTTATTGGAGGTCTGGCACTTCAAGCTTGGGGAGAGGTTCGTCTAACCCGTGACGCCGACTTTACTGTACTCACCCGTTTCAATGATGAAGAGGCCAAAGCAAGAGCGATCTTAGCTTTGATGACTCCACGTAGACCTGATGCATTGGCATTCGGCCTTCAAAACAGGGTTCTCCTCGGATATGTAGAGGGCAATATATCGATGGACATCGGTATCGGTGGCTTCGATTACGAAGAGCAAATAGTTCGGCGATCTGTCGAAGTAGAGCTCGCCCCTTCCATCGGGCTTCGAGTGTGCACTGCCGAGGACTTGATCATTATGAAAGCCTTTGCGGGGCGGGATCAGGACTGGATCGATATCAAGGGCATCATTGCCCGCCAGCCCTCGCTTGACTGGCCCCACATTGAACGCGAACTTCCGCCGCTGCTGGAACTGATCGAGGAACCGGAAAGGTCTGATCGACTTCAAGCTTTACGCAAAAGCTAACGGCAGCAAAGTGGCAAGAGGTGCGCCCATGTTCAACTCCTTCACTCGGGCTGCTCGAATACGACGCTTCTCAATCGGTTCATTTTCGAATCCGTATTGGTCGATTTTCGAAATTATTCAGTCCCTGTCGATTTCGAACCGGCCGAAACGACGAATCTGCAACTATGAGCAGAGAGCTGATTCTTAGAATGTCGGTTTCGACGGACGGATTTGTTGCCGGTCCCTATGGGAGATTGACTGGGTTTTTCGCAACAGCACCGAAGAGTCCAGGCAATGGGCCGCCCAGAGGATGGGGCAAGTGGGCCTCCATCTGATGGGGCATGGCTCCTACCAGACCATGGCTGATTTCTGGCCGACCGCGGTCAGTCCCTTCGCTTGTCCCATGAACAAGATCCCCAAGGCGGTTTTCTCGCGGAGTGGCACGATCTCCCCTCCCAGCATGGAGAAGACCAAGGCCGCGGTAGAGGCAGGTAGCGTCGATCCGGCCGTACTGGAAAGTTGGCTGCATCCGACAGTGGGCGGCAAGGACCTGGTCGCCGACATCCAGCGCCTAAAGGCGGATGACGGCCTCCCGATTAGCGCCCTCGGCGGCGCCTCCTTTGCGACGAGCCTCATCGCGGCCCACCTGGTGGACGTTTTTCAACTCGTTGTACATCCGATAGTTCTCGGGAAGGGCCTTTCGATATTCGCTGGGTTGGCGGAGCCCGTTTATTTGAAGCTGCAGGACCTAAAGCAGTTCGATAACGGCATTGTATCGAAGTGCTATCGACCCTGTTATAACGACTAACGATCTTTCCAACCCCAATGCCCTATGTCCCGATATACTCGCCCCATGTCATCGCGATTTTCCTTCGTCCTCTTGTTGTTCCTGGCTGCCTTGTCGCCGGCTCAGACCCGGACTGAGGACGTGATCTACATGAAGTCCGGCGGAGCCGCTTTTACGATGGATGTAGCCCGTCCCGCAAAACAAAACAAAGCGGCGGTGGTCTTCATGGTGAGCGGAGGCTGGATCTCGGATCATTCCATGTTTAAGAGCTTCATGCCGGAGATCGAGAAGATCTTTGTCAACGACGGCTTCACCGTGTTCGAGGTCGTTCATGGAGCCCAGCCCCGATACAAGGTTGCGGAAATTGTGGAACAGGTTCGAACCGCGGTTCGGTTCGTGCACGCGCATGCAGCCGACTATGGAATCGATACCAATCGGGTGGGGGTATCGGGCATCAGCTCTGGCGGGCACCTCTCCCTGATGATCGCCGGTTCGCCAGATTCTCCCGTAAATGCGGTCGCCGCGATCTCGCCGCCTACCGATTTAGCCAACTGGGGTAAACCGGGATTCGTCTTTATCGACAATCCTCAATTGGCCATCTTCGTTCCGGCACTTGGGTTCGATCCGAAAGCGCCTAGAACCGATATTGAAGCTTTGGCCCAAAAGCTTTCTCCGATTACGTATGTGACCTCCAAATATCCGCCGACCCTGATTGTTCACGGGGACAGTGACCAACTCGTCCCCCTTCAACAGGCCCAAGTCATGGACCAGGCCTTGACCAAGGCGGGAGTTGACCACAAGCTCGAGGTTATTCCTGGCGGCGGGCACGATGAAAAGACCTTTGTCCCAGGGTTGATGAAAGCGGTACAGTGGTTCAAGGACAAGCTGCTGAAATAGGCTTGGGTAAGCGTTGCCGAATTCAACCTGAAGCTCGTGATAGCAACGGGCGAAGTCGCCGCCTAAGTCTCGGGCCGGAGCAATCAGTGTCGTCCGGTCGGGGCGTCGCTCCCTTTGGCTACGACGGCCATTAACGTCGGGCTGCCGTCTATGGTTCGCGACCGTTGGCCCAATCCGAATGCTCCATAGGGGTATCCACCCGCATGGGGTGCGCTTATTTTGTTGAGTTCGGACGTGGCGTGCGAATCCAGACGAAGATTGGATGCGGCCAGATTGTCGCGGAGATGTTCGACAGTGCGCGCGCCAACGATAGGCGAAACGACCGTGGGCTGGTTGGTTACCCAGCTCAAGGCGACCTGCGAAGGCGTGGCTCCAATGTTCTTGGCGATCCGAAGTACTGTCTCGATGGTGTCCCAGTTCTGGTCGGATTCTGCGTACTCGGCCGAAGTCCACTGGTACAGAGGCTTTTCGGAACCCGCTCTGGTTCCCAATTTCAGGGGTTTTGCCGCGCTGGTACTTCCCGGAGAGAAACCCGCCGGCCAGCGGAGACCACGGTAAAAGCCCGACTCCGTTGTGGAGCGCAGCCGGGATCACCTCCCATTCGCTCTCGCGCGAAAGAAGACTGTACTGCTGTTGGAGCGTCACGGGTACGGGCACGCCCATTTGTTTGGCCGTGGACACCAGGAGTTGGAGCTGCCATCCGGTGAAATTCGACAGTCCCACGTAAAGGACCTTGCCCGCGCGGACCGCCGAGTCGAGGAAGGCGAGAGTCTCCTCCACCGGCGTGATCGGGTCCCAGGCGTGGAGTTGATACAGATCGACGGTCTCTCGGCCGAGCCGTGCAAGGGATTCATCAAGAGCGCGGCTGAGCCCCCGCCGCGAATTGCCGGGAGCGTTCACTTCGGTTTTGGGCGAGTTTCTGCCTTTTGTGGCCAGCACGACGCGTTCCGTGATCTCAATGGGACGGCTTGCGAACCAGCGCCCGATGATTTCTTCGCTCTTCCCCCCGACGTAGACGTTGGCGGTGTCGATGAGGTTGCCTCCCGACTCGAGGAAGAAGTCCATGATTGCAAAGGCGTCCTCTTCGGGGGTTTCGCTTCCGAAGTACATCGTGCCGAGTCCCAGGTTAGACACGACGATTCCAGATTGGCCGAGCATTCGATATTCCATTTCGTATTTCCTTTACCGTGCGGGCTAAGCAGGCAGTCCAAAAAATGTGCATTGTGGCCGATCTACTTATCGCCTTCAAAGACATACCGGCTGTCTGCTTCCTGTCGAATTCTACGGATGCTAGGAGAGCCTGCGATATGACATTCCTTCAAATATCTTGGACGATCTTCCAAATTTTGCCGTTGTTTTGGCTACGTCATCGGGAACACCTGCCTGGGACTGCTTGGATCGACCGCACCGTCAATTAATAAATCCGTGCATACGCAACCAGGAGGCAAAGGCCTCGAACCAGCCCGTGCTGGTTGTCTCTTTTGGATACATTCCAAAGCCATGTCCGCCCTGCTCATAGAGGTGAAATTCCACGGGTTTCTTAGCCTTCTTCCAACTCTCGATGAGACCAAAACCCCCGTTGCCAAAAAATGGGTCATCTGCCGCAAGAGCAATAAAGAGGGGTGGAGCGTCATCGGGCACGGTAACGGCGCCAAGCGGGCCGTAAATAATGCCGATAAAGGCGGGCTTGACATTCTTCCCGTAAAGCGTTGTGGATAGGGTTAACATCGCTCCTGCGGAAAACCCGACCATGCCGGTTTTATCAGGGTCGATATGCCACTCCTTTGCGCGGGAGCGGACGAGGTCGAATGCGGCTGAGGCATCGGCTAGCTGCGGCGCCAGGGCTGAGGCTGGATCTTGGGTTGGTGGTGGACGTCTGGCCGTCCCGGAAAACATTTGGTGCATGGAAGCTTCAAATGCAGCCATGTCCGGCGGGGTTGGATTAAGACGATATTTTAGGACGAAGGCCGCGACGCCCTTCTTAGCAAGAGCTTTGGCCACGTTTGATCCTTCATTTTCCATGGACAAGGTCATGAACCCTCCACCGGGCGCCACGATTACGGCGGCGCCGGTTGCGTTCCCTTTTTGCGGGAGGTACGGCGTGAGTGTCGCAATGCTGACGTTACGAGCGAACTTGCTGCCGTATTGCGAGTGCCAAGATTCATCGGCCGTAGCGCCGGGTAGCTTTCCGGTACCCAAGACGATCGCGTTCGGCTGATCAGGAACTGGAATTGGCGTCATCTTATCGTTTTGAGCTGCGGCGAAATGAGCCAGCGCTGACAATGAAGCGGCAAAAATAAGCCGTAACACCTGCCTCTTTGATCTCAGACCGGCAGAGTAAAAAGTTGAAGTGAACGTCATTGGGCTACTCCCGAACCAGTGCTTCAGGAAGCCTCCCATCAAGTCTCCCTGAAGTTTCGTTTGTTATGTTGACGTCAACATTACCCTATTGGGGTGTACTAATTTAAAGTCATGAGCTCCCGGCCAACAATTCGAGACGTCGCGGCGAGGGCGGGGGTCACGGACATGACGGTATCGCGAGTGGTCAACCGCTCCGGCCCGGTTTCCGAGACTGTTCGCTTGAGGGTAGAGCGGGCCATCAACGAACTGGGTTATGTTCCGAGCCGTCTTGCGCGGGGCCTGCGATCTAGCCGTACGCACACGATCGCATTGATTGTCTCAGACGTTAGGAATCCGTTTTTCACCACCATAGCCCGAGGCGCGGAGGATGCTGCGAGTAACCGCGACTACCTCTTGATGCTCTGCAACACGGACGAATCGGAAGAGAAAGAAACCCGCTACCTCGAGATGCTGATGGGGCAGAACGTGGACGGCGTCCTGCTTGTTCCGTCGAAGACTGCGGAAAGGGCGACGGCACTGGCGAAGCGCGCCCAGTTCCCGCTTGTACTCTTAGAGCGCCGCATTCCGGACAGGAACCATAGCATTGTTCTTTGCGATACGCAAGCGGGTTCTCGCCAGATGGCCGAGCACCTTTTAGGTCTAGGTCATCGGGTGTTCGCGATCTTGGCGAGTCCTGTTGGCGTTGCCGTTTCAGACGAGCGAATACGGGGCGCCTTGGAGGTCATCGAGGGAGCGGGTGGCCGTGCTACGATTCTGTCTGAGAGCCTAAGCCGGGAGAGCGCGGACCGGGCTGTCGACAGGTGGTTGGCACTGGAGCCAAGACCCACTGCGATCTTTGCTCTCAATAACCTCCTCACATTTGGCCTGGTGAAAGCTCTGCGCGCCAGAGGGCTACGGATTCCAGAGGACGTTTCCGTAGCCGGTTTTGACGACCTACCGCCTCACCTTCTCGAGCAACCCTTTCTGACCGTGGTCTCGCAGCCGGCTTACGAGATGGGGAGGCGGAGCGTTGAACTTCTGTTCGACCTTATCGAGAATCCTTCCTCCGCTCCGACCGAGGTGCTGCTTCAGCCGGAACTGTTAATCCGCCTTTCCTGTGGCCAACCTCCTCTCGTCTAGGCAGCCGGACTCTATGCTTGGCGTACACTTCATATCGTGACCCGGACCGATCTGCTTGACACCACTTTAGAGGCGCATCGTTTACAATCAGGTTGCTGCGTCAAAAGGAACCCGAGTGGCGCTTACGCAAGACGTTTGAGCTTTGTGAAGAGATACGTTTGCTGAAGTTGGCTGGCAAGAAGTGGAGGCCGCCCGAGAGTTGAGCCTGCTGGAGACTCTCGTGGAAGTCACTGACATGCTCGGGAAAGCGAATGTCGAATTCGTAAATCGGCGGATCGCTTGCGAGTTCGGTTTGGGGCCAGGAAAGGACGACGCATGACGCAGACGTAGCGGTCCTCCTAAACCAGTAGCCAACTTAGAATCCTTGAGACCCTCGTGAATTGGCCCCACATAATGGACGCAGACTCCATCCGGTCAAGTCTTTCGGCGCTAGAAGATTCTGCTTCGGGCCAAATCCTTAATGGCGAGACCATGGACAAGATCGATTTGTTCCTGCTAGCGACACTCCTTACACTCGGTCTCAGTTCAAAAACCGGCGCTACATCGAAGTTGCGCGCGAAAGATCTCTGCCCTTTTTTTCCCCTGAGGATACGATCATCACCAAGCTTCGTAGGTTTGTGTTAGGGAATAGAGTCAGCGATCGCCAATGGAACGATATCGTCCAGGTTCTGGAAATTTAGAAGGGTTGCCTCGACCAGGATTACTTGGCGGAGTGGTCGGCCTACTTTGGAGTCATGGATCTTCTTAATGAAGCGAGAGAACAAGTCGTTGTGGATTCGTGAAAGTTGTTTTGGCTTACGAAATGCCAAAGATAGAATTCAACGCAAGGGTTGAGCTATAGTTCGGCTTTCGACTTCACCAAAGGCGGTGCTTTCTTAATGGCTGACGCAGATTATTCCCCGACGAAACCCTTGGCAAATCCTGGTCCATTGGGGCTTTGTGGTTTTGCTTTAACGACATTTGTATTAAGCTGCGCGAACGCGGGTTTTATCTCTGGGCCGGAAGTGGTCCTCGGGCTCGCCTTCTTCTATGGAGGGCTCGCGCAACTGCTTGCCGGCATGTGGGAGTTCAAAGCGGGCAACACATTCGGCGCTACTGCGTTCACGTCCTACGGCGCGTTCTGGATCGCTCTCGCTACCAGTATCCAATTTCAAGCTCATCCCGGATACAAGGTCTCTTGGGTTCTTCCTACTTGGCTGGACCATCTTCACCCTGCTGATGCTGATAACTTCGCTTAGAACCAACCGTGCAACCATGCTCCTATTCCTGGCGCTTCTGGTAACGTTCGCTCTCCTGACCGCAGGCGAGTTTGGCGTGACGGAGGCGCACAAGATCGGGGGGTACTTCGGGATACTGACTGCACTGATCGCCTGGTACAACGCCCTTGCGGGCCTCCTGGAGGCTAGTAAATCGTCGATCAAACTTCCGGTTGGGCAGGTCAAATGAATTTGGCGTTGCTAGGTCGTGTCCCCCCACTCCCTCCGGAAGCAACTCGTTTTCACTCCATCAGAGTCTTGGGACTGGGCCATCTGTCGTAAAATGGGCTACGCGAATGTTTGGCTTTCTGAGCTTCCTCCTTTTGGCTCCTCAGGTTCATGGATCGAACGGCGTGTTTTGGGCGAAGGGCTTCGCGAGCCATGAAAGCCGATCCCTTCCTTCTGGATTGATATTGCTCATCGAGGATGGCTTTTATTCAGAGGGAAGTCGCGATCTTGTGCGCCTCACCTGGTTTCGGCGGGATAGGTCAAGGTTTAAGAAAGTGCTCGCTTTCCAAGGGATGGCGACACTAGATGATCTTCCGCCAGAAGTCCAGGGCGATCAGGTTCGATTGAAGACCGTTGACGACCCGCACGTATTCCTGGTTGCAGCGGCCGATGACACGTTTGGTCGGGACTCAACATGGCGTGTTGAACAAGGATTCCCACGTCTGGTTAGCTGCAAGCTGCTAGCGTCGAGACTCCGTGTGGTAGATGCCACGATATGGCATTCTTGGAGCGCCAAGCATCCTTGTCCCTTCAGAGGCGGCTCCGCAAAGCCTGGCCAGAACGGGACGATCTCTTTTCGTGGACCGAGAAAGGATCTGGGCCGACTTGGACTGTCAATGTGAATCGAGACTACGTCTTCACTCTCCGGCGAGCAGGGTCCGGTGAGCGGAATGTCGTCGACTTTCGGACAACCCACAAAGATGGTTCTTAGCATAGATCAGTGAAGTAGTACTCCGAACGGGATTTGGAGCGAAGCGATATCCCGGCGAGTTCGAGCGAGTCGGGACGAACCCGCGATCTTCGCCGTGCCCCGAAGGGCCGCAAGTCGCGATGTCCCGCTAATCGCCCTTTCACGGCGAAGATAGAAAACCTGGTACTCCGAACGGGATTCGAACCCGCGATCTTCGCCGTGCCCCGAAGGGGCTGCAAGTCGCGTGTCCCGCTAATCGCCCTTTCACGGCGAAGATAGAAAACCTGGTACTCCGAACGGGATTCGAACCCGCGATCTTCGCCGTGCCCCGAAGGGCCGCAAGTCGCGATGTCCCGCTAATCGCCCTTTCGCGGCGAAGATAGAAAACCTGGTACTCCGAACGGGATTCGAACCCGCGATCTTCGCCGTGCCCCGAAGGGCCGCAAGTCGCGATGTCCCGCTAATCGCCCTTTCGCGGCGAAGATAGAAAACCTGGTACTCCGAACGGGATTCGAACCCGCGATCTTCGCCGTGAGAGGGCGATGTCCTAAACCGCTAGACGACCGGAGCGTGAGTTCAAATTGATACCCTAAATCGCCGTCCAAGTGCTTGGGCGCTTGACGACCGTGAACTGTGAACAGTGAACGGTGAACTTGCCTATTCTGGGCGGATTAGATGGCAATATCGGGCGGTACGCCAACCACGGAATTCCCGGTCCTCCAATAAACAGATCGGGCGACTTCCTTAGGGAAGTCGCCCGGCCTTCAGAGGGAGGTCTCAATCGTACGCTTTCATTGAGTTCAACGGGTTGGGGTGTTCTTTGGTTCCAGGTCCGCCTGGATTCCCAGGAAGTTCTAAGGAATAGTGGAACTGGACCTAACTTAGGCTGCGTGGGTTGCGCTCGCGTCTGGGGCCTCGATCCAGTCCGGCTTTAACATCAACAAGACCTGCAGATCCATCAACGCATGGCATACCATGCAAAGGGCAAGGCTGCCGGTCGCGAAAAACAGGATTCCTAGGATTAAGCCTGAAACGCCCGTCTTAAGGATCCCGGACCAGCCTTGGTACGCGTGATTGAGTCCAAAGACCAGGCTGGAAGCGGCTAGCGCGCAAAAAGGCCCGAGCATGAGGGGGGAATTGTGGAAGTAAGCGGTAAGGTACGAACGAAAAATGATCTCTTCGCAGAGCCCCGCATTGATGCTAAGAGCGGCGAACCACTTTCTTTCCGCCACGGTGGTAGGGAAGAGGAAACTAAACTGAGACTTTTTTATCGCCCGCGCATAGGCGGCAAAGATCTTGGGGTTCCGAAGGCTCTTAATGGAGGGGATTGCGGCCAAGTAGAGAAAAGCCGCAGCGAGTGCCAGCAGCGCTATTCGGAGCATGGCGTTTGCCAACGGCCCTTGCGCATCATTGAGGCTCCCGCCTGCGGTGAGAACGGCTGGCGGGCCTAGCATCCAAACTGCGGCTAAAGCGAGGACGAGGGAACCTGTGAGCACAACCATGTAGTGTTGAACGCGCTCCTTGGAAGTGCAGTGCTGCCTCAACCGCCGGGAGTGGAATGCATCGAGGATGGGTGCGACAAGAGCAAGGAATATCACAATCCCGGTTTGAAGCCACCACAGATGTAAATGTGTATTCACATTCCTATTATATTGCAAATCTGACTGATTTCGAGCCATAATTTTGCTAGGGCGCCACTAAAATCAATAATGGAGGAGCAATTTCAACCGCCTCAACAAGACCGCAGCAGGCAAACCCAAAATAAGCTTCTTAAGGCGACTTTAGAAGTCCTGGTCGAGCACGGACTGGACGGCGCAACCGTTCCGCGAATATCCACTGCAGCTGGCGTGGCGCCGGCGAGCATTTATCGTCGATTCAAAGATAAGGACGGGCTGCTACGCGCAGCATTCTCTAGGCTTCTGGAGAGGAGTTCGGAGGGCACGAATGCCAGATTCACCAAGGAGTCGTACCGCGAGAAAACCCTCGAAGAGGCGGTTCGGGATATCGTTCATCTTGTCACTTGGCAGTATCAATCCATGCCGCGGCTGCTGCAAGGGATGATGCGCTTCATTGATCAGCCCGGCAATGAGGAGTTCAAACACGGGGCACAGGAATTGATCGCAGAGAATTTTAGAGCCATCACCGCTGCGCTGTCGGTTTGCATTGCCGAAGGCTCACGGACTGCATTCAAGAAAAGGGCGGATATGGGGATTCTGGTGATCGCCTCTGCGCTGGAACTCCGGGCGTTTGAGCCTTCCTCGCTTTGGTCCATCCTGGTAGATCGTTCGGAAAAGGAAATCGAGGATGAACTGGCAGCCATGCTTTTGAGTTACCTTAGAGTTGAGAGTCCTTAATTGTGGAATCGCATCGGCTGTTTGTTGGCTTTCCGATAGCGGCGGATGCAGCGCTAAATATCCGTGGCTGGGCGGAGGAAAAGTATCAAGACTATGATGTGAAGCTTGTTCCCACGCACCATCTGCACGTTACGCTTCTCTTCTATCCCTCCGTTTCGAATGAGCGGAAGAAATGGATGGCCGGGTTGATACAACGCGTTGATTTGCCTTCCATGGAAGCGGTAAGTTTCCGCACGGTTAAGTTGGGGATGAGCGCGCTCGCTCTCGAGTTATCGGTTCCTGCGATAGGGCGGCAAATTTGGAACGTCAACTGCTGAGAGGTGAAGGGGGTGAGTCGGACGGCCCTCTTACCCTGCTCGCCCGGGAACAGGGCGGCGAGATTCATAAGGCTCTAAGGCTGCATGTGACCTTCGGCCGTTGTCGGAAGAACTCCCGGCCCGCACCCTTGTTTCCAGGACCAAGATTGCAAGTTCAACTCGCAACGATTGCACTTTTTGAGAGTCACCTTGGGAAAGATGGGGCGCGGTATGAGATTGTTGCCACTAACGCTTAGCGTTCAACAGCACCGCATAGGCTTGCTCGACCTGGTCCGCTGAAGCAGCCAAACTGAATCTTTCGAGCGCCCGTTGCCGGGCGCGCTCGCCCATGGCGCGCATATTGGTTGGGTCTTCCAGAAGACAGTCCACCGCTTCCGCAAGCGCAGCGGCATTGCCGGGCGGGGTTAAGATGCCCGTTTCCGAGTCTACGACTTCCGGAATGCCTCCCGTTCGGGAGGCGATCACGGGAACGCCCATCGCCATCGCTTCGATCATGGAGATCCCCATCGCCTCCTTGAGAGAAGGGAAGAGGAAAACATCGACCGCGGAGAGAATATCGAAAACATCGGTGCGGTAGCCAAGAAAATGAACCCGGTCTTGGATCTGCAGCTTGGTGGCTTGGGCTTGGAGGGCCTCGACGCATTCTCCTTCCCCAGCAAAGAGGTATTGGATCTGAGGATGCCGCCTGGCAAGCATGGCGACAGCGGCGACGGCATCTTGGATACCCTTTCCGTAATCCGCGCGAGATATCGTTGCAAGCACGATATGTTCAGGCAACAAGCCTGATTCTTTACGTAATTCTGAACCATCCTTGAGCGTTTCGCACGCCGGAATAGCGATTCCATTGTATGCGACCGAAATCTTGGAGGCTGGAATGCCTTGGCGCACCAGATGCTGCTTTGCCGCTTCCGAGACCGTGATCAGGCGGTTTGCGAAGCTGTAGGTCCAGCGGCTGTTCATACCGTGAACGGTGCTGATGACGGGGATTTCTGCCATGCGGCCGGCGAAACTGCCGAGAAGCGTGGCGTTGGACAGATGGGTATGAACGATATCCGGTTTTTCGCGCTTAAAAAGTTCGCGCACCTGCATCAATCCGCGAAGGCTGAACTTGCTGGAAGGAGCAAGTTCCATCACGCGAAAATCTTCCAATATGTCTGATCCTAGCCCACGATTCTTATACAAAACCGGCACTACTTCATGTCCGCGGGTTTTCAACTCATGGCAGAGGTTTCGAATGCTTACCGAAGCCCCGTAGCGCTCCGATCCGCGCACGAACTGGAGGATCTTGAGTCGATCAGGCATGGGAAGCCTTGCGGAGTTTGTGCATCAGATACGCGGGCGAACTTGTAGCTCTTACGTTAACTCGGCCAAGGGCGTAGGGATCGGTCTTCTGGGTGTTCGTGTGCTTGTCGGTGCCCGTGGCGCCTAGGAAACCGGCTTCCTGCACAAGTCTCTCTTCTCGCTCCAAGTGCTTGCCGTAGGGATAGGAGAACCAGTGAATGGGCTCGTTGAGATATTCTTCGATCATGGCCTTGGAACCGGCGATCTCGCGCTGGACAAGGGCATCGTCGCAGAATCTGAGGTCCGGGTGGGTTAAAGTGTGGGCGCCGATTTCAGTGCCCGCTTCACGGGCGGCGCGAATCTGGTCCCAGTCCATAAGGCGCTCGGATACATCTCCCTTCGCCTCATCCCATCGATTTGTGTGCCCCACGCAGTTGGCTACGAGGAAAACCGTTGCCTTCATTCCAAATTCTTTTTAGGGCGGGCAATGCATGAGTGGCGAAACTTTCATAGCCATCATCGAAGGTGATAACGATGGGTTTGCCATTGACCGGTTTGCCCCCAAGCAAGTGGGAACGCATCTCATCCAGTGATACCGAGGTGTAACCCGCTTTTTGGAGCGTGGCCAATTGGCGCTCAAACAGGGATAGAGGCACATACTGGTCCTTGACCAGAGATTCTTGAGCCGCTCGCCGATTCGGTGATACATAAGGATCGGAATCTCGATGTTGGCCTGAGTCATTAACTGTTCTAATTACGCAACGGACTTGACAACGGTCAAAGCTTTGTGTCACAAAGTGCTTTGTGGATAATCTTGTTTCTCAAGCAGAAGGCGATCTGCGAGTCATTCGAAGCTACATGGAGCGTTCGAAGCGATATTCCAATTTCGCGGGCTTGTCAGGCGTATTTGGCGGTGTTTACGCAATTCTTGGGGCTGTCTTCATGCGGGTGTACACGCTTGGGCTGCCCGCCGGGCAAAAGCCGATGGGGTTCGCGATTACTTGGCTGGCCGTAATCGCGCTCTCGTTGGGAACGGACTATGTGTCCACCCGCCGGCGGGAGAATCTGGTTGAAAAGGCCGTCATTGTGCGACTCACCAGGCACATGGCCCGCGTCGCTTTACCTGCGCTCATTTCCGGGATCGCAATATCGATTTGTTTCATTCACGCTGGTCAGCAGGACTTGCTATATCCCTATTGGATGCTTGCCTACGGCAGCGCGATTGCCGCACTCGGCATTTCAGCGCCGCGCGAAGTATCTATGCTTGGCTGGTCCTTTGTTCTTCTGGGCGCTTTCGCACTGTTTACGCAGAGCTTTGGACCTGTTGGGCTAGTTCGAGCCCAATTTGGTCTTGTTATGTTTATGTTTAGCTTCGGTTGTCTGCATATTGTCTACGGTGTGGTGGTTGCCCGCCGCGAGGGATGGTAGTGGCCCTTTCGGCGGTCGCGGCCACGAAAGTCTTTACCGAAGCGGTTGGACCTTTGGAAGAAGTGTTCGGCCAAAGGTCTCGCTTGTCCATTGTCGCTTGCTTGGTTTCCGCGCGCAAGCTGAGTTTTTTGGATCTAAAACAAGAACTGGGTCTAACGGACGGGAATCTATCCTCCCATCTTTCCAACTTGGAGCGAAAAAGGCTCATCCTTCTGGAGAAGGGCTTCAAAGGCAAAAAGCCATACACCGAAGTGTCAATTACGGATGAGGGGCAAGCGGCTTTTGAACGATACGTTCAGGCGCTCGAGGAATGGGTGTCGGTTTTGGGGGGAAACAAATGAGAAAGAAATTGGCATTGCTTATTGGAGGCTTATTGACCCTTACGCTTGCCGGCTTTTTCTTGGTGCGGACGCTTTCAGAGCCCGCATTTGTTGAAGAATCGAAGGAAATCACTTACGACGATTTCGGCTTTGGCGTGTCTAACCTGCGGGCCGTTCCGAGCGTTGGGGGAGTCGCGGCGCCCGCTGGACGGGTGTTCTACCTATTTGACGCGCGAGTGACCAATTATGCGAGGCGGGTCGACTACGATTTCAAGCCCCAGATCTTTAGACTGTACGGGCCGGACAATGTCCCGTTACAGCGGGCGCCGGAGGCGCAGGCGGCCCTGGATTCCTCTCTGGGCTCTCCACAACTGGCTGAGATCAGCGTCGCGCCCCAGGGCGAGTCTGTTACGAGGAGAGTAGTTTTTGTTGGTCCGGCGGGACTCGATAAAGTGAGCGTTGCGATTGGCGGCACCGATTGGCTGGGTGATGTGTTGGATGCGGTCTTTGGGGGGAACGTCCATATTCAGATTCCGGTTCGCAAGTAGTTACTTCCCGCCGAATCCACTCAGCGTGACTCCATCGATGAAATAGCGCTGGGCGAAGAAGAAGAGGAGAATCACAGGGACGACGGCCATGGTTGCCACCGCCATGGTGAGCCCGGGCAGGGTGCCGTGATCGCTGGAGAAGATTTGCACCGCATAGCTGATCGGCATGCGTTCCGGCGAGTTGATGTAGATCAGCGGCCCCATGAAATCATTCCAAGAGCCGATGAAAGTCCAGATGGCAACCACCGCGAGCGCCGGCTTGATCTGAGGGAGCATGACCGACCAGTAACTTCGCAGATATCCGCAGCCATCGATTTTGGCGGAGTCCTCCAACTCGACCGGGATGGACCGGAAGAACTGGCGCAGCATGAACACATTGAAGGCGCTGGCGAAAAACGCAGGCGCCCATAATGGCAGGAGGGTGTCGATCCAGCCGAGGTCGCGAAATATGAGGAACTTTGGCAGGAGGGTTACGGCGCTAGGCAGCATCATCGTGCTCAGGAGAAGGCCGAAAAGAAAATCGCGGGCGGGGAACCGGAGGCGAGAGAAGGCATAGGCGACAACGCTTGAGGAAAGGAGCGTGCCGATGACGCTCATGACCACGATGATGAGGGAGTTCTTGACGTAAACGAGGCCGTAGTCCGACTCCGGTGGAAAATAACCCAGCGCATCGGTGTAGTTCTTGACGTGAAGTCCAAAATGTCGAACTGGGGTCAGGTTGGCTGAAATATCCTTGAACTCTTTGCCTTTGAGCGAAGCGGGCCTGAGGATTTGAACTTGTTGGCTGCCATCATCGAATTCGCGAATGACCATTCCGGTGACTGGTTGGTCTTGGAATGAACCTGTGACCACAGGTGCGGGCACGGGCACTTGGCGGATGGCACTGGGCGCGCGGTCAACCACAAGGCCTTGCAAGCCATCTGGTTCCACTACCTCCAGCCGGTCATCACCGTTCGCCAATTGAGACATGATAGTTCCGCGAACCTCGCGGCCTTGGTAGTTCGTCACAAAGATTGGCGGGTAAGCGGCAAAAGTGGAAACCGTCTCCTGAACCTGCGGAGCCCATATAAGTCCACTGGAAGAGACCATGTCCTCGTTCCTCCTTAAAGCTCGTTATAAGCAGCCAGGCGAAGGGGATTCCAAAGACGACGCTGCCCGCCGCCAAAGCGAGGTGCGTGGCGATGAGCTTGGCAACGCGATGTGCGCGCGCTGCCTTCTGGACGTTCGCCATTGCAAATGTGGCCAGTCCGGCCAGAATGAGAAGGGTAACTGCCCAAATGGGCGAGAATGGAATGGAACCTCGGGCGAACAAGATGGGGCCGCCAATTCGCCATTGAAAGATCCCGAACCCTGAGGCGGCGACAAGCCACAGGGCTGCGGGCCCGAAAGCGCGCTGGCCCACCAGCCCTTTGAAGATAAGATAGAAGGCGGCAAGAAAACAAGTGGCCGCTGCCCACGCGGTGAAGGGCATGATAGGCCAGACCACAGGGAAATCAAAAAAGGGCCTGCCTTTCTGAGTCACTGCGCCGAAGAGGAGACAAATCGCGGCTGCAGCCAAACTGCGAATGAATAGGACTAA
Organism: uncultured archaeon; assembly: GCA_963829965.1. GTDB lineage: Bacteria > Armatimonadota > Fimbriimonadia > Fimbriimonadales > Fimbriimonadaceae > DASXZH01. Next base: position 43,942 of record CAWHLK010000055.1, on the reverse strand, counting down.
GTCGGTGGATTGCCTTCCAGCTAGGGCCCAGGTTGCAAGCCTGGCAATGGAAATTACCAGCGCGGCAACACCGGCCCAACTTGCGAGCAGGGAGACGATGTACAGGGCCACCGAGGTCATGAATCAGCCTCGTATTGCACCCATCGAGGCGCCAGCTGAATTGGATGGCAGTGAGGGCGAGAATGAGAAGGAACAGGGCCCACGCCAGCGCGCTTGCATAGCCGGTTTTGAAGTAGCCGAAGGCATTTTGGAACAGATAGTAGACCGGCATAAGGAGGGAATCCCCTGGCCCGACGGTTTCTGTTGTGCCTCGCATCACGTAAATGCGGTCGAACTCTTGCAGCGCTCCGATGAAGCCGACCACGATGTTGAAAAAAAGGATTGGGCTTAGTTGGGGCAGAGTGATGGCGAAGAACTGCTGGCGCGGCCCCGCGCCGTCCAATTCGGAGGCTTCATAAAGCGATTTGGGCACGCCTTTCAGGCCCGCCAGCCACAGAATCATGCCGCTTCCTGCGCCCCAGACACCCATTGCGATCAATGCCGGCTTGGCCCAAGGTTCGGCTTGAAGCCAGCCGGGAGGAGGCAAACTGAGCCATGGCTGGATCGTGTGCTGCCATATCGAGTTAACCAGCCCACGTGAAGGATCGGAGGCCAAGACCCAGGTCCACAGAATTGCGCTGGGGATGGTTGGCACGATGGCCGGCATATAGAAGAGGGTGCGATACCAGGCGATGCCGCGAACGTTGGTGTTGAGCAGGGTGGCGATAGCCAGACCGGTAAAGGCGCCGAGCGGCACTCCCACCCCCGCGAGATAAAAAGCGTTCGAAAACGCCTTCCAGACGTTCACATGGTCGGAGGTTGCCATCGCGGCGTAGTTGGCAAACCCGACCCAGCGAGCGTCGGTCAGTTCGTTGTATTCGGTGAAGCTGAGCACGAGGGACGCGATCATCGGACCCAAGGTGAAGATCGCGAATCCAAGAACCCACGGCGAGATCAGGAAATAAGCCCAGCGGGCTTCGTGCCTTTTCAACCGGGTCATTCTCAAGCGGCTGTAGACAACGAAAATGGTCACGAGAAGGACGGCGCCAAGCGCCAGCATGGCCTTTGTGACCCGATCCAAATCGGCAAGTGGGTGTGTGTCGTGGGAGTAATACGCATCCAAATCCACCTGCACCGTTTGTTGCGCTCTCTGTAGGGCGGCTTTCGGCGTAAGCTTGCCAAGGCAGGCGTTCTCCAGCGCGCGCTGGAGTTCATTCCACAGTAGTTGCCCCACAAAGGTGACGGGCCGGACCCGGCTATGGGTCATAAGTTCGATGTGGGTTTTAAGGCCTTCCGCCAGGCGAGGGTCTGCCGGAAGATACTTGGAGAGAAGAGCCATGTTGGCCACTCTGTTGGATTGAGGTTCGAAAACGTAGGTTCGGCGCTTGTATTGCGCCCACTCGGCTTGGCCGGCGGCCTCGATCATTCGTCCTTCAAGGCTGGTAGCAAATTTGATGAACTCCCAAGCTGCCCTTTCATTTCGCGCGCCGCGCGGCATAGCATAGGAATAACCGCCGGTCCACGTGATGAACGTGTCCTTTTCGTCCGCAAAACGGCCCTTGTGAGCAAAGCGGTCATCCGGGACGGGTGCGGGAGCGACTGCGAAGTCCAGCGATGGGGCATCCGTTGAGAGAATGTTGAGTTCCCAACTGCCATCGATCTTCATAGCGACCTGGCCGCGGATGAAAGGATCGTTTTCGTTGCTGAGGAACCCGTTTTCGAACTCGTGGGCATTCACGTAGCCGCCGAGGAGTTTGTAGCCATCCACGATGAACTGAAGGGCTCCTTCGGATTCGGGGGTATCGGCGGTGCAGATCCTCCCCTTATTTGCGAGGAATAGTGCGTTGTTCTGGAATGCGTACATGTACAGCCAGGAGTTGCCGTAGTTGGGCATAAAGCCGGCAATCTTTAGGCTTCCGTCCGGATTGAAAACGGTGAGCGCTTTGGAATAGGCGAGGAGTTGGCTCCAAGTTTGGGGAGGGCGGGTTGGGTCCAGGCCGGCGGCCTTGAGTTTATCCGCGTTGGCTTTGAACAGGGCGCGGTTCCAGTAGAGGGCGCGGTTATCGGCTTCCGCAGGTATCCCGTAAACATGGCCCCCGTAGGTGACTTCTTCCCAGGTTGCGGGATAGTAATCAGCGGGATTCGGGGTGAGCGGGTCTAGGCCTTTGTCGTCCGCCATGAGTTTGTCCAGGGCGATGAACGCTCCTCTACTGGCCCAATCCGAGATCGTGAAGCGGTCCTGGACGATGACATCCGGCGGAACGCCGCCGACGATGCTGGTCATGAGCTTCTGAGGGTCCATGCCCCCCGCACCCAAGGTGATCGCTCGGACGTTGTACTGCGGGTGTCTTCGTTCGAACTCGTGGATCACCGCCTGACGGCCCTGGCTGTTTTCGTTAAGGGCAATGCCCCAAAGCACGAGATCTTGCCTATGTTGCGCTTGGGCAACGGAGATGCAGGCGGCCAGAAAGGCTATGAGCAAGAACCCCTTGCAGCGGGATATTCTAAGTTCTCGCCAGAAAAATGGCATGCAAAGTCTATTGTGCACGGACCGAACAGTTGTCAATGTCGCCCATGATAAGCCGTGCAAAATATCTTCTTTTCCAGTGAGACAATCGAAGAAAGGCGTCAGTATTAGATAGGGAATGGTTAGGATCGCCTCAAAAGCTCTCTTGGCAACCGTCGTTTTGTTCGCAACGTGGGCAGGCACGAGTTTGCCTCGCGCGAAATTCCACGCTGCGAACGCTAGGCGTGTCGCTGCACAGGCGGTGAGCGGACCCCTTCATGTTCTGATCGTTGGTGGCGGGCCGGACAGAAAAAACAACCAGGTCGCCATTGAAAGCAACGTTCGCTACGTCCATCATCTCCTGCCGGCCGGTTCGCAGACGAGGGTTTTGTTTGCCAACGGCGATCCCAGTTCAAAAAACGTGCTTTGCGAGGACGATCAGAACCGCCCTTATTACCGGGCTCCGAACTTGCCGCAGTTGGATGGACCTTCGGAATATGGCAGTTTCAAGACAGAAATATCTTCGCTGGGGCGCCAGTCCGACGGTTCACCGCTCTTGCTCTACTTTACGGGTCATGGTAGCCCGGATGAGGAAAGCAATTACGACAACAATGTTTATGACCTTTGGCGAAGCGGGGAACTTAGTGTGCGGGATCTGGCGCATAACTTGGACTCACTTCCGCACTCTACTCCGGTCACACTTGTGATGGTGGAGTGCTTTTCGGGCGCTTTCGGCAACTTGCTGTTTCAGGACGGGAACCCGTCTGGTTCGTTGATATCAAGGCCGATTTGCGGGTTCTTTGCGAGTGTGCCCCAGCGGATGGCGGCAGGCTGCACGCCGGAAATCAACGAGGCCGACTACAAAGACTTCACCGGCTACTTCTTTGCTGCCCTTACCGGCGTCGACCGGATGGGCAGGAAGGTGACCGGAGCCGATTACCGACGGGATGGCCACATAGGGATGGACGAGGCATATGCCTATTCGCTGATTCACGACGATTCCATCGATACGCCGGTGTGCACTTCCGACGTGTTTCTCCGGCACTTTGTCTCTGCGCCCGATCAAAAGGTTCTCTCCACCTCATTTTCAATTGTACGAACCTGGGCCTCCGCGCCCCAAAGGGCCGCACTGGATGCGCTGGCGTCTGATCTTGAGCTTACGGGCGATGATGGATTGCGTGAGGCTTTCGACCGGTTCATGCATGTGAATGTGCAAGATTCAGATGACCTTGCAGACGTGCGACTCATTCGCTTTGTGAGGCTTGGCAAAACCGTGGTGCTGGGCCACATGCTAATGGCCACCGGTTCGCAGGACCTTAAGAGTCGCTATCAAGCCCTTTTGAAGCTGGAATCGGCGAATCCGCTGAAAGCCTAACTAAGTGATGCGAGAGGTGAGATGGGGTGACGACGCTGGTCGGATTCTTAGGCTGCTTTCTTCCTGTTTAGCTGCCCGAGAATCTTTTTTAGGAGATCCTGACCGTTTACCGGTTTGCTTTGATAATCGTCCATTCCGCATCCGATGCAGTTTTGGCTGTCTCCTTCCATGGCGCCGGCGGTTACCGCGATAATCGGCTGGTGCTTGCCCGTTCCCTCTTCCATTCGCCGGATCCTGCGCGTTGCCTCGTAGCCATCCATTTCGGGCATTTGGCAATCCATTAGAATCACGTCAAATTCGTTGTCCTCAAGCCGTCTCAGAGCTTGCACGCCGTTGGAGACGCATTCCGTGGTGGCGCCCATTCGGGCGAGCATGCGCATAAGGACCATTTGGTTTACCGGATTGTCCTCAACGATCGAGAATTTGTAGTTCGCAAGCGGCTGCCCAATCACCGAAGACCGCTTGCTTCCAGGGGCTCGTTCCTCGTCGCTGAGCGCCTTCGTTCGGGGCAACTCGAGTTCGAACCAGAAAGTGCTCCCTTCGCCCAAGCGGCTCTTGACACCAATTCGTCCCACCATCAGTTCAACGAGCTTTTTGCAGATTGCGAGGCCAAGGCCGGTGCCGCCATATTTTCGGCTCGTGGACCCATCGGACTGGGTGAAGCTATCGAAAATGAGCTCCAACCGGTCGTCTTCCATGCCAATGCCGCTATCGATAACGGATAGCTTTATCTTGGCCGTGCCGCCCTCAAGGTGAATCAACTGAGCGCAGATAAGGACCTCACCCGCGTCCGTAAACTTTATTGCGTTGCCAACTAAGTTCAGGAGGATCTGGCGGATACGGTGGCCATCGCCCCATAACGTCTCCGGAAAGTCTGAAGCCACCTTGTGAGATAGGCGCAGGCCCTTCTTCTCGGCTCGGGGGGACATGAGCTCAACCACTCCAGTGATAACGTCGCGAGGGTTGAACTCAAAGGAATCGATCGTCATTTTCCCAGCTTCTATCTTGGAGAAGTCGAGCACGTCGTCAATGATCGTGAGTAAGGTTTCGCCACAGGACTGTATGGTGTGGGCTAAATCAAGCTGTTGGTCGTTTAATCCGCTGGCGAGAAGGATGTCTGTCAGGCCGATTACGCCATTCATCGGCGTGCGGATTTCATGGCTCATGTTTGCGAGAAACTGAGTCTTCATCCGGTTCGCTGTGTCCGCCTCTTCCTTTGCTTCCCGTAGCTTGTCGTTCATTTCACGGAGCACGTCGGCGTCTTTAAGCGCCCATTCCGCTTGATGGCGGTGAACGGCTAGCTGCACGTTTTGGTCGAGAAGGTGCTTCGCCCACTTTTCGGCGCGGACCATGGCGGAATCGAGCGTCTGGTAAGCCTCATCCAGATTTCCGATCCCGCGGTAGGCTTTCGCTAGGTTCTTCAGGATTTCAGGCAAAAAGGGCTCGCCCTCCAAGCTGCTGGAGCATTCCTTCGCTCGCAAGAGCCAGAGAATGGACTGATTAAATCTTTCCGCGTGCAGATCGACCGCGCCCAGGTCCGAGGCAGGCAAGGGCAGGTAGCGATGATGGGAAGTCTCGATATAGATCTCGACCGCTTTGGCTACCAGATCTTCGGCTTCACGATCTTGGCCCCGCCAGGCAAGCACCATAGCCTTATTGACGAGAAGGTGTCCAATCAGCGAAGAATCCTGAGCATGGCTGGAATTGCGAAGGCCCTCCTCGACGTAGGGCATGGCTTCGTCGTATCGGCCCAAGTTGTTCAGTGCGCCCGCGAGGTTGTTTTGGATGCGAACATAGCTGTGTTTGGAGCAATGCTCGACGAAATCTGAGAGCACGCGCTGGTATTCCACAATCGCCTGCTCGGTCTGTCCGCGCCTGGAATAGAGGTAACCGAGGTTGATGTAGGTGAAAGCAAGGTCCCTCGGGAGGTTGTGTTCCTCGGCCAAATGGATGGCAAGAAGCAGATGGTCCAGCGCTTCGGGGTCTTCCAGATCGCACTCGCTCATCGCCAGGGCGTTAAGAGCGCGTACGTAACGTGTGTGATCTTTAGAATCTCTAAAGATGAGGACGGCTTCGTTGGCTGCACGAAGTGCTTCGCCAGGGTTAGAAGCCCAGCGGTAACAGCCGGCAAGCAAGATGCAGAAAGCTCCACGTGCCACCTGGTGGTTATGGGCAGCCGCAAGGTCACGTAGCGAGTTGATTTCATCAATCGCCTTGTCAAGGTCTACGTTCCGGTAATCAACGAGATGGTCCAGGAGTTCTTCCAGGGCCCGATCATCGGTTAACCAACCCGGCTTTGCCTCATCCCGCGAAGCCTCACCCATACGAAAGGAATTATCGGATGAATCCATCGACCAGTTGAGGGGAACCAATAACACTGGTGATTTTCCCGGGAGAGCGCACCCTACAGCGGCCCGGCAATATTGCCGATACAACTGATGGGCCGAAGAACGAATGGCTCAGGCGCTTAGGATTAGCGCTTTCAGCGAACGGACGCGCGGAAAGGGACAAACCTGCCGTGCATATACTGGATAACTTATTCGGTCCTGATGTGGACAACTATTCGAAGGCGATGAGCCGGACAACGTTGCGCCAATCCCTGCTGACCAATAACATCGCCAACGTCAACACGCCTGGTTACAAGCGCCAGGACGTCAGCTTCAACATGACCCTTGAGGGCGCCCAAAAGAAGTTCGGCACATTGCCCGACGACGACGCCGTGATTACCGATCCTTCCAGCATCCGGACAGACGGGAACAACGTGGACATGGAAACCGAAGTGGAGGGCCTGACCCAAACCCAGCTTCGATATGAAGCTTTAACCCAAATGACGGCCGGCTATTTCAGCGATTTGAAGACAGTGATTAGAGGGCAATGATTTGAGACGGAACGGTAAAGGAGAAAGGGCTAAGGGTAAAGGCGCGAAACGTCTGACCCGTCTTTACCCTTTACTCTTAACCCCTTCTTCTAAGGAATAACATGAGCAACTTAAACGATGCAATGCGAATCAGCGCCAGCGGCTTATCGGTTGAGCGCTTCCGGCTGGACACGATCTCCTCGAATATCGCGAATGCGAACTCGGTGGGTATGAATGGCCAGGACCCCTATCGAAGAAAGGACGTGGCAGTGGTTGGAGGCCCCGACGGTGTCCACATTGCAGGCGTTGTGGAAGACCAATCGGCGTTTCGAGTTCAGCACGAGCCCACGAACCCCCTTGCGGACAAAGACGGCAACGTCACCTATAGCAACGTAGAGCCGGTAACGGAAATGGTGAACATGATGGGCGCGAGCCGCGCTTACGAAGCCAACGTCGCCGCTTTCACTGCGGCCAAGGGCATGATCCAGTCCGCGCTTACCATAGGGAAGGTCTGATCGGAAGGGTAAACGCGTAAAGGCTTAATGGTAAAGACGGCCACCAATAGAAGTTAGTTGAAATAGGAATCATAACGATGGGAACGAAAGAAAGAGGCATGAAGCGACGAGGGGGCAATCGGAGCGAAACTCTGCGGACCGCCTTTACCCCTTACACTTTCCCCTTTACCCATCCCGAACTGCCATGAGAATCGAAGATCTAGGAATCAATCCACAACCCCCGATGGACGCGAAAGCGGCCGGAGCGGGAAAAGGCGACGACTTCGCCAACACGTTGATGGACGTCCTGAAGGAAGTTAACGACAGTCAGAACCAGTCTTCTGACATGCAAAACGCCTTTATGACGGGTCAACCGGTGGAATATCACGACCTCATGATCGCTATGGAAAAGGCGAGCACGACCTTGAATCTCACGATGCAGGTTCGTAATCAGCTTTTGAGCGCCTATCAGGAGATAGACAAGCTCTCGATCTAACCGCGTGATCCCCACCATGGTCGGTAACGAAACATGGGTGGATTGCTAACTCGACTGAAAACTTGGTGGGAGACGGCAGACCGAACGCAGAAGGCGGTTACGGTCTTTGGCTCTGTTTTCCTTGTGCTGCTCCTAGCAGGCACGTTTTACTTTGCCTCCCGGCCCCACATGGCCTTGGCGTTCTCCAATCTCGATTCGGCCGAAGTAGGCTCCGTAACGAGTGAAATCGAAAAGCTCGGCATCCCTGTTCAATACAACGACAGCGGGGATGTTCAAGTACCGGCCGACAAGGTCGCGGAGGTTCACGCAAAACTAGCACTTGCCGGGAAGTTGCCCACCCCCGGGCATCTGGGCGACAGCCTGATGCAGATTGGTCCAACGACCACGGACGGAGTGGAAAAGGAGAGGATCAAGAACATTCAGCAGAATGACCTGGCTGCCGCCATCGAGGACATTAAAGGCATTTCAAAGGCCAATGTTCAGTTGAATCTGGGCGATGCCTCAGCGTTTGCGGACGAAAACAAACCTGCAAGCGCGAGCGTGGAAGTGACACTTGGGCCAAACGCTACTATGGGACCGGGTGAGGGGAGAGCGATCGCCATGCTGGTTTCCAACTCGGTCGTTGGCCTATCGCCCGACAAGGTTTTTGTTCTGGACAACTCCGGCAAACCCCTTTACGATCCCAGCCGAGGATCGGACGGAAGCTCAGGAAACGAAAAGATATCGCAGGAGATCGCGGAAAAAAATAGGCGACAAGAAGAACTTCAAGAGCAGCTGGACCGGGCCTTTGGCCGCAATAACACGCAGGTCTTGGTGAACCTCGAACTGAACTACGACAAGAAGTCCGAGGAAGACGACACCCACCCCCCTGCGAAATCCCCTTCAGAGAAGGAGACCCAAGATGAAACGATGTCGGGAGATGCCGGCGGCCTCGTGGGAGGCCTTGCAGGCGCCGTCTCAAACGGTGTAACTCCGACCACGCCTCCTCCTCCCACTCCGGGAAAGAAATACGAGAACAAGAGCACGACCGAAGTGCACCCGGTGGACGAGAAGCATGTGACCACCGAGGTTGCGGTTGGCGGTCTCAAGAGTATGTCTATCGCCGCAATGGTGAACTCGACGCCCCTCGGCGCCGATGGTAAGCCGGTCGTTGTTGATCCCAAGAGCGTTCAATCGTTCCTGGATGACTACCTAAAGAACTTTAGCCAAACGGATTCGCAGCATTTTGTGGCCCATGTAACGACTGCCCCCTTCGACATGTCAGCGAAGTTGGTCGCTCAGGCGGACCAGAAGGCGGAAGCTGCCCGCGACCGGATGCAGCAGATTATTTCGATGCTGCCGATCGCCGCACTCATTTTTGTCGGATTCCTAGTTGCTAAGGCCATCGGCAAAGCGGCCAAGCCGGTTATGGTTGGCGCGCTGCCAGGGGGCGGAACTCTGGCGCTGGAAGACGGGTACGAAGACGGCCAATCGATGTTGGATCGCCACTATGAACATGGCGAAGGCCACCCTCACCCGGAAGAAGAGCCGCAGGAAGAGATTGCGCAGATTCAAGAGAAGTTGAACCTTCCGTTGGAACAACTGAAGCGCATGAGCGACGAGAAATCTGAAAGCGTGGCAATGCTCATGAAGAGCTGGATTCTGGAGGACCATAAATGAAAAAAGCCGCTGAAATGTCCAGCAAGCAAAAGGCCGCCATCATATTGATGTGCCTGGGGCCTGAGCTTTCAGGAAAGGTGATTCGCCATTTTGACGAAGACCAGATTGAACAGCTGACCCTCGAAGTCGCGCGTTTGGACAAAGTCTCGTCCGAGCAGCGGGAGTTGGTCATCGCCGAGTTCTACGATCTTGCGCTCGCCCAGGAGTACATTGCCGAAGGTGGTGTGGATCATGCCAAGTCTCTCCTTGAGGCGGCTTTTGGAGAGACAAAGGCCAATCAAATCGTTGCCCGGATCGTGCAGGCCATGCAAGTTGTGCCGTTCGACTTCCTTAAGAAGGCGGACCCCGCGCAGGTTCTCAGCTTCATTCAGGATGAGCACCCACAGACCATCGCATTGATCCTCGCTTACATGCCGATCAACAACGCGTCGCTTATTCTCGGCAAGCTGCCCTCAGAGCTGCGAGCGGATGTTGCGGGCAGAATCGCGATGATGGACCAGACTCCGCCAGAAGTCATTCGCCGCGTGGAGCAGGTTTTGGAAAAGAAGGTTTCGAGCATTTTGAACCAGGAAATGACCAAAGCGGGTGGTCCCAAGGCGCTTGTTGACCTTCTCAACCGCGTTGATCGATCCACAGAGCGCTTGATCATGGATTCACTCGCCGAGCGAAATCCGGAGCTTGCCGAATCAGTGAAGAACATGATGTTCGTGTTCGAGGACATCGTCCAGCTTGACGACCGCGCGGTTCAACAGATCCTCAAAGAAGTTGACCTCAAAGAGTTGGCAACTGCGCTCAAGGGCGTGAATGCCGACGTTCAAAATAAGGTCTATCGCAACATGTCCGAGCGGGCGGTCAACATGCTCAAAGAGGACATGGAGTTCATGGGTCCGGTTCGCCTGAAGGTCGTGGAAGACGCCCAGCAGAAGATCGTTGGCGTCATTCGGCGGCTGGAAGAAGCCGGCGAACTTACGATCGGCCGTGGGGGAGAGGAAGACGTTCTTGTTTAAGCGCGAAACCACCGCCGAGCCGATCAAGGACTTCGCTTCCTTGCTGAAGCCGATTCCTACCAAAGAAGTGCTGTCTAAAATGGCCCGGACGGATCTGGAGATTGAGCAGATCAAGAAGGATGCCTTCGAGGAAGGACTCGCGGATGGCCGCGCTACCGGCTATCCCCAGGGGAGAGATATCGGCTATGAGGATGGCCATCAGGAAGGTCTTGAAAAGGCGTATGAAGAAGCTTCCCAGGCTAAGAAAGCAGAGTTGAACGCTCTTGTGGAGCGGTCGGTTTCGAAGGTCGATAGCGCGATAACGCGGTGGTTTGAAGGCGCAGAGCCGGGCTTGGCCGCTTTATCGATTCTTATCGCCGAGCGGATAGTGGCCAAAGAGTTGGCCACCGATCCCGAGACCATATTGAGCATTGTCAAGGAAGCGGTAGCCGAGGTTACTCATGCGACTCGGGCGACGATTAAGGTCCGGCTGGCAGACAGCGAACTCTTAGAAGCGCATCGCAGCGGCATTCTGGCTACGGCCCCCTCCATCAAATCCCTAGAAATCGTCGCAGACGAAGATCTTGTCGGAGGATGCGTAATCGAGACCGACGGAGGAATCGTGGATGCAACCCTCGATATGAAGTTTGCCGAACTTCTGGAATCGATTAGGAGGGCAGCGTGACCGTTCCAGCCGCCAGTTTTACCGCTGCCCGCAAGGCGGTTGAGGAGAGTTTGCTCCTTAAGATCCATGGCCGCATTACGCAGGTGGTAGGGCTTGTTGCAGAAGCGAACGGCCCTAATGCACGAGTTGGAGACTTATGCACGATTGAAACCGGAGCTCCTGAGCCGATAAGGGCCGAAGTAGTTGGCTTTAGAGGCGACCGCGTCCTGTTGATGCCGTTGGGTGAACTTTCAGGAGTGCGGGCCGGGTGTATCGTAAGGGGTTCCGGGCACTGCCTTCAAGTTCCGACCGGCGACCGCTTGCTTGGCCGGACGCTTGATGGCCTTGGCGAACCAATGGATGGGCTGGGACCCTTACAGGCAGATGGCTGGTATCCAGTTTATAGCACGCCGCCGAACGCAATGCAGCGGGCCATGATCCACAACCCGCTGCCAACCGGCGTTCGAGCAATCGACCTGGCGCTGACGATCGCGGAGGGGCAGCGCATGGGAATTTTTGCCGGATCGGGCGTTGGCAAGAGCACGCTTCTCGGCATGATCGCCAGGAATGCAACCGCCGACATTAACGTAATCGCCCTGGTTGGGGAACGAGGAAGGGAAGTTCGCGAGTTCATCGAGCATGATCTTGGTGAAGAGGGGCTTCGACGAAGCGTCATTGTTTGCGCCACATCGGAGCAGCCTGCGCTCGTCCGAATCAAGGCGGCGTTGACGGCGACCGCGATTGCCGAGAGCTTCCGAGATCAGGGCAAGAAGGTGTTGCTCATGATGGACTCGGTGACTCGGTTTTGCATGGCACAGCGAGAAGTTGGGCTCGCCATTGGCGAGCCTCCAAGCACCAAGGGGTACACGCCCAGCGTGTTCGCCATGCTGCCAAAGCTCATGGAACGCGCTGGAAATGGGAAGTTTGGCAGCATCACCGGGTTATACACCGTTTTAGTTGAGGGCGACGATACCAATGAGCCAATTGCGGACGCCTCGCGTTCGATCTTGGATGGGCATATCGTTTTGAGCCGGAAGCTAACAAGCAAAGGCCACTATCCGCCAATCGACGTGCTTCAAAGCCTAAGTAGGGTGATGCCAATGGTCACTTCGGAGAAGCACGTGGAACTGGCGCGGGACCTTCGGGAACTGCTAGCCGCCTATGCGGACGTTGAGGACCTAGTAAGCATCGGGGCTTACAAGCCGGGCTCCAAGCCAATAGCAGACAGGGCACTTTCGAAATGGGAAGCTATAAACGGTTTTCTTAGACAAAAGAAATCCGAGGCTACTGATTTCCACACGACGCAATGGGAGATTGAGGAGATATTGGGTGAAAAAGTTTAACTTTAGGCTCGAAAAGGTGCTCGAATATCGGCAGCTTTTGGAGCAGTGGGCTAAGGAAGCCTACTTGGAGGCGCGATCGGCGCGGCTCGAAGCAGAGCTAAATCTTCTGAAGATTAGCGAACTTAGAGACGAGGCTCTGCGGTGGCCAAACCAAACCGTGGAATCACGACAAACGCTAGAGGCTCAACTCAAAAAGTTGGAGCAGAAGGACATCGAGCAACGCATCGTCACGAACGTTTTAGTCCACGAGGAGAGCCTCGCTCTCGAAGCTTGGACAGAAAGAAAAGTCGAGTTGGAGGCGCTCAACAAAATGTACGAGACGCAGTATCGAGAGTGGCAGTTAGAGGCCGACAGGCACTTGCAGCTCGAACTCGACGAATGGGCCTTGAGGAAGAAAGCTGCATGAATAGTATCGGTGAATTTAAGGGGCCGCAGGCCATCATGACGCGAATGCAAGAGATCCAGGGCAAGCTGGATTCGGTATTCGGTCCCAGTTTCCAGAGCCATCTGGCGGCAACCACAAGCCTGCAAGGTGAGATCGGGAATCAGCCTTTGAGTCCTTTCGGGCCGGGCATGTCGATCTGCGGCAAGGCGAGTCCGGAACTGAAGCAAATGATCTCCCAGGCGGCTAAGCAAAACGGGGTCGACGAGAACATGCTAGATGCGCTCGTCTCCACGGAGAGCAATTACAATCCGGGGGCGCGCTCGCATTCCGGCGCCTTGGGCTTATGCCAATTGATCGCCGGGAACGGCGCAGTCCCTGGGCGTTGCCAACGCTTTGGACCCTGCCCAGAATCTTAATGGCGGAGCGAAATACCTTGGCCAGCTCTTAAAGCAGTTCGGCGATCCCAAGCTTGCACTTGCCGCATATAATGCGGGGCCGCATGCCGTCATCAAGGCGGGAAACCAAATACCTCCATATCAGGAGACTCAAGACTACGTCAACAAAATAATGAACCTGGTTAGCACACGCAAGTCTCTATGAAAAAGGTTTTCCTGATCTTTGGGATACTGGTCCTCCTTGGTGGCGTGGTTGCCGGCCTAGGAGTGTTCGGCATCCTCAAGATTCCGGGGCTAACCCGTTCTAATAAGCCCAAATTAGTGGCCTCGAAGAACACAAAGAGCTCGGCTCCCCCTCCAGCTATCAAGCCTTCACCGCCACCTCCGAAGAAGACGCAACCGCCGGTTGAGACGAAACCTATAGCCAAACCGCCGGCCCCGGTTAGCGATCCGACGAAAGGCGCCGAGTCGCTTGCCGGGCTATGGAATGCGATGGACGCGACCAAAGTGATGGGGATCGTTGCCGACTGGAAGGACGCCGATGTCGCGAAGGTTTTTCTGCAGATGGACCCCGAAAAGGTCGCGAGCATTCTTTCTATCCTCCCTCCCAAGCGCGCCTCAAAGATCAGCGCGCTGGTAGAGAAGCAGGCATCGATTGAGAAGGACGAATCCTGACACTTAGGCCGCAAATTAATTCCAATCGCAACCTTTTGCTCGTTTTTTCGGTCGCTCTATTTGAGCCCCAAATCAAAAAGGGCCTTGGAGGAGTATGCCTATGAAAAAATCAGCCTTTGCTTCCGCGCTTTTGGTGTTAATTTTGCTTCCGATGCTGCTTTCTGCCTGTGCAAAGCCCATGGCGAACAAAACCCTGGATAACCCGAACCGGGATGACACGAGTGCGGCGATGAAAAAAGCGGGTGGGGCTGATTCAGACTAATGCCGCTACCGGTTGGATGCATTCGGGCGTATCGATGCGCGAGTTACCGACTACGGAGTTCACGGGTGTAGCCTTCATTTCTGATTCCGGGTAAGGCAGCAGCAGGTGCATGAGGTCGGCGGCGTTCGTTGCGTGCCGGTTGAGCCAAAGCTTGTAATCGTCCCTGGCGATGATGACCGGCATCCGATCGTGGATAGAGGACAGCAGCGCATTGGGCACAGTGGTGATCAGGCAACAGCTGTCCACGATCTTGCCGTCCGGGTCGCTCCACCGATCCCAAACGCCTGCGAAAGCGAAGAGGCTGCCATCCTTCATGGTGAAGTGGTAAGGCTGCTTGCGCGGTTTGCCGGTTTTGGTCGTTTCAGCGCCAAACAGTGATCCTTGCTCCACTTCTGGCGGAATGGTCTTCCACTCGAAAAAACCGTCGGCGGGTATGAGGCAACGGCGTCGTTCGAAAAGCGTGCGATGGGAAGGTCGGTCCCTTAAGGATTCGGCCCTCGCGTTAATTTGGGTTGCTCCCGCGGTCGGGCTCTTCGCCCAAGTCGGAATCAGGCCCCAGCGAAGCATGCGTAGCTTGCGGTCGCCTTCCCGGCTCTGAGTTACGACGGGAACGTCTTGAGTTGGCGCGATGTTGTAGCGGGCTTCTAGCTCATCGACCTCTTCGAGATTAAAAAGGTGCTTTACCATAGCTGAACTCGTTCGCAGGGTGTATCGGGCGCACATGTGAGTCTTGAATTCTATCCTAGTAACGCTGTTCTGCGGTTTCTATGGTTAGGATGTCCGGAATATCGGCGGAAATCACGGAACTCCGTCACCTAGGCCGGCAGCTTTTGAGGACATGTTGACGTTGCCCGCAGAGGACGCAGGGTCGTCACGGCCAACCATCATCACGATTTCGCGGCCATTCTTCAGGAATGGCGCCCAAATGCGGCACCCGATAAAACCTGAGAAATTGTCCTGTATAACCCGATCGTCATCGCCGAAAATGACAAGTGTGAGCAACGCAATTTGGGCGGAAGACCTCCATGTTCGCTACATGGCGAAGAACGGTAAATGGATAGAAGCCGTTCGGGGGCTGAGTTTTGATGTGCAAGCTGGCGAGGTTGTTGGATTCCTTGGCCCCAACGGCGCTGGCAAAAGCAGCACTCTAAAGGCTCTCATGGGCTTTATTAAGCCATCCGGGGGCATGTGCGAGATATTTGGCCATCCCGCCGGCACTCTGGAATCGCGTGCGCGGGTGGGTTACTTGCCTGAAGTCGCTCTCTATTATCCGTTTCTATCGCCTCTTGAGACTCTCACGCTCTACGGAGAGCTGCAAGGCCTCAGCGGTCGGCAGCTTCGAAGCGAAGCACTTTATCTCTTGGAGCTTGTGGGGCTCGCGGAGGCAGCCAATAAGAGGAACCGAACCCTTTCTAAAGGCATGCTCCAGCGAGTCGGCATCGCTCAGTCATTGCTTGGCGAGCCGGAGCTGCTTATTCTGGACGAGGTCACCAGCGGCCTCGACCCAGTTGGCAGAAAGGAACTGCGCCAGGTCTTAAAAGCACGACGCGATGCAGGCTGTACGCTCTTTTTCTCAAGTCATGAGCTCAGCGAAGTTGAGATGCTTTGTGACCGCATTCTGGTCATCCACAACGGCAAGCTGGTTGATGAGAGGTCGATAAACGAGCTCAAGCAGGAACTTCGGAACTACGAGTTGGCTTACGCGGGCAGTGTTTCGCTGCTGGACCTTACCGAAGATTGGAGCGAACCCAGACCCGGCGAGTACCTCGCTCGTTTCCATTCCAAGGAGGGCCTCCTTCAGGCTTTGGATAGGGTTCAAAAGGAGAAAGGAAAAATCCTCGATGTTGTGGCAAAGGACGGTTCGCTTGAAGACTATTTTGTGGAAACGATTGGGAGGGCGGCATGAGTTTAAGTGCCTCTATTGATGTAAGACCCGCTCCGCCGAGGGGGGCTCGTTTTGTACCCAAACTTCGCTGCTGGAACGCCATCTCACGAGGCGTTTTGCTCGAGGCCCTGCGTCGCAAGGACCTGTGGGTCATTGCGATCCTCGGATTCATCATGATCGTCGGCGCCAGCGCGCTGGGCTTTTTCGGGGTTTCGGGGTTAGAAGTCTTCATTAAAGACCTTGCGGTCACCGTGCTCGGGCTCTTCTCCACAATCGTGGCTGTTCTTACTAGCGCGCGGCTGTTGCCGGATGAGATCCGTAACCGCACGCTTTATCCGCTTCTTGCCAGGCCGATCAGCCGATTTGATCTGCTATTTGGCAAGTTCCTGGGTGCGGTTTTCGCCAGCTGGATCGGTTTTCTATGCCTCGCGTTTATGACCGCTCTTGCTCTCTTCATTTTTCATGTTCAGTTCGAGTTGGTCATGGTTCAGTATGTCGTGGCCAAGATGATGGGGCTGGTAGTGATTTGCGCGGTAACGCTGGCGCTAAGTGCCTATATGACTCCGCAAGCGGCATGTACTTTGAGTTTTGTCTTGGCGTTTGGATCGAGCATGATGGTTCGCGCGCTGGTGATGGCGAGCGGGACCGCTTCGCAGCCTATGCGAGAGATGTTTAAGGTGTTGAACGCAATGGTTCCGCAGTTTTCATTGTTTGATATGGGGTCTAGGGCAGCGAACGTTGGCTGGGGACCGGCACCCCTGTGGGTTATGGGTGCGCTAGTTGTCTACATGTTCACGTATGCCGGTGCTATGCTCATCCTTGCATGGCTTAAGTTTCGGAAACAAACCATATGATGCGCAAGCTGTTGATCGGTAGCGTTCTTGTTTCGGCCATAGCTGTCGGTTATGCCATTAGGCCAATGGATCAGGTGGTAAATCCGCCTTATGTTCCGGCTGGTTTGGACGCTCAAGAACAGTATTCTTCAATGTCTATCTTGGGGCAGTTCAAGACAAGCGCTTCTGCTTGGCTTTGGCTTCATGCCGATTTGTACTTGCACAACGGTGTCGAAATGCGGCAAATGACGGACTCGGAGCGCCATGCGGGCGTGAAGACCGAAGATGCCGCCGATGACGGTAAGGCGAAGATTTTGGACGAGGAATCCGTTCTGACGACGATTCCTTCGAAGGACCGGGATTTCCGAGGTGTTTTTGGTGATATCGAGCGCGCGACCAGTGCGTACAAGGATATGCACCACCATCACCACAACGATCCCAAGCTGGCTCTCCCGCTGTTTAGGCTGATGACTTGGATCGATCCGGACTTCGTTCCGGGGTGGGTGCAGGGCGCGGCAATCATCGCCCGCGACCGAACCAATGAATCCGCGATCAAAGCGCTGGCTTACCTGAAGGATGGACGCAAGCAGGACCCGTACAGCGTCTCCATTGTGATGGAGATCGGCCAGATCTACATCACGCGCCTGCATGATCTGCCAAAAGCCGTCACCTATCTGGAGCAGGCGCGCGAAATGGGCAGAAATCGCGACTGGGTTCTGGAGGATACGGAAAACTCAGCGCTGCAGCATAGCTACCGATGGTTGGCCCTCTGCTACAGAGATTTAGGCGAGCGAGACAAACTACGCGAGGTGGCCGAAGAAGGTTTGAACAGGTTCCCTGGAGACCCCGTTCTCCTGCACCTGCTATATCCGCCTCCCATGATATTCACGCCGAAAGCGCAAAAAGAGTGGCTGACTGAGCAGACGAGAAAGCGCGCGAGCTAGAGATTAGCGCTTGCGGGTCGCCTGATAGGTGAGAATGGCGCCCAACGGCAGCAAAACCAGCGAAACCATGGTGATCAGCGGAATGTAATCGATGGCTATAGTTTTGCGGTCCGGCGTGTGAAAGCACGACGCGTAAGCCAGGTACCACACAAGCTCAATCGGGATAATTGCTGCGGTGAGGCCGACAAAAAACTTCGCTGGATAACCCTTGCCCCAATTGCCGATAAAAACAGCGAGTGGTGTACAGAATAGCCACGCAAAATACACCCAGCCCCGCATTGGCATCTGCTGGTGGACAAAGGCTGGAATTACTACCGCTGGTCCAAAGAAAAGCGCGTACGCGATGACGGTGAACTTGGATACGGCATAACGGGGTTTACGTTGCATCTCGCTGTTTGCGACCATTCTGCTCTTGTTGATACCCTATCTCGCCTTCTTCACGTTGCGCAGCAGGACCGCTCCGAGGGCGAGAGCGACAGCAGCGATACCGAAAGTGACCATGTAGCCCTTGGTCAAGTAGTGAGTCGTTTGGATTCCCTTGGACGTTTCAACGAAACTGCCACACATAAACAGAAGCCAGCCGGCCAAGGGCGTTGCTATCGACTGCGGAAACACCATCGCGATATGCCAGATTGCCATATCTGTTGCCGCTTCCTCCTGCTTGGGTAGCACGTCCGTTCCCAAAGCCCAGTCGACGCTGATGTAGGCGCCGTAGCCAAGGCCAAAAAAGATGCCAACGAGAAGAAGCCTGCACCAAGGAGCCGCAGAAGACAAGGGCGATGGCCGCAACTGCCATGATTCCGTTTGCCCAGTAAACGATTCTCTTTCGCCCCACTCGGTCCGAGAGCCAGCCCCCGACAAGGCCCGTGATTGTCGCGGCAACGAGGATTATCAGGAAAATCACCCCGCTGACGATGTCAAGTTTGTCATTGGCAATGTGGATGACGTCTCGTAAGTAGTAGCGGACGAACGGCTGAACGATATAGAAGCCGAACATCACGAGCGCTCGCGTGATCCAAACCCACCAAAAATCTGGAAACTTTCTTGGATCGATCCAAAGGCTCTTGAGAAATGCCCCAGCATTGAGAGGAGGGAGTTGTCGTTCTAGAGGTTTCTCGCGAAGGGCGGAAGAAGTGCCCAGCACGCAAATCACGAGCATTGCAATGATAAGCCCATAGCTGATCAGGACGTTATTGCGAAAAACGATGGCGACCGCGATAATGCCAAGCGCAGACCCTAGCTGGGTCATGAAGCCCATATAGCCGCTGGCAACGCCCCTTTGGGATGGAAGAACGACGTCCGGAATGACACCTTGGTAGGCGCCTGTGGCGACGTTATTGCCTATTTGGACGATAATGAAGCCGACTGCATAGCCCCAAAAATTAAGGGGAAGACCGAAGGGGCCTGTGCCCATCCGTCCAGCCGTTGAGAAATACAGCATTCCGATGAGGCCGGCAATATTTACGGTCACGCCCGCGAACAAGAATGGTCTTCTGCGCCCGAGTCTGGACATGCATCGGTCGCTCAAAGGTCCAACCAGAAGGGGCACCAGGAGCGGGAAAACAGCACCGCCGCCAATTAGCCAGCCCAATGTTTCGGATTGCAATCTGCCCGTCATTTCCGCAATCTGGCGAGGCATTAACACCGCCAGCATCGCGGTCCAGTGGAAATTGGCGGCAAACCAGAACGCGCTGATGCCCATGAGCCGACCGGCTCCCATTCGCTCTTGTCCTGGCAAGAGGGGCCGGTCCCCTTCGTCACCGGCGGGTTCGGGGCGATGGTAAGGAGTTACCCCTGGCTCGAACGAGCCGTCGTCAGCCACTGCTGCTCGCTTTCAGCTTAAGGGTTTGAAGTGCGTAATGGTAGTCCTCGACATAATCGATGTCGTAGGCAAGTTCGGCTGGGCTGTTTGGAACGGCAACCGCTTTGCAGCCGAGAATCTGCTGGACTTTCTCTTCCACCGCTTTTACGGTTAACGACTTGGTCATATAACCCATGAGGAACTTGGGGCCGAGCATGCGAGCCATGCCAAGTTTGCTTTTGCGGTTTTTAAAGACCTCTTCGATCTGGGGCGCTGCGGCAAAGATGGCCTTTGGTGTAGCAAGAAACGCGCATCCAGTGGTCCACTTGCCGTCCTTCATCTTCACAAACGTCGCCTCGGCCGAAGGGAAGGCATCCGCAAAATCCTCGTAGGAGACCAGCGGGACACAAAAATCCTTGTCCGTTGGGCATTGCGCCAAAAAGCGGCCGAGGGCATCCACAGTGAGAAAGGGGAGGTCGCAGGTCACGATCAACACTTTCTCGGCCGGTTCGTGTTCTTGAGACAGCCATCGCAAGCCGTTGAAAATGTTCTTGGGACCGGACTCGGCTTCGGGAAGCACCATATCCACGTTGTACGCACCGCGCCGCACGGCTTCGTTGCCGATGACCACGATTCGCCGGGTGCCCGGCATGTTGCGAAGACACTCAATAGTATTGCCGATCAAAGTGTTGCTGACCATGCCGATCAGCGCCTTGCGCTCGGTGTTGACCACCTTGGCAAAGGCCTCGCCGATAGTGCCGCCCGCGGGAATGATTACGTCGAACTCAATCAATGACCAAGTATCCCCCAAAATGCATGAGGAGTGAATTTACTCCAACACTTCGAGAAGACGGCGGGAGCGGGAAGGATGCTTGAGCTTTCTGAGGCTGGATTGTTCGATTTGCCGAATGCGCTCGCGAGTCAGCTGGAATGCCTGGGCAACTTCTTCAAGTGTGTAGGCTCGGCCATCGAATAGGCCATATCGCATGGCGATGACCGCCTTTTCCCGAACGTCCAACGTGGCAAGCACATCATCGATACGGTCTCTAACCATGCTCTTAAGCGCCACGTCCGAGGCGCTTTCTTTTGCCTGGTCCTCGATGAATTCGCTTAGTGCCATGTCTTCATTGTCGCCCACCGGCGACTCCAGGGAGACGGGATCGCTGATCGACCGGAGGTAGTGGCGAACCTTGTCCGCGCTCATGTTGGACTCCTGGCC
Organism: uncultured archaeon; assembly: GCA_963829965.1. Taxonomy (GTDB): domain Bacteria; phylum Armatimonadota; class Fimbriimonadia; order Fimbriimonadales; family Fimbriimonadaceae; genus DASXZH01. The sequence continues at coordinate 23,124 of CAWHLK010000055.1, read as the reverse complement.
GATTTCCTTGTAAGTTGCTTCGCGGCCAAGTTTCTGCTGCAGGCTCATGGAAATTCGCATGAGTTTGTTTACAGCTTCGAGCGTATGCACCGGGACCCGTATGGTTCTCCCCTGGTCGCTGATGGATCGGCTGATAGACTGGCGGATCCACCAAGTGGCGTAAGTGCTAAATCGATAGCCGCGGCGATAGTCGAATTTGCTCACGGCCCGGATCAAGCCCATGTTGCCTTCTTGAATCAGGTCCTGAAGCGAAAGGCCCCGGCCCACAAATTTCTTGGCGATGCTGACAACGAGCCGAAGGTTTGATTCAACGATGATCTGCTTGCACCGCTCGCACCCTGAAGCCGCTTGGCGAGCGAATTCCAACTCTTGTTCAGGGGTTAGAAGACGCTTCTGGCCGATCTTTTTCAGCCACATTCGAACAGAGTCATCCAGCGGCACACCCTCGATATCGAGATCGCTGTTCGACTCGCGATGCCTCCCCGGGCGCTCATGGGCTCCGACGGGCACAGCCTTGAGAGCTACGGCATATTCCGGACTTTTGTGCGGTTGCCCCACCGTGCCGATGCCGACCAACGTCGCATCGTAATTGCTACGATCTGCCAGACCCCCAACCATTAACTCTCTCCTCGTTAAGAAAACAACAGGTCGGGGACATCCTTTTCCTACCCGTTACCCTTCACTATACAATAGCCTTTTGTAATTACCAAGTAAGAATTGATTAAAGTTAATCTAAACTTGGACAAATCAGCCGCATGCGTCGCCGGGATTGTTGTCGTTGCCGCCAGTGGAAAAGCGAATGGTAAACAGTGAATATGGTGAGGAATCTATGTTCAGTTAGCCTGTTACGACCCCTTAGCCACCTTTCTCGCGCTTGAGCTTTTCGTTGATTTTCTTGATTCTGTCCTCGCCGTCCGCTCGTTTAAGTTGCTCAAGTTCGCGTTGGCTCTTCTTGAATTCGAGTGCCTTGATCGAATCGGATACGACTTCCGCGGTAAGCCCTGCGCCGCGAAAATCTTGTTCGGCACTAAACAAAAGGTCTTTTGCGATCGGATGGCCAACCCGTTCCAACCATCGTCTGGCCGGGCCCTCCGGCATGCCGTTTGGAAAAGAGATCACGATCTCATTGGCCAATTTTCGGGCCGGCGCTGTCGAAAGGAAGTCCTCCTCTTGAAGCAATGGCCAAATTCTAGGCCGGAATTCCTCTTCAAGAATTGCACGAAAGAGTGTGATTTCCGGGCCAAGCATTGATCGCAACGGCGAATGTTCCTTGGCACGCGGCGTTCCTTCAACTTGTACGACGGCCCTTTGGCCTGGTTGCATTTTCTGTACTTGCCGCTCTAGAGCATTTCGCGCAGCCTGGGCATCGTGGACTCGCGGATATCGCGGGGCGAGGTCCTCGATGAATTTGAGCCGTTCCATCTCCGAAGGCTCCGCCGCAATTGCGGCGACTGCCATAGACCAGAACTCTTCAGAGTCCGATGAGTGCTCCTTTTCGATTGCGTGAATCCGATATTCCAGCGGAGTCAATCCGGCAGTTGCCGCCTTGCGTACCGCAGCGGGACCGGCCGACTTCAGCAGCGTATCCGGGTCCTTGCCCTCCGGTACGGCGGCTACGCGAACGCGCAGCCCCTCGGCGGAGAATATGTCAATAGCCTTTGCCGACGCCTTTTGGCCTGCGGAGTCGCTGTCGTACAGTACCGTCACTGCGTCGCACCATCTTTTGAGAAGTTTGGCCTGATCCGAGGTGAGCGCAGTTCCAAGAGAGGCAATAGCTGTCTTTACGCCGGCGGCGTGACAGGCGATTACATCCATATAACCTTCGGTGAGGACTGCCGTTTTTTCGTCCCGCATGGCTTCTTTCGCGATGTTCATCGCGTAAAGCACTTTGCCCTTCTTATAAAGGGGGGTATCACTGCTGTTGATGTATTTGGGTTGGGCATCGCCGAGCGCCCTGCCCCCAAAAGCGACGAGGTCGCCTCGTTCGTCTCGGATAGGGAAAATAAGCCGGCCGCGGAATTTATCCCGGTAACCTTGATTGTCGTCTCCGTCGACTAAGAAGAGCTGTTTGCACTCCGCAAGGCGAAAACCCTGTTTCTTCAGGCTGATGGTAAGGGCTTGGCCGTCGTCTGGCGCATACCCTATCTCCCATTTGTCAAGTATCTCTTGGGTCAGTCCGCGAGATGCACAGTAGGCTTTTGCTGCGGGTGACTTTCCGAGTTGCTCTCGGAAGAGTTTTTGGGCGGCGTCCATCGCTGATCGCTGGGTCATGCGAATGGAACGATCTTCCGGCTTTTGGGTCTTGAGGGTGACGCCGGCTTGTTCTGCCAGTAGCTGGAGGGCTTCTTTGAATTCGATGTTCCGAGTCTTCATGACCCAGTTGAAGACATCGCCCTTTTCCCCACATGCCCAGCAGACATATCGCCCGGTCTCGGGCGTTACCGAAAAGGACGGATTCTTATCTTCATGGAAGGGGCACAAGCCCTGATACCGATTGCCCGAGCGTTTTAGTGCAACCGATTGGCCGACAAGATCGACGATATTGATCCGCGCGCGAATCTCGCCAATCTCATCGGCCAACTGATTTAGCCTCTGCCTCCAGCGACCACGATCGCGGTCACTTCATGCGGCTGATCGGTTTGCAGGCGGTTCAGCCGGAAGGCGACATGGTTTTTTGAAAGGTAGCGCATGACGAGTTGGTCGCCATTGATCTCATAGGCGTCGGGAATGCCGTACTTGTTCATCAGCTCCTTGAACGTTGCGCCGAAGGTGACTCCCTTGTTTGTTTTAACTTTGGGGTCTCCCATTCCGGTTACCTCGATTTGAACAACGCGATCCAACCTATCGATGATAAAGCTATACTGGCTTGCCGTACGCTTGTAAACCCAACGCATATAGGTGCTAGTTGGACCCGCTTCCGAGCCGACCTGAGTTCCGGCGCCTGGGGTACCGGCTCCGGCGGCACCGAACCCACCTCCGACGCCGCCTGGCCCACGAGGGCCCTGGCCGCCGCCAAAGCGAGGTCCGCCTGCTCCAAAGCCGCCTGGGAATCGCCCTCCCTGAAGACGATCCAGGGTGTCGTCCTCAAACGACCAGTCCTGACCAGGGTCTCCAGAGATATCCCGCAAACCCATGCCGGTAAGTCCCCTTTTACCTCCGCCGGCTGCACCGGGAGGTCCGCCAGCGGCAGGTCCACCACCGCCTCCGCCACGGGGGCCAAAAGCGCCTCCGGCACCGCCTCCGCCACGAGGGCCAAAGGCGCCTCCGGCACCGCCTTCGCCAAACCCGCCAGCGCCGCCACCAAAGCCTCCCCGTCCACCGGGTCCGCCCCCAGTTGCGCCTGCTGCAGCAGTGGGCACGGCCTGGCCGAGGTTAAGAATGAGGTCTGGGTTCCCGTACATGCTTAGAACTTTCATGCCGGAATCAAAAAGCTTAAGGCCCACCAAACCGGTTTCCGCGCCCGAAGTTACCGTCATGCTCGTTTTGGTAACGTGAGTGATTCTGATCACACGGCGATGCCTGCGTACAGGGCGCCGACGATGGCGCACGTGTCGCTTGCCGCTGACTTTTGCCCTTGCCTTGGTCTTTGTTTTTACGATTACATGGGGCACCTGCGGAACCTTGATGGTGGTCTTGGTCGTGGTAGTTGTCGTAGTCGTCTGAGTCGGTGGCGGCGGTTGCTGGGCAATCGCAAACGGCGCGGCAGCGGCCACAACACAAAGCCCCGCAAGTAGTTTTATCTCAATTCGCAATTTCGTAATCCTCCGGAATCTTGGCTCTTCCACAGTCACCAGGTTAGACGCATCCTCATGCGATTTTGTCACTGAAACAGTTCCAATCGCCGAAGAGTCTACACAGTTTACGTAAGGTATACCTAGAGACACAACTTTTTAAGGAGTTTAAGTAAATTTATGGCTGCTGATCTACAGATTAAGGGATCGGATTTCGAACAAAATGTTTTAGCCTCGGACATTCCTGTCCTCGTCGACTTTTGGGCAGAGTGGTGTGGCCCATGCAAAGCGATCGGTCCTGACGTCGAACAGATCGCGTCCGAGTATGCCGGGAAAGCGAAAGTCTACAAGTTGAACGTGGACAACGACAGCGATATCGCTGTTAAGTACAACGTGATGAGCATCCCGGTTTTAATGCTGTTCAAAGGCGGTAAAGAAGTGGAGCGGATCGTCGGCCGCGTTCCGAAGCAGCAGATCGCGGCGTTGATTGATCGGTCCCTCTAGTCGTTTTGCCGTAAAGGGTAAAGGGTAAAGGGTAAAGGCGATTTCGGACGTGGAGTGTCTGGCATGCCCCCTTTGACCGGTCTGACAGGTTTATCAATACGGTGAACCGGTCTACTAATTAATCAAAGTGGGCCCGCACAGTCCCATTTAATCTCATTTGCACGCCTCTTCCCTCAATAAAAAACATGAAAAAAGCGCTAATCATCTGGGGCGGCTGGGATGGCCATGAGCCAAAGCAGGTGTCCGATCTATTTGAATCCGTCCTAAAGGCCGAGGGTTTTGATGTCCAGGTTTCGGACACGCTGGAAACTCTCACTGCGGTTGATTTGGGGGAGTTTTCCCTTTTCGTCCCAGTTTGGACGATGGGTGAGATATCGCAAGCCCAAGTTCAGGCGGTTACTGCCGCGGTTGAGGCAGGAATGGGAATAGCCGGCTGCCACGGCGGAATGTGCGATTCTTTCCGCAACTCTGCCGAATGGCAGTTTATGACGGGCGGCCAATGGGTTGCCCATCCGGGCAACGACGGTATTGAATACACGGTCCGCATCGTTGACCATGAAGACTCCATTACATCCGGAATCAGCGACTTCCCCGTGAAAAGCGAGCAGTATTACATGCACACGGACCCTTCCAACAAGGTTCTGGCCGTGACGGCATTTCCGGTTGCGCCTGGGCCGCACACACCGAACGGCCAGTTTGATATGCCCGTGGTTTGGACGCGGCTTTACGGCGACGGCAAAGTGTTTTACAACTCGCTAGGCCACCATGCCGATGTGCTGCAGGGGCCTGCGCTGGAGATTATGCGGCGCGGCTTCGTATGGGCAGCACGTTAGGCGCTTCGCGCGTGAGTATGGGCTTCGCTTGTAAACTTGGCGCTTCGCTTGTAAACAAGTAAATAAAGTGGAATCCTTAAAGTGGTTGAGAGGCGTCCCCACCGTTCACCGTTCACCGTTCACCGTTCACCGTTCACCGTTCACCGTTCTCAATCCCGCCAGCCAAGCTTCTCCATCGGCATTGGTGCCGGCCGCTCCACGCCGCTGCTAAGTTCTATAAACTTGCCCGCGTTGTAGGAGTCCTCAAAGGACTCCATCATGTCCAGCACGTGGAAGCAAAGTTCACCGGACGCCCTTGTTGGCCGGTTCTGCGCTATGGCTGCCGCCATATCCGCCACTCCAAGCCCTCGTGAGTTTTCCTCGAACGGGTGCGACAGAGCATGTCCTCCCATTCGCTAGTCCGCGGGCGGAGCAGCTTGACCGGTCCACCAAACGTGTTTGGATCCGGCACGCTCAGGGAGCCCTCGGTCCCGTAAATCTCGATCCTTGGTAAATTCGCCCCCCACACATCGAAGCTGGTGATGATATTTGCGACTGCGCCCTGTTTGAACTCGATGAGCCCGGTTACGTGGGTTGGGGTTTCGACCGGGATCTTTTCGCCACGGTTCGCATCGGTGTTGTTGATACGCTCCTCCAAGCCCTTGGTGGTCATTCCTGCGATGCGGTGCCCGGGGCCCAGAAGGGTGGTCAGAGCGGTTAAATAATAGGGGCCCATGTCCAGCATGGGGCCGCCGCCTCTCTGATAGAAGAAGCCGGGGTTAGGGTGCCAGTCTTCCACGCCATGACTCATCATGAACGCAGTCGCGGAAACCGGCTTGCCGATGCAGCCGTCGTCAATCAGCTTTCGGCAAGTTTGGAGTCCGGCGCCGAGGAAAGTGTCCGGCGCACCACCTACTCTCAGCCCTTTGGCTTTTGCCATATCCATAGTTGCGCGGCCTTCTGCCCGGGTTATACCGAGGGGCTTTTCAGTGTATACGTGCTTGCCCGCCTCCAACGCGGCCAAGTTAATGGCTGCATGGGCTTTCGGCACGGTCAGGTTGATTACGATATCGACTTCGGGATCGGCGATTAGGTCCTCAACCGTGTAAGCCTTTGGCACGGCGTGCTCCTTTGCCTTTTCCTTTGCCCGGTCAAGATCGAGATCGGCGCAGGAAACGACCTTCAGATTCTCAAAGTGCGAACAGTTCTCAAAATAAATGCCGCAGATGTTTCCGCAGCCCACGACGCCAATCCCAAATCTTTGCATTGGATTCAATTATGGCTTAGCGAAGGCCCGCGGCACTTTGAAAGGGACGCATCCGTCTAGAGTTTGTTAACATGGATGAGAAACATGCCGCGGGGGGCGCCAAGCCTCTGCTTATCGTCGTCTCCGGTCCGAGTGGGGCGGGGAAGAAGACGTTTCTCGACCACGTGGCCGCGAAGTTCCCCTCAACCCACCGAATCACAACCTATACGACCCGTTTTCCCAGGGAGGGCGAGCAAGACGGCGTGGACTATAGGTTCATAAGCGCGGACGATTTCAACGAGAAGGTTCAAACCGGAGAGATCTTTGAGAGCACACGCACCTATGGGGACTACCAATACGGCTCGCCTTTGGACTTGGTTTCTCCGCGAGAGCAGGCGCCGCTTGTGGTTGAGCTTGACGTAAAGGGAATGAATCGGTTGAAGGCCTCCAGCGCCCGGCGCGTGGTCGGCATTTTTATCATGCCACCGAACATTCAGGAACTCTTGAAGCGGATCGTGGCGAGAACCGGCGAGAAGCCGGAGAACCTGGAGCGGCGAATTGATGCCGCTGTTCAGCAACTGGATTACGCCTGGTCATTTGATTATGTTTTGGTTAACGATGAGTTGGGGACGTTCTTGGCGGACGTGGAGTCAGTGGTGAGCGCCGAGTTGGTGCGGCAGCACGGCATCGAGCAGATGTTCGGCAGGATTCATAGTTGACCGTGGGGGCAGTCGCCGCCCGAATCGAATAAAGCGGGTTAGAATGGGGCATGGAGTATCGGTTCTTCGCCATTATTCCGGCGGCGGTGTTTCTCGCCAGTGGATGCAAGTCGAGCGTCGTCCGGGCGCGTGAGCCCGCCGTATCTATGAAGTCGAGTCCAATCGTGGGCACATGGGCGGTGGATTATAACAAGCAGACTAATCATGGCTGGGCGATCAAGGATGGAATGGCAGTTTTCAAGGCAGATGGATCATTCAAGCTAACGGGAACCGCTATTGGGCCGGCCGCCGCTCTTCTCGAAGACACCGGAACTTTCAAGTTAGTTGGCAAGGAACTAAGAATCTTCACACAGAAGTCAGAGGCCAAGAATCCGGAATTTGCGAAAGTGCCGGATATGAAGAGCGGCGCCTCGTTTTCGACAGCCACGCAGTGGCAGGCCTACGGGCCCAAGGACGATGTTCGCACTATCCGCTGGATCGACAAGGACACTTTCGAAGAGACCCTCTCGGATTCGATGGACAAAGGCAAGGTTGTGACCTTTCGGCGCACCTGCGACTGCGCCGTTTATTAGCTTTTTCGGGCAACATTATGGCGTGTTCGGTCTAAAATAGGCTCTGATGCCAGAATGCCCCCATGTCGACTTAATCGAAGATGTCACCCCGCGAACGAACGGCTGCGAAGAGTGCTTAAAGATGGGGGACACGTGGGTTCACCTCCGTCTGTGCCTCATTTGCGGACATGTGGGCTGTTGCGACAGTTCCAAGAACAAACATGCCACCAAGCATTTTCATGAAACCGGCCACCCGGTCATGCAATCTTTAGAGCCAGGTGAAAGCTGGCGATGGTGTTATATCGATCAGACATTGGTCTGATTTGCTGATATCTTCGCCAGCTACCAGCTATTGCTCTCGCGTATTTTCGCGATCCGGCCTGCATGTTAAGCCACAAGAGTAAAGCGGCAAAAACAGATCGGGAAGCAATTAGGCATCAGCCAGCAGTTCCATCGGCGTATTGTCGATAGGGTCGCTAACTGCCGTAATGGACGGCAGAGGCGAATTCCTTCCATGGCGATTGCTGGAAGGTCGGGCAATCCCTTCAACTACTCGTAAGACGTGTACTCTTAGCCGTCGTCCACCGCCGCCGCCTCGGCCACCCCTGAAGAGCATCGCGATTAGCCAAATGATGAAGGCGAACACAAAAATGGAGATGAGCAGCCGGGACCAGAGGAAACCGCCGGGGTAATACACGCCGCCGTACATCATGGGTGGGCCATAGTAGAACGCAGGGTGAAAAGGAGTCCAGTAATACCAAGCCGGGTGGCCCCAATAGAAACTGTAGTCGCTCCAGCCGCCATAGTAATAGCCTCGGTAACCGCCGTAAGTCCGCACGTAAGCCGGCCGGCTGCCAAAGTAGGACGGTCTGCTGATCGAGGTGGAGCTGATACTGCCCCGGCTTCCAAAACTGCCACTCCGGCTGAATGAGCTTCCCGAACTTGACCGGCCGAACGACCCGCCACCGCTTCCGAAGGAGCCGCTGGAACGGCCAAACGAGCCGCCTCCGCCCCCAAAGGATCGGCTTCCGCCGCCAAAGCTTCCTCCTCCTCCTCCAAAGGAGTGGCCGCCTCCGAAGCTTCCGCCCCGCCTTTGGGCTGGAATGAGGGACGCGCTCAACGCAAATACGGTGAGCACAACGACAAGAAGGAGGGTGCGCAGCTTTTTCATGGTTCCGAACTCGTTGAAAACAATACGGGTTACAGTAGGGTTACGGTTGCGACTTCATCCGCCGAAAAGAAGTGCGACCTGAACAAAGTTATATAACCATTGACGTTGTTGTTGGCCGCATCGACTTCTAGATGTATGTCCAGCAGGTTATTTGTCACATCTTGCTGATCTAACCAAACCTGAGTGACCTCAAAAACAAACTGCGGATGCTTGTTTTCAACAACCACTTCATGGTTGGGGACGCGAATAACGAGGCGTCCGGGAAAAATAGGCATCTGCTGATCAGGTGCAGCTTGAGTCGTAATGTAAGCGGTGATCTCGCCGCCGAGGCTCACACCGCCCGCATCGGGATCGCCGAACTCGTTTCGCCCGCAAGAGGCTTCCACAAAAAGCAAGTTGGCAGGCACTTCCTGCCCATTGTTATAAAGGGTGGTGCTGTCCCAATCCCCGCCGGTTTTAAATACAACGTCGTTCATTCGCCGTGAAATTACCCGCTCGTGGCCGTCCTCTGGAATATGGCAACACCCTCAATTACGATTCTTCAGTCCGGATCTACAGGACCAGAGGTTTCCCAAGTTCAAACGCAGCTTCAATCGTTGGGATTTTTTAGTGGCAAGATCGATGGGAATTTTTGGCCCAGACACCCAATCCGCGGTCATGCAGTTCCAATCTTCGCAGGGCCTTACGGCGGATGGCATCGTTGGGCCACAGACCTTCAGCGCCCTGTTTGGCTCCACGCCGCAACCCGCGCCGGTGAGCGGCGTGGCGGTTGTGAGCGCTCCTTCCGGAGAATCGCTGGCTAAGCGTTGTCTTGGCCTCACCGGCTCATTTGAGACCGGCCAGAAAGCGCCAGGCTGTTTTGCGGCGATGGCAGGCAACTCCGATGGCCAGGGAATGAGCTTCGGGGCTTTACAGTGGAATTTTGGCCAGGGAACGCTTCAAACGCTGTTGCAGCTAATGGACCAGCAGCACTCGGACATCATCGACGAAATGTTTGGGGTCAACGCTACGGTTTTGCGCCAGGTCTTGGCGGAATCCCAGGGTCAACAAATGGCGTGGGTGAACTCCATTCAGGCTTCCAATCAAATACAGGAGCCCTGGCGCGATCAGTTCAGCGCGCTTGGATTTACGGATGAGTTCCAGCAGATCGAGGTCCAGGCCGCCATGCAGCGTTACAACGCTTCGATTTCTTGGTGTGGGACCTATGGGGTGGTTTCCGAGCGGGCGGCGGCTTTGATGTTTGATATCAACGTTCAGAATGGCGGCATCGCCGCCGATACGCAAGCGCTGATTTTGCAGGATATTCAGAATCTGCAGTCTTCGGGAGATCCTAACCAGGACGAGGTCAACAAGTTAGTGATTATTGCCAACCGAAGGGCGGACGCTGCAAAGCCCCAATACCAGCAGGACGTGCGGACGCGGAAGCTTTGCATCGCGAACGGGCAGGGAACGGTTCACGGGATTTCCTACAGCTTGTCGAACGATTTTGGGATCGGTTTGAACCCGTTCGCGGGTGAATAACAGCGTATACTGATCGGCATGACTCCCATACTTTTAGCGCTCGCATTGGGGCAGCAGGGCATGAGCCCTGCCAACCAATACCACCCCGATGGACCCAAAATTGAGTTCACGATGGCGAGCGGCAAGAGTTTTGTGATCACCACCGACCCGAAGGATTCGCCGGTGACGGTTGGCCATATTATTGATTTGGTCCGGAGGCATTTTTATGCCAAGCAACGGGTTCATAGAGTTGAAGATTGGGTCACCCAGTGGGGCGATCCGCTGAGCAAAACCGCGTCGATGGGCGACAAGAAAATGGGAGACGGTGGTTCAGGCCACGACGTGAAATTTGAGATGTCTTCGGTGGACTGGGACCGGTCCTTGGTTGGTGTTGCCTCGGAAGGGCTTCAACTCGGCGGCGATTCTCAACTGTTCGTGCTCAAGAAGCCGGCCTGGCGCCTGTACCATTCCTATGCGGTGGTGGGAAAGGTCACAAAAGGGATGGACGTGGTGGACGAGATTAAAAAAGGCGACCGCATCCGGAATGCCAAGGTTCTGAGCCGATAGATTTGAGCGACTCGATTTTGGTGGGTGAAGCGGCGATGGCCTCCTGGGTAATGCGATCCTATCGCCGGCCGTGGTTCTTTGCGGGTGGTTGGGCGATCGACCTGTTTTTGGGCCGAAGGCGGCGCTTTCATAAGGACGTTGATATTGCCGTTTTTCGCGCGGACCAGGCGGAACTGTTGCGGGTCTTACAAAACCGCAAACCTCGGCGTTTGAATAATGGGGAATTTCAAGCCTGGAGGGAAGGCTCCTCCTTGGAACCCTCTGAATTCCAAGTCTTCTGCGAGCCATGGGCGGAGTACGAGTTGGATTGGGAGTTTCTGTTGGAGAGCGGGTCCTCCGCTCGATGGGTTTTTCGCCGAAATCCGGACATATGGCTTCCTCCCGAAAGTGCTTATCGGGAGACCGCCGACGGTATTCCGTTTCTCGCTCCGGAGATTGTTCTGTTATTTAAAGCCAAGTATGGGCTGGCTCCTGGTTCAGGCGAATCAGTTACCGAGGAATTGGGCCGCAGGAACGATGAAGAGGACTTTCATGACGCAATGGAGGCAATGGAGTCTTCGTCGAGGGATTGGTTGGCGGTCGCTATCGAGCAGGCTTATCCTGCAGAGTTGATAGGCTTGTGATCCTCGATTGGTAAATTGACCTTCAATAGGCCTTTGGTGCATGTACAGAACTCGAAATAGCGAAATGCCCCATAACGCCGTTAAGGTCCGTTGGCAATAGAAACTCTCTTCCCTGCGGAGTTAGCTCTGGTTCGGTCCCGTCACACGTCGCAAAAAGCTAGTTGCCCATTTTGGCGACTTTGATTCTCGCCATCGCCTTTTCCAACTCGCCAACTGCCTGTTCGTGGGTCATTGGCGAATCGCCACCCTTCAGGGCTTGTCTGGCGTGCTCGAGTTCTGCTTCCGCTCGTGACAAATCAATTTCAGTTGACCGCTCGGCAGAGTCTGCGAGAATGGATACCGTATCGTTCGCTATTTCAACGAAGCCGCCCGAAACGGCCACGAAATGGCGCTGGCTGTGCTGATCCTCGTATTCCACGTAGCCCGGCTTTAGGGATGCAATATAGGGCTCGTGGCCCTTTAATGCCCCCATGTATCCGTTGGCGGCCGGGAGTATCACCGAGTGGATAGGCTCTTCCAGAAGAGCCCTGTCCGGCGCTACGATTGAAAGCATGAACTCGTCGGCCATTCGTTACGCCCCTACGGCTTGCAGTTTCTTCGCTTTTTCGTAAACGTCCTCTAGGCCGCCGCAGTAGAGGAATGCCTGCTCGGGAATGTCGTCGAGGTTGCCATCGACGAGTTCCTTGAACGAATCCACCGTATCGTTGACCGTAACGTAGCGGCCGGGGTTTCCAGTGAACTGCTCTGCAACAAAGTTCGGCTGACTGAGGAAGCGCTCGATCTTTCTGGCCCTGGACACCAACTGCTTGTCGTCGTCCGAAAGTTCATCGATACCGAGGATCGCGATGATGTCCTGCAGCTCTCTGTACCGCTGCATGGTCTGCTGAACTTTTCGAGCAACGTCGTAGTGCTTTTGTCCAACCACGCGAGGATCCAGATTCTTTGAGGTGGAGCCCAGGGAGTCCACTGCTGGGTAGAGGCCTTTCGAAGCGATAGCGTGGTCCAGATAAACGTAGGCGTCCAAGTGGGCAAACGTGGTTGCGGGAGCGGGGTCAGTGGGGTCGTCGGCAGGGACGTAAACCGCCTGCACCGAAGTGACCGAACCCTTGTTGGTCGAAGTGATCCGCTCCTGGAGGAAGCCCATTTCGGTGGCCAGAGTCGGCTGGTAGCCGACCGCGCTGGGCATTCTTCCCAGAAGGGCGGAAACCTCCGAGCCGGCTTGAACGAATCGGAAAATGTTGTCGATGAAGATGAGCACGTCCGAACCGACTTCATCGCGGAAATATTCAGCCATCGTAAGCGCGGCCAAGGCGACGCGAAGGCGCGCTCCAGGCGGCTCGTTCATCTGGCCGAACACCATGGCGGTTTTGTCGATAACGTGGGCGATGTTGCCCTCGGCGTCCTTGAACTCCGCTTCCTTCATTTCCAGCCAAAGGTCGTTGCCTTCGCGGGTTCGCTCGCCCACGCCGGCAAACACGGAAACGCCGGAGGCTTCCACCGCGATGTTTCGTATGAGCTCTTGAATAAGAACGGTTTTGCCCAGGCCTGCTCCGCCGAAGAGTCCGATCTTTCCGCCCTTGTTAAAGGGAATGAGGAGATCGACGACTTTCAGGCCGGTTTGCAGCAGCTCGACTTTGGTGGACTGCTCGTCAAATCCAGGGGGCTGGCGATGGATCGGCAGGCGCTTGGTAGTTTTAACATCGCCGCCATTATCGATTGGTTTTCCGAGAAGGTTGAAAACTCGCCCAAGGGTCTCTTCACCGACGGGAACGCTGATCGGCGAGCCGGTATCGGTTACCTTCATTCCGCGCTGAAGACCGTCGGTTGTGCTGAGAGCAATGGTTCGAACGATATCGTCGCCAAGATGCTGAGCTACCTCGCAAACGAGATCGATCTCCTGGGCCGGGTCTTGAATGAGGACAGCGTTATAAATATGAGGCAGGCTGTCTGCGGCGAATCGGCAGTCCACAACGGGACCCATGACTTGGATAACTGTGCCAACTCCTGGCATGGTGAAAAGATCCTCCGAAAATGTGAAAATCGATAGTCTCGAACGGACTTACCGTTCAAGCTAAGGGATTATACCATCTACGGGCCTCTATTCAGGTCGGCGTCTTCAGGCGGTTCGCCCGGGTGAACGGGGTCTTGATGCATGTGAATCCTGTCCTTGCCCATCCATGTGATCGTGCTCTTAACCGCGACATTGAGCGGGTTCCTCTTCAAGGCCTGTTCTTCGATAGTTGAAGTGTCCGCGGATTTATCCGCGGCGGTTACTTTCAACGACGTTGCAGTCAAAGACAGGGTGTCTCCCTCAAGGTCGAATACCCCGTGGACTTGCACGAGCATTCCCCTCGTTCCTTTCTTGACTTCAAGTGTCCCGTCGGGCTTGAACTCGTAGACGGAATCTCTGGTTTCCGGCATCCACTTTCCGACAATGTCGGCCGCATGGTCCGACTTCATTGCCGAAGTTGGTATTGGCGCCGGTGCTCCGTGGCAGCCCAGCAGTGCAAAGACTATGATGCCGGATATTGCCGGTTTGGAGACGAGTGGGTATCTCATGTTGCCTTCAGCATAACGTGATCCAGCCCGGATTGGTTTCCTTGTCCGAATCCGGCTTTGCCCATGGATTGCTTGCACCCCGCAATTCGACCGTGTCGCCTTGTGACGCGTTTTTCCGATAAGTGATATGAGCCGCGCGGCGGCAATGAGGAACTCAGGAGAGCTCGATTGCGACAGGGACTGGCACCAAGGACAGAGATTGGATACGGGGCTGAGAGTAGACCCAAAACTGGTACTCAGCAGCCAAATATTGCAATTAACACAGCCGGAACTTGAACAAATTATCGAAGCGGAACTCAGTGATAACCCTGCGCTTGAACGGCTTCAGGATGATGTGGAGCCGTTGCTGGAAGACACTATTCTCCGATCTGTCGCTCCTCAAGAGCTTCAGCCCGGGAGCGAGGACTATGAGTTCCATAGGAGTGTTGCCCAGGACAGCGTTTCAAGGCCGGACTGGACGGAACTAACCGCAAGCCACACTTCACTCTGGGATCATCTACGCGCACAACTTCTGCCAAGTCTTCATGCGTCCCTAAGGGATCTTGGGGCCTATCTTGTCGAGTGCATCAACGAGAAGGGCTACCTGGCATTGCCGGTGGAAGAGATCGCCCTGAACACGGGCTACTCGATGGAAGAAGTGAGTGCAGTTCTCAATGTGCTCAAAGAGTGTGAGCCGGCCGGGGTGGGTGCCGGCACCGTTCAGGAGTGCCTTCTGCTGCAGTTGAGATCGAATAACACGATTGAACTGAAGCTGGCTCGGGCAATCCTGAAAAACCACATGGACGATTTCATCGCGCGAAGGTCGGACCGAATCATGCGCCGGTATCGCGTGTTGCCCGATGTCGTCGAGCAGGCATTCGCGGAAATATTGAGCCTTGCCCCATATCCTGGCGAGGCGTTCAGCGTTGGTTTCCAGAACCATTCTGGGGGAGTGCGCTCCCTTGGCGTGGTCCCTGACCTGATTTTGGCCCTTACGGAAAATGGCTGGCTAATCGAGGCCCGAGGCGCGGACCCCAACTCTCTTGGAATCAATCGCTCCTACCGAAAGCGATTCCAAGAGCTAAACCAAATGGAGCGGCCGCCAAAGGATGAAAAGAGACATGTTTCCGAGTACGTCCAAAAGGCGTCCGACTTCATCCAGAGCATCCATATGCGCCGCAAGACGATCAAAGAAATAGGGAAGTATTTAGTCGAGCACCAGTCTGGCTTTGTTTCCACCGGCCGTTACCAGTTCTTGAGACCGCTCACCCGAACCCAAATGGCGAAAGATTTGAAAATGCATGAAAGCACGGTCAGTCGCGCCACCATGGGCAAGTTCGTGCAAATTGCGAATGGGGAGACGGTTTCGTTTGAAGTCTTCTTTAAGCCGGCCCTGCGGATTCAGAAGATGATCCAAGAGATCCTCGAAACGGAGAACCCGAAAACACCGCTATCCGACGAGCAGATCGCCGAAATGTTGAAATCCAGGGGCGTTTTTGTCGCCAGGCGCACGGTGAACAAATACCGCGACAAGACAAAGCTCCTGTCTTCCCGCAAAAGACGTTCCGCTTAGGCCTTCGACAATTGCCTCATCACATACAGCAAAATGCCGCCGTTTTGGTAGTAGAGCAGTTCTTGGGGCGTGTCGATGCGAACGGTTACGCTGAACTCCTTGGAGTGGCCATTTTCACCTGTTGCCTTAACTTTCAGTTCTTTGCCGTTTGCAAACCCGTTTGATGCAGCTTGCGAAAGTCCGATTAGTTCATAGGTCTCGTGTCCTGTCAGGCCAAGGGAGGCAACGTTTTCGCCGGCCTTGAATTGGAGGGGAACAATACCCATGCCCACGAGGTTGGACCGGTGAATGCGCTCAAAGCTCTCAGCGATAACCGCCTTGACTCCCAGGAGGTTCGGCCCCTTTGCGGCCCAGTCCCGGCTGGAGCCTGAGCCGTACTCTTTGCCTGCCAAGACCAGTAGCGGTGTTCCCGAGGCAATGTATTGTTCAGAGGCCTCGAAAATCGTTGTGACCTCGCCGGTCGGCAGATAAGTAGTTACGCCTCCCTCGGTTCCTGGCGCCAGTAGGTTTCTTAAACGGATGTTTGCGAAGGTTCCCCTCACCATCGCCTCGTGATTGCCGCGGCGCGAACCATACGAGTTGAAGAGATGCGGGGAAACTCCCCTTTCGGTCAAATATTTGCCGGCCGGCGAATTTGAGCTTAATGCTCCCGGCAGGTGAAATGTGGTCCGTGGTTACGCTGTCTCCGAGCACGGCAAGCACACGCATCCCGATAAGTTCCGGAACGGCGGACGGCGCTTCCTTTGACATGCCCTCAAAATAAGGGGGCCTGCGAACGTAGGTGGAATCCGGGACCCACTCGTAGAGATCCGAGCCTGCCAGAGGAATCTCGTTCCATTTTTCATCGCCCTTGAAGACTTCTCCATAGTTCTTGCGGAACATGTCGGCATGGATCGACGACTCGATTGCCTGGGCAACCTCTTGTTGAGTTGGCCAAACGTCTTTGAGATAAACCGGCTGGCCCGATTTGTCGGTTCCCAGAGGCTCCTGAGTGATGTCGATGTCGATCGAACCTGCTAGGGCATAGGCAACCACCAGTGGGGGGGACATCAAATAGTTGGCCTTCACGTCGGGGCTGATGCGGCCCTCAAAGTTGCGGTTTCCGGAAAGGACCGACACGACGGCAAGATCGCGCTCATTCACGATCTTCGAAATGTGCTCGGGTAGGGGCCCTGAGTTGCCGATGCATGTGGTGCACCCGTAGCCAACCACATTGAAACCGATCTGATTTAGGTAGGTCTGAAGCCCAGCCTTTATCAGATATTCTGAAACCACCCTCGAACCGGGGGCCAGCGACGTTTTGACCCAAGGCTTTGTATTAAGGCCTTTTTCCACTGCCTTCTTTGCCACCAGGCCGGCGGCTAGCATCACGGACGGGTTGGAAGTATTCGTGCAGCTAGTTATGGCGGCGATCACGATATCGCCGCTCTTAAGGCCCTCGCATGCTTCCTCGTTGGCAGCAGCGGACGGGCTTTCCCAGTCGAGGACGGCGGTTGCCCCTTTGGGCTGCGGCGTTCCGGGAGAGCCCATGGCCTGCGCCGCCGGAGTTGTCCCAAAGGCGTCATGGAAGGATTTCCCGGCTTGTCCGAGAAGGAAACGGTCTTGCGGCCTTTTGGGGCCGGCAACACTTGGCTCTACCGTGCTCAGGTCCAAACTCAGCACGTCCGTGTATTCTGCCTCAGGAGTTTCCTCGTCGTGCCATAGGCCCTGCTCCTTCATGTAATGCTCGACAAGTTGGATCTGCGACTCCGTTCGGCCAGTGAGCCTTAAGTAATGCACCGTTTCCTTGTCCACAGGAAAGATGCCGCAGGTGGCGCCGTATTCGGGCGCCATATTGCTGATGGTGGCTCGATCCGCGAGCGGTAATGTTGCAAGTCCTTTCCCAAAGAATTGCACAAATCGGCCAACGACTCCCTTTTTTCGGAGCATCTCGGTGACGACGAGAACTAGATCGGTTGCGGTCGACCCTTCCGGCAATTTTCCGGTGAGGCGAAAGCCGATGACCTGCGGAATAAGCATGCTGACCGGCTGGCCCAACATTGCAGCCTCTGCCTCTATTCCGCCCACACCCCAGCCAAGCACGCCGAGGCCGTTGACCATCGTCGTGTGAGAATCCGTGCCGACCAGCGTGTCCGGATAAGCGGATCCCTTGCTTTCGTTGACGAACACCACTCGAGCAAGGTATTCCAGGTTGACCTGGTGAACAATGCCGGTGTTTGGCGGAACGACCTTGAAGTTGTCGAAGGCCATCTGGCCCCACTTAAGAATTTCATAGCGCTCCTGGTTTCGTTCGAATTCCAAGTCGCGGTTGATCATAATCGCGGCTTCGCTTCCGTAGGCATCCACTTGGACCGAGTGGTCGATGACAAGTTTCCAACCGGTTGCAATGGATTGATCTTTTTGGGATCGCCCCCCAACTCTTTCATTGCGTCGCGCATGGCGGCCAAGTCCACGACACACGGCACGCCGGTGAAGTCCTGGAGCAAAACTCGGGCCGGAGTAAAGGCGATTTCTTCGGAAGGCTCGGCGGCGGCTCTCCAACTTGCGAGGGTTTCAATATCGGTTTTTGTAACCGAGCCTGCGCCTTCGGTTCTCAGGAGATATCTCAAGAAGGATTTTTAGGGAGAATGGCAGGCGCTTCACCGCAAAACCGGCCTGTTCAAGTGCGGCCAGTCGGTAGATCGTATATTGATGGCCGCCGGATGTGAGTAAAGATTTTGCCCCAAAGCTATCCATTTTATTTTCCTGTCTCCTGAAATTAACTCGCCCCTTGCACCGGATTGAGAGTTCGAAGAGATTGCAAAGGGGGAATCTTACGGGAGGATATTACCCATCGGGTGCGGAGGGAAGGGGAAACGGTAACGGATAAAGAGGCCATCGCAAACCCCCCTTAGAAGCTCAAAATGGGTTCCTGTCGCAATCCCTAGAGGCTGAAGTAGGTCGAGCTTTCCGAAGGTCCTGAGCTTGTCGAAGGATAGCTTGACACTCCGCGAAGCGGAGCAAAAAACTCGTTACCGACCGACAGATTAGGTTTTGCGATAGCCTCTAAAAGGGTAAAGGGTAAAGGGTAAAGGGTAAAGGGTAAAGGGTAAAGGGTAAAGGGTAAAGGGTAAAGGGTAAAGGCGGTTTTGGGTTTTGGGTTTTGGATTTTGGGGGTGCGGAGTGAGGGGTGGGGCCTGGTGCCTGACATGCGGGTGGATCGTTAAGAATTTCCGCAGGCTTTTGGCCTTTGAGTCTGCCGGCTTCCGCCCCTTTACTTTGAAATTGCGATAATCTCGCCAAGAACCTGGTGAACCTACCGGGCCGAAAATCCCGGCATAACTCTAAGAAAACTCTAAAATTCTTTCGATAAACGTTGACCTGGTCAGGCACAAGGGAGCATACTTAGCATAGCTTGGACTATGTCTGAGCACAATGCACGCAGGACGCGTAGCCTAGTAGCTGACCAAAAAGACAGGTCTCATAGGTAACTCAAGGAAAGTTGTGAGACGACGTCGGAAGGGAAAGCCTCCGGGTTTATGCATCCTGCAAAGTAAATAAACAAGGAGCATAACAAAGGAAATGAATAGAACGCTCAAGCTAGCACTTGGCGCTGTCCTGACTGGCGGATTTGTAATCTCAGCCTTTGCGCAGGACAATTTTCCCGACGTTCCGGATAATCACTGGGCCTATGAGGCTCTGGCAAGACTGAAGAAGGATGGCCTTCTCGTTGGATATCCGGATGGACTTTTCCGTGGCAACCGCCCTGCAAGCCGATACGAGCTCGCAGTCGCGATTCACGCCACCTACGTTCACCTCAAGAGCATCACCGACGGCCTGCAAGCCGAGATCGATCAGATCAAGAACGGTGACATGGCCGGTCAGATTCAAGCTCTGAAGGATGCGGTTGCGCAGCTTCAGGACGAAGTCAACGGCATGAAGGGCTGGGGCGCTGATATCGACAACTTGAAGAAGTTGGCCGATCAGTTCCAAAAGGAACTCGCTTCTCTCGGCGTTGACGTCGAAGGACTCAAGAAGGATCTTGCCGATCTTTCCAAGAGAGTCGGCGTGCTCGAAGCACACCGTCTTCCGTTCGACATCCACGGCGATGCCAGCTTCTATCTGCTCGCAGGTAACTCTTCCGGCCGCGAAATGGGCCTGACCGAAACCGGCCAGATCGTTGGCGCCAAAGAAGTCATCGTTCCGACAGGAACGATCACGGGAGCTGCAAAGACTCCTGCTGGCGGCGGCGTATTGGTTCCTGCAGGTATGGATCAGGATTCGGCTCTTTATCATGAGTTGACCCTCAAGATCACCGGCAACAACGACACGGGTCCCAAGTGGCACGGCGACGTTGTTATCGGCGATATGCTTGGCAGCTCCACTGCAGCCGGTTTCACGTCGGCGTTCCCCAGCCAGGCCACCACGGCAGGCATCGGACCGTTCGGCGTTGCAACTGAAGCGGTATACATCCAGGATCTCGCAGTCGACTTCGACACGAGCATCGTGGGTCAAGGCCTTGCTGCCGAACTCGGCCGCACGGGCTATGAGATCGATCCTTACATCTACAAGCGCCCAGACGTTCTGCCTTACTTCACCAACGATCGTTGGGGAGATGGCAAGTGGTACTTCGACGGTGGAATCCTCGGTTTCCACTGGAGCGGAGTGAAGCTCGACGTGTTCGGTGGCAAGCAGAATCAAGAAACGGCCAGCAATGGCACGCCTTACCAGATCATGTCAGTTGGCGCTATCGGCCACCCGACAGCTGCTGGGTTCCCTGTGGGACTCTACAACGCTGCTTCGGCTGCCGGTATCGTAGTTGACGAAGAACTCGGTCTGAACCTGGGTATCCCTCTCGGCCAGAACGGCAAGCTCGATCTTGCTTACATCTGGTTCGAATCGAATACCGGCTCAGGCGTCATCAATGCCACTACCGGCTATCCGGCATCAAACCGGGCAGACGTGTACGGCGGTGACTTCAAGTACAACTTCGCAGGCACCGGCTTCAAGGTGAACGCGGGTTACTCGGCATCTGACGTTGATGCGGGCAGCCACAGCTACACGACGAAGGACAACTATGCTTGGCATGCTTCGATCGCTTACGACGTTCCCCGATGGGGCGCGGAAGGCGGTTATCGGCAGATCGAGCCTCAGTTCGGAGCTCCTGGCGATTGGGGCCGCATTGGTACCTGGTGGAATCCCACCGACATCGAAGGTCCTTGGGTTAGCGCCCACGTCAAGCTCAGCGATCAATTCACGTTGAAAGCTTCTGGCGAGTGGTATCAGGGAACGAACACCTCGTTCAATCTTCCCGCAGCCTTTGGCGGCGGCATGAGCACGGGTCTCACCACCCACGACACCATCGCGAGCTACAAGGCGGACCTCGGCTATCGGCTGAACGACGCTTGGGACTTCTCGGTTGGTTTCGAGTATGTTCCGCTCAACGGTGGCACTGCTGACAACGCTTATGAGTCCTGGTACAACTTCGGACTTGGTTACAACCTGAGCGATCAGGCAAGACTGAGCTTCCTGTATCAGTACAGCGCAGCTGACCCCAAGGGTATCAGCTCGTTCGACGGCGGTCTCACAAGCGGCAAGATGGCTGGCAGCTTGCTGACCACCCAGCTCACTGTCAAGTTCTAAGCCTCAAAGCTTACAACTTAACGCAAGAAGACCCCGGCCTTTGGCCGGGGTCTTTCTAATTTGGAGTGAGAGATTTAGAGTGGGCGCCCAACGCAGGCGGCCAACTTCCGAAGCTCATGCATCAAGGCCGTAAAGCTTTCGGGCGTTAGAGCTTGAGAGCCATCGCTGAGAGCACTCTTTGGATTCGGATGCATCTCCACCATCACACCGTCAGCACCGGCAGCCATGGCCGCTTTCGCCATCGGTGTTACGTACCGTGCAACGCCGGTGCCGTGGGAGGGGTCGACGATCACGGGCAGGTGGGAATGCTCTTTCAGGACGGGCACGGCGGCCAGATCCAATGTATTTCGCGTGTAGCTGCGATCCAGCGGCATAACGCCTCGCTCGCACAGGATCACCTTATGGTTGCCTTGGTTTAGGACGTATTCAGCGGCGAGGAGGAACTCATCGATGGTCGCTGAGGGCCCCCGTTTCAGGAAGACCGGCTTTTGGCTCTTGCCCGCCTCGATAAGAAGCGGGAAATTCTGCATCGATCGCGCGCCGATCTGAAGGATGTCAATGTATTTTGCAACCAGAGAAACGGTTTCACCGCTCATGACCTCGCTGATTGTTACAAGGCCCTCCTCTTCGCCTACCTGCTGCATGATTTTTAGGCCTTCTTCGGCCAAACCTTGGAAGGCATAGGGGGAGGTTCGCGGCTTGAAGGCGCCCCCCCGCAGAACCTTGGCCCCCGCGGCTTTCACCATCTTGGCGGAGCAGGAGAGTTGCTCGTAAGACTCGACCGAACATGGTCCTGCCATGACCGTGAAGGTCGCTGGCCCTATTTCCACGTCTTTAACCTTGACCACTGTGGGCTGGCGCTGCCACTCCATGCTAGCCAGCTTAAAAGGGCGGCTAACGTGCTGCACGCGGCTTACGCCGGTCAACGCGCCGAGGGTTCCTTCGAGCGCTGAACGTAGTTCGGGCGGTACCGCGCTTGGAATGCCTACCGCGACATGTTCACCAGGCAGAACCAACGGCTCCAGCCCGGTACGGCGAATGGCGTCGCATACGCCTTGGACCTGGTCCTCAGTCGCGCCAAACTGCATCAAAACTATCATTGAGGAAAGGATACCGGGCTAGGACTAGAGCCCGTGAAGGGAAAAGGGTGAAGCCGTCCCTATCCGTCAGACCGGTCGGAGCCGTCTGACACTTCCAACGGGTCAGGATGCTTACGCGTTTACCGTTTACCGTCTACCGTTTACCGTTTACCGTTCACGTCTTACCGTTCACTGCTTGCAGATTTGCGCTTCAACAACTCGATGGCGGCAGTCTTATCGCCCGGTTGGATCTCGCCCTCCAGCACCCGCTCCACGAGCATCGACTTGATTCTGCCAACCTCAGGGCCAGGCTCGAGGGAAAGGATATCCATAATCTCCTCGCCTGAAAGTGGGCTCTCAAGGGCTTCGCGTGGTGTTGCCTGGCGAACCTCGCTTATTCGCTTGCGAATGGGGGCGAGATCAAGAGTTTGTAGCCCCGGCCGCAAGGCGTGGGTGTCCGCATCGACAAGGCTCAACAAGTCCTCAACTTCTCCGTCCAAGTCACGAATGAGCCTTCGCGCAGCGGATGCAGTGAACTCGGGCATGCTTCCAAGCCTCATGTGGTTTCGGACCAGAAGTACGACGCGGTCAATTTGCTCACCGGAAAACTTAAGCCTCTGCAGCATTCGATAGGCCGCCTGAGCGCCAAGCGCCTCATGGCCAAAGAATCTTGTGTTGTTCTCCTCGTCCACGAACCTCGTTGCCGGCTTCGCGATGTCATGAAGAAGGGCTCCCAAGGAAAGAGTTAAGTTTCCTGGTCCCACATTATCTAAAACGAGCAAACTGTGTTCCCACACATCTAAATGATGGTAGTTGCCCTGTTCCACTCCGACCATGTCTTGAAACTCTGGCGCGAACTGCTCAAGGAGCCCCAGACGCATGAGATCC
>CAWHLK010000054.1:0-50302 GCA_963829965.1 uncultured archaeon | reverse complement strand
TTATCTCCTCTGTTCTCCCACCTCATGATGCGCCAGTTATATTAAATCCGGCCCTATTCTTTTCCCATATGACCTGGATATGAACCTGCCGAAATATCCACCTGCCGAGGGCAGGCAGGGCCCCCCGTCCACAAGTTTTCACCAGACCCACTCAGGGATCCGCTCCAAGTGATGATCGCAATATGACGCCTCGCTCCGGCTCGGTTCACCGCCATTGTCGTAAGAAAAGATGAGCCGGAAGGAAGGAAGCGGGGTCCCAGCCTCGGAGCGAGCGAAGCCGGCGGGAGATCCCGAGGCAGAAAAGGACAAGGCGCGTATCTTATGTTAAGCAAAGCTAAAGCACTGAGTGGTTACAAGTTAGAAACACCCGGGGGAGAAGTCGGTATTGTCAGAGACTTTTTCTTTGAAGTCGAGAAGTGGGCGATTCGCTATCTCGTAGTGGACACGGGAACCTGGCTAAGCTCCAGGCAGACGTTGATATCGCCGCATGCGATCATTGGTGTAAACGAAGCCCACCGGCGTATCGATTTGAACTTGACCAAGAAGCAAATCGAGGACAGTCCTCCGTTAGAGAAGAATCAACCGATCTCGCCATTGTTCCAGGTGAACCACCACGCGTATTTCGGCTGGCCTGCGTTTTGGGGTGGCCCCGGCACCTATGGCGTTTATCCATTCATGATCCCGCAGGGGGATACCACGGGGGAGCCCGAACCGAGCGAAGAGCGCGACCCTCATTTACAAAGCATCGCTGACGTGAGAGGACACTCGGTTCAGGCGGACGACGGCGACATTGGGCATGTCGAGGATGTGGTTATCGACGAAGAGACCTGGATGGTTCGTTATTTCGTCGTCGATACGCGAAACTGGCTGCCCGGGAGAAAGGTTCTCATTTCGCCTTCTTGGATCGATCGCATCAGTTGGGACGAATCGAAAATATTCGTCAAGGTCACCAAAGACCAGGTCATGGGGTCGCCCGAGTATTCCGAATCGGGCCTGATCGCCCGGGATTACGAGATCCACCTTCACCAGCACTACTTCAGCAAAGGATATTGGGGCGAAGATTCGGTTCCCAAAGAGCCTGTTCACTAGCACCTCCAATAATGTTCTGGCCGTACAGCCAACACGCTCAAGCACGAACTGGGCGGCAACCGCCTCCATGGGAAAGATATGAATACAGAAGCCAAGACGCAAACCCTCGAACCTGAAATTGCTGCATAAGATGAACGCCTACTGGCGGGCCGCAAACTATCTTTCGGTAGGGCAGATCTACCTTTACGATAACCCGATGTTGCAGCGACCGCTGGAAATGACGGACGTGAAGCCGCTCGTCGTCGGCCATTGGGGGACCACTCCGGGACAGAACTTCATTTACGTTCACCTCAACCGCGCCATCAAGAAATACGACCTGGATATGTTCTATATTGCCGGCCCCGGTCACGGCGGGCCTGCGCTGGTTGGCAACACATATCTGGAAGGTACGTACAGCGAGATATATCCGAACATCAGCCAGGACGAGGAGGGGATGAGAAAGCTGTTCAAACAGTTCTCTTTCCCGGGTGGGATCTCCAGCCACGTCGCGCCGACCACGCCAGGCTCCATTCACGAGGGCGGCGAACTCGGTTATTCCCTTAGCCACGCCTTTGGTGCGGCCTTCGATAATCCCGAACTGATCGTCGCCTGCGTGATCGGCGACGGTGAAGCAGAAACCGGACCTCTCGCAACATCTTGGCAATCCAACAAGCTCCTCAACCCGATTTCGGACGGCGCCGTACTGCCGATCTTGCACCTCAATGGATACAAAATCAGCAACCCGACAGTCCTTGCTCGAATCGAGCACGACGAACTCGAGATGTTCTTACGAGGCTGTGGCTGGGCGCCCATTTTGTGGAAGGCGACGATCCTGAAACGATGCATGAACTGATGGCCACCGCCTTGGATGCAGCGATCGAGGACATCCGGCGCATCAAGCAAAACGCGGTCGACCAAAGGAATACGGAACGGCCGCGCTGGCCAATGATCGTCCTCAAGTCTCCGAAAGGCTGGACGGGACCAAAAATCGTCGATGGCCTCCAAGTGGAAGGCACATTCCGGGCCCACCAGGTTCCGATTCTGGTAGACCCTGCGCATCCCGAGCACCTTGAGCAGCTTGAATCATGGATGAAAAGCTACAAGGCCGATGAGCTGTTCGACAAGAACGGCCGCCTTTTTCCGGAACTCGCCGAGCTCGCGCCGAAGGGCGATAAGAGAATGGGCGCAAACCCCCACGCCAATGGCGGCATCCTTCTGCGAGACCTGCGAATGCCCAATTTTCGCGAACACGCGGTTGCCGTGGGTTCGCCAGGCGCAGTTGACGCGGAAGACACCTTGGTGCTCGGCGAGTTTCTACGCGATGTTGTCCGGCTCAATACGGAGGACCGCAACTTCCGCATTTTCGGCCCGGACGAAACCGTGTCCAATCTGCTCGGGGCGGTCTTCGAGGTTACCAATCGACAGTGGGATGGGCTGGAAAAGAAGAACGACGAGTTTCTTGCCCCCGAGGGCGGCGTTTTGGACTCGATGCTAAGCGAGCACCAATGCGAAGGGTGGCTCGAAGGCTATTTGCTCACCGGCCGGCACGGGATGTTCAACAGCTACGAGGCGTTCATCCGCATCGTCGATTCGATGTTCAGCCAGCACGCGAAGTGGCTCAAGGTCACTTCGGAGCTGCCGTGGCGTCGCAAAATTGCTTCGCTCAACTATTTGCTCGCTTCCCATGTGTGGCAGCAGGATCACAACGGCTTCACCCACCAAGATCCGGGGTTTTTGGACCACGTCATCAACAAGAAGGCCGACATCGTGCGCTGTTACCTTCCGCCCGATGCGAACTGCCTTCTCTCCGTTTTTGATCACTGCCTGCGAAGCCGGAACTACGTCAACGTTGTCGTAGCGGGCAAGCATGCTCTGCCCCAGTGGCTGACCATGGAAGCGGCAGTAGTTCACTGCACGGAAGGGATCGGGATCTGGCAATGGGCAAGCAATGACCAAGGCGTCGAGCCGGACGTGGTCATGGGCTGCTGTGGAGACACTCCAACTTTGGAAGTATTGGCCGCAGTGTCGATTCTTCGGAAGCACCTGCCCGATCTGAAAATTCGCGTCGTCAACGTGGTGGACCTCATGAAATTGCAGTCCGCGAGCGAGCACCCCCATGGGCTGAGCGATGTGGATTACGATTCATTGTTCACGAAAGATAAGCACATCATCTTTGGGTTCCACGGATATCCGTGGCTGGTCCACCGCCTGACCTACCGCCGGCAAAACCGCAACCTGCACGTGCGCGGCTATAAGGAAGAGGGCACGATCACAACCGCATTCGACATGCGAGTTCAGAATGATCTGGACCGTTTCCACCTCGTGCAAGACGTGATCGATCGGCTGCCCGATCTGGGCGCGAAAGGGACCTATCTCAAGCAGTCGATGCAGGACAAGCTTATTCAGCACAAGAACTATATCGATGTGCACGGCGAAGACATGCCGGAAATTCGTGACTGGAAATGGAGCTCAACCCCAAAGTGAAGCCGGACGTCATCAAACGCGGAGAGTTGAACATGCTGGTCGGCATCGCGGCGGACCATGGCGGATTCGCGCTCAAGCTGACTCTGACTGCGAACCTTATAGCCGCCGGTTACGGAGTCAAGGACTTCGGAGCCAATGAACTGGAGGCTGGAGACGACTTTCCCGACTTTGTTGTCCCGCTCGCAAGAGCCGTAGCAAATGACGAAGTTATGCGCGGAGTTGCAATCTGCGGAAGCGGCGTGGGCGCTTGCATTGCCGCCAATAAGGTTGTTGGCGTGCGGGCAGCCCTCATTACGGATTCCTTCTCCGCCCATCAGGGGACCGAAGACGACGATATGAACCTCATGTGTTTGGGCGGCATGGTCACCGGTCCCGCCTTAGCTTGGGAACTGGCGCAGGAGTTTTTGAATGCTCATTTCAAAGGCGCAGAACGATTCAAGCGCAGGCTTGAGAAGATTTCGGAGTTGGAAGCTCAACCCACCACCGTATAGAGTCCTCGTAGCAGGGGCAGGTCTCAAATGCTTCGCGACGTTCTCCTCCCGGAACACGCCGCCACTCAAATTCAACGCAGCCGGGTGCGCCTCGAAAAGGAGACTCTTATGAGACCTACCAACGGAATTGCGGCACTATTTTTTATTCTCATCTTTGGCGCGGGCGCGGGAGCAGCCGTGGCCATGTACAACGCCTCACCCACGTGGCCAAGCTACGTCGTTGGAGGGGTTGCTTTTCTACTCGCTGCGATCGTCGCGTCATCGATTAAGATCGCCAACCAATGGGACAAGGCGGTTGTGCTGCGCATGGGCCGTTTTGAAGCCTTGCGTGGTCCCGGTCTGTTTTTCATTGTGCCCATCGTGGACTCCATCGTTTACTGGATCGACACGCGCGTTATCACAATGTCGTTCAACGCGGAAAAGACCCTAACAAAGGACACCGTGCCGGTGGACGTGGATGCGGTGCTGTTCTGGAAGGTTTTGGATCCTCAAAAAGCGGCCCTCGACGTGGCCGACTATCAAACGGCTATCGGCTGGGCGTGCCAGACCGCACTTCGCGACATCATCGGCAAGACCATGCTTGCAGACATGCTGGAAGGCAGGGACGTGATCAGCGCCGAACTGCAAAAGATCATCGACGTTCGGACCGAGCCTTGGGGCATCACGGTGATTTCCGTCGAAGTGAAGGATGTTCTTATCCCGGCATCTCTCGAAAGTGCCATGTCCATGCAGGCACAGGCCGAGCGCGAGCGCCAGGCCCGGGTCATTCTCGGCGAGTCCGAACGGCAGGTGGCCGAGAAGTTTGGCGAAGCGGCCAAAACCTACGAGCACAATCCCGTGGCGTTCCACCTCCGAGCCATGAACATGCTTTATGAGGGGCTGAAGAACAACTCGACGATCGTCGTCGTACCGAGCACCGCAGTTGAGTCCATGCAGCTAGGCGGGCTTGCGGGCCTGACCGCGTTGACGATGGGCATCGGCCAGGAAAACCTCGATAAGTCGATCGCGGGTCCGCCATCGGCCCAATTGCCGATTCCCAACGGCCAAGTCCCGGCCAATGCCCCGGTTCTGTAGGAGGTTGGACTATCCGGCGGCTCGACGGCAGAAATCAAATCAGGCTGAGTTTAAATGAAAACCCAAAAAGTGGCAACGAACAGTAATCAACCGCTTAGTAACAAACCGAATCCCGAACCAAAGGACGATCTAAAGACGATTCCTATGGCGGAAGCGGAAAAGAAGCTTGGGTCGTCGCCGAACGGCCTCACTCAGGCCGAGGCCACAAAGCGCCTGACCCAATACGGATTGAACGAGTTGGAAGAAAAGAAGGTCAATCTCTTTCTCAAGTTCCTTTCCTATTTTTGGGGACCCATCCCGTGGATGATCGAGGGCGCCATCATTCTGTCGGGAGTCGTTGGCCACTGGCTGGACTTCTTCGTTATTCTAGTGCTCCTATTATCCAACGGAGTGGTTGGGTTCTGGGAAGAGCACAAGGCCGGAAATGAGATCGCGGCCCTAAAGGCCAAACTGGCGAAACTCACAACGGTCAAGCGCGACGGCAAGTGGATCAACCCAAAAGTTAATGAGCTAGTACCAGGCGACGTTATCCGATTGAAGTTGGGAGATATCGTGCCCGCAGACGCCCGCCTTCTTGACGGAGATCCCGTCTCCGTCGACCAATCCGCTCTAACCGGCGAATCGTTGCCTGCGACTAGAAAGCCGGGCGAGGCGGTGTTCTCCGGCTCCATCATTCGTCGGGGTGAAATTGACGCGCTGGTCTACGCCACCGGCTCGAAGACCTATTTTGGCGAGACCGCCGAGTTGGTGCCGGAAGCTGAAAGCGTCAGCCATTTCCAACAGGCGGTGTTGAAGATCGGCAACTACCTAATTGTTCTTGCGTCGGCGCTCGTCGCTTTGATCATCGTCGTCGCAATATTTAGGGGCGACCCGATCCTGACGACCCTGGAATTCGCGTTGGTGCTTCTGGTCGCTGCGATCCCTGTCGCGATGCCCACCGTGCTATCGGTGACCATGGCGATTGGCGCCCGGCTCTTGGCGAAAAAGAAAGCGGTGGTGACCAAGCTCTCAGCCATCGAGGAACTTGCAGGCGTGGATGTCCTGTGTTCGGACAAAACAGGCACGCTGACCCAAAATAAGCTGACCCTGGGCGATCCCTTCTGCCTGGACGGCATCGCCGCCGAAGAAGTCATCGTTTACGCGGCACTCGCCTCGCGGGCGGAAGATAAGGATACGATCGATCTCGCCGTCATTGGCGGCGTCAAGGACGAAAAAGCGCTGAAGGCGTACCAAGTCGTCCACTTCCAACCGTTCGACCCAGTTCACAAGCGCACTGAAGCGACGGTCAAGTCCGCTGACGGTAAGCAGTTCTTCGTGGCAAAGGGCGCTCCCCAAGTGATCTTGGAAATGGCGACCAACGCCGGCGACGTCAAGACTGCAGTTGATAAGGCGGTCAACGAATTCGCGGCGCGTGGCTTCCGATCCCTCGGTGTAGCCCGTGCCGATGAGGAAGGCAAGTGGAAGATTGTTGGCGTATTGGCTTTATTCGATCCGCCTCGTGATTCGGCAAAAGCAACGCTGGCGAGCGCGCGCGAGATGGGGATCGAAGTCAAGATGGTAACAGGCGATGCAATTGCCATCGCTCAGGAAACGGCGCGGCAGCTGGGTCTCGGAACGATTATTCTCGATGCCGAGATCTTGGGCGATGGGAAGGGAAAAGACTCACCGCAGTTGATCAAGGCCGTTGAAGACGCGGATGGGTTTGCCCAGGTTTTTCCGGAGCACAAGTTCCATATCATCGATATTCTGAAAAAGGCCGGCCACATGGTGGGCATGACGGGTGACGGCGTGAACGACGCTCCCGCTTTGAAGGAAGCCGATTGCGGCATCGCCGTTTCCGGCGCTACGGATGCGGCGCGGGCGGCAGCTTCCATCGTGCTCCTCACATCCGGACTGTCCGTTATCATCGACGCGGTTAAGGAAAGTCGCCGCATTTTTCAGCGGATGAACAGCTACGCCATCTATCGGATTGCCGAGACAATGCGCGTGCTCCTCTTCATGACTCTCGCGATTCTGGTTTTCAACTTCTATCCGGTCACCGCGGTGATGATCGTGATGATTGCATTGCTGAACGACGGCGCGATCCTATCCATAGCCTATGACAACGTGCTTTACCGCAATAAGCCCGAGGCGTGGAATATGCGTCTGGTGCTGGGGGTTTCTACGGTGCTCGGTGTCATCGGCGTTGTGTCGGCGTTTGGCCTGTTCTACCTGGGTGAGCGCGTTTTTCATCTTAGCAGAGACGTTGTGCAGACGCTCATGTACCTGAAACTGTCTGTGGCAGGGCATTTGACGATCTTCATCACGCGGACGAGGGGCCCGTTTTGGTCCGTACGCCCGGCCAAGGCTTTATGGATGGCAGTGGTTGGCACCCAAGCAATCGCAACTCTGATCGCAGTCTACGGATTGTTCATGACACCCCTCGGATGGGGCTGGGCAGGCCTCGTCTGGGCGTATGCACTATTGTGGGCGCTCGTGAATGACCGCGTTAAGCTCTTGGCATATCGAATTCTTGACCCCGTAAAAGTTTCCCAGTGGGTAAAGGAATCGCAAACGGCGAGGGAGTCACCGGGGGACGAATCGGACGAGGCGAAAAGGCAGATCGCCAAGAAGGCTTTCTCCCTCTATGAGAAAGCAGGTAGCCATGACGGCCACGCGGCTCGAGACTGGAAAGCTGCCGAGAAGGATTTTCTGAAGGAAGAGAACGAAGCCACGCGGAAGCGAGAGGATGGACGGTAACACCAATGCAAACACAACTTGATCGTGAAATGGCAAAAACCAACCGAGCGGCCAGCAGATGAGCATCCTAAAGATGCACCGACTGGGAGTGATGATGACACCGGAGCCGGGCAACCCTCAAGAGGTCGAGGGAGTGCTGAACCCTGCAGTTATACGTGGCCCTGATGGGCAGCTGTACCTGTTTCCAAGGTTGGTCGGGAAAGACAACTATTCGCGCATTGGCATGGTCAAGGTTCGCTTTAACGAGGACGGCGACCCGGTTGGAGTTGACCGGCTAGGCATTGCCCTCGAGCCCGAAGCCGATTATGAACTTCGGCCGGGTGGTGGCGGCGGCTGCGAGGACCCACGAATCACTTATGTCGAGCCACTTGGCCATTACGTGATGACTTACACCGCCTATTCGCCCAAAGGACCTCGCATTGCCTTGGCCACTTCTGAAGACTTGTTTCACTGGCAACGGTTGGGGCTTGCCACGTTCGAGCCGTATGACGGTATTGAATTCGAGGGAGTGGATGATAAAGACGCCAGCCTTTTCCCGGTCGCCGTTCCTG
Source organism: uncultured archaeon (assembly GCA_963829965.1). Lineage (GTDB taxonomy): Bacteria > Armatimonadota > Fimbriimonadia > Fimbriimonadales > Fimbriimonadaceae > DASXZH01. Next base: position 41,895 of record CAWHLK010000054.1, on the reverse strand, counting down.
ACCCGGCGGGAAAGCCGGCACTTGCAATCGTCCACCGGCCTCTATTTCTGGGAACGCGTCCCGAAGAAAAAGTCCGCTTGGCGGAGCCTGTCGTGCAAGATCTTCATCGCGAGAGTATCTGGATCTCTTATCGGGACATGGATCTCAAGTCTAGAAAGGCGCATCATCTTTGTCACTTCACGTCGCATCGCCGTTTGGCCGCTCCGGTAGCAGATTGGGAGAAGCTCAAGATCGGTGGCGGCGCGCCTCCTATATTGACCCGGCATGGTTGGCTGATTCTCTACCACGGCGTCAGCAAATTGGCAGTTCCAAGCAGCGAAGAACGCCAGCTGTGCTACTCAGCCGGCGTGATGATTGCCTCCAAAGAGAACCCGGATCAGGTCATCTACCGATCGCCGGAGCCGGTGTTACATCCGGAGTTGCCCGAGGAATGTAAGGGAACTATCGCCAACGTCGTTTTCCCTACGGGAACAGATCGCCGCGATGACCTTGGCAAACCCGACCGAATCGATGTTTATTACGGGATGGCCGATGACCGGATCGGCGTGGCGCGCCTTGACCTGCCGGAACGCTTGCCCACCGAAAGCCTTGCCGAGGGCAGTGGCCGGTCCCGCCGCCAACCTGAACATGCACTGACCGCGCGAGGCGGCGCCTCATGACTCCTACCCGATCGGACGCGCTTGTCGTTTTCGGCGTGACGGGCGATCTTGCCCACAAAATGATTTTTCCCGCTCTCTACGCCCTAGTGAAGCAGGGCGAACTGAAAGTGCCTATCGTTGGCGTTGCCTCGTCGAAATGGAGTCTGGAGGATCTAAAGAGTCGGGTCAAAGACAGCATCGAGTCCGCAGGCGGAATTGACGTCAAGGGGGCTCTAAGCGAACTTCTAGCGCAGTTCAGTTATGTGAGCGGAAACTACAATGACGCGGCAACTTTCAAGCAGCTGAAAGATGCGCTGGGCAAGTCCAAATGTCCAGCCCACTACCTGGCTATTCCGCCGGCCCTTTTTGAAACCGTGATCAAGAGCCTCGGCGCCGCCGGACTGGCCGAGCACGCAAGGATTGTCATCGAGAAGCCTTTCGGGCGAGATTTAGCCTCCGCCCGCGAGCTGAATCGTGTTGCGAGGTCCGCATTCCCGGAAGACTCCATTTTTCGTGTCGACCATTTTTTGGGCAAAGAGGCGATCATGAATATCCTCTATTTCCGCTTTGCCAACTCGTTCCTGGAGCCGATTTGGAATCGCAACTACATAGCCAGTATCCAGATCACAATGTCTGAGGATTTTGGCGTAGGGAATCGCGGAGCGTTTTATGAAACGGCCGGCTGCCTGCGCGACGTGGTGGAGAACCACCTGTTCCAGGTAGTCGCGTTGCTGGCCATGGAACCGCCTTCGGGAAGGGATTTTGGCGCTGTCAACGGTGAAAAGGCCAAAGTCCTGGAGGCCATGAGGCCCTTGGAATCCGCCGATTTGGTGCGCGGGCAATACGACGGCTACCAGGAAGAGCCCGACGTGGCGAAGAACTCCGATGTCGAGACCTTCTGTGCCCTGAGGCTCCATATTGATTCGTGGCGCTGGGAAGGGGTTCCCTGGTATCTGCGGTCGGGAAAATACCTGGCGGAGACAGCGACGGAGATCCTTGTGGAGCTCAAGGCGCCGCCGCAAAGGCTTTTCGCTGACGCCGCAGCAAAACCCGGGGGGACCAATTACGTGCGGTTTAGGCTCTCGCCCAACTCGGCAATTGCCCTCGCGGCTCGCGTAAAGCGTCCGGGTGCAGGCTTTGTTGGAGACCAACGAGAACTATATCTGCTCGAAGAGCAGGCGCAAGACGAATTGCCATATCAGCGGCTGCTAGGAGCCGCCATGGTCGGGGACGGAGCGCTCTTTACGCGCGAAGACGCGGTGGAGGCGGCATGGGCGGTTGTCGACCCGGTCCTCAAGAAACACGCAAAGGCTCTGCCCTACAAACGCCACGGTTGGGGACCGAAGGAATCCGACGCATTGATCGCTCCTGACGGGTGCTGGCACAACCCCAAACCAGAAGACTCGCATAAGAAAGAACATGACGGCGGACCTACAAAGTAAGCAAGCCGTTGAAAAAGGAAAAAATGAAAGCAACTGAGAAGCTCCATGAAATGGGCCAAAGCATTTGGCTAGACAATATAACGAGAAGTTTGTTAAATAGCGGCACTCTCCAGCGCTACATCGACGAGTTTTCGGTGACCGGCCTCACCTCAAACCCAACCATCTTCGACCATGCCATCAAGAACAGCGAGGCCTATAACCAATCCATCGAGCAAAAGCTGCGCGAGTCCAAGTCGAACGAAGAAGTATTCTTCGATCTGGCTCTGGAAGACCTCAAGCGCGCGGCGGACCTTTTCCGTCCGATCCACGATTTGACCCAGGGCGTAGATGGCTGGGTATCGCTGGAGGTTTCACCGCTTCTAGCCCATGACGCGAGGGCAACGTTGGAAGCCGCCAAGGAACTTCACGGCCGGGCAAAACAGCCCAACCTCTATATCAAGATTCCGGGAACGTTCGAAGGCCTGACAGCTATTGAAGATGCCATCTTTGAGGGTGTGCCGGTCAACGTGACCCTCCTCTTCTCCCGGGAGCAGTATGTCGCAGCCGCCGAGGCTTACATTCGCGGCATCGAGAGGCGAATCGCGGCCGGTTTAGGCCCCAATGTAAGCTCCGTGGCATCGATTTTTATCAGCCGATGGGACGTTGCGGTTGCGGGAAAGATCCCAGAAAACCTGCGCAACAAACTCGGAATTGCAATTGCAAGCCGCACTTACGGGGCGTACAATGCATTGATTGCCTCTCCCCGGTGCCAACGGATTATGAACGAGGGCGCACGTCCTCAGCGCCTGCTCTGGGCCAGCACGGGAACCAAGGATCCCAGTGCCTCGGACATTCTGTATGTCAAGGCTCTGGCTTCCCCGTTCACAGTGAACACCATGCCGGAAGAAACGCTGAACGCCCTTGCCCAACATGGCGTTCTGGATGATAACGTTTTAGCCAGCTACGGAAACTGCGAAGAGGTTCTCAGAAGTTTCGCCGATGCCGGCGTCGACATCGATGCACTTGCCACCCAGCTTCAGGTTGAAGGAGCGGATTCTTTTGCCAAGTCCTGGAAGGAACTACTGGACTGTATCGGCTCCAAGGGGAAGGGTCTGGAGACCGCGGTAGGCGCCGCTCAATAGGAAGTTGAGAGAGAACCGCCCCGAACCAAATATTAGCGAGGCTGATATTAATTCGGGGCCAAAGACCTTAAGGGTGCGCTACGGGGCTTTGATCCGCGTAGACGCCGGTTCTAATACCGAACCTGAACCAAGCTCAAGCCTATTGCACCCTGGTAACCGTCGTCGCCCAAGAATGGTAAGCGTAGCCGACCGCGATCTGCGCGGCCCGTTCCTCGGCAGCCGTCGGCGCTCCGTCTACTGAAACCTTGACCAGAGGGCTGATGAGAACCGCCGCGGCTAGCTTGGCGCCATTGGGTTTTTCATCGCTGCGGCCCTGAACCTGTATGACCCTAAACACCATGCTGTTTTTGGGCACATCGAACACATAGGCGTTGATTGTCGCGACAGAGAGTCTTTTGGGCGCCCCCTTTGACCAAACCGTGCGTGTGTTCCAAGACACCGAACCGCAAAGCACTCTGGCTGCGCCCAAGGCCTTTCCGAATGCCTCCAGAGTCGCGTCCGATGGCTTGTGTCCGTACCCTGGAGTTTGATATCTTCCCTTGTCCCAAGCGGCCCGCGCGATGCTAGATGGAATCGTCTGATAGCCAACGTTCCGCAGCACTTCTTCGCTTGCCGTGTGAACGGTCCTTCTTGAAGCCGGAGCGCCTGCCTCGAAGACCCAAGGGTAGGAAACGGCCAACATGGTGGGTTTGCCCTGGGTTGCTCTAATGGGTGTATGAGTGGGGCTGGATCCCATGGTCCATGCGGCCAGGGCAACCATGGTAAGACATCCGAAAACCACTGGCGTTCTTCTGAAAGTTTTGGTTAGGGGCGTCGCGACCGGCGAGCTGTTCATGCGGTTTTTCATTTGCTGTCTCCGTCAGAAGGCGTCGAGGGTTTGGAGCAAATAGGGTCTTTAGCCCGGTGAGCGGGAAAGCCCAAACGCAATGTTTGACTATCTCTATCATGCGCTGACATGGCGGCGTTTAGCGCAATGCATGGCTCATTTCTCGATCATATGTAATCCCTATCATCACCCATCAACTATCACGCTTCCCGTCAGTCATATCGTCGTCATTCGGGAACGTCACGCAAATCTAGGGGTAGCTAGAGGTGAAGGGCAATGCCCACAACAGGAGAGGAATCAAAATGAAAAACAAAACACTCTATATGGCTATGGCCATTATAGGAACGCTTTCAGTGAGCGCAAGCACGCTTGCACAGCAGGATCAGACCACCACGACCACAACCACGGTAACCACTCAGGTAGCCGGCCAACCCATGGTGATGACGACGGATGCGAACCGCATGTCCGTGGGCGACCGGATCTTCCTTATGGACCTCGTTCATGCAAATGCGAGAGAGATCGAACTCAGCCGAGTTGCTTTCCATCAGTCCAATTCGACCGATATTTCCCGGTTTGCCCACCATATGTTGATGGCGCACCGAACTCTTCAGGACCAACTGATGAGCTCCTACGGCGATCGCCCATTCTTAAAGGATTGGCAGGGTGCGGTTTCAATGTCAAACATGCCATTGGCGGACGATTGGGGCGGCATGGGTATGGACAAGCCCAACTACAACAACTGGGCTTTCCTCTATTCAGAGGATTGGTCTCAAATCCACCAGCTCCGCAACCAGAACGGCAACAACCTTGAGCGCATCTATGTTCAATGGATGGCCAACGACCATGCGAATCTGCTTGCGGAGATCAACCGTCGAGACGCCGAAACCGATAACAGTGACATTAAAGCGCTGATTGCCACCGTCCGCCCAGTCGTGGAGGAGCATCTGAGGCGGTCAAGGGACTGGAAGTTCGATCTTAGCGAGAACATGACTCTCAACGTCTGGAACTAGGCTAACCATCCGACTGGGAGGGGATGGGACTTTCCCCTCTTAGTTGCCGGTGGGCGCTGAGTATTGAAAAACACTTGGGATGAGACTTTCCGGTCACTTAGCTGCGAAAGAAGGCGACGGAGAGGGCATAGTTGACCGCATAGATGAGCGATATCGAGATCACGACTGTATTCCTCGTGGCTTGGCCAACCCCAAGAGCCCCGTTTTGGGCGCGAAGGCCCTGCTGGCATGCCGTAATAACGATAATGAGGCCAAAGAAGGGCGCCTTCAGAATCCCTCCAAGAAGGTCCCACGGATGGACGAATTGCTGAATGGATGACAGGAACATACTTGGCGGCACGTTGCCCGCCGCGGCGACCAACTGACTCCCGATTCCTCCCGCACAGTCTCCGAAGAGAGTCAGCATTGGCAGCATGATCAGGGTCGCCAAGACGCGCGGTATCACGAGGTAGGTTATCGGATGCACGGAGAGCATTCGCATGGCGTCGAGTTGCTCCGTAACCGCCATGGTCGCAATCTGGGCAGCCATAGCGGAGCCGGCTCTCGCCGCAACCGTAATGCCCACAATCACGGGTCCAAGTTCTCTGGTAACGGCTAGCCCCACGGTGGCGCCCACAAAATCCCCCGCCCTGTACATGACCAGAAGCTTAGTTGAGTAAAGAGAAAAAACCGCTCCCGAACAGAAGCATGTCGCCACGATGACCGGAACCGAGCCATTGCCTACAAACGCCATTTGCTCGATGGTTTCCGCCAGCTCGAACTTCGATGTGAGCGCCCTGCCTGCGACGTGCGCTAGGATCGTAACACATTCGCCGATAAAGGTCAGTAGCGCGACAATCGAAGCGCCGCACTCCCTCAGCGCCTCTTCGATCCGCACAAAGCTAGGCTACCCGCCAGGTCCATCCGGCCGTCGCCGGTTACCAGGGTCTATTCGACATCCTTGACGTGGCGGAGAACCTACACACGCTGTGCCGAAGTGCTGACTACAAGTGCCGCACAGCGTGAACAATGGCATGCCCGCCGCCACGAAAGCTTATGATCGATATATGATTCGCCGACACGGTTCGCGGCGCTGCGAGGCGGCGTATTGAGATGAGGCAGATCGTTTTTGGGACGGTCAAGGCTTCAGGAAACTCCTGAAAGGATCTAACAAGAACATGAAAGAAAAAGATTTAGTTGGCAAAAAAATTGTGAGCATGGCAGACGGCGCCAAAGTGGGCACTGTGAAAGACCTGGTTTTCCACGGGCTCGAGCTTTCGGCTCTTGTACTTGACGGCGAGCGCGGCGAAGGTCTGCTGCCGTTTAAAGACCTTGGAACGAATGGCCCGGACGCCATCACCATCGAGTCCTACAAGTTGGTGGATTGGAATGCCGGCAAAGTCCTTGCTCCCGAGAGCCGGAGCACTCACGATCTCCGCAAGCTATCCGTAATGGACGCGAACGGCACCCTCCTTGGGCATATGCATGACCTCACCATGGACGACAACGGACATGTCAAGGATATCGACGTTCGAACCGACGGTGTTTTTGGTATAGGGTCCCACGAGACCGTGATTCCGGCCGCGCAAGTCCGGGCGTTAGGGGCGGACATGATAACGGTCGAAGTAACCGGAAAAGCCTGACACGTTCTCTCATTTTTTTGAGCGGCAACTGCCCCGGTTGGATGTCATCCCGGCGGAAATTCCGCGGTAACGATTTGGCATACCAAGAGCCAGCGGCCGATATGACCCGTATATGATGCGTCAGGCCATCCCAAAAGCCTCTGGGCCTGTGAGCCTCGACGTAGGAAAGTCAAATGGAAACTATCCTTATCGTTGTTGTCGTGCTGTTCCTCTTGGGAGGAGGCGGGTTTTACTGGCGGGGTAGACGCGGCCTATAGAGGCTCCTTATTGAGGCACTTTTAAAGGTTCGAGGTATCACGGCGGCCTCGGTCGCCGAGCCAATACGGGCCTCGCAGAGATATGACCAGGCGATGACTTCTTGGTTCTAAACAACCCGCACGAACCGCTTGGGCCAGTCGTAACCAAGATCGTGGGCAGCCCGACCCACCCACAAAAGGAGAACGTTTAACAATGACCAGCCAACTGAATCCAAGTTCGCGACGAACCTACGATCAAGTCTTCCAGCACCCCATGACCCACAACCTTGAGTGGCGAAATATCCGCACCTTGTTCAAGGAGCTAGGCGAAGTGGAGGAAGAAAACAATGGGAATCTCAAGGTCACGTTGGGAGGCCATGCCTTCGTCTTTCAACCGGCATATGACTCCGATGTTGCAAGCCCTGAAGAAATCAAGAAAATACGCGATCTCATTCGCGGTTCCGCGGGTGTTGAGGCCAGTGCGACGCGTACCCACATTCTCCTCGTTATGGATCACTCAGAGGCGCGGGTTTATCGCACGGAATTGAAGGGCACTGTTCCCGATCTGATAACCCCCTACAACCCGGAGGGCCATTCGAGCCACGTCCACAGCTCCCACGATTACTCCGGGCCCGAAGAGCGTCCTAACAGCGACGCCTATTACCGGGACATCGCAAAAAGTCTGAAGCATGCCGAGAAGATTCTGATCTTTGGATCGGGAACCGGCTCTAGCGCCGCAATGAGCATCTTCGTGGAATGGCTGTGGCGGCACAATAAGAAGATCGCCGAGAATATTATTGCCTCGGTGACAATTGATCAGGGACATATGAGCGAGGGACAGCTTCTCGCCGAGGCGCGAGATATCTACGCGAAGAGCTCACCGGAAGAATAGCAGTCAACCTGTTGTGCTTGGGGACAATCATTGAGCCTTTAAATTTGTAACTTCCTTCGCCATATCATATGCAAATCATATGGCTTGTCCCCGCTTTTGTTTTCTAGGAATCTCCCATATCATGAAAGCGGAGAGAGCAGGGAATTACAAATGCACGAATACAAAAACCAGCCTTACTCGGACGATGTGGCGCGCTGGGCAGATCCCGGTCTGGACCATGCGAATTTAGAACTGATTGAAACAAAATCAGGCCATTCTTGGGAACGGACTCCGGCCGGTGATATCCAGCTTGTGACTCTTGGACGTCAATGCAAAGGGCCGGTTTGCCGCTGCTGCGGTTTCAGCTTCTGCCTTGCCTGCGTCGCTCAAGACGGAATCAAGTTGGCAGCCTACGAGGCGCCCGGATGCAGCAATTCCCTCGCCGAAAACCTAATGTTCGAACTGCGGGGATCAATTAGGGTTGGTCATTTGGTGTTGCATGATTAGCACATACGAGCACGGATTTATCATATCCTGGTCATATGTTTGGCCAGGAATGAAACAAGCCCCTCGAACCGGGCAAACTCAGGCCAAGCTCGCCATTTATCCGGGGGATCCTTTCGAGTTTCTTCCAAGAGCAAAGAAGTGCCATGAATAGTTTTCAACCAACGGGAATCCAGCTTCACCTGATCACCGGCAACAAATGCATGTTCTATCAGGAGTCGCCCGAACTCGTGGCGAAGATTTGCAACGACATGGACGGGCGCATCTTCTCGAGATCCAGCTTGATCATCGAAGGGAAGGACGATGTCAGCGCGTTTCCGGGAAACGCCTTGATTGGCATCACGATTTTGACCGACCCTCTGCCGGAGTTCTTTTACGAACGCGAGAGGCAGTCCGGCACCGTCATCACGCAGATAAGTCCGGAAAGGTACCAACTACGCCGCATACAGGACCTGGCGAAGCTCGAGGGTGAGAGAAGCGCCATTCTGTCCGAGATCGAGTTCATAAGCGGCGAGCGTCTCTACCTGGAGTTTAGCGAGGTCGCGGTGAATGGGTTCGCTGAGCGCAAGGTCCTCCACAATTTGTTCTCAAAGCCCTCTCTCTCCTGCAGGCGGATGGAGGGCGGATTCACGATTTGGAATACCGCTCACATGGTTTCTTGGTCCCACTATCCCAAAATGGAAGTACCTACCAACGCGTGGTCGGCGGAATCTATCGCTCAAACGGCGCTGGTTGAGACGGAGGCTTTGCAAATCGGAATCGCCGAAGGACCTTCAGAGCCACTTAACCTGCCAACTCTCAACCGATTTGCATCTCCGACGGAGAAAACTCGTAGAATAAGCTGATCACAGAAGATCTGATCGTTTATCTCTCTATTGGTTCGAGTCTTAAGCCTATCGGCGGCGTTTCCGCTACTTTCCAGAACCGGATGGAGATATGGAAAAAATTTTATTCTTGACGAACGTGGATCATGGCTCGGCCGAAATCATGACCAAGCTCATGTCCGACAACGGCTACGATGCGCTCGTCAAGCCAACGGTAGACGATTGGCATTTGGACCCCGCCAGTACCGGCATCACCCTCGTGATCATTAGCCAACAGCAGCCGCTCGACTACTTGGACACCTGCCGCGTGATTCGCACCCACTCGAACGTGCCGATCATTGTTCTTAGCGATCGTTCCGACACGGTCGACATGGTCGTGGCACTTGAAATGGGCGCGGATGACTTTATGGGCGTTCCTTACGAGAGGCTCGCTCTCGTGGCGAGGATCAGGGCGCTTCTTCGGAGATCCACCGTGAACGATGATGGAGACCATCTCGAGCGCACAGCTTCTAGTACCGAGCAGATCGTGATCGGCCCGCTGCGAATCGACTGCAACTTCCGCGATGCTTTTGTGCAGAACGTGCCGGTTGGGCTCACCAATCTTGAGTTCAAGCTGCTCTACCACTTCCTGCTTCACCAGGACAAACTTCTGACCAAGGAAGAGATCTTCAGCACGATCTGGGGTTACGACATCGCGACCAACACCCACAGCCTTGGCACTTATATCCATCTGATGAAGAAGAAACTCAGGATGCATGGCATCTGGCTGCCTCTGGAGAGCTTCCCCGGCGTCGGATACAAACTCGGGCCGGCGACTGTGATCAATATGCTCCCGCCTCGGGAACGTGCTGAGGGATAGTCTTCGCCCTTCATATCCGGGTCATTTTCCCTGACCGGCCAAGGCGAACCGACCCTCAACGCGTAGCACGAATACGGGATCAGCCCGGGGAGAAATTTCTTTTTCAGTTGTCTAACGTTACTGCCATGGGCTACAACCTTTCCGAACAGGAGCGCCGGCTCCTGGGGACGCTGGTATCGGGTTATTCAGACCGCGAGGCATGTCATCGCCTCCACATTGAGCCTTATGAGCTGAGCCAAATTTGCTAGAATTTGCGATGAGTTTGAAATCGGCGAACTGAACCTGGATGCCGACGGCCAGGATTTGAACGGCTATCACAGCGTTGAACGACGCCGTCTGGAATCAGAGCTGTGGGCCTGTGAAGCGCGATTGACCGCGCTCTTGGACACTGCTTCGGACGCGATTCTCGTTATCAACGGCCGTTCCGGATTGATTCAGCGTGTGAACCATCGGGCGATAGAGGTTCTCGGCTACACCATGCAAGAGATGGTCGGAGATTCGATGGAGATGCTGGTTCCCGAGGACACTGGGGGATCCACGCCAGCTTTCGGACAGGGTTTCTCAACAGCGTGCGAAAGCGGGGAAATGGGATACCACCCCCTTATCGATGCACTATGCAAGGATGGCAGCATGGTCAGTCTCGACATCGCTCTCACCGCAACCTCAGCAACGGACGACGTTATGGTTGTCTGTCATGTCGCAGCCAGTGTTGTGTCTCAACTCTCTTCACAGGAGGAAGAGGCATAGGTCGATCAGGGACGAGAGCCCGCCATCAGCGAAACGAAGTTATCTCACTGTACGGCGGGCCCTCCTTACTAGGAATGGGTTTCAGAGGAAAGTGTAAATATGGCTAATAATGAAGTAATTGCAGCCGCTCAATTTGTTAGAGATTTGGTGGACCTTCATCGAAGCGAGCCGGCCTTCGTGTTCGATCTAGCGGACCACCACTTTGAATCCGTGAAGGCACAGTTGGAGATCGAAGATTTTAGCGTGCACCGCCCTGACGGCACTAACGGCCTGGTCAGCGCATTTCGCGTGGGGGTTGACCGGAGTCCTGACCCACCGCACGAGCCGGCAGCCGAGCCCCGCACCCCATATGACCAGCATATGACGCCAACCACGCCGAACAACCGGCTCCAGTGACGTAGCATCTAGTAGAAGTCAACCATTACGTTAGGGCCTCGCTGAAGAAGGCGATTTGAGCCACATAGGTCCAACAACTCCGACGTGAACTGACCGAGGAGACGTAAATGAATCATCTTTCAAAAGCCCCGAGAACCATCGGCGCAACCACCCTATTCGCCGGACTCGTCGTTATGGCATTGGCAACAACCGCTTTCGGCGCCCCTGGCAAGATTGCGGGCAAACATCAAGGCAGCCTTGGCTCCGCCGTCGCCTGCCCATGGACATTCCAGAACGGGGATGCGACTTCCGAGACGACTGCCGTTTCTTCCGTTGAGGAGATCGATGCAGAAGGCGGGTACTCAACGATCCCGGACGAAGTCGCCCGCACCGCATGGAACGCGGACGGACGCCCCCAAACCAAGTTCAAGAACATGCCGAACAAGGCCACACTAGAGGCATTCGGCAAGGCCGTCCACGCCGACAAGATCTACTACGGATCGGTTTCCTGGCACACCCGAAGCATCTGGGTTGACCTCGGACCGAAGACCATTTCCACCGCGACCGTGAACGTTTACGTGTTCGATGTCGCCGCAGACAAAGTTGTCTACAAGTCGAGGGGAGTCGAGGGCAGAAGTGATGAGAAGGAGAACGGCTATAAAGTCGCCGCCGACATCTTGATCACTCCGCTGGTTACTGTCGTTAGCGGCGGACCGGCAACGCCTCACGAGCAGAGAGCCGTCCAGATCGCTCTGGGCCGCGCCTATCATTCCTGGGTCAAGCCAGGCTCGACCAAGTAAGTTCCTACCAGCCTTAGGGGCCGCCAATAGAGCGGCGGCCACCTGGGGCTTCGGAGACTCCATAAGAGGAATTCCATGCTTGAAACAATCATTGTCATTTTGTTCGTTATGTGGCTGCTGGGTATGTTCGCCTTCCATGTCGGAAGCGTCATTCACATTTTGCTCGTGCTCGCCCTCATCGCAATCGTCTTTCGGTTCTTCAGAGGCTCGCGTTATGCAGACTTAGACGGCCCTAACCGCAGTAGCAACCCCGGCAAAGCCGCCCCTCACCCTGATCGAAAGGAGCCTCTTCGAGGACCTGTCCACGGAGACTTACACCAAGGTTTTCAACCTTGCCTACCGACTGACCGGCAACCGGTCCGATGCCGAAGAAATCACCCAGGATGCGTTTCTGCGCGCCTATCGAAGTTTCAACGACTACAAGGCGGACAAGCCGTTTGAGAATTGGATCATGAAGATCACGTCGCGACTTTTCCTCGACCTTCTGCGCTCCAAGGGAAGACGCGTGACCACGGTCTCTTATGATGCCTCAATGCCAAGCGACAGTTCGGGCGGTATGTTTTTCGATATACCGGATCACAATTCGAACCCTGAGAACCTGCTGATGCAGGCTGTCTTGGGGGAGGACATGCAGCACGCGGTTGCGTCTCTGAACGAGGAGCAAAGCCTTCTCGTCGAGATGGCCGACCTTCAAAAGGTTCCCTACCGAGATATTGCACGGGCGATGGGAAAGCCGATCGGAACCATCCGATCCAAGCTCCACCGCACCCACCGGCAGCTGCAAAACAGCTTGGAAATCTCGGCACGGATCAAGGAAAGCGCCTCTCACCGGGCGTCGGATCAGGATTACCGGACGAGCAGCCGAATCATATCCGGATCATTAAAGCGATCCGGCCCGCCCCGTCGCGCCTATTCCAAAGCCGGCGGCCTGGCGAAAGATGTAGTTAGTGTAGGAGACACAATATGAAAAAATTAACGTTAGCGCTGATACTGGTGGCGGCGATCGTTCCGGCGTACTCACAGAGGGACCGGGGAGGCGCACGATCGAGCGGAGGAGGCGGACATTCTTCGGCACGGTCCGCACCTCAGCGCTCGGCGCCCCAGCGTTCCGCGCCGAGAGCGACGGCCCAACGCTCCGCCCCGAGACAAGCCGCACGCGCTGCCGCAAGGCCCGCGCAGCGAACCGCAGTTCGATCCGGAAGATCGTCCGCCCGAACCGCCGGCAGCTTCCAGAGAGGCAGTACGGGGACAAGCGGCCGTGCCGCCAATGCCGGACGAAGCTATCGGCCTGGCGGATCTGGTTTCGGCAGGTCCCATTTCGCGGGAAGAGGCTGGGGCCAAGGCCCCGGTTACATAAGACCGAGCTTTAGCTGTTACGTCGGCTTCGGCTGGTCTAGCAGGCCAAGCCAGTGTGATGTGGTCTGGATCCTCGACCCCACCACCGGACAGTATTACCAAGCGTATTACTATCCGCAATACGGCTACTACGCCTGGGCATCCAGCCCGCTCGTCGCAGTCGGCGTTTACAGCCCAGGAATCAGCTTCAGCGTCCGCCTTTAGGATTCTGGCTGATCTAGTGCGATTCGAAATAAGATAGGCCGGCCATGGGCCGGCCCATCTTAATCAATTTCGGGAAAGCTTGACGACGTGCCGCAGACCCGAGTGACAGACTCGCTTTCTAAGAACCTAAAGAATAAGAGCCCGCATGAAGCGCAAACCCCTAGTCGAAGACATCGAGACCTACGCCCAGGACATCGTGGATACCGTCCGGGAACCGCTGCTGATGCTGGACACCACCCTGCGGGTGCGGAGCGCGAACCGCGCGTTTTACCAAACGTTTCAGGTCACTTCGGAAGAAACCGAAAACCGCCTCATCTATGAACTCGGCAACGGCCAGTGGGATATCCCCGACCTCCGAACCCTCCTGGAAGACGTGGTTCCCAAGAGCTCGGTCTTCAACGACTTTGAGCTGGAGCACACGTTTCCGATCATCGGACGCCGCGTCATGCTCCTGAATGCCCGAAAACTCCGGCCGGGCAGCCACGCCGAGCTTCTCGTGCTGGCGATGGAGGATGTTACGGAGCGGCGCCGGTCCGAGGCGGATCTGAAGGCGATCGAAACCTATGCGCAGAACATCGTGGATACGGTGCGCGAGCCGCTCCTGATCCTCGACACCACCCTCCGTGTGCGGTCAGGAAACCGAGCTTTCTATCAGACTTTTCAGGTCTCGCTGCAGGAAACCGAAAACCGGCTTATCTACGAACTTGGCAACGGCCAGTGGGACATCCCAGACCTGAGGACGCTGCTCGAAGACATCGTTCCGAAGAGCTCGGTTTTCAACGATTTTGAACTGGAGCACGACTTCCCTGCCATCGGCAGACGCGTGATGCTTCTCAATGCGCGAAAACTCCAGGCGGGCCATCACGGAGAGCTGATCGTGCTCGCCATGGAGGACGTTACCGAACGCCGCCGAGCGGAGGAAGAAGTTGCCAAGGCCAAGGAAGCGGCGGAGAACGCGAACAAAACAAAGAGCCTCTTTCTGGCCAACATGAGCCACGAACTTAGGACCCCGCTCAACGCCATTCTGGGCTATTCCGAAATGCTTCAGGAAGAGGCGGTGAACCTGAAAATGGACCGGTTCGGCAGCGATCTCGAGAGGATCAGCGTATCGGGAAAGCACCTTTTGGCGCTCATCAACGACATCCTCGACTTATCCAAGATCGAGGCCGGCAAGATGGAGCTGTTCCTTGAGACATTCGACGTCTCCAAGATGATCGACGAGGTTGCGTCCACCATCGGCCCCATGGTGGACAAGAACTCCAACACCCTGAATATCACCGTCGCGCCGGATCTCGGTTCCATGCATGCCGACCAGATCAAAGTTCGCCAAGGGCTCTTCAATCTTCTCTCGAACGCGGTCAAATTCACTCACGAGGGCCAAATCAGCCTTGAGGCAGGCTACAAGGAGATGGACGGCATTAAGTGGATCGTGTTCTGCGTCACCGACACCGGCATTGGCCTTAGTTCCGAGCAAATCGTCAAACTGTTTCAAGATTTCACCCAAGCCGATGCTTCGACCACGCGTAAGTTCGGGGGAACCGGCCTTGGCCTCGCCCTCACGCGGCGGTTCTGCCAAATGATGGGCGGCGACGTGACGGTTCGCAGCGTGCTGGGAAAGGGCAGCAACTTTACGATCATGCTGCCGGCGGTCGTGCACGAGCCTCAAACGGACGCTCCAACTCTCTCCGAGAGCGACGATCCCATCCCCGATTTGGGGGAGGAAGCCAGCGACATTTCTTCGGCGCCGGAAAGCTGTGTTCTGGTTATCGACGACGACCCCCTCCAGCGTGACTTGATGGAGCGATTTCTGTCGGATCAAGGCTTTCATGTTCGGACTGCACCCGGGGGACACGCCGGCCTTCGCATGGCGAAACAGCTCCAGCCGGTCGCAATCACCCTCGATGTGATGATGCCTGACTTGGATGGTTGGAGCGTTCTGTCCGCGCTCAAGGCCGATGCGCGATATGCGCGACATTCCGGTGATCATGCTGACGATGGTTGACGATCCCAAGCGCGGATTCACGCTCGGTGCGGCCGAGTTTTCCACGAAGCCGGTAGATCGCCAGCGGCTGGCGAGCGCGCTGCGGAAGTACACATGCCCACATCCTCCATGCCCTGTGCTCTTGGTGGATGGGGACCGCGCGACAAGCGCCATAACCCGAACGTTCCTGGAGCAAGAAGGCTGGAAAGTCTGTGAGGCAGAGAATGCCCGGGTCGCCCTCGATTGCATGGAGAAAGTTCGCCCAAATTTGATTCTGCTTGACCTTACGAGGCTCGAATCAGAGGGCTACAAGTTTGTCGAACGAGTGCGCCTCCGCCTCGAATGGCGTTCGATTCCCATTGTTTTGCTGGCTTGCCGAAAGCTGAATACGGAAGAACGATCCAGGCTGGGCGGTTCCGTCGAGACAATTCTCTACAAAGCAACCACCTCCCGCGAGACGCTGTTGGAGGAAGTCCACCGGTTGGTCGAGAACCGGGACTCAAGCCTTGAAAGCAAGGACTGACCGAGATCTTATGCATACAATCCTTTTGGTTGAAGACAACGAAATGAACCGGGACATGCTGTCACGCAGACTGGAGCGCAAAGGTTACGAAGTCTTGCTCGCGGTAGACGGCCAAAGCGGCGTTGAGATAGCCCAAAGCCATACTCCCGATCTGGTGCTCATGGACATGAGCCTTCCCATCCTCGACGGATGGGAAGCGACGCGCCAACTCAAAGCGGCAGAGGCCACTTGCCTGATCCCGGTGATTGCGCTCACCGCCCACGCCATGTCCAGCGATCGAGACAAAGCACTTGAAGCCGGGTGCGACGATTACGATACCAAGCCCATTGACTTGCCCCGGCTGCTTGGGAAGATCGAGGCCCTGCTGGTCCCGAACTGCCAGGAAAAAGGATCCGCGGAGGGGTCAACGCTTTGACAAAGCTACACAATGCCACCGCCCGCCACCCGCTGTCCGCCGCCTTGGCTCACGATCTACGAACGCCGCTCAATCAGATCATCGGATACTCCGAACTCATGATTGAGCAGGTGCAGGAGTCAGGCAAACCGGAGATCCTGCCGGACCTGCAGAAGGTCTGTGAAGCCGGCCGTCAACTCCTTGAACTGATCAATGAGAAATCCGACGCCATTCCGGAAATGCCGGCCACCAATGGGTTCACGAAGCATCACGATCGTTCAACGCATGTGGTGGACGTCTTAGACGTCGGCTCCGCGCAAGGCCTCATCCTCGTGGTCGATGATATCGAACCAAACCGCGATGTACTCTCGCGGCGGCTCGAAAGCCAGGGATTCGGCGTAGCCACCGCGGCCGATGGGCAAGAAGCGCTCTCGATGATGAGAGAAAACGGTTTCGACCTCGTCTTGCTCGACATTCTGATGCCCGTCATGGACGGCTTTGAAGTACTGAAACAGATCAAGGCAGACCCGGGGCTGAGCAACATTCCCGTCATCATGATCTCCGCGGTGAGCGAACTCGAGTCAGTCGTACGCTGCATCGAGTTGGGCGCCGACGACTACGTGACGAAGCCCTTCAACTCGATTCTTCTCAAAGCTCGCGTCAGTGCCTCACTGCAAAAAAAACAGGCGCACGACCGCGAAACGGCTCTCTTCAATCAACTGGATCGCAACTTTAAGCGCCTTCAAGAGCTGGAGAAACTCCGAGACGGCCTCACCTACATGATCATCCATGATCTTCGCGCGCCACTGTCTTCCTTGATCATGGGCCTGCAAACGATGGAAACGCTAGGCGAGCTAAGCGAACCCCAGCGGGAAGTGATGGCCATCGCGACCTTCGGCGGGGACACGCTCTTGAGAATTGTGAACGAGCTTCTGGATGTTGTGAAGCTGGAATCGGGGACGATGTCTCTGGAAGTGAAAGAGATCGTCCCAAGCGAGCTGGTAGAGCTTGCCGTTCGCCAAATGGCCTCGCTTGCCAAAGCGAAAGATCAGACCGTGCGAATCGATATTCCAACAGATCTACCCAAATTTCCCGGCGACGAGAGCAAGCTCTCTCGCGTTTTGGTGAACCTGCTGGGCAACGCCATCAAGTTCACAGCCGACGGCGGCGAGATTTCCGTTGTCGCAAGCTACGCGCCTGGGCAGGGGTTGCTCTTTTCCGTGAAGGATACGGGAATCGGTATTCCGGCAGAGGCGCTCACCCGAGTGTTCGAAATGTTTGGGCAGGTCGAATCGCACGGGGTGGGCACGGGGCTTGGGCTCACGTTTTGCAAGCTCGCCGTGGAAGCCCACGGCGGGGTTATCGAGGTGGAAAGCGCGCAGGGAGTGGGCAGCGCCTTCTCATTCACCATCCCGGTCCCTCGCACAACGGGCGATTGAAAGCTAGTTTCGAAGATGCAGAATTGACGGCAATCTTATGTCTTCTTAGGCAAAATGGTTAGGATTGCCGTCTTCGTGACGCCGCCGTACGAAGCATAGACCGCCACGTAATCGGAGATAATTGATCGACGCAGTTTTGACGGAGAACGTGGCCCCGGATCCGCCTGCCGGGATGGTCACGGTGGAGGGAACGGTGGCGTTCGGGTCGTTCGTCCAGAGCTGCACAATACCTCCGAGCTTGCCGGCGTGCCCCGTCGTGGAGATCACACCGGTCGCCGTAGCGCCTCCCACGCAGGGAGTCTGCAGTGTGAGGTTCTTGATCGAGGTAATTGGCTGAACATTTAGAGTGGCAACCTTGCTTGCTCCCTGGTAGGTCGCGGTGATTTGCACGGCGGTCGTCTGAGCGACCAAGCTGGTCGAAATCGGGAACGTCGCCTGATTGCTCCCCGCTGGAATCGTAACCGTTGGGGGGACCGTCGCCGCCGCAACTTTATTCGACGATAGACTGACCACGCCGCCTTGTCCCGTAAAACTCGAAGTGCACGTGACCGAGCCGGTAGTGCCGCTGCCGCCGACGAACGAAAGAGGCACGTTCACCGAGGCGATGGTGATCGGCAGGATCGTAAAAGTCCAGGTCTCTTTGCTGCCCCCCGAGTTCCCCGTGATCTGGATCACCGTAGCACTTGAAACCTCCGGCACGCTCATATTGAACTTAACCGAGTGCTGCCCCTGAGCCACAGCAACCTGGGTGGGAAGCGAAACCAAGGAGGGCGGTGTAGCCGTAAGTGAAACCAAACTGCCCGATTTTGCGGCTATCAAGGTGGCCTGGAACTGGTCTGGGCCGTACACGGTGGCGGGAGTGACCAAATAGAAGGGGGCGAGACCAAGTTCGGACACGAACCCGGTGTAGTGGTGGGACATGCTTACAGGCTGGAATGCGCCTGACGTCACAGGGAAGTCGGTCGAACTTGTCCAGCCCGCAACAAGCGCATTTCCGGCGTAACTAATCGCCATTGCTTCGACCTGGTCGTCTCCGCTGCCTCCCAAGAACGTGCTCGAAATCAGGGTGGTGGCGTCCGGGCTGATCCTTGCCACATATCCATCAATGTCGCCGCCGAACGACGTTTGGGAAGCGCCGGCCGTTACCGGAAAGTCGGCGCCTGCGATGCCGCTTACAACCCAGTTCCCGTAGAGGTCAAACGAGATTGCCTCGGCCCAGCTTTCATCACTTCCGCCGCGCCAAGTGATGTAATGTCCGCCCAACCAAGTGCCGGCGAGCAGCGTCGTCTCATTTGCGCTGAGCTTGGAAACAAAGCCATAGCCGTTGTCATATTCCCCAAGACTGGAACTATCTTGATAGGCGCCGGGGGTGACCGGAAAATCCGGAGAGTCCGTCAATCCCACAACAACGGGGCTGCCCGTGGCATCCAGGGCGAGGCCGTATCCATAGCTATCGTTGCCGCCATGAAGATAGGTGCTAGCCAGAAGCTTGGTCCCGTCCGCGCTGATTCGGGACACGAATGCACAGGACTGCCCCTTCACGGTACCTGCCGAACTCTGATATGCCCCGGCCGTCGTTGGGAAATCATTGGAATCGGTCGTACCGGCTACAACACAATTGTCCCACTTGTCCAAGACAACCGCGGTGGCATGATCCCAAGATGACCCTCCTAGGAACGTGCTTGCAACAACGCTGTTTTCGTCGGCGCTTAGTTTGGTGATGAAGACATTACTTCCCTTTAACGTGGATTGAAATGCACCCAAGGTGACCGGAAAATCCGCAGAGTTTGTCCAACCCACCACAACTGGGTTCGAAGAACCATCGAGGGCCAATGCGTTCGCAACAGATTGCCCCTCCTCGCCAAGATAAGTGCTCGCGAGCAGCTTTGTGCCATCCGCGCTCAGCTTGGATACAAAGGCCCACTGGTTGCCAACGGCCGATTTCTCAACTACACCGGACGTCGTAGGAAAGTCGGCCGATTCCGTGGTTCCACATAAGACCGGATTGTCCGCTCCGTCCAGGGCCAACCCGGAGATCTCATCCCAGCCGCTGCCCCCAAGATAGGTGCCGGAGAGTAGTTTTTTGCCGTCCGCGCTCAATTTGACGACGAAACCGTCGGAAGACCCACCCTTGTTGGTGGTTTGATAGGCGCCGGTCGTAACCGGGAAGTCCGTAGAACTGGTCCATCCTGCTACCACTGGGTGGCCGGCGGAGTCTATCGCTATCGCGGTGGGATAGTCCTCGTCGCTGCCACCGACGTAAGTCGAGAAAATCAGCGGGTCGATCAATAGAGGTTTGGACGGGTCATACTGGCCGGCATCGAACCGCAAGTGATCGCCATCGACGGCCATCCTGCAGGGAATCGCCGTTCTTTGGCCGCCGGTTTCCTGATACGCGGTAAGGCCCTTCTCAAGGATCCTTCCGTAAGGCGTTGCAAGCTCCAGGCTGCCGTCCTCGGTTACGCGGATCGCTTGAGCCCCTTCAATCTTGAAGGAAACCTGGCTCAGATCGGCGCCAGGCTTGACGACGACGTCGTATCTAGGCGTCCCGCCATCAAAGTAATATCGAATCGATATTGCTTTGTAGGGGCTTTCTGATCTTGCTTCCTCGAACCGCGGAACATGCGTTGCCCACTGACCCGGGTTGTTCCCGATGAAGTAGTTGAAGTCCCCTGGCAGCCGAGACCGGCCGCTGACAGCGGTGGGCTGCGAGCCCTCAAGAGTGAGTGTTAGAACGTCTCCACGGGTGGTTCCCTTTGGCTGCCAGGACTTGTCTCTCATGTCTTGCTTCTGGTCTGGGCTGGGAACGAACTCATGATAGTTCATCACGATCCCGTTATCCGTGATCCACAGGTCCACTCCGGAAGCTCTGGCTAGAAACTGAGCCGAACTGTCCCACTGGCCAATGTTTTCGATAAAGCATTTGCCTGCTTTGGAGGGAGCGTTGGCATGAAACTGACCCTGAGAAGTGGCAACCGCACAAAGGCCGGCGAAACTCAGAATGGATGATAAGACATGGTTTCTTTGCATAGCGTGCTCCGCAATTGCCGAAGAAGGCAACCAAGAACCGCGGCGCACGTAAGGCCACTAACGGTTGATGGGTTCAAGCAGCTTGACGTCAGACTATCGACCCGCGAGTTCGGGAGGCTATCCAGCTCCATCAACAATTGTATTAGTTGACCCAAGATTATCCCGCTGTGAGGCAAGATGCAAGTCGTCCCTTTCCAGTACAGGAACAACGGCCTAAGTAAATATGTGGGAGCCGTCGTTCGACCCCGTTGACGTCTCATCGGGATGGGTAGAGCCGGAAAGATCCACCCATCCGGCAGTCTGAGCGATCGCATCGAAGGTGTTCTTCGAAAACGTCGCTAGATACGCGGACGCGGAACCGCCGTGAGTCACATAGATGGCGTAAACGTAGCCGGAAATCGTGGTTTGCTGCAGTTCGATATTCGCTCCGGTGTCTGCAGATGCGGCGGTGCTGCCGTTTGCCATGGTCGCGTTCTCTATTTCGCCCGCTCTCAATGAAATCTTGGCCTCGTGACTTGCGGACAAGGTGGAATAAGAAGATTCAAAGTTAATTATTTGCAAGTAGTCGGCGTCAACGGTCGCTCCGAAATCGGCCGTGATCGCCGTGCTGCAACTTTGGAAAGTTACGCCGTTATTCACCCCAAGAAATGCGTTCTGTGAGGCGTAAAAGGCGGAGACGTAGTTCTCGATATTGGAACCGGCCACGGTTGTCAAAACCGCCCCGCTTAAGACCGAGATTCCCTGGCAGTTATAGGTCGTTCCTGGCCCGTCCAGCGTGATTCCGTACAACGTGGCGAAGCTGTGCCCGGTATCCAGAATGAAACCGTTCGTATTTGGAAATTGAAGGCTGATGTTCGCACTGTTGTCGCCTAAGATCGAGATGAGCGCGCCCGAACTATGGTCCAAGGAAAAGGGCGCGGTGAACTTCTCAGTAAATGCTCCATCGGCCGTCGAAATCGCCAAATGCAGATAGGCGGCATCGGCAATGCGGGCGTTGCGTGCGAACTGCCAGGCGTAGACCAGGTTGGCAAACCCCTGCCCATCGCCGATGGTCAGGGTAGTGTTGCTGCGGACGTAGTTCAGCTCCCAGTAGCCGTAGGCGCTTGCCGGATAAGGCCCGTTCGCAGGGCGCGCGTTCATGGCCCGGTACCAGTTCCCGCCGTATTGAACAATGTCCCCGGCCGCATAAGTCGCAGTCTTGCTAAACGCGGGCGGAAAGCTCTGCGCCGGGGTTTGGGCTGAGAAAAGGAGGCAGATTAAAGCGACGAAGGCTAAGTGGAACTTCATGGATATCTAGAAGACAGTTTAACGCTTTTGCCTCGGAAAGGACTTTTCAGAATTTCAGCTCGGAGCACGTTAGAGTCGAAAATACTCATCCCCCTCCACCACGAGGGCCGCGGGTTCGGCGGGCGCCTGCATCAAATAGAACAAAACCATCCACTCCCGCGAGGGAGGGCTGGGGTGGTGAACACCAGGTTCCCGACCAGTAAATACCAGCCAGGCTGAGGCCGGGCTACGGAACCCGAGCGGTATCCGATCCTCATTTATGGGACGCACATAAACCGTCCCAGAAGTCCTCGTAAGACATGACGTCCTCGTGTTTGCATTTCCAGTGGGCGTCGATTCCCTCCCACTGCTTGCCCTGGAACTTGTGGCCGCACTCCGGACATTCCCGCGGACGCGTCACGGGCATTCCTTTTGCACAGCAAAGACAGCCATGGCGATTCGAATCCCTAGAATCCATACCACCCTTGTAGTCTGCAGGCAAGCAAAGGGCGGCCCAAGTTGGCCGTTGCCGCTGCCGGGCTCCCAAGCTGAATCCCGTGCCGACCGCAGCGAGAGCCATCAAGCCTAGGGACACTTGGGGTCCGCAGCGTGGCATGCAATCGCAGTAGCGCGAGATTTATCTTGCGTCCGGAAAGGAGGCGGAGCGAACCCGCCACCTCTTCCTTACCTAGTAGGCGGGCAGCCCCTCCAGGGGCTATTCTGATTCACAGGCCCACAGCGGACGTCGCAGAAAGGAGCATAGGAGCATCGATCAGCGTCCGTCAACGCCGCGCGCAACCGTCCGCAACGACCACTATCTGCCATTCAGCGAACTTCGGCGGTCGTGAAAGAATCTAGTCGCGAAACCGAGTGAACGATTGTACAAGTGCGGCGAAGGAGGGCGGTTCGTACGTCTCGAAGCTCATCTGGTCGACGTAGACGTAGTCCCAAGTGACTGAATCCTGAGCCGCATTCACATCGTCGCACCACTGTTTGAGCCGCTTCATCTTGAGCGGTAGATCTAGCTCCTCCAATCCTTTGGTTTCCACGATGTAGCGCCGGCTGTCGCCGAGCTTCACAAAGAAGTCGGGAATATAGTTGGTGAGCTGCCCCTTCGAGTTCACGTAGTCCAGCTTGAATCCAACCCCTAGGAAGTTCTTACCCCACGAAACGATGTCGTTCCTTTTGTCAATCCAACCCGAGAACCGCAATTCGAAACCTCGGTCGCCAATCACCTTGTCGAAAACGCATTTCTTCGGCAACTGGAACTGTTGGTTCTTGGTTTGGAACGGGCGCATGTTCCTGAGCTTAATGTAGCCGTCCACGCGCGCCTCGCCTCGCTCCACAATGGCCAGCTTGTTGACGGCAGTTTTAAGCGACTCCATGATAGCCTTGGTGACCGCGGGCTCGCTCAAGGTCTTGATGACCGATTTATCCTGAATGTCCACTCGCTCGCCGAACGTGTGCTCCTGGATTAGTTCCTTGACCTTGTCGTACATGAGGTCGTAGCCGCTCACCAACCGTAGGTCCTTCATCACCGACCTCGCGAAGAAGCCGACAACTCGGGTGCCGTCAGCCACCCGAGTCTCATCAAACTCGGTCTCATGCGACGTCTCTCCATCCACGATGTACTCGAAACGAATCTTGCGGAGGTCCTCTTCCGAATACTGCTGCAGCATCATCGGCTGCCGGAGGATCGTGGCAGGATCGAGCTCAGATATCCGTTTATATTCGCGGACGAGGCGCGGAGTGAGGATCGGCACCTCTATGTCCAATGCGTCCAGGTTCTTGTCCGGGTTCTCTGTGTCGACCTGAACCAGAATGTCGGGCCTTGGTGATCCTCCACCCATGGCCCGGCGCTCCAATGTCACGCCTTCTGCCTGGATGGACTTAACGAAATCCATGAATGCGTGAGTGCCTAGCACGCTGACCTCTTCCCGGTTGAGTCCGAAATACATCTTGCGAAGCCCGCGACCGAGCGTCTGCTCCGGGAGGATGTTGCTCTTGGCTACATAGCTGCGCAGACCGACGATAGTTGTGACGTTGCGCACGTCCCAGCCCTCCTTGAGCATAAGCACCGAGACGATCGCCTGATATTGGCTCGCGCCTGAGTCGATGTCGTTGGCAGCGTCGCGCAGTCGCTTCAACTCCTCCTTGTTCTTTCCAGAGGAGGCTTCGCTGATCTCGCCGTTCTCTTTGGTATGGATCGTCAGGATTTTGCCCGCTAGGTCGGGGAAGTCCTCCAGATATTCGGCGACCTCGTCGCAGTTGCGGGTGTCGTCCGTCATGACGAAGAGGATAGCCTTCTTGCCCTGCTTTGCATGCAGCTCGGAGGCTTGCCGCCACTCAACGACTCCGAGGTTGAGGTAGTCCGCGTAGCGCTCCGTGAACTTGGAGCTGTTCTGCTCGTGAAGCTTAGACAGGGAGGCGTCGTCCGGGATCACCGGGTGTTTAACCACGTTCTGCTGGATCGCCTCGACCAGCGGATAGTCGCATACCGTCTGAACAAAGATTGCGCCGTTGTTGTGGCGCGGCGTGGCGGACACGTCCACCTGGAAGGCAAGACGGCTGTCTCGCTGTCGCAGCTGGTTGTCGATGTCCTGAATGCATTTGAACCAGGCGAGCGATTTGTCGTGTAGGTGGTGCGCCTCATCGTTGAGAACCGCAAGTTCCGCGATGTCCCGCACAATAATTCCAAGGTCGATTTTGCTGTCGGTGGTCTTTCCGGTTGGCTTCGCTCCTAGGAAGTAGTCCATCAGGTTGTCATCGTCGATTGACGGAAGGCTTTCGTTACCGGCGAACACCCTGTGTATGTTGGTCAGGAAGATGTTGCCCGTTGGGTTGGTGATGCGGACGTCGTCCTGTACATGGAGTGTGAGTTGGAAGTCTTCCCGCCAGTTCCGGCCCTCCCATCCTTCGTCGGGTAGCACCGGGTCCTGGAAGAAGATATCCAACCCCTTGAAGTCCTTATATAGCCGCTCCAGCACGATAATGTTAGGGGCGATCACGAGGAAGTTCCTGCTAAATGAGCTGTCTGGCTCATATGTGCGATGGAAGAAGCTCCAAGCAAGCACGAGCGACAAAACCTTGGTCTTGCCAGAGCCGGTTGCGAGCTTGAGCACCAACCGCCGCCATTGCTCTTCAAACATCTGGGGCGAAACGTTGCCCTTCTCGGAAAAGCGGATCATGTCGTACTTGTCCTGGACCGCCCGAACTTCTAGGAGGTAGATCACCGCCTCAACTGCTTCGCGCTGGGCGAAGAAGTAGCGGAACTCTACGGACGTGCCGTTGGCCTGCGGCAGCCAGTGCTCGGTCTCGAACCACCATTTGAGCAGGGCTCGAGAAGTCTCCGAGGCTCCGGCGTAACCGCGGGCGCGCCATTCCGCGACATCGCGGCGCACTTTGCCCACAAGCGGCGGGATAAGGTCCGCCATCTTACTCTCCCTCAATGTCTCGTCGGCGGGAAACCAACGCACTTCGGGCGGGATAATGGCGAAGGGGTCATCAGGGAAGTCTTTGTGGAGGGCCATCGCTAGACCGTCACCTCCAACAGCTTCATCGTGTCGTTCCCGAAGATGTCCACGACCTTTACGGCCACTTTGCGGCGACCTGGCCTACTGGATAGGTCAAAGTAAGGCGTTTTCAGCTCCAGGCTTCTGTTTTGCTTGGTGCGGAAGCTTTGCCACTCGTTCTCGAAGGTGAAATCTCCTGTCCAAACGCGTTTCCACTCGCCAGACTCGGCGTCTCGGGCGTGGATAGTTTCTTTCTTGCTCTCGTAGTCAAGATCCACGCTCCAGTAATCCACCCAGTCGGTCCATTTTGTGGTGAGCACTTCGCGCGCCACGGTGCCGTGCTTGTCCTTGCTCACTTTGACCACCTGCCCGCGGTCCACGATCACCTTCGCGCTTCCTTCCTTCATGTCGCGGATAACCTGGTCGTTCGCGTCCTGGCTGTAGAACACGCTGAAGTCGGACAGCTCAATCGCCAGCTTGTGCTTGTCCTGGAAATGCGGCGTGGCCTCAACGTAAGCAACATCATAAAAAGCGACCTGCCCGCGAGCGACGGCGCGCTTGTCGAACACCTCCGCCGGGATGTGCTTCGGCTGGATGTCGATGCCCTTGGCGGCCGCTTCGTCGAGCACCTGGGGGAACAGGCCCATTTCGAACTCAAAGGCGAGCACGTCGACTCGAGTGATCTTCTTCTCACGGCACTCCAGGACGAGCTCTTCGATGAAAAGGCGCGTGACGGGCATGTTCACGGGGCCGACAGCGACGAGGCGCCCGGCCTTCATCCCCTGGAACGTGCGGTAACCGGTGGCGGCTTGCGCTTGGTAGGCGCGAAGAATGAGTTTCAGGAACTCCGCGTCCTTGGCGGATTGCATTGCCGCGAGTTGCTGCTCCCGTGCATTACCGCCGTCGCTCTCGCTTACAACAAACATCTGCCGCTCGTACTTGCCTAGGTTGAGTATCTCGAACGCGCGGTAGGACTTGTCCTGCCTCTTTAGCTCACGCTGGACGGAGATCATTCGCTTGCGCGTGGTGTGGACGGCGAACTTGCCGAGGTCTGTGGCTATCCATTTACGCCCAAGCTTCTCGGCGACGGCGGCGGTTGTACCGCTGCCTACGAAGAAATCCGCGACGAGGTCTCCACAGTTGGAAGAGGCTTCGACGATTCGCCTAATGAGGGCCTCTGGTTTCTGAGTGGGATAGTTCTCGGACTCCTTAACGCCGCCTGAAAGGTATTTGATGTCAGACCAGAGGTCGCTGAGCGGGACCCCTGGCATCTCATCAAGAAACATGATCCGGCAGCGTTTGATAGGCTTGCCGTCATCACCGAGCTTGATGCGGCCATGGCTGTTCGGCACCTCAGTTTGGGGTGCGTTCCAAAGTCTCTCCATATTTTCCGGAGTTGACCGCCAGCGGGCTGACGTGCCGTGGAAATTCCAGACTGACATCTTGCCTTGGGGGTCGAGCATTCTTCGGCTTTGTAGTGCCGTCCAGATGGCAGAGGTCTCGCCACTCGCTGGATATACTCCGCAGAATAAGGGGACGTACTGCTCGATTTTGTCGTGCATCGCGTCGTCTTTGAAAAGTAGATGATGAGTCCTTTACACGCCCAAACCTGTTGGCGTGGTCATTGTGACGACGCGATTCTGACCCACGTAATTTCGTTACGGAAATTCCTCGCATGAAACACCTCATCCATTAGCTAAGCGAACCTAACTGTTTAGCCGCCAGTCGCAATGCAAATAAATGCTCCCATCCTCGGCAAGTAAATCGCCCATCAGAATAAGCCGCTCATAGATCATGGCGAGGAAGGAATCCGCACCCCTTGCCCAGGTGTCGCGATAGGCGATCTCTTCCAGGATGTTCGGCTTCCTTGGTGAAGGTCTCTTCACCGATCTCGATGTCCATCTGAAAAGTCTGCGCCTACGTCGAAGGGCGGGTCGATGTAGATGAGCTTAAGTGCCACCTTGGGCTTCGATCTCTTCGCGCAACGGCCCGTTCTTGAGGCTGGAGAGGATCAGCTTGTTGTCGCCCCAGATGAGCTTGTTCGTCCAGCCGGTCAACTGCCGCCCACGCTGTCCATCGAACAGTCTGGGCTGGTCTTCCGGCTGCTCTTCGCGAGGCTCGTCCACGTGCTCGATCGTTCTGGAACGGGAGAACCAGATTGCAGACCTGGTTTGTCTTGCCGTTCCACACCAGCTCGACCTCGCGCTTGTCCTCGAAGAGAAGGAACCGGTACTTCTCCGGCAGCGGCTTATTGGCCTCGATGTATCGCCGATAGCTCCTGCTGCTCGTATTCCGTTAACCTTAATCGCTCTGTTCCAGCCATGTGCCCCGAGGTTAACGCCAGCAAATGCGCGTTCCTCCCATCCTACCGGCATTATGACAAATGTAGCGATTGACGCTGTTCCTTGGCGCATTATGGGGATTTTCTCACCGCTCCGCCACTGATCTCGTGAATATGACTCACCCGGAAGTAGTTAGCTCTCGTCCCGGTAAACGTAAGGGTCTTCGCCCTCAACAGTAAACGTAAAACCATCCTCGAAATCGGTAAGTTCTCCATTAGCTAGCAAGGCGGGGCCCCGGGAAGGGTCCTCTCTGTCGCCCCGGCGCGCCAGCCTTGTGGTGGAGTGCCTGAACGAATCACGTGTCGAATTCATATTCGTCGACTCGAGGTAGCTAACTCCTTGAAACCAAGGAAACAGTAGAAATATGGCTCCATCGTTCGCACGGAATGTGAAGCGCAATCCACTGAGTTCAACAGCAAGCACGCCGCTGTCCCTCACACGGCAGCTCATCCGGAGGCAATCGTGCCGCGCACGGACTCGCCATTGACCCCAAAAGTGACTCTCGGCCCAGTGACGTCAAGGACGACTGCTTCCAAGGTTGATTGCGACTGACTCATTGACACAGTCTGACAGATCTGGAGCCCTCGACGAGAATCGAACCCGTGACCTCTTCTTTACCAAAGAAGTGCTCTGCCGCTGAGCTACGAGGGCATATTTTACTGGTGGGGAGTGAAGGATTCGAACCTACGTAGGCTTTCGCCGGCAGATTTACAGTCTGCTCCCATTGGCCACTCGGGCAACTCCCCAGCAACCGTGAGTTATACCTTAGATGGGTAACGGCAGACGCGGGACGGGTCACGAGACCGGGGGCCAACCGGTCAATTAGCGCCATCTCCAATTGCGCTGCGGTCCATTTGTTACGCACCCTGGGCAGGTGTGCCCGCGCACGACGTCACCCTCTTATGAATCTCACAGACACAATCCTTACAATTAACCGCAACGAGAGTGAACGATCGGTCGTTTAATCGGTATTAGTAGGATGTGGGGTTTGTCTGAACATGTGGCATGCAGGGACGTCTTTCCTACTTGAGTGGGGAATCGTGGGGGCTGTTTCGTTCCTGTGGCCGCCGTATGTCAGAATTGACCAGTTGGATTTACTGGGGTAATCAGATTGGCAATAGACACTAGCGATTTTAAGAACGGAATGCACATTTATCTCGATGGTGAGGTTTACACCATCGTCGAATTTCAGCACGTCAAGCCTGGCAAGGGCGGAGCTTTCGTGCGGACCAAGCTTCGAAAGCTGAAGTCGGCCGCGTCCCTCGAAAGAACTTTCCGGGCAGGCGAGCGCGTCGAGCCCGCTTTTGTAGAGAAGAAGAAGCTTCAATTTCTTTACAAGCAAAATGACGAATTAGTCTTGATGGACATGGACACCTACGAGCAGGATCCCGTGTCCGAATCCACCATTGGGGATCAAGCGAAGTATCTCAAGGAGGACATGGAGATCACGGCACTTGTCGCAGGGGGAGAGATCCTGGGCTACGAGTTACCGAATTTTATCGAACTGCAGGTTGTGGAAACCGATCCCGGCTACCGGGGAGACACCGTCAGCGGCAGCAGCACGAAACCAGCAAAGTTGGAATCGGGCGCGACAATTCAAGTCCCATTTCACATAAATGAAGGGGATTATGTTAAGGTAGATACAAGGTCAGACGCTTACTTGGAGCGTGTAAAGAAGTAAGCGCAAAGGAAATCGACAATGAGTAAGCCTTCCAAATTACGGGCCGTCGTTTGACCGGAACGATGCTATTGGTGAACTCCTCGATACGGTTGCGAGGATTCTCCTCTACGCCGGTGTTGCCGCCGTCCTGGTCGGCGCTGGGTTCCTCGGATTCTATTACTTCCATTACGCGAGTCACGCCCCAACGGGCTTTGGGAATATCGACATGTTCTCAAAGGTTCTGCTTGCCGGAGCGGTTGCGGGCGCCGCCGGAAGCATGTATCTGTTCTGGGGCGAGGAGTTTCTCCTCGCGACCCTGCTCATCGTCGCCGGCCTGCTCTTTTTTGCGCCCATGTGGCTGCCAACGTTGGGCGGCAGCCCTACGGGCAACGATTACTCCAACGCGGCAGTCGAGGCCATTCATAAGAGCGGCGTCATCCTCGGCGTGATCGGCATCATGGGCTTGATAGGGGAAATCTTCTTCCGAATCCGCGTCCGGTTCCTACAGGGTGCCCGGATGGAGCAGCTCAAGTTTGGGCGCGGGATCCAGGAAGAAAAGCACCAGAACAAGTTCCTCGGCAAATGCTGGCAGCTTCCCTATTGCCGCAAGTTCGTTCGCGAGCGATGCCCGATCTACCACGCCAAGCGCACGTGCTGGAAGGAAAGGGTTGGGTGCATGTGCGAAGAGGAAGTGATTCAAAACGCGATGCAGAACAAGGCGATCCCGAAGGACGCCATTGCCGCAGCGCGCTATATTCCCGTCAACAACAAGATCACTGCAGGCCAGAAGCGCGAGCGATGCAAGCAGTGCGTCATCTACAACGAGCACTTGCGCCACAAGTACAAGCTCATGCTGCCCATCACAATCGGCGTGTTCATCCTGATGTACGTGGTTTTCCGGGGGCCCATGTTGGGCTGGTCCGAATTGGCGATCATGAAGTTCAACGGCGTTCTGGGCAATATTTCTGAAGGACAAGCGTTGGTTCAGCACGAAGGCGTGATGATCTTCCGCGAGATCCTTGTGGACTGCCTCATGTTTGTCGCCCTTGCTTACGTGCTTAAGATCCTCGAATTCGTGATCTTTACGCTAAAGGTTTAGTTGGCCGTTGTTGGCGTTCCCCTTCTGATTGATGGCGCGCACGGCGAAGGAGGCGCGTCCCTCATTCGAACGGCGCTCGCGATGGCGACCTTCACCCAGCAGCCAACTCGCATCATCAACATCCGCTCGGACGCCCGGCACATGGGCCTTCGAAGCGAGGAGATCACAATCCTCGAGAGGATTCGCCCTTAGCTGTGCAGCCGAAGTCAACGGGGGAGAGATTGGCGAAAAGAGCCTCAGCTTTTTCCCCACGCGTGCAGCGCAGAGGTCAACGAACTCATCGACGTTCCTGACGACGAGGATGGCCCCGGCCATTTGAACGCGCTCGTCGTGGCGAACGCGCTTCTTCCGATCTTGGCGCGGTCCGGCGTTTACAGCACCCTGAACTGCCGTGGCGAAACCTACGGCAACAACGTGCTCACCTACGACTACTTCGCAAACGTGACTCTGGCCGCGCTCAAGCGCATGGGGCTGTACGCGTACTCGGCTTTGAACGCTTCCGGCTACGGCAGAGGTTCACGGGGCGAGGTTTCGCTCGAAATCGAACCCAGCCACATGGACGGCTTGCGATGGCCGGATCGCGGAAAGCTCGTCGCGGTTCGGGCCATTGTGTCCACCTCCGAACTGCCTGATCTCGTTGCCCAACGCGGCATCGCCCACTTGGCCCGGCTCGGCTATTACGCGAACCTGAACCTGGAAACCGAAACCGTGCATGCCAAGGGTCGCGCACCCGGCGCATTTGCAACGGTTTGGCCGAGTCGAGCGCGGTTTCGGTGGCGCAACCGCAATGGGACGCCAAGGGCGTTCAGCATGGTTCGGTCGTGCAAAGTGCGTTTGAGAACCTACTGGATTGGATGAAAACCGACGCCACCGTCGACCCCTACCTGGCCGACCAACTGCTTTTGGCTGCGATCTCCGCCGAAGGAGAAACGACTTTCAAAACATCCAGCCTCACCCAGCGGTTTCTCACGATGGCCTGGGTGATCAAGCAGTTTGTCCCCATCCACATCACCGTGAAAGGGAAGGAAGGCGACCCAGGATTGGTGACCATCAAGCGAACCTAGCTTCCCGCTGAAGGCTTCTGCGGACTGGCCACTGCGTCCACAAAGATGCCGCTGCCTTGGCCGTTGGTCAGGTTCTTGGGGACGGCATGCTGCTTTGGCTCAATCGAGAACACGTCGCTCTTGCCACCGGGGCCTGTCGGCATGATCGCGATAATGGCGGAGCTATCGGGCATCCAGGACAGGTGGCCGACGGCCTGCGGCAACTGGAAATGCCTCGGATCCAACCGCCGGCTTAATCGGCATCGCCACCAACTCTCGCCCTTCAAAACCGTTCTTCCCAAACGTTCCCACGGGGATAGCCACAAGCTTTTCGTCCGGTGAAATGCTCGGGTCGCCGAATACAACCTTTTGGGTCGCATCCGAAGGGATAGCCACCATCATGCCACTCGTCGTCGGATCTGCGGCCTTGCTCTCCGGGTCTAAGACCTCGACCAGGCTGTAATCGGGCGGCACCACTTGGCCGTTCTTGATCAACGGCGCTTTCTCATCATCGGTAAACCAGTCGGGAACTTCCGATCCTTCAACCGAAGAAGCAATTCGGCCGGTATCCGGCGTAACATCAAACCCGATATGCTCCCCCTGGACGATGCCCTGGGGCTTGGAGCCGGCCTTGGTCATATCCTGCACGATCATCGTCTGGTCCCCGCCATCGCGGTTCATTACAGCGACGATGAAGTGCTTGTTCTTGGTCCACATCGCCTTCACAAAGCTTGAGCCAAAAGCGCCGTAGAGTTGCTCCATCTCGCTTTGGGCGCCGCTTTCATTGCTAGTAGCGGCAGAATCGCTGGGAAGAAGAAGGGGGGAGGAGCTGAGTTTGCTGGCCCGAACTCGCATTGATTTCCACAACCGTGCCGCCGGAAATCATGAGGCCGGTGGACTCTTTTCCGGTCTTATCCACGCCGGGAGTCGCAAAGCTGATGAATCCCTTGGGCCTCGTGTCGAATGTCCTTCGATCTACCGTCTGCCGATCCGGGTTCCAGCGAAAGAGGTGCGGTTGCTGTTTGTAGCGGTCGCTTTCAAAATACAGCCGCCCTCCATTGGAGGACCAAGTGGGATTGGAATCGGTGGACCCGTCCTCGAACTTTGAGTCGCTGTTGCCGCCCTCGTCATCCGCAGGAATGAGGGTCCCGTCCGGCTTGATAAGCACCACTTTGAAGCCATCTCCATTAACTGCTTGGACCGCGGCGATGTCACCGACGGTGGTCGAAGGCCCGAAGATGGCATCCGGATCATCCGAATGCGGAGTTCCTTGCTGACGCTGAGCAGGCAATAGGCGCAGGTCCGGTGTGGAGCCGCCGGCCGGGCAATCGTGGCCCCCCCGACCTCCATCGATCGTAGGTTAGGACTCCCGCCTTGATCATCTCCGCATGGTCGGATACCACATCGAACGCTGGCGGTGTGGCCAGGGTGTGCCGGACGAAATCCTTGGAGACGCCGGCGGCGCGCATGGCAGTTCCATTTCGGAATTGCTTGGCGCCCCTCACCAGAGGCGAGGCCCCGGGAAGCCGACGGGGAATTGAACCCCATGCGCTCCGGGTCCAACGGACCTCTGCCGGCCGACAGCAGCACGACGGTGGCGGCGCTTCCCAGTCACCCTCGGCGCGTGTCTTCAGACGCTGTTTTCGCACCTCGCCGCGATGCACCGCCCTCTTTCCAGGCGACCCCCAGTCGAATTTCGATCACGACCGTGTCACTTCGGGCCCGGCTTGGAGGAGGGCGCGCTCGAACAGCCGGTGACACCGCTTCGCAGCGAGCCGCGCAGGATGATCTCCCTTCCGGAAGCCTGACCAACTTGCGCGGGAAAAAGCGCCCCATTCCGGGTCGCCCGCAGGAGTATCGACGACCGCCGGCCCTGAACGAGCGCGCCGGTGTCATAGAAGTGGACCAGGTAGCAAGCGATGAAACGACGACAACGGCCTTGCGAAAAAAGCCGCCGTCCCGCCGCGGCGCAGCGCGGGTGACGCGTGGCCGACCGCCAAATCCCGTCAACCTGCCAAACCTGCACGGGAATATAGGCGGCCATCAGGATCAGGGAGACGACCGCGCTGAGCCGGAGGTCTATCGATCGCGGTTATCATCCCGGCGGCGGAGGTGACGACCGCCGCGGCACGCTCTCGCCCGCCCATGAAGCCAGAAAGCGCGCGGACAATTACAGTAAGCCCCTTCCAATGGCTTCGCAGGACCCGCTTAGACGGGGACGTGCTTCGTCCGGCGGACTGCGGCGTGGGTCACACCGACGCGTGCAGGTGACCGGTGGAGCTACAGTATGCAGAGCCGCGATTGCATCCCGACGGCGACGCCGGAACGAGTTTTCCGAGGACGAGAGCCGAGGACGTAAAAATCGAGGCCGCCGAGCGCGGCAAAGCCGCATCCGCACACCAGGGCGAGAAAACCGGATCGACGCCGGCGCGGCGCAGCAGAAAATCGTGCCTCCGCTCCGGGCAAATCGACCACGTCCAGGCGCCTCACCGCGATCCACCACGAGATCGGCCGCCGCCCAGGAGGCGATCAGGAGCAGGGCAAGCTCCTGGATCCGCGGGCTGGGTCGAAACCTCGCGGATGCATCGGCCCCGAAGACAACGGTAAACGCCACGCATTCCGATCGTTCCGGGCCCTGCGCCAGAAAGTCTCCGGCACCAACCCAGATCGGCCGGCGGGGCCGGACTGGCGGCGGTCGGAGGGATATCCGGGGCGCTCATGTCGATGACCGGCCCGGCTTACCCGCCCTGGACCGGCCTCGTCAGAAGCGGGGCCTCGAGTCCGGGCACCCGTTCGGTAGAACTCCCTGGCCTTCGACCGCCTGGCGAAGGGCCTGCTGACCATCCCATCCGCGCGTCGAGATTGTCGACCATGGATACAAAGACCGCTTCCGGCGTCGCAGCCATCGCGGCCGCGCCCCACTCGAGCTCGCCCTGGTGGCTCAGGATGATGTGCTCGAGCCGCTCGAGCCGGTCGGGATCGAGCTTCACCTTGAGCCCGGCCCTGCGCACGAGCTGGTATCCGAGCACGCACGTGCCCCTGCAGGACTCCCCGCCGGCTCCTTTTGGCGGCGATCTTCCCCTCGTACTCGATCGTCTTGCCGGCGTCGTGGGGAGGATCCCCGCCACGGCCAGATCGGGATCGATCTTGGGATACAGCGGCAGGAGGGCGCGGGCGGCGCGCGCCATGCGCAGCGTGTGCTCGAGCAAACCGTGCCTGTAGGCATGGTGCATCGCAATCGCGGCCGGGCGCGGAGCGAAGCTCTCGCCCATTTCGTCAAAAGCCGCCTGAACGGCGGCCCTGAGTTCGGCGTGGCCAATGTCCGCCGATGAAACCCTTCAGCTCGGTTCCAATTGCCTCGGGATCCTCAGGTGAGCGTTTCGACCAGGTTCTCCATCGTCTCTCCCGGCGGCCAATTCGGCTTCCGGCACGATCGACGCCCGGGTGAGCTTCGGAGAAAACCGCCCCTGATAGGTGTCGGTTTTTCCTCGACGCGCGCGATCGATCCCTCGGCCGAGCCCTTGAGGGCGTCGAACGCGGGGCTTTCGCTGAAGACGTTGCACGAAAAGGATCCCGTGCGGTCGCCCAGCTCGACATTGAGGAACGGATTGCCGTTTGCGGCCGTTTTCGGCGCGACCCGCCTGACGACCAGAAGGGCGAGGAAGGGCCGGCCGGCCGCCGCCGAGGCGGCCTTGATTCTCGAACGGACGAGTGATCGCTCATGGGAAATACCGCTGCCGGGCCTTGACCTGCTCGAAACGGCGCTCCGGCAGGACGTACGCGGTCAGGGCGCCTCCCTGGACGCAGGCGGTATCGATGCCGACGGACCACTTGAGCCTGTAGATCTCCGACAGGGGGGTGTGGCCGTAGACGACGAATGGCGGCCCGTTCCACAGGTCGGCCCATCCGGGCGCGTCCGGGGCCTCCGAGCGCTTGTTCGGCTTGCCATTGCGGATCGACGACCTGGATCCGGGTGACGACCTCCGCGGGCTGCTTCTGCCACGGCTCACCGGGCAGGAAGCCCCCGTGGACGAACACCATGTTGAGCTCGGGCTCCTCAAAGGTCAGGGGCATCTCCTCGAGGTAGGCCCAGTCGGCGGGGCGCAGCTTCTCGAAGGTCTCGAGATCGTGCTCCTTCGCATACTTCCGGTCGCCCGTGCGGCGGTATTTCAGGAGGCGCAGCTCGTGGTTCCCGAGCAGCGAAATCGCCTTGTGCTGGCGCGCAAGGTCGATCACGCGGCAGCTATCGGGCCCGCGGTTGACGAGGTCGCCAAGCAGGACGAGCCGGTCGTCGCGCTCGAGAGCGAGCCGTTCGAGCATTTCGGCGAATTCCAGATGGCATCCGTGGATGTCGCCGATGGCGATGAGGCGTCCGTTCATTCGGATTACAATTTGCTAGCGTCGGTGCGGGCTCGAAGTAAACAAGATAGCCGATGGATTTGGATTCACACAAGGATACTCCGCCGCCCGCGGAGGAAAATCGCATTGCGCATTCAGGGCGCCTCCCGGCGCCGCCGGAGGCGGGGGCTGCCTTCAACCTTCAGCCGCTCGCAGCGTCCTGCTTCCTGACGCAAAAACGCTTCGAGGACGGGGATCGGGTCGTGAGCTTCCTCGTGCGGTTGCCTTCGCTCGAGTCCGGCGCTTCGATGTGATCGCGGGCGGCGCGGACGGGTTTGCGCCCGAGGGCGTCCTGGCGTGCCGCTGGGTGCACGTTTTCAGGCCCAGGGCGAGGGAAGGCGACGCGGATCGGGCCCTGAAGCTCACCGCCGAGAACCTCTTCCTGACGCTTGCCGACCCGATGACCGAGCAAACGCCGGAGACCGCGCGGCTGGTGCAGTTCCTGGCCCTGATGCTCGAGCGAAAGCGGGTTCTGCGTCCCCGCGGGCGCAGTTCCGACGGGGAGAAAAACATTCTCGAACACATGCCGACGAAGCGGCTGTTCGAGGTGCCTGCGGGAGACATGACCCCGGAATTCTTCGTCGCGATCCAAGAGCAGCTGAAGGTGCTCGTCGGGGCGCCTGGCGACCGGGCCGGGACCTAGCGACCCGCCAAGAGCCGCACGGGTACCCCGCGGGAATTGAGGTATTCCTTCACCTCGGGAACCGTGAAGGTGCCAAAGTGGAAAAGCGATGCCGCCAGGACGGCGCTTGCGCGGCCGTCCCCGAGGACATCCGCAAAATGGCCGAGCTTGCCCGGCCCCGCCGCTCGCGATCACGGGCACCGGGCACGGCCTCGCTGACCGCGCGGGTGAGTCGAGGTCGTAGCCCGCCTTTGTGCCGTCCCTGTCCATGCTGGTCAGCAGGATCTCGCCGGCCCCGAGCCCGACCCCGCGCACCGCCCATTCGACGGCGTCGAGTTCCGTGGGCCTTCGCCCGCCATGGGTGAAGACGCGCCAGGCGGCCCGCCCCCGGGCTCCCTCCGGGCGTCGATCGCGAGGACTATGCACTGGGCGCCGAAGCGGTCGGAGGCCTCGCGGATGAGCTCGGGACGCTGGATCGCGGCCGTATTCGCGAGACCTTGTCCGCGCCCGCGCGAGCATGGCCTCGATGTCGATCCCCGAGCGCAGGCCGCCTCCGACGGTCAGCGGCATGAAGCACTGCTCCGCGGTCGCCGCCACGACGTCGCGCATGATGCGCCGCCCGTCGCTCGAGGCGGTGATGTCGAGGAAGACGAGCTCATCGGCCCCTGGGCGTCGTAGGCCGGGGCGCACTCGACGGGATCGCCGGCGTCGCGAAGCTCCGTGAACCGGACGCCTTTGACGACGCGGCCGGCGGTCACATCCAGGCACGGAATGACGCGGCGGAAGAGCAAGGCTTTAGCCCTCCGTGTGGGCGATGTCCGGGTCGAAATTGACGACCAGGCGGTAGGCCTGTCCTGGCCGCATGATCAGCGGATGATCGCGCACGAGGTACTGCAGATAGTGGATTTTCCCGAAGTTGGTGCGGTAGGCCGGATCGGCGCTCACGACCTCCGTGTCCTGCCAGGCCGCCTGGAAATCGTCCCGGGCGACGCTGCACCGGTGCCCCTGGGGCCCGAGTGTCAGGCCCCCGCTCACGTTGTACCGGGAGTGGGGCGCCGCGATCGCCAGGACATAGCGGAACTTTTCGAGCGTGACCTGCTGGCGGACCGAGTAGGCGAATTCGCAGCTGATCTTCGTCCCCGAAAAGGTCCACTGCACCTTGACGCTCCCGAGGTTGCGCACGATCTCCTCCTTTGTCGTGATCAGGTCCGGCTGCTCGTAGCGGAAAAAGAAGCTGTTTCGAAGACCCAGGCCGGTCACGCAATTCTTGCCGTAAAAGGCCGGGATGGTCACGTTCTCGCCGAAGGTGAG
The DNA here is from genome assembly GCA_963829965.1 of uncultured archaeon. Taxonomy (GTDB): domain Bacteria; phylum Armatimonadota; class Fimbriimonadia; order Fimbriimonadales; family Fimbriimonadaceae; genus DASXZH01. The sequence continues at coordinate 3,840 of CAWHLK010000054.1, read as the reverse complement.
CTCCGGCAGCATCAGGGGCAGGTAGACGTTGTTCGGCCAGTCGAAGACCCCGGGGCAGTGCGGAAAGGGCAGGGCGTCGCAGGACAGATGGGCCCCGCCGCTCACGAGCGGAACCTGCAGCTGCAGCCCGCTGTCGGCGTCGCGGTAGAGAAAAAGACCCTGCTCCTTTCGGTTGCTCTTGTCGAAAATGACGAAACGGCCGCTTGTGCGGGCGGCTCCAGCTTGGGCAGCCCGGAGGGCATCTGCACCGTGTTCGCAAGGCGCGACCACTGGCAGAGGTAGCGGGCGGCGTCGAAGTTCGCCATGCGGGTCGTGTGCTGCTCGTAGGCGGTCCGCTCGGAGTCGCGAAGGTCGATGAAGCCGTGCTCTTGGTCGAGGTAAGTCTGGTAGAAGAAGAGAAAGAGACGGCGCAGGATGTCGAAGTACTTCGGCTTTTGATCGTCCGGGATCCAACCGTCCCGCAGCCCCTGGAGAATCAGGCTGATGCAGTGCATCTGCCCGTAGGCCCCGGCGGCCCGGCCGAACGCCCAGCCGAGGCCGTCCGCGCGGACGAGGTCGGGCATCATCCGGATGTACTTCTCGGCGTAGGTGCGCAGGGTCGGCAGCTTCCGGTCCCGCACGCCGCTGTTGGCGTGAAGCTGGAGGGCCGAGCGGATGAAAACGAAGGCCATCACTCCGTAGAGGCTGAAATTGCCCCCGAGCCCGTGGACCGAGTCGTCAAAAAATCCGGCCGAGCTGGTCTGGTTGATGCGATCGACCATGCGCTCGACCAGCCGGGAGGTCTCGTCCTTCTTGGACAGCCCGAAGCTGAACCGGGCGACGGCCTTGGCGATGTTGAAGGCCTGCCAGTGATTGTCGTAGTCGCTGCGGTGCAGCAGCTGCTTGTCGATCCGCTGCTGGGTTTCCTCGACCAGCCGCTCCCAGACCGGATTGCGCTCCTTGGACGGGCCGAAGCACAGCAGGCCGAGCGCGGCGTAGGCCAGGCCGTTTTCGGCGGGCGGCTCCGTGAACATCTGCGCCGTGACGCAGCGCGCGGCGAGGTCATGAGGTCGTGTCCCTTCAGCCTCGTCTCGCCCGTCCCGCGATAATATTCCCCGAGCGCATACACGGCATGTCCGGGCTCGTCCGGCGCGCGACTGCTCGTCATTGGCCGGGATAATGGTGCCGTCGGCCTGATGGATTCAATATTATGGCCCAGCATCGATCGGGCCATGTCGAGACATTGCTCGGAAAAACTGTGCATTGCTGGGTTGGCGCGTGGGATGGATGAGGGCGGCGGCGTGCGGCGGCAGAAACGGGCAACAATTTATGAAGGGAGTGCCGTGGGCAAGAGGGAATTGCTGGGCCGGATCGCTAGCGCGCGATCAGCTTTAGGAATTCGTCGTTGGTTTTTGTCTTGGAGAGGCGGCCCACCATGGTCTCGGTGGCCTCCTCGATCTTCAGCTGGACCAGGGCCCGGCGGAAGAAATGGATTCCCTCAAGTTTCTTCGCGTCGATCAGAAGCTCCTCCTTGCGTGTGCCGGAGGAGGCGATGTTGATCGCCGGCCAGATGCGCATTTCGGCGCACTTGCGGTCGAGCACCATCTCCATGTTCCCCGTGCCCTTGAACTCCTGGAAGATCACGTCGTCCATCCGGCTTCCGGTCTCGACGAGGACCGAGGCGATGATGGTCAGCGATCCGGCCTCCTCGGTGTTGCGGGCCGAGGCGAATAGCTGGCGGGGCTTTTCCAGCGCCCGCACATCGAGGCCGCCCGAGCCGGTGCGGCCGCTGTTGCGCTGCGTGTTGTGCGCCCGGGACAGGCGCGTGATCGAATCGAGGAAAAGCACGACGTGCGCGGCCGACTTCAACCATGCGCTTTGCGCGCTCGATGCAAAGATCCGCGATCCGGATGTGATTGTCGATCTGCTCGTCATTCGAGGAGGCCCAGATCTCGGCCGGCACGCTGCGCTTGAAATCGGTCACCTCCTCCGGCCTCTCGTCGACCAGAAGGATCATGACCAGGCACTCCGGATTGTTTTCAAGGACGCCCAGGGCCATGTCGCGGAGCAGCGTCGTCTTGCCCGCGCGGGGAGGGGACACGATGAGGCCGCGCGTGCCCTTGCCGATCGGGCAGAAAAGATCGACCGCCCGGGTCGTCATCCGCTCGTCCTTCATCTCCATCTTCAAGAACTTGTCGGGAGACACGGTCGTCAGGCCCGTGAATTCGGTCTTCATGCGCCGCTCCTCGAGCGGCAGGCCGTCGACCGTTCTCGATGAACTTGACCTTGGGATTGGGAAAGCGCCCCTCGGGAGGGAAAGCGGTGCCGCCGATCAAACTACCCTGCTTCAGCTTGAAGCGGCGGATGAGTTCCTTTGGGAACAAAGGTGTCGGTCGGCCTGCGTTTCCGTTTTCCCAAGGTCCAGAAGCTGGCCGTTGCCGCCCTTGGCGATGTCGATGTCCAGGATTCCCTCGATGCGGACGACATTCTCGGGCGGCGCGGACGCGGGGGCCGCTGGGGCTGGCAAGGGAGCGGGATCGGCGGCCGGACCCGCCGGATTGGCGCCCGCATCCGCGGAAGCAGACGGCGCCTTTGCAAGCTCCGCGGCGGGAGGCGCGGGGTTGCGGGCTGTTTTCTTGCACTGTCCGGCTGGGCGGACGCGGATTTCTTTTCCATACAATCGTTTTTGGGATTCAGAACGACGCAAGGGAACCCGGGCGCGCCAGGGCGCGCGGTCCTGCGTTATAAGGGCTTTGTATCTTGGGCGACGGGCGCTGAATAAAACTCAGCCGTCGAATAAATGGATTTATTGCACCCCAGCTTGACGCTCAAAACTCATCACAGAATCATTGGGGCGCCGTCAGACGGTCTTATAACCCGAAAAACCCTAAACGAATGACTCAGACGATTACTTCAGTTTCCCGAGAGCACCGGGTTTTCAGGCCATCGGCCGAGTTCAAAGCTCAAGCAAACCTTGGGAGCGATGCGACTTATAAAAGACTCTATGCTGAATCTGTCAACTCCCCAGAGAGATTTTGGGCCCGCGAAGCCCACCCGGTTTCTCACATGGCGGCGCCCATTCAAGCAAGTATTACAGTGGAACTTGCCGTACTCCAAGTGGTTCGGAAAAGGACAGCTGAATGTCGCCGAAAACTGCCTGGACCGCCATTTGAGCACGGCCAGGGCCAACAAGGCGGCGATCATCTTCGAGGGCGAGCCGGGCGATGTCCGCACCCTGACCTTACCGGCAGCTCCACCGCGAAGTGTGCAAATTCGCCAACGCCCTGGCGAGAGCCTCGGGCTGGTCCACGGCGACCGGCGGCCATCTACCTTCCGATGGTTCCTGAAGCGGCGATCGCCATGCTCGCGTGCGCACGGCTGGGCGTCGTTCACACGGTGATATTTGGCGGTTTTTCGAGCGAAGCGATCAAGGATTGGGTCAACGACTGCCAGGCGAGGATCGTCATAACGGCCGACGGGGGCTGGCGCCGCGGCAAGATTGTCGAGCTGAAGGCGAATGTGGACCGGGCCCTTTCCGGAGCCCCCAGCGTGTGAGCACGTGGTCGTCCTCAAGCGCACCGGCCAGGCCATCCCGATGGAGACGGGCCGGGACCGCTGATGGCATGAGTTCGTCGCCGCCCAGCCGGACGGGCACAAGGCGAGGGGATTGGACAGCGAGAACCCCCTTTTCATCCTCTACACGAGCGGCTCGACGGGGAAGCCAAAGGGTGTCCTGCACACGAGCGCCGGCTACCTCCTGGGCGTCGCCATCACGACCCACTACGTTTTCGACCTGAAGGATAACGACGTCTATTTCTGCACCGCGATGTCGGGTGGATCACCGGGCACAGCAATACATTC
>CAWHLK010000053.1:0-5286 GCA_963829965.1 uncultured archaeon | reverse complement strand
TATGCGGAGCGCGGCGCGACACATTTTTACGCCGCCAAGCTCGCCGAGCTCGAGCCGAATGTTCCGAAGGAGTTCATCGCCGCGATCGGGACATCGGCCAAGCCGTACCACGGCTACCTGTTCGCAGTGTTGAAGTCGCAGGGCGCCGACTCGCCGGGCGGCCGGCACGATTATATGGTGAAGGAGTCGATGGTAGGCGGAATCGCGCTGGTCGCATCAGCCGCGCAGTACGGCGTCAGCGGTGTCCACACATTTATCGTGAATCAGGACAGGGACGGTGTTTGAAAAAGACATGGGCACCCCTGCGCACGCCGGCGCGCCGGTGATCAGTTACAATCCGGACCGGTCCTGGAAGACCGTGAACTAGTGAGCTGTCCCCGTGATTCGTTTGGCACTGCGGGGCAGGTTGAAAACCTGCGCGCCGATCGGCAATCGACGCTATTGGCGGGCAAATAAGAGGCGGATTCGCAATCCGCCGCAGGTTTTCGACTTACAACGCCGTTGCGTCCAGCGAATTGGGCGACGTGCTCCCCTCCTTCACAGTCGGGGTTCCGATCCAAACACCGACCGTCAGGGAGGGGAGCGAGTCTGCCCGTCCGCAGTTTCAGAATTTTACTTTGGGAGCTTCCTTAGCCGCCGCGTCCGCCTTGAAATAGGCGTCCTCGCATTAAACCCGAACATTCCGGCGATTATGGCATGTGCGCCAGCCGGACTACACGTCTTCCAAAGAGCGCTGGCGTTGCTACGAGCCTTGGCTGGGAGAATTTCGAGAGTTGCTTGAGACGTATTCTAGCCAAACCAAGCCCTTCCGGCCCAACTTCGGCCGCAGACTCAACGAAGCCGCTGTTAAGGGACCAAACGTTGGTGTTTAATCATTCGGGTCGCGTTGCACGACGCCGGCCTCCAATACAAAGAATGGAGAAAGGGCAGCCCACCCGGTTTGCCCTCCTCCGTAAAAGCCAAAAGGCTTGGAGGCGCGCTGCCGCCGCCCGCTCCGAAGCATGAGGCATATAGAAAAACTCACCTTAACCCGCGGGCCAGCTGCTGGTGGTTCTCGGGATTCTCGCCGCCTGTGGGCTACTGATCCTTCTGGTTATTCGCGAGACATCGCCGGTAGATGCCGTCCCAACCCCTTCCGGACCTGATTTCAGTGCTAAAAAGCCACTAGTACCGGATGAAGCACCTGCGCCCCAATAGGAGAGCGGGCAAGAACGCTCATCCAGAGAGAAGAGGGCGGACCATCCTCCTAATCCGCCCAAGCTTCCTGTGCGTTTTTCGGGTTAAAAAGCCCCAAGCCTCTTTCATGGACCATCAACACGCCCATTCGAAACGCATCCCGAAAAGAGTGGCGGACCCACCTTCGAAGGGTCCGCCTAGGCTCCTATTTATCCAGTGGAGACTTGCGCTGCGTCAAGAACAAGCTCCAAGACCTATTGAACACCATATTCGCGGCCGACAAAAAGCTGTCGTCGGAGTCGCACAACCTTGTTGAGCCGAAATATAGGCCTTTGGCCGAATTGCCTCTCGGTTTGATTCTCATGAGTAGGTGCTCTCCAGGCCGGCGCTTTGTCTGAGAGAGATTGAAACTGCCCGCAACGCAGTATTCTGATCTGAACCACGCTCTGCGTCTTGGAAATCGAAGCCCCGGTCGAATGATGAATAGCTTTCAGAAACAATCGCTGCCTCCGTAGCGGCCACCTTCTGGCCAGCTCATCCCCACAGCTATGCGCCCGATCCATCCACCGTGCCATCAGTCCTGCTGTCTGTGCGCAGGGGCGAGCCAAGCTCTTCTGTTGCTACTCACATAAAGAGGGGCGGACCATCCTCTGAATCCGCCCGTTCTTCCCTATCACTTATTGGAGTATCTGGAAAGCACCAAGCCTGCTTTCACTGATATTAAACACCCAAAGGATCGCTTGATAGGACTATTGGCGGTCATTTTGCATATGCAAATTAGTCGACGACCCCCAAATCTAGCGCCAGCCGATATCGGCTCCAGTGATGCCGCCGGGAGTGAGGTTGAAGTCCGGACAGTCTTGCGCGCTGGGCTGGATTGCGCCGGACTGCAGCAGCTTTGCGTGCAAATCGGCCATCAGGGAGTTCCTCGCTCCGGTCCAGCGGTCAGGACCGGGCGACAGGTTTGGCTGCACGGTGCCCCAAGGCCCGACCGGCGTTGAAGTCGAAAAGCGATGGTTGTCATACCATTCGGAAGCCAGGATCTTCTGAGAAGGGAATTGGACCGCCGACGAACTCTGGCTGACCGTGCTTGCCAAGACGCCGGGGTTAGCAACCGCCGGAATGAGGTTGGCGATTTGGATCTGCGGGATTTGAGAGGGCTGCACGTAAAACGCCGCAGAAATGGCATACGAAGTCGCGTTGAACTGCGAAATCGATTGGAAATCGGCGGGGCACAGGAGAATGCTCGGCGAACCGTTGGCAGCGAAAGGGTCTGCCGCCGAGGCGCCGTCTTGCTTTTGCGCGATCGCCAGATATGGCATCAGGGGCCAACGGAACCGTTCGCCAACCCAAAGATAGGGGTCGCCCGTGTTCGGGTAGTCGTCGTCATAATCGTTCGCGTACAGGTCCAACGCAAGCCCAATCTGCTTGAGATTGCTGAGGCAAACAGTCATCTTGGCCGCAGCCTTCGCCTGGGCAAAAACGGGGAATAGAATGGCGGCCAAAATCGCGATAATCGCAATGACCACTAGCAGTTCGATAAGGGTGAAGGCACGACGAAACATAGTTCTCCTCTTTGACGCGGCGGATAGAGTGTAGCCGAACTTGGTACGCAATGCCGCCCGTGGATGCTTGAACTATTGCGAGAAACTCGCCTGTTTAGGCCGTGTCATGCTTTTCCATGACAAAGGGAACCTGAGAAGATATTCCAGGCATGCCGAACAAGTATTGGGGCGTTTTCAGACTGCGCTTCCGACCGTCGGTCTTTCTAAGGAGAGCGGGAAACCGGGCGTTTGCCGGTGGCATTTGCCACCTGAGTTTCTGAGAGGAAGGATCTGTATGGCGTTGAAAGCTCTTATTATCGACGATTCAGGGATGACGCGGAAGCTCATCATGAAGCTACTCGCTGCCGCGAACCTAGCGGAGTTTGAGTTCTTTGAAGCAGGGGATGGCCACGAAGCGCTGCAGCTATTCAAGCAGCATGCGCCCGACATCGCCTTCGTCGATTGGAACATGCCAAAGATGTCCGGCATTGATTTTGTGAGGCTCGCGAAAGCCGAACAGCTCAAACCCACGCCGGCCTTCATTATGGTCACCAGTGAGTCGACGACCAGCAAGATCGAGCAAGCCTTGGACAAGGTGGGCGCCAACGCCTACATCGTTAAGCCCATTGACACAGAAGTGCTTATCAAACGCCTAAAACCCATTCTCGAACGGTTGAAGGCACGTCAAACAGGCCCAGGAGCGGTAGCCGCAAAGCCCAGCAGCGGCGGCTTTTTCTCGAAGCTGCTTGGATAGCTGGGAGAGGATTACGCCTATGCAACAACCACACTTTTCTCCCGACAAGAGTCTGCCCACTGGTTATGTGGATGCCGTCACAAAATCAATCCTCAGCGTCTTTGGGCAAACCTGGCAGCTTCAGGTGAATGCCGAGTGTCCTGATCCGGTCGGTGAACTCATCGCGACGGTGATCTCGTTCTCAGGCGAGTACCCCTGGTCAATGAGTTTGATCGCTCCGCGTGACACGGCCGAGTTCATCGTCAAGTCCTACTTTGACATGGACGTGCCGTTTGACAGCCCGGACATGGCCGATGCCGTCGGCGAGTTGATCAACGTCGTCGCCGGCGAATGCGTCAGGAATCTGGATGCTCAAGGCATCGAGTGTCAGATGGGCCTGCCGTCCGTGCTTGTGGGAACCAAGATGGATACTTTCCATGGCAACAGCCATCCTTACGAGGCTCGCCATTTTCGAACTCCTGCCGGGTATTTGGGGGTAGGCGTTACCGGCGCCTGAAATTGAATATGAAAAAGAGTGAATCGGCGGCGTTGAATCAGCTTCGCGCTCTCGTAAGTTCCATTCATGAAATGGAAGCTGGCGACAGTGAGAGCATCGGTTCGATTGGAGGGGGCTTACAGCAGATTCTTGCTTCGCTTCCGGAGGAAATCAGCATTGTGGCCGGAGCGCTGGAAATAGTGCTGGCGCCCTTCAGGCGCTGTACCTTTCCCAAGTCGCAGATCCCAAAGACTTCCAGGTCCGTATAGAGGCGCTGCTCCGGGCGGTTGTTTCCGTAGCCGAGAGTTCGGACCAGTCCAATCATCTGGCGGAGATGTCGCAAGCGATCGAAGCGGTCACCGATTCATTGCCGCAGGAAGCCGATCCTGGGGTTTCAGGTTACCAAGTGTTCACCATCGATGAACTGGCGCAGTACTTCGTTGAACAAGACTTTCAAAGCCCTTCCGATCTCGAAGACTTGATCGGCACTCTTGAAGCGTTTTGCCAAGGATCCCCCAATTCGGAGGAAGTAAAGGGCCTGGTTGGGGTTGCCCTGGAACTTGCAAAAAACCCCGAGGACCGGGAGATCCCGGAACTCATCGAAGACATTTGTGCCCAAATAGAGAAAGCAACCGATGTCTGGGACGCGGACTCTGCAGAACTGACCGAAACCGAGCCCGAGATAGTTGCGACGCAACCCGTTGAAGTTTCGGCAGACACGGATTTGATTCTTGAAGACCCTCCAGTTGAAGAGTTGGCGGAAGAAGCCCAAGTCCCAGTGGAAACGATTGTAGTAGTGGATGGAGGCAAAGCCGCCGGCTCGAAACGACCCCAAGCACCCGTCGAATCGGTGACATTTGGAGCCCTTCCGGAAGATTGCGACAAGACGATCCTCAGGGAGTTCATCAGCGAGAGCCTGGAGTACGTCGAGCAATCCGAATTGGCACTCGTCAACTTGGAAACATCCCCTCAAAACGGTGAAGAAATCAACGCGGTGTTCCGCGCATTTCACACGGTGAAGGGAACGGCCGGCTTTCTGAATCTGGATCCGGTCGCCAAGTTCGGTCACACGGCCGAATCACTTCTTATGCGGGTTCGCGATGGAGAAGTGCAAGTTTCAGCCGGCCTCATCGATCTGGCGCTGAAGGCCGTCGACATGTTAAAGGCGCTGATCCTCGCAGTGGAATCATCCCTTTCGACCAACCAGCTCAAAAGGCCCGATGGCTTTGATGCCCTCTACAATATGCTTCGATCTATCGAAATGGATCCCAGCCTTTTGGAAACCTACACCGGCGCATCTACCGAAGAACCACCGTGCGTAGTTACCGACTCCGGCG
>CAWHLK010000052.1:0-9019 GCA_963829965.1 uncultured archaeon | reverse complement strand
ATCGTAGACTCCATCCTTGAAACCGGAACGTACGAATCATATGTGGATCTGCTTATGCCCGCATCCGAGGCGAACGAATTGTTCTCTTAGAGGTGGAATTTATAAGTATTGAGCGTTGAGTGTCAAGCTCCTGACTCAATACTCGACACTGGACACTAAACACTCTCCCCAATCTCAAAATACAGTCCATAGTGCTCGTTGCAACCTGGATTGAACGAAGCCCCACAATGCGGACACACAAACTCGCAAGCTAGATATTCGGCAACCGTAAGCTCTCGTCCGCAGTTTCCGCAAAGAACTGCAGGCTCCCAGAAACGCGCGGCCGGCCAAGGCCGCGACTTATGCCCGGCAAGGGCCTCATGGCACTCGTAGCAGCTGTAATACTCCTCGCAGCATCCAAATCGAAGAGCAACGATATCGAGCTCGGAGTGGTAATGGCGACATCGAGTGCTCCCATCGATATCGACTCCGTGAACCAACAAATGCCCGATTTGCTTCGAATCCATCGAGGCCGGAGTTTAGCCGGAAATAGTAGTCCTTGTCCTTGATGTACTGGCTTTCGGGCACAACCTGATACTTGTCCGGGTTAGCCTGAACCAAGTTATAGGCATCGTCGTTGTAAAAGCGCTTATGCTCTCCGGTTTCTGTGTTTTCGACCACTGCTTGGCCGAGTTGCAAATCGGCAAACGATGCTGATTGTTTGTCATCGGCATCATGCTGGCGGCCGATGCTTGCCATGTACTGATCGAACGCATCGCTCTTTTCTTTCGCCTTTTTTACGCTCTCACCATAATCGCGGATCGCTTGGGAAGCCCGTCCGACTTCCTCATAATGGCTGCCCCATTTTGCTTGAGGCTATTGATCATGGCAAAAAGCGTCTTGCTTTCCTTGGTGAACAAGTCCTTTGGGTGAGGTAACCGTGCTCATAATGCAGCCCCAGCCGCCTAGCCTGGGATTCACGGAGAAGCGTGCATGGCCGCAACAATGTGCTGGTCGCCATTTTGACGATCTTCGAACTCGCCCGCCAGAATGTATTCGGTGCCACCGGCATCTGACTGTTGCTTGACCACATCCACATGGACTTCGCCTTGAGACATCCGGTATTTCTGGCGAAACTGGTTGTAAAGAATGCCAAAAGTCTCCGCCGGACTGAGCCCGGACGGCGCCGCCGCATAGAGGCCGGGCAATGGCCGGCCGGAAGATAGCTGCATTCTTACTCGAGGGTTGTTCGCGTCCAGCACGCCCAGGTAGCAGCTCGCGCCTAGAGTCTCTCCGTTCGGGCCGGCGGCAAGGGCTCCTCCGCCTCGCGCGACCAGCGGCCTCCAACCGGATGCCAAGTCCAGGCTTCCGGTGCCGTCTGGAAAGCTATAGGTTTCCAAAGGCTGAACGGGCGCGGACACAACGCCTTCCTTCTCACCTGCTCCCGCCGTATACCAGACTTCCCGGAGCTTTCGGAGCATCCCGTTGACCGAAGCCTTGAACTGGTCCTCTTTATCTGTTAACACGGCGGCTTCCAGGGAACCGTCCGGGAGCTTGGAAACCAGAACAAGTCCGCTCTGTTTCAAGTGGGTGAAATTCTTGTCGTCCACGTTAAAGAACGTACCGACGGATTCGCCGGCCCGCGACTTGAAAAACGTCCCGAGCTCCGGCTTGCTTCCATAGTGCCCGTGAACCTTTTTGAGAATGAAAGCAAGCCCTTCGTTGAGACTGCTTCCGCCTTGCAGAGCTCCGTATACGATTTCAGATCCAGTCTTGGACTTGAGATCCGTCAAGTTCTGGGCGCGGCTTTGTCCATTGATCCCGCACGCGAATACGATTCCGGCAGCAAATTTAAACGTTCGTGAGTTCAGCATGCTTCGATTATAAAAACCGAATCCGTGCCACGCCCGATTTTTCACGGAATTTTACGGTAGGCGGCTACAACTTTTCGGGATCTTTGATGTACGGACTTTTGAAGCCAAGCCTCTTCAGCGAATCATTCGACTTCGATTCTACTTGTTACCATGGCGTCGCGCCCCAATCGTATAGGGCTATATTGCGGTATCGTCTTTGAACGTTCTTTTTGGGAGGATGAGGAGTTTCATGGGTGACATTCGAGAGTTTGGCTTTGGTCAGAATGCGCGCTTTGGAAAGCGCTTACTAGTTGCATTGGCTTCGTGCGCGATAGCGGCTTCTCTCTTTGGGCAGTCAGCAGACCCCAAACATCCGCAGCCCTTGCAAGACGGGGACAACATCGCGGTGATCCACAGCTTAGTTCAAATCCCGCAATACTATTCCGTGACCCTCCTTCCCGGCAAGGGCTCATTAAGTATCGACTTCTCCACAAACGGATTCCCCGGCACCGGCGGCCAAATTAGGGTCAGCCTTCAAACCCCCGGCGTTGCAAAAGACTATACGGTGACCGTAACCTCGACTCAGGTCCTGTTCAACTCTAACTCGGCAAAGCCCGGCCAAAACAACGGTTCCGTTCAATGTAGCTAAAGCTACCGATATTGTCATCAAAGTGGACCCGCCGTCCAACGGTTTAGTTGTGGCAGCGGGCAAATACAACATCAAAGCGACAGGAACAGTCAAATTCGGCAAGTTCGAGTTTAAGCCGGAAGTAGTTGTAGGAACCTACCGGATCCAGTTCGATGCCCTTGGAGGTGATGAACAGAATCAGCTTGTGAAGCTGCTCGCGGACGGAACAATCAAGAGTGAGACGGGCGCTACCGGAACCTGGTCACTGTTCGATAAGGACAGCAAGACCTACATCATAAAGCTCGGCGATAAGCGCAGCACGCTTATCTATTGGCCAGCCGTGGGATTTTGCAAAGACCCTGCCGGGAACCCGGATTTGTCGCTGGTCAAGTAACAGCCAGGGGCTGTATACACTCGGCAAAGGTGCTATGTTCCGAACCGATTGCTTGCGTAATGACTGTTCCCAGTTAAGCGATTCCTTGCCACTTCTCTTTTAGTCGCTATTTCCGGGGCTTGTAACGGCAGACTTTGTCCGGAAGCGAACCGAATGGCGGTTAAGGCGACGGGGGAATAGCGTGACTGTCATACTGATTCGTGGCACTGCATACGATCCTCGGCGCGGGTGGCGCTATTTCCAACGAACTCGTTCCCATCCTCCAGGCTGAGAACGTGCCCATGAGGTTAGTTTCGCGGAAGGGCGTTTCTTGCGAAGGCGCAGAGTCTATTTCGGCCGATCTTACCGATCTGGCTGCGACAAAGAAGGCGATTAAGGGCTCCTCCGTCGCTTATCTGCTCGCCGGTTTGCAGTACGACATCCGCGTTTGGACCATTCAGTGGCCCAAGATCATGACCAACGTGATACAGGCATGCCGAGAGGCTTCCTGCAAGCTCATCTTCTTCGATAACGTCTACATGTACGGTCCGGTTTCGGGCCCGATGACCGAGGATCTTCCCTTCCAGCCAACGAGCGCCAAGGGCCGCGTAAGGGCGACCATAGCCCGCCAACTCCTAGTAGAGATGCGAGCGGACAGACTGGACGCCGTGATCGCGCGAAGCGCCGATTTTTACGGCCCCCAAGGAGATAAATCCAGCGTACCGAACATGATGGTCTTTTCTAACATGGCGAAGGGCAAGAAGGCTCAGTGGCTATGCAACGCCGGGGTCCCTCACTCTTATACCTATATTCCGGATGCCGCAAGAGCTTTATATCTTTTGGCGGGCAAGCACGAAGCCTTCGGACAAACCTGGCACCTTCCGACTGCAGCGAACCCTTTGACTGGGAAGGAATTTTGTAGCTGCTGCGGCTTCCGCCATGGGCGTCACTGACAGTCTGACGGTCTTACCAAAATGGAGCATGAAAATTGGGGGGCTGTTCAACCGGACCATCAAAGAGGTCGCTGAAATGGCTTACCAAAACGAGTTACCCTATGTCTTTGACTCTTCGAAATTCAACACCCTGTTCGGTTTTGAGCCGGCTTCCTATGGGGAAGGGATCAAACGAACAGCGGACTTGTTCAAATCTCGAAGTTCGAATCGCTTGCCGTGAGATTCCGCGTTAGAATGAATTGTCGGTGGTGAGGGCATCATGAAAATCATGGACTTTCGAAGTCGGCTCTGCCAGGCGGTTTGTTGCGCAGCAAATCTTATTCTGTTGCCATCCTCGCTGAGGTGCCTGGGCTTCCAGCAGCGCTTAAGTCTCAATCCCGGTCCGTTTATATATAAGTGCTTCGTTCCGCCGAAGGCCGATGTGGTCTCATCCGGGCCCTCGGTCCGACTATCGGGCGGCATCACTCTGCGGCTATTCGTTGGTGATCCTAAAACGAGAAAAAGTTGGAGGGCGGACGGCAAGCGTATTCCGGGGTGGTTTGATGGACTCCTCTCATTGATGGGTGAAGACCATGCTGTGAGGCCGACAGAGGCGTACGAGCGGAACTTCGTTGTCCGGGTAGATGGTACGCGATATCGCTACGGTTACTTCGCGGAATCGGTGCCTAGCGAGGTAATACGCGTACCGCATCTCACGAGGGATTCCCCTTGGGATATGTGGGACGATGTTGCGGGCTTCCCAGGACAACCGGGCTGGCCCAACCCCTATTCCACCTTACAACACATTGACGGATCGCTTCCCAATAATGTCCACTCAACGGACGTTTACGTTGGCTACTCTACGGAGCCCTGGCAGGTTAGGACGGTCTACTACCCTCAAACAAAGACACAAGTTGGCACGGGCGTAGACTTCAAGGTCCTTTTGTCCTCGGTAACCGGTCCTCCCATGAACGGCGCGATACAGTTGTCTCCGGCGCGTTACATCACTAAGCAGAACTTGTTGGAAGAAATAAAATACTGCGCCTTTAGGTTCGAAGCGACCGACTCAAACGGAGGCAAACACGAAAACCTTCCTTGGAGCGCCGCAAATAGGTCCACGCCTCTTCACATTACGCGCGTCGAGTTCCAAACTCGACCGTTCACTTGGGTGAAGTTCTCAAATGCTTGCATGCACGCCTCCTAGGCCCCCTTATCGGCATTAAGGAGACCGATAAGGCCTTACAAGCCGTTCTCCAAGACAGCAACCAATTTAGCCGTGCGCTCTCCAACATCTCCAACGTTGGTGATGGGATCGTGGTCCAGGGTGAGGGCGCCTTCTTTGAACTTGGCCCAAGCTTCTGGATTGGAGTTACCGCGTGTGTTTTCAATGGTCACAAGCTTCAGACCGTCTTTGATCGCTTCTTTGCCCATCTCGTCTTTCGTGATCGACTTGAGAGCGCCAATCAGGGGCTCAAAATACACGGCTCTCCAAGCCTCCGTGTAAAGGTGGGACTCCCTGCTTACGCATGTATCCACGGATTCTACAGTTAATAAACATTTCTTAGGGCATTCTTTCCCCAACACGTAAACTATCTTAATGTTTGTCTCCCTCTTGTTCTTTCAAGCTCTCCAAACACCGCACGGCGCGGACGTCTCCAACTACAGCGGCAACGTAACCTACAGCCAATGGGTCGCAGCTCAGGACCCGGCCATTTGGCACTGGAAGGATGGCTCAACCGGCCTTGCTTACGCTATAACCAGCGGCCTTCAGGGCCGCTCCGAGCTAAACCTCTTCGCGGCCGAACAGATGGCAACCGCGAGGGCAGCGGGAGTCGCGACCGCCGGCTACTGCCTTGTTTCTAACGAACGCCCCGGCGGCGAGCAGGTTCGGGATGGGCTCAAAGTCTTTGGCGAAGACGCCAAACATCTGGCATTCATGGCAATCGACGTTGAAGATCCTGCCATCGACCCGGCGGATCACAAGATCCACCCTGAACTAATAGCCTCGGCGATCGAAGCCGTAAAAGCGGCCCACATAAAGCCCGTCATCTACACGAGTCGGAGAATTTGGAAACTTACGCCCTGGATGGACAAGAACCCCTACAACGATGTCGGACTTTGGGACGCGGACTACGACGATAAGGACGACCTGAACGCATCGCGGACTCATTTGTTCGTTCCCTACGCCGGATGGACCACTCGCTTTGCCAAGCAGTACAACGACGAGTCTCATGGCGACGGCCTGAAGTTCGTCAACGCCACCAAAATCATCGGCGCAGACGTCAACATTTTCGGAAGCCCATTCTCACATCCCAAACCGATTGATCTTCCTTGCTTGTATGTTGTCGACTCCAACACCTATATAGGTGACCATTGGAGGGCTGGTCCAAACGTGGTTGCCGGAACACCGGCCCAGATCAAGATAGATCTGGCAGGGGTGAGCCAGCCGGCGAAAGGCACGATCCGTTTGCGCTCGGACAATCCTTATCTGCTCCAACTGCCTAGATCCATCCCGGCAACTCAGACGGACTTGGCGATCCAAACCAGAGCGGTCACAGCGCCAACCATTGTGACTCTCTCCGCCACGTACAGGGGCCAAACTGCCTCGGCCGTGTTCCGTCTAACCCCTACTGCGCCCCATTAGAGAAAGGAGCCCAACCGGCGCGAAGGCTAAGCGATACCGGTGGTAGAGTGCATTCATGGCTGAT
Organism: uncultured archaeon; assembly: GCA_963829965.1. GTDB lineage: Bacteria > Armatimonadota > Fimbriimonadia > Fimbriimonadales > Fimbriimonadaceae > DASXZH01. The sequence continues at coordinate 2,546 of CAWHLK010000052.1, read as the reverse complement.
CAGATTGCTGAAGAAGTTGACGCCACCCAAAAAATCGTTCGGCGTCGCTCTTTCCACCAATTCCTGGACGAATCGCGAGAGTGGCGACGTTGGTTTGCGGAAGGCTGGGGCACGTTTCTACTCGTCGCGGTTGCGGTTGGCAGTAGCATCATGGCTTCGACCTCAGGTTCGGTAAGTCCGGCTGCCGCGGCCGTTGCTCCGGGGCTGATGGTGATGGCCATCATTTACTTCATGGGCACCGTCAGCGGCGCTCACCTGAATCCAGCCGTCACCGTGGCCTTTTCCCTCAGGGGTAACTTCCCTTGGCATCGGGCATTTGGCTACATCGTTGCCCAATTCGACCGGCGGTATATTAGCAGCCCTGTTTCTTCGGGCCATGTTTGGGCCGGTTCTCATCTTGGGCACAACGCTTCCCGGTCCTGGCGCGGGTCCCATACGGGCCCTGGCGATGGAAATATTTCTGACCGCAGCCCTGGTCAACATCATCCTAGGGACATCTTCGGGAGCTCGGAACATTGGGACCAACGGGGCGATAGCGATTGGAGGATATATTGTTCTTGCCGGACTCTGGGCTGCGCCAGTTAGCGGTGCTTCCATGAATCCTGTTCGGACCATCGCACCCGACCTCGTTCGTGGCGATTTTCATACGACCTGGATCTCATTGTAGGCCCCTTAATTGGAAGCGTAATCGGGGTTGGCTTTGAGTGGATTCTCTTGGGTAAACCCACGAAGTATGGATCGATTGCTGCGCAAGGAACCCTTGGCGCGGAGGAGTTCGATGCAGTTCCTTAACTCGCTTGCACTCTTCTTCGTTTATGCTGTACCGGCTCCCAAACAGGTAGATGCACACGCTTGGACTTTCCGAGCTCTTGGAACCCAGGCGGGAATCGTTATTCAACTCAATCGAGGGGTTCAAGCAGCAGATTCAAAGTCTCCGAATGATCTGCATTTTCAAGCTTTACCGGGGCCTCTCCCCACATTTCCGGCCGAACGCGGCCTCACTGCGCACTGACGCTCGCGTTGACATGGGTTCGTCCGGCCGGCAGTTAACGATCCCTTCACGGACCCGGCGAGGGGACTGACTCAAGGCTCGGTCTACTACTACAAGTTAGAAGTTATAGATCAGTCTGGAGAAGCCATGTCCCTCATTCCCGAAGGTCTAGGGAATGTTTCCAAGACGAACCTGTCGCGTCAGCGGCTTGCATGCCATTTTCGCCCTTGACCGTAGTCTTCATCGGCGACAGCATTACGCGTGGGGCTAACTTGCAAAGTGGTGACCTGACAGCCTGCGACGACTGCGTGAGGGCCCTTGCCTTAGGACCCCGTGCGAGGCAGATTTTTTTTCTCGAACGAAGGGCATGACGGCTACACCACGAAGGACTACCTACCTGGCACAGACACGTTTTCACATGCGGAAGAAGCGGGAAAGAGGTTGATAACCGCCAATCCTGGTGAGTTGGTGTTTTCCATCATGCTTGGAACGAACGATAGCGCAAATGCAGGCACCAACGGGTCGCCGGTAAGCGCGAGTCAATACCAAACCAATATGACGGCAATCGCAGGCGCGCTCCTCAAGGACTTTCCTTCATGCAAGGTGGTCGTCAACCGGCCTCTTTGGTACAGCCCAAACACTCACAACGGGGCAACCTACGAAGAGGAGGGCCTGGAGCGCCTTACCTCCTATTTTCCGGTTATCTCCAAGCTGCCTTCCAAGTTCTCAGGGCATCGAGTCTTTGTAGGCGACACGCGCGGATTCGACTACTTCGCGTCCACTTACCTGACCAATCTCAACGCAGAATCCGGACAGAACGGCACCTTCTATCTTCACCCGAATCGGGAGGGCGCGCAAGCTTTGGGCCAACTTTGGGCTGCCGCGATTCTGAGAGCAGTTGACCACTAGGGTCACCGAATTTTAACGCTTGAGACGCGCTACAAATACCCGGCTGGGCGTTTGCAACGGCGGACCGACTATCATAGGGCATGCAAACGACTAATGGCCTACAGCAGCGCCAGTTTCAGCAAGTTGGATACGCGATTTACAATAATGTCTTGGATAACGACCTGATCAAGGAAGCCGGCGAGCACGTAGAATGGCTCGCGAAGAAACACCCCGAGCTTCGGCCGGAGCAGCTTGGCCACACGTTGGTTCCGGACGACCCGTTTTGGGTTCGCTTGGTGAGCGATGATCGCTTGCTGGATATCGCGGAGCAGTTCATCGGGCCGAATATCGCCCTTTTCGCTTCCCACTATATCTCGAAGCCTCCCTTTTCAGGCAAACCCGTTCACTGGCATCAAGACGGTGCTTATTGGCCCCTTGAACCGATGGATGTAGTGACGCTGTGGCTCGCGGTGGATGAGTCCACGCCCGAAAACGGCTGCATGCGAGTTATCCCCGGTACGCAAAACTTGCCCCTTCAGACAATGAATACTGTTGAAGGCGGCGTTCTGGACGGCGAGGTGCCCGTCGAGTTCGTCGACGAGTCCAAAGCTGTTGACCTCGTGCTAAAGGCAGGAGACATATCGTGCGCAATCCGCAGATCATACAC
>CAWHLK010000051.1:0-16127 GCA_963829965.1 uncultured archaeon | reverse complement strand
TGAGCACGAGGACCATGCCGACCACGAGAAAGCCCTGAATCACAAAATCGACGATGGTGAGGTAGACGAAATAGGGAGGGCCACGCGACCGAGGGCGAAGGCCGTCTGCACGCCGACGTAATGGGCCTGCTCCAGGGCGTAAATGCCCATCCAGACGGCCAGAAACAGCGTGCCGAGTCCGCCGCGGTGCAGGGGAGAACGACGATAAGCACAGACGAAACCGGCCGTGCCGACGGCGTAGACCACCATCAGGACGGCGTGCCGGCAATAGTGCGCTCACCACCACGGGACCAGATGACTCGCCGCCAGGCCGGTCAGGGTGACGGCGAGGGCCAGCCACTTGCCCCAGGCGCCCGGCCCACGACCCGTGCAGAAGGCCAGGGTGCCGAGCGCCAGAAAAAAGGATTCCACCAACCGCAGAGAATGCCGATGTCCTGGAGCCAGGGCTTCAAGGTGTCCGGACATTCCGGGGCCAACCGGGCCCGGGCCAGCAGCAGCCAGAGGCTGAAGCAGAGCAGGGCCAACCACCCAATCGCGGAAGTAGGGCTGACAGCGAGATGTAGAGGTGGCGCAAACGGCCACCAGAAACAGTCCGCCGACGCCCTCGAGAGTCAACGTGAGCAGGAAGAGGTCCATGCCGTGTCCTTCGCCGTCGCCACGACCGCCGCGGAGCCGGAGCGTGGCCGAGGGGCAAAACGGTGCCCGGCCGGTTCAGCCCCGACAAGAGCTACGTTGCTCCGGGGGCGCGGACCAGCGAACGTGCCGCCCGAGGGCCATCGAGGGCAACGGAAAGCGAAAGGGGAAGGACGGATGGTCTCAGGGAGGCCGTCATGAACAGTCTAGCACCGAGACAGTGCTGCCGGAAAAGGGGAGATGCGGGCCCCGTCTGTTCCGGCGACATTTGGGGCGGGGCGTCGGCCGCCCGGCTCACCTTCACGTCGCCGCCCTGGCGCAGCTTGCCGAGGTCCTTGTTTTTGCCCTTTTCCCGATCGCTGCCGCACCCGGAGGCAAGCGCCGCCAGAGCGAAGGCCAGCACCAACGCGAAGAACATCATCGTCAGCACCTCGAGTACCCGGCCGCTTCGGCGGAGCGGCAAACGAACCGAGGCCGGTCACCTGCGGGCGACCGGCCTCGGTTCATGATAGCGAAAGACATCACGTCTTGGGGGTCACCTTGGCCGGGGCGGTGGTGGGGGTACCACCGCAGCCGACGGTGCCCGTGATCAGAGCCGCAGCCAGAACGATCAACGCGATCAACTTCTTCACAGTAGAACCACCCTTTCAGTTGCTGGATCGACCGAAATGCTCACCAATAGTTCCTTGCATAGCAATTTACGGCACTCATCTTACGCCCGGCAAAGTGAGCGACAAGGGCGCCTTGTCGTCGATTGTGCCCTGACGCTCGGGCGACCGCTAGGCCCGCACAGGGCGCGGGCCTGTCCTCCGGCCACGGTCGTTGTCTGCGTGTCGGCGAAGACCGCCGCTCAGTCGGTGCTCGTCTTCTTGTCCTTCTTGTCCTTCTTCTCGTCGGGCTTCTTCTCGTCGGCTTCTTCTCGTCGGGCTTCTTCTCGTCGGGCTTCTTCTCGTCGGGCTTCTTTTCGTCGGGCTTCTTGCCTTCGGTCGGCGGGGTCTTGGGCGTGGTCGGCGGCGTCTTCCTCCGGCCTTGGTCGCCGGTGTGGTGGGCTTGGGGCTGGGGCAACCCGTTCGTGAAACCGATGAGGCCAGCGATCAGGAGGAACGCGATCAGCTTCTTCACAGTTGTACCATCCTTTCGTCAATCATCGTGGCAGGGGACGACGTGTCCCCCTCGTGTGTCCGTCGCAAGGGGCGGAACGGTCGCACATTGAATGGGGTAAAAAGCCGACGAATTCTACAAAAAAATTCAAGGCACGGCTGAGGGCGACCGAGGGCAATGTCCTTCTCCCGAAAATTGTGTCACACCCAGGGGCCTGGCCCGTCGTCTTTATGCTGGCGAAGGAGCTCGTTACCGCGTAACCTGAAGTGGCTTTGCCTCGTTCGGGCAGCGAGGCACCCGGCCCTGCGGTTTTTTCGCGGGCGCCGGGAATAAATCTGGCTCGGCCCGGGGCTATGTTTTAAGAGGGAGATGCAACATGGGTATCCCCGGCAGTCCGCAAACGGTTCAGCGCCTGGTCGATGAGCATTACGTGGCCCTCTATCGCTATGCCTACCGATTGTCCGGCAGCGGCGCGGACGCGGAGGACTTGACGCAGGACACCTTCTGCAAGGCCCAGCTAACTTCGCGCAGTTGCGCCATCCTGGGCGGGCCAAGCCCTGGCTGTTCAGCATCCTTCGCAACGCCTACCTGCATCGCGTCCGTGCGGACAAGCAGCAGGCATGCGTGTCGCTGGATGGCATCGGCGATTTGCCCGAGGCCTTGCCCGAGCCTCTGCCCGATATGACCCCGAACAACTCCAGCAGGCCCTCAACGACCTGCCCGAGGTGTTCCGAACCCCCGATCATCTTGTTTTATTTCGAGGACTTCGGTTACCGTGAGATCGCCGAGCAGATGGACCTGCCTCTCGGTACGGTGATGTCACGGCTGGCGCGGGCCAAGGCCTACCTGTGCGTGCGATTTCGCCTCAGGGCTGCTTCCCCTCTCTTCCAGGCGAAGGTCGGGTTCCCGCGTTGAAGCGACGGTTTCCGCCAATGGCCCCCTACTAAGGAGGGCGAACGATGGATTGTAATACCGCCCGCCTGTTTCTGCATTTCTCTCGTCCGCAAGCGGACGAACTGGAAGCGGCGACGGCCTGGCGACCTCGACGCCACCTCGGGCACTGTCCCGAGTGCGCGGCGAAGGCAGGCGTGAGCGCCGCATCGAACAACACCTTGGCCGGGCCATGCGCGCGGTCCCGCTCCCTGACGGCCTGCGCGGCCGCCGCCCGCTGGCTGCCGAGCGCCTCCGCCTGGTATCGCCGCTGGGCCTGGCACGCCGGCCGCGCTGCTGTTGCCGCCGCCCTGCTTCTCTGTCTTTGCTGGGGCTGGTCCGCTGGAAGGATGAAACTGCGGCCGCCCTCGACACGCGCAAATCATCCTCGTCTATTACCCGAACCGCCCCAGCAATGAAGCGGAAGTAGCCAACGATTTCAAGAAAATGGGCCGCACGGTCACGGCCCCGAAAGAGAACTCGAATTACGCCCTATACCCACCTGGGATTGGCGACCCTCCCCGGCACAGGTCCGATGTCGTCCCTGCCGTGGAACTTGCCCAGGGCAGCAAGCGGGCCACCGTCTACTCGTCCCCGACAAGCAGTTCAAGTTGGACGCTCGCCTGTCGGTGAGGCGACAGCACGGCTACCCGCGGGAAGTTGGCGAGTCGAGAAGTCGGAAAAGGGCGAGTTCGCCTACCTGCTCCTCCACACCGAGGAAACCAGCCATTGGGTTTGGCCGGGTTTCCCAACTCACGGACGACCCGGTTGCTGATCCACAGGAAACAAGAGAATCCGCAGGGGCGCGCTCGCCGCCCTGCCGAGGCCCTCCGCGCAGTAAAGCGGCCAACACCCTGTCGCTTGCTGCGGCTACCCGGGGCTCGGCGGGGCCTTCACCCCCCTGTGTCCGTTTCCAGGCGAGCCCGGGAGCGTCAGCGACCGGAGTTTTGCGATCTCAAGGGCGAGCCGGACGTCAGCGACCGGAGTTTTGCGATCTCAAGGGCGAGCCGGAGCGCTCAGCGACCGGAGCTTTCGCCATCTCTCCGGTCGCTTACGCTCCCGGCTCGCCATTCGCGATCTCTCCAGTCGCTGACGCTCCTGGCTCGCCCGCGCTTCACGACGCTCCTTCGCCTCCCCCGCCCCTCGGCGCGAGCGGTTCCCCTTCGCGCTCGATGTGTTCGATGATCGTCTCCGCCACGTTCACCCCCGTCGTCTTCTCGATCCCCTCCAGCCCCCGGCGACGAGTTCACTTCCATCACCATCGGCCCTCGTCCACTCCGAGCATGTCCACTCCCGCCACCGTCAGCCCGAGCAACCCGCGCCGGGGCCGCCGCCGTCTGCGCCAGAGACTTCCGGCCTGCCAGCGTAACTTCTTCGCGGTCCCGCCCCGGTGGAATGCCGCTGCGCGAACTCCCCCGCGACCGCCTGTCGACGCATGGCCGCCACGACCTCTGCGCGCCCACGACCATGCTGCCGCGGATGTCGCGCCGTCCGACTCCCGGATCGGCATCCTTCTGGATGAGGATGTTCTGCTCCAGCCCGTGAAACGCCTCGATCACCCAGCTGGCGGCCACGTGCTCTTCGGCCAGCACGACGCCGGATCGCCTCCTGCGCGCCCTGGAGCAACTTCACCACCACCGGCGGTGCCCTTTTCTCCAGCTGTTCGATGCAGCTCGGGACGTGCTCGGCCTGCCGCGTGTACAGACAGTCGGCGGCATGCCGATGTCGTGCCGGCTCAATAACTGAAGCAGCGCGCTCTGTCCCGGCCAGTGCGATGGCCTGGGACTCGTTGAGGCAATAGACGCCCATCATCTCGAACTGACGTACCACGGCCAGGCGCGGAATAGGTGATCGACGTCCTCGATCGCGGAATACGGCGTCAACGGGGCCGATCGGCTCGCCGCGATAGTAGTAGCTCGGGACTGCGTCGGATCCCGGATGTCCTACTGGAGCGTGTCCAGCACCTCGACGTCGTGTTGGCGCGCCGGCCCAGCCTCCGCCAGGGCCGAGTGCTGTACAGTTCCGCTTGCCGCGACAGGATACCATCCGCATGGTCGCACCTCGGCTTTCGTTCCAAAGTCGATTCAGTGCCTGCGTGGCTACACCCTGCGCGCGTTTGCTTCGGACCTAATTGCGGGGATCACGGTTGGCTTGGTTGCGCTGCCGTTGGCAATGGCGTTTGCCATATCTTCGGGTGTCTCTCCTCAGGCAGGCATTTACTGCGCTATTGTCGCGGGCTTCCTGGTTTCAGCTCTGGGAGGGTCGACTACGCAGATCGCAGGTCCGACCGGCGCTTTTGTCGTTGTCGTGGCCGGCATTGTGCAAAAGCACGGCGTAGACGGGCTGTTCATGTGTACCATGATGGCCGGCGTCCTGCTTATGATCCTGGGGATCACCGGGCTTGGCACCGCCGTGAAGTTCATCCCTCGTCCGGTGGTGATCGGGTTCACGAACGGTATCGCCATTCTTATCGCAAGCACTCAGATAAAGGACTTTTTCGGACTTAGCATCGCCAACGTTCCCGGCGATTTTCTCGGACGGATGGGTGTGATTTTCCAACACTGGTCTTCGCTTTCCATGCCCGCGACCGCGATGGCGATCGGAGTTTTGTTCACGATCCTGCTGGTAAACAGGTTCGTCAAGCGTATTCCCGGTACGATTGTGGCCCTCCTTCTTGGTTCGGTGGTCGCCTGGAAGTTCCAAATGCCATTGGACACAATCTCATCGAGGTTTGGAGGCGTTCCCAGTGGATTGCCACGCTTCGCCATTCCTCGCTTCCGCGCTGACCTGGTACTGCCGTTGCTTTCGCCGACCATCACGGTTGCCATGTTGGGCGCCATTGAGTCGCTCTTGTCCGCAGTGGTTTCTGACCGAATGTCCGGTCAGCGCCACAACCCCAATGTGGAGCTGTTTGCCCAGGGTGTCGCAAACTTCGCCTCGCCCCTTGTGGGTGGGCTGCCGGCCACAGGTGCTATTGCGAGAACGGCCACGAACATTCGATCCGGAGGCAAAACACCGATAGCGGGGATGATCCATTCGGTTACCCTCTTGGCGATTTTGCTCATGGCTGCCCGGTTGGCCGGCCAAATTCCGCTATGCGTTTTGGCTTCCATCCTTATGGTTGTCTCCTACAACATGGGCGAGTGGAGTGCGATTCGGGAGATTCTTAAACAGAGTAAGGCAGATATCGCGGTCTGGTTCATCACTTTCATGCTCACGGTCTTTGCCGATCTTTCGGTCGCAGTAGAGGCAGGAATGATTTTGGCGGCTCTGCTATATATTCGTAAAGTCACCGCGACGACCACGGTGACCCGAGTTACGGAGGACTATATCGAATCCGGATTCGACCACAGTCTTCAGACCAACAAGATTCCCGAAGGGGTTACCGTATACCGGATTCACGGGCCGTTCTTGTTCGGATCAGCCGACAAGTTGGCGGCCATTGAAAATGAGCTGGATGAACTGCCGGCAGTTGTGCTCCTGCGGCTACGGAACATGACCGCAATCGATGCTACCGGGATGCACGCCTTGGAGTCCTTGGCAGACCGGCTCACGGCGTCTGGCCGGACTCTCGTGCTCTGCGCGCCGCGCGAGCAGCCCGCCAATCTCATGCGCCACGCTGAATTCTATCGGCACATCGGCGAACAGAACATTGCTCCAACTTTAAAGGCAGCCTTGGACAGAGCGGAAACGCTGCTCCTTGAGAATAGCAGTGATTTAGAAGCAGGAGAGTGAAAGTGGCGGGGATAGAATGAGAGCATGGTCTTATTGCCCATTCTCGCTTCGGCAAGTCTCTTGAGTTTCTCAGTGAATCGGGTTCAGGAGCCAAGCGCTGGGCGCTATCAAGTTGCCGTGAACGACGTTTCGAGTCCCGAAGCCGTGATTCGGGCTTTGTACGACGTTATTTCCGGTCCGGCAGGGACGCGCAACTGGGAGCGGATGAAGTCCCTTTTCGACCCGAAAGCGCTCATGACCGCCATGTACAAGAGTGGCAACGGCGAGATCAAACACCTTACTTTCACGGTTGACGACTACGCACGAATGGATGCGCCCTACTTTGCAAAAAACGGATTTTTCGAGCGCGAGGCATCTCACCGAACAGAGCGTTACGGGCAGATCGAAGTGGTTTTCAGCACCTATGAAAGCAGGCACAACCTAAACGACTCGAAGCCGTTCGAAACGGGAATCAACAGCATTCAACTTTACGAGGACGGCGGTCGCTGGTATGTGCTCGCCATTCTTTGGCAAGGCGACGATACCGGCGTGCCGCTTCCTCGAAAGTATCGGTGAATCTAGCCTAGATGCCAGTCCAGGTCTCCATAGACGGTTTGGATGTACTGGATCTGGCTGGCGTGGCCGAATAAGTGATTTCCCATGAAGGTGATAGCCACGGAATATGGGACCTCGCCGAAAGGAGTGTGAAAGGGTTGGCCGAGTTGTTCGGTGGTCAATGTGTCCAGCCAAGCCAGATAATTGGCGGAGTTTTCTTCCAGCAGGTCGATGACCTCCTGTCGCGTCGTATATTTCTTCTCGGATTCTCGCCACTCAGCATCCGCCTGCGCGATATTTTCCCAGGGGAACGCCGCGCCCATGAGCATGCCGTGAAAGCCTCCTAAGGCTAAGGCCGAATGAGCCACCACTTGCAGCGGCGTGCGCGCCGTGGGCGACGGGGACCAGTTGATTCGGTCGTCTGGTGTTGTGGCCAAATTCTTTAGGATTCCATCCTTGTTGCGAATGAAGTCTGCTTTGGTCTCTTCAATTAGTTGATTTCGGTTTGTTTGCTCTAATGTTGCTTGCATTTTTTGTGTTTCCTTACCATTCCTGCTCCCTAATTTGGGGAACCGCTGTTTACTAGTCGTAGACAGTGTCTCGAATTCGACGGAGGCCCGCTGATCATCTATCCAAACAATTTGCTCATTGTAGTGAAGTGATCTCGGAACAACCACAGTAGGGGCGAGATACCCTTCCCGATGAAGCTTGAGAGCCGCTCTGTTCCGTCCTCCAGAAAAGACAGTAAATCCGGAGGCCTTCGCAATTCTGAGTTTAATCCAGCGTACACACTTAGTTCTCCGCCCTGTCGCCCACGTCCCCTAGTTAAATTCTAACCTTCAAAAATGGAACTGAAGCAGGGATTTTTCCCTCATTAGAAATTGAAAGGAAAGGGAAAATGCCAGAAAAGAAAACGATCGAAGCAGCAGAACGAGACAAGGAAGAGGGGAAGGCCCCTTCCACCCAGGCGGGGGAGTTCATCAAAGAGCAAATGGATCACATCCGGGAGGGAAAGCACGGCGCGCGTTCGACTAAGCAGGCGATTGCGATCGGTTTGTCGGAGGCCAGGCGCGCGGGCGTGGATCTTCCCGCGCCGAAGGGCGGCCGTTACTCTCAAGATGTCAAGGATAAGGCAGGCAAGGACTTGAAGGCGGGTGAACATCCGCATGCTCCAAACCCCAAGCGCTCGCGAGCCAGCGAAAAAGCGCTGCAGCGTGAAGGGAAGGACGCGGCATCCCACGCAGCGATCTCTCGTCAAGTGAAGTCCGTGGCCAATCAAAAATCTAAATCGGAGCGTTCCGCGATTGCTAAAAAGGCGGCTGCGACTCGTAAGCGAAACGAAACGAACTAGCTTACAGGTGCGTCTGCTCTTATAGATGGCGACGCTGCCCAGATTCAGATTTTTCTTATTGGTTGCAAGTCTTTTCCTGTGTCTTCAGGCGTTTGGCCAGCCAAAAGAGGTGCCGCAGATCGACATTCAGGTGGACGTTACTGGCGGACACCCAACTTACGATCAGGCTAAGCGCCTCACGGATATCGCCCGAAAAGCCAGGGACACGGCGATTGCCCAATATCCGATGACCCTCGATCTGATCGGCGCGCGCAAGCACCCTCAGCCGAAGGTAGTCACCATTCTTTTCAGCTATGGCTACAAGGGTGTCGCGGCAACTTCAGGCGACCACATGGAAGTTTCCGCAGCTTATGCGCTAACTCATCCGGATGATATTCCCGGCGTCATTGTTCACGAAATGACCCACGTCGCGCAGAACTACCGCGGCAACCATACGCCGGGCTGGCTGGTGGAAGGAATCGCCGACTACGTCCGGTGGTTCAACTACGAGCCACCCAACAAGCGCCCTCATCCGAGGCTGCCAAGGGCCGACGCGAAGGCTAGCTACCAAACCACCGCCGCATTCCTCGATTGGGTGGTCAACAAATACGACCCCAACCTGGTGAAGCAGCTTAATGAGCAGAACTATCAGGGAAATTACAGCGAAGATCTCTGGAAGAAATACACTGGCAAGAGCCTGGATGACCTAGACGCCGAGTGGAAGTCAACCCTGTCCAGTTAAAGGTGCCACCTGATACCGTAGGGGAAGGGAACGTGCCTTGTTCAGAGTGCATCACTCCGCACTTAATCCGAGCCGTAAGCTGCTGCCGGACCGTAGTAAAAATTAGTTTATGCATCTAAGCGATTTGCAGCCGACTATTGCGGAACCGCCGGTTCTGGAAGCGGTTGGTCTGACTCGAAAGTTCGACGACCTAGTCGCGGTCGATCATGTGACTCTGGCTGTACAGGCGGGAGAAGTTTTCGGGCTTGTGGGCTTGAACGGAGCCGGAAAGAGCACGCTGATCAAGATGTTGATCACAATTTTGGCTCCGACCGAAGGCAGCGCCACTGTGTGCGGATTCGATATTGCCAAGCAGCCTGTGAACGTGAGAAGGTCCATTGGATACGTGCCACAAATGGTTTCCGCCGACGGCGACCTGACTGCGCGAGAGAACTTGACTGTTTACGCCAGGCTCTACGACGTTCCCAAAAAGGAACGCGCGGACCGCGTGATTCAAGCCCTCGAATTCATGAACTTGGATGATGTGGCCGATAAGCTTGTGCGGGAGTTTTCAGGCGGCATGGTTCGGCGTTTGGAAATCGCCCAATCGATGCTGCACCGACCGAGGCTCCTCTTCTTGGACGAACCGACGGTTGGCTTGGATCCGGTTGCCCGGAGCTCCGTTTGGCGGCATATTCTAAACTTGCGCGACGAGTTCAATACCACCATTTTCTTAACCACCCACTTGCTGGACGAGGTAGAGGGCCTTTGCGACCGGCTGGGGATCATGAGCCTTGGCAAGTTGGCCGCCCTGGGAACCGTGGATTAACTGAAACAGGATTCAGGCGGGCCAGAAGCGAGCCTGGACGAGGTATTTGTTCACTTCGCGGGCGCGACGGAAGAAGCGATCGGGGGCTTTAGAGAGGCAAGACGCATGCGGCGAACAGCAAAGAGGTTGGGATGAGCGCAATAGCGGTTGGTCAGCCCGAGTGGATGCCCGATATTGGCGGCTTCATGGCCAAGGCATTCACGATCGTCCAGATCGAAACTCAAAAGCTGAAAAGGGATCCAACGGAGCTGTTTTCGCGAGCTGTGCAGCCCGCACTTTGGCTTCTCATTTTTGGCCAGGTGCTCGCTCGCACTAGGGCGATTCCCACTGGCGGACTGCGGTACATCGACTTCATGGCGCCGGGCATTCTGGCTCAAAGCATCCTCTTCGTATCCATCTTTTATGGGCTGTCCGTGATTTGGGAGCGGGACCTCGGCATCTTGCAGAAGTTCCTCGGTCAGCCCCGCACCGCGAAGGCCCTGGTACCGGAAAGGCTCTTTCCGCTGGGATACGGGGAGTGGTTCAGGGCGCTATCGTTTATTTTCTTGCCGTCTTGTTAGGAGTTCACATGAACTGGAACCCACTCGCGCTTCTGGGCTCCATTTTGGGCATCCTTCTCGGGGCCGCGTTCTTTTCAACCTTTTCACTGATCATCGCATGTATCGTGAAATCCCGTGAGCGGTTTATGGGGATTGGACAAGTGATCACGATGCCTCTGTTCTTTGCAAGCAACGCGATCTACCCTGTATCCCTGATGCCTTCATGGCTCCAGGTTATTTCACGCGGCAATCCGTTGACCTACCAGGTGGACATGCTGCGGACCCTGATGATTCAGGGTGGGCACAGCGCGTTTGGGCTTGGGACAGACATTGCCGTGCTATCCCTTTCCACCCTGGCACTAATCTTGATCGCAGCGAAAATGTATCCGCGGTTGGCTCGCTAGATCCATCAAATGCGAGTCAGCTTGACATGCTCAGTCTGCGCGCCCATCGATAGGGTGAAGCTGGATTCGACTAGCATCCCGGTGGACAGTTCTACAGACATTTTCAGCGGATTCTGGAAAGTTGCTCCTCCAGCCGAGCCCTGGATGTTCACGACCAAGTTCGCCACCTTAAAACCATGATTCGTTCCGACACTGGCGAACTTGTAGGTGGCCTTGAGCTTTTGGCCGTTTGCCGTATATTCGCCAGACCAAGAATCACCGACTCTGATGGGCTTGCTGGGGAAGGAAGCGAAAATTGCCCGAGCCGCCTTGAGCCTTGATCGCGTTTGCCATCTTGGGGTCAACGCCGGTTACGTCGGTGCCGATCAAGTGTCCTGCCGAGTCTTCGGTCATGGTCAGGCGCATGCTCTTAAGTTGGGGCGCCGAAGCCATCATCGATTTTCCGTTCATGCTCATGTCGACAATGCGACTCTGAAGAACCACATTGTTGCCCGTTTCCTTTACGGCTTTCATGGTCATCGTGACCGACATCGACGTACCACCGGAAAGGCTGGTGTAGAGCGTATAGGTCTTTCCGAGGACTGGTTTCAGTTTCAGAGTATAGGTCTGGGCACTGGCGGCAACGGTCAATGCTAGCGCGGCGGCAGAGACAAAAGATTTCAACTTCACGGGACTTAGTTTGACATCATTCTAACGGTCTAAACCAGCGGCTTAGGGATTGTAATGCCGGATCCAACTTTCCATGGCCCCGTAAAATGCCTCGTACCGCACCGGATCGTCTGGCGAGTGATGTGCGCCCGGAATGGCGATGAACCTGACCGGCACTTTGTGGTCCTTCAAGACATGGTACAGGGTGAAGGATTCACTGATGGGAACCGTCTCGTCCGCGGTGCCGGAAAGAATGAGGGTAGGAGTGGTGATGTCTCCCGCGTAGGTGACGGGTGAACCGGTACGGTAAAGGTCGGCAGTCTGTGGATCGGAGGGCGTTCCGCCAAGCGAATCTCTGGTCCAGGCGAGGTTGCCGTCTGCCGCGAGGTTATACGTTTGGTCGAGTCCACCGCGCCATCGGCGACAACTGCGCATCGCCAGCGGTGGTCATGCCCGATGAGCCAGGACGTCATATATCCCCCATAGGAATGGCCCGCGACGGATACACGGGTTACGTCTACGCTGGCTCGGGCCTCGACTGCATCCAGCCCGGACAGGACATCGCTTGCAGGGCCAATACCAGGATTCTGGTAGATGGCGTGCTCATGGGCGTTGCCCAGATTGTCGCTTCCTCGATAGTTGGGTTCAAAAACAATGTAGCCATCTCCTGCAAGGCTCTGACGAAGAAGATCGCCCTCGAAGCCTATGTACTGAGCGGTTGCCGCGGCTTCCGGCCCCCGTGGATAAAGACAACCAATGGATACTTGTGGGAGGCTGAGTATCCGATTGGATAGGTAAGAACTCCGTCGCATTTCTCGCCGTCCGGCGAGGCCCACGAGAGTTCGTCGACCTCCGCATATTTCATCGCCTTTAAGTGCGGGTTGAAATTGGTTAGCTGTGAAGGCTTGCTGTTTGGGGTGGCCAGGAAGTAAATCTCCGGCGGCCTATTGGTGCTGCTGGCTACCACTGCGATGCCACCTGAACTGCCGACATTGACTTCAGACGGATAGACGTCGCCAAGGTTGATCTAGTTGGACCGTCCGCGAGATGTTCGGGAGTGAGACCCATTTGCCAAATATAGCGCTTGATGCCGTCGGTAGCAATCACAATCGCATGGTTGCCATCGGGAAGCCATTTGAAATCCAGGATGTCCCTATCAACCCGGTTGTTGCTGACAGACATATCGGGCGGAATGGAAACGCAAACGCCCATCTCGCTCAGTGGCGTTGGACCGTGCGGATACAAATAGGCAATTGCCTTGGACTGGGGGAGTATGTAGCCTGATACTCGTAGTTGGCTTCCTTTGTCGGAGCGGATACGGCGCCGGTGGCGGCGTCTGCGACTGCAACGGCGGTGAGATCGCTGTCGCTGTCGTCTGCGTCAGCTTGGCGGATGAAAGTGATGGATTTGCCGTCAGGTGACCAACTCGGGTCACTGGGATTTCCCGCAAAAGGAGGAGGCGTCTCAAGAACGCTCCAAGAGCCGCGCGTCAGCCGGCGCGGCGTTCCTCCGCTGCTGGAGATGATCCAGATATGCGAAGGGACTGGAATGCTGCTCGTGAGAAAGCCATCGTCGTGAAGGTCGAAAAGGTCGTTGTGGGCTTTGATGGCGGCCGCGTTAGGATCGTCATCGGGCGTAACGAAGGCGAGCCGGTCGCCAGCCGGGTTCCAGGAGAATCGTTGAACCTCACGAGGCCGGTGGGTAAGCACCCGCACCGTGCTTCCTCCAGTTGAGGAAACAACGCATAGCTGCTTGACCTTGTTTGAATCCTCTTGCAAGAACGCGATGTGGTCGCCTTTCGGCGACCAACGCGGCGAAGAAACGGTGTGGGCGCCGCTGGTCAGCACATTTATCGCTCCGGAAGACGCGTTTACAATTTCAATAGTGGTGAGTCGGGTGTCGTCCTTGAAGTTCGGCACCGATTTTACGAAGGCGACGACTTTGTTATTGGGCGACACCTGAACATCGGACACGGTAACGAGCCGTCTGTAATCCGTCATTTTGAGCTGAGCGGCTGCGAATGCGCAGCCGGACATCGAAAGGGCGGCAAGGGTCAGGCGCAGGATTCTTGTGGCCATGTGTGTAGAACGCTAACCCGGCATTTTTACCCCAAAGCGACTTCAGCAGGATTACTGAAGACGGCGACGAGCCCGGATGTAAACGTAGCCCCCTCCGATCATTGCCAGGCCAAGGCCATGAGCACACCTATGCGCAATCCCACGTCCAACTCGGCAAGATCATAAAGAAGACCTTACAAAGGGTCATCGTAAATAGCCCCAAGGCCATATAGCGCAGAGTCTGCTCCTTCTTGGCCAAACCGACGCCGACAATGATCATCGCATACAACGTCCACGCCACGCTTACTATTCCTGCATCGCCCAGACCGATAGACTTCGCGAGAATGATGTAGACCCCCTTTGAGAAGATGCCCCAAAGAAGAATCGCCGCCGCGGCCATCGTAGCTTCCCACTCTCAAAGCTGAGCGTGTGACCAGCTAGCCCTTCAGGCCGGTTAGCGCAATTCCTCAGATGAAAAGCTTTTGGGTGAAGAAGAAGAGGACAATTACGGGCGCGACCACGATGGTGGAGGCGGCCATGAGTAAGTTCCAGTCCGTTCCGCCATTCCGGCTTTGATAGGAGGCCAGACCGAGTGAGAGCGTATACGTTTTCTGATCGCTCAAATAGATGAGCGGGCCAAGAAAATCGGTCCAGCACGCTATGAAGGTAAATAGCGCGACGACCGCAAGCGCGGGCTTGGCAAGAGGTATTAGGATGTCCCAGAAGAGTTGCCACTCATTCGCGCCGTCGATGGTTGCTGCTTCGGACAGCTCGAAGGGAATGCCTCGGAAGAATTGGCGCAACAAGAAGATATTAAACGCGCTTCCAAAGAAGGCGGGAACCCAGAGCGGCCTGAAAATCCCAATCCAACCGAGGGCTTTAAAAACACCGTAAAGGGCACCATTACGACTGGGAATTGCACCATCATGGTTGCAAGGGTGACGACGAAAAACGCCTCCCGTCCACGCCATCTCAACCTTGCAAATGCATAGGCGGCAAGCGCGTTTGAGAATACGGTGCCCACCACCACCAGCCAGCAGATTATGATCGTGTTTCGGAAATAGTAGAGGAACGGGATGTAGCCGAGGGACTTTGAATCGTAGGTGAAGTGCCCCGGATAGTTTTTCCACTGAAGGCCTGGATGGGTTACGGGTTTTAGATTCGCCGCAGCATCGGTGAACTGTTGGCCCTTTAGCGATTCGGGCTCTAGGATTTGAACCTGCTGCCGGCTGTCGGTAAGGTCACGCAGCACCATGGCGGTAACTTTTTGGTGTTGGAATTCGCCGCTTACGACGGGGGCATCGAAAGGAACTTGGCGAAGTTGGGTTCCAGGGATCACCAATTCATTCCCTTTCAGGTCGTCCGGTTCGACGATTTCTACATCGGCGGCGTCACCACTAGGCAACTCGGAGATAATTTTGACCGGCACCTGACGGCCTTGGTAAGTGGTTTGATAGCGAGGTGGGTAGCTGGCAAGGGTGGGAACGGTTTGTTGAACTTGTGGTATCCAGATCGGAGGGTCGGCCACTGCATCCTTCACCGTCTTCGTGCCGCGTGCGCCGCGAGATCCTGCACGAGGGAAGCGTAGCAAACTGCCTTTCCGGAATCCTCCGAGGTCCCTTACGGGTGCAGCCTCTCTCCCTTCGCCAACATCTCCACGAACTGAGCGATGCGACGGGCTCGCGTCTCCGGCTTCTTCGCATTCTGAAGGCGCCACAAGATTGCGTATCGGTTGTGAGCCTCCAGCTTGGCAAAGAACTCTTGTGCGCGACGATTTTTCGTGAGAGCCCTTGCGAAGTCCTCTGGTACGAAGGCGCTCTTCTGTGATTCGTAGGCTCGATCCCATCACCGTCCCTCTTGGCTCGTTCGACCTCCGCGAGCCCGGAGGGCATCATCTTGCCAGAGGCGATGAGGGCAGTTGCCTTTTCGCGATTGAGTTTCGACCACATGCTCCGCGGTCCGCGTGGGGTGAACTTCTGAAGCCACCACGCTTCGTCCCACTTTTCCTTCTGCCCGTCGATCCACCCCCAGACCAGGGCGGTGGCCAACGCTTCGGCGTAGCTGACGGATGCCTTCCCCGATGTCTTCTTGGCAATCTTGAGCCACACCCCACGCGACGACAGACAGTGCGACGCCAACCACGCGGACCATTCCGCGGCATCCGCGAAGGCGCAAGCGCGGAGAGTCGGGTTGGGGTTGGCCTTGACAGGCAAGGCTGGGTCCTTAGGACTCATCCTTCCAGCACACAAACTGCCCACCTCGAAAAGCTCAGCCGCCATGCCCGCAGGCAAATGACATCCGAAAAGGTCAGGTCATCAACAACAGCGAACCGCATCCCGTCATGGAGACGCAGCACCGCACCCCTGGAAACCTCCGCGCGTTCGTCCAGGTGAAAATGCGCAACTTGCGATACGGCAAGGCCCTGGACCAGCGCTTTGCCTCGACCGACACCATCGAGGTCCTCCCCACGGACCGCCGCACGCTCGAATTCAGCTACGCGGACCGCGACACCTTCGCCTTCATCGACCCGAACACGTTCGACCAGATCGAGATGACCGCAGAGACGCTTGGCGACGTGAAGAACTACCTGACGGCCGGCGGCAAGGTCGACGTGCTTTTTGTCGACGAGAAGCCGCTCACCGTCGAGCTCCCCTCGGCCGTGACCC
>CAWHLK010000050.1:0-3469 GCA_963829965.1 uncultured archaeon | reverse complement strand
TGTGCATCTTACTTCGTTCGTCGTCTTGCTAAGCAAGGAGAGCCAACAGACCTTCGATCTTTATGGCAAGGAGGCCCACGAGTCTGGGACGTTTGCTTCGAACTGTCTTCTGGCCGCGGATGATCGAGCGAGGCGTCCGGTTCGTTCAAACCTTCCACCGAGGCTGGGACTTGCACTCGGACCTCACCCACGATCTGCCGTCACAAACGAAGGACGTCGATCAAGCCTGCGCGGCCCTCATCAAGGATTTGAAGTGCACCGGCCTCCTGGACGAAACCTTGGTGATTTGGGGTGGTGAGTTCGGCCGAACCGTTTACTGCCAGGGACCGCTAACCAAGGACAACTATGGAAGGGACCACCACCCCCGCGCCTTCACGGTTTGGATGGCGGGCGGCGGTGTAAAGCCGGGAATCGTCTATGGCGCGACCGACGATTTTGGCTACAACATCGTGGATAAGGACGGCAACATCATTGACCCCAGCGTGGACAACTTCACTCCCGGCGCGGTTCATGTTTACGACTTACAGGCGACGATTTTGAACCAGCTTGGCATCGACCACACGAAGCTGACTTACCGCTATCAGGGCAGAGACTTCCGCCTTACCGACGTGCACGGGCACGTCGTCAAGGACTTGATTCTGTAATCGGAACTGCAGCAGCGGAGCCAGTTCTAGGCCGGCACAAGCGAAGGCAGGATGGAGTTCTGGCATTGCGCCGGAAATCGGCACTCGCCTTCCCGACACACTCGCAGTCCGCAGCTCCGATATTTCAGCGCCCCGTCCGCAAATACGGTGGCAACGTTCTCGAATCGTTTCTGAAGGCGCTTCGCTGCCACGAAATTGGCGCCGGAGGATGTTCCCGCTCCCAAATGGTGCTGCTCGTGCAGGTACTTGGCCGCTTCGAGCGCTTCCGCAGAGGAAACCGCGATGACTTCGCCGACTAGCTCGTTGACGCCGCCCTTGCCGTCACTGACGATGTTCGGAATGAAGCCGTCGCCTATTCCAAAGATCGAGTGGGGGCCATTGGGGCCGCCGGACATCACCGCCGCTTCTTCCGGCTCTACCGCAACCACCAAAGCGTCCGGCCAGCGGCTCTTCAGAGCGCGCCCCACGCCCATGAGAGTGCCCCCCGTTCCCACTCCCGCGACAAAACAATCGATCCTGCAATCTGCCTGTTCAATCAACTCGGCCCCTGTCGTACGCTCATGGCATTCCACATTGAGCGGATTGCTGAACTGGTCCGGGTTGAATACTGTCGGGTCGGCGGCCGCCATTGCATCCCGGATCTTCGCCGCCTCCGTGAAACTCCCTTCTTTCGAACAGAGAATCAATTCCCGCCGCCCAGAGCCCGCATGATCTGCACACGTTCCGGAGACATATGCTCGGGCATGATGATGGTCACCGGATAGCCGAGCCTTTTGGCATGATAGGCGAATGCGATGCCCGTGTTGCCGCTGGTCGCTTCGACGATGCGCATCCCCGGCCTGAGGAGGCCCTGCTTCTCGCTCTCGCAAAGAATGTATTGGGCTATCCGGTCCTTGATGCTTCCGGTGGCGTGAACCCATTCCACTTTGGCGAGAACGCCCTCCACATTCACAAGGGGACTCGGCCCATTGATCGCGCAGGGCGCGCCTTCGTTCTCTATAGAATTGTCCATTGCATTGGCAGGTTTGCTCATGTCGTAAAAGTCGGCTTTCAGGTGATCGGCGGTCGCCATGCAGTTGTCAGGCAGCCCGCGTCTTTATTATGGCTGGGATCCAGGCCCAGACACGGCCGGGCAGCGGGCGGAGGGGAGACCTTCAAACCCAGTCTATCGATCCGCTTCCTTTGTCACTGGATCGTTTCGACACGCGTCAAAAAGGGCCTTGGCCGCAACGGCACATTGCGCGGCACTCGACTTACATCTCTTGCCGAGCGGCACCTCCGCTTACACTGCGAGTGGCAAAGCGATCAATCGGACTTGCTTCGAAAGAGTTTAGTCCCGGTCGCTAACATCTTACAGCCGCTGGGATATATATTAGTGGTATGAGAACGCTTTCAAGGTTTTTGCTTTCGACGCTTGCGGGCGTCCTCGTCGTTTCTGCTTTCGGTCAGTCCACAACTCTAAGGGTTGGGGACCCTGCTCCCGGGCTCGAAGTAGCCAAGTGGGTTAAGGGTGACGAGGTACCTAGCCTCGACAAAGGAAAGATCTACGTGGTCGAGTTTTGGGCAACGTGGTGCGGCCCTTGCAAGGTGTCTATTCCTCACTTGACGGAGCTCCATAAGAAGTTCGGCGACAAGGTCACCTTTATCGGCGTGAGCAGCTTTGAGAACAACTGGGACGGGGTCGAGCCTTTCGTAAAGAGCGAAGGCGACCAGATGGACTACGACGTTGCGATGGACAAGATCGAGAACCCCACCGATCGCGAAGGCTTCATGGCTAAGAACTGGATGGAAGCTGCCCACCAGGACGGGATTCCAACTGCTTTCGTGGTGGACAAAGAAGGCAAGATTTCCTGGATCGGCCACCCGATGTCCCTGGAGGATCCCCTCACCAAGATCGTGGATGGAACCTGGGATCGCGCGGCCGCGGCCAAGGAATTCGATGCATCGCTCGCTAAAGCAATTGCCGCGCAGAAAGCCGAGGAAAACAGCCCCACTCACAAAATCATGGTGGATTACAGTGCGGCGCTGAAGGCCAAGATTTGGGAACAAGCCCTCGACGACGCCAACAAGCTTGGTCAAACTGACAAGCGCTACCTGCCTTCGGTCGATCCTCTGAAACTCCGCGTTTACCTAATGGCCGGCAACGGTAAGAAATTTGATGAGACCGCGGAAAAGATCATGTCCGGTCCCGGCAAGGACATCCCAACGTTCTCGATGAAATTGCTTGGGATATTGCTGATCCGAAATCCAAGCTTGACCCCAGGAACTTCAAACTTGCCGAGAAGGCAGCTACCAAGGCGGTTGAAGTTTCTCAGCGCAAGGTTGCAGCGTTAATCGACACCCTTGCATGGGCCGAATATGGCCTTGGTAACAAGAGCAAAGCGGTTGACCTGGAGACCGAAGCGCTTTCCAAGGTTGACGGGGACAAGAGCGACTACGAGAAAGCGCTGAAGACTTTCCAGGGGAACTAGAACAATCCTTGGGGCAATTGTAGACTGAGGGCGTGATACTGTTGACGCCGCCATCCTACATATGGGCGCAGGCCACCGGAATCCCGGTAGTTTGCGCCTCTTCTGTTTCCGGCCTCGTGGACTGCCCCACAAAGGACGGGGTCGTGAGACTTCAAGCGCTGGCGCCCAACGTCATCAGGGTTCAGTACAGCACGACGGGCGTCTTTCCAAAACAGCGAGTGCCCGTATTGCTTTGGAACGGGCTGGATACGGCGGCATTGGCCAAGCGGACTCCACAGAGGGTGACGCTCACAGCTGGCGCCCTTACCGCGAATTTGGACCGCAAAACCGGAGCGGTAACGTTTCTCGGTCCCA
>CAWHLK010000049.1:0-15574 GCA_963829965.1 uncultured archaeon | reverse complement strand
GGGTTTGGATCCTTCTCGGCAGCACGATCACTTTCGGCGTGCATTTCCTCTTGCCGCACTCGGCGGCTTTGCCAGTGAACGTGGCGGCGTGATCAACATCGCCCTGGAAGGCAACATGCTCATCGGTGCGGTTCAACCGCTCTTATCGGCGCGGCAACCCACAATGCCTGGATCGGAGTAGCTGGTGGTATTTTCGGCGCTACTTGTCTTTCGCGGGTCCATTGGCTCTTGACTCAAAGATTCCGGATCGACCACATCGTCAGCGGCATGGCCCTGAACGTGGTCGCCATCGGCGGCGCAAACTTCCTTTCCCAGCGCTTCACCGATCCCAACGCGGGCGAACTTCCCGGCATCAACTTGCGCTTCTACTATTGGACCGCCATGCTTCTCCCCTTCGCGGTTGCGCTCTACATGAAGCATTGCAAAGGCGGGTTGCGGCTGTTGGCAGTTGGGAACGACCCCTCCAAGTCCCGCCAAATGGGCCTTTTCCCAAGCCGGGTTCGGTTCCTGGGCCTTACGGCAACTGGGATCTGCTGTGGCTTGTCCGGGGCTCTCATCGTCACCAACGCCCGCTATTTCACCGACAACATGACCGCGGGCCGCGGTTACATCGCCCTTGCCGCGTGATTTTAGGAAGTTGGCGGCCGATTCCCGCCCTCGTCGCCTGCCTTGTTTTCGGCATGTTTCAGGGGCTTCAAATCCAGTTTCAGGGCGCCGCCATTCACGGCGTCACGATTCCGCGTGAGTTTTGGTTCTCCTTACCCTATCTCATCACCATCGTCGCCCTCGCCGGATTCCTTGGAAGAAGCCGAGTCCCCGCCGGGCTAGGAAAGTATTGATGTTATTCGCCCAAGCTCCCTCTATCTCCCATTTCTTGGACCAGGTTTTGGCCGGCGAGAAATCGCACGCCCTCCAACATGTGGTCATCCGATCCTCGGTTTCCGGAGGCGAGACTTATCACGATACGGTCGACCTTCGCATGGATCGCCGGTCCAACCGGTTTTTGTTCACGCTTAGGAGTGAAGCCCCACCCTCCGGGGACATCGACCGGACCTTCTATGTTTCAAATGGCAAGCTGACCGTTTACGACCCTTCCCGAAAGGAATATATCGTCCGGCCAGTACCCAAAGGGAAGTCTCTCGGCCTTGAACTGATTTCGCTCGTTCACATCGAGCCCGGGGTTTTGATCGCCATCGATCCCGCCGCCGCAAATGGCCTTCTGTTTCGGGATATGCGCCGAATGGGCGGATGGACGCAAAGGCAATCCGGCAACGACGTGTCCATGAGGAATGACACGGGCGGTGCCCAGGTGATGATTACCGCCGGCCGCGCAGCATTGGCTGCCCACTGTATTCAACTACTCGGTGCCCGGCCACCCAGTCAATTCGGCGCTGACTTATGAGCCGCCCATTTCTTCGGTCTCTTTCTCGCCGCCCGCATCCAGCCACATGGCGCGGGCGCTGCCGATGCCCTCGGTCACCCCACAGTTTCAAACTTCGGCTGCGGCGTCCTTGGCTGCCGCCTGCCAAAGAGCTTACGCCGGCCTGCGGTCGGTTTCCATGAGAATCGAGGGCGGCGAGGCCTCTTCGGTTGTGTGGCAAAGCGGCAGTGCCCTTCAGACCGGCGTGGGCCTGACCTGGACGTATGACGGCACGACCCTTTACATTTTGGATTCGGCCCGGCGCCGTCTCTATCGGGGCCATGTGGTGAAATCGCTTATCCCGGATTATCTCGGTTTGTTCCATGCACGCGAGGAGCCGATTCTCCTCCAACTGATGGCGAGGGAAAACCCGATGGTGGTGTTGTACGCGCGAAGGCAAAGGGGCGGCGCCCGCCGGCTCCATGAGCCTTGGCGGCGTACCGGTTCAAATCCTGGAATCTCTTCCAAGGGCGTCCGAACCCTGGTTCAGATTCGGACCGACAACCACCTCATCGCGGGCCTAAGAACCCGAATCTTTCGTCGAACGGCGCGGTCGTGTCGCGCAGCGAAAAGAACTTCAGTTATGTCGCGGTCAACAAGCATCAACCGGCAGGCACGTTTCAACTCGCCGCCCCGAAGGGCTATAAGACACTTGGTTTGACCCAGGTTTCTACCAAGAGCTAAGCCTAGCCGCCGGTGCGTAATGAGGCCGAACCGTTGCGCGCGTCTCTCAGGTCTGCGCGCTCCAAGAGGAGTGCGGCCTTCTCAATCGCCTCATCCTTCTGGTTGTACTTCACAACTGCGGGGGTCTCCACCACGGGCGTGACGCCGGTGCCTTCAAGCCGAATGCCGTTTACCGTCACGAAGTCCGTGATCGGGAACTGGAGCATAAAGCCGTCGGGCATTTGATTCATGATCGAAACGAGAACCGCACCGGCACTCTTGGTGCCAACCACGGGGGCATCCACGTCGTCCCGCAGGGCGGCGGCGGCGATCTCACTGGCGCTGCCGGAGCCGCCGTTGATCAAAACCGCAACGTGGCCCTTAAAGTAGGGAACATCATCTTTGGAAGCCACGAGGCTCTTCGAGTAGTGGGCGATCGCAGCCAAATCGGTTGGCTTGCCTTTCTCTTCCTTCACATATTTGAGCACCGAGGACCGGGTGATGAATGTTCCAAGCGGGGTGTTCGGCGGCAGAAGCAGGCCCATCAGGTGGACAAGGTTCAAAATCGAACCACCGGGATTGGATCGCAAATCGAGAATCAAGTTCTTCGCGTTTCCGTCTTCGGCTTGCTTTACTAGGTCCTCGACATTGGACCGGTTATAGCTCACATCAAACGTGTTCACCTTGAGAACGGCGGTTTCTTTGTTGAACCAAGTCAGCGTTTCCGGCCGGACGTTAGAATATTTTCGCCGCAAGAGCTCGTAGCTCTGAACTTTGCCGTTGTCGTGTTTCACCTTGATCGAAAGGGTGGTGCCTTCATCGCCAAGAAGCTCCACCGGAGATTCCGGTTTTTTACCGTTGCCTTCCACGATCAAGTCGCCTGCCACAAGGCCCGCTTCTTCTGCCGGTGAATCGGGAAAGACGTTAAGAATCCGCATGCCGCCCGGCTCCGCTTGTAGCAGCACACCGATGCCGACCGATTTTTGGGAAAGGCGGGACTGCGCCGATTCAGGCGTGATCAGCACGATGTGACTGAATCCGAATTTATGAAGCGCTGCGTTCACCGCCAGGGCAAACTCATGGTCGTCTTGCGCCTTGTCGATGTCCGTGCGTTCTGTGGAAAGGAATTGGGCCACTCTGGTGAAGTCCACTCCGGGAACGAACGCGTGATTCTCCACAACATCGTTGACTTTGTCCAGATTTTCCTGCTTTTCCTCGGGAGTAACCTTGGCGAAGCTCGGTCCGTTGGTGGGCGTATCGGTGGGAGGAGTCTGCTGGGCCTGAACGGCACAAACAACGAAAGTGGCGAATATCGCGGCAACCGCGCGCCACTTGTTAAAAGCATTTACAGCCATTGGTATCAATCTTTACGCATAACGGAGGGGCAATTTCCGCCTTTTAAGCTTAAAAAGCTTTATTCCTCGGTTACGGTGACCTTGATTCCGATCCTCGAGATGACCTCGGCCGCCCGTTGGCATTCTCTTTCGCTTGAGTAATGAACAACAGATTTCCCCAGGTGATCGATCTCCCAAGTCTCCATGTACGCCTCCTCGGCAGTGCAGCCGGTAGCGAACATGAGACTCGTCATCACTTGCTCGTATGTGTTCTTGTCGTTATCGTAAACGGTTACGATCCAGCCGCCGGTTTGATGACCGGTGTTCAAATCCTCCAGGTCCGGCAATGGAACAACGCCGGCCGCTGCTGCCGTAACCACGAGTGAAGTACCACTCTGCGCTCTCACGTGGTCGAAACGCCACGCGCCAACTGCTTTGCCACGACGCACCCCAGCGCCGCTCCTTTTCTTGGGAATATTTAATTGTCAAGGCGGTTCCTCCGCGCGATCCCTTACCGCGCTGAACTTATTCTTTCCATTCGCGGGAGACTTCCGTTTTGACCCCAATGCTGGAAATCATCACCGCTACTATTTCGCACTCGTTCCTGCTGCTGAAATGTACTGGGCATTTGCCGTACGTTTCCGCCTCCCAAACTTCCATGGCCGCTTCTTCGAGACCGCATCCGGTGGAACTCATGAGAATCCTAATTACCTCGTTGTACGGTGTGTTGTCATTGTTGTAAATGACTACCTGCCACCGCCCAGAGCCTGTTCCAGACTCGATAATATCGGGTTGAAGAAACGTTCTGCTCATGAGCAAAACTCAAACGGCAGAGTGCTCCGGTGCACCCACCACCTCTTCATTTTACAACACTTCGGCTGAAATCCCCAAAAACCATCGATCACTTTTGGGACGTTTTTCGCATATGCCGGAGGAGCGGGAATATTTTCTTTGGAGGCTTCGGCTTGTAAGTACGCGCTTCGCTTAATGCTTACGGCGCGAAGCGCCCCACTTAAGGGCGGAGCCCACGCTTACGGCGCGAATCGCCCCATCACCTCCGAATACAAGTTCGCCGATCCCGCCCGCCCGGCGAGGATCACTACCGCCTGCCGATCATCGGGATCGACGCGCATGTACGAGCTGAAGCTCGCCGTCATGCCGTTGTGCCAGATGTATTTCCGATCGCCCTGCTGGCCGACGTGCCAGCCAAGAGCCATCTCCTGGGTTCGACGCGCGTTGGTGGCCAAAAGGCCAAACCCGATCGCGCCCAGGCTGTAAAGCAGCCGCTCACCCATCAGCGCGGTTGACGCGCCGCTCACGGCGGTCGCGATTTCCCAGCCAAGGGTCGCGATGGAACCTCCCACAAACCCGCCACCCAGGGTGGCGAACTCAACACAAAAGAGAGGGAAGACAAGCTCGGTCGGACGGGTCTCCGCGGCAAGGAGCGCCATGATCACCGAGCGGGGAAGTGCGCTGCCAGGCGGTGCATGGGTCGAGAAGGCGTGGACGTCGCTCATTGCCATCGTCAAGTATTCGGGCCTCGGCTCCGCCAGATTTCGTTGGGCGAAGGTCGCCAAAGATTCCAGCGTGGACCAGCAGCCGCCGGCAGGCGAGAAAGCGTTGAGAGCCCAGGGCTCGACAGGCGCTCCCCCGGCTTTGAAACCCTGGACCATTTTTCCGGGGTTTGGCTTGATTGTGAGGTCTGGGCAGCCCAGTTCGGCACTCAGATCCGCGACGAGTTCGTCGTAAGGCTGCCCGTAAACCTGCTCCAAAGCAAGCCCAAGGACGGCAAATCCGAAGTTGGAGTACGAGTAAGTCGAACCGGGCGGGCGTTCCAAAATCGTGAAGGAAAGCGCCCTTAAAAGCTCCCGCCGATCCCACCGGATGTAGGGCTGGCTGGATCGTGCATCTCTCAGGGCCAGCTTGATCGGCAATCTTGCAAGGCCGGAAGTTTGGGTCGCCAGGTGTCTTAGCGTGATCGGCTTTCCCAGATACTTGGGAACGCGCGTTCCCTTTGGAAGCCACTGGGCTAAAGGATCGTCCAGCCCGCACCGGCCTTCGCCCACCGCCTTGCAAAGCAGAACCGCGGTGATCACCTTCGTGATGCTGGCGATCTGAAACTGCGACTCCGGGCCGCAATTCCGGTAGGCGGTTTCAATCTGCTCCGGGGTGATAATGGCGGCCGCAATGGCAACCCCTGGGCGCCGCTGGACAAAGGCATCGAGGTTTGCCGCCACGGCCGAGCGTTGTGTTACGATCACCAAGCTTATGGTATGGCAGGCAGGGTACCGGTGTCAAGCGCCTAGGGACATGGGCCCAGGATTTGGAATCAGCGCGACCGGTCCGACACGTTCGACACGTCTGACCACTCCCACTCTTCCAACAAACGGCCGCTAGGCGCCGGTTTCCTCAACGTCACGCCTTCCCCACAGGAGCAGTCCCAGGCAAACGACTCCGGCAATGGCCAGCAAAATCAGCCCCGTGCCATATCCCGGCGGCTTGTAGCTGAAAACCACGTGGTGCGCTCCCGCAGGCAAGTCCACCCCGCGCCAAAGGCCCTTGCCCAACGGAGAATCCACTGCCTGAATTTGGCCCGGCTTGCCATCCACTTCCACGGACCACCCCGGCATCATTCGGTCCCTCACCGTAAGCAGTCCGGGACCGGTCGCATCTACCGTCAAGGTCTCAAAATCTTCACCGGTGATCTTCGCCCCTCGGGGACAAGAAACCCGCCCAGGTCCCGGCATTGTGTAAACGTTCACCCCGTCCGCTTGGAGGCCGGGGCCGAACTGGGGTTCCGGCGCTAAAGACCAAACCTCGGAGACGCCCGCCTCAGCTAGGGCCTTTGGATCGGCGGAGGGTTTGGAGTACATCATGTTGCCGTTGGCGGGCGCTGCCGCGTCCGCGCCGTCAATGGCATGGAGCATCGCCACCGAGTCCCGGTGAAGCAGGGAATCGTAGCCGCCGATCTCATGGATTCGCGAACCGGACGCCGTGTCCGGCGGCATGAGCGCTTTGTAAGGCGGGGCGCCAATGAGGGGCCACACGTTGGTCTTGCCTTCGGTGGCATTTAGAAACGCGTATCGGGCATGGGCATCGGCAGGAACCTTGGCGAGTGGCTTGCCGGACGGAACCAGATTCCAACCTATGGAGACCAACGAACAGAGTGCGGCGGCTGCTGGCAAGGCAACAGCGTATTTGGCCTTGCTCTGGGCCGCGAGCACGGCAGCCAAGCCAATCACCAACGCGATCAGAAAGATCGGCAACTGCGCGGAAACCGTGGTCTTGATGAGGGCGGAAAAGCCATCAGCGGGAAACTTGAACGGGTTCGGATAGGAGAGCCCGAAAGTCACCGGAGCAAGTGCCGCAAGCAGGGCAACGAGTCCTGCGATGATCGGCACGATTCGAAGCTTGTTGGTATCGCCCTGGCGCAGATTTTCGACTCCAAGGCCGCCAAGGACGCAGGCGCTGAGCACAAAGAGAACGCAGATGCGGCCAGGAGAGCCCGAGGCCGACCATCCGGGCACGAGAAAATAGAGGGGCCAGTTCAGTGCCGTGCCCAAGGCGATTAACAGAGCCAAGATCCCGATGCCGATCATCGCCGCTGCCCCGCGCTTGGGTCTGCGCACAAAGCAGAGGAGTAGAAAGATAACCGGCCCCACACTCAATGCGGTTTCCGCGAAGTTCAACCCCGGGCTCGTCAGCGTCGGCCAATAGCCGTTTTCGCCCTTGAAGGGTGTACCCTGAAACGGTAATGTCGGGTCGCCCAATGCCGTAGGGAAGGCGATCCCTTGTAAGGCGAATGCTGGGATGGCGCCTTTGACATAGTCCGCATAACCTTGATCGGAAGCGACATTTGCCCGATGGGAGAACTTGGCATAGTTCAGGGCCGGCAATAGCTGGGGACTCGCGAGCATCGCCCCAAGAACAATCCCTATCGCCGCGCAGGCCACGCGGCCAACAGTAGCTTTTCGCGCCTCGGGCATTTTCACGACCCCCTCATTTCCCAGCCATAGAACCAAGAAAGCGGCGGCCATGAATCCGTAAGCGCAGAACTGCAGGTGTCCTCCCAGAATCATCATCGCCGTGCAAACCGCGAGGCTGGCGTTGAGCTGCATCAGTTTTCGAAGGCTTGCCGGTTCGCTGAATACAGCGACGATCAAGGCAAGAATCCAGGGGATCCAGGAAACGGTCGTGATGACGCTGGCCAAGGCAGTCCAACCGAGCATAAACGGCGAAAGTAGAAATGCGGTACCCGCAACCGTCGCACCAGTGCGTTCGCCTCCCAGTTTGCGCGTGAGCAAATAAACGCCCAGTCCCGCCCAAAACAGGTGAATCCAGGCTAAGAAATCGATTCCCAATCCCGTGGGGAAGTGCAAAAGTCCAACCAAAATGTGCGGTGGGTACAGCGGGGCCGACTGCGAGTTTGCGAGGAGCGGCGTTCCCGCCAGCTCATAGGGATTCCAGGCCGGAAGTTGTTGTTTGCCCCAAGATTCAAAGACCATATCCCGCCAGTTATAAAACTGAAGCACGCCGTCCGCCTGGAGCAAGTCGATTGGCCGGTCGGGTCTGGGGCCGTTCCACGGGGCCATGTGGCGGATCTCGTCAAAAGGGCCAACTGTCTCTCCGTTGAAGATCGCCCTGCAAAGCGGAAGCAGAGCGCAGATGGCGAGAAAGTAAATGGGCCAACGCTTAGAGATTCTTGCCATGCGCAACTCTAATTATGGCTTCTGAGCAGCTAGCGGCCCTCGGGTAGCCCCTACGAGAGCACCTAGCGGCCCTCGGAGAACCCCAACGGGGCGAGAAGAACTACAGGAAGTTGGGCGAAGTGAAATCCCGTTGCGGGAGGCAACGCCCTGGTACTTGCCATCCTCCTAACTCCGGGAGCCCGGTTCCTGTCGAAGACCCTGTCAAAGATCCTGTCGAAGACCCTGAGCTTGCCGAAGGGAGCTTGCCGAAGGGAGCTTGCCGAAGGGAGCGAAGCCGAAGGGAGCTTGTCGAAGGGGAAGGGGCGAAACCTCCGAACGCGCGGCGACGGCCTCTTTAGCTCGACATCCGCGGCCACGGCTCACTACGGACAGTACACGATTTGCTGGCGTGCCTTATCGTGAGTCGGGTTTAGGCGAAGCACCTCGCGAAAATGGAAGCAGGCTTCGTCCGTCATTCCGAGCATTGCAAGCGTCATCGCAAGATCGTAGCGGGCGCTCACGTGGCTTGGGTATTCGCTCACCAATTGGGCAAGAGTGAGCAGCGAACCGTCAAAGTCACCTTCGAAACCTTGGATCAGCCCCATTTGCCAGCGGGCATCTGCGTGGTTTGCGTCAGCAGCAAGCACCTTCTGCAGCTCCGCCTTCGCATCATCATATCGACCCTCGCACCGGAGATCATAACCCCGCTGGTAGGTCGCGGCAACATCCGTTGAAAGCGACATAAGCGTTTGACTAGGACAAGTATATCACACGAACTTAACGCCCAAAATAAAAAGACTCATAGCATTCGTTAAGAAACAACGAAAGCTATGAGTACATATTCGGCTCAATTTCTCTACGCTGGACCCGGTTCTAGTCGGGGAAGGGTTGTTTTTGGCGGTTTTTCCGACTCTTTTGACTCCGTCGCCTTCGATCTTTCTTCCAATCCCTTAACATCGCCGGCTTCGGTTCTCGTGAGATCGCCGCCGGCAAGAACAAGAAGGAACTCCTCTCGGTTAAGGGTTTCATGCTCCAAAAGCGCCTGAACGATCTTGTCCAGTATCTCGCGCTTGGACGTGAGAATGTCGCTTGCGCGGGAGTGGCAGCTGTCCACCAGGTTCCGGACCTCTTCGTCGATTAGCTTGGCCACGTCTTCCGAGTAGTTGCGCTCGTCGTTCACATAGTCCCGGCCAAGGAATGGGTTGTGGCTTCTTCGCCCAAGCACCAGGGTGCCGAGCTTTTCGCTCATCCCGTATTCGCAGATCATGGCCCTTGCGATGGCGGTCACTCGCTGCAGGTCATTGCTTGCGCCGGTGGTGATCTCGTTGAACACGATCTCTTCGGCCACGCGGCCTCCGAGCAGCCCGGTGATATCGTCGATCAGTTCTTGCTCGCTCACCAGATACTTGTCCGATTCGGGCAAGGACCAGGTTGAACCGAGAGACATTCCTCGTGGAAGAATGGTCACCTTGTGAACCGGATCGGTGTGCTCTAGCAGTTCGCCGACAATCGCGTGGCCCGCCTCATGATAGGCGATGATCTCACGCTCTTTCTCGTCGAGGACGCGGCTCTTTCGCTGAGGTCCCGCGATTACGCGGTCCAGCGCTTCCTCAAGGTCGCTCTGATTGATCTTGCTATGGCCGCGTCGCGCGGCTAGCAATGCGCCTTCATTGAGCATGTTCGCCAAGTCCGCGCCGGTAAAGCCGGGCGTCCGCTTGGAAAGCGTTTCAAGGTTGATCTCGGCCTCAAGCGGCTTGCCCTTGGAGTGAATCCCGAGGATGGCTTCCCGGCCCTTGGCGTCCGGAAGATCCACCACGATCTGGCGATCGAATCGGCCCGGTCTCAGCAGAGCGGGATCTAAAACGTCCGGCCGGTTCGTGGCCGCGATCATGATGACGCCACTGTTCGGGTCAAACCCGTCCATCTCAACGAGCAGTTGGTTCAACGTCTGCTCGCGCTCATCGTGGCCGCCGCCGAGTCCCGCGCCGCGCTGCCGTCCCACTGCATCGATTTCATCGACGAAGATGAGGCTGGGGCGATGGGCTTTCGCCGTCTCGAAGAGGTCCCGGACGCGGGCTGCGCCCACGCCGACGAACATCTCGACAAAATCGGAACCGCTGATATGGAAGAACGGCACGCCTGCCTCGCCGGCAATGGCCCGGGCAAGGTGGGTTTTACCAACTCCCGGAGGGCCGGTCAAAAGGATGCCCTTGGGGATCTTGGCGCCCAGCGTGGTGTACTTCTTCGTGTTCTTCAGGAAGTCGACGATCTCGTAAAGCTCTTGCTTGGCTTCCTCGATGCCGGCTACGTCCTCGAACGTAACCTTGGGGCCGTTTTCGCCCACGCGTTTCGCCTTGCTTCGGCCGAAGTTGAGGGCCTGGTTTCCACCCATCTGCGCCGGGCGGATGAAGAAGAAATACAACAGGATGACCATCAGGATCGGGAACGCGAGAAGCGAAACGATGTTCAGGATGGTCGCGGAAATCGGGGGTTTGTCAATCGTGAGGTTGACGTTATTGTCCGTTAACGTGCTGTACAGAGCCTGGCCCGCTGGCTCGCTCATTGCAGGAACGTTCGATACAAAATCGTGAGCTTTCCCATCGGCGTCCACATATCGGCCATGCATATCGGCCCCGGACCAGTCCACGGTTTGGAGGCCCTTGCCGGCATCGGTGTGGTGCAGGATCGCGTAATTTCTGAGTTCAGCTTGGGTTAGGGTGACTGGCTCGACCGGTTTTTGAAAACCTAAGCTGCCAGGATATGCGCTCAAAGATTCGAAGATTACTGCAAGCGTAACAAGACCAAAAATGATAAATCGGGATGCCTTTGTCAAAACTTCTCCGTTCTAAGAACTCTCTTTGTAAGCGTACGCACAGCGCCGACGCGGCGTTTCGATAACCCGTGGGACTATAGGTAGTTAGGATCGAATTATCGCCAAATTGTTCGCACGAAAATAGGGTCAACCCGCGCTCAGGCGCGCTTTGACCGGACAATTATGATATCACAAACCTGGCTTTTTCCTCGGACCCCAACAACGATCGAGGCGATCATTTCCTGAACAATAACTCAAATAACGAGCTCCCCTAACCCCAGCTTCAAAGCCTGAGCCCCCGGCTTCATGCGGCACCGCTCATCCACACAAACCCCCGGAACCCAGAGGATGCCCACCATATCACAAACGACCGGCAATCTCACCCTCGCGGCCCCAGTTAGTCCGGCCTCCGACATCAAATCGGCCACTTTCCGGTGTCCGGAAAACCCAAGCGGCCGCATTTCATCTCCAGGTTTCCAACTCCGAAAATAAAGCGAGCCCTTCAAAGCCTCCGGGTTCAGATAAGCATCAAGAGATGCCCTTGGCAAATCCCCGACGGGACGCAAGGCAGGTTCTGCGGTCAATACCCAACCCATTTCGTCCGAAATCGTTTCACCGGGAACTGTCAAGTTGTACCGAAAGGGCTGCACTGCGGCTAACGAGCGCGCAGTCACCAACTGGCTGTCCCATTCAAGAACAAAGTCGCCTTCCTCGCAAGTCACGGAACCAGCCGAGCCCCCTCGGACCCCACCTCCCGCAATCACCGTCTGCCGATAGTCCAAAGAACCACCCACCGCCCCGACCGCAAGCCGTAAAGCCCTTCGCAGCAGAACCGGGGGCAAATGCAACAAGAGCTCTCGGCTAAAGGCAAGCTCAACGTCCCGGGTCAGAAAGCCAAGCTCGCCGTTGAACACAACCTCGCTCTTCTCCAAAGCCGCCGCCGCCATCCCGTCCAGAAACTCGTCTTCCGAACTCGCGATTTCGGACAGCCGCAAGACGCTGTTCGAATAGTCGGGGCTAATCTCAGCCAAAGAAGGCAGAACCTGATGGCGCATCCTCGCGCGGCTGAACTCGAAGTTGAAAATTCGCCGGGTCGTCATGAGTCCACAAGCCGTTTTCCTCGCAGTAAACGCGAGTCTCAGCGCGAGAAAAGGGAAGCAGCGGCCGCACAATCTTCCCGCGCCGCTCAGGAATTCCTCGCAAGCCACCAAGCCCCGACCCGCGAATAATGTTGAGCAAGATCGTTTCAACCTGGTCATCGCTTGTATGTGCTGTAGCAACCGCGGCCGCATTGGTAGCGGCAATCGCTGACTCAAAGAACTGGTAGCGAGCGTTGCGGCCCGCTTCCTCAAGCCCAATTTTCATCGATGAAGCGATTCTCGGAACATCTGCCCTACCGGCCATAAAGGGAACGCCAAGTTCATCACAAAACGCTTGACACAAAGCCATCTCCTGGTCCGCTTCGGCACGCTGCCCGTGGTGCAAATGGGCCGCTATAACATCAAAGCCACCCCGGTGGAGTAAATGCAGCAGACAAGTGGAATCGGGCCCACCGCTATAGCCAACAAGCGTTGGCAAACCCGGATCAAGCAGGTTCTTGGACCGAACGTGCTCAAGAAAACGGACGAGCATTAGCCGCTCTACTTCTTCGGCTCCAAATGCCCGTTCGAGGTACCGACCGCATGTGGCTCCAGCGCGATCTTAAGCACCTGCGAAGCGTGCTTCACAAAGTGGACCTTGAGTTGATTTCGGATCTCCTCTGGCACGTCCTCAAGATAATCCTTCTCGTTCTCGAAGGGCAGAATCAGCGTCTGGACACCCGCGCGGTGGGCGGCGAGCACTTTCTCTTTAATGCCGCCAACCGGCAAAACCTGCCCGCCAAGAGTGATCTCGCCCGTCATCGCAAGCCGCTGCTTTACGCGGCGGTGGGTCAATAGGGAAACCATCGCGGTCAGCATGGTTACGCCCGCGCTCGGGCCGTCTTTCGGCACCGCGCCTGCGGGAACGTGAACGTGGATCTCCGCCTTTTCGTAAAAGTCCGGTTTGATCTTCAGCGCCTCGGCATGGCTCCTGATATAGCTCAAAGCCGCGGTCACACTCTCGCGCATGACATCGCCCAACTGGCCGGTGATTATCAGCCCCTTGGTGCCGGGCATAATCGCGCTCTCAATGAAGAGCACGTCGCCGCCAACCGGAGTCCACGCGAGGCCAACTGCGGTTCCCGGAGTAAGGTCGCGTTCGGCAACCTCGTCCAAAATGAACCTCGGCGCGCCGAGCGCCGAATTCGATGAACTTCTGGTTCACGTTGAGCTTCTGTTCGCGGCCCTCCGCAAAGAGTCTTGTGCCCTTTCGCACGACGGAGGCAATCTCTCTCTCCAGGTTGCGAACGCCTGCTTCCCGAGTGTAGAACCGAACGAGGGTGCGGATGGTGCCCTCCCTGAAAGCGATTTGGGAAGGTTTTAGGCCATGCTCCTCAATCTGCTTGGGAATGAGGTGCCGCTTCGCGATCTCGATCTTTTCTTCTTCCGTGTATCCGCCGAGTTCGATAACCTCCATGCGGTCTCGCAGGGGCGGGGGGATCGTGTCCAGCCGGTTTGCGGTGGTCAAGAAGAACACGCGGCTGAGATCGAAAGGCGCATCGATGTAATGATCCCGGAAAGTGGAGTTTTGCTCCGGGTCCAAAACTTCCAGCAAAGCCGACGACGGGTCGCCCCGGAAGTCGCTGCCCAGCTTGTCGATCTCGTCGAGCATGAAGACGGGGTTGTTGGACTCCGCCCTGCGTAAGCCCTGAATAATCTGGCCCGGCAATGCGCCAATATACGTGCGCCGGTGCCCGCGAATTTCCGCCTCGTCTCTCATGCCGCCCAAAGAAATGCGGACGAACTTGCGGTTCATCGCATGAGCGATTGAACGGCCCAACGAAGTCTTTCCGACACCGGGAGGGCCGGAGAAACAAAGGATAGGTTGGCGGATCTTGCCGTCTTTCTTCACCTTCCGTACGGCCAGAAACTCGATAATGCGCTCTTTGATTTTGTCCAGCCCGTAATGGTCCTTGTCTAAAATCTGCTTGACCGCAGCCAGGGAAACGTTGTCTTCGGTCGCCGCATTCCACGGGAGGGCCACCATCCAGTCGATATAGGTTCTCGCGACCGTGTATTCCGGCGCGCCGGGAGACATCCGGCGAAGCCGTTCGTATTCGCGGTTCACCTCGCGTAGGGCCTCAGCCGTCATGCCCGCATTATCGATCTGCTCTCTCAGTTCATCGAGTTCTTCGCCGCGGTCGTCGGTTTCGCCAAGTTCTCGCTGGATCGCCTTGAGCTGCTCGCGCAGGTAGTATTCGCGCTGCGTTTTGCTGAGTTCGGTGTTCACCTCGCTCTGCACCTTGGACGTGAGCTCGAGCACTCTAACTTCTTTGCTCAGCAGGTCGAGCAAGAGCCGCAGCCGGTCCTGAATATCGACCGTTTCCAGCACGCGCTGCTTGTCGCCGACTTCGAGGGTCATATGCGCGGCCACGAGGTCGCACATCACGTTGGTTTCCTGTACCGCTTGGGTCAACGTTCGAAGCTCGTCCGGCAGCTGGGGCGAAAGACGGATGGCCTGTTCGAACAAAGCCGCAATGGAACGGCGAAGCGCCTCGATTTCTTCCGCCTTTTCAGGAGGGGGCGGCATCTCCTCGATCACCTCGATCCTCGCCCGGAGATAGGGCTCTTCCTGAAGCCGCTCCACGATTCTGAATCTGGAAACTCCCTGGACGATCAGCCGGACTGCGTCCGGCATCTTGACCAGCGTGCGAATAATTACCGCGCAGCCGTACTCAAAAACGTCTTCGAAACCAGGAGTCTCCACCGTGGCGCGCCGTTGGGCAATAACACCGATGACTCGGTTGTTGCCGACGATGCTCTCGTCGATCAACTGAACGCTGGCCTCTCTCGCCACGCTCGAGGCGCGATGAGCATCGGGTAGATCACGGAATCCCGGAGGGGGAGGATGTTGAGTTCGGACGGGACCTCGGGTTTGTTGTCTTCGTCGGGCAGGTCTTCGCCTTTCGGCTCTCCCGCCTCCAATTCCAGTAACTCTTCTTCCTCGATCGGTAGCTTAACCTCGGCCACTTTTGCTATGATTCTTCCTCACTTTCTGGGGCCGGTTCGGCTTTCGGAACGGTGACCACCAGGAAGCCGTTTCGCAGAGTTGCTTTAATTCCGACTGATTCTACGCGGGTATCCGGCAGGGCGATTTCGCGCTCGAAATCTCCGTAATAGATCTCCAGTTGAT
Source organism: uncultured archaeon (assembly GCA_963829965.1). Lineage (GTDB taxonomy): Bacteria > Armatimonadota > Fimbriimonadia > Fimbriimonadales > Fimbriimonadaceae > DASXZH01. Next base: position 385 of record CAWHLK010000049.1, on the reverse strand, counting down.
GAATGCCTGTCTTGCCAAACTCCGAGTTGTCCTCTTCCCGCCGGTATCCCCGAAGGAGGATGCAGTGCCTTTCCGGAATGTAGAGCAGTTGAATATCTTCTACGCGAACGCCTGAAATCTCGGCTTTGAGGACGAAGCAATTGGGACCTTCAGTAAGATCGATGTTCGGAACCCAAAAGCTCTTCCGAAGGGAGGATGTGCCTGAGCGAAACAGTTCGTCACTCATACGCTGCAGCTCACTCCCCACTTGAAAAAACCACTCGTCGACTTCACGGCGCGGCATCTCAATAAAGTGTACCTGCGGGAATTTCGGGGCCCGGTGTCATCATTTTGTGGGAATATTTTTGTTCCGGAAGTGGTAGGAACTGCTAACTGACACAAATTT
>CAWHLK010000048.1:0-59099 GCA_963829965.1 uncultured archaeon | reverse complement strand
CCGACTGATGCTTCGCCCCAAGGAAGCGCAAGTCGCATCTGTGGTTGCCACCAGGGTCTCTGGCAAACCCAACAGCGATTTCGGACGGCGACCAAGCCATCGTCAATGCGGTGAAAGCTGTTCAATCCAATTACGTTCCGCCTAGGATCGCTCCTACGGTAACCGCCAGTTCGAAACCATCCATCCAACGCGTGATCGTCTCCCGGAAGCCGGCTTCGGACGGCGCTTGATCAATGTCTCGCCTGCCGATCCCCAAAGCACTTTGGTGGTGGCTCCCAATCCGGACGGTGACGGAATCGTCGCGACCAGCAATTCCCGCCGCCGATGCCAGGTTTTTGTTTACAAGGTTGGGTCTGGGCCTTCCATAAAAAGCATCACGCCCATCGATCCTCCCCAGCAAGTTGCGGCAAACGTCGAGGTAGAGCCCGAGGAGGAGATTGGTACTTTCTTTATCAGCATTGGCAAGGGATTTCTGGGTCACTTTTCCTACATACCGATGCCGAACCCTCCCATCATGCTCAGCCAGACCCCGTTCAAGAAGTCGCGGTCGATGATGTGGTCGCCGTGGGCCCCGGGTCGCTCGATACCTATGAGGGTCTAGAGCTTGAGGTCTCCCCCAACAGCCAGCGGGAACGAGCTTTGCTGGATCAGTCCTGGCACACCGCAGCAGCGGAGGAGACAGTTAAGGTGCTCGTCAAGGACATCGTCACCCCAATTCTTATCGAGATGATCTTGGGCAGTGGCGACGAGCATGAGATTGACGTCGACAATCCTACGGAAACCGCAATAGAAGACGCGGTCGATTCCTTACCTGACGTCGCCGCCGACCTCGCCAAGCATGATATTCAGGCTGCCGCAATCGGCTTTATCAATGACTTCAAGAAAAACCTCGCCGGTATCCAAGCGAAAGTGTTTGCCGCTATCTCCCGCAAGTTGGTGAGTTCAGGATTTCTGACTGCCGCTGATTTGGAGGACAGCCTCATTCGGTTGGAACAGGCAGAGACCATCATCGAACTCCTCAACTGGGGTCTCGTGACTGTCGATGTCTCCCGGTCCGAATACGACAACACCGCTTATCACACCGCTGATTTGTGGACGGCGAACGTGCTCCGTCCCAAGGTCACATTGTCACCCAACCCAGCAACTGTGAACGATATTCAGAATATTGCAACCCTTACCGCACAGGTTCAGGCGAACCCGATCCCGCAACTTCCGGTTCCAGTGGAGCACCTCGGGGACCGAAGGGAGCCTGGAAGAACCTCATTCCTCGATCCCTATGCCCGCCGGCCCTACCGCATTCAGTGAGTGCGCCTACGTAGCGGATCTGCAAAAACTGCAGACCGGAAACTTCGACACGGTAAAGGTGACGATGTACGCTGTAGACGACATCAATACACCGCTTGCCACTGCGACCGCTGTAGTAAGAGCACAGCCCGGGCTTGAGCAAGGCTCTTTCTTCATCGACTCGACAGACGATTTTCCGGCCATCGTCACCAACGATCCGTGGGTGGTGAGCGCGGTGGTCACCTGCCCGTTTGTAAAGGGGGCGACTTCGTATATCGTGGAGGCGTCAGGGCCGAACACCGGAGAATATACATACCTGGTGAGCACCGCCAACGGAGCTCTCCAGGTCTTACATGGTGACAAGAAGCCGTACAAGCAGTATGTTTCCTATGCCGGCGGAGTGACCATTTGGATTTACGGAATGGACGCAGTCAACGAGGCCGTCTATGGTCTTTCGGGCTCGATTGCCTACCTTGAGAAACTGTATCCGATCACCACGGTAAACGTGACTTACAACTAGCAAAGTGCTTCGCGCAGGCAGATACACCAGGGTCCTAAGGCCCGTCCGACAACGGCGGGAACTTTGACATCGGCATAATGACGAACCTATCTAGGGAATTAGGGCCTCGCTTCACTATGCTTCATAAGTTTAATTCACACTCTTTGTGCTCGCCGTGGTGTCAGCTTCAATCCACGCTGAAGACATTTCCCATCTCCAAGGCTTGAATGGCGGCCTATTGGCCCGTTGCGCGGCGGAAGGGTTTCGGCGACCACCGGCGCGGTTGGCGTGCCGGGCACCTTCTACATCGGCTTGCCCAAGGGCGGGATTTGGAAAACCACGAGCAACGGCCAAACTTGGTATCCGGTGGCGGATTCTATCAAAGACGCTTGCACCTTTGGTTGGGTACAGGTTGCTCCTTCGAACCCGAACGTCGTTTACGCCGGCACCGGCGAGGCGATTGGCGGCGAAGGCAACGGGGTCTACAAAACCGAAGACGCGGGCAAGACCTGGATCATCTTCCCGGCCTTGAGGAATGTAAGCAGATCCCATGCATTCTCGTCGATCCCCACAACCCGGACGTCGCCCTCCTCGCCAGCCTCGGCAGCGACCGGATCAAAACCAAGCAGCGGGGCATTTATCGCACAGACGACGGCGGCAGAACCTGGACCAACACGCTCTTTATCGACGACGAGACGGGGATCATGCACCTTGCGTGGGCTTATGACAATCCCAGCGTTATCTATGCGGTCAGCGTCAAGCACTACCAGAACCAACTGAACATTGGCGGACTGCAAGCGAATGCCAGCGAACCGGAACCACACATTTATAAATCCATGGATGAGGGCCTGACCTGGAAGAAGCTCGCACCTAAGGGGCTGGCTAAGCTCTTTGGGCGGTCTTGCCTGGCAGTGGCCAACACCACCAACTCGCAGCGGGTTTATATCATCGGGCAGTATGGACTGTATCGCTCGGATGATGGCGGCGAAAACTGGCGTCAAATGGCGAAGAACGATAGCAGAATCGCCAACGGGCAGGGCGATTATTCCTGCGGCGTCTACGTGGATTCGAAAAATCCGGATGTTCTGTACACGGTTGCCACATGCGTGTTCAAGTCCACCGATGGCGGCGACCTTTACCGGATTCAAAGGCGCGCCGGGCGGCGACGACCCCCAGCAAATGTGGATCGATCCCACCGATGGAAATCGCATGCTTTTGGGCGCGGATCAGGGTGCAACCGTTTCCGTCGATGGCGGCCAAACTTGGGGGCTTTGGTACAACCAGCAAACCGGCCAGATCTATCACATTGCCGTGGATAACCGGTTTCCCTATTGGGTTTACGGCACTCAGCAGGACAGCGGAAATGTATCCGTAGCCAGCCGTGGGATCTTGGGAGAGATCACCATGCTGGATTGGCGCCCGCAAGCCGGTTTCGAAACCGGTTCCACGGTTCCGGACCCGTTGCATCCGAACATCGTCATGTCGCTTGGCTTTCGTTTGGCCCTCATGAGAGTGAGTTACCCAAGCGGCCAGTTCACGGAGATCGGCCCCGATTTGAACCCCTATTCGGACTTGGTCAGCGACCAGAACGCGCCGATGGCGTACTCGCCCTCCAACCCCCATGAACTCATGGTGGGCTACAACCGGCTGATGTCCACTTCTGACGACGGACAACACTGGAAAGCGCTTAGCCCAGACTTGACGGGGCATAATCCTCATCCAAAGGCTCCCGGCCTTTTCGGCAGGTTCGGTCTGGCGATTTCCTCTTTTTGCGAATCCACCGCCGACTCCGGTGTTATCTGGGCGGGGACGAACAACGGGCTGATCCAAGTCACCAAAGACCGCGGTGCGACGTGGACGGACGTGTCCATTCCGAAGGTGCAAAGGAGCTATGGCATCGCCTGTATCGAGGCTTCGCACAAAAACCCCGGTGAGGCATACGCGGCACTTGGTTCGCAGGGGCCCGTTTCGGTTTTCGGACTTTACCGCACGAAGGATTTCGGAAAGACCTGGACGCCGATTGCGAACGGCATTCCCACCAAACCCCCCGGCGGCGGCGCGGTTTCCGTGATTCGGGCGGATACGATGAGGGATGGGCTGCTTTTTGCGGGCTCGGATCCAGGCGTTTACGTTTCGTTTGACGACGGCGACCACTGGCAGTCCTTGCTGTTGAACGCGCCGACCACACAGTTCACGGATCTTCGCGTTCATGGAAACGATTTGGTGGCGAGCACTTTTGGGCGGGGGCTTTGGATATTGGACGACATCTCGGCCTTGCGCCAGGCCACGGACGCCACCGAGGCTGAGGCGGCGCATCTCTACAAGCCGGCGGACGGCTACCGGCTGCGAAACAACGTGAATTTGGACACACCGTTCCCCCCGAGGTCCCCCATGCCGAGAATCCTCCGGTTGGCGCGATCATTTACTATTCCCTTGCCCAGAAACCGTCCGCCGATATTGCGATTGAAATTGTGGATTCAACCGGAAGGGTCGTTCGGCACTATTCTAGCGCTCCAATCAAGCCGTATGACGACCCTCCCACCGCAATTCCTGATTTCTGGCGCGCCAAGCGAGAGCCCTTGCCAACTGATCTCGGCCTGAACCGCATCAACTGGGACGTGCGTTATGATGATCCGCCCGCCTACGTTCATGACCCCCAAGACACAATGCAGGCGAACCCCGGAGAAACGCCAAACGAGACCCAAGGGCCTTTGGCTCTGCCGGGCGAATATACGGTACGGCTAATCGTCGACGGCAAAACTTACACCCAGCCGTTGCGGATCGTCAACGATCCCACCTCTCCTGCTTCGCTGTCGGCGGTGCGCTCTGAAGAAGAGCTCTTGATAGGCTGTTACGATGGCGCACGAACCGCCTATGACGGCGTTCAGCAGGTCGCAGACTTGCGCGCTAAAGTTGCTGCGGTTTTGGCCGCCAAACCAGCCGACGCGGTGGCAAAGGCGGCGAAGGATTTCGACGACAAGCTCGCCAAAATCGGAGGCGAGATTTACCGTGGCCGGCCCATTTTTGGGCCGCCTCCTCCTACTTCGTTCGCGAATCTGGTTCCGTTTATGCTCTACCAAATGAGCGCATGGGATGAAGGCGACATTAACCCGACTGACGAGATGCGCTGCGAGTACGGCTACGCCTGGGCTCAACTCCATGCTGTCTGCGACCAGTGGCGGGCCTTAAGCGGCAAGGGTCTGGCGGACTTCAATGCTGTTCTGACGAAGAGCGGCCTGCAGCCAGTGGCTTTTGCGATGACCCCGGTGCAGGAACCGCCGTCGCCGGCTTCCCGTTATCTGCCTCCGAAGCCGCCGCCTGCGAAAACGGCTCCAGTAAAGTCCTAGACTTCCGCTGTCAATGGCAATGCGCGATCACTGCTGCACCGTTCACTTCTGGGCAGGTTGCAGCAGTTGTCTGACGAGTGTGTCCGTCATGGCTTCGGTATTAGGCCCCCAACCGGAAACATCGTAGGCCAACAGCCCGTCCTTGCCAAGAAATAGAGTGTAAGGCACGCCGTTCACGCCAAACCGCTTGGTAAAATCGTTGCCGGTATTGCTGCCCGTCAGCCACTGCGGCCAAAGGTCGCCCTCCGCTTTCAAAACTCCCGCAACTTTGTCCTTGTCCTTTTTCTTGTCCAAGAGGATGGTGAGAACCTCCAAGCCCTGATCGTGATACTTCGCGTACAGGTTCTTCATAACGGGCCGCATTTCCTGACATGCGCTGCACCAGGTAACCGCTGAAAACTCAATGACGACGACCTTCCCACGCAGCTTGCTAAGATCGATTTCCTGGCCATCCATCGCGGTAAACCGAAGGTCCAAAGGTTTGACCCGAAGACCGTCAATTTTTTCTTCGGCCGCGGAAAAGGCAACGACTTCCGAATCCGGGCTCTTGCTCAGTTTCTTAAGAAAGCCGGGGACTTCAGCCCGGTCGAACAGGAACTGATTCGGCAGCGGCTTGGACAGGATCAGTCCTCGGGCAAGATTCACCGGGTAGTAGCCATTAAAGTAGCCTGCGATTTCCGGGAAAGTTTTTCTTGCGGTAGGGTACTTGTCCCCAAGGCGGATGATGTCGTTCTCGATGTCCGACGTGTCCGGCTTCTCGCCCGCTCTTACCGCCCACGCCGCGGCTTGCAATCGAGCCGAGATGTCATACGCCGTGATCATAAACTTTTGCTGCTCAGTCGCCTGGGGAGAATCGAGGAGAGCTTGTTTCAGCGCAGGATAACGTGAGTCCCAGGTGGCCTTTGAAGCTTCATCGATTTCTGCGTTGAGGGGCGTGTGCTCTACATAGAAAGCCAGCAGTGCCTTGGAGCCCAGCTCAGGATCTTTGAAGTAGTGCAGGTCGTGCATATTTCGCGTCGCCCAAACCAGCCACTGATATCTGCGCGGATCGCTCGGGTACTTGTCCCAAAATGCCAAGCCGTCCTTTTCATAGGCTAGGTAGTGAACCTCCTCCCAGTTCCACTCCACAAGAGAGCGATCCGCTGACGTAGTCAGCTTCGCTTCAGCACCATTTATCTTGTCCCGATCCTGGAAGGCGTTAATTGCCTGCCAATCCGCATCGGCCTGCGTGGTGGCTGCGGCTGCCGTGTTGGCGCCGCCCTGTTTTCCGGGCGACGGCTGGGTGGCGAAGGACGCCACTGAAATCGAAGCTAGCGAGAGAGCAACGGCGAGTTTGTTCATTTTTCCCCTACGTTAATTTGGATTTTTGAACACCTATGGGTGTCCCTTCTTCGAAGCCATGATTTGATCGAAGCGCATTTTCGATCTCGGATCGGCGCTGGGAACCATTATTTCAGCACGTTCTTTGGGGTGCTTTGATAAGAAGTCCCAGACTTGGTCCGGCGGCACTGTCTGGAGTTGGTCAAGAAAGGCTGCTTGCGAAGCGGGGACCGGCGCCCCTTGCGCAATTGTCGATGCTCCTTGAGCAGCGGCCGAAACCGAGGGCTTGCATCCTTGCAAGCCGGTAATGACTGCGACGATCGTCGCAGCCTGCGCGAGTTTTAGAACGTTGACCAGCAATCCTTTTTCAGTCATCTCGGTTGTTTTGTGGTTGGGAGCCGCCTTGAATGCGGCAGCCCCGCCCCTCGCGTCATTACGGGTTGAATCCAGTGCAGCCCGTGTAATAGGGACTGCCGTTTGTTGTGCCGTCCTTCGATGGGAAATAGTAGTACCAGTCGCTAATGCTTCCGATCGCGCACGGGTCCGTCGGGTAGCTCGTCGTCTTAAGACCGCCGTGCGGGAAAATGCCAAGGTTGTAATTTTGGAACTGGGTGGCTGTCAGCGCGTACACGTAGTTAAAGGTCTGATAGACCAAGGGCGAAGCCTTTGAGTGTCCGTCCGTCCAACCCGCCGCGGCAACTCGACCGCCATGCCGTGCTTGAGCCGCGCCAAAGGGAAAATCGCCGTAGTCCGCGTAGATATCGACGGTTCTGCCCACGGTGCTGTCGAAAGGTGAGAGTTGAGCGCCATCGGACAACGCGATCGTCTCAGCTGGATTTTCGATAACCGACATATTCGCGCTTGCGCCGAAGTTTTCAAACAACGCCTGATTCACGCCGTAAGCAATTGGGAACGAAGTAGCGGTTACCGGAACAACCGCGTCTGCGTCCGGGCAGTCCTCGATCTGATAGTTCTTCAGATACGGCTGGATCGTGCCCGTGGCAAGGTTCCATGAGATTTTGAAACTCGGCGAAAAAACGATGGTTTCCGTTCCGAACCACGTTTGGGTGTAAGTCCCGGGAATCTGACTGCCACCGTCCGGAACGGTCTGCGCCATTGGCAGCGTGTCGTCGTAGTCGTTGACATACATGATGATCCCGAGTCCGAGCTGCTTTGTGTTGGACACACAGGAGATCTTCTTCGCCGCTTCCTTGGCTTGGGCGAATACAGGGAACAAGATCGCCGCAAGAATCGCGATGATCGCAATGACAACGAGCAGCTCGATGAGTGTAAAACCGAGCCTTGCCCGCCCAGAGCATTTTGGATAATTCATGAATGAGAGCCTCCGATTCAGGATTGATTCATGATAAGGGAGAATATTGGGAACGTCTAACCAGTGCCTAAAACTTTTTGTTCAAACTTGATAATTCGGGCCCGTAAATTATCAAATAAGGCTGTAAATTAGCCTAATGAGCGCCGCTCCCGAGACCACCGAGCCCATTGATTACGAACTTTTTGCCGGTAATGCACGCAGTTTGCGGCTGCTCCAGCGCCTCACTCAGGGGGAACTGGCCCGGCGTTCCGACGTCTCGCTGACGACCGTGTATTCCGCGGAAAAGGCGCCCGTCTGCGCAGGGGCACCCTCATGAAGATCGCGAATGGCCTGAACACCAACTTCGATTCCCTCGCCTTCCGAACCTTGAAAATCAAGGATTCCGAACGGTCGCACGTCATCCATCGGGCGGGGGACACGATCTGGTTCGGGGAGACAGACCAAAGACGCCAGATACCGCCCGACAATCATGAGCGGATACAGGAACCTGCGGAGAGGATGAGGCTCGGCCGCGTTGGACTTGTTTCCAGCTTCGTGACTCTGCCTAGCTATGTCATGGTGAAAGGTCCAGGACTGACACTTATTGAACTCTATGGACCGCGCGTTGGAACCTTGAACCACAGGATTTACCGGGACTCCATCATTTACTGCTTGAGGGGCCCCGTCTTGGTTACGATCCGTGAGGAACAGTTTCGGCTTGTTGAAGGCGAGTCGGCTGGATATAGCAGCATCGACCTTAACAGGTTGGAACCGGAACAGCCGATAGGCCCAAAGGACCCGCCTGCCCTGCTGCTTTGGGTCGGTGCGGACCGGATCGGGAAGGCTCCGCCTCCTTGAACCCTTTCCAGCATTCGCTCGGACTGCGCGTAATTTAACGCCAATGTGATAAAAGACTGGGAAATCTAATTCGCCCCGGATTTCCGACCTAGAACCACAATGCCCAACAACTCGGGAGGTGGCCTTGGTGTTCGATGATGGCTCGTTCATCGACAACACTTTGGTTACGGGCGGAGGGCTGGACTACTACCTTCTCCGGCCTCCGAAAACCAAGGAGGGTTCAACCAGTCTGGCAGATTTGCCGGGCTGGTTTCCTGGTTAGAATGCCGAGGAGTAATTGGGGCTTTGTGAGTATTTCCAGCGTTTTTTCGTCGGTGACTGCTGCAACTATTGCTGCGTCCGCCCCTGCTACCGGGAGCACCAGTTCGAGCTCAAGCTCAAGCTCCTCAAGCCAAACTATCAAGAACGACGTCCAGGTCCGGTCACTTAAGAGCCAGATCCAAGACTGGTCAACCTGCCCCACAACCCCGCCCGCAACCAAAAAGGCCATCGTTAGCCGTTTGGAAACCAAGCTTTCGGCTGTCGAGTCCTCGCTGGAAGCGCACGCCAAGCAGCAGCAGACCCAAGCCGCCGCCGAGTCCGGCGTGGGCGGGTCGGTGGATATCAGCGCTTAGTTCCTTTGCGCAATCCATAACCCAAAGCGCGCCGACATCTTCTCGACCCTGGTCATAGCGAGGAGCGAAGAGACCTGGCGACGAAGCGCCACCCTCTTCATCTCAGGGGCGCCGCCACAGCTCCACAAATTTAACGACAAACCCGGCGTAGTGAACCGTGGGGAAATCACAATGATAGCTATGGCAACAAACAACGCGGACTCGTCCTGGAAAGCGCTCTCCGACCACTACGAACAAATAAAACAAACCCACCTAAGAAAGCTTTTCGCAGACGACGCCGAGCGCGGAACCCGCCTAACCGCCGAGGCGGTCGGCATTTATTTCGACTATTCCAAGCACCGCGTCACCGACGAAACCCTAAAGCTGCTAATCCAACTCGCCAAAGACGCAGGGCTTAAAGAAAGAATAGACGCCATGTTCCGGGGCGACAAAATCAACGTCACCGAGAACCGCGCAGTCCTTCACGTTGCCCTCCGCGCGCCTCGGGGCGAGTCGATTAAGGTGGACGGCGAGGACGTTGTCCCCGAAGTCCACGCCGTGTTGGACAAAATGGCCGCTTTTTCCAACCGAATTCGGAACGGCGAGTGGAAGGGCCACACTGGAAGGCCTATCCGCAACATCATCAACATCGGCATCGGCGGGTCCGACCTCGGCCCCGTCATGGCCTACGAAGCTCTCAAACATTACAGTCAAAGGAACCTCACCTGCCGCTTTGTCTCCAACGTGGACGGCACCGATTTCGCCGAGGCAACCCGGGATCTTTTGGCCGAAGAGACGCTTTTTATCATCTCCTCCAAAACCTTCACCACTCTGGAAACCATGACCAACGCGCACACCGCGCGGGACTGGGCGCTAGCTTCCTTGAAGGATGATAAGGCGGTTGCCAAGCATTTCGTCGCCGTTTCCACCAATGCCGCCGAGGTCTCCAAGTTCGGCATCGACACTGCCAATATGTTTGGGTTCTGGGATTGGGTCGGCGGTCGCTACTCCATGGATTCGGCCATCGGCCTCTCCACCATGATCGCCATCGGCCCCGAGAATTTCCAGGAAATGCTCGCCGGGTTCCACGAAATGGACGAGCATTTCCGCACCGCCCCGTTCGAGCAGAACCTGCCGGTGTTATTGGGCCTGCTCGGCATTTGGTACAACGACTTCTTCGGCGCGCAAACTTGTCCGGTGCTGCCGTATGAGCAGTATCTCAAGCGCTTCCCCGCCTATCTCCAGCAGCTCACCATGGAGAGCAACGGCAAGCATGTTTGTTTGGACGGCACAACCGTAACCCACCAAACCGGCCCCATCTACTGGGGCGAACCCGGCACCAATGGCCAGCACTCCTTCTACCAAATGATCCACCAAGGGACTAAACTCATCCCCTGCGACTTCATCGCGTTTTTGGAGCCGCTTAACCCCTTGGGCCGGCATCATGATTTGCTAATCGCCAACGTATTCGCCCAGGCGGAGGCCTTGGCATTCGGGAAGACTTTGGAAGAGGTTAAGGCTGAAGGCGCGCCGGATTGGCTGGCGCCCCATAAGACGTTCGAAGGAAACCGCCCCTCCAGCATGTTTATATTGGAGAAGCTAACGCCTGCGGCGTTAGGAAAGCTGGTGGCGTTGTACGAACACAGCGTCTTCACCCAAGGCGCCATCTGGAACATCGATTCCTTCGACCAATGGGGAGTAGAGCTAGGCAAGGCGCTTGCTGTGAAAATCATTCCAGAGCTTGCTCCGGATGCGAGTGGGGATTTGAGGCACGACAGCTCGACGAGTGCTTTGATTCGGCGATATCGGAAGTCGAAAACCACCTAACCACAGATCAGGGAACCTCTAGCGGCGTGGCGCAAGCAGACCGGTATAGTCAAAAACCATGGGCTGGTTTCGAAAACTGTTTGGCGCAAGAGGGCGCCCGGGGCTCCGCCCTCGATACTCCGGGAGGTTACTCCTGGCCACATCGCCAATTTAGAGGAAGTCCTTGCACTCGGGAACCCTGAAGCTGTTATCGCCATCAGCGAGTTTCTGTACGAACTGGAGAGGCGATACCAGGACTGGAACCGTTTGACCTCTGGCCAGCAGACTTTCTATTTGGTCGAGACCTTCGAGCGTGAAATCAATAACGGCGGATTTGACCAGTTCTTCATCAATTCCTCCAGCGACCATCCCACTCAAACCGTTACAGCCCTGAAGACCGTTGGGAGGGCGGACATTGCAAAAATGCTGGAGCAGGCGACCAAGAAATTTCCTGGCGGTTCGGTTCCCTTGGATCCCTCGGTCCGAGCCGATGTTATGGAAGACCTCGAAGACGTCTGGGAAGATCTGGATGAGAAGTATTACGGTGCAGGCGTGAGCCTTGCCCAGGCACTAATCGCCTTCGTCAGGGCGAATCAGGCAGATTTTTAACCTTCGGGGAAAACAGAGAGTCCTCCGAACGAGTTCGAAAAGATATTGGCGGCTGGTGGTACGTTTCCAGCATCGCAATGCCTCTTGCGTTGGTTTTGTTGCACCGCCTGCGGGGGGCCAATTCGAGATGTCGCGACTGCGGTAGCGCGGGCTAGGATCATTCGGGCAGCTGACGGTTGATACTTCTTTGGTCGCCGCGCGTTACCACCGGCAGAGGCTTAGAAAATTTTCAGGCTCGCCGTTTCAGATTTCGTTTTATAATAAATTCATGCTATCGCTCCTCGCTCTTTGCAGTGTTGGTCTTGCTACTACAACCGCAACGCCGCAGGATTTTGTTGTGGATTTGTTCCTTGTTGGAAACAACGACAAACCCGTTTTTGGGATGGACAAGATCGACGATCCAGCAGAGAACTCGCCGGTCGAGGTTTTGATGCGCTCGATGATCGCTCCCGTGCGAAAGCGCAACGAAGCTTATTTCGTACTCGATGGCGGCGACTGCTCGATATTCTCCTCCACGGTACCGAGGCAAGTGAAGTTCGGCATCCGTCGAGATGTCTACGGCCCGACACTCACGGAGTCTTGGACTGGCGCGGACGGCAAAACGCATAGCAAATACAGCAACTACCGAACCACCACCGAAAGTGAGGCTGGACAAGTTACCCCTCTCCCTTTTTCCGTCCCAGTTCGTAAACCGTCTTACGTTTCTCGAGTCAATATCTGGATTCCAGGAACGGGCTTTAAGGACGTCCTTTCGATGGAGGACCTCATCTCTTATCGAACTGAACACAACACCGGATCGGCAGATTCGGATCCTGAGGTCGTAATCTCCGACGAATCGCTTTTCGATACTCAGAAAGCCCTAGCCCCTAACTTTCAAGGCGCGGCGATCTGTGCGTGGGGGCTGAACGACTTTAGCACGGACCGCTTTATCGCTTTTCCTCCCCAGGGGGCCGTTGCTCACTACAAGCTGATTCAAACCAACGGCCAAGTTCGCTTCCGGTTTATCGAGGTTTCTCGGATTCCGTAGCTAGAACTACTTCGCCAAGCTCAGCGCCAAGGCCCTCGCCTCGAAAATGTCGTGCGTGATGCCCGCGACTTTGCCGTCGCGGCCGATGACGACTACCGTCGGAATGCCCTGTACCGGGTACGCGTTCACTGTCACGCTCAGGCCGTTGGAAACGCTGTCCAGTCCCATGGGGTAGGTCACGCCATGCTCCTTCATCACCCGCAGAACCTTGTCCGTTGGTTCGCCCCACGCGTCGATTCCGATCACCACCACGTCCGAAGGCTTTGCCAAAGACAGCTTCTGGACATCAGGCATGGCGGCAACACACGGGCCGCAACTGGTTGCCCAAAAATCCAGCACCACGACTTTTCCGCGCAGTTTCGCAAGGCTATAGGGAATTGAGTTGAGCCATTTGGCGATCTTCAGCTCAGGGGCGGCAAGACCCACGAACTGTGCAAACGGCTTTGAAACCGTTCCTGCCGGTTCCGGAGGGGGAAGAGGATGCATCGTTATGGACACCGGTTCAGAATCCGACTGTACGTCAAAACCCATTGACATGCCAGGCCCGCTGCAATCCAAATGAACCTTGCCTTTCGGCAGGCCACCCAACCTAAACTGTCCGCCGGCATCCGTGTTGGTGGCTATCCACTGGTTGTAGCGAACCAGCACGCCGCCCAGCGGTTTGCCCTTATCGTTCAGCACCTGCCCGCTCACCGAAGAGTTCGCGGCTTGAATCGTCAGATCTCCGACCTGGTGCGCCTCGGACGCTGCAATCGTGGTTGCGCCGAGCGAAAGCGGCACGTAGCCCTGAGGATTCGCGCCCAGGCTGTAGATCCCTGGCGCTTGGGCGTTAAATGTAAACCTTCCGTCCGCATTGGTGAGCGTGTCCTTAATCGAAATGCCCGCATTGCCCTGCCACAGGTCCTCAGTAACCTTCAACCCTGCCATGGGCGAGCCGTCCTCTTTGAGAATGCGGCCGCTTAACGCGCATGCGCCGTGCTCTACTAGCTTCAAAGAAATGGAGGTTTGCTCGCCGGTGAACTCCACCGGCGATGCGGTGGCATCGTCGCCCTTCACGGCAAAGAAACTCGCTCCTGGGGAAACGGGCCCCTCGCATACAAAGTGCCCGCTTGAATCGGAAACCGCTTTGTGAAGGCCAAAGGACTTCATGTTGAGGAGCCCTACCTCAGCGCCCGCAACCGGATTCCCCGCGGCGTCCACCACGGTACCGGCCATCTCTTTCAATGGCGCCTTCAGCATGTCCTTCGGTATCCGCAGCTCCACAAACGGTGAGTTGCCGGGCGCGATCACTTCGTCGCAATTGCAGTCGTCAACGCTTCCTCCCGGCGCGAATCGGACGCTGATATAGTGCTCGCCGGGGAAGGTCCGAAACTCGAAGTCGCCGGTGACGCCAGTGGTCACCGAACCTGCGTCGATAAACCCCTCCCGCCTTGAAAGAGAAACGAAGGCGCCCGGAAACGGCTTGCCGGTTTCCAGGACCGTCGTGCGACCTTTGATGAGCACGCCCGGGTCCATATGGAAATCCAGCCCGTCCAGTTCCTGACCACCCGCAACCAAAACTCGGTCGATCGGCTTTGCAGCCCAATTTTCGTGAGAGTGGTCCAAGCAAGGGTTCCAAATCGTAAACGCCCGGCTTCAGACCCTTCGCGCTATAGGCGCCGGTATTGTCGGTAGTGATGGTTACGTCCGAGGCAGCATCGGACTTCACCCTTATGTCCACACCACCTACGCCGCGCCCATGCGCATCCAAAAGCCGTCCGCCCAAAATTGCGCCCGGATTCAACGTCACGGTTACGCTCGGCTTATCTTTGTTCACCGAAACGCGCTCGTCCGCCATGCCCGGACAGCTGACTTCCACCTCGCCGCTTTCCTCTCCCGAGCCGAACTGCGTAACCTCCATGCCTAGACCCTGGAATGTTGCGGTGCCGTCCACGCCGGTCGTAGCATAGTCCCAACGAGAGGACTCCGCAGGATAGTCGGCCTGAATCGACCCCGAGGGTTTCGCCGGAACCCAAAAGTAGTGGGGCTTCATCATCGCTTTTGCAAGCGGCTTTCCGTATTTGTCCTTCACTGTGAATCGGTAGTTCACCGGCGGAGCGAGGTTCCAAACTCCTTGGCTGTCGCTCTCATTCGCCAGGCTTACCATGCCGCTCCTTGTCTTCACGAAAAGCAGAGCATAGTCCGGCAGTTTCTTTGCGCTGATGCTTTCCAGCTTGAAATGGCCCTGCGAGTCCGTTTTTGTCCGGTAGATGATCTGCTTGTAGTCCGGCGGATAGCGACGGCTTGTGATCACGTCCGCTCCGACCACCGGCGCACCGGCGCTGTCCAAAAGAGTCCCCTGCCCACTTAGTTGTCCGTGGCTGAGCGCGGCAATCACCAGCGCCGCAAAAATGGTTACAAGCCTCATAATCCCTCTTTGTCTCCTATACCGCTCGCAGTTTGCGATGGGTTGCTTAAGGACAGCTTAGGACTTCCTAAGCCATTTCTTAGAGCGCATGCCCGGTAAGGATTCTAATTTGAAGAGGCGAATTGGCCGCGGGAGTTCGACACCCTATCAGGAAGAAGAGGTCGCTATTCTCTAGAGAACCAACCGCCATCAGGACCCTAATTGCCCACCTAAGGTTTAAACAATATTGGGTCCTTACAGGACCGGGAAGAAGATAGGGCACTCATTCCAGGCCTGAAGGCCCTCGCTTTAACATTGAGACCCTTCGGGCCTTCAGACGGGCTGATCTCGCCCTAAGGGAACGGCTTTGTCCTTAGGATCCTTTCCCCGTTACCAGCGACCAGATCATGATCACGGCCGCGACTCCCATGAACGCAACCGTCAGGCAGCCCAAAATATTCGACCAGATGCCGTTCACCCGCTTGCCAAAGATTTTAGAATTGTTACATACCAGCAACAGGATCACAATCAGAGGGGGCGCGAAAACCCCGTTCAAAACTGCCGAATAAAGCAAGGCTTTCACCGGGCTGATCGACTTCAGGAAGTTCATCCCGAAGCCGAGCAAAATCGCAATGCCAATCATTCCATAAAAGGCCCGCGCGCGGGAAAGCCGTCGGTACAGGCCGTACCTCCAGCCGTGGCTTTCAGCCACCGCATATCCGATGGAACCTGCAAGAGTTGGGATCGCGAGCAAGCCCGTCCCCAAAATCCCCAAAGTAAACAGCCAGTAAGCGGAAGGGCCCAGAGGCAGAAGAGCTCGCGCGGCATCCTGGGCGGTGTTGATGTCGGTAATGCCCTTGGAGTTCAAGTTCGCCGCGGTACAAACAACCACAAAGAAAGCCACCGCCTGAGAAGCGACCATGCCGACAACCGTGTCCGTGCGAAGCGCGCGCATTTCCTTGTTGGTCGCCGCCTTCACACGCTTTCCTTCGCCGTCCGCGGCGCCCGATTCGATCTCCTCCTCAACTTCCTGAGAGGCTTGCCAAAAGAATAAATAGGGCGAAATCGTGGTTCCCAGAAACCCGACCACGGTCATCACGAAAGCGGGTTTTGTGCTCCAAGACGGCTTGAATATATTGACCGCTACCGCGCGCCAGTCGATGTGCGCGTTCGGCAAGAAAGCAACCACGACGTAGGCGAAGAGAGCAATGCAGAGCCATTTCAACCATTGCACGTAATGGCGGTAGGGGATGAACACCTGCATCAAGATGATCATCGCGGTGATAAGGGCAAGCCACCAAGCAAAGCGTCCGTGGAAAAGCATCTGCGCGGAAGCGGCCATTACGTTCAAGTCAGCGTAGATGTTGAACACGTTCGCGCCAATCAACAGCGCAAGAGAACTGTAGAGAATCCACTTGGGATAGTGATCCTTGATCGCGGAAGCAAGTCCCTTGCCGGTGACGACGCCGATCCGGCCGCACATTTCCTGCACCGCGATCATCAACGGCACGCAGAAAGGCACCAGCCAGAGTAGCAGATAGCCGTACTGCGCTCCAGTGACGGAGTAGGTACCGATGCCGGAGGGATCGTCGTCCGCCGCGCCGGTGATGAGTCCTGGGCCGATCGTCTCATACCAGGGCCGGTCCGGTTTAGCGCCAAGCGGGGCGTGCGCTTTCGCTAGATCGCCAGCGTCTTGCTCCTCGAACACGGTCTGCGCAGCGGGCGCTGGATCTTCCTGGTTTGCGTCTGTTGGCATGATTCGTTCTGAGGACGTCAAGGGCCCAATAAGTTCTTCCAAACTGTATTACGCCCGAATCAATCTGATTGAGCGGATGCATGCATTCCGCTCCATCGAACCCTTCTCTAGGGGCCAGCCTGTAACTGCATTTGGGACTGCTAGGTGATTGGCGGTTCGATCTGGCGCTCGCGGTGAAGCAGAACCCAGTCGCCATTTTCGTTGAGAGCTTCCCTTCCAATTTCCAGGACGAGCTTTCTCGCCTTTGCCAGGCTCTGCTCATCCAGGGCTTTGCCAAGCCGTTCGCTAGCCAAAACATACATGTCCCGCATTGAAGCGTACTGCTTCGAAATTTCGCTGTCCGCGTTTACTTTGGACTGCCACTCCCGGCTGGCCAAATAGATAAAGCAGAGCGCGATGACCGTAATAACGGCTTCGAACCACAAGTTCGCATTTGCTCCCACGTCTCCCGATGAGTCAAAGAAGATCTTAGAAAACCAGCCCGAAACAGATGTCTTTTCGGTCACGAAGATGGCAACGCCATAAGCCAACACAAGCAGGCACGATAGAGACACCGCTACTTTGATGAGAGCAGAACGTACGGAATGCAGTTTTTTGGCCTCGATCACTCGGGCTCCGGAGGACTGCTCGAAGAAAGTTCGTTGGCCAACCAACCAACGATCAAGCGCAATGCCGTATCTCGGCTTTCGTTCCCGGTCCTCCGACAAGAGGGCCACCGCGCGAAGTGAATGCCGTATCCAGTCGATTTCGCTTCTTTGTTTCCGCAGATAAAAGTCTGCGACAGAGTCCTTGATTCCGGTAACTCGCCAGTAGAATTGAACGCGCAATCCCTCGGCCAGGGCACGGAAATCGAGATACTTGTTTTTCGTGTCCTGCTTGATAACCGCTTTGTGCCGGCTATAAATAATGGCCAGAGAAACGACGTACGCAATCAGCACGAACATGCTGTGCAACACGTGGGCGGCAAAGGCAAAAAGCCCGCCGGCGATCAGGCCCAAGTACATGAACCACGAGACTTCCCTGCTTTCCAGATCATGGTAGTGAAGCGCAAGGGCGTCGGCCACGGCAAATCGATGAAGCAGGTTCGTCTCGTCTTGGCTTAGTTCCTCCTCGGCATTCCCAATAAGTTCTTCCTTCACCCGCGCCAGCCCTGGCTTTATATTCTCGAAGTTCTCGACAACAGCCCTGTTATATTCTTCCAAGTGGTCCGCGGTAAGTCTGAAGAACGTCTCCGCGGCTTTGTAATCTGCACGATGGTAGCGCCACGTTGTCGAGATCTTTTGGGCAGGCTGTCCCACGCGAGCCGCTTGGATGTGGATTACCGGGCCCGACTCCATCGCGCTAAGTTCGGCTATTTCGCCTCCGAGGTGATCCGGAATTCCATGAAGTTGAAAACCGACGACGTCGCTTGTGCCCCCCACTTTGCCTGTCTTCTGTCCATCCCACACCGCGATGAGCACTTGGCAGTGGCGCACGATGAACGCGCCCAATGCAGCGTATTGCCTGTTCCTTTCACCGCTGCCCTGCACCGCAACCTGGGCCTCGGTAACGCCCTTTGGCAAGGGGACCTCGAACGAATAGAACGATTTTGCGAGCAGGTCCAAAAACTCCTTTTGGGATTCAGAAAAATGCCCATCCTTCCCACGGCCGAAATCGGCCATATAGAGTTCCTTTTTCATTGGCAGCGGGCAAAGGAGCCGCAACCCGAGTTCCAGCGCAGCTTGCGCCGCCAAGCGGTCTGCTCCTTCCGCAAGGGCGGTCATCACGTAAATCGGAGTCGACGGATAGGTCTTGCTCAGCCTCTCCAGAACTTCCATGACCGCCGGCCTTACGGCTTCCGGCTCCAGCAGGTCCATGTGCCCGGTGATCCCCACGAGCAGCGGGATTCGCGATACCTCCCCTGGCTCGGAGTATTCCGACAGGCTTTCATTTGAAGCAAAGGTGTCCATTCACAAAGCAGAAGAGGGAAGCAGAATCAGGGCCCTGTTCTCGCTATGTCAGATTTTGGCGAATATCTTCAACTTTTTGGTGTCTGGAGCCGCACGAAGCATTCGGGCTGCCCTGCCAAAGGGGCTGCGGTCCGCGCTCTTTCGAATACCCGATCGCCTCGTTACTTTCGGCGCTGCCGGTTCCCGGCAAAATTGCGGAACACTTTCCGGCCATTTACCGAAAGTCACGAAAATAGCGCAATCTTGACGTTCCGAACACGGGAAACTGATGTGTATACTGAGCCCGAGGTTTCAAAGTTGCAACAGTCTCGTTTGATGTACCGCTTCGCCTTAGGTCTGCTATTTTCTTTTCTTTTGTTCCTAGTCAGTTCTTCTGTCCAGGCTCAAAATTTTCCCTATCAAACCGGTTTTGAAGGCTATACGCCCACGAACTGGAATGGTTGGACGGCATCAAACGGAATGTGGACCGTTGGAACTCCAGCTGCCGGCGTTGGGCCAGGAGCAGCTTTCGATGGTTCTGAGTGTGCTTACGCAGCAAATTATCAAACGAGCGACTCCAGCATCCTGCAGATGCCGCCTATCACGTTGCCGGCACCTTCAACGGGCTCGAGCCCACAGCTTAGATTTTGGCAGTGGTTCCAATTTGGTGGGCCGAACCAATTCGGGCATACCAGCCTTACGGAGCCGTAATGATCTCGGTTTTGAGTGGCTCGACGTGGAGCACCCCACAACCCCTTTCGAGGTCAATTATCTACAACAGCAATGGATGGAGCCTTTGCACGGTAGACCTTTCCCCTTATTCCGGCGATTCGATTATTCTGGGATTCCAAATCTATGGTGGCGCAAATTCAGGCGCGGGTTGGTTCATCGACGACGTTAAAGTTTCAAACGTCAGTGACCTGCCCTTTGGGCAGACCATTGGCTTTGAGAACTTCAGCAATTTCTGGCTGGCAAGGATGGGGCGCGGATAACGGGATTTGGCAAGTTGGCTCACCAACAGGAACATTCTCAAACGCGGCTTCCGATACCGGAAATGGCACCTGCAGCGCGATTCCGGTCACTTCACAGGCGATCGCCGGAACATACACCTTTACTGCTATATCGGCCACCACTTTTACGGGTGTGGATCCAAACAACAATTCCCTCCCGGACCTCACGGTTGGTACTCCCTACTCGGCAGGAGGAGTCTCATTTACGGTAGCAGCAGGAACCGTTCCGTACGCCGTGGGAGACACTTTTACTATCTCTGTAAGCATAGGAGGAGCCTACGATGGCAGCAACAGCGCCAACGCAGAAAATTACCCAACCGGAGAAGACAGCCGCCTCTGCACGCCGCCTATCACTCTCCCATCGCTTTCTACAGGCACTTCAATAGAGCTTGGGTTTTGGCAGTGGTTTCAGCTCGGCGGGTCTAACCAATTCGGGCAATACACCCCTTCGGCGGACGTTGAAATCTCAGTATGGAACGGAACCGGATGGGGAAACTGGACTCAGCTAAGCCGGAGCATTACCTCCAATTCGAACGGCTGGAGCTTCAGCTCTGTAGACCTTAGCGCCTACGCCGGCCAAAGGATGATTATTGCGTTTCATCTCAATACGGGCGCCAATAGCGGCGAAGGATGGTTCCTCGACGACGTAGCGGTTAACTACGTCCCCGACATGGCTTTCAACCAGATGGTCAGTTTCGAAAACTTTACCAGCGCAGATTGGCAAGGCTGGTCCGCAGATA
Organism: uncultured archaeon; assembly: GCA_963829965.1. Taxonomy (GTDB): domain Bacteria; phylum Armatimonadota; class Fimbriimonadia; order Fimbriimonadales; family Fimbriimonadaceae; genus DASXZH01. The sequence continues at coordinate 38,624 of CAWHLK010000048.1, read as the reverse complement.
ACGGATTGTGGACGGTAGGAACGCCAACCAGCGGCCCAGGCACCGCACTTCAAGGCACTAACTGTGCCTTTGCGGCAAGTTATCCAACCTATACCGATAGCCGACTTATTTCTCCGGCAGTTACCCTACCGGCGTTAGGCGCCAGCCAAAGCATCGTTTTTGGCTTTTGGCAGTGGTTTCAACTTGGCGGCTCAAACCAGTTCGGACAATACACTCCTTTTGGAGATGTGGAAGTCTCAACCTGGAACGGGACCACCTGGAGTGGTTGGACTCAGTTGTCCGGGGATGTCACGGCTAACAGCAACGGCTGGAGCTATACCCAAGTCGATCTTTCCGCCTATGCCGGTCAAAGAGTGATCGTCGCCATTCATCTCAATACTGGTGCAAATACTGGCGCCGGTTGGTTCGTCGACAACGCAATCTTCACTACCCAACCCGATTTGTCATTGAACACTGTATACGGATTTGAGGGAGCAACCCCCACAAATACACAAGGTTGGTGGGCGGATAATGGTCTGTGGCAAATGGGGCAACCTTACGGGCAGTTCGCAAATTCGGGCTCGGACACGGGCAACGGCTCAGCAAGCACAGTGTTCCTCTCAACTAGCGCAGTTATGGGAACATACACCTTTACTGCAACTTCCTCGACTTCCTTTACCGGAGTCGATCCCAATTCAAATAGCCTCCCCACGCTTTCGGTAGGCTCTCCTTACGTCGGCGGCGGACTTTCATTCACTTTGCAGGCCGGCACCACGCCGTACGTAATGGGAGACACCTTCACCGTTGTGGCTGGCCCCAATGGAGCGATCGAGGGCACTCAATGCGCAATGGCGCCGTTCTATCCCACTTACACGTCTAGCCACCTGGTATCGCCGGCATTTAACGTGCCGAATATTGCAAGCGGGGAAACAGTTTCTCTAGAATATTGGCATTGGTACCAGTTGGGTGGCTCAAACCAATTCGGACAATACACTCCTACCGCAGATGTTGAGATTTCTGTTTGGAACGGAACTTCGTGGGGCGGATGGACTCAACTTTCCGAAAACTATCAGGGCAGCAGCGGAGGCTGGCAATATGTCGGCACCAACTATAGCCCGATTGATATCACCGCATATGCCGGTCAACGCATCCAGATCGGATTCAACCTTCAAACGGGGGCCAACTCAGGCGACGGATGGTTCATCGATAGCGTAAGAATCGTTCCTCCGCCATCAGTCGCGTCCCTGACGACCACAAATCCGACTATCGTTGCGGGTTCTACGGCGACTTGCACAGTCGCCTTGAAGTATGCGCCGCCAACTGGCTACGTGCCGGTTGTGACGACCTCATCGAGCCCGTCCGTGAAGGTGCCGACTTCGGTGAATATCTTTGCCAACCAAACGTCCAACACGTTCGCGTTGACAACGGATCAATCGTTGTCCGCAACCACACAGGCGACCATCTCGGCCACTGCAAACGGCGGGACTCAATACGTTTCCGTAACCGTGGTTCCCGCTGCCGTTACACTGACAATCTCCCCGACTACGGTTATTGGCGGCGTGACTTCCGAGGGCATCCTTGAAGCCAACGGTATCGCGGGTTCTAACGGCTATTCCATCGCAGTGACTTCAAGTTCGACTGCCGCGACGGTGCCGGGAACGGTGGTCATTCCCCCGAACTGGCGCGGCGTTTCTTTCAAAATCGGAACTACTGGCGTGACTGCAAGCACGACGGCAACGGTCAAGGCGACGTTGAACGGTGTGGTCAAGACCGCAACCTTGACGGTCTTGCCCGCAATTACCAGCTACACACTCAGCCCAGTTGAGTTTGTGGGCGGAGGCAGTTCCACCGGAACCGTGCAGATTCCGCTGCCCGCGGGATCAAGCGGAACAACGATAACACTGAAGTCGGACAATGCCAACGCTACTGTTCCCGCTTCGGTGAAAGTGGCGTCCGGAGCGACAAGCACGAACTTCACGGTTACGACGAAAGCGGTTACGGCCAATACGACAGCTAACATTTCCGCTACATCCGGAGCCCTGACGAAGACTATAAAGACCACGATTCTCTGTCCGATTGCCAGTTACGACCTAACGCCTGCGAGCGTCACTGGCGGCGTCACGTCAGACGCTTACGTGCGGATACCGCTGCCTGCGGGCAGTTCGGGAGTTCCGATGACGGTCTCGTCAAACACTGCTGCCGCAGTTGTCCCAAGTTCGGCAACGGTGAAGTCAGGCGCAACTCTCGGCACGTTTGCCATCGCAACAAAGCCGGTTTCGACCACTACGTCGGCGACGATAACGGTTACTGTCGGAGGCATTTCCAAGACCGCGGTGCTGACGATTCAGCCCCCGATTTTAAGCGTGACCCTGGCTCCCGCAGGCGTCATCGGCAGCAACAGCAGCGTTGCCACCGTTAAACTCCTTACCCCCGCCGGAAGCGCGGGCGCACCCCTTACCATCACTTCGGGTTCCTCGCTCGCGACGGTGCCTCCAAAAATCACTTTGGGGGCAGGTTCGTCGTCGGGCGTTTTCGCCATCATGACAAAGCAAACGGCGACCAACACTCCGGTCACAATCACCGTCTCGATGGGCGCCGACTCAAAGGTGGTGACGCTGAACGTTCTCGCCGGCATCTCGGCGTTCTCAATCAGCCCATCGTCGGTTGTGGGTGGGATCAGTTCTCAGGGCAATGTCCGAATACCCGTCGCCGCGGGATCGTCTGGGGCGGTCATCTCGGTCTCGTCCAACAGTCCTCTGGCGACCGTTCCGAAGACAGTCACGGTTGCTTCGGGAGCCACTTTGGGCTCTTTCCCCATCACCACGAAGAAGGTGACCGCAAGAACGGTCGTGTCGATTACGGTGTCGTACAAGGCGTCTACCCTCACCCAGGAAATTACACTGACTCCATAAAAGCGCGCAAACCCAAAGATTCGGCATGGCCCCAGTCAGTTTGGGGCCTCGTCTTGTCGCGCGAATCGCTGCCAAACAGATATCCTTAGCATGCAGGTCCTCTTCTTGCATGCTCGATACCGCGCACCTACCTTTTGATGGCTACCAGGGAGAATCTCCCTATGTCTTTGTGAGCTACGCTCATTTGGACGCGGCGGTGGTGTATCCGGAGATGCAATGGCTGCACGAATCAGGAATCCGAATCTGGTACGACGATGGCATTGAAGCGGGCACCGAATGGCCGGAGAATATCGCCGAGGCCATCGATAACTGCGCATTCTTCGTCGTCTTCATCTCGGAAAACTCCGTCCGATCGAGGAACGTCCGAAACGAGATCAACTACGCCCTGAACCGCGGCAAGAAACTTCTTGCATTCAACCTAGGCGAAGCGCAACTGCCCAAGGGCTTGCAGCTACGCATTGGAGATATTCAGGCGGTTTCGAAGCGCGGGGCGACGCCCATCAGCTATCGCCAGAAAATGCTGCGGGTCCTTCCCAAAATCGTTCGGAGAGCTCGGGACGAGGGGCCGGCAAACCAGCGTGACCTAGGGATCGACGAACTTCACGACGATGTCGTGGCGCCGAGTCTCAAGAGTCCACAAGTCAATCTGCCGGCTCAACTGACAAGTTTCATCGGCCGCAAACATGAAGTCCAGTCAGTTCAAGAGCTTCTTGAGCAGCGGCGGCTGGTCACCCTGCTCGGGCCAGGAGGGTGCGGGAAGACACGTCTCGCCATTCAGGCGGCAACCGAATGCACCCATTTGTTTCCCGACGGAATCTGCTTCGTGGAGTTAGGGGACCTCGAATCGGCCGCAGGGTTGGAAAGAACCGTCGCCTCGGCACTTCGAATTGCGCCGGACCCTTCGATGAGTCCCCGGGACAATATTGTTCGCTCCTTGACGGACAAGAAACAACTGGCGATTCTTGACAATTGCGAACATATCGTGGAGGCAGTAAAGACACTTGCCACGGACCTGCTGAAAAGTCTGCCAAATCTGACCCTGCTGGCAACAAGTCGTAGAGTGCTGGGCGTTCGAGGAGAGCATTCGCACCCGGTGCCACCCCTAACGAGACCTTTGGCGACGGCAAGCTCCCCTGCACACATCTTGTCCAGCGAATCCGTGCAGCTCCTCGTCGAGCGGGCCAAAGCCAAGTGTCCCGGTTTCGAAGTCACTGAATCGAACGCCAAGGTTCTTGCGGCGCTTTGCGTAGACCTCGAAGGGATGCCGCTGGCGATTGAGCTCGCCGCTTCACGACTTCGAGTCCTTTCGCCAGAGCAGCTTTACTCGAGGCTCTCGGAAAGACTCGATCTCCTAAAGAACACATCCGATTCCAGCGATGCCCGCCACCAGACGTTACGTGCAACCGTGCAATGGAGCTATGACCTGCTGGACGAGGAGGAGCAAGCCCTTTTATGCCGGCTGAGCCTGTTGCCATCCGGCTGTAATCTGTCCCTTGCGGAGTTGGTTGCCGATGACCTGTTTGATGACCCGCTAGACGTGCTCGACTACGTTGAGAACCTGGTAAACAACTCTCTGTTACAGGTGGACAGCAAAGGTCCCTTGCGGTATCGGATGCTTGAATCGATTCGTCAGTATTGCAGCGAAAGAGTCACCAGCGAAGTCAGAGAAGCTGCCTTCAATAAGATCGTCCCTTGGGCAACCGAGTTTGCCGGCCGCACAAAAGGGCAGCTGATTGGCGCGGATCCAAGGAGGGTGCTCAACGAAGTTGAAGCCGATTACGAGAATCTTCGGGCCTGCCTTATCTGGCTTCAGAAACAGCCGGATCCCGAAAACCGACTTCTCGATCTCGCCGGAGAGTTGGACCGGTATTGGTTTCGAACAGGAACCATTTCCGATGGAACCGAATGGTTGGAACTGGCTTTAAAGAATGAGGCGGGCTCTCCCATAACCCGTGCGGTTGCCTTAAGATCCGCCGGCACGTTTGCCTGCGAGTTGGGCCGTCTGGACTCTGCGGAGAAGCTCCTTACGCAAAGTGTCGATATCCTGCGCGGTCTCAACGACAATGAAAATCTCAGCGGCGCCATTAACAATTTGGGGCTCTTGCTATGCCAGTCCGGGCAATACGAAAGAGCGAAAGCCAGTTTCCTGGAGGCACTTCAACTCGCACGCGATTCGGGCAGCGAGGCTCTTACGGGGGCGATCCTACAAAACCTTGGAAACCTGGAGCGTGACCAATCGCATTTGGAAGGGGCAATGTCGTACCTTAGCCAAGCCCTCCAACTCGTCGAGTCAAAAGAAGAGGGCCGCTACACGCAGGCCGTGATTCTTTCCAATATGGCGGATATCGACCGACAGGAAGGAAGGTTCGAATCTGCGACTCGTCGCCTTCTACAAAGCGTCGAGCTCTCCAAGGAGCTACGGAACCCGCAAATTTTGGGACGGCACATACTCAATCTCGCACAGGTTGCCTATTCCTTTGGCCAAGCGGAAGCTGCCTGCAAGCTGTGGGCTTGCGCGGTTTCGGCGCCCGGCTACACTCCCAGCCCTGAGAACACGGCAGAGTCGAATGAACTTCGAGAAGGACTCCGTGCATCTCTCGATGCCAAGTCGTTAGAAGAAGCTGTTTCCATTTCAGGGCAAATGTCGCTCGACGAACTCGCCGAGTTTGCTCTGAAAGTCGGCCGGTCGATGCATGATCAAACTTTTTGACGCGAGGAGAAGCCCGTACTTCATCGCTCTATTCGTTACTATTCCCGTCTGGCAATGCAAAATAAAAGATGGCGCCTTCACCCGGTCTCCCATCGGCCCAGATGCGGCCTCCGTGGCGTTCAACAATGCGTTTGGCGTTGGCGAGGCCCATGCCGGTGCCGGCAAACTCATCGCCTCGATGCAGGCGTTCAAACGGCTGGAACAGCTTTTCGGAGTAGGCGTTGTCGAACCCAACACCGTTGTCGGCAACGGAAACAATCAACTCCCCGTCCGTGTGAGTGGCCGAAACTGCCACATGTCCCGATTTCACCGCAGAAAACTTGAACGCATTCTCCAAGAGATTCTGGATCACAAGAGAGAGGAGGACCGGATCGCCCTTCGCGCGAATATCCGGCTGGACCGTAACGTCCACCGTGCCCGCCCAAGTGCGGCCACGAAGCTCTACAACCGTTTGCTCCGCGATCTCGGAGATATTCACATTCACGGGCCGGATTTCCACCTTTCCCAACCGGGCCATTTCAAGGAGGCTATCAATGAGTTTTGATAATCGAGTGGCCGCCGCGCTTACTTTGTCCAGCTCTTGAAGCCCATCATTGGGGATAAGTTTCCCGTAATCCTCAATGAATAAACGGTTGGTACCAATGATCCAGCGCAGTGGCGCTCTCAGATCATGAGCAGCCGAATAGGAGAAGATCTCCAATTCCTTGTTGGCGGCATTCAGGTCGCGGGTCCTTTCTTCGACTCGACGGTCTAGTTCCGCATAGGAAGCCCGTAACTCCTCAGTCTGCTTTTGCACGAGTCCAAGGGCAACTTCGTAGCGCTGGCTAAGCCGTCGAACCGTGCGGACGGATTGAAACGAGACTGAAGAGTCCGACTAGGAATGTGCCCCCGCCAAGCACGATCAGAAGGAGGACAGCGGCATGCTGCTCCCGTGCGGCAGCAGTCGTAACCAGCCCATGTTCGTAGCTGACGATTCGTTCCAGATCCCCTCGCGCATCGTCCAGATACATCTTCGCGCTAAGCCCGTACGTCTTCTGGCTAAAGAGAGGCTTGGGCTTTATCGCGTCGGAAGCTATGGATGTCCATTTCTCAGACGTCACACGGACTTGGTCGGCAAAGCCATGCATTTCGGGCTGGTCGCCGATCAGCCACTTCAGATGCGATAGCCGTTTAGGCAGGTCGGATCTTCCTTTGAGGAAAGAATCTAGGAAGCGTTTGTCTTTGGTTAGGAGATAGCCTCGAATTCCGGCTTCACTGTCCAATATCAGCGATTCGTCGTTTTCGGCATCATCGATTATCGTATACGCGCGCGCTACAGATCGCTGTTGAACGGTTGCCTCTACTGCCAGCCAGACGAGTACGATCAGGAGGAGGGTCATGAGACCCACCGGGAATAAAACGCTCCTTCTCAACACACTCCGGAAGCCCGGGTCTTTACGGGAGTACATGCCTGACCATCTTCAAAGCGTAACCGGTCTTGGTAGGCCTTTGGCTCCCGCAGGTGTGGTCATAAAATGTTACAGTGCCATGGTTTGAAAGTTTTGTACAATTGCCAAAGCCCTCCAGGTGCAAGGGCGAAGGGGAGTATGGCGTTCAACCGAGTCAAGCTAAAACGCATGTCGTCGGCCTTCACGATGATCGAAATTCTCGTCGTGATCGCGATCATTGCCGCCCTTGCCGGCATCCTCTTTCCAGTTTTGGCCACCGCCAAGGCTTCCGCCAAGAAAACTGCATGCCTTTCAAATCTGCAGCAGCTCACCCTGGCCGAAATGATGTACCAATCGGACTATGACGACACCATATGCCCTCCGGTCCTGTTCACGAACTTGGCAATCTATCCCCTCGATGGCTGGTTCGGCCAAGCTGCGGTTCCTGGCCAGCCCGTGAATGTGAACAAGGCATTGTTGGCGCCTTATGTTAAGAACACGGCCATCTTCAACTGTCCATCCATCGACGTGATTACGGATCAAGCAAGCGACGATCTTAGCTATGCGATCAACGACCAGCTTTGCATCACCACGATCAACCTGGAGACTTTCAACCCCACGTTTCAGACAGTAAACATGTCCAGCGTTGAAATCCCTTCCGAAACGATTCTTTTCGGGGATGGCGCCGAGAACGTGACGGGACCCGAAGTGGTCCGCCGCGCAATATTGCAGTTCAACACTCAATTTGCCGGAGGGAGCAGAGGGTTTTTGCACGCCCGCCACGGCGGGCAAACGGCGGATGTTTCATGGCTGGACGGCCACGTGAAATCCGAACACCTTTCCTATAACACGCGGAACGACAGCCCGGAGTACACCGCACAGTGGGAAGAGGCGGAAGGACTTGGCGATCTGCTGAAATATCCGCGCCAGTACGCGAACCCCACCGGCACCAAGCCATCGCTGCGCGACATGTATTACTACCTCACGAACAAGAGCGTGGACCCAAGCGCGGGCCATACGACGCTGACAGATTGGCTGCTGCTTTGATCCCTATGTAAGGGGTCGAACGAGCGTATTTGACGAAGCTAAGGCGCCGAACACCTAAAAGGCCTTGACCGCTTTCAACACATCGTCTGCCGAAGGCCGTTTCTTGAAGTCGTCGACCGAAGAGGCATAAATGATTTTCTTATCCTTGCCCACAACGATGGTGGCGGGCTTAAGATATCCCTCAGGATATTTCCCCGCGTACAACGCTGCCATTTTGGCGTCCGGATCGGAAAGAAAAGCGAACGTTGGCCCCAGTTTCTCTGCGGCACGCATCTGCTTCTGCTTTTCCGGCGGCTCGTTAGAGATCAGGTAAACAGTCGCCTTCAAATCGGCAAACTCGTGTTCGTGCTTGCCAAGCTCACCGAGCTGGCGATGGCAAAACGGTCACCAAACGCCGCGATAAAAAACAATAACCACGGGATGTTTGCCGAACTCCCGGCCAACGCTCACTTCTTTGCCGTCGTCGTTCTTTAGGGGCACTGCTTTTGCCGGCGTCCCGACCCAAGCTGCCCCGTGATCCACTTGGTCGCCCTGACCGAACGCGACCCCATTCATAAACAACGTGGAAATGATCAAGAAACAAGGGATTTTCATGCCAACTCCTAAGACCATTATGCCGATTCGTCCGGATAACGATGTCGAAGCCTCAGAAAACCCAAGCCCCTAAAACTGCCTATATTTTGTGTTCAAATACACTAATTTCCCAACCAACTCGCTAGGCGCGCACTAGTTTTTGTATAATTGCATTAAGCTAGAGGACTGTGGGGGCGCCGCCTTTTAGACTGATTCGTGGATCACCAGATGTTACACATATCTGGAGGAGGCTTTCTTGGAAAAGTTCAAGTCGATCGTGCGCGCCCGTGGTTTGCGCAGGCTAAGTCGCTTTGCTGTAGCATCTTTCGCTATCGCCGTGCTGCCGACAATGGCATTGGGTCAGAGTGGCTATGCGATTGTGCACAACAGCTTGCGGCACCCCGAGGTAATACAGAGCAACGTAGTACCAGCGGCTGCGGATGAAGACGTTTTTTTCGCGATTAGCCTGGCACCGAAAGACGTGGCCGGCCTGCGAGCCTTTGTAAAGGACGTAAGCGATCCAAAATCGCCGAACTACCGGCAGTTCCTCTCGCCGGAGGAAGTCGGCCAACGATTTGGGGCAAATCAAGCCGACGTCGATGCGACCGTTGCATTTCTCCATTCCCAAGGATTAACCGTCCATAAAGTTTCCAAGAACCGAATGGTCATCATTGCGGAAGGCACTGCGACCCAAGCCAGCAAGGCTTTTCAAACTCAGCTCGGTTATGCGCAAAGGCCGGACGGCTCTTCGTTCCGAACAAACCTCACCGAACTTCACATGCCGGGCGCAATTGCTCCGAAGATCGTAAGCATCGATGGAATCGACACTTCCATCCGCCACAATTTTGCCGGCCTTAAGGCGGGTAAGTCCATTAAGGCGGCCGAGAAGGGCAAGAAGCTCGCGCTGCAAGATCCGACGACAACTACACTGAATCCCCCCCTTTACCAGAGTGCGTTAGGCTCATCGGTTGCCTATAAGCAAGGCTTTTACGGCCAGGGCGTGAACATTGCGATCGCGAATTGGGACGGATACCGACTCGCTAATATTCCCTACTGGACGTCCGCGTACAACCTACCGGTTCCTTCGGCGGGCGCAGGAACGAACATTACGATCCGCGAAGACGGCACCGGAACCACCTATGGCGCCGGCAATCCCGGAGCCGAAGGCGACTTGGACCTTCAGGCTATTTTGATGGCCGCTCCGCTCGCAAACATCTACGATTACGATGACTCGACGAGCGATTCGGCCGCGCCTATCACCACCTACACCGACATCTTGGATGACAATATCGCGGATATCGTAACCGAGAGCTATGGATGGTCGACGTCGTACGTCGACGGTAACGGAAACAGAAGCTACCTTGCAGCGACCTGGACCTCGGCCTACAACCTCCATTTGTCTATGGCTGCCCAGGGCATTACGTATCTGGCCGCTTCGGGCGACACAGGAACGGGTTACTTCCCAACAACCGGCACCACTTTTGCCTATCCTGATATCGACCCGAACGTTTTAGTCGTTGGCGGTTCCGTAATAACCTCCGACGAGACCACCAATGCATTGGTGAGCGAAACCAGTTGGGGTCAAGTCAGCGGCTACGGAGGAACGGGCGGATTTGATCCGTACGACACTCCCGCCAACGGTTTTGGATTCAATGTGCCGCCAAGCTATCAGCTGTCCTATCTTCCGGAGACGGCAACCTATAACTACCGGCTGGTTCCGGACGTAGCATCGCTAGCCGGCGGTCAAAATGGTTTGGGACAAGAAAGCTATCCCTATCCGGGCTGGGCCTTGGAGATTTACTACAATAATCCGCCCAACGAGCCCCTTGGCACCAGCATTTTGATCGACGGTACAAGCATAGCAAGCCCTGCAACCGCCGGATCACTTGGCGGGCTTTACAGCGCGATCTTCGCGAATGTAATTCCCAACGCCAATCGCTCCAACGTGCGGTTTGGCCTGTTGCAGCCCTTTATTTATTCTCAAGGCGCCAACGCTTCCGCAGTTACGGACATCACGGCCGGGATCAGCTCCGGAAACCTCCCGGGAACAAGCACTCCAACTCCTCCGGGACCGGGCTGGGACTTTGCAACCGGCTGGGGGTCGCTCAACTTTGCGGGCCTGCTGGACTACACCACTTACGATACGCACCTCGCGGTGCTCCATCCGAGTTCCGTCACTGCGGGATCGGCGGGAATCATTCTAGAGCTTACTGGGACCGGCTTTGTGCAGGGGCAATCCGTTCTTTGGAATGGCACACCTATTCCAACGACGTTTGTGAACGCCGATGAGCTCCAAGCAGCACTTCCGGCAAACTTGTTTGCTACCGCTTCCTCGGACACCATCTCAGTGAGCAGTTCTTTAACCCCAACCCTCGGTCCGAACACGGATACAAGGCAGTTCAACGTGGATAATCCGGTGCCAGCCGTTAACAGTGTCTCGCCAACTACGGCGCTCGTCTACGGTCCAACCTACACGATTACCGTTTACGGCTCGAACTTTGTTTCGAACTCTACTGTAAAGTGGGGCAACGTCGGCTTGCCAACAACCTTCATTAGCGCTGGAGAGCTGCAGGCTTCGGTCAGCTCGAAATATCTGACTGCAGCCGAAACCGCAACGATTACGGTGGCGAACGCAAAGCCGGGAGGCGGTTACTCGAATGGTGCTTCGGTTGCCGTTAAGAACCCGGTTCCGACGGCCTCGTCGGTGTCCCCGGCGACGGCAATCCTTCACGGTCCGAGTTACACCATCACGGTCTATGGAACGAACTTCCTGCCGACCTCGACGGTGAAGTGGAGCGGCAAGGGGTTGCCGACAACCTTCGTATCCTCTACTGAACTGCAGGCTACGGTGGGTTCTCAGTTTTTAGCGAACCCAAAGGGCCCTGGAACGATTACGGTTGTGAGTCCGGTTCCCGGTGGTGGAGTTTCAGACGGCGTATCCGTCCCGTTCAACTAAGCCAAGCATCACCGTTGCTGAATGTTCGGGAGGGTGAGAAATCACCCTCCCGACTTCTTCTATGAACGGCTTGCGGCCACGCTCACCGAAGTTGGCCATGGCATGCACGGAATCCCAAGAGCTCATCGCAGACAAATGCTAGGGTAGCAAGTACTGTTGCGACTGGAATATCTTTGCTTATGCAAAATCATTCGCACGTATTTGCTCCCTTTTTCACATCGTTTCACTTGTTTTCGCTCTTTTGCCCTTCCGCAAACGCGGTTTGTTCTATATAATGCCTCTTAACTGGGAGATGGGGGCACCGTTGCCTCGTGTCTGGATGGAGAGCTCTGGACCAGCTCACCTGGGGGAGGCAATTCTTTGTATAATTTTAAATCAACGTTGCGAAAGCAGGGGTTGCGCAGACTTAGTCGCGTAGTCGTTGCATCATTCGCTATTGCCATCGTTCCAACGATGGCACTCGGGCAGACCGGCTTCGCGGTAGTACCGAACAGCCTGCGACACCCTGAAGTCACAAAAGATGTGGCAGTCCCTGCCGCAGCAGGCGAAGACGTCTACTTTGCAATAAGCCTAGCGCCGAAAGATATGGCGGGACTGCAGGCTTTCGTCAAAGACGTCAGCGATCCAAAGTCTCCGAACTATCGGAAGTTTCTCAGCCCTGAGGAAGTCGGCAAGCGATTTGGACCGGCGGATAGCGACATCAACGCGACGGTCAGTTTTCTTCAAGCCCACGGCATGACCGTCCACAGTGTTTCCAAAAACAAGTTGGTCGTCATAGCCGAAGGCACTGCGGCTCAAGTTACCGAGGCATTTCAAACCCAGCTGGGCTATGCCGAGCGTGAAGACGGTTCCAAGTTCAGGACGAACTTGACCGAGCTTCACATGCCGGCGAGCGTCGCGACGAAAGTGGTGAGCATCGATGGTATCGATACTTCTATCGAGCATAAGTTCGCAGGTCTTAAAGTCGGAAAGCCTACAAAAGCTGCGAAGAAAGGGAAGAAGCTAGCGGCGCCGGATCCCACCACGACCACGCTGAACCCGGTGCTCTACGACTACGCAATCGGATCGGCGCAAGCCTACTTGCAGGGCTTTAACGGCCAGGGCGTAAACATTGCGATTGCTAACTGGGATGGATATCGGCTCGCTAATATTCCTCTTTGGGTATCCACCTACGGCATGCCCGTACCGGCTGGCGGAGCGGGATCGAATATCACGATCCGCGAGGTTGGAACCGGCGCCACGTATGGCACCGGCTCGCCCGGGGGGAAGGCGACTTGGACCTTCAGGCCGTTATGATGGCGGCTCCATTAGCCAATATCTACGATTACGACGATGCGAAGACCGACTCCGCAAGACCCATCACTACCTACACGGCCATTTCGGACGACAACATCGCCGACATCGTGACCGAGAGCTACGGATGGGGAACGTCGTCGGTCAGAAGGAACACCCGCACCTATAGCGGTACCACTTGGACATCGGCCTACAACCTTCACGTTGCGATGGCTGCCCAGGGAATCACTTACCTTGCGGCTACAGGAGACACTGGCACAAGCAACTTCCCTGCCACCGGAACCACCTACGGGTATCCGGACATCGACCCAACCGTTCTTGACGTAGGCGGCTCGGTTATTACCGCTGACGAAACAACGGGCGCTATGGTGGGCGAGACCAGTTGGGGATTGGCCACCAACTCCGGCGGCACTGCGGGCGGGACCGGCGGATTCGATCCGTATGACACACCTGCCCACGGCTTTGCGTTCAATGTCGCGCCGAGCTACCAAACGAGCACGCTTCCTGAGGCGGCAACCTATAACTATCGGCTGGTCCCTGACGTTGCCAACTTGGCGGCGGGGCAGAACGGATTGGGTGACGAGAGTTCCCCATACGCCGGCTGGTCCTTGATCATCTACTACGATGATCCGCCCAACTATCCTCTGGGAACGGGCATCTTCATCGACGGAACCAGCGTTGCGAGTCCCTCGACCGCCGGATCCCTTGCCGGTCTCTACAGTGCGATCTTCGCGAATACAACGCCGGCTTCCAACAGAGCTAACGTGCGGTTTGGCATGTTGCAGCCGTTCCTCTATTCGCAGGGCGGCAGCGCTTCTGCAGTCACGGACATCACTGCCGGCATTAGCGTCGGAAACCTTCCAGGAACAAGCACCCCAACTCCTCCGGGACCAGGTTGGGACTTCGCCACAGGTTTGGGCTCACCCAACTTTGCAGGATTGTTGGACTACACGACCTACAATACGCATCTCGCGGTGCTGTATCCGAACTCCGTGACCACGGGATCCGCGAGCATCAACCTTAAGGTAACCGGAACGGGATTTGTCGCTGGGCAATCCGTTCTTTGGAATGGCTCGGCGGTTCCAACCACCTTTGTAAGCTCCACAGAGCTACTGGCGACACTTCCGGCAGGAGCATTCACTTCTGCTTCCACGAACTCTGTTTCGGTTACCAGCGCGTTGACACCAACGCTCGGACCGAACACGGATGCGCGGCAGTTCGACGTTAAGAACCCGCTGCCGGCTATCAGCAGCTTGTCCCCGGCAACTGCAGTGCTACACGGTTCGGACTACACGATCACCGTATACGGCTCGAACTTTGTGTCCACTTCAACGGTGAAATGGAACAACAAGGGCTTGCCGACGACGTTCGTTAACTCTGGAGAACTCCAGGCGACGGTTGGCTCACAGTACCTGGCTCACAAGGAGACGGCGTCTGTTACCGTGGCAAATGCAAAGCCCGGTGGCGGCTACTCCAACGGCTCGCCCGTTACTGTTGAGTAAACAGTAATCCGGCACTAGCCAACGAGATTCGGGAGGGTGAGAATTCACCCTCCCGATTTCTTTGTCTGGAAAGGTTGAGCGATCGGATATTGTAAATTGATATACCGTCATATCAACTTGCCATGAGGGTGATGTTTTCAAAATGGCCGAGACTTGCGATGTAGCGATCATTGGAGGGGGTCCGGCGGGCTCAACCGCCGGCGCCCTGCTCAAAAAGTACAACACTGGGCTGCGTGTTATGATTTTGGAGCGCGAAAATTCCCTCGCGACCACATCGGCGAGAGTCTGCTGCCTCCCACCTCCACCATTCTTCAGGAAATGGGCTGCTGGGACAAGGTCGAGGCGGCCAACTTCCCAATCAAGATCGGCGCGACCTATCGATGGGGCAAGAATCCAGAGCTTTGGGATTTTGATTTTGTGCCGGTCGAGCGATTTAAGGAAGAGCCGAGGCCGGCCAAGTACGAGGGACTGAGAACCGCAACCGCGTTCCAGGTTGACCGCTCCATTTACGACACGATCCTTCTCGACCACGCTACGGAGCTCGGCTGCGATGTGAGGCAGCAGACGAAAGTGGCCACCATCCACCATGAGAGCGACCGCATTACGGGCCTGGAGCTGGCGAACGGCACTACCGTCACCGCAAAGCACTACGTGGATGCTTCCGGCAATAGCGGGATACTTCGCCGTGCCATGGGGATCGAGTGCGACTTCCATCCGAACCTGCAGAACATCGCCATTTGGGACTACTGGCAAAACGCCGAATGGGCGGTGAAGATCGGCGTGGGGGGAACGCGGATCCAGGTTCGCAGTTTGCCCTATGGATGGGTATGGTTCATCCCCATGGGTCCGACCCGAACCAGCATCGGCCTCGTCATTCCGGTCGATTATTACAAAGACTCCGGCAAGAAGGCTGCCGAGCTATACCTGGAGGCGCTGAAAGAGGAAACAACGATCGCCGCCCTGCTGGCGAATGCCAAGAGCGAAGAAAAGCTGCAGAGCACGAAGGATTGGTCCTTTCTTGCCGACCGGAACTTCGGCGAGAATTGGTTCCTTATCGGGGAATGCGCGGGCTTCGCGGACCCCATTCTCTCCGCGGGCGTCACCCTGGCTCAAACCGCCGGAAAGCAACTCGCTTATACCATCAACGAGATTGAGCTTGGCGGCAACACCGAATGGTTAAAGACTGAGTTTGGAAGACGCCAGCGTCAGCGCATTCAAACCCACATCCGCTTCGGCGATTATTGGTACACCGCCAACGAACAGCTCAAAGACCTCAAGGAGTTCACCTCAAAGCTAGCGGACGCAGTGGGACTGGAACTAGAGCCCGAAAAAGCGTGGGATTGGATATCCCGTGGCGGGTTCATCGACGAGGAGGCCACCGTCTCCCTTGGAGGCTTCACCCTGCCTTCATTGAAGGGGTCGAAAGACTTCCTCACCAACCTCAAGTTCGATTCCCCCCTCGAAACGAACAACGTTTTCAAACTGAACCTCGGAGGCGCCACGACGAAGAAGGTCGCCATGTACTTTGACGGACGGGTGACCGAAGCGGAGTGCCTGGTGCGTGGTGACCGGGTTCTGCCGCTCACGAGCGCGGTCCCTCTTCTGCTCCAGATTCTCAGCAAGGAATCGGCGATGGGGCGCATTCATCAGGCTTTGCTCGCAATCGGAGAGGCGAACCAGCACAACGAGTATTTCGTCACCAAGGTGCTTCCACAAGTCTCCCCCCTCATGGAAGGAATGGTTCGGGACGGATGGCTTATTGCCTCCCGCGATCCCAAGCAACCCACTGCCACGTTGAACAAAGGCTTTAGCGGCTTCCATGTGAACAAAGACACGGGGGCCTAGAACTCGGAAATTTGGAGTGTGCTTCTGTGTGCCTGCTTGACGGAGCTCATCTCCAGCATAATGTGATGGACAGGCACCTTGGAGGCCACAGTGATGCGCCATTTTTCGCGCTGGATATGGGTGATCGTTTCCGCAGGTTGCGCAGCAACCTCATTCAGTCAAAACCTGGGCACCCCTCAGAAAACGGCAAATGCCGTTGCGTTTACAGAGAACAAAGGCCAGTGGGATGCGAGCGTCCGATTTCTAGCCAGGACCTCGGGGGCAAACCTATGGGTGACCGAGCAGGGTATGACTCTGGATTATCACTCGTTCGTTCCTGAACCGGGCCAAAGGCCCGAGCTTAAGGAGACGCCGAAGGGAACGACCTATGGAAGCGTCCTCCGATTCACTTTCGAAAATGCGAGGCCGTCTGCAGCCCTTGGACAACGGAAGCAAATCGCGTATGAGAACTACTTCTTGGGCCAGGATTCCAGCCATTGGGCTTCAAGGGTCGGGCGCTTTGACGAGGTTCAAACTCCGTCTTTGTACGATGGTATCGGCATACGTTATTATTTCGACCACGGCTCGCCTCGTTATGACTTGATTGTAAAGCCGGGCGCGGACCCATCCCAGGTCTCCATGAAGATCGATGGGGCGCAGGATGTGCGCATCAATGAATCTGGCTGCTTGGAACTGCGAACTCCATACGGCACAATTGAAGAAAAGGGACTCCAGGCTTATCAAGTCACAGCATCGGGCAAAACCCAAGTGCCCTGCCGCATGTTCGTTGACCGCAATCACCTCCGATTCGACGCCGGCGACTACGACCTCAGCAAACCTCTGATCATCGACCCGCTCTTTTTCTCAACTTACGTCGGAGACAACAATTCGATCACCGGCCTGAAGCTGGATGCCAGCTACAACTGCTTTGTCTGCGGCACCGCTTATTCGTCTGAACTTCCCGCCTCGGTTGGCGCCTACCAAACCCAACTGAAAGGAACGGCCAATGCGTTCGTGGCCGAGATCAGTGCGAACGGCAGCCAACTCATTAGCGCCACCTACGTTGGCGGATCGAGCTATGACCAGGCCAATGGGATTGCCTACGATTCTTCGGGCAATATTTGGATCACGGGAGCTACGGACTCCGCTGATTTCCCCATCACTGCAAACGCCTTCGAGAAATACGCGGGAGGACACCCCACGTATGAGGTGGACAATGCCTTTGTCTGCGGTTTAACCGCGGACTGCACACAACTCTTGGCCAGCACCTATCTCGGGGGCAGCGGCAATGGGATACTGGGTGATGAAGGCCTTGCCATTGGCAGCGGAGAAGGAGGAATGGTTGTGGTAGGGAGAACGGCCTCTCACAACTTCCCCGTTACCGCCAACTGCTACCAAAGCACGAATAAGTCTGCCACCGGCACGAATGCTTTTGTTTCCACCATCAGCACGGACGCTACCCAACTCATTGCAAGCACCTATTTCGGAGGCTCCGGCTCAGTAGGCGACTCCGCCTACGCAATGTGGCCGGGCGGCGGTACAACCATCGCCGGGAGCACGAGTTCTCCCGACTTACCGACCACCCAAGGCGCCTATCAAACGCAGCTCAAGGGTCCCGCCAACGCCTTTATCGCGACTATTGCGCCTAACGAGCAGCGGATCACGATGAGCACGTACTTCGGCGGCAGCGGCAACCAAGCTCTAGGTATCGGCGACTCGGCTTACGCAATCGCTTCAGGCGGCTCCTACTATGGCTTTTACATCGCCGGCAGCACCGCATCCAGTGATTTACCGGTCACAAATGACTGTGTCCAGCCAACACTCGGCAATCCTCAAGGCAACGCCTTTGTGTCTCAAATCACCCCCGACGGTAAGAACCTCAATTGGAGCACCTACCTGGGAGGGAGCGGCAGCACAGGTGGCGGAGACGTTGCCACCGCAATGGCACTGGACGTTCGTGGCGATCCCACGATAACCGGCTATACATTTTCACCGGATTTTCCAACAACTCCCGGCGTGCCGCAAACAACTAATGGAGCTTACGCGGCCAATCAATCGAATGCCTTTGTTGCGAAGATTAGCAGTGATTGCGTTGCCCTCGTTTATGGTAGCTACGTTGGAGGGACCGGCGGCACAAGTGGCGATTATGGGCAAGCAATCGCGCTCACGGACCAAGGATTACCGGTTATCGGCGGCGTAGCCGGCTCCGGCAACTTCCCAACTTCACAAGGCGCCTACCAAACAAGCGGCACAAATGCAGGCTTTATTTCTAAGTTCCTGTATGACACCTTCGCGATGACCATGACTCCGAAAAGCGTGATTGGAGGCACCGGTGCATACCTAGATCTCCTCACCCCTTACGGACTAGGCATGGTGCAGCTGATTTCCAACAATTCGGCGGTAACACTTCCCGGGTCTGCCGAAGGCGGAGCGGACTATAGCCAGATCAATGTCGACACGACCGGTGTCGGCGCGCCAGTCACCGTAACAATTACCGGCATCTACAATGACGGGCTCGATACCCAGACCGTCACTTTGACCCTTCTACCGGCTCCCGTTGAGTCATTGACGTTTACTTCTCCGACCGTGCTCGGCGGCGGAACGGTCACCGGTTCGATCGCAATGGACGGATATGCAGGCCCGAAGGGTGACGTGATTCAACTCGCCTCCAGCAGCCCGTATGCGACCATTCCCGCCAATGTGACGACCGGCGCCGAGGATGCCGCCTATGCCAGCTTCACCGCAACGACCAAGCCTGTAACCGTTCCCACCACGGTGACCGTGACCGCCTCGTTTCAGGGATCTTCCGTCAGTTCCCAGTTTGTGGTCGAGCCTCCCCAGCCGGGCAGCCTGACGGTATCTCCAAGCACGGTTCTTGGAGGTTCCGGCTCGAGCGGCGAGGTTGTGCTTACTGGCCCGGCAGGGCCATCCGGCGCAGTCGTTCAGTTATCCTCCAACAGCGCGGCAGTGGCCGTTCCTTATGAGATCGGCATCGGGCAAGGTCAACGGTACAAGGTCTTCCCGGTCACAACTAAGGGCGTCGACTCGGAAACGGTGGCAACGGTTACCGCGACGTGCAACGGCGCATCTCAGACATCGAACATCACAGTCCAACCTGCGAGCTTAGCTTCATTTTCCGCGACACCCGCATCGCTGGTCGGTGGAAGTGGCAGTTTGGAGATAAAGCTCAGCCTTTCAGGCCCGGCGGGGCCGTCGGGATCGGCGATCCTTTTGGGGAGCAATAACTCCGCCATTTCCTTGCCCGGATCCGGTACGGTCTTGCCCGGATACAGCATAAAATATTTGTCGGTCAAGCCGGCCGCGGTGTCAATAAACACAACCGTTACCTTGACGGCTGCCTTTAATGGGGTGACCAAGTCGCAAACCTTGACTGTGCTGTCCGCGATTTCGAACTTTGAAGTTTCGCCGCCTTCCGTTGTGGGAGGCAGTGATTCTTCGGGACTTGTACTATTCCCGGTTGCGATCACGTCCGGAGGAACAGCGGTAATCGTAACTTCGAACAGCACGAACGCGGTGGTTCCAGCCTCCGTTCCGGTCGGGGCGGGCAACACGGCAATATCATTCCCGATTCAGACGAAGGCGGTTAAGACCTCCACGTCCGTGACGATTACTGTTTCTTACGGAGGCTCAGTCGAGAAAACGACGCTTACGCTCACGCCTTAGGCTCGTTGCTGATCGGTGTAAACATCTCTAGTGAGGCACGAACCGCACTGCATCCAAGCGGTAGACGTACAGGCGGCCCTGGCTGCTCACGGCCACTCCTTGACCGGTTGGTCGGCCATGAAGGTGGAGGCGATAAGCGACAGCGGCGTAAAAATGTGCGGCAACGGCAATGATAGCACTCAAAGCAATTCCCGCGTTTTACGTCGGCTTTCCTGCCGACTACCTTTACTTGGCTGATGTTATCCTTTCGGAATCCTCGGTGATTGGAGGGCATTCTGCGACGTTGACAGTTGAAATCAGCGGGACCGCAGGAACGTACGGAGCGGAGGTTTACCTCGAGAGCAGCAGCTCGAAGGTCACCGTTCCGGCGATGGTAAAAATCCCCGCCGGCGAGTCAAAGGTCTCGCTTAGCGTATCCACTTCGAAGGTATCCGCGCAGACGCCGGCGACTATCACGGCAAGCTACGATCGCATGGCACTCCAAGCCAGGATAACCGTTGGACCGCCTCCGCCCAGTGCATCTCCTTCTCGCTAACGACCTCATTTACGCCGGCAGGGTGAACTTGCCGGCGTTCAGCCCTTCGGCAATTTCTGTAGCAATGCTCGATGCATCGCCCGAGTCGTCCTTGATAGCCTCAGTCGGAGAATCCTTAAAGTCGGCATACAGTTCGCTGTATCGCTCGTAGGCCTCGATCTTCCCTTCCTCTCTTGAACGCGCCCGGTCGGCACAAGTTGGCTCGCTCGGGCAGACAACCACGTAATCTGTTTTAACGCCTCTCGCGCCTGCAATCTTCTTGACCGTATCCAAAAACCAAGGCGGGATTGAGAAATCCAGCACCACGTCGTAACCGCTCAAGGCGTACGCAACTGATGCCGATGTCATGGCGCGCATTACTGCACGGAATGTTTTATAAGGACCTACGCCTTCCAAATTGTAGACATGATTCCAGAACGTGTCCCCTTCCACGTAAATCAGCGGGCCCGGCAGATACTTGACAAGCGCTGCAGCCACCGTGGTCTTTCCGGCCCCGACCGGGCCGGAAATAATGATCAGTTTTCCTGCTTTCTCGGGCATTTCTTGAGCAACTTTAGCGCTTTTCGACCTCGTGCCGCAACAGCTCCCCGTCCGATCTTAACCGCTTCTTCAAGGAACCCCGACGTCTCGCCCAACCACCTTGGATGTTGAATTGCCAGCAGGGCCAGGGTCTCAAGCGCATCGGCTTTGACGATCGCACTCTTGGAGGTTTCGTAGTACCGCAGCATCGTGGTCCTCGCCCGTTCAGCCTCTTTCGCCGATAGATCAAATACCCGGAACATTTCAGCGCAGTGCCATTGAACCTCCTGCTGGTTCGAAGTCTCCGCAATGGCGAGAATACGTTCTTTGAAAGGACTCAAGAGGCTTGGATCGGCGGCAGAAGCCTTCTGAAGCGCATCCGCTGCGCGCAGGCGAACGCCGGGGTTTGCGTGAGAAATGCATTCCACGAGTTCGTCCACGCGTTCCGGACTCGTCTCCAGGCATGCAAGAACTTCCTGAACCCGTCCGGTTGTCCGCATGTCGCCTTCTGCAAGGATCTCTGAGAATGACATGCTATTTCTTCTTGGGCTTCAAGGTCTTGCAATACTCGTAGCTCATTGCAAAATAAGGGGCAATCGCCGCGGTGTCGGCCAGCAGCGAGTTGGGAACCAAAACATATTCCTTCTGCACAGGTCCATACGCATCGAACAGTTTGGTCTCGTACTTGGCGATAAACTCCTCGCGCACGGCAGACGGCAGCCGCAACGCAACGCCGCCAGGGTGCAAGAAGCTGAACATGTTCCCGTTGTGCGACGTGTAAGGCGTCGTAGCCCCTTTGCGTTCCACTTCTGGCAGAGTGGCTACCATCGCGTCGTATTGGGTCACCACTTCGGGCGGTGCATCGCTTTCTTTCTTGTTCGACGGCATGTCCAATGATAGTCTGCCAGCTGCCGGCCGTTGCAACTATGGCAATCAATGTTCCGAACGAATTTGAAGTTGGCTGATGGGTCAAACATAAGCAGAAAAGTTCCGGTCTCAGATTCCATACCATGATATGATTAAGTGGGTTTCGGTTTATCGCCATTGCCGGCGACCAGGATGTCAGGAAAGGAATGTCCCTTCCCTCAGCTCTCGATAAGCTTCGCGAAGCTGATCTTGCGTGTTCATTACGATCGGTCCGTACCAAGCGACCGGCTCTTCAAGAGGCTTCCCGGAAACCAACAAAAACCGGATGCCATCTTCCCCGGCTTCAACAGTGACTTCGTCACCGCTGGAGAACAAAACGAGCGAGCGGTTATCGGCTTCGACCGGTGGCGCGGTCGTCTCGAGCCATTGAGTGCCTTCGGTTGGGACCGCGAGGGGTTCGGACGCGTTGCAAAACTTACCGGATCCCGCAAAAACGTAAGCGAAGGCGTTGCGGCGGGTATCCATCGGCAGCGACTTTCGCTTGCGAGGTGGCACTGAAACATCCAGGTAGATAGGGTCAGCGGCGATCCCGGTCACCGGCCCGCGTTTGCCCCAAAAGTCGCCACAGATGAGGCGCACGTGGGTGCCATCATCGTCCGTAACGGTTTGGATTTCCTCGGATTTGATCTCTTGGTATCGCGGAGCCGTCATTTTCAGAGCCGAAGGCAGGTTTGCCCAAAGCTGGAAGCCGTGCATGCGGCCAAGATCGTCGCCTTTCGGCATTTCCTGGTGAATGATTCCCCGGCCGGCGGTCATCCATTGCACGTCACCGGGCGAAATTGCGCCTCGATTGCCCATGCTGTCCCCATGTTCGACCGTCCCGGCGAGCACGTAGGTGATGGTCTCAATTCCCCGATGCGGATGCCAAGGAAAGCCGGCCAGAAAATCCTCAGGAATATCGTTCCGAAAATCGTCCAGCAACAGGAACGGATCGAAATCCGAGGTGTTGTCGAAACCGAACGCTCGGCGCAAGTGGACGCCTGCTCCCTCCAGGGTCGGCTTCGCTTTGATGATCTTTTTGACTGGTCGGATAGACATGCAATATTCTACGAGTTCGTTGTTCCCAAGCTCAGGGGTTCACCTTCAATGCCTGATACTTCGTAACGCCCTGTGAGATTGCGGAGATTGTCACCGTGGTCGCCGTAGTCACCGCCTTGGTTTCAATCGTGAACGTTGCCGAAGTTTGTCCGCTCAGAACCCGGACATACGCCGGCACAGGGGCCGCCCCAGGCGTGTTGGAAGACAAAGACCACTTCCTGCCCCGAAGCCGGCGCGGCACTCGCAATCGTCACCGTGCCTGTAACCGACCCGCCTCCCGTTACTGTATTTCCGCTAAGAGTGAAGGCAGTGATCACGGCGGCCGGGGTTATCGTCAACGAAACGGTCTTGGTGACACCGCCCGCGGATAAGGAGACGGCAGCCGGTGTGGAGACAGTCACGTCTTTCGTGTAAACGTTAAAGTATGCGGAGTCCGCCTCGGCTGCCACCCTGACCGTACCCGAAGTCGTCACATACTGGCTCGTTGAAGAAACAGTCACCGATTCTCCTCCTGCCGGCGCTGCGGCATCGAGGTAGACCGTCCCACTTTCTGCCGTGCCTCCTGGAACGGTCGAATATGCCAAGTAGGCGTTTGAAACCGGAGACTCCGGGTTTATCGTCAAGGTCGCGGATTTGGTCACCCCACCGGCGGTAGCGCTGATAGTGGCAACCGTCGTCGTAGTTACCTTCGCGGTGGTCACCGAGAAACTGACCGACGAAACACCGTTTCCAAACTGCTCTGATGCGGGAACCACTGCGGCAGAACTGCTGGAGCTCAACGTCACTTTCAGACCGCTTGCCGGTGCCGGAGCAAGAAGCTTGATCGTGCAAGCCGCTGTATTCCCGCCGGCGACTTGCGAGCCAGTAAATGAAACCGCGCTCACTTGAGGCTGAGGGTTAACAGTTGCATTCAGTGTGGAAATCTCCGCTCCCAACGTTGCGGTCAGGAATACCGGCGTCGATGCGGTTACCTTTGCGGACGTCGTCAGCCCTACTTGCGCTGAAGTGGCATTGGGCGCTATATATACGGAGTTTGGAATTGAAACGAGCGAGGAACTCGAAGAGAGCGAGACAAAGGCTCCATCACCGCCGGGAGCGTTGGCCAAAGTGACGGTTCCTGTCGCCGAAGAGTTGCCCACGAACGTGCTCGGCGTCGATGTGAGCACAATATAGGCCTCCGGCGCCGGGAGTGAAATTCGCCAAGCGCCCCGACCATACGTTCCCGCATACAGATAGCCGGCGCCTGCCTTCAGGTCGTAAATCTCGGTGTTGGGCAATGAGCCCGTCACATCGGTCCAAGTGGCTCCTGAGTTGGTGGTCATGAAAACGCCAACAGCCGTTCCCACATACCAGGTAGTGGTTGGAGAGTACGGGTCACGCAGAATGGAGTGAACCGGCTGATCGGGAAGAGAAGCGTCTCCGGTTCCGCCAACCGCTGTCCAGGTTGGGCTTGCCGCAGTCGGGTTGAGGCATTGGTAGAGATGCAATGTCCCGGTGTTTTGGTATCCAACGAGAACGTCGTTCTCGTTGGAAGGATTCACGGAAACCGCGCCGATCACGGTACTGGACGGTAGGGCCGAGGTGTCAATGCGAGTCCAAGTCGATGAATCACCTGCGGTCGCGTTGGAAGTCATATAGATCTCACCGTCGACCCCGCCCGTGTAAACCCGTGTTTTATCGCTAGGGGCTATTCCAATGGCGTTGATATAGTCGGTGGTTAGCGCCGGGCTCACGGTTTTAAGTTTCAGAGGTGTCGTCGTGAGGTCACATTGGAGCATGTTGGATGTGCCAAGGTAAATCGAGTTGCCGTCCGCCGCCAGCACGGTCGGAGCAATAAACGCGACGGTAGCGCTAGAGTTAACTCCGAGGTGGGTGTCCGTCAGTGTGGAGGAGTCAAAAACATAGAGGTTTCCATTTTGGTAGGTGGTGAAAAACTCGCCTAGGGGAACCATCCAGTCGCAACAGCCCCCATCGGACCCGCCTGGGTTTTGCCAATTGGCAAGGCTGCCAAGAGCGGACGGCGAAGAGTTGTCCTGGGCCCCGCCGAGCATCTCATCGGGGTCGGTTGGGTGGGGGGCAATGTGGTAGTACTGCGTGATCCCCAGGCTTGCGTTAAGCGACGTCATCGTGACGGTGGGGGTGCTGCCGGACCAGGAAATGTTCATGCGCCAAACACCGCCATCATTACCATCGAGGCATTGAGTGGGATCGGTTGGACTAACGGCAAAACTATGCTGATCGGGATGGGTAAGCGCGCCGGTCTCATAGACCTTGGCGAAGTCGTTCCAGGTGCTCCCGCCATCGTCCGTGAAATACAGAGTAATCAGACCGCAGAACAGCAGTTCACCCGAAGGCGCCTTGGGTTGCGCGATGGTCCCAAGGAAATAGTCGTAGTTGTCCTGCTTCCAAATGGATTCCTTTGCCAGAACCGGCAAATTCGCGCCGATATTCGTCCAGGTGCCACCTTGGTTCGTTGTGACGTAAATGGTTTGTTCGTGCGGGCTCATGGCGTAAAGCTTGTCCGCATCTACTTTGGAGCTGGCAACGCTCCAGGCACCTTCCGCCACGCCTTCCGGCGGATTCGCCTTGGTCCATGTCTTGCCCTCATTGGTGGAGTAATAAAGGGGCGCCGCGGTTCCGGCATCCGAGGTTCCCGCAGCCCAAAAAGTGCGGACGCCGCTGCCGTTCTTGATCGACACGTCCAGTGCGGAGTAATCGGTGCCAGGCAAACCCACCGAGGCCCACGTTTTTCCGCCGTCGGTGGAGCGGAATACGTTACCGATACCGCCGGTTTCGCTCTTACCGGTTGAGCATAGGATGATCTGGTCGTTGTCAGGATCGATGACAATGTTGCTAACAGCGCAATCAGTCAGACCAGTCTGTGCGTTGGGAGTCAGATTTGTCCAAGTATTGCCTCCATCGGCGGATTCCATGATCCCTTGAGTAAGGGAGTCCCGGTTCGCGTACACGAAGTCTCCAGTCCCCACATAGAGGTTCAGGTGATTAGCGGGGTCGATCGCGATCGCTCCGACAGATCCGGTGGTCCACGGCGCTTTGTCCGTGATGCAGGTCCAGTTCACACCCGCGTTGGTGGTCTTCCAGATACCTCCGCCGCCGGACCCCGCATAGATCGTTGAGGACGTTGTCGGGTCGTACGCGAGGCATGAGATGCGGCCGATGATGTCGCCAAAGTCGTTCTGTTCCAACAATGCGGACGCCAAATTGCGCGGTCCAATGAAGCTCCAAGCGCCGTAAGTTGGGTTTATATTATCGAGCGGCTTTCCAATGTGGGCCACGGGCATTCTCGCCTTGTGAGCAAGCGCGCTCTTGAGTGCCTGGATGTCGATCCGGTCGGAGCCGGCGGCGACGTGGCTTCGGAGATAGTAGTCCATCGCGCCCCAATAGTCCATGTCGGCATCGTCTGCATCGGGATCGGAATGAGCGGCGGCTTCCAGATAGCGCATGTGATTCTCCACCGACGATAGCGAGCCCTGGTTAACAGTTCGCGCGCTTTCGGGCAGAACGAGGCTCACGCCCGGCTTCTTTTTCAGCACCTGTGCCGCTTTTCCGGCCTCCTGCCTCCCAACCAAGCGAACAATGAACATGCCCGAATCTCTATCCCTTCCGATAACTTGCCCCAAATCCTTGCAAGCCCTTATCGCTGCTTCCCTGGAAGGCTTCACCATTTTGAAAAGGAGCTCCTTCGCATTCGTTCCGGAGCTTGCCATGGCTGGGGATATTGTTGCCGCGATTATCCCGAGTACGAAGAAGAGATGGAACTTTCTCATGGGTTAAAGGCAATTATAAGCCCGGGAAAGCCCCAAGTCACGATCTGATCGAGGGATTTTCAAGGCGCACTCAATATGATCCAAGGTGCCGTTAGGAATCATTCCCACCTGATCGCTTGCCGTCACGTTGGGGAGCGCTAGCTTACGGCGCGAGGCACCATCTTTACCCTTTACCCTTTTCCCTCTATGCTTTAAGCGAAGCCTCGACCGGCTCGTCGGCGGAATCGCCTTGCAAGGTGAAGAAGAAGGTCGAACCGGCGCCTTGCGAACTTTCCGCCCAGACTTTCCCCCCGTGCTTTGAAACGATCTTTTGAACCAGGGCCAGCCCAACACCGGTCCCCGGGTATTCGGGTTCGCCTACCAATCGTTCAAATGGCAAGAATATCTGGCGCTCATAACGCGCGTCAAATCCTATGCCCGAATCTTTCAAGTAGAACGTCTGTTGGCCCTCTTTCTCAACAAGCCCAAACTGGATATTTCCGCCATTGGGCGAGTACTTGGCCGCGTTGTCGGCAAGATTCTGAATCAGAATCTCGGCCAGGCCGGCATCGCATTCCGCCTTTAGCCCGGCCTCAATTTCAATTTTAAAGATCCCGTCACCGGCGACGGTTCCGATGACCCGTTGCGCCAAGTTGGACATATCGACCGGCGTGCGGACAATAGCCTTGCGGCCAAGCCGGCTCAAGCGGAGCAGATCATCGATGAGCTTCCCTATCCCTTTTGCCGCCGCAGTTTGACGATGGAGATTCTTAATGTCGTCCTCGCCCAGCTTGTCCGCGCAATCCGCGAGCAGAATCCCGCTTGTCGCAACCACCTCGCGAATCGGCGTTCGCAGGTCATGGGCAATGGAATAGCAGAACGACTCCAGATCGCGGTTGGCCTCGCTTAGGTCCTTCGTTCGTTCGTTGACGAGGACCTCGAGTTGATCCTTTCCTTCTTTCAAGTGGCGTCGCTCAAGCTCTTTTTCAAACTCGATCTGTCGCAGCATCGCCTCCCGGCGCACGCTCTCGTTGAGCAGTTGGGCCTGACGTAGAATCTCCTTCTCTTTGAAGTAAAGGTCCACGAAGACGCCCACTTTGGAGCGCAATATCTCCGGGTTGAATGGCTTGCTGATGTAGTCCACGGCGCCCGCCTCATAGCCCCGGTAAACGTATTTCAGCTCCGTGCTTACGGCAGTGATGAAGATGATGGGAATGTAGCGGCACTTGAGCCGGCTCTTGATAAGGTTCGTTGTTTCAAACCCGTTCATGTCCGGCATTTGCACGTCCATGAGGATCACTGCATACTCGTCGTTCAGCAAATGCCGGAGCGCGTCCACACCGGATTTGGCGCGGACAACGTTCTGCTCCAAGGGCTGGAGAATGGCCTCAAGCGCGACAAGGTTTCCCTCGCGGTCATCCACGATAAGCACGTTCGCTTTGGCCGTGTCCGCGCGAGGTACGTCCATTATCTGAGGTTCAATTGCGTACGCCGACATTAGCCCATTTCCGAATCATCTTCAACAACTGTTCGTTGTCCACCGGCTTCGTGATATAGTCGTTCATGCCGGCCTCAAGGCAAAGTTCACGGTCACCGGCAAGCGCTTTCGCGGTAAGCGCGATGATTGGCAGCTTCTCGAATCCCTTCGCATTGCGGATGAGCTTGGTGGTCTCAAGGCCATCGATTTCCGGCATCATGATGTCCATGATGACGAGGTCAATTCCCGGCTTGGTCCTAAGCGTTTCAAGTGTTTCCTTACCGCTTTCGTTGAAGAGAACTTCTGCGCCACAACTTTCTAACACGCCCGTCAGGGCAAAGATATTGCGGACATCGTCGTCCACCACCAATATCTTTGTGCCCTGAAGGTCGCCCGAGGAGTTTTGATCCCGGCCCCGCCCGGTAGCAAGGGATTTTGATAAGTTCGCATCCTGAAGGAAACCCTCGACCGCTGCCACAGGCCCATGCCGCTCTTCCAGGATCTTTCTTTGGCCCGCCGAGAGTCGCGTGACGTCACGGTGGAGAAACAAGGCGGTTTCGTCGAACAGTTTTTCAGCCGAATTGGCGTCTTTTGTAATGATGGACGCCGCGTATTTCTTCAAGTCTTGCGACTCTTGAGAGGTCAGGTCTTTGCTCGTATAGAGCACCACTGGGAGGGAGCGGTGAGTTGGCTGCTTCTTGATCTTCTTGAGCAGTTCGTTGGGTGCAATGTCCGACACCGAAAGGTCAAGCACCATGCAATCGTAGCTCCTGTCCTTGAGGATCTTCAGGGCTTCCACCCCGTTGGGGACAGACGTGATCGCCACATCCTCATTGGCAACCAACTCAATGATGCCGGCTCGCTGCGCGTCGTCTTCTTCCACCAGCAGCAGTTCTTTCACCGGGCGGCTGATAAATGTGTTTAGACGATCAAATGCTTTTTTCAGCGAATCTCGGTCAACCGGCTTGTCGAGGTATGCATAGGCGCCGTAGTCCGTGGTTTTCCGCTTATCCGGCTTGGATATGACCAGGACCGGAATATGCCGCGTGCTGGGGTCGCGCTTGAGCTGGTCGAGAATCGACCAGCCTTCGACGCCCTCAAGGCCGACGTCCAGGGTAATGGCATCGGGTCTGTACCGTCTCGCCATGCTGAGGGCACTGGCTCCATCCAACGCAATAATCGCTTTGAACTGCGAATCCTCCGCCGTGGAGGAGAGAGCGTCCGCAAACTGGGCGTCACCTTCGATGACCAGCAGAATTTCTCTCGCCTTCCCGCCTTTCCTGTCCATTCGAACGCTCGGTCGCGCTGATGGGTAGTGACTTGTAGCCGTTGGACTCAAGGTACATCTCAGTCGACCTCGCCACCAGCGGAGTTTCCTCTCCTCCGCCCTTGAACCGGATCGGAATATAGAGAATGAACTCGCTTCCCTTTCCAAGCTCGCTTTCGACCCTGATCTTGGCCCCGAGCAGCTTGGTGATCTCCCTGCTGATGCTGAGGCCGAGGCCCGTGCCTCCAAACTTGCGGTTGGTAGTGCCGTCCGCCTGCTGGAACGCCTCGAAGATCAGGGTCTGCTTGTTCTTCGCGATACCGATGCCGGTGTCTTTCACCGAAAAAGCGATCATCTGGCTGGCGGGAACTAGCTCGCCGTCGTCCAGGATTACGTCCTTGTCGGCAGGGGCGATGTTCAAGGTAACCGATCCTCTTTCCGTGAACTTGAACGCGTTGCTGAGCAAGTTCCGCAGCACTTGCTGCAGCCTTTGAGAGTCGGTGGCTATGGACCGGGGCAGCCCAGGCGCCATGTTGACGTGGAATGCCAACGACTTTTGCTGTGCAACATGCTCGAACGTGCGATCCAGTTGCTGGCTCAGTTCGTGGATGGATACATCCGTGATGTCGATCTCCATCTTGCCCGCCTCAACCTTGGAGAGGTCAAGAATCTCATTGATGAGCGCAAGAAGATCGCCACCCGAGGAGTGGATGGTTTTTGCGAACTCGACTTGCTTACCATCCAAGTTGCCTTGCGGGTTCTCTGCCAAGAGCTTTGCCAGGATGAGAAGGGAGTTGAGCGGGGTGCGGAGTTCGTGCGACATGTTGGCCAAGAACTCGGACTTGTATTTGGAGCTAACCGCCAATTGCTCGGCTTTTTCTTCCAGGGCGGCTCTTGCGAGTTCCACCTCCTGGTTCTTCATTTCCACCTTCTCGTTTTGTTCGGCAAGGAGGGTGGCTTTTTCTTCCAACTCCTTGGCCTGGGCTTCGAGTTCGATGTTGGTCTTTCGGAGTTGGTCTTGCTGGCTTTGGAGTTCCTTGGATTGGCTCTGCAGTTCCTGCGTGAGGCTCTGGGATTGCTGGAGCAGCTCTTCCGTTCTCATATTCGCGCTGATCATGTTGAGAACGACGCCGACGCTTTCCATGAGCTGGTCGAGGAAGGTCCGGTGGATCTCGCTGAACTCCTGGAAACTGGCGAGTTCGATGACCGCCATGATTTCGCCTTCGAAGAGAACGGGGAGAACGATGTCGTTCAACGGTGGCGCTTCGCCAAGACCGGAGTTGATGGTCACATAAGTTGCGGGAACATTGGTGAGCAGGATGCTCTTTTTCTCCAACGCGCACTGGCCGACGAGGCTTTCGCCGAGAGCAAAGCGGTTGGAGAGGTTCTTGCGATCCTTGAACGCGTAGCTGCTGAGCAGTTTGAGCGTGGGCTCCATGTTCTGCATTTCCATGATGTAGAACGCTCCATGGTGGGCGCTGACCAGCGGCGTCAGCTCGGACATGATGAGTCTTGCAACCGACTCCAAGCTCTTTTGCCCCTGCATCATGCCGCCAAAACGGGCGACGTTGGTTTTCAGCCAGTCCTGCTCCGTGTTTTGGCGGGTGGTTTCTTTCAGGTTCGCGATCATCTGGTTGATCTTGTTCTTGAGATCCGACACCTCGCCTTGGGCTTCAACCGTAATGGATCGGGTGAGGTCACCCTCGGTAACGGCGGTGGCAACGTCTGAGATGGCGCGCACTTGGACGGTTAGGGAGTTGGCCATGAAGTTGACGTTGTCGGTAAGGTCCTTCCAGGTTCCCGCAACGTTAGGCACCTTGGCCTGGCCGCCGAGAATTCCGTCTGTTCCCACTTCGCGCGCCACGGTGGTTACCTGCTCGGCGAAGATCGAGAGCGTGTCTGTCATGCTGTTGATCGTGTCCGCGAGGGCGGAGATCTCGCCTTTGGCTTCCACCAACAGTTTTCGCTTTAGGTCGCCGTTCGCAACCGCAGTAACGACCTTCGCGATTCCGCGCACCTGAGTGGTGAGGTTGGAGGCCATGAAGTTGACGTTGTCGGTAAGGTCCTTCCACGTTCCCGCAACGTTTGGCACTTTCGCCTGGCCGCCGAGGATTCCCTCCGTTCCCACTTCGCGGGCCACGGTGGTGACCTGCTCGGCGAAGATCGAGAGCGTGTCGATCATGCTGTTGATCGTGTCCGCGAGAGCGGCCACTTCTCCCTTCGCGTCCACAACCAGTTTCTGGCTGAGGTCGCCGTTGGCAACCGCGGTCACGACTTTGACGATGCCGCGCACTTGGGTCGTAAGGTTGGAACCCATGAAGTTTACGTTGTCGGTAAGCTCCTTCCAGGTTCCCGAAACGCCGGGCACTTGAGCTTGGCCGCCCAGTTTTCCTTCCGTTCCCACTTCGCGGGCCACACGGGTAACTTCCGCAGCGAACGAGTTGAGCTGGTCCACCATCGTGTTGATCGTATTCTTGAGCTCCAAAATCTCGCCTTTTACATCGACCGTGATCTTCCTTGAAAGGTCGCCGTTTGCAACCGCAGTGGTAACCAAAGCGATGTTCCGCACTTGGTCCGTGAGGTTCGCAGCCATGAGGTTTACGTTGTCGGTAAGGTCCCGCCACGTTCCCGAAACTCCCGACACCTGGGCTTGGCCGCCCAGTTTTCCGTCCGAACCCACCTCGCGGGCCACACGGGTAACTTCTGCTGCGAACGAGTTGAGCTGGTCCACCATGATGTTGATGGTTTCCTTCAGCTCGAGGATTTCACCTCGGGCATCGACCGTGATCTTCTGCGAAAGGTCTCCGTTGGCAACGGCAGTGGTAACGAGAGCGATGTTTCGCACCTGGTTGGTGAGGTTTCCTGCAAGGAGGTTCACGTTGTCGGTAAGGTCTTTCCAAGTTCCCGAAACGCCTTTAACCTCCGCCTGGCCGCCAAGCTTTCCTTCCGTTCCCACTTCGCGGGCCACACGGGTAACTTCAGCCGCGAATGACCCAAGCTGGTCCACCATCGTGTTGATCGTGTTCTTGAGCTCCAAGATTTCGCCCTTTACGTCGACCGTGATCTTCTGGCTAAGGTCACCGTTGGCGACTGCGGTGGTAACAAGGGCGATGTTTCGCACCTGGTTGGTAAGGTTTCCTGCGAGGAGGTTCACGTTGTCGGTAAGGTCCTTCCACGTTCCCGAAACGCCCCTCACTTCCGCTTGGCCCCCGAGCTTTCCTTCCGTTCCCACTTCGCGGGCCACGCGGGTAACTTCTGCAGCGAACGAGTTGAGCTGGTCCACCATGATGTTGATGGTTTCCTTAAGCTCCAAGATTTCGCCACGGGCGTCGACAGTGATCTTCTGAGAAAGGTCGCCGTTTGCAACGGCAGTGGTAACTAGGGCGATGTTTCGCACCTGGTTAGTGAGGTTTCCTGCGAGGAGGTTTACGTTGTCGGTAAGGTCTTTCCAGGTTCCCGAAACGCCCTCCACTTCCGCTTGGCCGCCGAGTTTTCCCTCCGTTCCCACTTCGCGGGCCACACGGGTAACTTCAGCGGCGAACGACCCAAGCTGGTCCACCATCGTGTTGATCGTATCTTTGAGCTCGAGGATCTCTCCTCGGGCATCGACTGTGATTTTCTGCGAGAGGTCGCCATTGGCAACGGCGGTGGTAACGAGAGCGATGTTTCGCACTTGGTTCGTGAGGTTTCCGGCAAGGTTGTTCACCGAGTCCGTAAGGTCTTTCCACGTTCCCGAAACGCCGGGAACCGTCGCCTGCCCGCCAAGTTTCCCTTCCGTTCCCACGTCGCGGGCCATACGAGTAACCTCAGCGGCGAACGAGTTGAGCTGATCCACCATCGTGTTGACCGTGTCTTTCAGCTCAAGGATCTCGCCTCGGGCATCGACGGTGATCTTCTGGGAAAGGTCGCCGTTCGCAACCGCAGTGGTAACGAGCGCAATGTTTCGCACTTGGTCCGTGAGGTTTCCTGCGAGAAGGTTTACGTTGTCGGTAAGGTCCTTCCACGTTCCCGAAACGCCCTTCACTTCCGCTTGGCCGCCGAGTTTTCCTTCCGTTCCCACTTCGCGGGCCACACGAGTAACTTCAGCAGCAAACGAACCGAGTTGGTCGACCATCGTATTCACCGTTTGGCCGATGCGGAGGAACTCTCCTTTGACCGGTGTGCCTTCAATCTCTAGCGCCATCTTCTGGCTCAGATCGCCTTCCGCAACCGCGGTGATAACGCGCGCGACCTCAGTAGTTGGGCGGGCCAGGTCCTCGATAAGGCTGTTAATACCTTGAGTGCTCGAGTCCCAAGAGCCCGCCGCGTTTTTGAGGGTCGCGCGTTCTGTCATGCGCCCTTCCCGGCCAACCGTTCTCGCCACACGGACGATCTCGGCCGCCATGCCCTCGTTGAGCGCAATCACATCGTTAAAGGCCTGCGAGATTTGGTACAGGACTCCATTCTTCTTGATGGGCAGGCGGACAGAAAAATCCCCTTCTTTTGCGGCGAGAAGAGCATCGAGAAGGGGGCGTATTATTGGTCAGCAGTGTAGGTCTGCGCGGACACACGTTCGGCAAGTTGCTTCGTGGGCATAGTCTCTCCCTGGAGGGCTACCGGCATGAAAGGAATGCCAGAAACCCCAACTGACCATACACCAGGTTGGCCCATTACAGGGAGTCGCTATTTTTGACTACGGCTCTTCAGGTGACGAGTGACGGGTGACGGGTTCGGATAACGTTGGGCCCGGCAACTTGCTCTTCCAGGTTTTGCACCGCGATTGGCAGCGCCTTCCCCGAGACATATCCGCAAACGATCCTAGGGTGACTTGTTGATCACTATCCAATAAAGGCCGGCGAGTCGAACATGCTCCATGAACTGTTCGTAGTCTTCCGTCTTGCGAATGTAGCTGTTCGCCCCGAGGCGATAGCTGGTAGCGATATCGTAAATGTCGTCCGAGGAAGTAAGCATCACGACGGGAACGGACTCGGTTTTCTCATCCTTTCTGATCGCCGCTAAAACATCAAGGCCGCTGATTTTCGGCAACTTGATATCAAGCAGAATGAGATCAGGGGGACGAGTGATCTCGCCATTGCCTTCGCCGAAAAGATAGTCCAAGGCTTCCTGGCCATCGCGCGCCACTTCGACTCCGGCAGGGACTTTTCCCGTCGTAAGGGCCCTCAACGTCAACTTTTCGTCGGTTTCGTTATCCTCAACCAATAAGATTGTTGCTATATTAGAAACAGCCTCCCGGGCGGGTCATGCATCTATGTGCGGAACCCACCAATAATACCTGCGCTAAGGGCCGTTGAAGATTCTATTCCAAGTGAGCCTCTTTAAAGGTTCCTCAAGGTTTAACCTTACGCCAGGTGCGGAGCCCTCTGACATTCGTTCTGAACAGATTTGCCCGCAGTAATTTCGACTGCATTGAAAAAATGCATGGTGTACCCAAAATTAGCGGCATGCGCGTTCGCACATTGTGAGATTGTTGGAGTTCTGACTAGTTGGAGAGTGATTTAACTTTGTTAGAAGCCATTATCGTTGTTCTCGTCGTGCTCTGGTTGATGGGGTTCCTCGTGGTCCACATCGGCGGTGCGTTTATTCACCTGCTTTTGGTGTTGGCCGTCATTGTGCTGATTGTACGCCTATTGGGCGGTGGTCGCCGGACAGTCTAAACCGCTATAAATTGGCGTTACAGCATCCGCTCGACAGAGTGCTCCAGCAGACCTGGATTGCATGTCTCCGCTCAAGGAAGCGGTCAGTAATCAGGTTTGGGCACTCGGTTGATGACCGTCCAGTACAGCCCCATGATCCGGATGTTCTCCATGAACTGGTCATAGTCCGAAGTTTTGCGTATGTAGCTGTTGGCGCCGAGCCGATAACTGGCCGCGATATCGTACATCTCGTCCGAGGAGGTCAACATGACGACGGGAACCGATTCGGTTTCTTCGTGCTTGCGGATTTCCTCGAGGACAGTCAGACCGCTCACTTTGGGCAATTTGATGTCGAGCAGGATCAGGTCGGGGATCTGGCGGGCAGCGCCACCGGATTCGCCAAACAAATAATCCAGCGCCTCCGTCCCATCGCGTGCAACATGCACCTGTGCCGGGATGTTGCCTTTGCTAAGTGCCCGCAGGGTCAACTTCTCATCGGTCGCATTGTCTTCAACTAATAGGATGGTGGAATTAATCACTTGAGGCGCTCTCCATTATAACTAACGAGGTTAGCGCGTTCACCAACCCAACTTTCGATCACCTCGCGAGTCCCATCGGGAAAGGACGCATTTTTGGCGAGTGTAGAACAACATTCCTTCTACGCCTTGAACGTGAAGATCGCCGTAAAACGAGTTCCGCCATCCGGAAAATGAAAAAAGAGCCATCGGGGCGGGCACGCCTACGTTGATTCCTACCATCCCGCAAGGGATCTCCCTTGCAAAGTGGCGGGCACTGGCGCCGCTCGAAGTGAAGATGGAAGCGCCGTTGCCGTAACCGCTTTTATAGGCCAATTGGATCGCCTCGTCCAGGTCTTTCGGCTGGCTCATAGAAAGCACCGGGCCAAAGACCTCTTCGTCAAAAATGCTCATGCCGGGAGTCACTCCTTCAAGCAGGGTTGGCCCCACGAAAAAGCCGCCACTCGGCGATTTGCCCTGACCCGCGATTCTTGCATTTTCTTTTTGGGCTTTTTCGATCCAGCCGCCAACCCTGGTTTGGGCGACGCCATCAATGAGCGGCCCCATTCCGGCGTGCTCGTTGGTCAGCGTGTCATCGACTATAAGCTTTTCCACCGCGTTGATGAGTTCCGATCTGAACTGCCTTTGCTCTCCGACTGGCAGAAGCAACGAGCCGGCCATGCATCGCTGTCCGGCACAGCCAAAGGCTGCGCCAATCACTGCCTTGAGTGTGCTGTCCGGCTCTGCGTCCGGCATCACCACAAGCACGTTTTTTGCGCCGCCTGCAGCCTGAACTCGCTTGCCGTTCGCGCATCCGAGGCTATAAACGTGGTGGGCAACCGGTGTAGAACCGACAAACGAAACTGCTGCGATTTTGGGATGGCTGAGGATGGCGTCCACCACTTCTTTTCCACCTTGGACGATATTGAAGACCCCATCCGGCAACCCCGCTTCTTGGAAGAGTTCAGCTTGGCGAACCGCGCTAAGAGGCACTTTTTCGCTTGGTTTCAGGATGAAACTGTTGCCGCAAGCGATGGCCATGGGATACATCCAAAGGGGCACCATCGCGGGAAAATTGTAAGGCGTGATTCCGGCGCAGATCCCGATTGGCTCTCTGGTGGTGAGGCCATCGATACCGTCGGAAACCTGGGGAATCGCCTCACCTTTGAGCATATGAGGCGCACCGCAGGCGAACTCGATGACCTCTATTCCGCGGCGGACGTCGCCGCGAGCCTCGTCTCTTGTTTTGCCGTTTTCCTTCGTGACCAAGGTGGCGAGTTCCTCAAAGTGGGCTTCCATGAGTTCGCGGAACCTAAAGAGAATGCCGGCTCTGCTGAAAGCGGGCGTTCTACTCCAGCTTTGGAAGGCTTTTTCTGCCGCGCTTACCGCGGCATCCACTTCTTTCGCCCCGCACATCGGAGTCCTTGCGATGACTTCCGCCCGCGATGGGTTGTGAACGGAAATTGTTTCCAATCCCTCAGCCGCTTCAAACCTGCCGCCGATGAAGTTGGGGACGAGGGGAACGGCAATTGATTTTTTGGGCTCGTTTAGTGTGATCATTTCGAGTTCCGTAGGGTCCGTTAAGCATACAATCAAATTCACGGATCGCTAAAAGCTACCTGGAATGCCAGGATTCCGGGTTCGTAAATAAACCGCTATCGGCGATCTTTGTTAGCTTGCCGTTCATGTCCACTTGATAGAGGCTATAAATAGGCCCCCCCCCCGAAATTGCTGTCGGTCCCCGCGAAGCTGGGAGTGTCTTGCGAGAATCCTCACAAGCCGTAACTAGGTTTAGGTAGATACACCATGAGCTTAGAACCGCTACCGCCAAACCTGGAACAGGGCATCCAGCAATATGCCGCCGAGCAGTGCTGACCGGTTCCCCTTAAACTTTCCAGTCCTAGAATAGAGAGTTTGCCGCCAAAATAGGAGACAGACATGGCACGAGGAAAACGGTATTCGGAGGAACAGATCCTGAAGGTTCTCGGTGAGATCGATGCGGGCGCGAGCATCGCTTCGGTGGCCAGGAGCCACGGGATCAGCGACCAAACAATTTACGCGTGGCGCGAGAAGTATCAGGGCATGACCAAGAGCGACCTGACGGCGATGCGCAATCTT
Organism: uncultured archaeon; assembly: GCA_963829965.1. Taxonomy (GTDB): domain Bacteria; phylum Armatimonadota; class Fimbriimonadia; order Fimbriimonadales; family Fimbriimonadaceae; genus DASXZH01. Next base: position 921 of record CAWHLK010000048.1, on the reverse strand, counting down.
CAGGACGAGAACCGGCGGCTTCGCCATCTGGTGGCCGAACTGAGTCTTGACAACGCGGCGCACAAGGAGCTCCAAAAGGGAAAATGGTGAGCCCCGGAAGCAGACGGCGAGCCGTGTGCTTTCTTCTTGGCCGGGGCTTTCCAAGAACGTGCGCTTGCCGGGTGTGCCGCATCTCGCGTCCTGCGAGCCGCCACACGCCCACGGAACGCAGCCCAGGGCTTCGGGAGAAGGTTCTGGAGCTTGCCCGGGCGAATCCGCGCTACGGCTTTAGGCGGGTGCACGCGCTCATTCCCGGCGTCAACGTGAAGGCGGTTCATCGTATTTGGCGAACCGAAGGACTCGGCATTAGACATCGCAAGCGAAGGAAGCTTGTGGTGCCAAAGACTGAAGGGCCGGTGCTTACCGGGCCCAACCAGGCATGGTGTCTGGACTTCGCGCACGAGCGGCTCGAAAACGGCCGGCACACCCGAATACTTGGCGTGCTCGACTGCTTCACGAGAGAATGCCTGCTGCTCAAAACGGCCTCAACCTTTCCTGCCTTTGCGGTGGAAAGAGAGCTCGACTGGCTGTACCTCGTTCACGGAAAGCCCAAGGCGATCGTCAGCGACAACGGGCCCGAGTTCCGCGCCATGACGCTTCCAGAGGGCGTCTCAAACCAGTTCATCCAGCCGGGAAAACCCTGGCAGAACGGCTACATCGAGAGCTTCTTTGGCAAGCTCCGCGACGAACTCCTGTCCTGCGAACTCTTCATCCGAGGCTCCGAACTGCAAGCGGCCCTCGCGGATTTCCAGGATCACTACAACAATCACAGACCCCATCTTGGGCTGGGCGGGCTGACACCCGCAGGCTTCAAGCAGAGGTTACAATCAACCCCGGAGGCGGACACTCTCTATTCCTAGGGTGGAAACTTATTGGGGACCG
>CAWHLK010000047.1:0-31231 GCA_963829965.1 uncultured archaeon | reverse complement strand
GCCTCGATCAGCTTGCTCGAAGTGAGGACATCAAGCCCTTCGGCGGTGTGGGCATCCGCGGCTTTCATCGCTCGGCGTCGATATCGCGTCTCAGCTATCGAATCCCGTCAGCAACTTCTTGCGATCCGGGAGGTGGTCCTTGTTCGCGGCGTTGAGCATCATGTTGGCCATGTCGGGGCCTTGGTTTGAAGGGTGCAAACGTCGCCAGGAAACCCGACTGGCCGGATCACTCCAGGGCATGTGTTGTGTTTTCTCGGCCAGACCGACGAACGGCGGAACGCTTGGATCGACATTGCCTTGCAGTTTCGCGATAACACTTCCGATGCTCGGTCGGCCGCCCAAGGCGGCCATCGACTGTTGAGGCCACCCCGTCGTACACTGGAAGGCATCGTGTCCGCCACGGGCACCAACCACTGATCGGATGAAGGCAAACTTCTGGGCCATCCCGGCAATCCGCTGGAAAGTCTCACCAATTTGGATGCCGGTCACGCTTGTCGGAATCGGACTGAACTCGCCGCGGATTTCCTTGGGGCCTCGGTCTTGATGTCCCACATATCCTGGTGAGGTGGTCCGCCACCCAGGAAGATGTTGATGATCGCCTTGTGGCGGGTGGGTGCAAAGGGGTCTTGAGCCTTTTTCGCGGCCTCGGCTCTGAGGATATCGGCAAGGCTCAGGCTCGCTGCGCCAAAGCTGAACGTGCCAACCTTGAGGAAGTTACGACGACTTACGCCATCGCAAAACCGCGTGCGTCCGAAGGGAATGTTCAACATGACGGAATCCGCTCCCGAGGAAGGTGTGGGAGATAGGCAGGTGGGTTGAGGCAGGAAACACGTAAGCTCGGTACGGAGTTCGCACACTCCGACCGATGTTCGTAGGATACTCCGGGATTTCGTGGCTCGCAATACAAAAGTAGAAAACTCGGTTGGAGGTTCGTGGTGTCTCGTAACCCGTCTGTGCTGATTACTGGAGCATCGGGGGAAATTGGGCACGGTTTGATCGCCGTCTGGCTGAGGCCGACCCCGCTCGCCCCGTCGTCACTCTGGACTTGAATCCGCTTCACGCGGAACTCGCACCGAAGGTTCGCCAGCAGTTCCTGGGGTCGATACTCGATACCCAGTTGCTCGAACGGGTCATTGCCGAGTACGAGGTGGATCGCGTGTACCACCTGGCGGCTTTGCTCTCCACACGAAGTGAATTCAGCCCGGCACTTGCACACAAAGTGAATGTCGAAGGCACGCTCAACCTGCTGGAGTTTGCCCAGAAGCAGGGAGAATCGCACGGTCGGCCTGTGGTATTCTTTTACCCTTCGAGTATTGCTGCCTTCGGGTTACCTGGACCCGCGGCAAAGACGGCAGCCGGGAAGATCAAGGAGGATGATTTTAACTTTCCCACCACCATGTATGGTGCGAACAAGCTCTACTGCGAACACCTGGGGCGATATTACGCGCAGCATTACAAACAACTTGCTGCTGAAACGCTGAGCGGAAAGGTGGATTTTCGCTGTATCCGCTTTCCCGGCTTGATCTCTGCTGAAACGGTGCCGAGCGGTGGGACCAGCGATTATGCCCCGGAAATGATTCACGCTGCGGCAGCCGGGAAGCCCTACGAATGCTTTGTCCGCCCGGACACACGGATTCCCTTCATGGTGATGCCAGATGCAGTGGATGCGATTCTGCGTCTCATGGCTGCCCGGAAAGAGAAATTAACGCGGACGGTGTACAACATCGGGGCGTTTGCTCCATCCGCGGCGGAGGTGGAAGCGGAAGTGCGAGCCGCGTTCCCCACAGCAAAGATTGGGACCAAGGTTGATGAGAAGCGGCAAGGGATCGTCGATTCCTGGCCAGCAGATGTGGATGATTCCACTGCTCGTCGGGACTGGGGCCACGCCCCAGCTTACGACTTCGCCACAGCCTTTCACGATTACCTGATTCCAAGCATCCGGAAGAGGTATGCGTGATTTTGGTCTGGTAGGGTGGGTCGAGGTCGGCTCTGCGACCAACCCCCAACTTTGCATTCGTGGTAATAGGGCTCGCAAAGCCTTGACCCACCCAACAAAACCAAGTCACTTCTTCTTTGTTAGCGGTTCGAGTTCCGCAAGTCGTTTCTTTCCCTCCTTGGCAAGCTCCGAGTCGGGGGCATCGCCGATCAAAGCTGACCACAGTTCGATTGCCTGTTTTGCAATGTCAGGACGTTGTTTCTCGTAAGGCGAACCTGCAGGGATGCCGTTCAGCACATAGTCGCTCAGCGCGCGGGCCTCGGCAGTGAACTGCTTCCGCAGTTCAGCAACATCATCAGCTTCCCAGGGTTTCTCCTTCTTCGCTTCGTATGCCTCCAGCAGTTTGCGGGCAGCCTTTCCGGTGTCGGTATCCGGCCAGCGTTCGGAAACTCCCTTCACCAGCATCAATCCGCGGTACTGGGTGGTCTTCCCTCCCAACAAATCCTCGCCCTCCTTCGAGAGCGCCTTTGCTGCGGCATCGCGAGTTGGTGCAGTATCGGGAACCGCTCGGCTTGCAGGAGCCTTCTTCGCCGGCGCCGCCCGCGCGTTAACACCCTCATCCAGCCACGCCACGGCTTCCGACAGGGTTGCCGCTGGTGGAAGGGCGTGCCCGGTCTTGGGCTGCACCCATACCTTCGTTCGGATTCCCAACTCCTTCCACATCGGCCCCTTCCATCGCTCCAACTCGCCACGGTTGAAGTCGGTTTCCCCTGTCACAAGTGCAGCACTCAGTCGGTCAATCGCACGAAATCGGAGCCATTGTTCTTCGCGCAAATCCCCACTTGCCGCGATGGGGAGAACGCCGCCGAAGTATTCGGGGAGAGCAAACGCGACCGCGCAGGCAATCCGCGCTCGACCGGAAAAGCCGGAGACATACGTGCGATCCGGGTCGAGAGGGATCTGTCGACGGACATCATCGAAGCAATCGAGAATGATGCGAACGCGCTTTCCCGCGGGAACTTCATTCCCGGCACCACGAACACCAATGAAGACCATCCCCTTGTCCTTACAGACGTTCTCAAATACTTTCCAACCACCGGGTTCATCGCCCGCCGAGATGAACAGTATCGCTGGAACTGGTCGCTTGACGTCCTTGCGGTTCGGCACGAACAATTCGTAGGACTGCTTGGCGGAGTCGTAGCCAGCACCAAGAGTGTCGGCTGGCGGTTCGGTGAGGCTTCGGTTGGTGATAACGAACGTCCAGTCGAGACGGGTTGGACCACTGACGTTCACTTTCGCGGCGTAGCCAGGCTGTGGTGGGGCCGCAGTGGAAACAAGGGTACTCGCCAAAACAAACACGGTAGCCAGGAACAGACGAGACATTGTTGTGATCCTCAGTTCGCGGTGTGTTGGTGCTCTATTCTCACCCACACTCTTCCCGATGCCATCGGGACAACGATTGAATAAACCGGAAAGAATCAAAAAAAGAGCTATCAGCTATCGCCAACACTTCCTGTGTCCGGCTGGTTCTCGACTCCGATAGCTTCTTCACAGGCCGATTGCCTTATACGACAGCTTCTTTTGGAGACCTCACAATGTCAACAGCCCCGGAAACCCTGGAATTCAAGGCTGAACTCAAGCAACTGCTCCACCTGATCACGCACTCGCTGTATTCGGATCGCGAGATTTTCCTTCGAGAACTGATCTCGAACGCATCCGATGCGATCAACAAGGTGCGATTCGATGCCCTCGCCAACGCAGACAAGTTGGAAGGCAATACCGACTGGAAGATCAAGCTCACCCCGGATTCCGCTGCTGGCACGCTGACGATTTCGGATAACGGCATCGGCATGTCCCGTGCCGAGGTGATCGAGAACCTGGGAACAGTTGCCCAGTCCGGCACGCGAGCATTTCTGGAAGCCGCGAAGCAAGCGGAAGACGAGCGAGGCTCCCGGTCTTATCGGTCAGTTTGGCGTCGGGTTCTATTCGGCATTCATGGTTGCCGACAAGGTTGCAGTGATAACCCGCCCCGCGGGAAGTTCTCCGCGGATGGAACGCGCTGGGAATCCGATGGACAAGGGAGTTACACCATCGAACCATGCGAGAAACCGTCGCGGGAACGGATGTCATCCTGCATCTGAAGGAGGATGCCAAGGAGTTTCTGAACCGTACCGGCTTCGCGCCCTGGTCCGGAAGTTCTCGGATTCTCGAACATCCGGTCGTTATGGATGTGGAGCAGGAGAAGGATGGGAAAAAAGGAAACTCATGGAGGAAGTTCGAATTCGCGCAAAGCCATCTGGCTACGAAACAAGAGTGAGGTGAAGCGCGAGGAGTACGATGAGTTTTACAAGTCGCTGACCGATGACTCGGAACCTCCTAGCAGCCGTGCTGCACTACGCCGCGGAGGGCAAAACCGAGTTAAGGTGCCTGCTTTTATCCCAACGCAAAAGCCATTCAGCTTCGACTGGGAGGAACAGGTCGCCGGTTTGCGACTCTACGTTCAGCGGGTTCTGATCATGGACCGCTGCGAGCAGGTGTTGCCATTTTACCTGCGGTTGTGCGCGGTTGGTCGATTCGGCAGCCGCCCCTCGAATGTGTCCCGCGAATCGCTTGAGCAAAACCCACTGCTAGATGTAATTCAAAAAAGCGTTGTAAAAAACGTAATTACTAAAACCATTAATCCATTAATCCATTAATCCATTAATCCATTAATCCATTAATCCATTAATCCATTAATCCATTAATCCATTAATCCATTAATCCATTAATTCATTAATCCATTAATCCATTAATCCATTAATCCATTAATCCATTAATTAATTAATCCATTAATCCATTAATCCATTAATCCATTAATCCATTAATCAATTAATCCATTAATCCATTAATCCATTAATCCATTAATCCATTAATCCATTAATCCATTAATCCATTAATCTATTAATCCATTAATCCATTAATCCATTAATCCATTAATCCATTAATCCATTAATCCATTAATCCATTATATCCATTAATCCATTAATCCATTAATTAATCCATTAATCCATTAATCCATTAATCCATTAATCCATTAATCCATTAATCCATTAATCCATTAATCCATTAATCAATTATAATCCATTATTAATCCATTAATCCATTAATCCATTAATCCATTAATCATATTAATCCATTAATCCATTAATCCATTAATCCATTAATCCATTAATCCATTAATCCATTAATCCATTAATCCAATTAATCCATTAATATCATTAATCCATTAATTATATTAATCCATTAATCCATTAATCCATTAATCCATTAATCCATTAATCCATTAATCCATTAATCCATTAATCCATTAATCAATTAATCCATTAATCCATTAATCCATTAATCCATTAATCTATTAATCAATTAATTCATTAATCCATTAATCCATTAATCCATTAATCCATTAATTCATTAATCCATTAATCCATTAATCCATTAATCCATTAATCAATTAATCCATTAATCCATTAATCCATTAATCCATTAATTTATTAATCCATTAATCCATTAATCCATTAATCCATTAATCCATTAATCCATTAATCCATTAATCCATTAATCCATTAATCTATTAATCCATTAATCCATTAATCCATTAATCCATTAATCCATTAATCCATTAATCCATTAATCCATTAATCCATTAATCCATTAATCCATTAATCCATTAATCCATTAATCCATTAATCCATTAATCCATTAATCAATTAATCCATTAATCCATTAATCCATTAATCCATTAATCCATTAATCCATTAATCCATTAATCCATTAATCCATTAATCCATTAATCCATTAATCAATTAATCCATTAATCCATTAATTCATTAATCCATTAATCCATTAATCCATTAATCCATTAATCCATTAATCATTAATCCATTAATCCATTAATCCATTAATCCATTAATCCATTAATCCATTAATCCATTAATTCATTAATCCATTAATCCATTAATCCATTAATTTATTAATCCATTAATCCATTAATCCATTAATCCATTAATCCATTAATCCATTAATTAATTAATCCATTAATCCATTAATCCATTAATCCATTAATCCATTAATTATTAATCCATTAATCCATTAATCCATTAATCCATTAATCATTAATCCATTAATCTATTAATCAATTAATCCATTAATTCAATAACTTAATCCATTAATCCATTAATCCATTAATCCATTAATCCATTAATCCATTAATTGCGCGGAGCCGAAAAACCGGCGGGGGCGATATAAGGCAGAGGGGTCCAAACCGCCGCTGAGCGTTCTTCCCGATGGGTTAATTGTTAGGTTGCTGGCGCGAGACAAACGGGTCAGCGAGTCCAAAAGAATCACAACGTCCCGGCCGCTTTCCACCAGACGCTTGGCCTGCTCGAGACAAAGCTCGGCAACCCGGATATGGTTCTCGGGCGGCTCGTCAAAAGTCGAGCTAATCACTTGGCCGCGAACTGATCGGCGGAAATCCGTAACTTCTTCAGGCCGCTCGTCCACGAGCAGGACCATGAGGTAGCACTCGGGATGGTTGGCGGTTACTGCGTTGGCAATGGTCTTCAGGATCGTCGTCTTACCCGCTTTGGGAGGAGAAACGATGAGACCTCTCTGGCCCTTGCCGATCGGAGAAATGAGATCGATGATACGGGCGACGATATTGTCCGCCATCGTTTCCATCTTGATCCGCTCTTCAGGGTGAAGCGGCGTGAGTTCATCGAAGTTCTTTCGATGGCTCATTTCCTTGGAGGCGGTTGCGAGGCCGTTCACGCTTTCCACGCGAAGCATGCCCTGGTATTTCTCGCCTTCTTTGGGGGGCCTTACCTGGCCGAAAACCGTGTCCCCGGCGCGCAGGCTGAACCGCTTGACTTGGGACTGGGAAACGTAAACATCGTTGGCGGAGGGTTGGTAGTTGTCCCTTCGCAAAAAGCCCCAGCCATCGTTAAGAATCTCAAGGATTCCACGGGCGTAAATTGCCTCTTCATTGGTGTGGGCAAGGAGCTGTTCGATAACCTCGTTCTTGGTGTTGTCGGTTATCGAGATCTTGGCGGACTTTGCCGCTTTTGCCAATTCGGCGGGAGTGAGCTGATCGAAGTGGTTAAAATCCTTCTCTGGCAAACCTTCCAAATCTGACGCGTTGTCGAGTCTGGGAAGCCCTTCGCGCGAGCGGCCTCGGCCCCGGCGGGAACCTCCTCCGTCCGACTTGCGAGGTCGAAATTGATGAGTCATATAGCTCCTGTAGATTGAGAAAACAAACCGATGGCGATCTGCTTTGGACCGGTGTTCGGAAAGTGTGGGTGATTACCCTTCGCGGAGAACAGCAATATAGGGGAGATTTCTATAACGTTCCGCGAAATCTAATCCATATCCTACCACAAACTCATTCTCTATCTCAAATCCAATAAATTCGATTATCGACTCGAGTCTGCGAGCATCCGGTTTTGAAAGCAAGGACGCAACTTTGAGTGATTTCGGCTTTCGGGTCCCCAACAATTTTCTCAAATGGCTAAGGGTGATCCCCGTATCGACGATATCTTCTACGATAAGGACGTGCTTATCTTCGATATTGATATCTAAATCTTTTCTAATTTTGTACAACGCCGCTGCTGGACTTCTCGTTTCCATAGCTGCTGACCTGTACGAAGTCCATCGCCACATTGGTGCCTAGGTGCCGGCAAAGGTCGGCGAGAAACAAAAATGAGCCCTTAAGAACGCCAACGAGAAGGATCTGTTCATCACCGTAGGCGTGGCGGATCTCAGCGGCCATTTCGACCACACGCCGCTGGATCTCCTCCGAGGAAATGAGGGGATCAAGCCGCGATTCGGAGGAAATGTTCATGTACTTAACCTAAGTCTTGGGCAGCCGCATGAATCTGTTCCCGAAACTCCGGGGCCGGGGGGCGACACATGGACCGTGATTAAGGCCGGCGTTACGGATCTTCGGGCCTCCGGAAAAAAGAATTCCACCCCATTCATGGCTCCGCCTTTCATTTACTCATCCGAATCCCCAACTCCGCCCATTGCTGAGCGTCGATAGTGCTCGGGGCTTCCATCATCGGGTCGTAGCCGTTCCCAACTTTCGGGAACGCCATCACTTCCCTAATATTCTCGTCGTCGGTAAGGAGCATTACCAGCCGGTCGATGCCGGGCGCGATGCCGCCATGGGGCGGCGCCCCATAGCTGAAAGCCTCAAGCATGTGCCCAAACCGCTCCTGTTGCGTCTTTTCGCTCAAACCAATCAAGGTGAAAATGCGCTGTTGAACGTCCGCCTGGTGGATCCTGATCGAGCCAGAGGCCCACTCCATCCCGTTGCAGACGATGTCGTAACAATCCGCCCTTATGCGTGCAGGCTCAGAGTCGACATAGATCAAGTCCTCGTCTTTCGGCGCGGTGAAGAGGTGGTGCATGGGCGTCCAGTTGTTGCTTTCAGCATCCCATTCCACCAATGGGAAGTCCAGCACCCAACAAAAAAGCAGTTTTCGCGGGTCGCGCAGGCCCTTTCGGTTTCCGATCTCGTTGCGCAGCCTCGAAAGCACGTTGTTGCCGGCGGCATAGCCGTCGGCGACGAAGCAGAGCAAGTCGCCCGCCTCGGATTGAGAAACCTTGATGATATGGGCGAGCTCATCCGGCTTGAAGAACTTCCCTATTCCACCCCTCACGGCCAAGCCGGCCGGCGTCGCGATTAGACCCTCTTCGCCGGTGTTCTCGACCACGGCCATCGTCGCAAGGCCTTTGGCGCCGAACTCCTTGGCAAAGGTTTCCAGATCGCCCACTTCCTTTCGGCTGAGCTCTGCTCCGCCCGGGTAACGAACGCCGCGAACCATGCCGCCCGCGTCCACCGTGTTCCGGAAAACGCCAAAGTCGCAGGTCGCCGCGGTTGTGGTGATGTCAAACAGGCGAAGGTCGAATCGCAGGTCGGGCTTGTCCGTTCCGTAAAGATTGATGGACTCATCGTAGGTAAGCCGCGGAAACTCTTCGATCGGCTCCTTGTCCAGCTTGAACTCCTCGATCAGCTCGTTGATAACCGAGCGCGTGAGGCCCTCCGCAAGCTGAAGGACGTCTTCCTGCTTGATGAACGACATCTCCATGTCAAGCTGGGTGAACTCGGGCTGCCGGTCGCTCCGTTGGCTCTCGTCCCGAAAACACTTGGCGATTTGGTAGTAACGCTCGATCCCGCTGACCATCAGCAGTTGCTTGTACTGCTGCGGGCTCTGCGGAAGCGCATAAAACTTGCCGGGGTCAAGCCGGTAAGGCACCAAATAGTCGCGAGCCCCCTCAGGAGTGGACTTCGTGATGATCGGGGTTTCCACTTCCAGGAAGTTCCTGTCATCGAGGTACCGCCTGATTTTGGTGATGGCCGCGGCTCTTATGGCCAGCTTGGCGTACATCGCAGGCCTCCTCAAGTCCAGGTATCGGTGCTTGATCCGTAGTTCCTCGTTGACCGACTTCATCTGTTCTTCGTCGCTGATTGGGAACGGCAGCGGCTTGGCCGGGCTGAGGATGCTGTAGGACGTGACAATGACTTCGATGTCGCCAGTCGGAATGTTCGCGTTCTTAGTTCCTTCTGAGCGTAAGCGAACGTCGCCGGAAATGCTGAGACAGCTTTCATGGCGAATGTCCATGAGCTTTGGAAACGCTGCCGGCTCAAACAGCAACTGGACGATTCCTGTGCGGTCCCGCATATCCACAAAGAACACGCCACCAAGGTCGCGAACCCTGTGCGCCCACCCGTTCAAAACCACCGGCTGGCCTGCGTCTGAAGAGCGCAGCCCGCCACATGAATGCGTGCGCTGAATGAAACTCATCGGAGCTAAAGAGGGTACCGCATGTAGGGGTGACGAGTGACGGTTCGTAATCTTGCTGACGCCTCCAACTTCTTCATGGGCGTAAATTCCGGCGGGAGCAAGCAACGGACAGCTCGTACATTCTGGCCGCTCGGTCCGCTAGAACCCAGACTCTACGCCCTAAGAAGGAAGCCATCCACTCAGAGCGATTCACTTAAAGCGTAAACAGCCCTCCCGGAGGCCCGAAGGGTCGAAAGGGGATAGCCCAGGTCGACTCCGGGAGGCCTGGGTACGCACACAACCCCGTCTTACCGGGAGCCCTGAAAGGGCGAAATACGAACCGAAGAGCAACCGAAAATCCCAAAATTCAGGCTCAAACTCAACACCCCAACACCGCCTTTACCCTTTACCCTCAACCCTTAACCGTTCAGGTCCTGACCTTCGGCGGGAGGTTCCCGGCGAGCCGAAGAACCGAGTAGATAATCGCGGCAAGGGAAAGTAGAAATCCCAAGGCGCCGGTCCCTCCAACCAAAGAGTTGGAAGCGAGGCCGATCCCGGCCGCGACGATGGTTACAACGAATCCCCACTTGCGGCTCTGGGTGATCCCAAACCCGCCGAACGCGCAAAAAGCGGCCAGAAGAACGGACAGCAGAATCAAAATGACGGCTTGGTGGGCAGCGGCGTCGTACCGAGCCTGAAAATCCGGGCTTGCGGTTTGGACGAAAGAATTGCCGCTGGCGTCAGGTTTGAGGGCCGATTTAACCAGCGAATTCGCCGCGCCGTAAATGGAGAGGAGCAGCAGCAAATGGAACGCATGCAGGCTGCTCATGACGATCAGGACAATGCCTGCCGGTTTGTCCGCTTGGTGGGCCTGAGAGCTGAGGTTTGCAAGTTGGAGGTCGCTCGTCCAAGAATGGTACGGGGCGCTTGGCAGGTCGGGCGCGCGGGCAAACGGAGCCGGGGTTCCGGGCGGCTGCAAGCTAGGCTGCATGGGCATCGTCTGTCGCATGGGAGCGGCTTGTTGCATGGGGACTCCGTGCAGGCCGCAAACAACGCAGTAGTGACCCGCGCTAAAGTCGTGGGCGTGAGGTGTCACATTGTGCCTCGCCTCAGGGGGGCGGTTGTCACCGCCGCAATAAGCGCAAAATGCCCAAGTCTCGGCAATCGATTGACGGCATCGTTGACACCGAACCATCTAGTGCGCAGGTTATCACGTCGGGCTGAGGGCGTCGCTGTCGGGAATTCTTTGTCCGAGTTTTCGAGCGGCTGGCCAATTTGGAGTCCGCGGCTCTCCCGTCCTGAACGGAGTCGAAGGGGCCGCGCTTTGTCACGGGCAAGCCTGCCCGCCTAGTTCCAGAAACTCCCAATTGCTATCCGGTCTTCCGCTCCAAGGGACCTGACTAATCAGGGCAATGTGTCCGCCAAGAGGCCTTAAAAGCGCGGTTACCCTTCGACCTCGCTCAAGATGGCCAGCGGCGCGAACTCGTGATTTCGTCTCGAGTGCCTTCTACCCCGCTGCTGCTTGCAAGCGGACGTACAGATGATCCGGAACCGAGTGCTCCAGTTTCCAAATGAGCCTTATCGGCTGTTCCGAGTGAGCCCCTGAAGGCATTGCGAATCCGAGGCACAAGAAAGGCGCTGCGCGACCATCCTCCTCCTTGTTCTCCCGAACGAATAGTAAGTGTCTCCCATTTCCACCGCTCATTAGGCGCTGACCAGTCGGGGAAGATGCGGTTGTCTGGACCTGACTTTCCCAATGCAGCTTGTCGGGTGCAATAAAGTAGTCGGCATATCTTGTCGATGGCGAAAAATCTCGCTCGGACTTCCTCAGTGTAACCAGATGGATATCAAGTTCCAGATCTTTCACGTAAAATGTTCCTTGCCGCATCGAGGATGGATTGTCACGAAAGTTCGCCGTTATTTCACTGCCAGAATAATGCGAATGCAAGGCGAAGGGTAAGTCTTGTGCTAGCAGCGGGCGGTGGTTTGCAGTTGTTTCCGCAACTGATAGCATTTCGAGCATTTCCTCTTGCTCTCGCTGACCCAATTTCGAGAGCGTCATCGACCTCGTGAGACCGTACGACAACATCCGCTCGTAGATTCGATCCGTAGTGGGAGGCTGGAGAAGAGTTCGATATCCCGACACCCTCCTTTGGTCGTCTACATGAATGAATGCCCCGATCCATCGGGCTTCGGGCGCATCCTCATTTGTGATTCCTGCGGCGTATTTGAGACCGGACAGGCTCTGCCTGCCTCTATATAGGTCCGCCAAGGCAATCCCGGTTTCCTGCAGGAATGTGCCAACCGTAATGGGCGTTCCAATCGAGCTCATTCTGCGAAGTTCTTCGCAAAGAGCTTTTGGGCTTGTCGGTATCGCGGTTCGAAGGTTACTGAGGACGCGCTCTTGAGTTGTTCGATCCAGCTTGATGTGGCACCCAGGCGGCAGGGCGGGAAACTCCGCTTTGACTGATCGCTCGAGTTGGCTTCTTGAGAAGCCAGTCAAGGCGCGGAAACGTAAGTCCATCCGAAACTTCCGATTTTGTTGACCCACGAAATCCAGGACTGTAAGCGCACCCTTCTCAGGGTGGTTCCGCAGTCCCCGGCCAAGCTGTTGAATGAATACTGTAGCGCTTTCAGTTGGACGCAGAAAGAGAACAGTGTCGATCTCAGGCACATCAACACCTTCGTTGAAAAGGTCGACCGTGCAAATGATGGAAAGGTCCCCTCGCCGAAATTGACGAACCCGATCTTCGCGTACTTCGCGAGATAACTTAGAGTGAAGAGGCTCAGCATTGAATCCAGCACCCTGAAACCTCTCCGCCATAAAGTCTGCGTGCTTCGTCGTGGCACAGAACGCGACGACCCTCATCCTGTCCCGATCGCTGGCTTTTTCGCGAAGTTCACGAATGATCAGAGCCGCCCGGTCGTTTCCTCGCTCGACAAAGAGCCTTTCCAACGCACCGTCGGCGTAACGGCCGTTCAACCATTGGACTTCGCTCAGGTCCGTGCCATCAGCGATGCCGAAATAATGGAAGGGGCAAAGCAGATTACGGTCCAATGCGTGCCAGAGCCGCAGTTCATAAGTCGGAGTTCCGAAGCGATCAATAACATTTTTGCCATCGGTGCGCTCAGGAGTCGCAGTGAGCCCAAGCAACTGCCTGGGTTGGAAGTGTTCTAGGATGGCAAGGTACGTCGGAGCCTCGGCGTGGTGGAACTCATCGATGACAATGAAATCGAAATGCTCGGGTGCTATTTCCGAAAGCTTCCGCTTTGCTAAAGACTGCACGGATGCAAAAACGTGCCTCCATGAATCGGCACGCTCGTCGCCCACGTTAAGTTCCCCAAAATCCTGATGCCTTAGAACTGCTCGGAACGCAGCCAGGGACTGCTTCAGAATGTCCTCGCGGTGTGCGACGAAAAGCAAACTCGGCCGCCCTCCGACCTTTGCGGCGAAGCTCTGGTAATCGAAAGCGGCCAGCAAGGTCTTGCCTGTGCCAGTTGCGGCCACAACGAGGTTACGGTTCTTCCCGTCGAGCCGAGCGAACCCAAGTTCGTCCAGCGCTTCTTGCTGGTGTGGAAACGGTCCGAAGTCAACAAAAAAGACTGTTTCGTCGCGGCCACTACGCTGCGACTTCAGGGCTCTTCGCAGCCGATCGGCATCACGCTGAGGGTCAAAGGTCTCGTAAACCGGATCAGACCAAAGCCTGTCGAACATAACGCGTAACTCTTCGAGCACTTGAGGCGCGTCTTTGCCGGACACCCTGACATTCCATTCCAGTCCGTCAACCAGAGCCCGGGGAGATAGATTGGAGGAGCCTACCGTCGCCGTCGTGAACCCCGATTTGCGATGAAAAATCCAGGCCTTCGCGTGAAGCCCGGTCTTCTGCTCTGGGCGCTCATAGACGATCTTATTTTGAGCGCCGGTTTCGGCGAGGCGCTCTAGGGCTCTTTGGTTCGTGCCACCTAAATAAGTGGTCGTTATAATGCGCAACTTATCTCCAAATGCGACCATGGCGTCGATTACCAAGTTGAGCCCCTGGTTGCCGATGAATGGGCAAATGAGGTCCACATTGTCCGAACTTAGCAGCTCGGATCGGAGAACGGTATGGTAGTTGAGGCCTTGTTGATTCGTGATGAGCGCGCTCTGAGACAGTGGGATAATCGGGTCATGCACCTTCTGAACGGCCTTCTCTCGAATTGATCTCAAAAGGGCTGTCTCCACCTCGTCTCTCGGTCCAACACGCGACAACAACTCGTTGACATTATCTAGCATGGCCGCAGAGCTTTCGGCCTCCGAAAACTGGCGAAGGTGTGTTCGTACTCGAACAGCGACTTCGCGGGCAAGGTATTCGATCGCGTCAGCATGAGATAGATCCGCTTCGTCCGCTCTTAAAGTTTGTGGCAAGTCTCGTATCTCGGCGCGGAGCGACGCGCTAATTAGCTGGTCGTAAACCCCCTTTGGCAAGCCCCGCATGATTGCAGACGATACCCTTTGTAATGTTTAACATATGCTAAGCGGATGCATAAGCATTGCTGCCACGAAAAATAGCGACGCATGCGCATCAAATGCCTGCGGTAACAATTCATATATGAAACTCATTAAGAGTGAAGAGCTAGATAAGCGAGATGATTTGTTCGCGGTGATGGCGAGTTCGGACCGGTCGCAGATCGCCAGCATGGTTCTGGAGCCGGGGCAAGTTTCGGGGGCATACGGAAATGAGCATGCAGATTCGGACCAGGTTTTGTACGTGATCGAGGGACAGGCAATCGCCAAGATCGAGGGCGAGGAGCATGAGTTGGAGAGCGGGGACACCGTTCTCATCGAAGCGGGCGAGAAGCATCAAATCCGCTGCCAAGGCCATGAGGCTTTAAGAACCCTCAATTTTTATGCGCCGCCCGGATATTAAGTATGTTATCGTCAAACGTGCGCGTCTTAAACCGTGAACCGTGAACTGTGAACAGGTAATTGGCTAAACGGGCAAGCGAGTAAACGGGTGAACACTCACGTGCTGGTAAGTCCCACGCCGGACGTTTTCAAGTTCACAGTTCCCTGTTTGCAGTTCACCTCCGGCTCGCTCAACACATCTGGAACCCAGGCGTTGAGCTCATGAGCTTGAACGCTTTCCGGATAACGCCCTGAGCCGTGTTTTGTTTGGCAAAGGCTTTGGGCCCTCCGGCCGCGTCTACCGCTTTCACCAAAATGTCTTGAGTTTCTTCGTCCAAGGGCATATCGAACCAGGCGGCGAGACCTTTGACGATCCCTTCCGACGTATCCGGTTTGTAGACGTCGGTGACTCCCTGCCACACGCTCTTAATCACGTCGCCACGGCCGAGGAAATAGTCGCCCACCCGCATGCGTTCCATCATGGTGGCGCTCGTGATCCAGTGGGTTCCCCATCTCCAACCACTGACGTCGGGAGGAAAAAGCAGGGTCAGACCCTGCTTTTGCATGATGTTGACGAGCTGATATCCCATTCCAACCAGACTGCCGTTGGCCGGGGTTGTGGCTGCAGGGGCAAGGTTTGCCTTGTTGCCAAACGCCTGACCGAGCTGTACCTGCCGGGCAAGGGCCATCGTGTACGCAACCGGACTCTTTACGACGGCCCGGTGGCATTTGGCACTCCAGAACTCGTTGCTGGTGGCCATGTGCATGAGGACCGGCTTGATCTCGTACTTGTTGTCGATGTAGACCTGGCTGATCTTGTCCAGTTCCTCCTGCGAAGGGTTGGGGTACACGAACCACTCCCACATTTTCTTCATGAGAAACGGCGCGTGCGAAGGTTGACTGACGAGGAGGTCGAAGACCATGTCCGCGTCGAACTGCTTGCGTTTGCCGAGAATGGTTTTGAAACCGTCGTCGTGGAGTTCTGGGCACTCGCAGAAGCAGAACATCGGGCGTTCGGCCTGCACGTTCTCGAGAACCTGTTTATCGTAAGGAGTTTTCGGAGGGAAGTTGACCGAGTATTTGGTGGACCACCCGGTGAAGGCCCGAGCCGCTTCTTTGACGTCGGTCTCCGAATAATGCCCCACTCCAAGCGTGAAAAGCTCCATGACTTCCCGGCCGAAGTTCTCGTTCGGGATACCTTTGACGTTGCTGTCTGAATCCAACCACTGGATCATGGCCACGGTTCGGGAAACCTCGCCAAGAAGCTGGCGGAAGTTGCCGTTCGCGTGCTCCCTCAAAACCTGGAGGTAGGAAAGCATGCTGGGCCCGTACTCGATCTTGGCCCCGCTGACGGCGAAGTGATTGTGCCAAAAGAGGGCAAGGTTTTCTTTGAGGGGCCGGTTGGTGAACACCATTTGGTTCGCCCACCAGGCGTAGAAGCGCGAGTTGTCAAGGCTAACCGGGTTCTTGCGATCTTCCAGGAATGCAAAGGACCACGGGTCGACGTTGAAATCCTCGGGGATGCCTTCATAGTGAAAGAGCCTGGTCAAAGCCCCGTCCAAGCCGAGCCTCGAATATTCCTCTACCTCTTTTTGGGTTGCACCGAGGCCAAATCTCCGCAGCAAGTGCGCTACTTTATCTTTCGTGTCTTCCATATTCCGTTGCCCTACAGCTTCTCGGGAGAACGCTACCCAAGAGTACAAGCCTTGCAGGAAGGGACGCGAAAATGGCCGCAGAGTTTAGTGGAAAATGACCTACACAGACGCACAAACGGCACTGGCGAGATCTCGGGCATCGATTTTGCGAATATCCGCGAATTCAGAGCGGCTGACCGCTGCCCGTGCCTGCTTTAGCACTTCTCCAAAGGAGAGTTCCTGGGAGGCCACGGGAACGAACTCGGCCACAAGCTTGCCACGGGCGGCAACAAAGGAAAGCCCCCTCGGCTTGGCGCAGTGCTCTCGGAGAAAATCTCGTATAGCACCGCGCAAGTCGGGGAGGTGAGCCACGTGAACGGTCAAGAAATCGTCGAGCGGAAGAGTCGTCGTTTCTTCCGTGCTTTCTCTTTGCCAACTGTAGGATGTGAGAGGTGCGTCGGCGACTGTCGAGTTCATACAGAACAGTACGGCAAGATTCGTGCCAGGGGCGAGGAATTACCAGGTGTTTGAGGCGGAAACTGACCTGGCGGAACTAGTTTTTCCCCTTAGTGCCTGTTGGCTCACGTGTCCGTCACCAAATGTAGGATCCGTCGTTCGGGCCCAGTTCATAGTTCGCGTAGGAAGCACCTGAGGCATCCACCGTCCCGCCCTGTAACGCAATGATGTCGACGCCGTTGTTTTCGAACTTACAACCAGCGGCGATGATCCGGCCGCCTTTATAGGCTTCCACTCCGTATAGGCTGTAGCCGATGATGCTGTCATCGAGGTCGATCACGCCGCCGCTTATCGCATAGGCAACGCTGCCCGACGCATTGAATAAACTCGAGCCTTGGGCTTGGATCTGTGCCCCATTGCTGGCGTTAAAAATGCAAGTGGTAACACCCTTGGAATACCTAGCCGTGCCGACGGCAAGGCCTCCACTGATTGTAACGGTGGCGTTAAGGCTTGCCACAACCAGGTTCTTGACGCCGTCAAAAGTTAGGGAGTTATTGCTAAAAACCTGTCCCCCTCCAACCGCATAGATCCCGTCCGTAAACCCATTGAGGACAAGGTTGGACAGCTCGGCAATGTTGCCGTTGCTGCTCGCGAAGATGCCGTACTCCCCGAGCCCTTGGCCAAAATACGAAATGTTCATGTTGGAGATGGAGCCGAAGGCATGGTTGCTGTCGATGGTGAAGCCGGTGCTTGGGAAGGCAATCATGACCGCAGTGCCATCTCCCATGATCGATATCTGAGAGCCAAATGGATGGTTCAGGTTAAAGTTGCTTGTGGCGAGTTCGCTATAGTTGCCTTTTGCCGCTGAGATGTAAAGCTTCACAGAGGCGGTTTCCGCAACTCTCGCGTTCTCGAGGAAAACCCAGGCCGCATGCAACGTTGGAAAGTTCTGCCCCTTTCCGATGATGAGCGTTGTGTTCGCCCTCACATAGAACAGCTCCCATTGCTGGTAGTTCGCGACGGGGCTGGTGGCGCTGGGGCTGATCGTGGAGATCGCCCGGTAGATGTTCCCATTCATCTGAACCTGATCCCCAGCGGCGTAGGAGGCCGAAGAACTCCACAGGGGCGGGTTGGTTTGGGCTTGGGACCCAGCGGTAAGGCCCATTATTAGACCGAGGATCGCAAAGAGCAGCTGGCAGGGTTGAAAGTGTTTCACGAGATTTTCTCCTGACGCGAGGCGCATGCCCGCGACATACTCTCTTGATAGCCATGCATCGTTGCAACAACGTATACGGAACGGAGGATTCTGGATGCTAGAGATCCGGCTTCTTGGTGATTTTGCGTTGTTGTCGGACGGGCGTGATGCCGGCGCGCTTGCCCCTAAAGAGGGGTCGTATTTTGATTGCCTTTTTGGCGCTGAACGCAAGCCGAGAGCTTCCCCGCGATGAGTTGGCTGCCCATTTATGGCCGGATGTGGAACCAGAGAAGGCTCGTTTCAATCTGCGCCAGTTGCTGGCCCGAATTATAAAGGGTGGTCCCGGCTATAGCACCCTTGTTGGTCGCGGAGGGCCGGTCGACTTTGTGTTTGGACGGGGCGTGTTGTACGGTGGACGCTTTGGAATTTCGCAGGCTAGCCCGTTCTTCGCCGGCGCAAGCCGTCCTGCTTTATGGCGGGGCACTGCTTAAGAATGTCGACGACGACTGGCTAACCGGCCCCCGCGCGGAGTTGGAGACGCTGTACCTCTCAACGTTGGAATCCTTGGCCGAGCGGTCAGACGCTAGAGAAGCGGTGAGTTGGCTGCGAAAGGCGATTGAAACTGATCCTTACTCCGAACCCTTGCAGCAGAAGCTGTACTCGGCTTTGGCGAACTGCGGGGATTTCAGCGGTTTAGAGATTGCCTATCGCAGGTTTCAGGACGTGCTGCATCGGAACCTCAATATTCATCCCTCGCTTGACACCCTTCGTCTCTTCGAGCACCTGCTAGAGGGCCGATCCCACCAGGCGGCAAGGCTTCCTAACAGGCCACCGGTCAAGAGCCGGTTGCCGGTCCCGGCGACGGAAATCTTGGGGCGAGAAAAGGAGATCGAGGATGTTTGCGCGCTGCTCCAGAGCGCCCGGCTGGTGACGCTGCTCGGCCCGGGAGGGGCGGGAAAGACCCGGCTTTCAGTTGCGGTTGGGGCTCGCGAAGAAGGCGGATTCGAGAATGGGATTTGGTTTACAGAGATTGCCTTGGTGCAGGAATCGGAGAGGGTGGTCCAGACTTTGGCACACACACTAGGCTTTCGGGAGCAGTCGGCAACCTTGGCCGAGTTGATTGGAGACTCCCAGCGTCTCTTGATTCTCGATAATTGCGAGCATGTAAACGAGGCGTGTGCGGCGATGGCCACAACCCTGCTGGCCGAATGCCCAAACCTTAGGATTTTGGCCACGAGCCGAACGCCGCTTGGGGTGCATGGAGAGCAGCGTTACCCGGTGCCACCGCTGGAGTTGCCTCCAAGGTTGGACGCAGATATTGAGGCCAGCCGTGAGTATTCGGCATTGAAGCTGTTTGAGCACAGGGCCCGGCTTGTGCAACCTTCGTTTTCTGTCACGGCCGCCAATATTGGGCAGGTAGCAGCCATTTGCCGCGAGGTCGATCTATTGCCGCTCGGGATTGAGATGGCGACGGCACGGTTAAGTGCCTTTTCTCTGGCTGAGATTCAACGCCGATTGGACAAGCAGCTTTTCCTTCCTGCGGAACTCTTCCCTTTCCGCCCCGTTAAGGCATAGGACGCTTGGCGCGGTTGTCGAATGGAGCTATCAATTGCTTCCAGAAAACGCCAAGATTTTGCTTCAAAGTTTATCCGTCTTTGTGGGCGGCTGGACGGTCGGGGACCTGGTCAAAACTGGCATTGAGGGCCAGGAACCGGAGGAAGTTCTTCAAATCCTGGTTGAAGCCTCGTTGGTACAACGCGATGGTGACCGATATCGCCTGTCGGAGACAGTCCGGCAATTTGCGGCCGAGCGACTGGCAGAGGGCCCGAGGGAAAGGGCAGTTAGAGACTTGCACCTAACCAACTATCTAGGATTGCTCTCCCCAGTTGAGTTCTATATTAAGAAGCTGGGTCCGGACCGTATGGCCGAGATCTATAAACCCGAATTAGACAATGTTCGGCAGGCGCTGGCCTGGAGCTTGAGCGACAATCAAAGCGTTGCGCCGTTGATGGCCTCTTGCGCGGCCCTGGCTTTCTCGGTGGTGCAGCTAGACAATGAAGCGGCTGATTGGCTCCAACGGGCGCTTGCTCTGGACGAGCGCAGCAGGCTTCCGGAGGCCCGCATTATGGCGCTCAGGCGAGCATGCCGGTTTTACAGCAGCCCCCACGCGCATCTCGACCGAGCGACTGCAGCCGCAAATACATTAGCAGCCTGCACCGAGCTCAAAAAACTCGCAACCGAGAACGGCGATCAGCTCGCGCTGGCGGAAGCGTACAGGGTAGAGGGGAGCCTTCAGCTGGACTCGAAATCGGCGAAGGCTTGCTTGCTTTGTTCGCTGGAAATCAACAACACCCTGCCGGATGGTGGTCTAAGCCATCTCGTGCTACGCCAACTCGGGTTTTACGCCCAAAACGATGGCAAGTTTGAAGAGGCGCGGGACCTGTTTGAAAGGGCAAGGCAGCAAGCCGGGCAAGTGGGCGATACGGGTGCGGCGATCGATTTGTTCCAGGCAAGTTCCCTTCTCTTGCGCGAGCAGTGTGACTATAAAGGGGCGCTTAAGCATCTTGCGGCAGCGGAAAGCATTGCCTCCAAGTGGGGCGACGCCAGGGCGTTGGCTTTCATTCATCTTAGGGTCGCCGAAGTCCACATGGAGTCTCTGGACTTCGAGAAAGTTGCTGAACCGCTGGGTAAGGCGCGAGCCTTTTATCAGGAGAGCCGGAGCCGCTTTCACGAGATGCTGGTGGACGGTATGGAGCGCTATATTTGGGCTCACGAAGGCCGGGTTTCGGATGCGGCAAATGGGATTTCGGCGGTAACCGCCAAGCTGGTTCAGGGTGCGGCGGGTAGCCCTTGGGCTTGGTGGCACGCTGCGGGGATTGAGCTTGAAGCTCTGTCCCTTGCGTTGGCAAAATCGGGCCACTTTTCTACCGCCGCGCTTCTTTTTGGCGCAGCCAAATCCATTCGCAAACGCGATGCCGCGCGGCTTTCTGACAGCGTTCTGCACCGATGGATTTGTTTAGAGCGCGAAGCCTCAATAGGAGCCTTCGTGAGTCAAACCGAGCAAGGCGAGAGGCTGCCCCCGGAGGAAACACTGGAGATTATTGAAAAGGTGGAGCGCAATCTTATGGCTGAATCGTCCGACTACCGATACCCCGGTTCACTTCAATCTTGAATTTCGATGACCCATACTAGATTCCAAATGCGTGCAGTAACAGTTCTCGCGTTAGTCGCGGTGGCCGCGGCTTGTTTCGCCCAACAGGCACCGGTTTCCGCCAGGCAAGGCATGGTGGCCGCTTCTGAGCCGACCGCGGTGGACGTTGGCGTCAAGATTTTGAAGGACGGAGGGAACGCCTTTGATTCGGCGGTTGCGGTTGGATTTGCCCTGGCCGTTACCTACCCTTCGGCCGGAAACTTGGGAGGCGGAGGTTTTTTTGTCGGTTTGACACAGCACGGCTCACCTATGGCGCTGGACTTTCGCGAAACCGCCCCGATGGCGGCAACCAAAGACATGTTCCTGGACGATTCGGGGAATGTGATCCCCAGCAAGAGCCTCTCAAGCTACAAGGCGGTTGGAGTGCCGGGGACGGTGGATGGGCTCCTGGAGCTGCAGAAGAAGTTCGGCAAATTGACGCTTGAGCAAGACATTTCGCCCGCGATCAAGCTGGCCGAGTTCGGTTTTACCGTTTCTTCCGAACTGCACGACACCCTTGTAGCTGAGCAGGGGCGGCTCAGTAAAATCGGGCCCACCGCCGCGATTTTTTATCCCAACGGCGAGGCGATTGCCACCGGCGCCCTCCTGATTCAAACGGATTTGGCGAACACGCTGAAGCGGATCCTTGCCCAGGGACGACAAGGCTTTTATGAAGGCGATACTTCCGCGATGTTTAGCGCGACGATGGAGCGCGAAGGCGGTCTGATTACGCAGCAAGACCTAAAGGCTTATCACTGCAAATGGCGGGATGCGTTCAAGATTCGTTCGGGGCCGTATGAGCTGATCACGATGCCCCTGCCGAGTTCGGGCGGGGTGACGCTGGCTCAGATCCTGGGCTTGAGTGATTTGGGCGCTCTGAAGAAGGCGGGAGCAAACTCTGCTTCTTACGTTCAGCAACTGTCGGAGGCAGAACGCTTGGCTTATGCAGACCGGAACCGATATCTTGGTGATTCCGATTTCGTTAAAGTGCCGGTGGACCAGTTGCTTTCCGCGTCCTACTTGGAGAAACGCAAGAAACTTATGCCGGTTGGCCATGCCGGCTCCAGCAAGGATGAAGGACCGGGGGCGGTTGAGAATCCCGAGACCACCCACTTTTGCGTGGTTGATGGGGCGGGCGAAGTTGCCGCGATCACCTACACTCTGAACGGCAGTTTTGGAATGGGTGCGGTGCTTCCCGGCGCGGGCTTCTTCTTGAACAACGAGATGGACGATTTCACGTCCAAGCCCGGCGCGCCCAATATGTTTGGTTTGGTGCAGGGCGACGCGAACGCGATTCAGCCCAAGAAGAGAATGCTCTCATCCATGACCCCGACGATCATCAAGAAGGACGGACGATTCTTTGCCACGATCGGCAGTCCCGGCGGCTCGACAATTCTCACAACCGTGCTTCAGGTGTTTCTTAACATGGCTTTGTTCGACATGAACATTCGGGAAGCCATGGATGCCCCCCGCTTCCACCACCAGGACTTCCCCGACATTCTGGATGCGGAGTCGGACGCGTTCTCTGTGCAGGTCTCGGATCAGCTGGCCGAGATGGGGTACACGCTCAAACCGGTGCATGGACTCGGGTTGGTGAACGGGATCGTCCGTTTGCCAGACGGGACATTTCAGGGTTGGTCGGATAAGCGGGGTTCTGGGAAAGCGGCCGGATATTAATCCGTTAAGAATATGCACAGGCTGTCCGAGTATCAAACATTTTGAAACGCCTAGCGCGTCTGAGAATCGGAGACGCCGTCCCAAGCGTTTAAGGCGTAGTAGCAAATCCGTTTGCGAATTCCACCCCCCAACATATGAATAGCTTCTTACAGCGACTGTCGCGTCCTCTAACTCTTGTCTGCTTCTGTTTGGTCGCCTTCGTTATTGCGCAGGCCTCCCCATCTGAAAACCAAATCTTGATCGGCCTCGACCACAACACCCGGAAGGAGGCAGCGAGCGCTGCGGCGGGGATTGGTGCGATTAGCGGCGTGGACAAGCAGTCGGGCATGTTCATTTTGCGGCTGAACGACACCGTGGGAATGGATAAGGCGATTGCCACTCTGAAGAAGAAAAGTGGCGTGCGCTTTGCGATGCCGCTCTCCGCGAGAACAGTGGACAAGCAATCTTACAAGTCCGTGGATTGGCATGTGCGGTACTTGGACGCGGTCGATGGGCTAAAGGGCGACGACGACAATGATGAGGATGCGCATCGGGATCCCCACAAGGTGGTGATTCCCCATGACAGCGGCGACTTCTACGATGCGCTGCGCTGGTACTTGCAAAGGCGCGTTGCGGTTGGCACGGACACGGTTGATTTCCAAGCGCTGAGAAACGCGAAGAAGCACGTAGCGCAAATGCCTACTGGACGGATCGGCGGCTTCGGATCTGCCGGGTTCATGGGTCCGGCTGTGATTACCGGTTCCGGTTGGAGCTATTTGGGCCCGAACAACCTTACGAGTCCTTACAACATCTTCTATGGAACGCCACCTCTTTCCGGCCGCGTCTCTTGCGTGGCTTACGACCCCACCAACGCGGACGTGATGTATGCGGGCTCCGGAGGCGGCGGCCTGTGGAAGTCGACCAACGGAGGGTTGAACTGGACCTGCATTTCGGATGTCACCCCTTGGGTGTATGCGGCAGTAGACACGATCGCGATCGATCCCAAGAACCACAACACGCTTTATGTGGGCACTGGGGATTTTGATGGGTTCTTTGACGGATACAACCAGGGGATTATGAAATCCACCGATGGCGGGACGACCTGGACGAATCTCGCAACCAACGTTCCGGGCATCTACGACCTCGCGGTGAGCCACATCGTCATCGATCCTTCAAACGATCAGATAGTTACTTGCACGACCGGGCGCGGAAGCTACGGCGGTCCCAACGAGGGTGCCGGCAACATTTGGCGATCCACGGATGGCGGCTCTACCTGGACGTCTGCCTCGCTGACTTCCACCGATTACTGCGCGCTTGATATTTCGATTCCCAACAGTGGCGGCAACGTAACCTATTGGGCGTTGGGCTCTGCGACCGTGCAAGGTGGACCTGGCCTGGTGTACAACTCTACCAACCACGGTGCGACGTGGAATGCAGTTACGCCTCCCGATCAGAGCACGGAGACACAATGGGCGCTGGCATGCTCCAAGGTTAGCGCGACGACCCTGTACGTGCTGGCCACTGCCGGCTTCAACTCGACGACGGGGACGGGAACCGGCGTGATCTACAAATCGACCAATTCCGGCGCTACCTGGACGAACGTTACCAACAACATGCCCGGACCTGCGAACACGGAGGACAACTGGAGTCAGGACACCTACGACTACTTCCTCGGGACCTACAAAGCATCTCAGGCAAGCGGCGGAGAAGTAGTTTTTTGCGGTTTGATCACCCTCTGCTATTCGACCAATGGCGGTACCACATGGGTTGACTACGGGAACACTTATCAGAGCAACCCGAACGCCACTGCGCTGATGCACAACGACCAGCACGTTTTCGCGGTGAGCCCTTCGGATACCACGCAAGTCCTGGTCGGTAACGACGGGGGCCTCTTCCGGCTTGGGTTTAAATGGGATGTTGGAACGCCCAGCGTAAGCCTGACTTCCCTCAACGCGGACTTGGGAATCTCCCAGATCTATGAAATCGGCCCCCACCCGACGAACCCGAATTATCTCTTGAGCGGCACCCAGGACAACTCGTCGCCGAGCGCTTTCGGGGCCTATACCAACTGGACGAACTTTGAAGCGGGTGACGGAGGATATTGCGGTTGGGATATTCCCTACTCCATGTTCTACACAACTTCCGATGACGGCAATGTCTTTCTTTACAACCTCCAAGGGGACCTCCTCAGCCAACCGGGCGTAGGGTACAGCGACGCGGGCTTTGTGGCGCCAACCGCCATCACCGCCGACGGGAAGACCATGTATCTAGGCGCTAGCGGCATGATGAGCGCGGATATGACTTCGGATAACCCCACTTTTTCCAACGAGGGCCCCGCTCTGAACAGCGGGAACGGAAACTATGTAAACGCGATTGGCCTTGCGCCAAGCGACGTTTCACGGATTTACACCGGCGCAACCGACGGTGAAGTTTGGATGTCCGCCAATGCGAGTTCCACGTGGACGGAGATCGACGAAGGGCTGATGCCGGGCGGAGTGATTGACGCGGTGAATGTGAACCCGCTGAACGAAAACGACGTCCTTGTCGGATTTGCCAATACGGGCATTCCCCACCTGTATCGCAGCACGAACGCCAATGCGTCAGCGCCGACTTGGACAAGCGTGGGAGGAAGCAGCACGAACGGCTTGCCGGACGTGCCCCTGGACGCAATTGTGCGCGACCCTTACAACCCGACGCTGGTTTGGTATGTCGCTACCGATGTTGGCATTTTCATGACCCAGAACGGCGGAGGCGCATGGTCAAATGTGACCCTCAATCTTCCGCCTACCCAGGACTTTGACATGCACTACGCGAACGGCTACCTCTACGTGGGGACATTCGGTCGCGGGGCTTGGCGGATTGCGGTTACCCCTCCTCTGGCCGGTTTAACACTGAGTTCGCCGAGCGTGACTGCGGGCTCTTCGCTCACCGGGACGGTGACCCTGCCCGCAGCCGCGGCGGGGACCACTGTTTCGGTTTCGCTCAGTTCCTCCAACGCTGCAGCGAAGGTTCCTGCTTCGGCGAGCATCGCTTCGGGCGCTTTGTCCGGCACGTTCACGGTTTCCACCGCTGCGGTTTCTGCGGCCACATCGGTCACGATATCCGCGGTTTCCGGAGGAGTGACCAAGACCGCAGTGCTCACTGTCAAGCCTGGCGATCCAGTGAGCGCCCTTTCCCTTTCCGCTGCGTATGTGGAGGGTGGACGCCCGGTGACGGCAACGGTGAGTTTAACTTCATCCCCGGCCAGCGATATGGACGTTGCGGTGACTTCCAGTAATGCGGCGGCTAGTGTTCAAACTCCCTTGCTCTTTTCTCCAGGGGTGAGCACTCGGCAACTGAGCGTCTCGACCTCGTCGGTCAGCACTTCCACGACGGTGACTATTTCCGCCGTTGGAGGCGGCGCAACGAAGACGGCGACTCTGATCGTGAATCCGGCGTGCCCACTTGCTTCGATCAGTGCCGAGTCCAACACGGTCAGCGCAGGCGCCGTTGCCAAGCTTGCCGTGAGTCTGGTACGAGCGGCGCCGGCCGGAGGCATTGTGGTTTCGTTCAGTTCCAACAATACAGTTGCCGCAGTCCCGGCTACCTTGACGTTTGCGGCAGGGGTTGAGTCCCAGGCCGTTTCCGTGCCCACGTATTCGGTGACGTCTGCGGAAACAGCGACGATCACTGCTTCGGCAGAAGGCGTCGCAAAGACCGCTTCGATTACGATCAAGCCGGTTTCGTTTAATCTCACGATCGATCCCGCTTCGGTGATGGGTGGCAAAAGTTCAGATGGGATCGTGCGATTGAACTCGTCTCCGAGTTCAGCGGTCACCGCTTCCCTCACCTCCAGCAGTTCGCTCGTTACCGTGCCGGCTTCCGTGACCTTCGCGAAGGGCGTGACCGCGGTGTCTTTCCCGATTACAACGAAAGGGGTTGCGGTTACAACCTCGGTTACGGTGACGGTGAAGATCAATGGATTGGCGTTGCCCGCCATTTTGACTTTGACCCCGCCGCCTATTTCCACCTTTACTTTGTCCCCTGCCTCCGTGGTCGGCGGCAAGGCATCTGACGGTATTGTACGGCTAGTGGCGGACGCGGTCTCGCCGGGGGACGTGGTTACCATCTCATCCTCCAGCGCTTCGGTTGCCGTCCCTGCCTCGGTCACGGTGCCCGCGGGAACTTACGCGGTTTCGTTCCCAATCACTACGAAGGCGGTGACCGCGACAGCGAAGGTGACGATCACGGTGAGCTTCGCGGGGTCGAGCGTCAGCGAGACATTGACATTGACGCCCTGAGTTTATCCGGGGGAACGGCGCATTCGCGAGGTCGTGAGCCCCGCCCACACCGGCGGTAAAATGCACAACTGGGTGCAGCTCTTGCAGGCCTTCTGGGCCTAAGCGGCCGCCTACCCAACATGCGTCTTGCTTACCCGGGTGGCATGGAACGTCTGTCTACTATTAGTTGTTGTATCAGAGCGCAAATGCAGTTTTCCCGCCAAATACAAAGCAGCCTCTACGAAACTCCTACCGGCGTCGACGCAACCTCGAGTATGAATCTAAATTACAAAAAACCAATAAAAAAAGGCGGTCCCATTTACTCCGATTTACTCCTATTTTTAACCGGGGCACAGGCCTCCCTAAGCATCCAATGCTTGCGAAACCCTGCTTGCGAAATCCTCCAGCGCCTCATCCAACGGCCGCATGGGTTGGATTCCTAGGGCTTCGATTTTTGCGAAGGACAGGGCGCTGTATTTAGGGCGTTTGGCGGGGGTGGGCCAGGCTTCGGTGGCGATGGCTTCTATTTCTAGCGGATCGTTGTTTCCTACGAATGCCTTATAGGCGCTGATTGCGCGAAGGGCCAATTCGTGCCAAGTGACGATATCGGGGCCGGCGGCGTGGTAGATGCCGGCTTCGGGGGACCTTTCTGCCAAATCGACCATCACTCGGGCGAGGTCGGCGGTGTAGGTTGGGGTGCCGGTTTGGTCGCCCACTACCTTCAAGGTCTTTCCTGCCAGCCAGGCCTTGATCATGGTCTTGGGGAAGCTTCCGCCGTTCGGACCGTAAAGCCAGGCGGTCCTTACGATCAGGGCGTCCGCGCCGCTCTCGCGAACCGCGTTTTCCCCGGCCAACTTGCTCTTGCCATAGGCGCCCATGGGGTTTGTGAGGGCCGTCTCAAAGTAGGGTTTCGTGGCTTCGCCATCGAAAACAAAGTCGGTGCCGACGTGGATTAGCCGGATGCCCTGCATGGCGCAGGCTTGGCCGAGATAAGCGGGGGCAACCCCGTTCACAAGCGTTGCGAGATCGGGTTCGCTTTCCGCTTTGTCAACCGCGGTGTAGGCCGCGCAATTTCAGGCACCAATCCAAATCGCCAAACTCCCCGGCTCCAATTCGGGCGACCGCCGTAGGGTCGGTGATGTCCAGCTCCTGAATGTCTACCGATGTGGTCTTATGGGAGCGTTTTTCGAGTTCGGCGACAAGGTCTGTGCCGAGCATCCCGTTGGCGCCTACGACGAGGGTTTTCATGGTGCAAGCCTACTCTTTCTTGGGTGACGAGTGACGAGTAATGCGTGACGGGATAAGGAACGGACCAAAGAGATCACACAAACACCTGCCGAGTCGGTCGCAAAAATCAAGGCTGCTCTGGCACGTTGAAACCAAAGACAAAGAGTCCAGGCAATCGGCTTTTTGTCCGAGCGTCCGGCCAGGAATTCCTATGACTTCAACTCCACGTCCATCGTCGTCTTTAGATCCCGCGTGGTTGCGGCCTTGGTTTCAATGTTGGTGACATCGCCGACTGCGTCGGCATCCAGATGGAACTTGCGGATGAGACCCCTCTTGAGGTCAAACACAACTTTTCCCTTCCCTTCCACATGGGTCTTCACGTTATAGGTGGCGTCCTTGGGATTCTTGACTGCTTCGAACGAATCACCCTCTTGGTCTTCGTAGTCTTGAGACATGGAGACGTCCAGGTTTGCGGTTTCCTCGCTTGTGCTGGTTGGCGTGACCGTGTAAGTCACGGAGCTGTCTTTGAACTGCCTGGTGTAGGTCCAGGGCTTTCCTTGCTGGATGCCTTCCAGGGGGAATTCTACGGCCAAGTACGTGATTTCGGGAACATGTTTGATGTCCAGACCGGGGAGGTGGACGGGCATTTCTATGTCCGGAGAGTTGTTCTTGATGACTTTGCCCTGAGGGGTTAAGGTGACGTTGAGCGGGAAATATTGGTTGAACGTTTCCTTGCCGAAGGGTAGGACAGAGCCGTTGAGAAGGATCTTGACCGTATCCAGCGTTGCGGTGGCTTTCGGGTTGTTGTCAGCGTCAGGAGCTTGGGCGGAAAGTTTCAGTCCAACTTGAAGTTCGGCGGCGGCTTCGTTGGCACCGAAGAGGGGGATGAAGCCTTTGAGTTTGATGTCGATGGCGTAGTTACAGGGCTGCTCCGGAAAGTGATAGGTGACAGGCGTGAGCGTCTGGAGAAGGAGCAGGGCAAGCATCACCAAGTATTACCCGCTTTCATTGCAATCATAGGCCCTGGCCGTAAACACGCTTCGATTGCAAGTCGCCTAGCTGCAAGCACACTGCGTTTGTCTGCCCGCAGCAAGCAGCCAGCGGTCCCGGGCCAATGCGCAACTCAATTGGTTTTGCATTCCGAACGGCAGCGCTTACAGCGTAGCGACTTACTACGCGAAGGCGTAAGCAAAAAAGTAAAGTGACCGGATTTGGCATATCCGATGCATAATGGATTTTGCGGTGGTCATTCCTACTCCCCGATTGATCTTGCGAGAGTTCCACAGAGATGACTGGCGGCGCGTACTCGAATACCAGTCCACACCCGCTTTCGCCAAGTTTAACGGCTGGGAGCGGCGTACCGAGGCGGACGCCCGGACATTTGTGACCCGATTTATTGATTGGCAGAAAGAGCGCCCGAGGTTCAGATATCAACTTGCGGCTCAACTTCGCGGCAGCGGGCTGATGATTGGGAACTGCGGAATACGCGGACACCGCGACCTTCGCGATGCGGAGATGGGTTTTGAACTGGATCAAAACTTCTGGGGCCACGGTTACGCTACTGAGGCGGCTTCGGCGATGCTGGATTTTGCCTTTTCGACCCTAAGGCTTACGGCGGTCCACGCGCAGTGCGTAACCGAGAACTTCGCCTCGGCCCGCGTCATGAGGCGCTTGGGTATGCGGTTCGAAAGAACGGAGCAGGCGGCGATTTGGATGAAGGACCGGTGGTGGGACACCGACCAATTCAGCGTCACTGCAGAGGCCTGGTTTCGGAGCCCGGCTGCGAAAGAGATCGAACCAATGCCTGCTGTAGTGCGTCAAGCCCACTAGCCGTGCGCCAGTTCCTTTATAATGGATAGAGACGGCGCTGCATCCCCGTATTACAAACTATGTCCGTGACCGATTTTCCCCAACCTCGAAGTGGCCC
Source organism: uncultured archaeon (assembly GCA_963829965.1). Taxonomy (GTDB): domain Bacteria; phylum Armatimonadota; class Fimbriimonadia; order Fimbriimonadales; family Fimbriimonadaceae; genus DASXZH01. The sequence goes on along the minus strand of CAWHLK010000047.1, from coordinate 1,046 downwards.
CACCAAGCGATTCCGACTGATCCTGCGCGAATCCGGCAACATCCGCGAGATGGGCGGCGAAGAAATGTCGCTCGCCGTCGGCATCGTCGATAACATTTTCATGAACGCGCTCGACACAAACACGAGTGACATCCATCTCCAGCCCGAGCGAGAACAGCTTCGCATCCGCTACCGGCAGGATGGAATCTTGCACGACACCGGCTCGCTGCCCCCAGAGCAGGCCTCCAACGTGATTGCGCGTTTGAAGCTCGCGGCGGGAATGAGAATCGACGAAGCCCGCGAAGCCCAGGACGGCCGTATCGACATGGAATATCAGGGACGTCGCCTCTCGGCCCGTGCCTCGGTTATCCCCGCTTTGAACGGCGAGAAGTATGTTATGCGACTCCTCGACCCGAACGCCATGAAAGTGGACCTGTCCAAGCTGGGAATGCCGGAAGACGTTCACAAAAAGTGGTCGCGCGCGATTCAGGCGCCCTATGGGCTGATCCTGGTGACGGGACCCACCGGTTCCGGAAAAACCTCCACGCTTTACGCTTCCCTTCACCAACTGGACTCCAAGAAGCGAAATATCGTTACGGTGGAAGACCCGGTTGAGTACGAGTTTGAAACCAACATTGCCCAGGTGCAGGTCACGGAGCGGCTTACGTTCCCGAAGGTAATGCGCACCTTTCTTCGCCAGGACCCGGACGTGATGCTCGTTGGAGAAATCCGCGACGGTGAATCTCTGAGCATTGCCATCCAGGCTGGCCTCACCGGCCACTTGGTTTTGAGCACCCTTCACACTAACACGGCATCGGAGACGATAGGCCGAATGGTGGACATGGGCGCGGAGCCTTATTTGATCGCCGGCGTCATCGTGGGCATTCTTGCGCAGCGGCTGGTTCGTTTGAACTGCCCCAAATGCCGCGAAGCGACCAAGCCCACGCCGGACGAAGTGGAAATGCTGAAGCTCACGCCAACGCAGTTGGAAAGCGGAAAATGGGCCAAGGGGCGAGGCTGCCCTGAGTGCCGCGGCACCGGCTACCGGGGCCGAATCGGGGTTTACC
>CAWHLK010000046.1:0-16273 GCA_963829965.1 uncultured archaeon | reverse complement strand
CTGGCGCGGCGGGTGGCGCCGGTTTTGCTGCCTTCCTCGATGTCCCCCTGAAGACTCCCGGCCCAGTCCTTCAGATGCTTAAGATAGCACGCCGCGTAACTTCTCATCGGCAATTGCGGCTACGAAAAACGAAACCCAGTTTTTTAAGAATCGGCTGTTTGGCTTGCAATAAACTTCTGCTTGAGCCAAGTGAGCCTCCACCCGCGGGCCGGGTAACGAAGATGCGGCGAGAAGCTTGTCCCGGTCGCGGACAAATCGCGCAATCGCATATTCCGCAACTGCAAGCAGAAGATCGGCGCGGGTTGCGTAATAGTAGTGAACGGCGGCGTGGTTGATGCCGATCTTGACCACAACCGAGCGGGCGTGCAGGCCCTCGAGCCCGTTGAGCCCAACAATTTCATACGCGGCGGCAAGAATCTGCGCCTTCCGATCAACAGCCATGGCTTCAGATTAAACCATTTGGTTAATGTTTGGCAAGGAGGCGGGCTCATTCCAGCGAAAATTGGGGGGAGCTTGACAGTTCACAGCTCCCGCACGTTCACGTAAACTAACCCCCATGCAATTGGACATGCCTGCAGGGCCGTTTGAACCGACTTGGGAATCGCTAGCCGCCTACACAGCGCCGAAATGGTACGAGGAATGCCAAGTTCGGCATCTTTATCCATTGGGGCATTTACTCGGTTCCCGCGTTTGGCAGCGAGTGGTATTCGCGCCAAATGTATCAGCAGGGCACTCCGGAGTTTGAGCACCACATCGCCACCTACGGGCCCCAGGACAAGTTCGGCTATAAGGATTTCATCCCCAAGCTAACCTTCGAAAACTACGATCCGGACGCCTTCGCCAGCCTATTCAAGGAAGCAGGCGCAAGATTTGTAGTGCCTGTCGCCGAACATCACGACGGCTTTGCGATGTACGATTCGGACCTTTCCCGCTGGACAGCGGCCAAAATGGGGCCGAAAAGAGACGTGCTTGGGGACCTGAAAAAGGCAGTTGAGAAGCAGGACATCGTCTTCGCGCTTTCAAGCCACCGGGCCGAGCATTTCTGGTTTTTTGATGGCGGACGCAAGTTCCCGTCGGACGTCCAGGACCCGGAATATCAGGACCTGTACGGTCCTGCCCAAGATCCGCCAACCGACTGGATGAACCCCGAACTCAGCCCTCCCACTATCGAATGGATGGACGACTGGCTCACGCGCAGCGTCGAACTGGTCGACAAATACCAGCCGCGGGTCGTATGGTTCGACTGGTGGATTCAGAACCTTGCCTTCAAACCCTATCTGCAGCAGTTCGCCGCCTACTACTACAACCGGGCCGCGGAGTGGGGGGTGGAGGTTGGTATCAACTACAAGAACGAGGCCTTTCCGGAGGGAACCGCCATCTTCGACGTCGAGCGTGGGCAACTTGCCGGCATCCGTCCCATGCTCTGGCAAAACGATACTGCGGTTAGCAGGAACTCATGGGGCTATATTCAGAACCACGATTACAAGAGCGTGACCGATGTTTTGTGCGATCTGATCGACGTGGTCAGCAAGAACGGGGCGATGCTCTTAAACGTTGGCCCCAAGCCCGATGGCACCATCCCTCAGCCCGAGCAGGCAATGCTAAAGGAAATGGGAGCGTGGCTGAAACTCAACGGCGAAGCAATTTACGAATCCAGACCCTGGCAAACCTTCGGCGAAGGCCCAACCAAGGTCGAAATGGGATCCTTTACCGACGGCAAACGGCCCATGTTCACCGGCCAGGATTATCGTTTCACCACAAGGGGCGGGAAACTTTATGCTATCGCGCTGAACTGGCCGGGTGAAAAGGCGGTCATTCGCAGCCTCGCGAAATTCTGAGCAGGTCAAGGATGTCGAACTTCTGGGCTACCCCAACCGCCTCGTTTGGCACCAGGACAACCATGGGTTGCATATCAGCTTGCCGACCGACCCGGTTGGCGAGCATGCTTATGTGTTCAAGATAAGTCTGCAGGGTGCTTAACTGGAAAACTCCTTGCCTGCTGCCGCCAAAGACACGTCAAGCAAGAGTAGCGACCGCCGATGAACACGGATCGTGCCGGAGATTGGCTGAGAATGCTCACATGGATCAGGAGAATCTGTTTCACTTGCTGCCAGCCTGCTCGTTGGGAGCGGTCATTGCGAGCCAGGCGGCGTGAGAGTCCATATAGTCACGCCAATGGGCAATTTTCCCATTCTCAAGGGTGATAATGGAGCAGAAGCGGTTGTCGTACATCGTGCCCGAAGACAGGAACGATCCGTGAACTTCGTATTCGACGATGACGATCCGTCCGCCATCGACCTTATAAACGTTTAGGTGGTCGGCTGCTCGCAGTTCGACGGCTTCGCAATATCCTCGGAAAGCTTCCATCAAGTCCGTGCGGCCTTTGATCATGCGGGGCCAGCCTAGCTGGTAGAGGACTTCGTAGATCGTCTCGTCTGTGACAATGTCAAAGAAGTGATCGCCTTGTACGAGGTTTCCTAATGCCTCGCGAATCAGGTCGAAATAAGGCTGCGCAGCCCCAAAGTCTTTATATTGAGAATTCTCCATGCTCCAACCTCAATGCTTACCACGAGTAAGCAACATTGTGCTATGCCGCCCACAATCTCAAAAGAGGTCATGGATAGTGACCCCACGAACCAAACTGTCTCGGTAGCCGAGTTTAAAGCGCATTGTCTAGAGTTTGTAAACCAGGTCTCTAAAACAGGCAAACCGACTATGCACACGAAACGGGGAAAGCCAACGGCAATGGTTGTTCCTCCACCTAAGGAAGAGAAAAGAAGGCTCAATGACCTCTTTCGGGGGAAGAACGGAAGGTCTCCGTTGCCTACAAGCTGGATTGTGTCGGTGATTTGCCGTTCATAAAGGGGGGTATGTGAGACTGACTTGGCCCTGCGAGGGCAGAGCTTTGGCGTGCTTGGCTGGAAACTTCTAGTCAGCCTTTGAACTGTGCGCTCGGTAAGTAGATCGTCGCGCCTCCCTCGGCCATCAGAGTGGCTCCGTTGACGTATGCGGCCTCATCCGAAGCCAGAAAGAGCACGCAATTGGCGACATCCTCAGGCCTGCAGAGCCTGGGCATGTGATAGATGCTGAGGGACGCCTCGATCTGGTCGGGAGTCGTGTAGTGTTGTTGAAGCGCCGGGGTCAGCACGAGGGTGCTCGGCATCGGCATTCGATACTGAGGACGATAAACTAGCCTAAGAACTCGCCGCAAACAGATCCGCAACCTCAATCGTATTGGCCCGCCTGCCTTCCGGCCGTTGCAAAGCTCGGGTAGTCCGCTCCAGAGGCTCGATGATCTCAATATCCTCCGCGGTTGCCGCCTGCAGTTCCTTGAATTTCCGAGCCTGTGGAAGTACCCGCAACTCTAAAGAGCCAACCGCCTCGTTGTAGGAACCAACTGCCCGATCCAGATTTTTGCCGACTTTCGCGAAATGGTCCGCAAGATTGGAGATGCGCGAATACAAATCCCGCCCGAGTTGGCTGATTTTCTGCGCGTTTTCCTCCAGGCTCTCCTGCCGCCAGCCGTAGGCGATGGAGCGCAACAGCCCAATCAAGGTCACCGGCGTGGCAATCAGGACCTTGTTCTCAACGCCGTATTCAATCAAGGAGGGGTCGTTTTCCAGGGCTGCGCCAAAAACCGGCTCGCCAGGGATGAACATCACTACTAACTCCGGGGTGGAGTCGAACTGGTCCCAATAGCGCTTGCTGCTGAGCTGGCGAATGTGCTCGCGCACCTGGCGGGAGTGGGCCTTCATCGCATCGGCGCGAACCGTGTCATCGGTCGCTTCAATAGCAGTCAGATAGGCCTCTAAAGGCGTCTTGCTGTCCACCACGATGATCTTGTTGTTCGGCAGCATGACCGTCACATCCGGCCGCAAGGCATTGCCGTCCGAAGTCGTCGTTTGCTGTTCGTGGAAATCGCACCATTGGAGCATGCCCGCCATTTCCACCACGCGCTTCAGCTGCATCTCGCCCCAGCGTCCCCGCTGGTTCGGATTCTTCAACGCCTTCACCAGGTTGGAGGTTTCGCTCTGTAAGCGTCGCTGGGTATCCACCAGGCTCGTAACCTGCTCGGTGAGTCCGGCGTAGGCGGAGGTGCGCTTGTCTTCCATTTCCTTGATATGCTCGTCCACTTTGACCAGGGACTCTCGCAAGGGAGCGACCAACCCGTCGATCGCCTGCTGGCGTTTTTCCAGCTCGCCCTTGGCTTCCTTGTTGTAGCCTTCCAGGGTCTCTCTTGCCAGTTCCAGAAAGGCCTGGTTGTTTTTGCGAAGGGCATCGGAGGACAAGGCGTTAAACGCGTCGGCAAGTTTTTTCTGGGCTTCGTCTAAAAGAGCCTTTTGCTCGGAAAAGGTCTTGCCCTCTTCGACCATCTTGGCTTCCAAGCCGGCTTTCTCGGTTCTAAGATCGGCGAATTCGGTCTGCAGGCCGTCGAGCCGCAAGCGCAGTTCGTCGGAAAGCCGGGCGCGTTCCTCAAAGGTAGCCCGTTCTTCCCGGGCCAACCGCAGCTCGGCCTGCAAGGAAAAGAGCTCCGAAGAACGCTCTTCGGCAAGCTGAAAGCCCAACTGGGTTTTGTTCCGTAAAACAAACCAAACAACGCCGGCTCCGAGGCCGGCGCCAAGAATCAGAGACAGGATGGGTAGGGCGCTTTCTACCATGATTTTAAACTCCTTCACGCAGGGCCGGTCCAAGCCCGCATTAGCCAAGTGAATTTGGAGCGGAACGATCCTCGTGAAAGCACCCCAATTCGACGAACAAATGTCCACGTAAGGAACTGGCGGCCCGGCTGCCATGTTGAGTTCTTCGTGCTGGCCCTTCTACGTAATACTCGCCCCGCTCCCGCGCATGCTCATGGACAGGATGCGCCCACTTCAGCCAGAATTGCTACGATGCGTTTTTATCCCCTGGCTATTGCTGTCCTCGCCGCGATTTCCGCTGCCGGCTGTCAAGACGTGGTTCCAACAAAAACCACCTACAATCCCCACCCGATTCATAAGATCGCGAGCCTGAGCCCGGGCGCTTCCGAAATTGCCAGCCTGTATTTGTATTCAGCCAGGCTTGTAGGCAGAACCGCGAGCGACGATTATCCCCAGTCGGTGCAGAGTGTTCCCGTGATTATGAGCGGCACCAAGCCGAACATCGAGGACATTCTCGATAGCGGGGCCGAGGGAATTCTGTATGATCCCGCAACCACAAATCCGGCAGACCTCGGCAAGCTTAAGGATCATGGAATTGAACTTATTCCCGTCGGCGGCGACACGGTGACCGATTTCGAGCATTCGGTCTACGGCGCTGCGTCCGCAACCGGCGATGAGACCAACGTCAACGACTATATTCAGACCGAGATCGAAGCCAAGATCTCCGCGGCGAAAGTGACCAACTCTCCGACGGTGGCATTCCTCATGCCCGGACAGGGCTCAGAGCACATGATCGACGGAACGAACTCTTTCCTCGGCGACATGCTGAAGAGGATCGGCGCGAAGCCGGTTGGACCGGATACGAAGCATTTCGTGACCTTAAACGTCGAGGAACTGATTAAAGATAATCCGGACGTGATCATGGTAGCGAGCAAGAGTGCGGCTGACCCGCGGCAAATAGCAAATGACCCCAGACTTGCAGGCCTCAAGGCGGTAAAGTCTAAGCACGTTTACGGCGTCAGCCAGGACATAGCGCTTCGAGAGGGTGCTCGAGTTCCGGATTTGGCGAAAGCGATCGGGGAAATTTTGAGCATGGCGGCAAAGTCTTAGATGGGTTCGGCGGAAATAGGGGTTTTTGGAGGCTCGGGTTTTTACAGCCTCCTCGAAGACGTTCAAGAAGTTAAGGTTGACACTCCTTATGGCCCTCCCAGCGATGCGATTATGCTCGCAACGGTCAAAGGGCGAAAGGTGGCTTTCCTGCCTCGTCATGGCCGCCAACACACCCTTCCTCCTCACAAAGTGCCATACCGCGCCAACGTGTGGGCGATGAAGTCGCTCGGCGTCAGGCGATCATCAGCCCGTGCGCGGCAGGCTCGCTCCAACACCCGGTGGCGCCGGGAAGCTTTGTGGTTTGCGACCAGTTCGTCGACCGAACCTCCGGTCGCGCGGACACGTTTTTTGATGGCCCGATCGTCACCCATGTATCGCCCGCGGAAACTTATGACCCGGTTCTGCGTCAAATCGCCATTGACACGATTAAAGAGCACGGGATCGAATGCCACGAGCAGGGAACGGTTGTGGTGATCCAAGGCCCGAGATTTAGCACCAAGTCGGAAAGCAAATGGTTTACCGATGCCGGCTGGGAAGTGATCAACATGACCCAATATCCGGAAGCCTATCTTTGCCGGGAGCTTGGCATGGCGGTAGTCAACATCTCACTGATCACCGATTACGACGCGGGCGTGGTGGCCGATGCCGACGCGGTTACCGCGCATTCGGTTTTGGAGGTTTTCCAAATGAACTCGGAGCGGATCAAGAAGGTGGTTTTGGATATGATCGGCAAGTTCCCCGCCGACCTGTCTTCACTCAACGCCGCCGCCCATTTGGAATACACACGAGGCGACGGCCACGCAGCTTCGCCGAATGACGTGAGATTGTTCAAGGTGCTGGAGTAGCGGCGAAGTGCCGTTGCTGTTGCCATTTCTAATCCACGGACTCACCATCCCCTCCCTTGAAGGAGGGTTAGGGAGGGTGACGCCATTTTCCCAACCCCAACAACAGGCTGCCGCTCCGGCTCCGCTGGGCTCCTTCAAGCTTGGCGACGCCGTTGTAGCGGCCAAGATCCCAGCGAACGCCCCTGAGCCGCTGTCACAAGAAGATTCCGGTGGTTGGACCTACGCGGACTACCCTAATAACGGAGGCGAAATAAGACGGCAACTTGGCAAGGGCGGTGGCGACGAGATCGCCAAACTGTATGCCGCCAAGGCCGCGACTCCCGTTGCCGAATGGCGAACCAAGATCGTTTTGTTCGACGACGTCGACGTCATGGGCGCTGGCGCCGATGGCGTCCTGCGCAGTCGCCGGAGCGGCTATTTCGGCCCCGATCTGCATGGAGCGGAGGGCGCCATCGCGCTTTTCGGATCGATGGTCGAGGCTTATTCGGGCGGGAAGCTCAAGTTTGTCCCCGATTTTCAAATTGAATCCGAATCCATGCGGTTCGATCTGCCGGCGGAATCGCCCTTCAGCGAAGCCTTCGTGCAATCCTCTTTCGGCCCGCGGGTGAACGGCGGGACTTATCAAGCGGAAGACAATGTCTACAGGGGCCCCTACAACTCCATATTCTTCCTGCATTTCGGTCTCACGGCCGCATCCGTTCAAACCGAGGTGAACGGCATGCCGGTAACCGGCTTGTCTTATTACTTCTCTTACGACCGCGAAAGGCCCGAACTGCTTGCCTATCGGTTGTTCAATGCCTGGATCGGGCAGGTTCTCTTCAATGCCAACCGCCATGGTTATCACTTCGGGACCATGGCATTGCAGGAGCCGAAGCAGGGCGAAACCACTGTGAGGCTGCGGCTGCCACAGGGCCTGGTCACCGACGAGATGTGGCCGATCATCGCCAATCTCAGGGACACCAACGACTATGCCGCCCACGCACCCAAGACTGACTTTGGCGCCGGCCCCTCGACGTTTACTCCCGTGCCGTGGTCTAAGGTTGCAGCCAATCCCTGGTCTCAGATTCCTGAGATAGATATGGAACGGCTAAAAACGGAATCCGGGAACATGCCGGGCGACGCGCTCAAGAAGATCAACGCTGACATTCCGTTTTGCACCATCGGTGGCTCCGGCAAACTTCTTGCATTGTGCGAACCGGAATTTGCGGATTTCCTGGCCGTCAAGGGGCGCTTGGGGGATTCCGAACTGCCTTGGCTACATCCGCACGGCCGCGGGCCCCAAATTTTGTGTTTGGGCCAACCGCCGCGGATGCGAAAGTCCTGGTCACGGCAATCAAGAATCCAATTGATCCGCCCAATCAAATCAGCTTCAAACCCGGCGATCCTGCCCTACCCCTCGGCGGCTACTGCGCAGCCAAACTAGTCGACGACCCCGATCAGGGCAAAGCCCTTCTCGTGGAAGACGATTGGGTGGTGCGCACCGGTTGGGTTCAGCTTTACAAGAACGAAGTCACCGACACCTCCAAATATCGATTTCTCGACTTGATGGTCAAGCCGGTTGCCTACAACCATGCGATTACGGTCGTTGGAACGGAAGGCGCTAAGACCTACCAACTCTTCGGCCCAGAGAGCCCGGCTCCGGAGAAGCCAACGGAGACCGAAACAACCCTGGGTATCCCGGTGGATGGGATTTGGCATCACGTGATTATCGACCTCGGCGGGGTAGGGAAGCTCAAAGCCGTTTATCTCACTGCCGGAAACGCCTGCTGGTGGCCGGTATCCATCGATAAGAAGCCGGCGATTCTCCTCGGGGACTACAAACTGGTTAGCGACGCCACGCCGACAGCCCCGTCTCAGCTCCAGGCAGGCGACGCTGCTGAAGTCCAAGCCAAGTTCCTCGCGGGAATCACCCCGGCTAACTACGCCGCGAACAAAGCTGAAGTCCTGGCGGACCTCAAGGGACCAGACCGGCTCACCGAACTCAACGCGGCCAACGTTTACACTCGAGTTAAAGACAAGGGAGCCTTCGACCTGCTCGGCGACCTGACTCAAAACCTCGATTCTCGCATCGCGGAAGTGTCGATGAAGGCCCTGATGTTCCAAGGGACGGACGTTGCGCGCGGTCCGGTCCTTCTTGCCCTCACCAACGGCCCATTTGATTCCAATCGGTATTGGGCGGCTAAAGTGCTGATTGACCAAAAAGATCCCTATCTGGCGGAAAACTACAGCCGCCTCATTGCCTCGAAGAGCTGGGAAACCCGGCTTGTCGGCGCTCAGGCCTGGCAGTGATGCCCGGCGATAAGCCAAAGGAGTTCTTCATGGCCTTTTTGCTGGACGTGGATCCGCAGATTGAAACCACCATCGCCCGAGTTGGAAACACCTCCGACGACCTTTTCGAAAAGCGCATGCAGTGGTACGCGGTGAACGATTCGTCGGACGAGATGAGGTTCCTCAGCGACGTAGCTCTCCTTAGTTCCACCTTGCCCGATTATCCGCAAGAGGGAATTAAGGGGCTGCACGACGACAGTTGGTGGGTTCGCAGAGAGATGCTCAACTTCCTGGCCGCCCATGCAGATCAAAAGTGGCACGATCCAATCCTCGCCGCGCTGCAAGATTCGAATGAGGAAGTCAAGGCTGCTGCGATCCGCGCGCTATCTGCCTTGGGATCCAGTGAGAACTTAAACGCGCTGTCAAACGTTAGAGATGATAAGGACCCCCGCGTTCAAAAGGCCCTTGCCGACTTTGCCAAGGGGCATGCCGGCTGAGCCTGTTCAATTTGCCGGTTATCGTGGACCGGTTCTGAAAAACCTTGGGACGGGAAGCCTCGTAAGGGTAAGAACCGTTTGGATTAAAAACGCTGGACGGGTAGTAGAAATACCTAAAGGAATCGATGCGATTCCCGCACAATTATAAAACTTCATGAACTCCGTTAAGAAAAGCCTCCTTGCCGCTGGAGCCGTTGTACTTGGCTGTACAGCGCTGTTTTTGGGAATAAGGGTCCGAGATCGTGCCGATGAGCACGTTGCTCTGAACCCGTTTCAGTCCACTCATTCGTTGCTGGTGGACGCCAACAACAGCGACTCGCCGTCCGCCACTGCAGCCGACTATTACGAGTTCGTGGATGAACTGATCAAGCGCGAATACGTGGACCCGGTGACAGACGAACGGAAGCTCAGCACGGGCGCAATTCGCGGCATGGTGCTTTACCTGGACAACCCGGATTGCCGGTTCCTGGCCCCCGATGAGTATAAGGCTTTTGCGGATTCGCAGTTAGGCAAAATTCAAGGGACGGGGGTCCAACTTGGATATGAGTTGCCTACCAAGAAGGAGTTGGCGGCGGCCCTGCCCAGCAACGTTCAGACCCTTGCCAGTGACAGAGTCGCGGATCCTTCCACTGCGGCCCTCATGCCCGAGAACGGTCTGGAAGCAGCCCATTTGCCTGCAGTCGTTGTCGAGAGCGTGGTTCCGGGCAGCCCTGCGGAAAAGGCCGGCGTCAAAGTTGGAGACACCCTGAACACCGTGGACGGCCTGTGGGTTATGAACCCTTACGACGTCAACTCCTACAACTTGATTTACGAGGCCTATAAGACCAAGAAGGCCACCGTGGAAGCATACATAGCCGCCAGGCGCGATCTTAGAAAGAAGCTGAAGGCCAGCATCACACCCAGCAAAGCGATCGACCGATTAACGATTGGCACAAGCGGGACCGTCAATGCGGTTTGGGCGCGCGGAAACAGCCTTGTGACCACCAGCATTCCCAAGGCAGTCACCAGTGAGTCGCCAGTTTCCAGGGAATCTAATGGCGATCTCGCCGTTCACTTCTCGCCCGGACTGTCTGATCGGCTAAAGGCGGAGATGGGGACTGGGCCGGTAACCCTGGATTTAAGAGACAACCAATTCGGCGATCCTGATGAACTCCGGAAATGTTTGGAGCTTTTCGGTCCTGCAGGCACTTACGGGAAGTTTGCGAACTCCAAGGGCAAGCCTGCAAAGATGCTGACCACAACCGTTGGAAGCAAGCCTAGGGCGCTGACTCTGCTCGTGGACAAATCCACTTCGGGTGTTGCGGAGATGTTCGCGCTCGCTCTTAGAAGCAAGGGTTACGCCAAGATCGAAGGCGGAGACATGTCGCCGGACAAGAACATGATCGAACTGGTGAAGCTGTCCGATGGAAGCGGCTACACGGTTGTGACCGGGAGCTACGTTACGGGCACGGAGCAGGCAAGGAGAGCATCATGAAAGTAATCGCTACAGGCATCAAGTTCATCGGGTTGCTTTTGCTGCTGTTCGTGTGCGGGTTTTGCTGGAGGGACATCCGACAGGGCCACCTGCCATCGTCTGCCACTTTCGCCTCGATGCTGAATGCCGCCTTGTCGGACCAGCCTTCCCCCGAGCATGAGTTTCTCGCGAACTACAGCCGTATCCAAAAGGATTATTACAAGCCGATAGAGTCCGACAAGCTCACCTATTGGGCCATGGAAGGATTCATGAACGCCCTCGGCGACCCGCATACGATGTTCATGCCGCCCCAAGTCGCAAGCGAGTTCAACGTGGAGACTAACGGCAGCTTCGTTGGCATCGGCTGCAAACTTGCGGAGAGCCCCTACGGCGCAAAAGCGGACGATGTGTTCGCGAACGGGCCTGCTTACCATGCAGGACTTCGAACGGGTGACGTGATCACCGCGGTCAACGATGTTTCGGTCGTTGGGTTAGTCCTGGATGACGTGGTCAAGAAGATCCGTGGCGAAGAGGGGACGGTTGTAAAGCTCAAGATCCAACGCAGTGAAAAATCTGCCCCGTTCATCCTGGCCGTCAAAAGGGCGCGGGTGGAAACGCCGACCGTTTCCGAGACCAAGGTTATCCCTGGCACTCATTTCGGCTACTTCCAGGTCCTCAGTTTTTCGGAGCCCACCGCCAAGCAATTCGACGACCAGCTTGAGGTCTTGGAGAAGCAGCATATCAACGGTCTCGTGATCGACCTCCGGGATAACCCCGGCGGTCTCCTCGACACCGCCAAGGACATGCTCTCTAGGTTCTATGACAACAAGACGGTGGTGACCGTTCGCTACCGGGACGGCCATGAGGAGCCGGTCGTCACCGAATCGGGCGAGGTGCATCCCTTCAACTATCCGATCGTGCTTCTGGTGAACGAGGATTCGGCCAGCGCCGCCGAGATCTTCTCAGGCGTGCTCCAAGATTACAAGAGCGCAACCCTGGTTGGCACCCATACCTACGGCAAGGCGTCCGTCCAGAACGTGATCCGTTTTGCTAGCGATTCCGATCAAAGCGCCAGCGCCAAAATCACCATCGCTCACTACTTCCTACCCCGCGGCCCAAGCCACGACATCAGTCGAAAGGTGGACGACGAAGGCCAATACATCTCCGGCGGTCTGAAGCCGGATGTGGAAGCCGACTTCGACCCCGACAGCACGATTGAGGTTACGGCGGGAGACATCAAGACCGATACGCAGTTGCAGAAGGCGGTCGAAGTTTTGAAGCAGAAGACGGGTGGATAGGTTTTAGGTTTTAGGTGTTGGGTCTTAGGTTGGGAACCGGATCCGGGCCCAATACCCAAAACCCAAAACCTAAGACCTACTTCGACTTCGGATCAAAATAAGCCCGGAGCCCATCGCCTACGAAGTTGAGCGCAAAGATGGTGAGGCTCAAGGCGATGCAAGGCGCGAGCAGCATTTCGGGGTGGGAATTCATGTTCTCGCGAGCAGTTTCGATCATTGTTCCCCAGCTGGGCATCGGGGGCTGAACGCCGATGCCGAGAAAACTCAGCGTGCTCTCCGCGAGGATAGTGGCCGCGACTTCCACCATGCTGACCGCGAGCAAGATGCCCCACAGTTGAGGCAGTATGTGGCGGGTCACCACGTAAAACGTCGAGCCCCCCGCTGCCTTGGCTGCGATCGCAAACTCTCGGTCCTTCAGCGTTGCGACCTGGGTATAAACCAGGCGCGCTACCGCAGGCCATGCAGTGACGGACAGCGCCACGATCACCGGCACCACGCCGGGCTTCCAAACCGCGATAATCAAGATCGCAAGCAAGATGTCCGGGAAAGCGAACATACCGTCCGTGAATCGCATTATAGGCACCGCGATCCACTTCTTTGCGTAAATGCCGGTCACTCCCACAAAGATCCCGAGGCTCAGGCTTATAGCCTGAACAGCAAAGCCGACGAAAAGCGAAACCCGAGCGCCATAGGCTACGCGGGTGAGCACGTCGCGGCCAAGCTGGTCGGTTCCTAGCAGGAATTTCCCACCAATGGGTTCGAATGGCTTTCCAACCGTCTGGTCATAGTGATACCGGGCGCTTGGCCATATGACCGCGAAAATCAGCAGCAGTACCAGATAGCCGATTCCCGCTATCACCAAAGGGTCTTTCTTGCGCTTCAAACTTGCGCCTCCCGGATTCTTGGGTCGAGAATCGGCAGGATCACGTCCACCAGCATGTTCAAAATCACAAAGAGCATGCCGGTGACGAGGATGCATGCCTGAACCAGCGGATAGTCGCGCTTCTGAATGGCCTCGATCGTTTCACGCCCGATGCCAGGCAATGTAAAGAACGTCTCCACCACGAACGAGCCGGTCAGCAGATAGCCAAAACTGGTTCCAATCGCGGTGATCACGGGCAAAACCGCATTGCGAAGCGCGTGTTTGAAAATGACTCTGTAGGTGGGCACACCTTTGGCGATGGCCATGCGGATGAACTCCTGGCGCATCGTGTCCACCATGCTTGCCCGCGTGAGCCGAGTCAGCATCGCCATCGGACGGGCGGCGAGAATGATCACCGGCAGCAGCAGATAGTAAAAATCAGGCGCAACGCGGTTGACTTCCCAGTTCTGCGGGAGATAGTTCAATCGCAAGGCGAAGATGTAAACCAGGAGCGGTGCGAGCACAAAATTGGGCAGAGTGACCCCTAACGTGCTGATCGTGAGCACGCCACGATCCACAAACCGATTCTCATAGACCGCCGCGAGCGTGCCCAGCAAAAGCCCCAACCCGGCAGCCAACAAGATCGCCAAGAAGGAGATCTTGAGCGTCATCGGCAGGTCGCGCACCAAGATGTCGGCGACCGGTTCCTGGGTTCCGTAGTAGGTTTTTCCGAAGTCCAGATGCGCGTCGTTCCAGAGGCTTACGCCGTACCGCACATACCAGGGCTTATCCAACCCCATGCGGTGACGGATCAGTTGAACGTCGGCGAGGCTCGCTTTTTCGCCCGCGAAAATCAGGGCCGGGTCGGCAGGGGCAGCATCATTCGCCACAAAGGTGACGAATGTGATGAATATTAGGCTCAGGAGACCGTAAAGGAGCCTGAAACCAACCGCTCGGGCAAGACGCACAGGTGGCGGTGATTATACCGGTGGGCGCCGGTTCTTAGGTTTTGGGTTTTTGGTGTTAGGTGTTTGGTTTTGGGTGTTAGGTTTTGGGTGTTAGGTTTTTGGTGTTTGTTTGTTAGGTGGGTGTTAAAAATCCAGCACCCAGAGCCCAACACCCTAAAACCCAAAACCGAACACCTAAAAACCCAGCACCTAAAAACCCAGCACCTAAAACCCAAAACCGAACACCTAAAACCCAGCACCTAAAACCCAGCACCTAAAACCCAACACCCAAAACCCAAAACCCAACACCCAACACTCCGATTCATTCGGCCAACACCCTTCCAAACCCATCGAACTTCACCCCGCCGGAGAGAATTACGATGCCGTCGATGATGGACCATAGGTGAAAAAGCCCAAAGGAACAGAGCGCGAAGATCAGCTGCAAGGTTCCTATCGCGTAGTAGCCGAGATACATCCGGCCCACGCCGGGAATGAAGAGTTGGAGCACACCTGCCATGACCCGGCTGCGATCACTGCGCGTTGCGGGGTAAGACATATCGGACCGAAAGTAAAGTCCGCCGGCCTGGGGTGCCGGCCCTGGGCCGGGGTTGATCGAATAGTTTCGTTGTGGCGGCTGCGAACTGGATGGGAAGACGTTGGACCGAGAAGGCGGCGGCGATTTCGGGGGATCGGGCGCCATCGGCGGGGGCGGGGGCGCCACAAACGGTGCGGAAGCGCGAAGAGCAGCCTGCAGCTCACCCACCATGTCCGCGGTGAGCCATTGCGCCATGCCGGTTTTCCACACGTACGTGTCGGACAGGATGACGCCGCCTTCGATAAGCTCGTCCATCTGTTCCTTGGTCAGTGGGCCCAACTGTCCGTAGTGCCCGATGTAATACCACTCCACGTTTAATCCTGCCGAACGATTTGATTTTACTGGCATTGTTGGGCGGGCGGTAGGCCTACGGGGCTATGGTGGGGAGTTGTGCCCATTGAAGGGGACTCGTTGCGCCGATAGCCCCACCAAAGAGCGATAACAAGAAGTGCGTTGTGACGGCTGCTGGCGCCGTTACGTCCAACAGGTGTCGATGCTCATTCCGGCTCTGGTCCTGGTCATTGCGCTCCTGGCAATCTCGGAAATACCAGCGATTAAACGTGTTTTGCGAAAGTATCGCCTGGTCGATCCTGTTTGGGGCTGCTCTACTAAGCCATTCGGATGCGTCCTGATGATTCTTGCGACACTTTCTGTCCATTCGAAGCGATGTATATAATCGGCGACCCGTTGACCAACGAGGCGAAGCACTTCAAGTATGAGACTTTGCACTGGATTGTTGGGGGGACGATGGCTGCCTGGCTCATAGGGCTGGTCCTTCGAATCTTCTATTCCGTAACGCCGACCTCATTACTCCCGCCAAGCATGAGAGCAGTCCTTCCGACCCCGGGCCAAACGACGAGAAAAACACTAGCTGAAGATGCTTGCATTAGAAGAGAGCAGAAGCATGCTTAAGCGCGCGATTTTCCGGCCCAACACCCAACGCCCAACGCCCAACACCTGGCTCTCCCAAGCCCCAGGTAACCCCAGTGAACCGCCGTGTTTCGCATCCGCCGACAGTGGCGTTATGCATGGGCAAGTATCACCGCCCGTTTGTTGGCGTTCCGATCCGGTTTCAGCCGGGTCAGTTCGCTCTGGAGAAAAGTCAACTGGTCGTCGCCGATAGGGAAATGGCCTCCCTGCGAAGAGATGACGCCGGGGCCATCCAGCACATTGCTGTACAATCCGATGATCGATACGAACGGCGCATCGAGGTGAAATAAACACCCGGCTGCGTCATCACGCTTCGAATCAGGCCGCCGGAGTCGGGTGAAACCGAGGCCTCCGCGGCACAGAAATTCGTCAGGAACGCATCCAGCGTGGGCACCTGCGGCGCGCTCGATCCCTGGCCCGAATACCATCCCGTCGTGATTGCCCGGGATGGCGAAAATGGGCCGGCTCCTGCGCCCGGGCTTGGCTTAATATCGATTCCATACAATTCCAGAAATCCCAGAGGTAGCGGTGATGGTTGCCCAGACACGACTCGTGGGACGCGCTGTTTGGATCGGATTTTTAGCTGGCTGATTCCGTTTGTGGTCGGATTTGCCGCATTCCCGGTGAAGAAATCCAACGCTCCGCTTTTCAGCTCGACCATGTACCTGGTGGTTCTGGCCACTGCGGGAGCTTTGCTGCATCTCTATTTCCGCAAACGGAGTATCTCCGCGCGGGAGGCGGGGTTGGTGGGAGTTCTGTGGCTCGCCATCAATCTCATTCTGATTACCCGATGTTCGCCTTTGGGCCGATGAAGATGACCCCGCTCAGCTA
>CAWHLK010000045.1:0-16106 GCA_963829965.1 uncultured archaeon | reverse complement strand
GCAGGCAGAGCGGCCGCATGATGCGACCATTTTATACAAGCTAGCTGAGCAGGCCGCCGTGTCCCAGACAGGCGACTTCCCAGGTCGAAACCCGGTATCGCGCCATCATCGGCGGCAACATCAGGTCGATCACGTTTGGCTTGAGCGAGCGGAAACAGCCGGGCGCCGAGAGGATCGGTATATCGTCCTTGTAGCCCATGAGCAGGAGATTGCCCGGCTCGACCGGGCGCGAGGAAGCGCTCGATCTGGCAACCGATCTTGTCCATTGCCCGGCCGACGACATCGGCCGGTCCCGCCGGGGCCGTGGTCGAGGCCACCAGAACCACCGACGGTTTGGAGCGCAGCAGAATCTGCAGGCCGCGCGAGACGTGCTCGTCGTTTTCCAGCACGGTCTGGCTGGCATGGGAGCGGACGCCGAAACGTTCCATTTTCTGCCGCACGACGGATTCGAATAACTCTTGCGCGGTCGCCGTTGACAGGATCGCAGTAGAGGACCGCGACGTGGCAGCGCGCGAGGGCCGCGCCTGGAGGATCGGACCCCGCTCGCGCAGCATGCCGATGATGCCCTCGAAATCCGACTTCGGAATCGCGAAAGGCGCGCTTTTCACGGTGGCGATGCGCTGGCCAGCCATGGCGAAACTGAAATTCAGAGTGGTCGCAATCACCACGCCGGAGGTGCAGTTGACCTGGCGCAGCAGTTCGTCGTCCACCAGCACGCAGCAGATTCCGTGGCGATCAGGTTGGCGCGGCCGCCGGGCGCAAGCTGAATTTCATAGCTGCCGCAGGCGATTTCGCCCGCCACTGCGCAAACGGCTTCGTCCTCGGAGACCTCGCCTTCCTCCAGTTGAGCCACCCAGATCTGTTCCATGCCCTCGGACTGAAGGACGCGAATGTCCTCTTCCCGGAGGATGTGGCCCTTCGCCATAAGCTTCTTGCCGCCGGGCCGAAATCGCCGAACATAAAATACGGCCAGCCGATTGCTGGACCTCGATTGTCTGCGCTTTCATGTGAACAGTCGCTCCCTTAATCCAGTGGATTACAGGATTAATGGTTAGATCCTTATCTGGGAAAATTCTCCGGAGATAATTTAGTTAAGGATTGTACTGAGTGCGGAATTCAGACGGCGACGGGTTCCGGTCGACGGGCGCCATTTCACGCTTGTACTTGCAGCCCGCGGCGGGGCATTGCAGGAACGCGCCGGCCTTGAGATACTTCTCGACGAGATAGGGGCTCCCGCAGTCGGGACACTTCTCCGGCACGGGTTTGGCCCATGCCACGAAGCCACAGTCCGGATAGCGATTGCAGCCAAAGAACGTCTTGCCGCGCTTGGAGCGGCGCTCGACTACTTCGCCTTCGGAGCATTCCGGACACTTCACGCCGATTGTCTTCTGTTTGACATATTTGCAGGTCGGATAATTACTGCAGGCGGTGAATTCGCCAAAACGTCCGTATTTTTGGACTAGATTATTTCCGCATTGCGGGCATTTTTCGTCCAGCGCACGTCCGCTTTTTTCTGTGCGCCGCCGATCTGCTTGGTGGTCTTGCAGTCCGGATATCCGCTGCAGGCGAAGAAGGTGCCGAAGCGACCCTTCTTCAGCACCATGGGGCGGCCGCAATTCTGGCAATACTCCTCGTCGCCCTGTTCGGCCAGATCGGCCTTATCGACATCGGGAAGGTCCACCGTCAGTTCGCGCGTGTAGGTGCACTCGGGTATCCGGTGCAGGCGAGAAAGCTGCCATGTTTGCCCCACTTGATGACGAGAGGCTTGCCGCATTTGTCGCACGTCAAGTCGGTGGGTTTTTCCATCCGCTTGATGTTCGTCATGTGGGTCTTCGGCGGTCTCGAGATCCTTCATGAAGCGCTCGTAGAAATCGCCCATGGCCTGGCGCCAGTCGAGCTTGCCTTCTTCGATCTCGTCGAGCTCCTGTTCCATGCGGGCGGTGTACTTCACGTCGAAGATGTCGTTGAAGCTTTCGAGCAGGAGGTCGGTCACCACCATGCCGAGTTCGGTGGGCTTGAATTTGCCGCCTTCCTTGGTCACGTACTCGCGTTCCTGAATGGTCGAAAGAATGGAAGCGTAGGTCGACGGACGGCCCACGCCATCGGCTTCCAGCTTTTTCACCAGCGTGGCTTCGGTGTAGCGCGGCGGCGGCTCGGTGAAGTGCTGCTCGGGCTTCAGTCCGCGCAGCTTCAGTTCCTCGCCTTCGGTGACGGCGGGCAGTTTGTGCTTGAGCTCGTCGTCTTCGTCGTCCTTCTGATCTTTGCCTTCTTCATAGACGGCGAGGAAGCCGTCGAACTTCATGACCGAACCGGTGGCCCGGAAGATATAATCGGTGCCGCTGCGTGCCTTTGACATTCACGTCGATGGTGGTCTGATCGAAGACCGCCGGATTCATCTGCGACGCGACGAAGCGCATCCAGATCAGCCGGTAAAGTTTGAGCTGGTCTTCGGCGAGAAACTTCGCCACCTCGTCGGGCGTGCGCATGGCCGAAGTGGGACGAATGGCTTCGTGCGCGTCCTGGGCGTCCTTCTTGGATTTATAAACGTTAGGCGCTTCGGGAATGTATTGCGGACCGAACTTGCCGGCTACGTACTCGCGCACTTCGGCGACGGCGTCCTGGGAGACGCGCGTCGAATCTGTACGCATATAAGTGATGAGGCCGATGGCGCCTTCTTGCCCATCTCGACGCCTTCATAAAGCTGCTGCGCCAGCATCATGGTGCGCTTCACGCTGAAACGAAGTTTGCGCGAGGATTCCTGCTGGAGGGTCGAGGTGATGAAGGGGGCGACCGGGTTGCGGCTTCTTTTCCTTCGTGCCGACCGATTTGACGATAAACTTCGTGCCTTCGAGGTCGGCGACCAGGGCATCGGACGTCGGACTGGTCGTGAATCTCCGGCGTTTCATCGCCCTTGCGGAAAAGGCGGGCGTCGAAGACGGGCTTCTTTTTCGCCTCCAGATTGGCGTCGAGCGTCCAGTATTCCTGTTTAATGAACGCGCGAATCTCGCGTTCACGTTCCACAACCACGCGGACGGCTACGGTCTGGACGCGCCCGGCGGAAAGACCGCGGCGGACTTTATCCCAGAGCAGGGGAGAGATCTTGTAGCCGACCAGCCGGTCCAGCACGCGGCGGGCCTGCTGGGCATCCACCAGGTTGATATTGACGACGGAGGGTTTTCGAAAGCCTTCTGGATCGAGTTCTTCGTGATCTCGTTGAACATCACGCGGAAGAACTTCGGGCCGGTTTCTTGCCGTCGCTCTTTTTCGACTTCAGCTCTTCCTGGAGATGCCAGCAGATGGCTTCGCCTTCGCGATCCGGATCGGCTGCGAGGTAGATGGATTCTACCTTTTTAGCGGCGTCGCGAAGTTCCTGGAGGAGCTTCTTCTTGCCTTCGATGACTTCGTACTTCGGCCGGAACCCGTTATCGACATCGACCGCGAGATCTTTCTTCGGAAGGTCCTTGATGTGCCCCAGCGACGCCTTTACGATGTAGTTCTTGCCGAGGTACTTGTTAATTGTCTTCGCCTTCGCCGGAGATTCGACGATCACTAAAGCCTTTGCCATATCCACACTGTTATTCTCAGAATAGACTACGGTTCTACAGCCCGCTCGCCACGGTCCGGCCGGGGCCGTTGACCGGCTACCACACTTTAACAAAGTTCCTGTCCGGGGAGTTGCTTTACCAGTCCGAGGATCTCCAGTTCAAACAGCGCCGCGATGATTTCGGAGGGCGAAGCGTCTTCCATCCTTTCCACCAGATCGTCGAGGTGAATCGGCTATCGACCTTCAGTTGGCCGCAGCACGCCGGCGGGCAACTTGCTGCTGCGGGTTCGGCCAACTGAGATGCGGAGGGACGTTGGCGGAAGTTTCAGGAGGCTCGCACAAGTCCCTGATTTAAAATACGTTGTCGGCCTTCGTCGATCAGACGCCGCTGGGCGGGCTGGGGCAGATCGACCACTACGTCGTTCCAGTCCTGCACCAGTTTGGCGCCTTGTTTAATGAGGAGGTTGGGGCCCCAGCTCATTTTCGACGTGATATTGCCGGGAACGGCGAACACCTCCCGGCCCTGATCGATGGCGAGACGCGCGGTGATGGCCGATCCGCTGTACTGCGCGCCTTCGATCACGAGAATGCCGCAGCTCAGGCCGCTGATGATGCGGTTGCGGATGGGGAAATTCTGCGGGAAGGCCGTCGCTCCCATGGGGAATTCGGAGACGATGAGGCCTTTGGCGGCGATCTCGGCGGCCAGCTTGCGGTTCTCGGAGGGATAAACGATGTCGACGCCGCAGCCGAGCACGGCGATGGTCGACGCCGCCTGGCGGCGAGGGCCGCCTTGTGGGCGGCGGTGTCGATGCCGCGGGCCATGCCGGAGACGATGGTGAGGCCGGCGCGGGCGAGATCGCCTGAGAGCCGTTCGGCCGCCGCGACCCCGTAAGGAGTGGGATGACGGGTGCCAACGACGCCGATGGAGATGGAGGAGAGCAGTTCGACGCGGCCGCGGCGCGAAAAGAACGGGCGGCGGATCGAAGATGCTCGCGCAGCATTTCGGGATAGCGGCATCGCCGAGCGTGATCGAGTTGCGCGCCGGCCTGGCGGATCTGTTGTTGCTGGGCGGCCGCCTCTTCGAAACTGCACCCGCTGGACACCGAACGGGCGACGCTCCCGCTCAGCCCGGCGGCTTCGAGTTCGCTGGCCGAGGCGCGGAAGATGGCCTGGGGGGTCTGCAAGCGTTCGAGGAGAAGGGTCGAGCGGCGGGTGCCGAGGCCGGGAACCATGCGCAGGGCGAGCCAGTAAAGTTCTTCCTCCGTTGGTCAAAGGCGGATTGGTCAGGGTTGGGCGGGATTGGCAGTGAGGTCGACATCTGACTAAGATGGTTGTTTTCGCGTGGGCCGATTCTCAATGAAAAAGGAAGCCGATTACTTCGACGGAGCGGAGCCCGAACTGATCTTCATTGCGCGGCGGCTGCGGGATGCGGTTCACCTGGAGTCGGTTCTGACGGGGGCCGGGGTGGATTACGGGGTCGAGCCGGATGAATACGAGGGTGGAGTCATTTTTAAGATCATGCGGGTGGGGGCGTTCTTCTATGTACGGCCGGAACTGCGGGAACGGGCTGTGGCGGTGATGGCGGAACACGGGTATGTGGCGTTGAAGTGAGCGGGTGAAGCCTGTCCTCACCGTGTTTGTCTGGTCTCGGGTTTTGGGTTCGTTTCTGGCGGAGAATAGTCGAGTGTTCTTTGCTTTTAATGACTTGCTGGGTTCGTTTCGCAAAAAAATATTTTGGGAAGTCCGATTCCGGGGTGAGGAGGTTGGGATGGTAGGGGTGCGGACTGGGGATCTGGCGGGGGCGGTTCCATTCCGTGTACATTGTGCACCTGTGGCGGGCGGGTTTTTGCGAGGCGCGGGGATAAGTGCTTCGGTGTCAGCGGAATTTTCTAAGAAATGCGTGTGAATGGATTTGGTGGATATGATAATCGGCGGAACTTCCCGGAAGCCGGACTTGCGGCTGGCGTCAAGCTGGCACTCATTATCTTATGTGAGATTGACGAAGATGGTCGTTTGCGGAGCCTGCGCCGCTATAATTGGCCTATGGCCGTCAAGAAAAATGGCGCAAGGTTTGTCGAGATAAAGGCATCTGTGGCTAAACAAAGGGCCTGGCGGATATTCAGCTTCGTGCTGGACTCTGCGACCTTTGATCGTATCGCCTTTGTGAGCCGTCGCGACGATGACAAGGACGCCGGATATCAACGCAATCTATCCAAGCAACGTGCAGCCGACATTGCGCATTACATCGACAAAGAAAATGGCTGCATTCCAAACAGCATCCTGGTGAATCTGGAGGAGGGTGCAACATATGACGAAAAGACCACATCCTGCGAATTCCCGATCAGCCCAAGGCTGCGTGGGTCATTGACGGCCAGCATCGAATGTTCGGCTTGCGGCAAGCCAAGACTACGTACGATCTCTTCGTCACAGCCTTCCTTGATATCGATGTCGCCGAACAGGCAAAGCAGTTCAAAATCATCAACTCCAAGCAGAAAGGTGTGCCAACCTCGCTTCTGTATGACCTGCTCGATCTCACAAAGACGGAACATACGTGCAGCAGAGGGGACACGAGCTCGCAACTAAACTCAATGATGATCCCGAATCACCTTGGTTTGGGCAGATCGATCTAACGGGGTCTGGCGACGGCCTTATAACTCAAACCCGGGTAGTCACAGCCGTTGAAAGTCTCATTTCGGAGCGGGGTGCCCTGTTCCAGTACTCGGAAGAAGAACAGTACGGCATACTGAAGAATTACTTCACCGCCGTCAAGACAATTTTTGCCAGCGACTGGGGAAACAAAAACAGCGTGCTCACGAAGGCGCTGGGGTTCTCAGCTTGGGTGATCGTGCTTCCTCAGGTTTTTGCTGCTTGCCTGCAACGCTTTCAGAATTTCACGGTCAAATCGATCGTCGCCGTGCTGATGCCAATTAAGACATACAACTTCTCCGCAGAGCATCACAAAGGCTGGGCTGGGCATCCGGGAGAGAATCGCCTTGCAGGTGCGTTGGCTGACGCGCTCAAGAGTAGCGAGCCGAAAGAGACAGCGAAGAAGGGCGCCTTGCAATTGGTCTGAACGTACCGTGACGTTCTCAGATTTGGTAGTAGTGGTGTCTCAATCCTCGCGACAACGGGGATTCGTCAGGGACAGCATAATCTCCGTTTGGACCCCTGGAGCCGGGAAGATACAGCACGTCTATTCTAGGGAACTCGCTGGCGCCATGCTGAGTGAGGCAGACGAGTTTTTCGATCGGGCCCTGGCACTCTATCTATGGCGCAGTCATCTCCGCGAGTTTCAGGCGTCTACCTGGGCTGGAGTGGCAACGTACTACAGCAATTACTTCTTGGCTCTCAGTTTTATTCGACTTCATATGAGATCGGTCACCCAGCTGCCCACAGGGCCGGTTTTCGAGGTGACGCGTACCGATAGCCGGACGCCGTATTTCAAGATCCAGGAGCGCAGTCAGCGGCAAAGACACGCCGACGTCTGGCGGGAATACTATGAGGCAGTGACGCAGATGGCGTGGCCAGATCGCCAGACGGCGACGAACATAGCGCCCGCGCTAGATAGCCTTCGATTCAGAGAGCAACTGTATCGTGAACGAATAAACTACCGGCCCGGAGAAGGCTTCGATGAGATCTACCTTACGCGAACGCGTTACCTTAAATCGCTCAAAGCGTTATTGGTGGATGATGGAAGAGCACCCACCGCACTGTCTGATGCAGCCTACACCGATCGAATGGCCACCCAACGGTTGAAACATCTGGCAACTCTGCTCGACCGACTTAGTAGCTCACGAATGGACCCCAACATAGAGGCCTCTCTGTGGCGCCGACGCCGCGATCTAGTTACAAGGTACGCGCGCGGTCAGGCCGACAGGCATTTTGGAGTGTCACTGATTGGTGGCACAGGATGATCTGATCACGCGGGTGGGTATCCACCGCGACGGCGGGCATCAAATATCTTCCCGCGGGAAGTTTTTCCACATTTCGCGTCGATTGTCTTTGAGTTCCTCAGACGAAAGCGAGACGCCAAGGTCAGCGCAGAGTCCCTTCACGCTTCGCAAGGGCCTCTTGTCAGTAGTCTGTTGGCGCAGGAGCGTGGCATGGTGCAGAATCTCCAGCTGTTTTTCGGCTGGCAACGCCCGGTCCGCTTCCAGGATCGCTTGTTCCAGAGACATCGTGAACCCCTCGCCTTTATTATCGCTGCATCGTTGCCTGCTCAAGGCCCCGGCCCCCAAGCGGCGTTCGAGGAGCCAGGCGAGCGCGCAGCACCTTCCGATTGATTCTGCAGATCGTACGTGCGATCGGGGGCGTAATGGATGGTTGCGTCGGGTGCAGAAAATGGGTTTCGCGCGCCTCGGGAGCCACCCTGGGCTGCGGCGATGACTGTCGCGGCAGCGCAGATGGCGAACGAAATGGTTTTATATGGAACTCCAAAACTCATGGCTACTTTTACCCCGGGGAAAATGGGAAATTCTCTTTTGATGCTGGGCAAACCTTGGGCCCAGTGAAAATCGGAGTAGATCGGAGTAAATCGGAGCGCCTTTTTTGGTTTTGAATTTCTTTTATGGGGTTACCGGCTCTGATGCGATAAACGTCCGCAGGTCCAACGGGCCTGATTTTTGTATCTCGAGCCGGACCTGAAAACAGTCTTTCATCATGATAGCAACATAATCCGGTAGACATTTGTTCCTGGTTAACTTCAACAACTATTGATCCTTGATTCCAAAGTTCTCTGTGTCTTGCCGAAAT
Organism: uncultured archaeon; assembly: GCA_963829965.1. Lineage (GTDB taxonomy): Bacteria > Armatimonadota > Fimbriimonadia > Fimbriimonadales > Fimbriimonadaceae > DASXZH01. Next base: position 7,810 of record CAWHLK010000045.1, on the reverse strand, counting down.
TTGAATCGAGGTGTTAGCCGTGCTCAATAATGCGCCCGTATCGATTCTAAATTCAATGGGGGTTTGCGTTCCAGGAAGAAGGCTTCAACCAAGGTCAACGGTTCGCCTTTTCCAACTTCTACTGATCGCCTTGGCGTCCCTACTCGTCACGTTTGGGGTTCATGGTGCACCCAAGGGCGCCTTTGCCTTTGGAGGCTATCAGCGCAACACGAAGCAGCTCGGCTCGGCATTGTCAGCTTATATGGACGTGGACGCTCCGTGGCCGAAGTTCGGAGCTAACCTGCAAAACACCTGCCAGGGCGTCGGGTCTGGCGCGGATGGGCTCGAAAAGTGGCGATTCCAAACGGAGGACTCGATTTATTCCTCCCCGGTTATCGGGTCGAACGGCAATATCTACTTCGGATCGGACGATGGCTGCCTTTACGCTCTGGACTCGAACGGAAACTATCTATGGTCCTACCAAACTCAAGCCCCCGTGCGCTCAACCCCCTTAATAGGGGTTGGAACGATATTTGTGGTTTCGGAGGACGGCAGCCTGTATGCAGTAAATAGCTCCACTGGCCACTTGAAGTGGCATTACCCATTCTCTACGCAGGGCAGCCTGGATTACCCTCCCTCGATGTCCCCAAATGGCTTGCTTTATTTCGCTTGCGATCCCTACCTTTACGCAATCAACAGCGTCACCGGGCACCTAGTGTGGAAAGTGAACTACGCGTGGAACTCAACGGCTCTTGCCGTTGACCCCGTTCACGGAACTGTTTACATCAACGTGAGGACGGGAACCACAACCTTTGCGCTTGTGGCCTATAGCGAGGCAGGAGTCGCTGAATGGGCTTACGACCTTCCTGACGGTAATTTTGTGGAGGAGTGTCCGACACTTGGGCCAAATGGAACGATCTACTTTGCCACCGAGGAAGGCACACTGGTAGCTCTTCAAGACAACTTTAACGGCACGTATACAAAGCTCTTCGAAACGCCAATGGATCTGAATCCGGATGAACCGATGGCCCTAAGCAGCAACGGGATTCTCTATACGAACACAGGTGAAGCATATAGCGCCACGACGGGCGATCTTCTTTGGACGTTCAGGGCAGGATCCGGTCTGATGAATTCGCCTGCGGTGTCCTCCGACGGAACGGTCTACTTCTTCTCCGATTTCGGTATCTTATACGCCCTCAATGGAACTACCGGCGAAGAGGAGTGGGAGGTGTTTGTCGGCCCATTTATCGCCCAAGATCCTCGCAGCTATCCTTTCGATTCGTCGCCCGCGGTCGGCGCAGATGGGACGGTATATTTCGGGGCGGCCGACGGCCAAATGCATGCGATCGGCCAAGCCCAGATCCTTGCCGTGCAGTTAGGAACGAATACGATCATCGGCGGCTACGACTCGACGGGAGCGGTCCAGCTCACCGGCATCGTTGGCAATCTCGCGAGCAAAAATAGCTCGGGCGCGGATGTGGTTACCCTTTCCAGCGATACGCCTGCGGTCCTCACCGTTCCAAGCCAAGTAAGCATTCCCACCGGCTATTCGGAAATCTCATTCCCGATCAGCACAAGCCTGGTTTCCGAGGTCGAAACGGTGACGGTTACAGCGACGATCGGCTCGTCGAGCCAGACGGCCACGATGTTCGTTACCCCTTCCCCGGTTTACTCGATATCATCGGCGGCATCGGAAGTTTACGGAGGCGAGCCCACCACAGGCACGATCAAGCTTAAAGGATCGGCGGGACCTCAGGGCGCGGCCATCGTCGTGGTTGCGAACAATAACAACGTCTCGCTGCCGAGCGTAACGGTGGCAGCCGGCGAAACATCGACTACGTTCACGATTAACAGCCTTCCAGTTTCCGCGAGCCAGCAAGTGAAACTCACGGCGACTTATGGGGGAGCGGCGGTAACGACGGTGATTACGATTTCGCCTTACCCGCTCACTTCAATTTCCACGAACGTGACGACTGCTTATGGCGGACAATCCTTGACGGGAACGGTTAAGATCGCCGGCGATGCCGGTCCTCAAGGGTCCACCGTTACGCTTAGCTCCAGCAGCACACTCGTCAAGGTTCCTGCTTCGGTTCTTATCGGGGCAGCCAAAACAAGCGCCACCTTTACGCCCGTTTGTTCGCCAGTGAGTTTTGACACTTCAGTGACACTCACGGCAAAGAATTGGTTGATCACCAAGACGACACAACTCACGCTGGTTCCAGCCCCTCTTAGCAGCCTCAAAGTTGCTGCTTCTCAACTAGTCGGCGGGGTTTCCGGAACGGGAACGGTAACTCTTAACGCCCTCGCAGGTCCTTCGGGCGATAAAATCAACCTATCTTCCGACTCCGGATTTGTCAAAGTTCCCTCCTCAATCACAGTGCCCGCAAATGCTACGAGTGCCTCCTTTACGATTGAGACGACGGGAGTTAACGCTGCAACCGCGGCCACGGTTACAGCAACTTTCGGAAGTTCAACAAAAACGGCGAGTTTGACGCTGGAGCCCGCCTCCATTTCGAGCTTTTCCGTGTCGCCCACTTCGGTCGTTGGAGGTTCAAACTCGGAGGCAACCCTTCTCTTCACCGGGCAGCTTGGCTCGAACGGCGCGGTCGTTCATTTCACCAGCGACAGCAGCCTGGTATCGGTTCCCTCTTCGGTCACCCTGGCTTCGGCCGACTCCGTTTATCACTTCGTGGTTAAGACGAAGGCGACCACGGCAACCGTGGTGGCGCACCTAACCGCAAGTTGGGGTGGGATTACCAAGACCGCGACATTGACCTTGACCCGGTGAGTTCTATCGGTGGTGCTTAACGCTTCTTAGGGAGTGCAACGGTAGGCCGGACGGCATTGAAGAGGCTAAGTAGAACTTATTGGTCGCTCTTGGACAGCTCGGAAGTTGCACTCCCCTCCCAATGCGTCAGGTAACTACTTGGCCTTTACCCGGCCGCCTCTACCCTTTACCCTTTACGCTCTCCACTTCCAATGCATGGCGGTATTCTTAATTCACGGGAGCAACAGTATTGATTAAGGTTATCGTACGTCAAGTCCAACTCACGAAGCTTTACCCGCTCGCTATAAGCCGAGGCGTAAGCACGGGTTCAAGAAACGTGTTTGTGTTCGCCGAAGAGGACGGTTTTGTGGGAGTGGGCGAAGGGGCGCCTGGGACCGGCTACGATGACACCCTCGCCGATATCGCGGAGCAGCAAATCCTCGAGTTCACCAAGAACGGCTTGGAAGGGATGTCGATTAACGATGTTTGGAAGGCCGGAATGCGAGAGCAGATGAATCCCTCCGCACTGGCCGCACTGGATACTGCCCTTTGGGACCTGAAGGCAAAGAAGGCGAATATGCCCCTTTACGGCCTCCTCGGACTTGGTAAGCCAACCGTGCCCACTTCGGTCACGATCGGCATTTCGACAACGGAGATCATCCGCGAGCGAGTGCCCGAGCTGCTCAAGCGGACCGGCGCGAAATATCTGAAGATCAAATTAGGCTCGCCGGACGGGATTTTTCGGGACCGCGAGAACTTCCTCGCCGCACGCAGCGCCTCGGCCCGGATGAACGTGAAACTGCGCGTTGATGCCAACGGAGGTTGGATGCCGGACAAGGCGAAGCGCATGATGACCTTCCTTGCCGAGCATGGCTGCGAATATGTGGAGCAGCCGCTTCCTGCGGGCATGGAATCCGAGTTGCCGAAACTTTACGACCGACGGCCACTGCCGATTTTCGTGGACGAAAGCTGCCGATTTGCCAACGACGTGCCTGGTTTCGCCGACTCCGTGGACGGCGTGAACATCAAGCTCATGAAGAGCGGCGGAATTACCGAAGCGTTGCGAATCGTGGCTACCGCAAAGGCTCACGGTTTGGAAACGATGATTGGTTGCATGGGTGAGTCGTCGGTTGCCATTGCTGCGGGTTGCGCCATTGGAGCTCTTATGGATCATATCGATTTGGACTCCCATTTCAATCAAAATCCCGACCCTGCGACCGGCCTTGACATGATCAACGGCGTGGTGACGCCGCGAGACGTTCCCGGGCATGGCGCGTTTCTCGTCGCACCTAGCCAGCCGGCCAAGGCAACCCCCGCTTCGGAGCCCACCCGGTGCTAGGGAAAGACCAGCCACTCGCCATCTATATGGAAGGGGAATTGGCGGGCCACTTCGCCAAAATGTGCCGCGGCATTTTGCGCTATTCGCCAAACCCGATTGCTGCGATCATCGACTCTACGGAGGCAGGGAAGAACGTTCAGGATGTGATCGATTCGCCACGCTCTGCGCCCGTGGTGGCAACCATCGACGAGGCCAAAGCGCTAGGCGCCCAGGCGTTTGTCCTTGGGATCGCAACGCAAGGTGGGCGCATTCCGGATTCCTGGTATCCGGCGATTGACGAAGCGGTGGCAAAAGGGCTGAGCGTCGTGAACGGTCTGCACGACCCGCTTGTCCCACGCTATCCCAAGCTTGCGAACGGACAGTTTATTTGGGACATCCGGATCGAGCCCGAAGGGCTCTACAGCGGGCAGGGCGAAGCGGCAAAGCTCTCAAATAAGCGGCTATTGATGATCGGCACGGACATGGCGATCGGCAAAATGACGGCCGGTTTGGAGATTTATCGGGCCGCACGCGAGAAGGGCGTGACGACCGAGTTCATCGCAACCGGCCAGATTGGAATCACGATCACCGGGCGCGGGGTTGCCCTCGACGCGGTGCGGGTGGACTTTGCGAGCAGTGCGATCGAGCGCGAGGTCTTACGGGCCTCCGACGCTGAACTGGTGATTGTGGAAGGCCAAGGGGCTTTGATTCATCCCGGCAGCACGGCCAACTTGCCGCTCTTACGCGGCTCCTGTCCTACGCACTTCGTTCTTTGCCACCGGGCAAACCAGGAACACCTCTTTCGGTTTGAGCACATCAAGATTCCACCACTGCGGCAATACATTGCGATGTATGAGGATTTGGCGGAGGCATGCGGGACGTTTCCCCGCCCGCAAACGGTTGCGGTGGCGCTGAATACCGCCGGTTTGTCTGAAGCTGAGGCGGTTTTGGCGAAGCATAAGATTGAGGGTGAAACCGGTTTACCGGTTGCGGACCCGGTTCGGGATGGCGGGAAACCGTTTCTTAAGCCGCTGGGTTGCTAGCTTGATCTCGTGAGAGCGAACAGCAGACGAACGTGGTCTTCTACTGCATTGACCTAGATAGGAACGTTTCCGTGGTCGCGGAGCACCAGATAGGGGCACGGTTCGTCCCGGACATTGGATGTGATGAAGGGTTGGCGGTCTTTGGTGCTGAAGATTAGGTGGTGAGGACCTGGCTAAGGATTGAGGCATGAAGCGGTCTTAACTCGGCCATTCAGGCCGACGGACTGGTTTCTGCTATCAAACGGTCAGCGATTCGACGAACTCCTCAAGCTCAGCGGCCGCCAAAGGGTTTTCTTGGATCATTTTATAAAGGATCGGATCGCCTGCCTTGACTCGGTCCGCGAGTTCGCAGATCCTTTGGCCCACGAAGGTCCGCGCTTCGACTGCGTCCAATCGGGAAGCCAGCGCCAAGACCACGCGGTGGACGAGGGCTTGGTGGCGGGCCATTAGGCGATCGTGAACCACGTGAGCAGGTTCGCCCTCGCCGTTTAGCTCTACAACCGAGGTTTTGAACGCGCGTCCAACATAATCCGCAAAATCTGAAACCACCCCCGGTTCAAGGCGCTCGCCGAAGACCAGGCAGCGCCGGTCGGAGACCGGCGTGGCCGAGGGTCTAAACAGTAAGTGCATGGAAAGGAGCTTCACCGAGGCAAACTCGGGCAAATCATACAGGAAAGACTTCACCGAGCATTGCTCCACCACCACGGCATTGCCCAGGCAATCGCCGTAGGTCCCCAGCCAGGAGGCGGTGTACTGGAGGGGCACACAAAGAAAAATGAAATCCGATTTCTCGATTCGCTCGCGAACGTCTTCCTCCGAGTTGTTGACATCCACGCAGTAGATGTCGTTTGCCTTCGGCTGGTCCTCCAAGAGCCCTGCAAGCAAGAAGCGGCCTATCTCCCCCTTATATCCCACCACAAGCGGCGCCCGAATCATCCGGTCCATTTTACGGCGAACCGCTGGTAGAATTCCGCCCGTATTGCAAAGCTTTGGCCCGGTTGCCCCGTTTTATGACGAGTTGATGGACACGGTGCCCTATCGAATGTGGGCGAGTTACCTTCTGCTTCTCCTCAGCCAACAGGATATTCATCCCAAAACGCTCCTCGATGTCTGCTGCGGGACGGGCACAATGTGCGAACTCATGGACAACGAAGGTTTTGAAGTAGAGGGCTTCGATCTTTCGGCCTCGATGATCGATGAGGCGCGGCGGAAGGCCAAGCACAGAATCCGGCCGATTCGATATGAGGTGATGGATGCGGCCGAGTTCGAAATGGGCAAGACCTACGATGCGGCCTTTTCCTTCTTCGACAGTCTCAACTACATCACCTCGGTTCCGAAGCTTGCGAGTGCGATTCGGCAGGTGGGGAAGCATGTGAAGCCAGGCGGGTCGTTTATTTTTGACCTCAATACGGCTTACGCTTTTGAAGCCAAGCTCTTTGATCAAAAGGCCAAGGGCCCGCGTGCGAAGGTGAAATACGATTGGCTCGGCGATTACGATCCCGAGACCCGCATCATTCACGTGAACATGACCTTTTGGTGGCATGATCGTGAATACCACGAAGTCCACGTCCAACGCGCCCATACGGACGAGGAAGTTCGAGCGATGCTGCACGACGCTGGATTCTCCGAGATCCGCATGTATGAGAGCTACACGCTGGACCCGCCGCGCGCGAAGAGCGACCGCGTTCACTACACCGCAATAAGATCGTAAACTGCGTTTATGAGAGTTTCCGTTGTAGGAGCCGGGATCCATGGTTCCAGCACCGCGTGGGCGCTCGCCCGTCGCGGACATGCGGTTACAGTATTTGAGCAGTTTCCATTAGGCCATGAGTTGGGCAGTTCGCACGGCGACTCAAGGATTGTCCGGCGCGCGTATCCGGATGCGTTTTACACGGAAATCATGGGCGAGGGATATCCACTTTGGCGAGAACTTGAGCGGGCGTCCGGGCAGGAACTCCTATATGAATGCGGCCTATTGTATTTTGGAGATAGGGACAACGCGAATATCCGAAGCGTGATCAACAGCCTGGAATCTCTAAACGTTGAGCATTCGGTCCTGGACAAGCGAACGCTTGCGCCGGTTTTTCCTGACCTGATTTTGCAGCCTCACGAAGTGGGAGTGTTCACGCCGGAAGCGGGTTGGGTGCACGCTTCCTTGGCCCTGGAATCCACTCTCAAACTCGCCCAGTCCCACGGGGCTGTCCTGCGGCACGAAAGGGTTACTTCTCTAGAACCATTGAAGCGGGAGTTTGATCAGGTCGTGTTGTGCGCGGGGCCGTGGATTACCCAGTTTGTTCCTCTTCCGGTTCTCGTGACTTTACAAACGTTCGGCTATGTGGTTGGCCAACACTACGGCCCGGTTTGGATCGAGGAGGGGCCTCATAGCCTGTATGGCTTTCCATCGGAACCCTGGGGAAGCGGTCTGAAGACGGGGGTTCATTTCAAAGACGTGCCTTTTGATCCCAATGAGCGGTTGCGAGACCCGGTTCACGAGGCGGTTGAGCTGATTAAGGATTTTGCTTGGCGCAGGTTTGGGCACGATTTTCCGCGCGTGAAACGCGCGACGGCTTGTCTCTATACAAATACCGCGAACGAAGATTTCTTGCTCGGCCGGCTGGACGACCAGGTTCTGTTCGTGTCCGCGTGCAGCGGGCATGGGTTCAAGTTCGGCCCGTGGATCGGGAAGACGATGGCGGATCTGGT
>CAWHLK010000044.1:0-231285 GCA_963829965.1 uncultured archaeon | reverse complement strand
ACTGCCAAAGGGCATTGAATCCCAGATCGAGGTCACGAACCGCTTCAAAGCGCTGGTCCGGGATATCTGCGGGTTGGATAGCCCCACGGGGGCGTTGGCTCTGGACAGCGGCGACGGTGTGGCACTCGTTTACTTTGGCGGATCTTCCCGGGCGATCGAGGATGCGGTCAAACTTGCCCGCGAACTCAAAACGCTTGAGATCGGTGCTCGCATGGGAATCCACTGCGGTCCCATCACCAGGGTCGAGGACGTTAACGGCCAGATGACGGTTGTGGGTCCCGCAATCAACATGGCCGAACGGGTTCAAAGCAGTGCCGACCCAGGGCAGGTGTTGCTGTCAGGCGCGGCTGCCGATGCGGCTGCCGCTCATGGCCAATGGCAGTCCTGTCTGGAGGATCTGGGCGAGCACGAAGTTAAGCATGGAATAAAGCTCCGCTTGGTCAACCTGGTGTCTGAAGGCTGTGGCGTTACCGGCATGTCCGAGCGCCTGAAGCAGCGAAAGGCGGAGTCCGAGCGAGGCCGCATTCGAAGCAATCTGCCGGTTTCCTTAACTTCTTTCGTTGGGCGCTCCAGCGAAATCGATAACCTGCACACCTATTTGAAGCACACCCGCCTCATCTCACTTGTCGGTTCGGGAGGCATTGGGAAGACGAGGCTCGCGATTGAAGCGTCTGGCCGGAGCCTCGAGCTTTTTCCTGGCGGGGCCTGGTTTGTGCCATTGGACGGCATTCAAGATGAAAGGCTGGTGACACAGGAGGTCGCAGCTGTATTCGGTTTTGGCGATGCGCCCGGCGCGCCGATGATCGACCGGCTCACCGAGTTCCTCAAGGGCCAAAAAGTTCTACTGATTATCGACAACTGCGAGCATGTGTTGCGTGCGGCGTCCGATTTGGTTCAAAGGCTCACGTCTTCCTGCCCGGAACTCACTGTGCTAGCCACGAGCCGGGAGGTGCTAAACGTCCCCGGCGAGTTGGTTGTGAAAGTCCGGTCTCTCGAGCACGCCACGGCTTCGGGTGAACACGACCGCAAAGTGGGTGGAGCAAGGCGGGGCACAAATCAAGAGCTTTGAGGCCGTGCGCCTGTTTTTGGATCGGGCGATTTACGCCAACCCTTCTTTTCGCGTGACGGATACCAATCTGGGGACGATTTGCAAGATCACGAGCCGGCTGGACGGCATTCCCCTCGCCATCGAGCTCGCGGCAGCCCGAGCGCGCATGATGTCGCCCGAGCAGCTTTACGAGCGTTTGGACAATGCGTTTGCCGTTTGCCGGGTATCCGGGACCGGGGTCTCGGCTCGCCACCAGACCCTTCGGGCGACAATCGATTGGTCGTACAATCTGCTTACCGATTCGGAGAAGCTGCTCTTCCGGAGGCTCGGGGTTTTTTATGGATCGTTCTCTTTGGAGGCGGCGGAATCGGTTTCGGCGCTGGGGTTGGACGAGGAATTTTTGGATGTCCTTTCCAGTTTGGTGGACAAATCGCTGCTGCTGGCGGAAGAGCATTACGGCCAGATGCGATACCGAATGCTGGAAACGGTGCGGCAGTATGCAAGGGAGCTATTGACTGCTTCGCCCGACTTGGTGCCATCGCAAGCGGAGCATTTGAAGTTTTACGCCCAGCTTGGTGCGGCAGCCAAGGTCGGATTGCGGACGCCGGAGCAAGTGAAGTGGCGACGAAGCTTTGAGCTGGATATGGACAATGTGCGAGCGGCGATTGATTGGGCACTTGAGGACGGGGACGATGCCCTAACAGCTGCGACCATCGCTTGTGACGTCTTCCCCTATTGGTTTGAAGCCGGTCACTTTTCGGAGGCTTCCGCTTACCTGGAACGCACTCGAATGAGTTTGGGCCAGGTAGATGATGCGGCTCTGCGCATACGGATTCTTATCCTGAGCGGCGCCTGCCTTGTGTACATGGGGGATCGTGAGGGACTGAAACTATTGCATGACGGACTTGACCTGGCAGAGGCATCGGCTTCGGACTTGCTCTTGTTCGCGTCAAGCTGGCTAGGAGACTGCTACTACCTTCTCGGCGAGGACGAACCAGCCTCTCACTTCTTCAAAATGACATTGAAGATCGCCCACGAGACGGGCGACAGCAAGGGCCAAGGGTTCGTGCTCGCGAACCTCGCGGCAATAGCATGCACGAGCGGAGACTTTGCGGAGGCCGAAACGCTGCTTGAGCAGATGCTGGCCACAAAGGCCGAGGAACAGGACTTCAAAGGCATGGGACTGGCCCATTGTATATTGGGGCATCTTGCCTTCTTGCAGAACCGAACAGGGGCTACAGAACATTACAAGCGTGGAATTGCCTTGATTGGCTCACCGCCTGACTATTTCCTCTTGAGTGGGAATCTCGCGGCTGGGTCCCTGATCTTGCTTGAAAAGGGCGATCCGGAAGGCGCGGCCAAGGTCCAGGGTTTCGCGGATCGTGTGCTGGAACGCACTGGCGCGGTCCCGGACAAGCTCTTCCTCCAAATGTCGGCAGAGGTTAAGGAGCGCACCCGGGTTAGTCTGCCAGTCGAGGCTTACAAGGAGGCGTATCGGAGCGGCAGAACTTTGAATTTGAGTGCGGCTCTCGATCTTCTCGGGTGCGACCTAGTGCCTGCCACGAGCAATCCGAGAACTCCCGGTTCGGTCGCAGCCGTGATCTGTTAGGTGCCCAACGTGCGCCGCTCCACAATCTGAGACCATACCGGAGTCATTTGTGGGACATCAGAACAGTCGCTCCCACATGTAATGAAGATAGGGCGCAAAATGGGTTTCCATTAGCTTTTGAGTTTCATTTCCTTGCATACTAGTGAGTAAGGTATTAAAAATGGCCAGAGAAAAATCCAAAACAGGTTCAAGCAAAGGGGTTGGGAAGAAGGTAAGCCCAGGCCAGCCGCCTGCAGTGGGCCCGCCGCTTAATCAAGCTTCGCTGGGCCTTTGGAAAGCAGCGATACAAGGAACGGCTTTTGATAACGGCAAGATTTACAATGGGATGGTGAACGAGGAGTACTACGATCCTTTAGCCGATTTAATGTACATTGCTTGGCACGCCTATCTGATAAGTGCTGGTGCTGATACCCTAATCCTTAGCATTTATCAAGACCTCTCGTACTATTACCAAGCGAAGAAAGCCAATCTGCCCACTGGATCGAACGCTGTGTTTACAGACGGTACCGGCAAACTGGTGAATTTAAAGGTTAATAACAAACTGGGCACCGACGCTGTGTGTTATAGCACGTGGCAGCCGTCATCCTGCCCTCAGTCCAAGAAGAAATAATTCTGGCTTGATGTTGACCATCGTTGGGACCGGCATTCGTATTGGTCAGCTGACCATTGAGGCGCAGGCGGTCATCAAGGCAGCTGACGTAGTCTACGCCATCGTCCCGAATCAGGTCATGATGGGGGTGTTGTTGGGCTTAAATAGCAATACTCAGAGTCTTAGCGGCTACTATCAGTACGGCAAAGAACGCCGGACGACTTACGCTGAAATGGTGGACACGACCATAGACGCGGTCCGAAGTGGAAAGTCAGTCTGCATGGTCTTCTATGGCCATCCCAATTTATTTGTCCGCCCATCACGTGACGCGGCCAACATGGCACGCCGTGAGGGATTTCGGGTCGTCGTCCTACCTGGCATTTCAGCGGAGGACTGTCTATTTGCTGACATCGAGATAGACCCGTCTGAAACGGGCTGGCAATCATACGAAGCCACACAATTCATTGAATCAATGCCTGCCATTAATCCGCGGGCCTTTCTAATTCTCTGGCAGACGGGCCTCATTGGGGATCTTCAATGCCTACCCGCCTATCCTATGGCCGGGTTCGAAAAATTGAAAGACCTATTAGGGGCAACATATAGTTCGGAGCACGAGTTTCTGATATACGAGGCTTCCGAGTACCCCTTCGTTGCACCGAAAACTGAACTGGCGACGCTCAGAGAACTGAAAAGAACCGATTTTTCGGACAAGAGCACACTGGTGGCATTTCCAGCGAAAACCTAAGGTCACTAACGTCAGATGGCGCTCCGGAGAGTCAATGTTTCCGACTATTTGCGAACTTCAAGGACCAGACGAAATCGAGCGAATAGAATTTCATTGCGCCGTAAAACAAGGAGGGGTCGATTGGACCTGAAGCCGTCGAATCCTGGTCCATGAAGGAATAGTTTTGCCCATCGAAAGCGATTGCAGCTCGAGCATGACAGTTTATGCATGAAGCCTGATCTGCGCCGGCTTTCTCAATCGTGGGGTTTCCAAGTAGCGTTGCTCTGCCGGTCCGATCGATCCAGTCAATTTGGGCCCCCTGCCCCTGGCTGTGGTATGGGCCGCCACTGCCTGCAACGCGCTGGGCCAGCAGCCTGTAGTTCTTAAAACATGGACTGGTGAGCGAATCCGGAACATGCTGATCTTTGGCGAGGTCCAGCGGTCTGTGTGGTGCCTGGACGTCGTTAATCCAGTTTTTATGGATAAAGCTGGCCCAAAACCAATTCGGGATATCCTTGGTCAGTATGTGAAGCCCCAAAAGGACGTAGGTTTTGCCGTAGGCCTCAGTCGTGTAGTAATCGCTTGGATGTTGAACGCGGTCAGCCGGCCACCATGACGCCTTAACCTCCTTTGAACCCAGGGGGAAATCTACAGGGTGCCTGGACGCAAAAGCGAACTGACCTTCTAGGTTGTATAGTTTATGGCCCCGGATGTAGTTGAAGGCTGGCCGGTTGGTCCTCATCTCAAATCCGTCGATAGGCCCTGCCGTAAGCTGGGGTCGGTCATCCGCGATCATTTCCTGCCAACTCGAGGAGGGTTCAAGCTGGAAATTGGGATCCAGGAATTTGACTGGTGATCGTTCTTCGACCACCTTCCAAATAGGTGGCTCGCTTCCATCCGCTTCGTAGATCGTTTCCGCTGGAACCCAGTCATCGTTCGCACGTTTCCATGTTTCCCAGACCCTTCTATGATCAGTCCTGCTACGAGGGAACATAGGTTGGTTGAGTTCCGCAAAGAGTTGCCATGCGCGTGTTGACGGAGTGTCTATGGCCGAAACTGCATCAACATCCTCGCCTGGGCAAACGACGCTCTTTTTAATATCTGGACCAAAGCAAGAGGGATCGGTTCTATCTCTGGCCGGTCTGTTGTTGGCAAGAGCATACACGAACACAACGGCGCAAAGAAATGGAACAACAACTTTTGGGAACTTACTCATGCGGCACCTTAGCAGGAGCGGCAGAACGATGTCAAGCGTACTGCCTGAAATAGTTCTCAGGAAGATCGCTGTTGGTGTACTAATTCGGCTATTCTGAAGCAAGTTCAGCAAATTCTGTTGGTAAAATAAACAAAGCTGAGGAGCGTTGCAGCGCAGAGAGGCGCCAGGCTCAGCGATTTAACGGCGCTCGTGAGAACGGCTCACGAGCGCTCTTTTTTTGCGCAAGGGGCCGAAGGAGAAAGCCAAAAAATGGGGACAACTATAAATCCGATCAAAACTGACTTCGAAGTCGCCGATCTCTCCCTCGCAGGATGGGGGCACAAAGAGATCCGCATCGCCGAAACCGAGATGCCTGGTCTAATGGCCATCCGAGAAGAGTTCGCGAAGAGCAAGCCGCTTACCGGCGCGCGCATTGCCGGCTCGCTGCACATGACCATCCAGACTGCGGTGCTCATCGAGACCCTTGTCGCGCTCGGCGCGGAAGTACGATGGGCAAGTTGCAACATCTTCAGCACCCAGGACCACGCCGCCGCCGCCATCGCCGATAACGGCGTGCCTGTCTTCGCATTCAAGGGCGAATCGCTGGAGGATTATTGGGATTACACCCACCGCATCATGGAGTGGCAGGACGGCGGCACGCCGAATATGATCCTGGACGATGGGGGCGACGCCACCCTCCTCGTTCTTCTCGGCAGCCAGGCGGAAACCGACCCATCCGTGATTGCGAACCCCACGAACACTGAGGAATCCGTTCTTTACGCCGCCATAAAAAAGCGCCTCGCAGAAAAGCCCGGCTACTACAGCAAGATCCGGGACAACATCAAGGGCGTCAGCGAAGAGACCACCACCGGCGTTCACCGGCTCTACAGCCTGATGAAGGAGGGCAAGCTGCCGTTCGCCTGCTTCAACGTGAACGATTCGGTCACCAAGAGCAAGTTCGACAACTTGTATGGTTGCCGCGAGAGTTTGGTAGACGGCATCAAGCGCGCCACCGACGTGATGATCGCGGGCAAAATCGCGGTAGTTTGCGGTTACGGCGACGTGGGCAAAGGCTCGTCTTCAGCATTGCGAGCGCTTCATGCACAGGTTTGGGTTACCGAAATCGACCCGATCTGCGCGCTTCAGGCCGCCATGGAAGGCTACAAAGTGGTGACCATGGATTACGCTGCGGACAAGGCTGACATCTTTGTAAGCGCGACCGGCAACTACCACGTTATCCAATACGAGCATCTGAAGAAGATGAAAGACCAGGCCATCGTATGCAACATCGGCCACTTCGATAGCGAGATCGATGTTGCTTCGCTGGAAAAGCACTGCGAATGGGAAGAGATCAAGCCCCAGGTGGATCACGTGATCTTCCCCGACGGCAAGCGGATCATTTTGCTTGCGAAGGGGCGATTGGTGAATCTTGGCTGCGGCACGGGGCATCCGTCATACGTGATGAGTTCCAGCTTCAGCAACCAGGTTCTCGCCCAGATAGAACTCTTCACCAAGGCGGGTGAGTATGCGCCGGGCGTGTATGTTCTGCCGAAGCATTTGGATGAGAAGGTGGCCCGCTTGCAGCTTAAGAAGCTGGACGCGGAACTGACCGAACTCTCGACCGACCAGGCGAAATACATCGGAGTAGCAAAAGAAGGCCCCTATAAGCCGGATCATTACCGGTATTGAACTGCGGATGAGAGTTCGCACGGAAGAGCGCAACGCGAGTGCGCCGACCTCCAGTTCCACCCGGATGTTGTAGCAACAATTTTACGGACCTTATTTCGTTAGATTGTTGTTACAGCTTTAAATGGACTACGATGTCGCAATTATTGGCGGCGGCCCCGCCGGTTCGACCGTTGCCTCCCTCATTTTAAAATATGCGCCCCACTATAAAGTGGCGATCTTCGAACGTGAGAAATTCCCGCGAGACCACGTTGGCGAAAGCCAGCTGCCGCACGTATCTTACGTTCTGAACGAAATGGGGTGTTGGGAGAAGGTCGAGGCTGCCGGTTTCCCCATTAAGATCGGCGCAACCTACCGTTGGGGCAAAGAGTCCGAGCTCTGGTTTTTCTCGTTCCTTGGTGACGAGTTTGTCGAAGATCAGCGGCCCGCGAATTTCGAGGGGCAGCGTCGCAACACGGCAATGCAAGTCGACCGGGCGACCTACGACGACATTTTGCTACGACATGCGGAGTCGCTGGGAGCCTCGGTCTTCGAAGAGGCGAAGGTCACCAAAGTGGAGCGCCATGGAGATCGCGTAACAGGTCTGCAAGTGGAGGGTCAGGAAACCGTCCACGCTCGCCACTACGTCGATGCCTCGGGGCATTCGGGGATTCTTCGCCGAGCAATGGGCGTTAAAGTCGAATATCCAACGAACCTGCAGAATGTCGCTTTTTGGGATTATTGGCAGGATGCAGCGTGGGCGGAGACAATCGGCAAGAGCGGAACCCGCGTTCAAGTGATGAGCCTCGGATACGGCTGGATTTGGTTCATCCCAATTCGGCCAGATCGGACAAGCGTCGGATTCGTGACGCCGGCCGAGTATTTCAAGCGAAGCGGCATGACCGCCGAACAGATGTATGAGAAAGCGCTCGGAGAGGAAGAGCGAATCGCCGCGCTTTTGGCCAATGCCAAGCGAGAAATGAAGTTTTCGACGACCAAGGACTGGTCATTCGTTTCAAGCAGGCAATATGGCGAGAACTGGATCTTGGCCGGCGAGTCTTCAGGTTTTGCCGACCCGATTCTCGCAGCCGGCCTTACTATCACCCATGCAGCCTCCCGCGAAGTTGCGTTCACAATCCTCGAACTGGACCGAGGCCAATTGGATTCGGAATGGCTGAAACAATCTTATGAGCGGCGTCTGGAAAGGCGTATTCGCAACCATATCCGCTTCGCTGACTACTGGTACACGGCGAACGCGCAGTTTAGTGACTTGAAGGAGTTCACATCCCAGATCGCAAAGGACAGCGGGCTGGAACTCGATCCCGACCAAGCTTGGCGTTGGCTTGCGCAAGGTGGCTTCATCGATGAAGATCTCTTCATCGGCAACGGAGGCATTGAGGTTGCCGGAATTCGGGACTTCGCGGAGTTCTTGTACGGGGGGACGCCAACCTCACCGCTCTCGAAGAACAATATCTTCAAGCTAAATCTCGAAGGCGCGGTTTGGCATGAGCGCGCTATCTATTTTGATGGAAAGGTCATGCGGGATCCCGGTTACTTGCGCGGCAAAAACCTTTTGCCAATCCGGGGCGTCTTCGAGCTCTGGATCGAGATCCTGCAGCGCGAAAGCCGGCTGCCCGGAATCTTAACAAGATTAAACAAGTTGAAGGAGGATAACAAGGACGACAAGGTTTTCCTTAGCGAAGTTCTTGGCCCTTCCTCTTCTGCCCTGGAAGCGATGATCTTGGACGGCTGGGTTGATGCGAGCTACGACCCTTCCTTACCTCTGGTTCCGATGACCGCGCGCAGAAACCGTCATATGAGAGTCGGGGCTAAAAAGAACTGATGCGCCTTGGAGGCCGACTCAAGATGACAGCGCCCTACTACTAAACCCGTTACTCCTTAGCCGGAGCCCTTTTGGGCCTGGCGCGATTCGCCATAATCCGCGCTTTTAACCGGAGGCTAGAACTTGATTAATCAATGCACCCTGACCCTCCGCTTCTGATAAAATGCGGTGATGGAAGCAACCGCAACTATGTCCGCTCTAGAATGGCACGCCAGGCTTGCCGAGATGACCAGCCATTTTTATTGTCATTGGGTGAAGACCACGGATCCCAACAAGCTCGACTGGGCTCCCACGATTGACGGCAACAAGGTTTGCCGCACGGCTCTGGAGCAAACTGCCGAATGCGCGACGGTGCTTCGCAACATCAGCGCAGCGATCAAGGGCGAAGCGCCGGGCGGCGAGAGCCCGACCTACTCCAATGCAGACGAGGCCTGCGACGACCTTCAGAAAGCGGTGAAGACCTACGCAAGCACATTGCGCGCCTCCGATGATTCCGTGTTTGCCAAGGAATTCCCAATGCCCTGGGGTCCGACGCCCGGAGCCCTCCTTCTTATGCTCAGCCTTGGAAATATCGCCTACCACGGCGGCCAGGTCAACGCGATCCAGATGGCCACAGGCGACATGGAATTCCACCTCCCAAGCGAATGATCCAAGACGTTGAATCCAGTATGCTAAAGCAGGACTTCGACCGCGACGGCTTTGCCGTCGCGCGGGGCCTGATCCCTCCCGACGAAGTTGAGGCGATCAAGGCGCGGTTTGAGGAGATTTGGTTCAACGGCGTGCCCGGCTACTTCGAGCGCAAGGGCGATACCTACTTTAACAACTTCGACCAAAACTATCCGCGCGTGATCCACCCGCACCGGTTCGATGCTTCGAGCCGGCGCTATTGATTGGACCCGCGGATTTGCGAATTGATTGGCGTTTTGCTGGCGGACGAAACCATCGCCGCCCAAACCATGTACTACTGGAAGCCGCCCGGCACCAAGGGGCAGGCGCCGCATCAGGACAACCTGTATTTACAGGCGGAGGATACCAACGGTTGCATCGCCGCCTGGGTCGCCATCGACGATTGCGACGAGGAAAACGGCTGCCTGGTTTTGGTTTCCGAATCGAACAATCTGGATCTAAAATGCCCTGGCACCGCCGACGAGGCGGTGTCCTTCAGCAACCACTTTGTGGAAACTCCTGAGGGCTACCGAGAAGTCACAATGCGCATGAAAGCGGGCGACGTGTTGTTTTTTGGCGGACACACCATCCACGGCAGCGGCCCCAATGTCTCCAAAGACCGCTGCAGGCGCTCTTTCATTTGCCATTACATTGGCGGGCGATCGACAAAGTCGGCCGGGTTCTACAACCCGCTGATTCGCATGAACGGCGAAGAGTTTAACAACGAAGAGTCAGAAATGGGCAGCCCTTGCGGAACCGGCTTCGACGGCCCGCATTGATGGGTGACGAGTAACATGTGACGCGTGACGGGCTCGGATCCGCACGGGGTGGGAAGGTCTCAACTGCAAACGCCTGATATATTGAAGGGGTATCGAGCCTGGTTTTATGCAGCCACGGTTTACAACCTGGTTTGGGGACTGGTTGTTATCTTCGCGCCTAGCGCGGTTTGCCAAGCGCTGCACATGAAACAGGTGCAGCCTATGCCCATTTTTCAATGTCTCGGAATGGTCGTCGGCACGTTTGCTTACGGCTATTATTTGCTGGCGCGGGATCCAAAGCGCTACGCGGGGTTGATTTGGATTGGACTGGCGGGAAAGACGTTTGGGCCGGTTGGGTTTTTGTTCTTTGCGTTGCGCGGCGAGCTGCCGTGGTCGTTCGGTTGGACGCTGTTGACCAACGACCTGATTTGGTGGCCCGCGTTTTGGAGTTTCGCGTTGAAGTACGGGCGAGCGTGAGTCCGTCTATAATCAGCCAATGTTAATCAGCATCGTGATGGCGCTGGCGGTTGCCGGCTCTGGATTGGGGCCTCGATTGTTTGTCGTCAATCAGGGAGATAAAACCATGAGTGTGGTTGATCCGGCGACGAATAAGCAGGTCGCCGTAATCGACGAGCACCAAACGACCATGCACGGCCACGAAATTGCCGTTGGCCCGGATAATCGCACTGTCTTCATGCCGATTTACGGAAACGTTGGTGTGGGCGCGCCGGGGTTGGACGGAAGCGAAATGCTCGCGATTGACTGGCCGACCGGAAAGATCACCGGCCACGTAGATTTTGGCCACGGAGTTCGGCCCCACTGCGTAGTCTTCGAACCGGTGAGCGGCCTTCTCTACGTGACCACGGAGTTGGATAACGCAATCACGATCGTCGATCCCAAAACTCTACAGATCGTCGGTCAGATTCCAACCGGCGCTCAGCAGTCGCACATGCTCGCCATCACTCGCGACGGCAAACGCGGATATGTCTCCAACGTGAATCCAGGCAGCGTCTCCGTGCTGGACTTGGTGGCGCGAAAGACCATTGCCGTCATTCCCGTTTCCCCCTATTCCCAGCGAATCGCGCTTTCAAGGGACGATAAATGGGCGTTTACGTCCGACCAGACCACTTCAAGAATGGCCGTGATCGATACTGCGACAAACACAATCTCAAAATGGATCGATCTCCCTGGAAACGGCTATGGCTCAGCCACCACTCCGGACGGCAAGTGGCTCCTCGTTCCCATCCCGGGCAAAGACCTTGTTGCGGTCCTGGATTTAAAAGCAATGGCAGTCGCAAGACACATTCCGGTAGATTCCGCCCCCCAGGAAATGCTCGTCCGCCCGGACGGCAAGTTCGCCTACGTGGCGGGAGCGTCGGCGCGCAAGGTTTCGGTTATCGATTTGCGGAAGTGGGAAAAAGTCGCATCCATCGACGTCGGCAACTTCCCGGACGGGCTGGCGTGGGCGAAATAGGTCTTTGGTGTTGGGTATTAGGTTTTGGGCGTTGAGCCAGAGAATTCTTAACACTCAGCGGTGGCGCAACCCATTGTCACAAGCCCGGCAGGGACAGCAAAAGTTCCCTCCCAACACCCAATACCCAATACCCAATACCCAATACCCAATACTTAAGGAAATATCCCCCGCGTGATCGTGGCTTCCGCCACTCTCTTGACCCCGATAATGTAGGCTGCCGTTCGCATGTCCGTCTTGTGCTGGCGCATCATCGCTTCCACGCTTGCGAAGGAACTGCGCATGATGCGGGTGAGCTTTACGTTCACCTCGTTCTCTTCCCAGAAGAAGTTCTGCAGGTCCTGGACCCATTCAAAGTAGCTCACAACCACGCCGCCTGCGTTGGCTAGGATGTCCGGTACGACCAATACGCCCTTGTCGGACAGAATGTGGTCCGCTGCCGGAGTGGTGGGGCCGTTTGCGCCTTCAACCACCAGGCGCGCTTTGATCTTGTCGGCGTTCTCGTCGGTGATTTGAGCCGCGATTGCCGCAGGTATCAGCACATCGCAGTCCAGCTCCAACAGCTCTTCGTTAGAGACCGGCTCCGCGTCTTTATACTCTCGAATGCCCCCCTCGCGGCCCGCATATCGGCGGACAAGCTCGCGAACCGGCAAGCCCTTCGGGTTGTAAATGCCGCCTCGCGCATCGCTGAGACCGACGACTGTCGCGCCATTCTCTTCCGCAATCCGAGCCGCAATTGCACCCACGTTGCCGAAGCCCTGGACGATGACGCGCGAATTGCCCATATCCAGGCCTACCACGCGCGCTGCCTCTTCGGCGGAGACGATCACGCCCCGACCGGTGGCTTCAATTCGGCCTTCCGAGCCCCCAAGCTCGACCGGCTTGCCGGTGACCACGCCCGGTACCGTGTAACCCGCTTGCATCGAGAACGTGTCCATGATCCATGCCATGACCTGCGCGTTGGTTCCGATGTCCGGCGCGGGCACGTCGCTTCGCTCTCCCAGAAGAATATTGATTTCGGTCACGTAGCGCCGGGTGAGCTTTTCCAGTTCGCGTTTGGAGAGAAGCTTGGTGTCCACTTTCACGGACCCTTTGGCGCCGCCGTACGGAATGTTCGCGACCGCGCATTTCCAAGTCATCCACATCGCCAACGCGGTGGTTTCGTCCAGATCGACGTCCGGATGGTAGCGGATACCGCCCTTGGTGGGGCCGCGACTGCTGTTATGCTGAACCCGATAGCCCTGGAAAACGGCCACTTCGCCGTTATCGAAAACTACAGGGAAGTTCACGATGAGCTGCCGTTTCGGCTGGGCCAAAACGGAATGAAGCCCCGCGTCGAGGTTAAGATATTGGGCGGCGACGGCTAACTGCTCGCGCGCCATGTCGAGAACGTTTATATGCTGATGACTCATGCTTGATTTACCTTAGGCCGGACCTGACCTTGGGATTGATGACCCATTGGAGGAGCATGTAGACCGGGATTGCAAGAACGCCGTTGTACATTGCCGATCCTATTGTATCCCCCAAGAACCTCATGACTCCGGGCGGCGCGGCGAGAAACATGTAGATCAAGCGAGCTACCACAGTGAGAATGATCGTGGTGACGCATGCGACGCCCAATTCATCTGCATACCGAAGCCCCGTGACCAACTCGCCATAAACCCGGCAATGGTTCGGCTCGCCACATATTGGGCCAGGAACATGCCGGTCGCCGCTCCCTGCAGCAGTCCGGCGAAGAAGCCGAGAAGGGTTCCGCCCGGACGTGAAGTCATCAGCGACAGCGGGACGATAAACAGAATCAAGAAATCGGGCCTTGCTCCGAAAATGGAAAGCTTGACCGCAACGGCCTGTTGCAGAACCACCGCAATCCAAAGCCCCAGAACTGAGGTCAAGATAAGCGCGGTTCGGTTCATCGCAAGGCAACAACCTCTTGAACGTCCCCAAGTTGGACGTTCGGAAAAACCTGGGCCCTCGTGGTGCCGAAATCGCGATCCTGCTGGACTTGAACGACTCGTCCGATGGGAATGCCGCGCGGGATCTTCTGCGAAAACCCGGAAGTCTCCACCAAGTCTCCCGTCTGCACGGTGGCATTGATGCTGAGATCGAGAATCAAGGCGTCGCTAGACTCGCCGTGAAGGAGGCCCGCCACGCCTGACCGGCCCGCAACAATCGCGCCGATCTTGAACGGCAGGGGAGACCAAACGAACGCCACTTGCGAAGTGTGGGAATCCACAGTTTGAATGGTGCCGAGGAGCCCGTCACCGGCGATTACCGCAATGCCGGGAACAATGCCCTCAGATGATCCGGCGCTTAGGGTTGCACGGTTTTCATCGGGGAAAACGCCGATGACCCTCGCAGGAATCCGCTTACGGCCGGGGACGTCGAAATTCTGCAGTTTAACAAGTTCGTCAACGCGGGACTGCAACTCGTTCAACCGGGTGTTGTAAGCCTGCTCGGCAATGGCAATGGCGCGCAGCTTCCGATTTTCCGCCGCCAACCGACCGGAATGAAAAATGCCGCTCGTGAAATCTCCAAGCGACTCCGCGACATTGGAAACCATCATCGCGGGAGTATTGATTCCAAACCGCGCCACTGTGCTGATAAAGTCGGTACGGCCAGTGTTTCGAAGCTTGGTTTGAAGCTGTCCGGCAAAAACGCCAACCACGATCAGCGCAACGAGTAGCAGCCAATCTCTGTGGCCCTTGTCGTTTAGGTCCCTGATGAGCGCTCCAACATTTTCCGTACTCGCCGGCTATCGTGCATCGCCTCCACGACCTTGCCGGTGCCGTTGACCACGCACGTGAGCGGATCTTTGGCTACTTTAACGTCGACCTCGGTCTCCTGAGCGATGAGACGGTCGAGACCGGGCAACAGCGCGCCTCCGCCTGCGAGAACGATGCCGTTATTCATACAATCAGCGGCAAGCTCCGGTGGCGTGGCTTCCAGGGTGAGCTTGATCGCCTGGAGAATGGAGTTGATCGGATCTGCCATTGCGAGGCGAATGTCTTCGCTCGTGATCATGGCGGATTTTGGCATGCCCGTCTTCACATCTCGGCCCTTCACTTCCATGGAGACTTCACGCTCCAGTGGATAGGCGCTGCCGATGGTGAGTTTGACGATTTCGGCGGTTCGCTCGCCGATGGCGAGGTTGAAAGCACGTCTTACAAAGGCGGCAATTGCCTCATCGAGTTCGTCGCCTGCGATGCGCAACGTGTTGGAGTGAACGATGCGGGACATTGCGATGACCGCGATTTCCGTGGTTCCTCCGCCGATATCGACGACCATGGTTCCCATCGGTTCATGAACTGGGACGCCCGCGCCGATGGCCGCAGCCATTGCTTCCTCAATGACGTAGGCCTTGGTTGCGCCTGCCTGCCGGGTGGCTTCCAAAACCGCGCGCTTTTCGACTTCGGTGACGCCGCTCGGGATGCCCACCACCACGGTTTGGCGGAAGTAGGGCCGGCGGGAAACTTTTCCAATGAACCGGTGCAGCATGGCCCGTGTCTGGTCGTAATCGGCGATGACGCCGTGACGGAGGGGCCGGATGGCGCTGACGTCGCCCGGCGTTCGGCCGAGCATCTGCTTTGCCTCGTCGCCTACCGCGAGGATTTCGCCGTTTTCATTATTGATAACGACGACGCTGGGCTCGCAGAGCAGCACTCCGCGGCCGGCTACGTGAACAAGGGTGTTCGCAGTGCCGAGGTCGATGCCGATGTCTTTGCCGAAGCTGTTAGTGAACTGCTTCCAGAATCCGTGTCCGTTATTCGTCATCGCCCACGATTTCGCCCGTGTTGAGCCGCTTGGCCAGGGTCTCCTGGGAAATTGCGGAAAGGATTATGGATTCTCCGGTTGTAAATATGATTGATTTAGTTCTTCTACCCTGAGTGGCATCGATGAGGTTGCCGGTTTTGCGAAGGGACTGCACCAGCCTTCTCATAGGTGCGGACTCGCTGCTCACGAGAGCCACGATTTTTTCGGTCATTACATAGTTATAAAAGCCCACGTTCAAGACGGTAGGTGTTGGCATTCAATCTCCTCAGGGAACCGGGACCGCTTGAGCAGTACTGGGCGGCTTTGTTTTGGTCCACACAAAGCCTCTCCGATCAGTCCGTCCCTTTAGTTTGGAATAATTACAGGCTTCGGAGCAAGGGCACGGGGAAGTATTCAGTGATGAGTATTGAATGTTGCTGGTTTTATGTGTTAAGCGTTGAGCCCTGGGTTTTGGCGTGCCCGGCTTCTGAGATTCCCGTTAATCATTGTCCCTTCCTTAGGTGCGCCTTTTTACATTGAGCCCCAAATCACAGGCTCCGGCAATCAAGATACCGACCGCGTAGTCAGCGATATCCATTGCCGAGAAATCGTGGCCGAGGATCAACCTTGCTGGCAGGGAATCTCGAATGGGTTCGATCCAAGGGCTGTGAACGAGCTTGAACGCCTCGATGGCCACGCAGAACAGGAAGGCGTAGCCGGCGCTTCGAAGCGTAGAGGCTCGGGGAAACGCAAACGCGAGAAGGAAGAACGCCAACGCCGCGTACAGAACATCGCCCACGTCCTTGGGAATGTGATGGGATCGGGCGAATCCGCATCGCGAAGCAAGGCCGATCATTATGACGGACAGGCAGATGAGCCCGTAAATCAGGCGAGAGCGCAACTCCGGTTCCGGCCCCACAAGTTTGACCATGTTCTTTCAGGAACACGGTAAATGGGTTCTCGGTTCGAAGATAAGACGGGCTTTTCGGTAGCCTGTGGGGCGATGAGCGCGCCAATGCATAGTAATGCTCAAATTCTGGACCGGCGAACGCTTCAGAATGACCATCGCCATTTAGCGTCCATATTGCGGCAAGGGCAGTCCGTCCTCTACGTTGGCTGCGGAACCGGGGCGATTACCGTTGGCATAGCCCGGGCGGTTGGCCGGGAAGGATTTGTCCTTGGCATCGACAGGGACTCTTTACATTTGGATTCCGCTCGCAAGAACCACCCGTTCTCCGAACCTTCAGTTTGAAGTGGCGGACATTCTGGAGTTTTCCACCGATCGGAAATTCGATGTTGCGACCGCTGCCCGCGTTCTTCAGTGGATAAGCAAACCCGAACGAGCAGTGATGAAGATGAAAGGTGCGCTGAGGTCCGGCGGCATGCTGGTTGTTCTGGATTACGACCACGCCCGCAATGCGTTGGAGCCAGAGCCGCCGGCCGAATTCAGGGTGGCCTATCAAGCCTTCCTGGCTTGGCGGGCGGCAAACGGCTGGGACAATGAAATGGCAACCCATTTGCCCGGTCTCTTTCGTGACGCCGGATTAGTGGATATCTCGAGCCATGTTCAGGACGAGATCGTGGACCGTGGCTCGCCGGATTTTCCGGAGACCTCCAAGCTCTGGTTGCGCACTCTGGAAAGTTGCGCGAACAGCCTTATTGCAGGCGGCTTTTTGAATGAAGACCAATTTGAACCGGGCGCGGAAAGTCTATGGAGACTGGATTGTGGACAGATTGCAGCGGCAAACGCTGAGGCTGAGCGCGGTTGTTAGCGGCGTGCCTTAGGTGAAGAGCCAGCTGAACTTCTGCCATCACTCAGGTCTAAGAGGTGAACGTATGGCAGAAGCATTGCCGGTAATATTCCGGCATGAAAAGATTCGCAATCTTCTTGCTGGTGGCTTTGCCTTTTCTTGCCGTGGCGCAGGATGTGGATTACAACAGCACGTTTGGCAAGACGGAAGCAGAGATACTGGCAATGGGGCAGGACAAGTGGGACAAGTTCTATAGCTCCAAGGCAGGCGATTCCACCGCGGCGATGGTGAGTATGAACGGGCTTTACGGCGAGGCGATGCTGCACCGGAACGAAAAGCTGGCGAAGAAGGCGAGCCCTGCCGCTCGAACCCGCATTGAAAAGTTGCGGAAGCTGATGGGCGATTTTGGCGATCAGGCAACCGGGCTGGGGAGCAACTTCACGGAGGGGGCACAATTTGGAGCCCGATCTCCGCTCAGATTGAAACCGATTGCGAAACCGTGATCTACGCTATTCTCGGCGGCGAGTCAAAAAGCCTAAGCACGAGGTGGTTTCATCGGTTTCCAAGCTGCTTGACGCCCTTAAAGCGCAGATCATGAAAGATAAGGCGGACAAGGACGACCAGTCCTACTTCAAGTTTGGCGACGCCAAGGTGTCCCTCAACCAGATGCACGAGGACTTCACCCAGATCCTGGCGGTCGCGCAGACCTTGGACCGGACGAACTCGGACCGCGTGCTTGGTTTTTGCCTGCAGTATGCGCAGGTGGCGAGGGGCGATTTTAGTTGAGTGGTTGTGTGATAGCGACGTCCGGGTGAGCAAGCTCACCGACGCGTCGCCGGAGTAAGTTGTGCGTTTGTCTTTACTGGCCACTGCCCTTAAACTGCGTTGCCATCTCCGAGTTGATCTTGTTCCGCAAATCCATGGACATCATGGAGAAGTGGTCGCCGGGGACGAACTCGATTTCCGCGTCCGAGCCCAGGTCCGCCATTTCCTTCTTCAGCAAGTGAAGCGCGCCGTCCAGATAGAACGTGTCCATGTCGCCGCAAAACACGTGGAGCTTGCCCTTCAGCAGCGGCCCCAACGTTTTCCAGTTGTCATTCAGCTTCAGGGCGATGTCATATTTCTTCCAGGCTTCGGCAACATCTGGGTTGATCATTCCGGTTTGGCGGTTCCAGAGCTTTTCGGGTTGGCCGTCCGGTCCCTTCGGGCTGAAAACCGCTTCAAATGAGCCCAGCTGCTCACCACGAATCGGTCGCTCCATGTCGCTGAACGGCTTGGTGAAGATGACCGGCTTGTCGCCTTCGCGGGCGAGGGGTACGGGGTTGCCCTTGTCATCGGTGAACATGTTGGCTCCGGGCTTGTAGATGTCCACAAGCTGAAAAAGATGGAAATCCACCGGATCGGGCGAAGTGGACCAAACGCCGCCGAAAACCGTAGGGTAGGCGACCTGTAGCCACAAACTGGACCAACCTCCGCTGGAATGGCCGGTCACGAACCGCGCCTCCGGCTTGTCGATGCAGCGGAATTTGGCTTCCAGCGCGGGGATATATTCGGTGGTCAGCGCCTCGCCCCAGGGCCCGTTGTTGGCGCTGTCCGCGAAGACGCAGTGGCCGGTGGGCACGTTGGGATCGAGCAGGACATATACGAACGGCACGCCGGCCCTCACCGTTTCGCGCGGTTGGTCGACGCCGCTAAGCTCGAAGCTGCCGCCTCCGAAGCCGGGGACTTCATAGAGAACAGGAAACTTCTTCGATGTGCTGCTCAGGTAGGCATCCGGGAGTTCGACCGCGCCTTTGATGTAAGTTGGCCGGCCATAGAACTCGGTCAGCAGCTTGGATTGGAACTTGAACTCCTTCACATGTTCGGTTTCCACGAACGGTTTGTCCTGAATGACCTGGTCGCAATTCAGGGAGATAGTCTCGGTTCCCCCGATGTGAACGGCCTGGTCCGTGGAGTACAGGTTGCCTGGCGTTTCGCCGATGGAGCGACCGCCCAGGTCTCGGTCAATGACCGCTTCGATGTGATAATCGCCGCTCGGAAGGGCCCGATTTTCCCGGGAAAGCCAACCGCATTGGCGTCCGAAATCACCATGGGCATTCCCGGGGCAACGTC
Organism: uncultured archaeon; assembly: GCA_963829965.1. Taxonomy (GTDB): domain Bacteria; phylum Armatimonadota; class Fimbriimonadia; order Fimbriimonadales; family Fimbriimonadaceae; genus DASXZH01. Next base: position 212,104 of record CAWHLK010000044.1, on the reverse strand, counting down.
TTTGAAGAACGCGGAATACATGGGCTGCGGTTGCAGCCAGTCCGGTCCGATGCGCGGCTCGCCGCTGCCGTGGTTGAGATAGACCACCACCCGGCCCGAAAACGGACCCGCAAAAGCGGACGCCGGATACTGTACCGAGAACTTGATCTGGGAGTGGCCGCACGCGGCCAAAGCCACCAGAGGCAGCAGGACTAGACTTCGCAATTTGAGCATAACGCTTATTATGGGAGACCGGTGGCGGGGCGGGCGCGGTTCCCAATCGCCTACCAAGTAAGCTAACCGCCATGAACTGGACCGTCCCCTTCGGCAATACCGGCCTTCACGTCTCCCGAATAGGTCTTGGCACCGGCCAGGTCGGATGGGGCGAGTTTGACGAGGCCCTCGCCTCCCAGATCCTCAACCGAGCCCTGGACGAGGGTGTCACCCTCATCGACACCGCAAGAGGCTACGGCGTAGCCGAGGAGCGGATCGGCAAACACATTTCGCACCGGCGGTCGGAGTATGTGCTGAGCACCAAGGTCGGCTACAACGTGGAGGGCTTTGAAGATTGGACCCCGGAAATCATCGACGCGGGCATCGACCGCGCCCTCAAGCTCATGAAAACCGAAGTGCTGGACGTGGTTCACCTTCACTCCTGCCCGCTGCAGGTTCTCAAAACCAGCGGCGTCCCCGAGGCCCTCGTTAAGGCAAGAGAAAAAGGCAAAATCAAAGTCGCCGCCTACTCCGGCGAGAATGACGAACTCGGCTGGGCGGTAAAGAGCGGCCTCTTTGGCAGCATCCAAACATCGGTCAATATTTGCGACCAGCTTTCCCTCCGGCGCTACCTACCGGATGCCCAAGCAAGGGGCCTGGGCGTAATCGCCAAACGCCCCCTCGCCAACGCACCCTGGCGCTTCGCCGAACGCCCGGTGGGAGATTACGCCGAGGAGTATTGGGTTCGGTGGAAGGCGATGAACGTGGACCCCGGTGACCTGCCGTGGCAAGAAATCGCGGTGCGCTTCACAGCCTACGCCCCCGGCGTCTGCTCCGCCATCGCGGGCACGAGGGACCTAGACCACTTCCTGGAAAACGTAGAAATGGCCCGCAAGGGACCTTTGCCGCAAGCATTGGCCGAAGCGATTATGCAAGCCTATTCCCGGGAAGACAAAGGTTGGACCGGCCAGATATAGGAGATAAAAGCATGAGCGAGCGACGTGGAAAAGAAAACCCCTATCAGTTAAAGACCCCGCCCGGCACCTCGGACTACGAAATGTATTTTGAGCCGAAGGATGGCAAAGAAGTAATCGTCTGCAAGGTTGGGTCAACCACCCTGCTATACGATGCCCAGTGCATCGAAGACGTGGTAGCAATGCTCAAGGCACGAGGCGACTGGATGGACCTCGGAGGCGCCGACGAGCAAAAAGAGGCCAAACCCGACACACTGGAGGCTTGGGGCCGCTCTGAAGGAAACCCCGTCGGCGGCTGGTATGGGTTAAAGAAAGGTCTGAGGGGCCGATTCGGCGTCTATGTCCCGCCGCTCCTGGAAGCCATGGGCCTCGTGGAACTGACCCACGACGCGAAGAACAATAAGATCAGAGCAGGTTAAATACCGTTGTGAAGGTCTCAAGAGGGCGCTTGAGCGCGAAGCCCAGAACGCCAAACCCGCAACACCGCTGTGTTGCTTCCTAGGCGGCCAAAGACAAATAGTTGAGATCTGCACTTCTCGCCTTAAGGTCATCCTGATAGGAGAAGCACTCCAAGTAACTCCGAAGGAGTGAGAACTACTTAGCCAGGGGTTTTCAACCCCTGGGAGCCATCTACAACCATTCCGAGAGCTCCTAAGGGCCCCCCCCCAAGATCGCGGGCACCGTGAAGCTTCTTCTCGACGCAATGATGCCGGAGGAATCGGGCATCTTCTCGCTCCAAACATTCGCTTAACCCGCAGCCCCAAAGGGGCGAGAAGCTTTGAGCGAAGGGCAACGCCCTGGTACTATTCCACCCCAAAAATTCCGGCGCGCCGAAGGTGCGCTACAAACATCCCAAAAGCCAAACCTGACACCATTCAACGCCGCCAGCCAAGTTCGCAACGTGAACAACTTCATGGTTGTGTTCACGGCCCACGCGACAGTTCGCCGTTCGCAGTTCACCTATCCCCAAGTATTCTAAACACATGCCGAAGCGCCTCGTCATTATCGACGGCTACAGCCTCCTCTACCGCGCGTTCTTCGCCACCCGGTACATGTCTACCAGCGATGGGCGGCCGACCAACGCCCTTTACGGGTTCGTAGGCATGCTTTTCTACATCCTGGAGCACGACGAGCCCGACGCCCTTGTCGTCGCCTTGGATGCCCCCGGCAAAACATTCAGACATGCGGAGTACGCCGAATACAAAGGCACCCGAAAGGAAACCGCAGACGAGCTCATTATTCAGCTCAAAGAATCCAGGGAGCTCATCAGCGCGCTCGGTATTCCGGCCCTGGAATGCCCCGGTTATGAGGCCGACGACATCGTCGGCTCAGTGAGCAAGCTCGGAGAAGAAAACGGCTACAAAACCACCATCGTCACCGGCGACCTGGATTCCCTTCAGTTGGTGGACGACGACGTGAGCGTCATGACCAACAAGATGGGCGTCACCGATGTCATCGTCTACAAGCCGGAGGACGTGATCGAGCGCTATGGGTTCGAGGCCAAGTACGTGCCCGATTACAAGGCGATCGTCGGCGACACGAGCGACAACATTCCTGGCGTTCCCGGCATCGGTGCGAAGGGCGCGACCACCCTTATCCAGCAATTCGGGACGGTGGAGAACATGCTGGAGCATTGGGACGAGATCAACCCCAAGTTCCAGGCGAAGATCCAGCCGGTGAGGGACCAGATGGTGATGTCCAAGTGGCTGGCGACCATTCAGCGAGACGCGCCGGTGGAGTACGATTTCACGCCGTTCAAGCTCACCCAAGAGCAGTTCGACGCGGCCAAGGCCTTCTTTGAGCTGTACGAGTTAAGATCCCACGCAAGACGAATGCCGGTGGTGCTTGGGAAATACCTGCACGGTTTTGAAATCGGGGTTTCCAAGCCGGCGGAGGTGAAAACCGAGGCCCTGCAAATTCAGCTGGAGCCCGCAGGTGGGCTCGCTCGCCTTCATGAGTTTGTGGGGGACAAACCGTACGCGATTTATTTCGACAGCGCCCCCGCCGCCGAACCGGTGACCCAAGACCTGTTCTCCGTAACCGAGAAGAAACCGGAAAGAGTGGCTTTTATTGCGCTTGGCACGGAAGTGAGGCAAGCCACCGAGGCCGAGGGCATGTCCCTCTTCCTGGAGAAGCCGAGCCAAGCGGTCGGCCACGACCTCAAGCCCCTGTACCGCCAAATCCTCAACGAGGGCCAGCAGCTCACCGAAAAGCCGCAGTTCGACAGCCTGATCGCCGGCTACGTGCTGCAGTCGGGCCGCGCCAACTATGCGCTTCGCGACTTGGTTCAGGGGTATTTGGAAGTCACGCCGCCGACCAATTCGGCGGAAATGGCGGCCGCTCTTTCTTTGCTGGAGCCTGCGATGAGAGACAGACTCGGCAAAGAGGGCCAAACAAGCGTTCTCGATGAAATCGAGCTTCCCCTCGTCCCGCTTCTCGCGAAAATGGAATACCACGGGATAGAGGTCGATCCCGGCGTTCTTAAAGACTTCTCCAAGCAGCTTGAGATCGAAATAGCCAAGACCCAGCAGTCGATTTATGAGCAGGCCGGCGAGGAGTTCAACATCGGCTCGCCCAAACAGCTTGGCGAAGTTCTCTTTGAGAAGATGGCGATTCCCGGTGAGAAGAAAACCAAAACCGGTTACGCAACCGGTGCGGAAATCTTGCAGCAACTGGCCCCTAGCCACCAAATCTGCGCGGACGTGATGAGCTACCGCGAACTCACCAAGCTCAAATCCACCTACGCGGATTCGCTGCCCAAAATGATCGGAAAGGACGGGCGCATCCACACCTCGTTCAACCAAACGGTTGCCGCAACCGGCCGGCTCAGTTCCAACGAGCCGAACCTCCAAAACATCCCCAACCGCACCGAACTCGGCCGAAACATCAGGCGAGCCTTTGTGGCAGCGAAAGGCTTCAAATTCGCCTCGTTCGACTATTCGCAAATCGAGCTAAGGGTGCTGGCGCACATGTGCGGGGACGAAAATCTGATCCAAGCTTTTGAAGAGAATAAGGACGTTCACCGGACCACGGCGGCTTTGATGTGGGGGGTTGCCGAAGAGGAGGTGAGCAAGCAGCAGCGCGGATTCGCCAAGACATTGAACTTCGCGGTTTTGTACGGAGTAACCAACTACGGCCTCGCCAACCAGCTTGGGGGCGGGTTCTCCATCTCCGAGGCGCAAGCCTTGATCGATCAATATCGAGAACGCTTCCCCAAGGTAAAAGCCTTCACCGATTCCGTGATCGTGGAAGCCCGCTCAAAAGGCTTTACCACCACCCTTTCGGGAAGGAGAAGATATTTCCCGGACATCCACAACGCGAACCGGAATGAGCGCATGTACGCGGAGCGCCAAGCCATGAACGCCCCCATCCAGGGCACTGCGAGCGACATGATCAAGATCGCGATGATCGCGGTCGGCGATCGCTTGGGAGAGGCCAACTCTCGAATGTTGTTGCAGGTTCATGACGAACTGCTTTTTGAGCTGGCGGACGGCGACGATTATGTTGTTGAGCCAATTCGGGGCGATATGGAGGGGGCGCTGCAATTGTCCGTGCCCGTCAGGGTGGACTTGAAGATGGGGCACAACTGGGACGTTCTGGAATAGAGGGTGAAGGGAGCAAATGGTTCGAATTCGAACACCTAGCAAGCGTCCTTCCCGCTTAAGATGAGGCTCTGACTGGATGACAGCTAGGTGAAAACGCTTCCTGAACCGGATATTGCGCACCACCCCCTCGCTGCTTTTGGCAAGGTACCCCCGGAGAGGGGCTGAAAGAGCTTAGCCGGCAATTGAGCCGTAGGTGACACTGCCGGTAGACGGCAACCCCAGACATCCGCCACGCCGGAGGTGTGCAAGAAACTCTGAAGGGGGTACACCGACCATTCCGTAAACTCTACGTCTGGTGCCAATGGGCGCCGAATATTCCTTTTTGTCCTTGCGGGTTTTCGCATTGTCCGGCCACATAAAGGAAACCGTTAATCCACACAAGGTTCGTGGCGATGTCGTTGTTCGCCGACTGGCTTACGTAGTCAACCGAATACTCCTCCGTGCCATCCGCGCTGAGCTTCACTACCGTCACGTGGGGGTGCTTTCCGACCCCGTTCGGCTGATTCACCGCATAAACCACCCCTTGCGATAAGCAGGCGCAAATCACACTCGCGTTGCTCGACTGCTGCCAAATCGGAGTGCCTTTTTCGCCGTAAGCGGTCAAGAACTGGCCAGGCGCCAGAGATGTCAATACATAGATCAAGGAAGTCGACCCCGCCGAAATCTGCGCAACCAATCCGCTGCCGGATGGCGAAGTCCAGAGCAGCGTCCCGGAGCCGTTGTAGGCGCGCAGGATGTAGCTGTAGGAGGTGGCGATGAGGTTCGGATTGCTGGCGTTGGTGACGGTGATGTTGTCCACGAGAACGTTGAAATCCGGGGAGAGCGCGCCCCATTTCAGAACGTGCTTCGTAAAAATATGGTTGGAAAGGGTGTTGGAAAAGGTCTTGGTGAAGGCGAGGCTTACGGTGCCGTTTGCGTTGATCGTATACGCGGAAGCTCGCGCCGCATAAGGCGACGCGGCCACCCTGTCCGCACCCGCGGCCAAGATAAGGTTGCCTGAGAACGCGGACATGGCAGGGTTGATGTCCTTGTCGTCAAGCTCAACCGACGGGTTCGTGGCGCCCGCCGTGGTTTTGAAGATTGTAAGTTCACTGCCGGAACCGATGCTCGATGCCACGTACCCGGCATAAGGATAGGGGCCGATGGCAAGCGTCTGGTCGACATCCTTCCCGTCCCCCGTATACTCAAAGTCCAGATCGCCACCGATCACATTGCCCGAGCCGCCGCCAAAGTATTCGACCTTCGTGCCTTTCGCCGTAGTCTGGTTGCCGGCAATGCTAAAGGCCGGGCCGACATCGTAGTTGGAAAAGTCGTCTTCCGGCACGTTGTTCACGAAAGCGGTGGGCTGGAGATTGTCGATAATGTTGGCGTACTGGGTGATTGCCTGCCGTTGGCCCGTGAGCACGGAAAGAATCGCCGCGCCCGGCGCACCGCCCGCCGATTTGGTTGTCGAGACGGCCACATACTCATTTCTTCCGGAGATCGCGAGGCTAACGGGGGTGTAGTCGTAATTGGGATCGAAGAAGTAGTGGGAAGCGTCGAGCACGATGCCGGTCTGTGCGCCGGCCAACGAGGCGGCAGCCAACAAGAAGCCGAAGGCGAGTTTCTTAAGGTGCATTCCTAGTTCTTAAGACGCCGGGCAGCTCGTACCAGGTTCAGAACTGGGAGTGAACACTTATGGGGCGTTTGCCAGCGCCTTGGTCAAAACATATTCTTGAACTATATTGATGGCCGAGGTATATAATAGAGCGAGGGATGAAGAAGCAGCCACTCCAAATCAGCGGAAACTTGCTCGGCCTTGTGCTGGCCGTGTTACAAGATTCGCCTCTCCATGGCTATGGCATTGCGCGCGAAATAGAGAAGCGGAGCGAAGACGCCCTATCGTTTGGGGAGGGGAACCCTTTATCCGGCCCTGAAGACGCTCGAGGGAAAGGGGTTCATCGAGGGGCGGTGGGATACGTCGTCCGAGAGCGGTCCGGCACGAAAGGTCTACGAGATCACGCCCGAAGGAACGAGAGAGTTGGCGCGCGTCCGGGAGGCGTGGACCGCCTACTGCAGCTCCATCAACCGGGTTATTGAAGAAAAACCGCAAGCTCAATCGACATAGAGGACACCATGATCCATCCAGAACACCAACAGGCCGCCGAACTTCGCGAAACTTACCTCGCAGAGGTGGCTCGCCGGCTCGATTCGACCATGACTCCGCTGGAGAGCCGCGACTCGCTTAGCGAGTTTCGAGAGCACATCGACGCCATGGCAGCCGCTTACCAAGAGCTGGGTATGAATCCGGTGGAAGCGATGCGAGCGGCCCTGGAGCGCTTCGGGACCGCTTCCCAGGTGGGCCGAACCTACGCGAAGGCAGCTTCCCATCACCGTGTGAAGTTCATGGATCTGGCCCTGCTTCCGATTGGCGTTACCGCTACGGTAGCAGCAGTGGCATTCGCGGCCTTCTTGTTGTTCGGGGTGAACGACTTGCTCGTCAAAGCCGATTTGCTTGAGCACCTTAGCGGCGACATGGGAGCGGGGCCAGATATGCTGCTCGGGGCGATTGCTTCGCTGGTGATCTCGCCCCTTGCTTTTGCATTCCGTCGCTGGAAACCGGCAGTTTTCGGCGGCGTCGCAGCCGGGCTCCTGGCCATGTATCTCGCAGTTTTCGATTTTCCGGCGAGCGGTACGCTCGGTGCCTTCTTCCCGGCCGCCTCGTGCCTAATTCTCGACTTCTTTATCCTGGCGGTTCTGGCCTCCAGCCTGGCACGCCTGTTCTCGGGGCAGTCCGGACGGAAGCGGCTTTTCATGAGGGCATAACCATGGTTCGCTGAGGAAGATTTCCGGGGGCGGCGAATGATCGAGTTGGTGACCGGGCTGTTTGAGCGCATAACCGGGATAATCCTAGGTCGCTGTCAGCATGAACGCGTGATAGCCGAAGGTGGCGTCGAGCCAATATCCGTATAGGTTGCCATAGGCGTCCATTTTCTGGAAGGTGATGCCATGCCCGGCCGCCACCGCAGATTGAATTGCGGGCGGCAAAAACAGCATCGCATTGTAGGGCGTTCCGTCAACATCCCACCATACGGTCGTGGAGAAGGACGGGTTGTAATCCTGCCCCAGCACTTGTCCGCTGTTATCGATGTTCGTCACCAAAGTTCCGTCGCCTCCAATGAAGGAAGGAAGAATCGTGACGATACCCGCATTGTAGGTAAAGGATTCGGTGTTTCCTACCCCCGCGTCCGCCCATCCGGCGACCTCATCATTATCATTGATCGCATAGGGAAGAACTTGCGTCTGACCTGGCACGGTAATGATCGTGGGGGCGCCTTCTTTGTACATGAAGCCGTTGAAGGTGGCAAAGCCGTTGGTAGGCCCTGTGATGCCTATCTGCCAATCGTCATCACCCAGATCGAAAGTGATGTTTGAAATCGGACTCCCTTCAGGGCCCGTGAAAATGGCTTTGGAAACGCCCGCAGACCAGCGGATGGAACGGGCGGCGTGTCCGCTCAGACTGACTTCGTACCCACCCACGTTGCCCCGGCTATTGATCAGGCTTGGGCTTGGGCTGTAGGAGGCGCTGCTGGCAGCGTTCACCGGGGTTACAGACATGGTGGCCCTTGAAAAAATGTAGTATCCGCTTCCCGCGGGCATCTGGGCCAGGAACTGCCCGCCGTCATTGACCGACATGAATTGCGAAGTATTTGGAAGGGGAACGGTGCTGAGATCCAACGGGCCATCTACGCCGGGACCATATAGAATAGCGTCTCCGGTTACAACGTCGCGGACGACGGCGCACTTTCCATGACGGCTAATCGCTATATAAAACGCGCCGTGGCCATCATAGGATACGGGCTCCGAATAAGTGTAGGTAGGCGGGCTTGCCAGGGCCACGAAGGGACTGGAAACAAGAAGGGCAATTGTTAAGAAACGAGACATGATCTTAACATAGTAACCTCGTTTCAATCAGAATTGCAAATTACTTTTTTTGGCTTCAGGCTGTTGGCTTTATTGCGATTAGCGCATGATACGTCTTCATGGCAAGACAGTGCTAGGTCAGTTGCCTGGAGGACCACGCCAGGATTAAGCTTCAGCCCTCTCCCGATATTGAACCGCTTCGCTTAAATGCCGCTTTTCCACCACGTCCGAGCCATCTAAATCCGCAATCGTCCGTCCAACCTTGAGAATACGGTCGAAGACCCGCGCGGACACGTTCAGGCGGTGCATCACCAGCCGCATGAACTCCGAGCATTCCTGATCCAGGGGAATCAGCTCCCGGATCTCCCGGGGCGTCATCTTCGCGTTCACCCGTGCTTTTCCAAGGCGGGCGATCTGCCGGTCGCGGGCAAGAACTACCCGGGCGCGGATCGCCTCCGAGCATTCCCCTTGCGAAGCGGACAGTAACTCGTCCGGTTTCAGGCGGGGAACCTCGATCTGGATATCGATCCGGTCCAGCAACGGGCCGGAGATCTTGGAAGCGTAACGGCCGCAACTGGATGGAGAACCTACACATTTCTGTTCCGGCAAACCTTTGAAACCGCACGGGCAGGGGTTCATGGCGCCAACTAAGATGCATTCGGCAGGGAAAGTCAAAGACGCTTGCACGCGGGCAACCGTCACCACCGCATCTTCCAAAGGCTGGCGCAAGGCCTCCAAGACTTGCCTGTCGAACTCCGCCATTTCGTCCAAAAACAAAACACCCTTGTGGGCCATGCTCACCTCGCCTGGCTTCGGGTTTCGGCCGCCTCCCACAATAGCCGCATGCGAAGCCGAGTGGTGGGGCGAACGAAAAGGCCGCTCCCAGAGCAGCCCTTGTTTCCCGCCCTTTTGGCCGGAGGAGCTGTAAATGCGGGTGACCTCGATGCTCTCCTCAATCCCCAGCGGAGGCAAAATCGTGGGTAATCGTCGGGCGAGCATCGTCTTGCCCGAACCTGGCGGCCCGACCATCAGCACGTTGTGTCCCCCCGCGGCGGAAATCTCCAGGGCTCGCACCGCTTCGCGCTGGCCCTTCACATCGCTGTAGTCCAGCGCGTACTCGTTCACGTGGTCGGCGGCTCGGTCCTGGAACTTAACCGGTTCATAACCGTCCGCGCCGTTCAGCAACTCCACAAGCTGGATCAGGCTGTCCACACCGTAAACGTCGATTCCCGGCGCGACTGCCGCTTCCGCGGCGTCGGTGCTGGGCAGAATCAGGCGTCGGAACTGCTTCTCCATGCCCATGAGGGCCACGCTCACCGCGCCGTTCACTGGCCTTACCATCCCATCCAGTCCAAGCTCGCCCAGAATCAAGGTCTCGGCAAGTTCGGTAATCGGCACCTGGTTGTCGGCGGCGAGAATGGCGGCCGCAATCGGCAGGTCCAAAGCAGGCCCTTCCTTCCGCAGATCACCGGGCGCAAGGTTGCAGATGATCTGGTTGAACGGGAAGTCGAGTTCGCTGTTCTTGATCGCGCTCTTGACCCGAACCCGGCTCTCGGCAACCGCCTGATCCGGCAGGCCCACCATGATGAAAGCGGACTGATTGTCGGCGGGTGCTCCGCGGAGGTCAACCTCCACCACGACCGGCATCGCGTCGATGCCGATCAGCGTCGCCGAATATGCCTGCGCAACCATAACTTTGTAAGTATGGCCCAGCAGTGGTGACCATTTATCCTAAGGAACGGTCCTAAACAACCTTACGTGTAAACGTACGAGCCATCGCCTCCAAGGCCAAGCACAGTTGGCTGGGTGCCTTGATAACGGGTTGCATCGATAATCCCGGCGTTGTACGCGCTCAAATCGGCATTTTGGTTCGCGGTAGCTCCTGATCCCGCGTTCATGCCGAATGTAGCGTATTCAACAAACACCCGCCCGCCGTTTTGAGCGACGCAACCATAAGCGCAGCCCCAAATGAACGAAGAATACGCATAGACTAAGCCTCCGTTTTCAGCCAGCGCTCCTGAGTTTACGCCGGCCAGCGTGGCCCCATCTGCATAGATTGTCCCACCCCGGTTCGCCAGCAAGCCATAGGTATAGAGGTTCAGATGCTCGTCCAGTGCCCTGACATTGGGGGCCGATATTGTGCCGCCGAGGTCGGCATAGAGTGCGGTTGAGAAGTTGGTGGGAAAGACGTCCGGCAGGTTCAGAGCCGCGTTGCTGGACGCGTAGCATGAAATGCCAAATCCGCTAACCGTGCAGTTGGCCGCCTCCGTAAGAGAAGCGGAGTTGGTGGCATAAATGCCCGAATAGTCCGGTGTGCCCACAAGATTCAGATTCTCAAGGAGCCCAAAGGCGTGGCCGGAGTCGATCGTAAAGCCGTTCGACCCACTGAACGTGAGAGTGTTGTTGGCGGGGTGGTCGCACACGATGGACATGTTGGCGCCAGAGCCCTGGTCCAGGGAAAACGGGAGGGTGAAAGTCTCGTTGAATGCGCCCTTCGTGGTGATGATGTCGAAGTGGACGTAGGCGCCATCGGCAACACGCGCGTTATGGGCAAACAACCACGCGTTTTGCAAACTGGAAAAAGACTGCCCGACACCGATCAGCAAAGTGGTATTTGACCGCGCATAGTTAAGCTCCCAAGAGCCATAGGTTGTGGCTGGGTTTACGTAATGAGTGGTGATTGCGGTCATCGCCCGATACCAGTTTCCACCGTATTGAACGATGTCACCTGCGGCGTAGGATGCAGTGGAATTCCAAACCGGGGGGAACGACTGGGCGCAAGCCTCTGGCCCCCAGATCATTGTCAGCATGAAGAATACGAACTGGCCGCATCTAAGACGTGGATTCCAAGAGAGTTTCATGGGAGAAAGAAGCGAACTCGGGTGCTATCGATTCTAGCGGAATTTGGCGCCATTGGGCCAATAGCTGGGTGAGGCATCCTGGAAATCTTGACGAAAAGATCGAAATCAACGAAGGCGAGTCGAAAAAAAGCCGGCCCGGGCATATTGCCCGGGCCGGCTGCTAGAGGGTTACGGGTTAACCTGCACCTGGTTGCTTTGAGAGCCGGAACCGGTGGCGTTCACCGCCGATACCGAATAGGTGTAGGTGACGCCGTCTACCACATTCGTGTCTTTGTACGAGGGCGAGCCCGAAGGTACAAATCCCTGAACGTAAAGAACCCAGCCGGTTGAATCGTTCCGGAATATGTTGTACGACGTTGCTCCCGAGATCGCGTGCCAAGTAAGACTGATGCCTCCGGGCACCGAAGAGCCAACCAGCGCGGGAGACGAGAGCGGAGTCGAACCTGTTTGACAGGAGACTTCGGTTGACTGAGGGCCCTGGGTATCCGGGGTCACTGCGGCAACCGTGTAGTAGTAGGTCGTTCCCGTGGTCACCGAAGGATCGTTGAAGTTCAACGTGGTGATCCCAGTGGCAACCGGAACCTCGCCTTCGGTGCCCGACGCCGACGATCGGAACACGTTATAGCTTTGGGCGCCCGGCACCGCGTTCCAGGAAACGCTGTTGCTGGGGCCGATCGCAAGAACATAGATGCCCGAGGTTTGGCCGTTAAAGACGGCTCCGGGGCGTAGGCTGACGACCGAGCTTTGATTCCCTGCGCCATATTTGTCAACGGCCTGGACCATGTAGTAGAAGTTATCCGCGGAACTCACGTTGGTATCCGTGTAGCTTTCGCCGGACAGCCCCTGCTGGTAGAGCACGAACGTGCCGTCCATCGCATTGGTCCTGTAGAGGTTATAGGAGGTGGCCTCAGGCACTGCAGTCCACTTGAGGACGTTGGAGCTGGATCCCGGGTAGCCGGTGATCACGGGCGATACAAGGGAGGCTGCGCCTGCTTCGGCACTGCATTCCTGCGATATCGCGCTGAGGTTCTGACCGTCGGACGCCTGCACCACATAGTAGTACAGGGTGCCCGCGACTGCGTTCTTATCGACCCAGGTGGGTGTGGCCGAGAAGCCGACGGGAACGTCCCCTTCCTTGCCGGTAGCCGTCGCACGGTAAATGTAGTAGGTCGCGAACGTTGTCGTCGGGTTCCACTGCAGGGTGATGTTCGCGGTTCCCTGCGAGCCGGCGGCGATGCCGGTGACCGCGGAGGGTTTCGAGGCCCCTGGGGAAACATGAACCGGGTAGGGCGATTGGAGGCCGGTGCCGTCCGGATTCGTTGCCGCGACAGTGTACGAATAGTCGAGTCCCGGCACCAGTGAGGAATCCGTGTAAACACCGCTGGTCGAGCCTTGGCTCGGGGTGATTCCGGTCACGATCGTTACCGGATTGCCGGTGGTGATCGTCGTTCGATAGACCACGTACGACGTTGCCTGGGGAATCAAGTTCCAGTAGATGTTGACGGTGGAGCCGCTTTGCGACATGCCGACCATGGGAGCGGCCGAAGGCGTGCTGCCGGGGACGGCGGAGATCAGCGAGGATTGGGGACCTTCGCCGCCCGGATAAACCGCGGTCACCAGGTAGTTGTAGCTGTCATTTTCGATCAGTCCAGGCGAATCCGTATAGTACGGGTTGTTGCTGGATGCGAGGAGGGCCGGTGGGCTGGTGCTCGAAAGGCAGCGATAGATGTTGTAGCTGGTGGCGCCGGGGATGGGATTCCACTTGAGATAGACCGTGGTCGCTCCTTCGACATAGGCATAGAGTCCGGTAGGCGCGCCCAACTGGGCGTCTCCCGGTTTGGCCTGGGCCACGTTGGAAATATTCCCTCTGCCCGCAATGCCCACCGGCGCTACTTCGTAGCTGTACTCCGTTCCCGTGGATACGCTGCTGTCCGTGTAGGTGGGATTCGGCGAACTGGCAATGATATAGCCAGGGTTCGTGCCAACCCATCGGTAGACCACATAGCTGGTAGCGCCGTTCACTTTGTCCCAATGCAGCGTGACGCTGCTGGAAGCGGACTGGGCCGCCAGAACGGGCGCCCCGAGCGTTGACTGGCCGGCTTCGGCCTCGGCCACTACCTGGCTGGGGCCGCTAGTTCCTCCCTCGTCAACGGTTGCAACCTCGTAATAATATTTGGAGTTCGCTGTAACTGCTGTGTCTTTGTAAGAATTAAAAAGTGGTCGAGACCGCTATAGGCGAAAAAGGCCCCGCAGCGGCTGTCCCTCTCAGAAGCAGATAGCCGGTCGCATTGGGCACGGGATTCCAGAAGACGGAAACCGCCGGGCCCGTCACCGGGGAGGCCGTTACGAAGGAGGATCCTGCCCCGGGCGAGTCACCCGGGATCGCGGTGACACCGTCGCTGACGCCCCCATCTCCATCCACGTCACTTGCGGTTACGAGGTACGAGTAGGATACGCCGGCGGATACCGATGAGTCCACGTATTGGAGCTTCGATGTCTCTGTTGCCACGAGCGTATAGGCTGAGGAGCCGGTTAGAGTCCGGAAAACGTGGTAAGAAGTCGCTCCGGCCACTCCGGTGAAATTCAACTTAACTTCGCTTGAAAGGGTTACTGCGTATGCAATCGGGCTTGCGAGTGCCGTAGATCCGGGTTCGCAGCTGCATTCGGTAGAGAGAGCCCCGCCCGACGCGCCATAAAACGCTTGAACTTTGTAATAGTAGAGAGTATTCGCCGTGAGGCCCGTATCCGACAAACTTGAGCCTGTCACTCCAGTCTTATAGGAAGCTTCTGTTCCCGTGCTTGTCGAACGATAGATCGTATATGACGTAGCTCCGAAGACCGGGTTCCAATGGAGAGTTACGGACGTGGCGCCGGCAAAAGCCCATATGCCGGTTGTGGCTGGGGGCTGGGCAAATGACGCCGTTGCGAGTAAAACGAATGTCAATACTGCCAGGACCGCGCGAAGCGGAGCTGACAATAAGCGCTTACGATTAGTGAGACCCATAGAATAAACACCTTCTCCCCGAAAACTACTGGTGTAACCTGTTGTGCCAGATACAAGGGAGTTCAAACTAACTTTAACACCAAATGCATCGGCGATACCACATTAAGTGGGAATCGTCCTGTATCCATTAAAAAAACCAGGTAATCGTGCGCTTGGTCTTGCATCCTTTGCCGCAACCTGACAACAAAGGGGAATACCGTACACTGCAGCTCATGGGCGATTCAAAGCGCGCCCGAAATGGCACTGACCGGTATCCCAATTTCGACATGCTCCGGCTCTTATTGGCGCTGGAGGTGATGTTCGGCCATGTTGCGATCTTCATCTTCAACCGAAAGGACACCCCCTGGTATTTCAATCCTGTCCCCGCTTTCGTGGGCATCTCCGGGTTCCTCGTTTTGGCTTCCCTCGAGCGAACGCCGTCCTACTTGCGCTTTCTGTGGAAGAGGGTTTGCCGGGTCGTTCCTGCGTTCCTTGTCGCTCTCCTGTTGGTCGCGCTCTTGCTTGGCCGCGAGCGCCTGCTTGGCTCCCTCGAGACATACCTGACGCTTGGAATGCGTCCGGACCCGAAGGGCGACGCCGCGCTCTGGTCGCTTAGTGCGGAGGAGATCCTCTACGGCTTCATGGCGGTTCTGTTTGCGTTGGGGGCTTACCGGGCGAAGCTTCCCATTTGGGCTCTGTTCGTGGTGGCCTTGATCGGGATACCGTTCCTGCTCCGAAACGAAAACCCGCTTGCGGAGCGTATCGGCTGGCTCGTCCCCGCATTTCTCTGTGGCTCTCTCTGTTACATCTATCGAGACGCGCTTCGCCGATGGCCGGCCTGGATCTGGCCCATTCCAATCGTGGTCATCTCTGTTTTCCTGCCGACCGCGGAAACTTACCCAAATTAACATGGAGGTCAGGTTCCTCGCCCAGTTCTTGGCAGTGGCGGCGGCATTTTCAACGGTTGGCATGGGTGCCTGGGGACCAAGAATTGCGCCACGAAAGATGCCCGATTTGAGCTACGGCATCTATGTCTTCCATATGCCGTTGATGTATTGGGCAGCAGGAATGGGGCTGCCTTTTGAGGCCGGTGTGGTGTTCACTCTCATCGCTGCGACCCTGTCGTGGTATGGGGTGGAGCGATATGCCTTGAGGCTCAAGGGCTGGCGAAGCGTGCGTAAGCCGTACGGAGCCGGGGCGAATTCCGAATCCTCTTTAATCGAAGCCGATGCCGGAGTTTAACCGGCGGGGCGGGGCGCCTAGGCTGCTTTCAGCTTTTCTATCGTCTCGAGGATTGCGTCGCGCAGCGATTCCGGACTGCATGGCTTGCTCAGGAACCTGGCGATTTCCGCCTCCTCGACCGCGCGGAGAAGGGTTGCCTGGTCCGCATTGCCGGTGAGCATGATGCGTGCCGATTCCGGATAGTTCGAGTGGACGAACTTCAGGAACTCGATGCCGTCCATGCCGGGCATCTGCATATCCGCCACGACCGCCCCAAAGGGCCCTTCCTCGGCGAGCCGCCTGATTCCGTCCGCAGAGCCGCAGGCGGTCACGAGGTCAAAACTCTTCCGAAGGTGGCGCGCAATTGCGGCCAGCACGTGGGGCTCATCGTCTACGAATAAAACTCTCAAATTCAGGCTGCATCCTTCACCCCGGAAACGGTTGTCCACCGTTCAATGGCATGTGGCTTGCCAACTTGCTCCAGGTATTTGGTATCGATGGCCTCTGACCTGCCGCTCGCGCTGGCATTGGCGTAGTGGAGGATGGTGGTGAGCGTGAACGCCATCACGGGCGCTTTCCGCGGGCGTTCGTGGAACGCCACCGCCTCGACGATATGGTTCTGAAAACCCCATAATCCCAAAAGATAGGCGCCCACCTCGTCGTGCGAGATCCCCGCCTTGAAGCATTCCGGCTCGGATGCCGGCCACCAGTCGGTCTTTTCGCTGAGAATAGCTTCAAACGAGGTTGGGAACGCCTGAGCGAGCACGAGCTTGCCGATATCGTGGAGCATGCCCGCAAGGAGCGCATCTTCCTGGTCTCGAACGGTCAGACCCTCCTCGATGGCGATACGGCGGCAAAGCGATCCTACCTCCACGCAGTGAAGGAAGAGATCCACCAGCGCTTCCTCGCCAATGATGCCCTCGAAACCATCGAATGCCTTGACCGCGGCGACAAGTCCTCTTACCACGTCAAGGCCGAGATAGCCGACCGCGTCCACGATGCTGTCCATCGTCCGGTGGTTCGCAAAGAACGAGGAGTTCACAAGCTGCATGACCCGCGCGGTGAGCACAAGGTCGCGGGACACCACTTCCGCCACGTCTTTCACGGTTGCGCCTTCCGTGCCCAAAACGCGCATCAGCTCGTCGTAAGTTGAAGAAAGGCAGGGGAGCTGCATGGTTCTGCCGACGATGTCGCGAATCGAAGGGTTTCCAAGCAGTTCGCGAACCGTATTGGCCCGGTGGAGGGTATCCACCATGGTTTCCGCGTTGCAGGGCTTTGCCAAAAACTGATGGGCCACAATGGCGGATTGCATGATGACCTCTCGGTCCGTATGCCCGGAAAGGATCAGGCGCACCGATTCCGGATACTCGGCGGCTATTTTTGTCAGCAGCTCCACGCCGGTCATGTGCGGCATTCTCATGTCCGAAACCACCACATCGGCGGGCCACTCTTTCATAATCTCGAGCGCTTCCAATCCGGATGAGGCGGTTCGTACATCCCATTGATCCCGGACGCGGCGCATCATTCGCCGCAGTCCTTCCAAAACATGAGGTTCATCATCCACAAAAAGCAGTCGTGTCATGCCGCCTCCTTAATACAGGCCATTTCATCCTTTCGCGCATCTTGATCAAATTCATATAACTCGTCTTCGGCCGCCAGCAGGGCGTCGTGAACCGCCGGATCGAACTGAATGCCCCGCACTTCGGCAATGATCTGCATGGCGGTGGCCCAGTCGTAGGCCGCCTTGTAGGGCCGCGTGGAACGCAAAGCGTCGAGAACGTCCGCAACCCCGACGATTCTCGCCGGCAAAGGTATCTCTTCGCCTTTGAGCTTGTCCGGATAGCCGGTTCCGTTCCACCATTCGTGATGGGAACGAGCGATCTCGGCCGCCACCTTCATGAGCTGGGGCTGATCTCCCCAGTTCAGTCCTCTAGGCAAGTATCTGGTGATGGCGAACTCGCGGTTGCTCAAGATGTGGTGGCCAATAACGGTATGGGACTGGATGACCCTCCGCTCGTCCTGATGGAGAGCTCCCTCTTTGCGGAGCACTGCGTCCGGGATGGCGATCTTGCCAATATCGTGAAGGGTTGCGGCAAGAAACAGCTCGTCACACACTTGGGTGCTCAAACCCATGGTTTCGGCCAGGCACCGGGTGAACGCGGCCACCCGCAGAACGTGGTTTCCGGTTTCGTGATCCCTCAATTCCGCAGCCTTGGACAGTTGGACAACGAGTTCCAGCCGGGACGAAGCCAACTCCTTGGTCCGCGCCGCAACAAGATCTTCCAACTCGGCGTTGCGGACGGAAAGTTTCGTCATGGTAGGACTTGAGCGCCAAAACGCTTCTGAGCCGGGCGACAAGGTCTTCCATGTCCACCGGCTTGGAAAGCAGGTCTTGAGCGCCAATCTCCAGCGCCTGCCGTTTGGCGTCCTTGTCCATCATCCCGGTGATCACCACCACGGGAATGAACCCGTAAAGGCCGTCCACGACATGTCTCAGCAGATCCAAGCCGCTCATGCCGGGCATGTAAACGTCGGTCACCACTGCGTCCACGTGGTTGGAGTTCAGACATTGGATGGCTTCCAGTCCGCCGTTGGCGAAAATCAAATGCCAATCCTTGAAGCTCCGGAGTTTGCGCTGAGTCGCCGATAAAACCGCGGCATCGTCGTCCACGAACAAAATGGTCTTCATGCCGCCACTTCGTCCTCTGTACACGGAAGATCATTCGGGATACTGAACATAAAGCTTGTGCCCACGCCTTCTTCGGTCTCAAACCAAATTTGCCCCTTGTGGCGCTTAACGATGACGTTGTGAGCAATGGCGAGCCCTTGGCCCGTACCCTTGCCAACTTCTTTGGTGGTGAAAAATGGATCAAAAATGCGGTCTCGGACGGTTTTAGGAATGCCGCCCCCGTTATCGGAGATGGTAACCGTAACGTAGCCGCGCTGTTGGGAGGTCGAGATCTTGATCAGACCCTTTTCGCCGCTGTTACCGAGGCGATCGGCGATCGCATGGCTCGCATTTACGATGAGATTGAGCACGGCCTGTCCTAGCTCGCCGGGCATGCACATGATTGGAGGCAGGCTCGGCGACAGATTCAACTCCATATCCGCAACATACTTCCACTCGTTACGGGCGACCGTGGCAGTGCTTTCCACGATGCGGTTCACGTCGGAGGCAATCATGCCTTCTACGCCGGGATGCGAAAAATCCTTGAGCGCTCGAACGATCACCGAAATGCGCTCAATGCCATCCAAAGACTCTCGTATCGCTTTGGGCACTTCGTCTTGGAGGAAAAGGATGTCCGCCTTCTCCCTCGCTTCCTCGATTTCGTGCAGGGAAACTTCCAGCTCCGGGACCTCCGATGCGGACTGCTCCAGCTCCGAATACGCGGCCAGAAGTTCGTTCACGTCCTTGAAGGCGTCTTGCAGGAAGAGCGTGTTGTCCCCCACGTACTGCGTAGGCGTGTTGATCTCGTGGGCGATTCCCGCGGCAAGTTGGCCGATACTCTGAAGCTTCTGTGACTGGGCTACTTGCGACTCGAGCTCTTTGCGCTCGGTGATGTCCCTTACGTACATGGAGAACTGGCGGGTGGAGAGTCCAAGGACTTCCGAAGTGGAGATTTCCGCAAAAAATTGGGAACCGTCCGACCGCTGGACCGAACTTTCCATGAGCTGGGCCGATTGAGCCTCGGAACTTGACTGCCGGCCGCTATCGTGAAAGTCCAAGATGAACTCATTGACGAGCCGGCCGATCGCCTCTGTCCGCGAAATCTTGAGCATTTGCTCGGTCACGCGGTTGACCTCGATGATCTGGAGGTTCTCATCGAACCGAATCACCGCATCGGGCGCCGATTCGAAAATGATCGTTTTGACCATTTCCGACTCTTCCAATTGCTTGTCACGGATGGCGATGGACTGAACGGATTGCTCCTGCAGAGCTTCAAGGTTTGCCTGTTCCTCGCTGCCTTTTCGAAGTCCGACCGACATTCGGCTGATCGAAGCGTACAAAACGAGGTCGAGCATGAGCAGCCACAGGATGTCTTCGGAGCGAACGGAAAGCTCACCGAACAGGTGCTGCGGGTCCAGGGTGGCGACAACGATATTCCCCACGATGATGGCGGTTCCAAGCAGCAGCGCCTTCATGTTCCTATAGAACGCCAGGAAGGGAAGCACCACAAAAGCAGCCATCACGGAATCCGCGCGCCCGCTGACTCTTCCGAACATCACAACGCAGACCGCAAGTGAAACTGCGGCCAAATACGGGTTGATCTTGTGGCCCGGATAACGAATGCTGCAGCCCACGGGAATAGCGACGAAAGCAAGGCCCGCGACCATGAGTGCAAGCACGGCCGCAAGCGCCTCGGACGCTCCAACGTGCTGGGGGCGAAGGGTAATGCCATAGAGGAATATGGTTCCCGTCCAAAGGACGACGGCCAAAAGAGCGAACAGACGGTCGGTTAACGCCCGGTGCTCCGAGTCTTGACGAGCGTAGAGACGTTTTGCGGCTTCGCTGAGTACAGCTTGATCTATTGCTTGGACTTCTTCAGATTGGCGTGTCATGACCTTCGGACTCTTAACCCCCACACGAATTTTAGGCCCAGTGTATTTATCGGAATCGTAAACCCGTTTTTGCAACAAGAACTCTGGCCGTGCCGATAAACTGACGGATATTCGAGCGATCTATCATGAAAACACGCACGTCTCAGATCCTTGATCGCCTTATTGACCGAAGGCCCGAACTGGCGGACGTTCGAGATTCCCTTGGCCAGGGCTACCGGTTGATTCTCGAGTCCCAGCAGAGAAGCGGCAGGCTCCTCGTTTGCGGCAACGGCGGGAGCGCGGCGGACTCCATTCACATCGTGGGCGAGCTGCTGAAGTCTTTCGACCATCCCCGGCCGCTTCCGGAATCCCTCAAGTCCAAGCTCATGGCCGCGAATTCAGAACTCGGGCCTGGCTTGGCCGAAGGTCTCGAAGATACGATAAGGGCGGTTTCTCTGGTTTCGGAAGCCGCATTGATCACCGCGGTTTTGAACGACACTTCCGGCGAGTTCGTCTTTGCGCAGCAAGTACTTGGGCAAGGCGCGGAGGGCGATGTGCTGCTTGCCATCACGACGAGTGGCAACTCAAAAAACGTTCTGAACGCGGCCGTTGTCGCAAGAGCGCTGGGAATAAAGGTTGTCGCTTTAACGGGGCCTGACGGCGGAAAGCTGAAAGAAATGGCCGACTGCGCCATTCTTGCGCCGGGTTCAAACACGCCGGAGATCCAAGAATCCCATCTGCCGATCTATCACACGCTTTGTCTGATGCTCGAGAGCGAGATGTTCGCCGGCGAGGATTAGCCGGAAACCTTCCACCAGTTGATCCCGTCGCTCTGGAGCATCAGGTCGGGGTAGCTGTTCGCATCGCTCACGAGCTTGTAATTGGGTTGCCCCTCGACTTTGCCCGCGCCCGGAATAATCGTGATGGTCTTGGCGGAAACACGCTCCGTCCACTTCACCTTGATCCATGCGCCCGGCCATTCGATGGGCGAAGGTATGGCAAGGGTCACGTCCGCCGATTCCCCGTACGTGAAAAAGCTGTAGGGCGCGGGCATAATCACAACTCCATCGGCCTGCTTGGTCGAGAGCACCGTGTCTGCCTGCACCGGCCGCCACGATTCGTTGTAGCGCCACAAGAGGTTGTTACCGGTGTCGTCGACGTAAGGGGTGGAGCTTGGGCTGGCAATCGGGGTCCCTTTCGGGGCTGCGGACATGCGCGGTTTGAAAAGGAATCCTCCTGCCGAATCCGCCGGGAGGGCAGCGGGGCGCCGCTTAGGAGAACGTCGCCATTGTGCCGGATGATAAAGCGGGCCTTGATCGCATCGGTGCCGCTTTCGCATAAGCCGATCGAGAAACTGGCGCCGAGGTTCCCCGCCGATTGGGGGCCCGGCTCGGCGTTGGAGAAAACAATGGCCCCGGTGGGTTTCGGAACGCCGCTTCCCCAAGTGGTGGCATTGAAGCTGGCGATCGTGTCTCCCCGGGCAAACGGGTAGTTCTTGGCGCCCAGGTTGATGCTTGCGCGGTTGAAGGGGCCGGATGCCGTGTCCGAGCTCGGCATGTTGAGGATTCCGAATCCCTGATCAGACCATTGAAAGATCGGGACGCCCGGCATGCCAGGACTTCGCGCGGGCGGAATCTCAGGCAGCTTGAGCGGCAGCGTCGCTGGAGCCGTGGGACCGACGCCGGCTGGGTTCGCCGGCTTTGGCGAAGCCGGCTTTTCCGGTTCGTCGTCGTCCTCATAGTAGACATACTCGAACTTTGCGTCCGCGTATTTGTCTTCGGCCGTAACGAGCTCGCTGGACGAGGACTTCGTGTAGGCCCGAAGCACTTTCTTGGGTGATCCTTCAGCTCGAATTAAGCCGCCTTGAATCCAGATGGCGCGATCGGCCAACCGTTCCACATCTGAACCGCTATGTGAAACCAGGAGGATGGTCTTTCCCTCGGCCCGCATCGCATCGATCTTCTTTGCGCACTTTTCTCGAAACGAGTAGTCGCCGACCGCAAGGACTTCGTCGAGCAAGAGCACTTCCGCATCCACGTGGACCACGATTGAGAATCCCAACCGTGCGTTCATACCGCTGGAGTAAGTTCGAACGGGAGAGTCGATATGGCTGGAGAGTTCGGAAAACTCGACGATCTCGTCGACTCTTTCGACCAGCTCGTCATGGGAGATGCCCAGAATCATCCCGTTCACAAAGATGTTCTCGTAGCCGGTCAAGTCCGGATGGAATCCGCCGCCGAGTTCAAGCAGAGGCGCCATCCGCCCCCTGATTTCAACGCTGCCGGTGGTTGGAAGATAGATGCGGGACAGCAGGGAAAGGAGTGTGCTCTTGCCCGCGCCATTACGCCCCACAACCGCGACGCACTCGCCTTTTCGCACATCGAAACTGATACCCTTCAGGACCTGCAGCCTCTCGATGGGCTCCTGTTTGTTCAGCTTGAGAAGATGGGATTTCAGACTTGCGACGCCGCTATGGCTGATGTAGAAGTCCTTTTTCAGGTTCTTGACGGAGATGGCGATCTCGGCTTGCGTTTTCTTCTTGGACGTGAGTTCTTGGCCCCGGTCCTCATCTTCGAGGACGAGGCTCTTGGCGCTGGGCCCAGATTCTGTGCTCCGGGCGTCGGATTCTAGATTTGCAGGTGATTCTGCCGCTGTACTGTCCACAGGTTTGTTGGATTCGGCCGTCTTGCCAGGCTTCCCCGCTGTTGCCTCCAGCGGCTTCTCGGTTTCGGTTTGATCGACGCCGTTCACTTCCATGGTTAGGGCCTCTCCACGAACTTCCACTTTTTCGTGTTGAATATTTTGTAACCAAGCAGAAAAATGAAAATTGACAACGCCAAGAGATAGGCGATGTACTTCCACTGGATGGGCAAGGATGGGACGATGACCGCCGGTGTGATGATATCGCCATGAGGATTCTTTACTGCCGGGGTTATTGTCCACGGTTTCGGCGCTAGGAGCATCCTGCGATAGGAGTTGCACAGGATGGTCATGGGGTTCACGATCAACTCAGCGACGTATTGCCAGTGGTGTTCATAGTTAAAGATTTCGGAGGGCCACATGATCGGAGAAAGGAAGAGCAGCATCGAAGTGCCGAGCCCCACCATGTACTTCACGTCTTCATAAAAGGTGTTCCAAGCGCTGAGCATGAGACCCAAGCCTGCCACCAGGAGGAAGTTGATGACAAGGATGATGGGTAGGAAGATCGTCGTCCATTGGAAGGGAATTTCCCCGGGATGAATGATCCAAACAACTAGCAGGTACACGAAGAACATCACCAAGGCAAATAGGAAGTGGATGAAGTTGCTGATGACCGCAGTTAGGGGCAGGATCTCACGCGGGAAGTAAATCTTCTTGACGAGCGCGATGTTGGCCAAGACGGAACCCGTCGAGTCCATGAGCGCCATGCTGAAAAACATGAACGGCAAATAGGCTGCCAACAGGTAAGCGCTCATGTTTGGAACAGTTACATTGCTGACTCGGCTGAATGCGAAGGACATCACTGCAACGGTGAGCGCGGGATTGATGAGCGACCACATAAAGCCCATCAGCGAGTTCTTGTAGCGAACCTTCAGGTCGCGCCGAACCATGGTAGACAGCAGCTCCCGATACTTCCACAGCTCGCGAAACTCTTCGAGCATGGAAGGCGCCTGAACTCTTTCACTTCGGGTACGGACCGTCTCACTAGCAGCCATCAGGATTCACTAACAGTAATGTCGGCCTGATCGTGCCCAAACCAGGTCCCTGCAATAGAATGTCGGTGGGGTTGGAACAAATGCCGAGGCCACCAACCCGAATCGGCCTTTGCCCCCTGTGACGGGGAAATGCTTCGGCTTGCCGATGGGTTCTCTTAAAGGTGACCTATATGTTCTGCAGGCCGGAGCACCATGCCCGGAGGGCCGGCAGAACTAGCGAAGGGCGAAGCCCTGGTAACGGAAACGCCCTCCACATCTCCGTAGCACTGAAAGGGCGAAACAAGAACCGCCTGTGCTCGGACTACCGGCACCGGAGGCTATTTTCCTTGTACCCGTGCCAAATGCTTCTTTATAAGGTCCAGATCGTAAATCGTCGTAAGCTTTTCCAAATCGGACCAGTCGAAAACTCCTTCCGGATTGTCCCGCACGAGCCCCACCTTGACGGCTGGGCACTCGCAGGTGGAGAGCAGCTCGCGCCATAAGTGGATGGAAGGATTGGTTCCCGTCAGAGGGGGCAGCTTTCGCCCGGCTGCAATGCCTGCGTCATAGGCTTTCTGCAGTGCGCAATAGGCGCCTACCGATAATCCAATCTTCTCCGCAGTCTCGGTGAGGCCGTATTCGTAAGCTTCAATGTATCCCTGCCTGCACTGAAGGCCGAATGTCTCGTATTTCTTGACGAACTCCGTCAGGAGACCTCCTTTGACCGCCTTTTGGGACAGCCCGAGAAAAAAGCTCTGCAAATGATAACGGGCCCCTCGTTCGTTCTGATAGGATTCGCAAATCCCCCAGAAATCGAGTTCGCGGCTTGCCATTGCGGGAAGCACTCCGGCCGCGGGGCGAAACGGGAAATATACGCTGTCGTTCACCAGAAGAACTGTCTCGTAGCCTTCGAGAGAAACCGAAGTGTTCTTGAGCCCGACGTACCAAGAAGTGAAGTCATGGCCGATCGGGTTTCTGACCAGCACTTCCAGGCATTTTGAAGTCAGACGCTCCGCTTCCGACTCCAGCAGCGTGCCGCTGATGAACACCACGTCGCTCCCCATTTCGATCAACGTCTGGATGTACTTCTCAACGTAAGGATCGACGAGCCAATCCTTGTCGAAATGAACAAACAAGCAGAGCGCCTTGCTCACCGGCCTGGCTGTGCCGGGGTAGCGCCTTACCAACTTGGCGACTGCGTTTTCGCCATAGAGATCGCGCTTGCCGTCCTGCACTTCCTTGATGCCAATCAAGAGGAAGTGATCGAGCCCCGAGCGGAATTTGCCCTCCCGAACCCATTCGGCAACGTCCGCGTTTGCGTCTAGATAGGCCTGCTCCACGTAATCGCAAGGTCTGCCCTGCCACAGAATCACGAGTCTTTGGTTGCCGGCCAATATCTTACGGCGGCCTTCCCGCAGATACTGGATGGTCGCAGGCAGCTGCAGCGAACTAAAGAGTCCAACGTCTTGTGGGTTCGCCGCCCGAAAGCCGCCCCTTATTCTCGGGCTGCACAGCGCCATTGCCATCCAGAGCGATTTGCGAACAAACCGAAAGGGCAATAGCAAAAAGTCTTTCAGGCTCTTCGTAAACTAATCTCCTCGTGAAGTCGGGCCCGGACAGGCTTGACGGCAAACTCTCCGCTTAGAGCATTGCGCATCTGCAGAGACGTCTGCCTGGGAGCGAAGAGAGCAGAACCAGTCCTTCCGAAGAGGGATTGAACCCATGCCCCGGTGTAATTCGACCTGTGGTTGAGGTGGATCCGGCAGACGTTCCCGTGTTTATTTTGGCGGGCGGAATGGGCACGCGCATTAAAGAAGAAACGGATCTGAGACCAAAGCCGATGGTGCCGGTGGGGAACCACCCCATGCTCTGGCACATCATGAAGAAGTACAGCAAGCACGGCTTCAAACGCTTTATCGTATGCTCAGGGTTCAAATCGGAATCGATCAAATCCTATTTTCTCAACTATGAGGCGATGAACAGCGACTTCACCGTCGATTTGGGCAGTCACGGCCGTGAAGTTCACTCCTTCCATCATTCGGAGAACTGGAAAGTAACCGTAGCCTTCACGGGCGAAAAAACCATGACCGGCGGCCGCATTGGCAAAGCGGTCAACCGATATCTTGGCGACTCCAAGCATTTTGCGGTTACCTACGGGGACGGAGTGACGGACGCAGACCTCGGCAAAGAGCTGGAATTTCACGTGGGTCACGGAAAGATCGGGACCGTGTTGGGAGTCTCGCCTCCATCGCGCTTTGGCGTTTTCGTGCTGGAAGGCGATAAAGTCGTCAACTTTTCCGAAAAGCCGAACCTGGTGACCACCTGGGTAAATGGCGGGTTTTTCTTTTTTAAGCGGGACTTTGCAAACTACGTTTGCGAAGACGAAGACCTGGTTTTGGAACGTGAACCCCTTGAGGGAGTGGCCGCGAGCGGCGAACTGATGATCTATCGCCACCAAGGTTTTTGGCAATGTATGGACACTCAACGTGACCGAGAAGTGTTAGAAGCAATGTGGGAAGCCGGGACCGCTCCCTGGATTTGCTAGGTCTCCCAACTTTAATATGAACCCTATCCTTCGAGAAGACCTCGACTATGTCTTAAACCGCCTTACCCCTGACGAGAAGTCCAAATTTAGAGATTCGACCGTGCTTGTCACCGGTTGCGCCGGCTTCCTCGGTTTCTCGTTCATGAACTTCCTGGGGCACCAGGCGGAGACGCTTGGGATCGAGAAGGTTATCGGCCTGGACACGTTCATGTTCGGCAAGCCCTCCTGGCTGGTTCGGTTGGAGAAGGAGTTGCCGAACAAAGTCGAAACTCTGCCATTCGATATTTCAAAGGACGCGATTGACTCGGTGCCGGGGGCGGATAAGGCGAACCTGATCATCCACGGGGCGTCCATTGCCTCGCCCATCTTTTACCGACAGTTCCCAATCGTCACGCTGGACGCCAACATTTGGGGCCTGCGCAGGCTGTTGGATTTCTATTTAGAAAAGAATCTGAACGGATTCCTATTCTTCTCCAGCAGCGAGATTTACGGCGACCCCGTCCCCGAAGCAATCCCGACCGACGAGGAATACCGAGGCAACGTGGCGTGCGTGGGGCCACGGGCTTGCTATGACGAAAGCAAGCGTTTCGGCGAAACCATGTGCTCATTGTTTGCTCAGGAGCATAAGATGCCGATCACGGTGGCACGGCCGTTTAACAACTACGGCCCTGGGATGCGGTTGGACGACCAGCGGGTGCCTGCGGACTTTGCCAAATGCATTCTGGAAAAGCGGGACATCGAGATCCTCTCGACGGGAACGCCGACGAGAACGTTTTGCTATGTGCCGGATGCCATCGCGGGATATTTCAAATGCCTGGTCTACGGCAAGTACGACTATTTCAACATCGGAATCGAAGGGCCGGAGATCAGCGTTCGGGATTTGGCCGAAATATACCGTTCGCAGGGCGCAAGATTGAACGGCTATGCCGGCGAAGTCAAATTCGCGAAGTCGGACGACAGCGACTACCTGACCCACAACCCGAACCGCCGATGCCCCATCATTAAGAAGGCGCGGGAGCATCTCGGTTACAGCCCTTCGATTCTTGTGGAAGATGGAGTCGGCCGGTTCCTGGAGTTTTTGCTGCACGAGGAGAAGGAAGCTTAGTCATGAAGATCGCAGTTGTCGGAACGGGATACGTCGGCCTCGTGAGCGGCGCTTGCCTGGCGGGTAAGGGGCATAAGATCACCTGCGTGGACATCGATCCCGCCAAGGTCGACAAAATCAACGCGAAGATCCCACCCATCCACGAGGATGGCCTGCCTGAATTGCTTTCGAGCATCATTGATTCCGGCAACTTCTCCGCCACAACCGATTTGGCTTCGGCGTTGGATTCGGCGGAGGCCGTCATCGTCGCGGTTGGCACGCCTTCCACTGATGGAAAGATCGATCTCAAATACCTCGTGGAAGTGAGTCGCCAGATCGGGGCTTATCTCAAGGGAACGGACAAGTATCTGAGCCTCATCGTCAAGAGCACGGTGCTGCCGAGCACCACCGATACCGTGGTCAAGAACGAGGTAGAAGCGGCAAGCGGCAAAAAGCTCGGCGAAGGCTTTGGACTCGGCATGAATCCCGAATTCCTGCGCGAGGGTAAGGCGATTTTTGATTTCGACAACCCCGACCGCATTGTCCTGGGCTATGAAGACCCCCAGACCCTTGCGAGGCTTGAGGAGATTTACGAGCCTTGGCAAGTTGACAAGCTAAAGGTCAATACTCGCACCGCGGAAATGATCAAGTACGCCAACAACTGCCTGCTGGCCCTGCAGATTTCGGCGACGAACGAACTTGCCAACCTCGCCGCGTACGTTGGCGGCATCGACTACATGAAGGTGTTCGCGGGGGTTTCGCTGGACAAACGCTGGAGTCCGTTCACACCGGACGGCAGCCGAACAAAGCCAGAGATTCTCACCTATCTCACTCCCGGGCCCGGATTTGGGGGAAGCTGCTTCCCCAAAGATGTGCAGGCGTTAAGATCCCAGGGCGAATCGTTTGGCATGCCGATGAGGATGGTCAATGCGATTCTTGATGTGAACGAAGAACAGCCTCGACAGGTTGTCTCGATCCTCAAGCAAGCCTGTGGTTCGCTTTCGGGGAAAAAAGTCTTGCTTCTAGGATTGGCGTTCAAGCCGGATACGGACGATGTCCGCGAGTCGGCCTCAATCTCGATCACCAAGGACTTGCTAGCGGAAGGCGCCAACCTGAAGCTGCATGACCCCATCGCGGCAGAAAACTTCACTTCCCAGCCTGAGTTCAAGGGGGAAACCCTCGACGTCATTAGCGACTGGGAAAAGGAACTGCCGGACAGCGAAATCGTCATTGTCGCCACTATGTGGGGAGAATATTCGGCTTTACCCAAGAAGGACCTGGTCGGCAAGACCGTTTTTGACTGCCGGCGTATGTTCGGCGCTGACGACCTGAAGGCGGCGCAAGTGCTCCGCATCGGCCACCGAGAACTCGCGAGTTCGAAATGACTTTCGAAGAGAGCCCACTAGAAGGTTGTCTTGTGATGACTCCGACTTTGATGGAGGATGACCGCGGCTTCTTCTCGCGGCTTTTCGACCAAGACATCCTTTCGGAAAAGCTCGGCGCGCCGTTCACCGTTCGCCAAATCAACAACTCCTTGAGCCACAAGAAAGGCACTTGGCGCGGGCTGCACTACCAGGCCGCACCAAAAGGTGAGGTGAAATACTTGCGCTGCGTACGTGGCGCGGTCTTGGATGTGGTGGTGGACTTGAGAGAGGGCTCGCCAACTTATCTCCATAGTTTCTGTGTGGAGCTGACCGCCGAGAACCGGAAAGTGATTGTTGTTCCCAAAGGCTTCGCCCACGGGTTTTTGTCTCTGGAAGACAACTCGGAGGTCATCTACGCGATCGACGAAACTTACTCGCGCGACCACGAGAGGATCATTCGCTGGAACGATCCTGCCGTTTCCCTCGGGTTGCCGTTTGAACCGATCGTCATTTCTGAGAAGGACCGAGGTGCTGCCGACTTCAACAAAGAGACTCATGCGAGCGGTTACACGCTGTGAAAGTCCTTCTCACTGGTGCAAGCTCTTTCACCGGTTACCACTTCGCGGAGTCACTCGTCGCCGCCGGCCACGGCGTCACCTGCACGTTCACGGCGGATAAGAGCCGATATCCGGGCGTTCGCGGGCTTAGGGTTCACAACCTGCTCGACAAAGTCGAGCCTGTATTTAACACGCGGTTTGGTGACGGCCGCTTCGTGGCCGCAATCGAAAAAGAAGGCTTTGATCTCATCTGCTGCCACGGCGCATTTATGGAGAACTACCGTTCTCCGGAGTTCGATTATATCAAGGCAATCGCCCAAGACACCCACAACATTGCGAACGTCTTCAAGGTCGCCAAGGCGGCTGGCGCTAAGGGCGTTATCTACACGGGAACCGTGTTTGAGCCGGGTGAGGGCGCGGGCTCGGACAACCTGCGCGCGGTCTCCATTTACGGCGCGACCAAGCGGGCCGTCTACGAGATTGTCAAGGCTCAAGCCGAACAGGCGGATCTCCCGCTCGCCAAATTCGTGGTGCCGAACCCGTTCGGCACTTTTGAAGAGCCCAAACTTCCCAGCTACCTCATGAAGATGTGGCGCGCGGGCGAGAAGCCGCAGATCAAAACTCCGGATTACATCCGGGACAACATTCACGCCGACTTGCTGGCGTCCTGTTATCGGACGCTTTGCGAGCGGTTCAATGTTGCCCCCGTTCATGAGACGCGGATGAATCCAAGCCAATACGTGGAATCCCAAGGCTCCTTTGTAAAGCGTATGGGCGAGGAGATGAGACCCCGCACCGGCTGGGCCTGTGAAGCGGATTTTGCGGTTCAAACTGCTTTTCCTGAACCGCGTATCCGGATCAATACGAACCCCGGGCGTGGGGTCGTTCCCGATTGGGACGAAGCCAAGGCCTGGGACCGCATCGCCGCGTACTACGGCGAGCATATTGGTTTGTACTAACGATTCAGTTAGCCGTCCCGAGTTTGGGTAGGTCCATCCGTGCGAATTGGGACACCTGGAGTTCACTCACCCTTAAGGTTCGCCTCGGCCGCGTCCACCGTGTTGCTCAGCAAGGACGCCACCGTCATCGGCCCAACCCCGCCGGGAACCGGCGTGATCCACGCCGCCCGTTCAGCAGCCCCTTCAAAATCAACGTCGCCCACGTCCTGCTTCTCGCCTTCTACCCGGTTGTAGCCCGCGTCCACGACCACCGCGCCCGGCTTGATCCAGTCGCCCTTCACCAACCGTGGCCGCCCGACGGCGGCCACCAATAGGTCCGCTTCGCGGCACAAACCCGCCAGGTTCTCAGTCTTGGAGTGCGCAATCGTCACCGTCGCATTCTTCTGAAGAAGCATCAAAGCCGCCGGCTTTCCCAAAATCACGCTTCGCCCAATCACTACCGCCCGCTTGCCCTGCAAGGGAATCTCATAGTGCTCCAACAGCCGCATAATCCCCAAAGGCGTGGCGCACCGAAAGCCGGGTAAGTCGGCGACCAAGCGCCCCAACGATTGGGGCGTGATGCCGTCCACGTCCTTCTCCGCGCCAAGGGTCAGCAGCGCCTCGTCCTCGTCCAGGTGAGAAGGCAGCGGGTGCTGAACCAGCACCCCATGAACCGTAGGATTCCCGTTCAGCTCCGCAATTTTCTCGCGAAGGTCCAACTGCGTCGTGGAGGCGGAAACATCAAAGCTCTCTCCCAAAATTCCCACAAAGGCGCACCATTTGCGCTTCATCGCCACGTAGGCCTGGCTGGCGGGGTCCTGGGAGGCGACGATAACATCCAAACGCGGCGTAACCCCCTGAGCCACAAGTCCGGAAACCCGCTCCTTCAGGGCCAATCGCGTGGCCAAGGCAAGCGCCTTGCCGTCCAGGATCTGCGCGCTCAGGACCCGTCACCGTCCGAACGGATCTTCCACAAGCCAACACGGGTCAGCTCTTTGCCCTCGGGCGTGCTCTCGTCGATTGTCTCAAGTTCCGGCACAGGCTCGGGCGGGGGCGGCGTTTCCAACTCCGCAACGTGCTCGGCCGGGTCCCAGTTTGCCTTCGGCGACTCCTTCAGGAGCCGGCCCAGAACTCCGTTCACAAAACGGCCGCTGTCCGCAGTGCTGTACTTCTTGGCAAGCTCGATCGCCTCGTTGATGGAAACCGCCGGAGGAATATCGGCAAAGTAGAAAAACTCGCCTGCGGCGATCCGGATCAGGTTCCGGTCAACCGCGGCAATACGGTCGAAATCGTAGTCGATCACCGCCGCTTCGATCCGGTCGTCGAGCTCAACCCGGTTCAAATAGACCTCCCGAATCAAGGCCTCCGCGAACAAAGTCAACTCCTCGCTGAGGTCGTTGTTCGCCGCCATCTCGCGCACCGCGTCGTCCAGACGCGTTCCTGCGATCTCCATCTCGTAGAGGGATTTAAGCGCCGCTTCCCTCGCCTGCCGTCTGGAGTTACGCATAAACTCCTTCGGTGAGGAAGCGCGGCACAAAAGCGGTGGTAACGTTGCCCTCCACGTAGTCGGGATGGGCAACCAACCGGCGCATGAATGGGATGTTCGTCTGAATCCCGCCAACGCTGAACTCGGTCAGCGCGGATTGCAAACGGCTGACCGCCTCCGGCCGCGTCTTGCCCGCAACAATGAGCTTGGCCAGCAGCGGGTCGTAATAGGGGCTCACCGAATACCCCGCGTAGCAATGCGTATCGATCCGAACCCCGCGCCCGCCCGGAGCGCGCCAATCGCTGATGAGCCCGGTGCTGGGGGCAAAATCCTTATCCGGATCCTGCGCCGTAATTCGCGCCTCGATCGCGTGTCCCCGATACCGAATGTCTTCCTGCTTCAACCCCAAACTCTCCCCGCTCGCGATCTTGAGCATGAGGTGGACCAAATCCAAACCGCAGACCTCTTCGGTCACCGGATGCTCCACCTGAAGCCGGGTGTTCATCTCCAGGAAGTAAAACTTGTTGTCCGCGTCCAGCAGAAACTCCACCGTTCCCGCATTTTGGTAGCCCACCGACCAAGCCACCCGAACCGCCGCCTCGCCCATCTGCTTGCGCACGTCCGGCGGCAGGTTGGCGTAAGGCGCCTCTTCCACCAGCTTCTGATGCCGAGGGTTTTGCACCGAGCATTCCCGCTCGCCAAGGTAGATCATGTTCCCGTGGGAATCGCCGAGCACTTGGATCTCGATGTGTCCGCGGCTCGATTGCGCATTTCTCGAGAATCAGTTCGCTGTTGCCGAAGCTCGCCTGCGCCTCTGCCTGGGCGATTTTAAACGCCTGGGGAAGCTGATCCGGCTCATCTACGCGGCGAATGCCGCGGCCGCCTCCTCCCGCCACCGCCTTGAGCAGGATCGGGTAGCCGATTCTCTCCGCTTCTCTCAGTGCGTCCAAATCGCTCGAGACGGGCCCGTCGGACCCGGGCACCACCGGACATCCGGAGGCAATCGCCGCTTCCTTCGCCTTGGCCTTGTCCCCCATCGCCTCGATCGCTTTCACCGGAGGGCCGATGAACTTCACCCCCAAAGATTCCAAGGCTTCCGCAAACCCGGCCCGCTCGCTAAAGTAGCCGTAACCCGGGTGAACCGCCTCCGCGCCCGAGATCTCCGCCGCCATCAACACGTTCCCAAGGTTCAAATAGCTGTCCGCGTTGCTGCCCGCGCCAATGCAAATCGCATGGTCGGCGATCTTCACGTGCAGGCTATCTTTGTCCGCCTGAGAGTAGATCGCAACGCTCTCCACACCCAGTTCGCGGCAGCCCCGGATGACACGGCAGGCAATTTCGCCCCGATTCGCCACCAGAACCTTCTTAAACATCAAAACTTCTCGTGGCCTGGATGCGGGCAGTGAACCTCGCCGGTTTGTGGATCATAAATGTATCTCTCGCCGCCTACCGGGCATTTGTAAAACTGCGCGCCGATGTGCAGGTCTTCTAGTGTGGCCGGAAACGTGTCGTCTCCGTTGGAAGATTTGGCGGTGGTGAGGGCAAGCCGAACTTGGTCCAGGTCGCTTTTGCATTCGGTGTCCAAGGCGCTGTACCGCGCCAGCCCCAAAACCGTGTATCCCTTCTTGTCCGCCCTCGGGCTTTGCCCACCCGTTGGCCTCAGGAAAACCACGAGAAGAATCAGGATGATAACGATCACAATCAGCGCCGCAACAAGGGTTTGTCCACGTTTGGTATTCATATCCCCTCCATCAGTTCGACTTCTGCGAGAACCTGGCCGTATTCCACACTGTCCCCATCCTTAACCAAAACCTTGGTGACCTTGCCTGCAACGCTGGCTTCCACCTCGTTGGCAAGCCCTAGCGCGGTAATGCTTGCCACAATGTCCCCGGCCTTAATCTCCTGCCCCTCAACCAGCATGGACTGCTTGTAATAACCCACGAGGGGAGCGGTGAGGGTCTTTGTCTTTGCGGATTCCACCGGGACGACGGCGTCCGGCTCCGGCGAAGGGGCAGCGGCAGGCTTCGCCGCCGAAGCAAGCTTGGCCTGAAAAGAAGTTCCCTCCGACTGCAGCTCAACCTCGGCGAAACCGTGGTTTCGAGCCACCGTGAGCGCATGGCGAACAGCTTCCGCGTTCCAATCGGACATAAGAAGAATTTACCGTAAAGGGGGAAACCTGTATTCGGCCATCCATAAAGCGCGCAAGCGCTCATCGATTGTCGGAGCGGCCATTCTCATCGAAACGGCTGGCCCCAAAAACGCCTCATCTGCCCAACGGATCGTGCAAGCGTATGCCCGAAAACCTCTGGAAGTCCCGATCATGGGTGTGTAGTACCGCGTTGTATTCGATGGCCAGAGCGGCCAAGTGCGCGTCCGTGACGAGTTTGCCGGCCGCTTGCGCCTCGTTTAGGAGGCCTTTCATCAAGTTCAGGTGGTTATCTCCTGGCCAAATGGGGCGAACGACAGGCTGCCTCAGCCACTCGGCCACGGTTTCAACTGCTTCCTCCGGAGTATTTTGCTTCTCGTAAACATTTGCCTGCGTTGTCAAGCGGATGAAGGCGAGACCGACCGCCCAGGGGAGGCCAACCGACTCGACGCCGTTCAGCAGGCCCTCCCACCACGGCTTGGCGCGGTCAAAGAACGGGGAGCGAGAGTCGTGCGCATACAGAACCAGATTAATGTCCGGAATTATCAAAGTCGGACGTCTCCAGATCCGTAAGAAGTGTTGACAGCCTCTCCGGGTCCAACCCCCGGCGCAGACCAAGTGGTTTAGCCCGGACCCGGTATTTTCGAGTCGGGCGTTCGCGCGGCTCGTCCCATATGGCCTTGCGAAGCAACTCGTTCACGATCGAACTCATCGACTTTCCCGACCGCCGCGCCATCTCCCGAAGCTGTTCGTAAACCTCCGTGGTTGCGGTAAAAGTTGTCCTCATAACTGCATTATGCATCATTTTATCATGCATCATGATGCAGATTCTTCCTATCTCCCGAGTTAGGTAAGCGAGGATAAGGTGAAGGTGCGTCACAGCCGAGCATGAAAATGAAGCCCCTCCCGGGCCCGAAGGGTCCTAACGTTAAAGCGAAGGGCTTCAGCCCTGGAAACGGGCGACACCCAAATTACGAGCCCCCAGAGTATTTTGCCGATCCTGTGCGCCGAGCCGTCGCGGCAGGAAACTGACGGACGGCCGGCTGAGCCCCGCGAATCTCGGCAACTCGCTTTTGGAACCCTCCTCATGGTGGAGGGCAGCCATGAAGATCGAATGAATATCTTTCGCTATTGGGAATTTGGCAGCAAAACTGTGACAACGGTTCCAAACCCCACTGAGCTAACCAAGCTTATTGTGCCTCCATGAGCTTCGACGATGGCTTTCGCAATGGCTAGGCCAAGTCCGCTACCCCCGGAATCGCGATCCCTCGACCGCTCGATCCGATAGAACCGATCAAAGATGAAGGGTAGATAGTCCACGTCGATGCCCTTGCCGGAGTCCATTACGGAAAGCTCGACGCCATCACCGATTCGGCGGGCATTTATTTGTATGGGTGCGTTGTCTCCGGAGTACCGGATGGCATTCTCCACTAGATTAATGAGAACGCGGGCCATGGAGTTCCGGTCTACCACCACCGCGAGGTTGTTTGGGATTCCCAATGTGATCCTATGCTTGCCGCGCGACACTGAAGCAAGCGCGTCGTCCACCAAACTTTTCACGCCAACGCTTTCAATGTTGAGTTGGAGGGTCTTCTCCTGGGCGTACGCCAGCGTCAGGAGATCGTTGAGAAGGCTCGCCATGAGTCTTGACGCCCGGTCGATGGCGCATAAATGTTCCCTATATTTCTCTGGAGTTGCTTCCTTCTTAAGCCCAAGTTCCACTCTGGCCCGAATGGCGGTCAGGGGCGTTTTGAGTTCGTGAGAGGCATCGGAGGTGAATTGAATTTGGCTCGCATAAGCGATCTCTTGGCGTCTGAAGGCCGTCTCGATGCGTTCCAACATCTTATTCACGACGGACGCAAGGTAGGCGAACTCATCCCTTCCGTTTACCGGAAGCCTTCCGCTGAGGCTGGATTCCTCAATCTTTTCTGCGGAGGACGCAATCTGCGCAACTGGGCGGAGCGCCAGTCGAGTCAGGGCTACTCCTGTAAGAAGCATCACCACTACCGCCAACGGAAAGACAATGTACAAGGTTTTCGCCAGTTGTGCAAGTTCGTCTTCCTCGTTCTGCAATGACTTCGCAAGCTGGATGATGAGGGTCGGCCTGCCGTTCTCCCGAATTGGGACCGTGTACGTGCGAATGGGAACATCTTCTTCGAAAGCGTTGCCAAAACTTGCCGTTCCTCGCAACGCGCGCAGAAACGCACCTCTGTCCCAAAGCTGGCGTCCGGGAAACATGATATCGACGCCGTCGGTGCCGACAATCACGGGCCGCAAAATGCTGCTCTGGACATCGAACTCTTTAAGCTGCATCGGATCAATGCCGTTTTTCATCGCCTCATCGGGCGCCATTGCAGGAGGCATCGGCGGCGGAAGAAAGCCCCTCGTAGTGTCTGGCAGGCCCCGTCTGATCATAAAAAGGGCGCGCGCCTCAAGCCCTGTGTCAACTCCGGCGTACAGGTTCCGCCTCGTGGTCAGAAATATCGCGACGCCGGTGGCCGTCAACACTAGCGATAATACGAGGCAGTTCCAGGCTGTGAGCTTGGTCCTAATCATCTAATTCCGGTTCGGCCCCTGTGAACCTGATCGTATAGCCCACCCCAAAAACCGTGTCAATCAATTTTCGCTTGAAACCGCGGTCCAGTTTCTTGCGAAGGTTCCGGATATGGACGTCGACAATATTTGAGGTACTGAGCTCATCGCCCCACACCAACTGCTGGATGACTTCCCGCGTTAGCACCTGCCCTTGGCGGGTTACCAGGGCCTCCAGAAGCGTAAACTCGCGCGGGGTCAGGATGATTTCCAGCCCATTACGCGCCACTGTCCTGGCGGTCGTATCAACCACCATGTCGTGTATTCTTGTCCGCGACGACTTGTTAACCTTGTCCCTTCTCGTAAGGGCTCTTACGCGAGCGATCAATTCGTCGAAGTCGAACGGCTTCGCAAGATAATCGTCGGCCCCGGTTTCCAGACCCAGCACCTTATCTCTGGCGCGGCCCTTCGCCGTAAGCAATAGAATCGGTGTGGTTTTACGCGCCGCCCTCAGCCGGGAGCAAATAGTCAGTCCATCCATGCCAGGGAGCATTATGTCAAGGACGATAATGCCGTAATGCCGGTTTAGAGCCACTCGCAGGCCCCGCTCCCCGTCACGGACAACATCGACATCGTAACCACAATCCTCTAACCCTTCACGTATGGCGGCCGAAATTTCAGGGTCATCTTCAACGAGGAGGATCTTCATTCTGCGTTTGCCCGCTTGGTAATTCACATGGGCAGCCGGCCCAGAGGACCTCGCTTGGGAGCTGAAATACACGAGCCGGATAGCAGAAGACTCACGCGTGGAGGGGATCGTCTGCGGCCGCCATGTCTTCGCTAGTGTGTAACAAGCTAATGAAGAAGTTGTGAAAAGGGGCCGGCGGCGGGGCCGGCCCTTAATGGGTGAGGTAGGGCGTTTGCTAATTACGCTCTAATGTTCAGCGTGGCTCCGGCAAGAGAGTCGACCGCGCTCGATTCCGCGCTGTCTATGCTGTCCGTGCTGGCATTCGATTGGCTTTGACTGGTTTGGTGGTGATGGCCTTTCATCGTCGGCATCGACTGCTGCAGTGTCTGCATCGCCGACTGCGCACTGCTCAGATTGCCCGAATTCAAGGCGTTGCCCAATGCAGCGAAGTTGGACTGGAACTGACTCGCGCCCGCCGGTGCATTGCTCGACGAGGTGGACAAGCCATTGCTCTGTTGCATCTGCTGCATCTGCTTTTGAATTGCGGAGTAATCCGTCTGGGCAGCCTTCAGATTGCCGGAACTGAGGTCCGATTGAAGCTGCTTCATCATCTGCATGGGATTGTTTGATCCGTTTGTGTTTTGCGACCCGACCTGGTAGGTCTGAGCCGACCCGTAGATTGAACTTACTGACATCCGTTTTTTCTCCTTTCTTTTCTGCCCTGCCGAGTCGGACACTATGAATCATCGGAAAACGCGAAACCGGAATTGTCCTCGCAGGTCAGGTCGGGGACTTATGAAGGTTGGTCGCGTCAGATTCAAAGAATCGAAGTAACGTAGATCCTCCCGATTCATTTATGAAGAAGTTATGAATTTTTTAACGCTCGGCTCTGTGCCGCGTCCTCCGGGGCGGAGAACGTGCCGAGCATTTCCCTAGAGGAAACGGGCGACACCCAAATTACGAGCCCTGTAGCCTGAAGGGCCGAGTTAGGTAAGCGAAGGATAAGGTGAAGGTGCGTCACAGCCGAGCATGAAAATGAAGCCTCTCCCGGGCCCGAAGGGTCCTAACGTTAAAGCGAAGGGCTTCAGCCCTGGAAACGGGCGACACCCAAATTCCAAGCCCTGAAGGGGCGCAACAAGTCACGTATTTTCATAGGAGGGCGGGTCGGAACCCTGGCGAACGGGTTTGCAAACCAAATCCGCCGGCCAGAAAGGCCGAGTTAGGTAAGCGAGGATAAGGTGAAGGTGCGTCACAGCCGAGCATGGAAAAGCCTCTCCCGGGCCCGAAGGGCCCTAACGTTAAAGCGAAGGGCTTCAGCCCTGGAAACGGGCAACACCCAAATTCGTAGCCCTGTAGCCTGAAAGGCCGAGTCAGGTAAGCGAGGATAAGGCAGGTGCGTCACAGCCGAGCATGAAAATGAAGCCTCTCCCGGGCCCGAAGGGTCCTAACGTTAAAGCGAAGGGCTTCAGCCCTGGAAACGGGCGACACCCAAATTACAAGCCCTGTAGCCTGAAAGGCCGAGTTAGGTAAGCGAGGATAAGGTGAAGGTGCGTCACAGCCGAGCATGGAAAAGCCTCTCCCGGGCCCGAAGGGCCCTAACGTTAAAGCGAAGGGCTTCAGCCCTGGAAACGGGCGACACCCAAATTACGAACCCTGTAGCCTGAAGGGCCGAGTTACGTAAGCAAGGATAAGTTAAAGGTGCGTCACAGCCGAGCATGAAAATGAAGCCCCTCCCGGGCCCGAAGGGTCCTAACGTTAAAGCGAAGGGCTTCAGCCCTGGAAACGGGCGACACCCAAATTCCAAGCCCTGTAGGGGCGCCACAAGTCACGTATTTTCATAGGAGGGTGGAGCGCATCCGACGAAAAAGGGGTCGCATTATCCGCGTTTCCGCCGGCCAGAAGGGCCGAGTTAGGTAAGCGAAGGATAAGGTGAAGGTGCGTCAAAGCCGAGCATGAAAATGAAGCCGCTCCCGGGCCCGAAGGGTCCTAACGTTAAAGCGAAGGGCTTCAGCCCTGGAAACGGGCGACACCCAAATTACGAGCCCTGTAGCCTGAAGGGCCGAGTTAGGTAAGCGAGGATAAGGTGAAGGTGCGTCACAGCCGAGCATGGAAAAGCCTCTCCCGGGCCCGAAGGGCCCTAACGTTAAAGCGAAGGGCTTCAGCCCTGGAAACGGGCGACACCCAAATTCCAAGCCCTGAAGGGGCGCAACAAGTCACGTATTTTCAGAGGAGGGCGGAGCGCATCTGACGAAGTCAGAGAGCGGAGCCCTGGTAAAAAGCCGCAACACACGATGAAGGCCCAAAGGGCCGAGTTAACATAGCGAAGGGAGGAGTGTTCCGCCGCAAGGCGGAATCACGGAGCCCTGGTAAAAGCCGCAACACACGATGTAGGCCCAAAGGGCCGAGTTAACATAGCGAAGGGTGGAGTGTTCCGCCGCAAGGCGGAATCACGGAGCCCTGGTAGAAGCCCTGGAAACGAGTCGATAAAACCAATCCGGCGGGCTGAAGGCTCGCGTTAAAAAAACGCAGAACTCAGAAGATGCAAGACGGCCCCGGGTCAGAGTTGCTCGACGAACTCCTCTGCCTGCCTCAGCAGATCGCTAAACCTCTCGGGGAACACGGCGAAGGACTCCGCCGTGGCCAGCTTTGCCTCTCTTTCCAAAATAGGGCGTTGGGTTACGACGAGCATGGGCGCCGAGTTAGAATCTACACCACAGAGGCAATCTGAAACCCTCACAGTTGCGAAGTCAGCGGTGTCGCGTGGCCCGGATGAGCGGCACGGTCGCGACATCGCGGCTATCTTACTTGCGGTAGCCTTTCCAGATGCCTGAGGTGAGCCGGTTCTTCGGAATATTGATCAGGATAGAAACCTATGCTGCGTATCGAATCCGTTGAACCATTGGCCGGTCTGAAGGTCAAGCTGAAGCTGACCGACGGGACGGGGGTTGAACGCGACCTGTCCGACCTCCTTATCGAGCCTCTGTATTCGCCAGTAAAGGATGATCGATCGTTGTTTGAGGCCGTGAAGGTTGAATACGGAACCCTCGTTTGGCCTAACGGGTTGGACCTTGATCCGGATATGGTGATCTGGGGCGGCCCACCGCCCGCCGAGCAACGGCAAATTGGTTGAGATTGACGCCCCACGAGCACGGCCCTTAGCTTAGGGATCTTCCTCCGAGGCTTCCGCCTCTCTTTCTGAGGTGGGGCGCTTGGTTACGGTGAACATTGGGTGCTAAGCCGTGATTTACCCTGCCGTTTTGCTCCCAACTTCGACTCTCGAGAAAGGCGGCGCGCTTCGCATCCAAGTCCTTTCGCCACTGCTCAAAAGGAATGCCTAATCCAGCGTCCATTTCCGCCTCTGCCTCAGCGATGATCGCGAGCCTCTCGGGCGGGACGACGTGTTAACGAGCAGCGAGTCCGGCAGCATGACGACCTTTGGGCACGACATCGCCGGACGGATAACCACCGCGATTTCCTCGGCGGGTCTCTCCACGTACACCACAGCGCGAACGGAAACATGACGCTCCTCCAAGACCCGGCTTCGATCACGACAACGGCGTACGATTTCGAGAACCGATTAACAAATCGCCAAAACCTGGCTTCCGTTGCGACGTATGCTTATTCGGGAGACAACTTGAAGCGCACGGAACTCGTCGATGGTGCCTTAACCACGCTCGTTTGGGATGGCTCGGACTATCTGCAGGGGAGGGAGGGAGTTGGCGGTAACGAATTATCACACGATTGGCGGACAGATCCTCTCCGAACAGACCGGCGGAGTCCGAACCGAATACGTGCACGACGGCATGTCACGGGGCTTTATTGGGACTGATTCGATTCGCATGGACCCGCGCCTCCTTGCTATCGCGAGTAGGTGGGTCAATTCCGGCTATTACGATTTGTATCCGCTCAATTCT
Source organism: uncultured archaeon (assembly GCA_963829965.1). Taxonomy (GTDB): domain Bacteria; phylum Armatimonadota; class Fimbriimonadia; order Fimbriimonadales; family Fimbriimonadaceae; genus DASXZH01. The sequence goes on along the minus strand of CAWHLK010000044.1, from coordinate 170,898 downwards.
TTGCGCCTTGAGCCCGAGGCGACCCGGGAACATGACAATTGTTCCCTGCGCTGGGCAGCTTTGGTCCCCGAGCCGGGCACCGTCTGGTGACAAGTGGCTAGAATGAGGCGGCGTCTCCCGATAACTCGAAACTGATTACCACTGGTACTCATCCAACTGCTACACCGCGAACGGGAACATGACGCTCGTTCAGGACCCGGCTGCGATCACGACAATGACTTACGATTTCGAGAACCGATTAACAAATCGCCAAAACCTTGCTTCTGTTGCGACGTATGCTTATTCGGGAGACAACCTGAAGCGCACCGAACTGGTGGAGGGAGTCATGACCACTCTTGTCTGGGACGGGAGCGACTACCTAAAGCAGATTCCATGACGACATTTCACACGATCAACGGCCAGATTCTCTATCAAGTTGACGCGAGCGGCAACCGGACCGAATACGTTCAAGATGCGCTTGGCTCCGTGATCGCTACAACCGATGCGAACCGGAACGTTCAGAACACTTACCGCTACGCGCCCTACGGGACGCAGATCGCGAGCACGGGCAGTTCGCCCGCGCCTATGTTTCTCTGGAACGGGACAAGCGGGTATCGCGTGACAGGAAGGTCACACATCGGCTTCTATGTGAGGGGGAGGCATTATGGTTTCGAGGAGGGTTCGTGGTCCACGACAGACCACCTATGGCGGCTTTTCGGTGCCTATAGCTATGCGCAGGGCAGAGCCGTCCTCATGTCTGACCCGACTGGATTCCAGCCAACGGTCACGAGAAAGCAAATTGGCCCTAGCTATCCAGGCGGGTGCTGCGGTGGCTTCGATCTGTATTGGACTTTCAACTTTTCGCCGGACACGTTCACGGGGTATCTCATCCAGCAGGTCACAATCACGACGGATATAACATGCTGCGACCCACAGAAGACTCCGGCGAACCTTAACGGATGTTCCTACGATAAGCCTCAGAAAGTCGGGCCGTCGGCGCCAACAGTTTGCGGAGCGTATTACGAGGGATGGATCGTCGTAAAGGGGAAGGCGCTCTGGCCATCCCTTACAGAATGCAACGGGGCGATCCTGAACCTCAAAGAAATCCAGTACTGGAGCGACCACAAGAACACCGATTGGGACGACCATTGGTTCTACCACGGCTTCCCGCCTTGCAGCCAAGGGCCAACCAACGCATACAAGATGGCGGGCACCCTCTACCTAACCACGACCCCGCCTTCCAAAGCCAGTTCTTGGATTTGCGTCAACTGTAGCGATGTGCTTCCGTCCAATTGCGGCACATGGGACGGGAGCGGCGGGCAGGCACAGGCCACTGCTACCTACAAATACCAGTGTTGCGTTCCTCCGGCGTCCGGTCAGCAGGACCAGTCGTGCACCGGGACCACCGGAACGCTCGACGTTTCCTCGTAAGCCCATGGTCCTGTTCGCGTCAATTGCACTGCTCCTGCTGCCAGAACCGACTAAGGCATTAACAATTCTCCACGACTTGCCCACGCCCCTGGAATTCATTTACGAGGCTGGAGCAGCAAGAGAACAGGGCCTCACCTACTCACACACAAGAGCCGAGCTCGCAAAGGTCAACGGTGCACTCACCGCTTTCTCGCACATTCCAATAGCGGACCAGCGGAAGGCGATGCACCAGCTAATTTTGGAGAGCCAGAGTAAGTTGCCCATTCTGCTGGCTGAGGACGCAGCTCCGCACGAGAGAAGGTTCGCCGAACTCGATTGCTACAAATTGGACCTCATATGCATCGCCAAGGGGGTTCCGCCGGGCATTGATCGCAGGGCCATTCAACTCACGTGGCAGCCATCGACGGTCTGGCCAACGATCGACGTCACCAGCAGGTTCCACCCCCGTTCCCACGCTCATTGGCTCCCGTACGAGCCGCTCCACAATCCGGGTCCGTGGGAGTGGGCGAAGGCGGCAAAGCTTGTTTCCCTAGGGTATTACGACCTGCCTGCCCGCCGAGTCAAGCGGTCCGCAATTGACAGCCTCTACGCGATGCCGTCCCCGGCCGGTTTTCGCCGGGAAGCTTACGATGCGCGCACCAGTTTGGCCCAGATAGGCGCCCTCAATGAAGCATTGATCGAGTTCTCGGGATACCCAGTTTCAGAACAGCGGGCCGCATTGCTTAAATTAGTCGAAGAGGGCTCGGATCTAATGCCCTGGTTAGATACAGGCCATTACGACTTCACCGTGGAGGAGTTCGATTTCACCAAGTTCGACTTCATAGCGATCGCGAAGGGTGAACCGCCGCGCCTGAACCCGCCGAGCATGACCACAATCTGGTATCGAGAGCCCGAATGGCCGTCTCTAGCCGAGAACCCCGCGAGGTTTCCGAAGGTGGAGGCGCCCGGGCTGCAGCCACCATATGAGTCCTACATTAACAAGGGTGACGAAGCACTGGCGAGGAGGCTCGTCGTAGAAGGGTATTACGACCTCAGGAGGCAATGAGTTGGCGGTAACGAACTATCACACGATTCCCAGACAAATTCTTTCCAAACAAACGGGCGCGGCCCGTGCAAGACGCACTCGGCTGTCGTGATCGCGACTACGGAAGGCCAACGGAATGGTGAAAATACCTATCGCAACGGCCCTGCATGATGCAAATCTGAACGGCCGGCGTTTCGCCGTAAGCGACCATCCAGGGAGCTGGCGCCTAGGCGACTTCATCCTGACTGGGAATCGTACAGCATCTATCGATTCCAATAAACTCGCTTAGCAAATCGGCGAACGGCTATATCATCAAGGACGCCCGGAATCTGATTCCGATGCCAAACCGGATAGCAGCCGGTTCGGTACACCACGCAATTGGGCGTGAAGTCATGAACTTCCTGGATCAGCGGATGCTTAAGGCCCTCCGCAATCGCCAATAGGCAGGTCTGGTTTCCAACAAGCAGAGTCGAGCCTGCAATAAGCTCAGCGGCGCGCAGCAGGTTCGGCGTTTGAACATATGGGACTGGCCCGACCTCCTGGACAAAAGCCCGGTGCTCGTTCTGAGAACCGAGGAAGAAAGCCCTGTGGCCGAAAACTTTGTATAGCTCGTGCCAAAAACCAGCCGCGCCCCTGTGAGCCACTGAGCGAGTGAAGGCAACATCGTGGCCCTCCAGCTTGGCCGCAACCTCCACATGGATCCAAGGGCGCTCGCGGGGAAGCGGCGGGAGGCCAAGCGCTCGAAAGTGGCAATCAGCCAAATGGGAGTACATGACCCCTTGCAGCCGAAAACGATCGAGGTCATGATCGAAAGGTTGCCCCGCCCAAAGGCCGCAAGCTCCAATATAGGGCTGAGCCTGAAGCAGCGCAAGAATAGAAGTCGCAATTTCCCCATTCGTGTGCTGCCCGTCTGCATTGACGTAAAGGTCGGAGCAGGGAAATGAGCTTACGGCGGCAAGGCCGTAAACTATGTCCCCCAGTTTCCCAGAATGCCGAAACGTCACTCCTAAGCCAGCCTAAACCTCGAGAGCTTCTCCTTCAGCTCGATTGCCCTCGTATGGCCCGGTCCAAGCTCCAGAGCCCGGTCGATAAACTTCTCTGCGCCGGAAATGTCATTGTGTCGGACCGCGATCAACCCGCGTAGGTAAGGGCCGTCCGGTGTCCCCATTTCCTCCAAGAACCTCACGTGGGGCTCAGCGGCTTGCTCCTGGCCAATCTCGACCAGCCGGTTCGCAAGGACGAGAGCCGGGCCCACCGACGAAGGGTTTTCCCCCGCGGCCCGGTAGAGAAACGCGTCAGGTGAACTCCCCATCGCTTGGGCAAGCTGGGCGCCCAATGCCGCCCAAGACTCGGAAGCGCCCTCTATTCCCCGAAGCGAGTTAAGAGCCTCTCCCGCCGATAAATAATCCCTCCTGTCAAAAAAGAGCTGGAACAGCCTCACCGCGCTTGCCGCGTAGCCGAGTTCCACAGCCCGGCCCCACCAGTCCCCCGCCTCTTCCCGCTCCCTCATGGCTAAGCAAACCTCGCCTAACCGGTGCAACCGCTTTGCCCCAATAATGTTAAGGTCTACGCTTGAGTAATGGCCGTCGATGCCTTCGGGTATTAGCAGAAACTGCTGCTTCGACTCCGCGTATCTTGCCGACTTGGCAAGCAGTTCGGCTGCAAGATAATGGAGTTCGGGATCAATCGGTTCTCCCGCCGGCTCGATTGGCTGCATGGCAAAGCTCCTGGCCCCGCGATCTAGGCCCGCCGGAAATCCACCCAAACGCACTACTAGCAGGCCCTCAAAGCAGGCTGCAAGAGCTGCGTCCGTCTCTCCGAGTTCCCGCAATGAACTCGCAAGCAAGGCATAGGCCTTCCGTATGTGGGTTTCTGCGCCGGCGCAGGCGTTGAGACCTTGTCTCAGCCACGTTACTGCACGCCGATGACGGCCGGTGAAATGGGCGGTCATTCCCAAGTTAAACAGGACAAAAGGATGATTGGGGTGTTCTTTAAGGTCGAGCAGCAGAAGGCGCCAATCTCGCTTGCGCTTCTTGCGTTGGCCCTCAGGAGTGTTGTCATAGTTGGCATGCATGACTACAGCGTCAATACGTGCCACGAGCCCGTGCGGGGAAAGACTCGGAAGGATCTGTTCGTGGATGCGGTGCTCCCATTGGAGCGTCCGTATGTTTCGAAAAACCTTCACGTGGTCCACACGCGTTCGATCCTCTCCAACGAACTGAACCGGTATAACGAAACCGACCACCTCCCTAGGAGCGTTCAAGACCTCGTTCAGGATGGCTTCCGCGCTCGTAAGGGGCAGTACATCGTCAGCGTCCATCCAGAAAACCCAGTCCCCTGTTGCGTAGGAAAGCGCCACATTGCGGGCCTGAGAAAAACTATCCTGCCAGGGGGATTCGTAAACCTCGCATCCGTAACTCCGCGCCAAATTCACCGTCCCGTCTTTCGAGCCCGTGTCGACAACGACCCGTTGCCAGAACGCATCCCGCGCCGAGGCCAGGCAGTCACCGAGTACACGCTCCTCATCGCGAACAATCATGGTCAATGACACGCGTGCCTTGCTCGCCAACCTGCGGATGCGCTTGCGTATGGCGTCCGGGTCTTTTTCAAAGTTGAATTGAATCTGCTCGGCCTTCTGCCCGGGGAGATGCGATGCAAAACCGCATTCAATGTCCTCCCTCCATTTGTCGTGGAATTTGTGCATGTTCTGCGTCAACAGCACCTGCGGGTTAATGTTCATGCGGGCAAGACTCTGGCTTCCGCCGTGGTGGACAAAGCTCCGATTGGACAGTCGCAACCGGAAGCCGGCCCGTATAAGCCGGTAACAAAGATCATTGTCCTCGAACAGACCCTGGCCGAACCTCTCGTCAAAAACCGCTCCGTCTTCTTTAACGTGTTCCAGAGCCGTTCGCCTTGCGGCCAGGCAAAAACCAACCAGAAGCGCAACATCTTGATCGTCGACGTCCCTTGCCGCAAAGTCCTGAGCAAACAGGTCTATGGTCTCCTCGGAAGTATAGGAAATTCCTGTCCGCTGATGGTAGCCGGCATTATTCGATAGTGGGCCCGCCGCAGCAATGTTGGGCGAGGAAATCAAGCTCTCTACTAAACGTAGAAGGGCGGCGCGGGCCACCACCGTATCGGAATTGAGAAATAAGACAACCTCGCCGGTGCTCGCCTCGTAGCCCCTGTTGCATGCCTTTGCAAAGCCGCCGTTGGTGTCGTTTATGAGCAACTTCACCGAATCGTAGCCGCCCGCAACAGCAGCGGCCCCGTCTGGCGATGCGTCGTCGACAACAATGATCTCATGCAGGAGATCCCCGCAGCGGGCCAAGCTGTCGAGACAATTCTGTATGTCGCCCTCGCCGCCGAAAAGGGGGATGACGACCGAGACTGTTGGCCAGCGGTTCGGAACAGCTGGATCGGATGCCCCGAGGCTGTCACTCCTCACGCCTCTCAGTATCTCCGGAACTGGAATCCGCTCGGCGAAGCCATAAGCCTGAGGGTGGGTTGGATGAAGATTGCAAAGTCGCCGGTCTTCATTCCACCCAAGGTAAACCCACGAGAGCCAGTTGGGCACAAGTTCTTCTCGATGGCTCCAAGTTTGTATCTTCCTAACGATCCTTTCATCAGGACCTACGTAACTAAGGTGATGCAATAGGCCGTAACCAGGTTCCAAGGTGAGATGCCGGCCGCCGCGATATTCCCTGATGTGATGGTGCTGAACTTTCCGCAGGTTGATCATGAGAGCCGGAGTCAAGGATTCGCGCGGCCGGATTACGTATTCCGGGGACTTCCAGTAGGTATCCATGAACACGCTGGCGATTTCCGCAAGATCTTTTTCGCCAATATCCAGTAGGGCCTCAAGAAGACGGGGCTCGACGATCTCGTCCCCGTCAGGAATGAGGCAGTGTCCGACGCCTCGGTCGCGCAAAACTTGTTGAGCGTGCCGGCGGTGAGTGGTCTCGTCAGACCAGTCGCCAAGAACCACCTCGGCGCCCTCAGCCTCTGCGATTTCCGCGCATCTCATGAAATCTCCAGGGCTGCCATCCCAAGCCAAGCGGCTGACAAACACCGAAACCGGCCCCGCCCGCTTAAACGAGCGAATCGAATCGGCAAGGAACCAGTAGTCGCTATGAACACAATAAAGGACCGGTATATCCACATTACGTTTTATCACGAATCTTTCGAATAGTAGCGGAATAAAGGGAACTTAAAGTTCAGAGTCCCTACGGACATCCTCAAAAATGCCAAGTAAAAGTCAAAAAAGTCCTTGGCAATTATACTGAGAGTGCTGTATGCTAAAAATGAGATGTTCAGCGCTATCGCGGCTGACCATATTCAAAATCGCCGCAACTTTGGCCCCCTAGAAGGCGCGACGCACTTTGGGCATTGCGGAACGAGGGGGGAAGGCCCTTATGTTGAGATTTGGCTTATTATTCGCGAGGATAGAATTTTGACAGCCACCTACCGGACGCCCGGCTGTCCGTCAAGTATCGCTTGTGCGAGCGTTCTATGTCAGATCGCGACAGGCCGGAGCCCAGCGCAGCTGGGCGGGGTGACCCCCGGGGACTTGTCCCTCATCGTCGGTAAGCTGCCAGAGGGACGGGAGTTTTACGCTGGGATAGCGGTTTCGGCATTGCAATCAGCGATTGCCGGGGAAGATACCCAATGGCAAAGGTTGTAACATCCACTTATTGCTCAACGGGTGCGACAACGCCCTCTGCACAAATCGGCCCCACGCCTAGACCCTCCGCTGTTCTGGCCGGCTCGGGTCCGGACGGCGTTATAGGGGGGGCGGGTATCACGGGGACGGGCGCCACATGTGGCAGTGGAAGCTATAGTTGCAGCTGCTCCCCGGGAGGCGAAGGCGCGCTGCCTAGCCCCTCGAACCCCAACCTGAGCGCACAAACCTATTGCTGGGGCTCGTGCTTGGTGGGCGACGAGCGAGTAGCTGTGGCGGATGGGTCCTGCAAGACGGCTGCAGAAATTCAGAAGGGAGATATTTTGCTTACGCTTCTCGGGGACGGCTCGATTGGGACGGAAACCGTTGTTGCCACCTTCGGCAGCGTCGAAAAGATTTTCCGTGTCCTGCACGAACACGGAGAGCTCCGCTGCTCAGGCGCGCACCGGCTCATCATGTACGATGGGATTGACGAAGCCGTTTCCGGTTTGAAGGGAGGCGACGCCCTTACCACCGCAGATGGAGAGCCCACCAAAATCTATGCGATCCTTGAGGAGGGGACGGCCCCGGTCTTTGGGTGGACGTGCGCTCCAACCCATACGTTTGTCGCTTCCGGGCTGCTCCATCATAATAAGCCGGCCCTTCCGAACATCGCAATTTTCAATATGTGAACCAAGTCATGTGGTCTAAATCCGTTACCCCGTATTCTGATTATTTCGGTGAAGAGGGCGCATCCGCGCTTCCTCGGCGTCCTGGATCAGAGTTTTTGTACGGAATCACCACCGACCCGGTTAGAAACCACCCCTACCGGCCAGTCCCGGACGAGGGTGGCAATCTCTTGGTCGATCCCGAGATCGAGCTAAATGCCAAGGCGTTCCCGCTAAATATCGGCTTCTATTTTTTCAGCCCAGGGCCTCATTAATAGGGAGCTTGGTTACGGCCGCTCCGCGAGCTACCGCGGTTATGTCACCACTTATTCGACCCTAGGTGGCATCCAGATATTCTCAGTGCGCGGGGACTTCACAACCGTCCACTGGAATGAGGAGAGCTCGGCGGGAAGCATAGCGAATTACGCACCCCTCGAGTTCTATCCAACTTTCACAACGCTATCCTACAATCAGACTTCTAAGCAGTTCACTGAATATTTCGCGGACGGAATGCAGATTCAATATGGAGCGCTTGTTGCGGGTATCGCGAAGTACAGTATCCTTGGGATTGTCCATCCAACCGGGCGGCCCATACATATTCCTATGGGTCCGGCGCCAGCGCCCAGTTGCTCGCCAGTATCCAAGAGCCCGCCGGCAGGCTCGTCACCTTTTCATACAAGCCGGGACCCGTTGTGTCCCTGCTACAGAGCGTGGAGGACTGGGACGGCAGGCGATGGACTTTCGCCTACGATTCAAACGCCAACCTGACCGCCTTTACAACGCCGCTCGGCTGCCAGACTCAGTATGGCTACACCATTGGCTCAAGCAGCGTTACCCTCATCGACTGGATTGAGGATCCGAACGGCTACATCACGTGCTACCAATACAACTCAAGCAACCAGGTATCGCAAATGACGGCCGGTTCAACCGTTTGGACGTATTCCTACGGAGCTACTAGCCCCCAGGCCATGGTCAACCCGGCTGGGGGCATTGCAACGTTCGGCTACGCTACCTCGCAGATTCTATCGACCATCCAGAGGCCACAAGGCTACACTTCGACGCTTCAATATTCGAACACGGTCCTCGCAAGCGAGCAAATCCCTGCAGGCGTCATTTTTAGCGCAACTTTCGATCCAACGACCTCGCTTCCCCTCACCAGCCAGGACGCGCTCGGATTCCTAACTAGCTTCCAATACGACCAGGTCTACAATCTCACCACTTACCAAGATGCAACCGGCGCGATTTCAGCATTCGTCTTCGATAGCCACCGAAACAACACGGTGGCGATTGACCCGCTGGGCGCCGGACATCAATGACCTACGATGCCTGGGGTCAAATGACCTCCAGGCAGGACCCGCGGGGCTTGATCACGACTTACGGTCACGATGTCTGGGGCAATATGACAACCCAGATAAACAGCGACGGCGGAATCGTGACCATGGCGTATGACGCGCTTGGGCGGATGATTGCAAGCACCGACGCAATTGGGCGCACAACCAGCTTCGGATATGATGCAGGCGACAACAGGATTTGGACACAGGACCCAACCGGCGCATTCACCACCTTTATCTACAACTCGTGCCTGCTGCAGGTGGTCGTGAATCCGCTCGGCTACCGCACCTCTTACGGCTATGGCCGGTACGGGAACAAAGTCTACGAACAAAATCCGTTGGGATATATTACGACCTTTCTTTTCGACAACATGGGCCGCCAGGTGGGAGTCCAGGACGCCCTCGGGAATATCTCCACGATTGTCTATAACGGCGCGTGCCAAAAAGTCGCCTCCTCCGATCCCCTCGGTAACATCACCACTGTTGGCTACGATAACTCCGGGCGGCAAAACAGTTCCAAGAATCCCCTCGGGTTCATTTCCACCTCAATCTACAACGCCCGCGACATCATCGCAAACCAGGATGCTGTCGGGAACCTGACCAGCTTCACCTTCGATGGCCTTGCGCGCAAAATCGCGACGAAGAGGATGCTCGGAGACATCACGACGGTCGTCTTCGATGCGGCCGGACAACAGGTGGCCTCCATCGACGCCCTGAGTTTCATTTCGACCGCGGTTTATGATCCCGCGGGCAACATTACCGCACAGATCTCGCCTCTTGGCACGATTTCCACCTCGATCTACGCGTCCAACTCGAACCGCATGATCGCCTCAAAGGATTCCCTCGGGAACCTATCGACGTTCAACTTCGACCTCGCAGGGCAGTCCATCTCGAACCAGGACGCAACCGGGAACCTGACCTCGTTCGGTTACGACAAGGTGGGCAGACGGGTGACTTACGTGGACGCCTTGGGCAATCTTTCGACCACCATTTATGATCCGGCCAGCCGCGAAATATCTTCGATCGATGCTCTGGGCAGGCAGACCACAAACGTATACGATGCCGCTTCGCAAAAGATCGCCTTCGTGAGCGCCCTTGGGAAAGTGTGGACCAGCGTTTATGATCCGGTAGGGCGTCAGATCGCGAGACAGGACCCGCTGGGACACCTCACGACTACTGTTTTCGACGCGTTGGGGCGAACTTCCGCGGTTCAAACGCCGCTGGGCTACCGCTCGAGTTTTGCTTACAACTCTGCTAGCAACCTGACCGCGAAGGTCGATGCGAACGGCCGCATCAACACCATCGTGTACGACGCGGCCAATCGCCAACAGGCCGAAATCGATGCGCTCGGGTTCATTCTAACGAACGTTTACGACGCAAACGGCCGGCGAGCCCAGCAACTGGACTACGGCAGCGTCAGGGCCTCTTTCACCTACTCTCCGCGCGATGAGACCCTCAGTGAGTGGAACGCGGATGGCTTTGGAACCACTTTTACTTTTGACGCTAGTGGTAGAAGAACGAAACGGCTCTTCCCCTCTGGCGATCCGACCTCATACGCTTACGATCCCAATTTCACGCCTAACGACCACCACATACCGAGACGGGTCGACCTTGTTATACGGCTACGACGTTCTCGGGAACAAGGTTACGATGACCGACTCGACGGGGCTGACCACCTACGCCTTCGACCCGCTGCGCAGACTCATCGGCAAGACCGACCCTGGGCAGCTGGTTCAGTCTTATGGATATGATGCCGCCTCGCAAAGAGTGAACCTTACCGATCCGGATGGCGGCATCAGAACCGTTGTCTATGACCTGGGCGGGCGGCTGTCTGCCTATATCGATGAAACGAGCGCAATCACGACCCTAACTTGGGACGCGGCCGATCGAAACGTCGCCCGGACCAATCCCTCAGGCGGGGTCACCGGCTTTGGCTATGATGCCAATGACCGCATTATCACGCTCGTGGATTCCACACCGGCCGGAGTGCCCTTCCAGTGGACGACTTACACCTATGACCCGGTGGCGAACAGGATTGGCATCGCGGATTCGAACGGCTCTCAAACGACTTACACGCTTGACGCCAAATACCGGCTGCTCAGCGACCAAACCTGCGGCACTAATGCTCACGCTTACACTTACTCCTACAACGGCAGGGACGACGTGCTAGCGAACAGCGAGTCCGGCAGCATGACAACGTTTAGCCACGACATCGCCGGGCGGATAACGACCGCGATTTCCTCGGCGGGTCTCTCCACATACATGTACAGCGCGAACGGGAATGGTCTGCCCCCTTTCCGGAAGACAAATCTAACTCACACTTCCTGGTATTTTAACATGGCTTCCGCGGGTGTGCGGTTGCAGATTGAAGAGTGTGGCCGTTGCTCGTTGTAGAACCTGCGGTAGATCGCAAGCTTGATTTGAGCGTCGGCCAGGTTGTGAAAGACCTCGACATCGAGACACTCCCTCCGAAGGGTCGAGATGAAGCTTTCAGCGTATCCATTCTGCCAGGGGGAGCCAGGCTTGATGAACTTGCTTTCGGTTCCCGATAGGGAGAGGAAGACGGCGAGGCTCCTTGAAATGAACTCGGGGCCATTGTCGCTACGGAGAAACCCTGGAGCGCCGCGAGCCTCGAAAAGCCCCTCGAGAACTCTTTGCAGGCGTAGCGATTTTATGCTTGTAGCGGCCTCCAAGGCAAGGCACTCTCTGGTGAACTCGTCCTTGATCGCAAGGACCTTGAGCTTGGTTCCGTTGAGGCAAGCGTCGTAGCAAAAATCGACGCACCACACATTGTTTGGCGCCTCAGCCGAAATTGGAACGGAGCTCCCAGTGCGCTTCTTTCGGTATCGCTTCATTCGCCCCAGGCGCTCCTGCTTCCAGATGCGGTGGACCCGCTTCTCGTTGAGGGGACACATCTCGCGGCTTACGATAGCGTGCGCCATTCTGTAGCCCATATTTGGCCGCCAAACGGCCCTGAGGCGCTCCCTGAGCTCCGCATTCCGATCTGGTGGCTTGGGCCGGTACAGAGAGGCCGTAGAAATCCCAGTTATGCTTGAGGCCCGGCGGGCCGTCACTCCACGCTCCATCAGGAATCTCGCCCCCGCGACGGGTTCAGGAGCGCGATGCCGTTTTTTCGGAACAGCGCCTTTATGGCGTCTATCTCGAGATCGCGCTCGGCAAGCAGCTTCTTAAGCTGGGAGTTCTCCCTTTCGAGCTCCCTGAGCTGATGGACGTCGTCCTTCTGCATGCCGGCATACTTGCGCCGCCAAATGTAGAAGGTGTGCGAGGTCACGCCGTGCTTTCGGCAGATCGTCTCGATCGTGTCGTGCCCGGCGGCCGCTTCCTGCAAGATCCGAACGATCTGCTCTTCAGTGAACTTCGATTTGGTCATCATTCCTCCAGACGAGGAAGTGTGAGGTTATTTTGTCTTCCAAATTGGGGGGCAGACCAATCGAGCGACGGGCCGAGCCCACATTGGGGCGTACGTCCAGTCAAGGCATTACGGCTGGGAACAGTCGACATGGAACTCTATCGATCTGCTTTGGCCGGCTGAGTCAGCGTTCGCGTACGTAGGTGGGCGCCCTGCTCCGTAATTGACCCGAACGGACTTGGCTGGGTCCACCAGCAAACGTCTTTCTATAAAGGCGACGGGTGCGGCAATAGCTGCTCCGTTCAATGGAAGTTCGCGCTTGTCCCCACGCAGAATCCGGCTCCTTCGGGCTGGCTTATTCAGAAAGTGACAAACAAGTACAGCATCTATTGCTGCGGATCCGGTGTAAAGTCCGTTCTGGCCGGGAGCTGCAACGGGGCGCTTATAACCTACTACGAAGCCTGGCAAGTGAGCAACGGACAAGTGTTGAACCCGGCTGTAACTGGTAACAGCATGCAATCGTGCTCCTGCGCCACACCCCTAAGTTGGGTTCCGATGACAACGAAGAATTGCTTTTGCATCGGTTGCAACGATAAGTGGACATTTATTGACCACATAGACTGCTCGCACGGAACTCAGTCCAGGACGGGTGAATTGATGTTCGTCGATGCCCTTCCAAAGAGTTTCAGCAGCCCGAGCCCCGGTGAATGTGCCGGGTGCCTACCGTATTCTCCCTCTTATAGCAGTTTTAGCGCGAACGGGGATACGGCAACGCTGACCTCGACCTGGAGTTGCTGCAGCACGCCCCCAAACACGTCAAAGACTAGCCCAAGCCCCTGCAACTGTCCGCAGGATACGGTCGGGTGCATGCAACCGCCTACCTGTACGGCGTCTGTATCATGAGCTATTTACTTCTCTTTCTCCTTCTTTCTGGGCCGTTGGGCTCGGCGGAAAACGGCCTTACCGAGTTAGAGCACTTGCCGTCGCCTCGTGCTATTCTGTATTCCGTCGAAACCGGTGATGGTCTTGAGAGGGTGATCGCCGAAACCAACAGGCTCCTCCGGGACTTTCTGGCCCGGCCCATCAAGGAGCAAAGATCCTCCCTGCAAGAGTTTTTGACGAAGTCTCTATCATCGGCTAGGCAGCACAAAAATGAAGAGAATGAGGATCGGACCTGGGACATTGCCAAGCTGGACCTGATCACAGTTTCGGAAGACCGTGGTTCCGGCAGCCTGGTCTATTTGAGGGCCGCCGACATCCTGCCCGGGGTCCGCGTTCACCCTGGGCGCTATCCCCCCACGACTGGTTTTGGAGGGGGGATTCGAACGGTCGCCGACCCAGACTCTATCGCAATGTTTAGGAAAGCGGTCAACGTGGGTCACTTCGATTGGCCGGGTGCCACGCAGGTTCAGAAAATGACAAAATACGAGGCACTGGTCGCGAAAGGCGTGGACGTTCTCGTTGACTTGCTGCAGCCATCCGAAATCGCGGAAGGGATTCTCTATAACCCGGACGCGTCGAAGCTCGTCATGGATACAACCAATAAACTGATCGCCGAGTTCTGGCAACTGCCCGAGGCCGTTGAAAGGGCCGCGTTTCTTCGATATCTGGCCGTCTGCGCCCAGAGACCAATTTCACCCACCGACTATGATGGTGAGGATTTCGATGCATCCAAGCTCGACCTTTTCGCACTTGCCAAGGGCTTACCGACCAAGCTCGTGGGCGCTCGCCTGTTTTTCTTGGGCATCGTACCCAACACAAACCTGTTGGAAGCCCGCGAGGGCTTGCACCCGACGAATACAGGTCCGGTGGCTTACCGAGCTGGGCTCGATTCATCCGGGCTCGCCCTAGCTAGGAGGCTTGTAGAGGAGGGCTACTTCGACCGACCCTCCGAGTGCGAAGGAAAGGCTGGTGGCTCTGGCTAACAGTGTGGTCCTTCCGCCGTTTGAAGACCAAATTTCATGACGACATTTCACACGATCAACGGCCAGATTCTGTATCAGGTTGACGCGAGCGGCAACCGAACCGAATATGTTCATGATGCGCTTGGCTCCGTAATCGCCACAACCGATGCGAACAGGAACGTTCTCAACACCTATCGCTACGCGCCGTATGGGACGCAGATTGCCGCGACCGAAGCATCGCCCAATCCAATGTTCCAATGGGTTGGAACGTGGGGATACCGAGCAACTGCTAGAACGCACGCTGCTTTATACGTGCGCCGCAGGCACTACGATCCGTTGTCCACTACCTGGGTTGGCGTCGATAAGTTCTGGGGAAAATTTGGCGCCTACGGATATGCCGCACGAAGCCCCATGACCCAAATAGACCCAAGCGGGAATGCTCCCTGGGCTGTCAGCCGGAGGATAATACCAAACTATAACTCTCCCGACAATTGCGATTTCCGGCTGCCAAGTTGAGTGGCACTTCGATGTTAATCCCAAAACATACGTCGGTTGGCTGGTACAAAAAGTTACCTTCGTCTACCAATTTTACTGCTGCGGCTCGATTTCACCAATAGAACCCTCTAGTGCGCAAACTTGTGGCGGTGGTCCGTATCTTATGGCCGAGACAATACATCAAGATACGGTGTCCTACGCAATAACTTATTACGAGGCTTGGTACGTCAATGGTGCTTCGGGGGTTGAGGACCCGCCGTCACTGTCACACCCTGACGCCTGCCTCACAGGTAGCAATTGGAATGCCGCGAAGAGCTATGCGAACGACTACTGGACTATACCGCCCCTCGGCCGTTGCACTCGCGGCACCGTTACGCAGCACGGAGAGCTACTCCTACTAGGCTCCGGCGTGAGCCTACCAAGCAACTTTCGGTGCGGCGGCGTGTCTTGCGCAGGGGCCCTCCCGTCCGGCTTCTTTTGGGATGGGGCGTTTAACGGAGAAGAACCCGGCAACTCAAAGTACCTATGGTCCTGCTGTGGTATGGACCCCGCACAACCCGGCTGCAGCTGTCCGCCCGATGAAATCGCACCGTGCAGTGCGTCGTACTGTGGGCAAGCATAATGGGGCCACTCTTAAGCCTTGCTCTCCTTGCGTGGCAAACGACTTACGCGGCCACGGAAATTGAATTCATGGAGGGGGTAAGGGCACCGGCATCTATGAGGATGGAATTGTCTTTGAGTCGGGCGGACAGCGATTTTGACACCATTAACGACGCTATCAAGGAGATATCGCGATTTCCGCTCGCAAGTCAGCGCTCCGGGATGCTCGCGTATCTGAACTTATGTGAAGGGTACGTCGAAGCGCATCCCGATCACCCGACCTCGGAATTCGATTGCGCAAAGATTGAGTACCTGGCATGCGCGAAGGGGAGCAAATATGGTGTACTGGCCCCCAATAATCTTTGGTGGATGAGGCGAAAAGCAGACGGGACGGGTGTCGAACAAGACCCGCATGCTTACGTTGGGGTTTCGACAGGAACTGGGACGCCCGCCATTTGGGATCGTTCACAGATCGAAAAAGTCAAAGTATTGGTTAGAACTGGGTTCTACGACCTGCCTAGGGACTACGCTCGCCGTGGCATCCAAGGCGGTGAGCCCCGGAAAGAAGTGTTTCTGTCCCCGGCCCAGGCGGGCTATGGTGAACAGGTTCTAGAGTGCATGGCACCCCCGCAAAGCATCTCGGGACCAATTTCGGCTGCGCGACGTGCTGGTCCAGATGGTTAACCAGGACCTGCGCGACTTTTTCTGAGCTTACAACTGCTTCCCAAAGGCTTGCTCTCAAAGAATATCTACGAGACTGCTGGAAACACGAAACTGATGTTCCCTCCCCGGCATACCCAATCGCAAACGATTTCAGCGCTTCAAAGATCGACCTGCTGGCTGTGCTGTTAGGAAAAACTCCCCAATTATCTGATCCGGCGGATCTCCGATTTGTGAGGGGAGACGGCTTGGGTCTTCACCTCTTGCCCGGCCAGCTGAGATCGAGCCTCTCGGCCCCCCATTCCGTGCTATCGCGGGAAGCCTACCAGCGAGCACTTCGACTAGTGCTTGCCGGCTATTACGACATCCCCGGGAACTATTTGGCCAGGGACAAGACTCTCTCCGTCGGTATCGGGTTATTGAGAAGGGTGCCAATTTGGGGCTCCCCAGCATCCGAGGTCAGCGAAGCGGTCGCGGCAATGTCGGGGCTGAGGACGGATACGTTAGTCAGGCTGGCGTTCATTGCGTATATTTCAGACAGCCAAGACAAATCCCGTGAAACCGTGCGCCTCAAGAAGGAGTTCTTCAGACTGAAGCTGGAAGGTTATTCATCTAGGTTTATCTTTATCGACAGGTTGCTATTCGCCCACCCGGCATCAGCGCCTCCTGAAACCGAGATGATGTTGATCCCATCTCCCGAATTTGATTCTAGCTACTCTCTCGACTACCCTCTTCAGTTTGGCTCCGACGGAAAGATAAGCTCAATTGCCGAGCCGCCTGCCCGGGGTTACGACTACAACTGCTTAGCAGAAATTTGCGAGTTTGCTAGGACCTTTCGACGGAAGCAATGGAAGATATCGGGAGTATCCACGGTGGAGACATTTAGCTTTGGTGAGCGACGTCGCGGACGCTCTTCGGTTACAACGTATGCCTATTCGGGAGACAATTTCGAAGAGGACCGAACTCGTAGATGGCGTGTGGCTCGGATGTTGTGATCCCATGGATTCGCCGAACAATGCAAACCAGCCCGGACTACATCACGAACCTTGCTACCGTGGTAATCCCAAGCAAGGATCAAACCCGAACCCCGGAATGCAGTTGTCCGACGTGTATAAGTTGCTCGGTCCGCCCAGCCTAAAGCTGGCGACCATCTGCGCTTTTAGGATCACACGAGTTTTCCCCGAAATAGGGCACGCCTGTCTACTATTTCTTGTTAACTCAATGGGCCGCGCAAGAGCCAAGGCAATACTATGAGTCAAACCCAAGAATCGAATGGACCGAACGCAAAGGACGCAACTTTCTCCTCGCTCAGGGCAATTTTGAAAATTTCAGTTTCAAAAAACGCACTCCGATTTACTCCGATTCACTCCGAAGTTTCGCGAGGACGCCCTCGACACTAGCCATAAGCCGCGAAAAATAAGACACATCGAAAAAAAATCTCTCTCATTTCCTCTCATTTCCTCTCATTTTTGGGCGAAGCGTCCACACGCCTCCCGACCGTCGCGGACGATGAAAGACACCCTAAAAATCGCTCTCAAAAAGCTGTCATTCTCTCCGAGGCACGCTGGGGCAAAGTGGCCTACCCGGCGCGAGGCAAGGGTAGGATCATGCCAGCCATGACACAAGCCGCAATTGGTTTGGGATCGAACCTCGGGGACCGCGCCGTCAATCTGCAAAATTGCATCGCAGCAATCCAACGGTTCGCCACCATCCAAAAAAACAGCAAGGTGTACGAAACCGCCCCCATGTACGTGGAGGACCAGCCCAGCTTCCTTAACGCGGCCATTCTCATCGAAACCTGCCTCGGCCCCCTCCCCCTCCTGACGAAACTCAAACAGATCGAACGAGAACTAGGCCGCTCGGAAGCCGAGCGTAATGGACCGCGGGAGATAGACCTCGACCTCCTAACCTACGGCGTCGCGAAATACGTATATCGAATGGGCGGCAGAGAAACCCTTGTCCTTCCCCACCCCCGCATACCGGAACGCCGATTCGTTCTTCAACCGTTGTTGGATTTAGACCCCAACTTCACCATCGTGGGACTTGGCAAGGTCGAAACCTTATTGAGTTCGACCGAAGTGCAGGTCCAATCCGTCCTAGAAACGACCGATGCCCGTTTACCAGTACTCCGCAGTTGACCCATCTGGCAGGCAGCGCCAGGGCCAAATTCAGGCGCAAAACGCGACGGAAGCGCTTCAGTCGCTCATGAGTCAGGGGCTGCAATCCCCCAAGATCCTTGCCGAGGGGCCCGGCTCGGCCGCCGCCCGTCGAAACCAGGGGCCGCAGCAGATCATCCAGCAGGCGCCCATTCCACAAGCGCCCGTTCAGTCTTACCGAAATGTCCCCCAGCCCCAGGGCAAGATCCAGATCAACGTTCCCGCCGCGCCCGCCGCGCCGCAGGTTCACTACACAAAGCGAAGCTCGGACAAGGACATCTATTTCCTTTTTGCCCAAATTGCGGAGCAGCTTCGCGCGGGCGTGGGGCCGATGCAGCTCTTCAGCGAACTGTCCCAGCTCTACAAGGACCCCAAGTTCCGGGACTCCCTGGGCATGGTCGCGATGGCCGCCTCCGAAGGCCGCCCGATCAGCGACGTGATGGCCCTCTGGCCCGATCTGTATCCCGAGCACGTGGTTGGCCTCATCAGGGCGGGAGAACGTGGCGGCTTTCTTCCCGACGCCGCAGCCACCGTCTCCGAACAGGCGTTTCAAGCCCACAAGTTCAAGCGCTTTCACTCCTGGTGGGTCTGGATTCTCGCCATCAACATGCTTTCGATTCCCGTGATGTTCCTGTTCCGGCAGTCGATCCTCTCCTACGCCAAAAATCCCACCGCCGGAGACATGTTCATTGTCTTCAAAGTCATGGGCCACTACTTCCTCTGGCCATGGGGTCCGATCATGCTCGCCCTGGTTTTGGGAAGCTTGGCGGTAAGGCACTATCTTTCCAGCCGCCAGATGAGAGCGTTCCGCCACGAAGTGGCGATGAAGACGCCGGTTCTCGGCCGGCGGGCAAGAGACGAGGGCTCCACGATTTTCAGTTGGACGCTTTCCCGCCTCGCCCGAAGCGGCATCCCGCCCAATCAGGCCTGGGAGCTCGCGAAGAACTCCGTGCCCAACCTTTCCATGCAGAAAAAGCTGAAGAACGCGGGGGCGATCATGAACGAAGGCTCCCGGCTGTCCGATGTGATCTTCAAGTCCGAGCTTTTCCCTCAGGAGTACGCGCCGATGGTCGCCACCGGAGAAATGACGGGCGACGTTCCCGGCGCACTGGAAAAGCTTTCGCAGGTCAGCCGGGTCGAATACGATACCGGCACCGTCAAAAGCAAGGCATTTACGAGCACCGTGGGCTGCACCACGCTGCTGATCGTCACCGGCTTCGTGACCATCATGATCTACTACATTTGGTATCACGACGTGTACGGGGCGATCGCCAATACGGACAACCCGCCCGCCGCCTCATCGAACGGAAACTCGACCGGAAACGCCTCTCAAGACCAACTCATCGACCCCGATAAATAACCCATGCCAGTTTACGAATTCAAAGTGGTCGACGAGAGCGGAAAAGGGATCACGGGAACCTTGTTCAGCGGCTCGCTGAGTTCCGCTGCGGACGAGCTGACAAAACGCGGATTGAACGTCCAGCACATTGCGATAGCGGCCTCCGCCAACGATCCCATTCCCCAAAGCTTTACCGGCAACACAGCGCGCCGACCCGAAGCCCCTCGCGCGGAAGAGCCAAGGCCGGAACCAAGCCTGCCCCATGTGGCGCCGCCCACCACTCCGCGCTCCGCGCTTGTGACCCAGGTCGTCAGTCCGCTCGTCTACCAGGTCCCCCTTAGCCAGTTGCTCTTCTTCTTCCGGCAGCTCGCAACCATGATCGGCGCGGGCGTGCCCATCGTATCCAGCTTGGACACCCTGGCGAGGCAAACAAGGGACCCCAAGCTCAAGCCGGTGGTGGTCGAACTCCTCGGCCACGTTCGCGAGGGCCGCGAACTCAGCGTGGGAATGCAGCGCTACCCGGACGTTTTCACGCCCCTCATGCTCAGCCTCATCCGCACCGGAGAGAGAAGCGGAATGTTGGACAAGGCCCTCCTGCAAATGGCCGCCTATGTGGAGCAGGAGATCGAGATCCGGAACGTGATCCGAAAAGCCACCCTGTATCCCAAGGTGGTCATCGCCACATCGATCATCGTCATCTTCGCCGCCAACTATATCATCCGCGAAATGACGGGCAAACCGGGAGGTCTCACCTCACCCCTCACCGATGGCGCAACCTGGGTGGTTCTCCTGCCCATGATCGTCTTCTTCTTCCTGTTCTTTAGGGTGGGCGTAAACAACGCGCTGATAAGAGAAGGCTACGATCAGTTCCTGCTCATGGTCCCTGCCATCGGCCGCACCGTCCATCAAATGGCGATGGCCAAGTTCTCCCGCGCATTCTCGACGCTGTACAAAGGCGGAGTCCCCATGCCTCAGGCGATAGAACTGTCCGCCGACGCATGCGGCAGTTCCTATCTGAGGAGCCAAATCCGCCCGTCCTCGAAATGGCTCGAAGAAGGCATGGGGCTCACCGAAGCGATGCGGCGCACCGGCGCCTTCACGCCTCAGGTTCTTGACATGACCCAGACTGGCGAAACCACCGGCCGCATTGACGAGATGCTGGAAAAGGTGGCCGACTACTACGAAGAGGAATCCGCGCAGCGAGCCTACCAACTGGCGATTTACTTGGGCGTCATATGCTTCCTCGCGGTCGCCGCATACGTCGGATACATCGTGGTCACCTTCTACTCGCAGGACCTCTCTCAGATCAAAGCGGCGCAGGGCGGCTAGCAAATGCCGCAGAACCACTACGAACTCCTTGGGGTCAACCGAACCAGCAACGCGGCCGAGATCCGCTCGGCCTATCGAAAGCTTGTCCTGAAGTATCACCCGGATCATTCGAGCGATCCCCGCTCGCCGGAGATGCTGCGCAACGTGGTGGAAGCCTACGAAGTCTTGAGCGACAGGGAAAGGCGCAAGAACTACGACGCCGGGCTGGTACTGGACGAGGCCCGGGTCAAAGCGCGGGCAAGAGACGCGGCCAAACCACGGGCGCAACCGCCGCAACCGCGCCCACAACCTCGCCAGAAACCAACTGCAACCGCCGATCCGAAGCCAAAAACCACGGACATGGAGCGCCTGAGACGGTTGTTTGGCAAAGGCCAGTTTGAAGAAGCCGAGCAGCTTGCCTACTCCATCCTGTCCCGGAATCGCCGTGAGGCAGTCCCCTATGTGGTTCTCGGTGACATCGCCCGGGCCCGCGGCGACCGAAACGAGGCGATCAACATGTACGCCCGCGCCGTCCAAGCCGACCCAAGAAACCAGCTCTACGAGCGAAGGTACGAAGAATTGGTAAACGCCGCTGCAACCGGCGAAGTAGCGGGGCAACCGGTTTCCGCAACCCAATGGTCGGTTTTATTTTTGGGGTTCGCGGTTTCCATCTGCTGCTGCGCCTATATCACGCTGAGCAGGGAAAGCCCGGCTTTCCAGGGCTGGGGCTGATTTCTTCCTGGACGCCGGGACTCATGGTCATGTTGTTTATCAACGGAGTTGCGGCGGGGGTTTCACTATGCCTTGGCGGGTTGCTGGACCGGTTCTCATCGGTCTCGACCACGTCGCTCGGCAAAATCTCGCCCGCGATGGCGTTGGGGACGGTGGCCATCGTGAATTTCTGGGCGGCGGCTTTGCTTTACGTGCTGCTGGGACTCTCGCAGAAGGCCTTCAACTTCTCGACCACGAGGCTGGTAGGCGCCGTTGCGGGGATCGTCTGCCTGGCGGCAATCGCCGCCCAGTGGTCGTGGCATGGAACTCGGCCCGGCCTGGACTGGTTCCAAGTTCTCGCCTGGGGCGGGAACTTGGCATACATCGGCGCCATCTGCGGCTGGCTGGTGTCCGACTCGTTTAAACGAGCCTAGCCAACGTGAAAGGTCTTGATCATGTCGTCAAATTGCTTTATGGTGGGAGAGCCGGCGGTATCCGTGAACGTCACAATGACTTCCGATCCGTCCTTGAGGAAAAGATAGCTCTGAATATCCAGATCACCCATGACCGAGGATTTCTTCCATTTGACGAGGTAAGCGTCATTGCCGTCGACGGTCACCTTTGAACTGGCCGGCGTGCCAAGGGCATCGCCCTTGAGCTGGTCGACGTTGGCCTGGAGTGCCTGGTCGAGCGTAGCATCCCCTGCGCCATCGATTTTGAGAACGTTGACGTTGGGGCGAAACCCGCTCTTCTCCGCCGGGTGGAGCGCAATAAGCTTTATCTGCTTGTTTAATGCAGCCTGCTCGATCAGCGCTTTCGTGTCTTTGTCCTCCCCTGAGTTGTCTTTGATCGAGTTTATGTCGGCGCCGGTTAGGTCCATACCGTTCCAACCTGGAGGGCAACCGATTGAAATCTTGTCCCCTACCGTCTCCACTCGTTTCCAGCCGGAAGGCAAAGTGGTATCGGAAACCGATTTTTCCTTGGTCACGACCTCGTTAGCCCCCACTTTACAGCCAGTTGGCGCGATTAGGACCAGGGTCAGCAGCGCGAGAAGCCAGATGCTAGATTGTTTAGACATTTGATATCGTTACGTTATTGCCGAAGGAAACGCACCTGCAAACTGCGCGGGTAGAGTTCTGCTATCTTGCTAAAGCCTCAATTTGAAGGATCTTTCCGAGAAGACCGTGTTGGCTTCTGAATTGTTCGAGAGTGCGGTGCTACGAGGCATGCTGCTTAGGGGCTTGGAATGGGACGAGACGGTCATAAAGGGCCTCTTGATTGAGCACACACGGATCTCGAAGGGCTCCTTTCTGAATGCGGAGCTGGAATCGTCCCAGTTCGCGAACGTGGTAGCCGAGGATTCCGAGATGTCCGGCTTGCTGACGCCATCCTCGACTTTTCAGCGTGTGGAGTTCAAGAGTTGCCGCATGACGGGTTGGCAGGCAGGCGAGGCGTTGATCGAGGACATGCTGTTCGATGGATGCAAGATGGACATGGTGGGGCTGAGGTTCGGCAAGTTGAAGTCCGTTGTTTTCAAGAACTGTTTGCTGAAGGCGGCGGATTTTCAGGGAACCTCCTTTACCGATGTCTCTTTTGAAAAATGCGATCTGGCGGGGGCGGAGTTCCGGCAGTGCTCGGTGACCTCGCTGGATCTGAGGAGTTCCGAGGTCGCCGAGATCCGGTACGTGGAAGGGCTAAAAGGAGCGACGATCAGCCCGGAGCAGCTTATGGATCTGGCCGGGCATCTGGCGAGGGCAGTAGGGTTGAAGGTTACCGATTAAGAACCGGACTTACTGCGCAGAGACTCGATATCGATCACGAACCGGTACTTCACATCGCTCTTGAGCATCCGCTCATAGGCGGTGTTGATATAGTCGATGTCGATCATCTCCACGTCGCAAGCAACCCCTTTTTCGGCGCAGAAATCCAGCATCTCCTGGGTCTCTCCTATGCCGCCGATGGCCGAGCCGGAGAGGTTCTTCCAGCCCTTGATAAGGGCAATGCTGTGGATAGCGGGTTCAATCGGCTCGATAATGCCGACCAGGCACAGAGTCGCCTCTCGCTTTAAGGTAGCCAGGTAAGGCGTGAGGTCGTGCTTGGTGGGAATCGTGTCGAGAATGAAGTCGAAATGACCCTCGACCGCTTTCATTTGTTCCGGGTCCGTGGAGAGCACGACATGGTCGGCCCCCAAGCGCTTCGCTTCCGGCGCTTTGTCGGGAGTGCGGGTGAACAGGGAAACGTCCGCGCCGAATGCCTTTGCGAACTTGATCCCCATGTGGCCGAGGCCGCCGAGGCCGGCAACCGCAACCTTCATTCCCGGCCCGATCTTCCAGTGCTTCAGCGGGGAATAGGTGGTAATGCCCGCGCAGAGCAGGGGAGCCGCGGACTTCGGATCCAGGTTGGACGGCACGTTCACCACGAACTTCTCCGAGACCACAATGCGCTCCGAGTAGCCGCCGTAAGTCGGCAGTTTGTCGTGCCGGTCAACGTCGTTATAGGTCCAGGTCGCGCCGTTCTCGCAGTATTGCTCCAAGCCGGCCGCGCACGCGGAACAGCTTTGGCAGGAATCGACCATGCAGCCGACCCCCACCATGTCTCCCTCTTTGAACTTGCTGACTTCGCTTCCGACCGCGGTCACGCGTCCGATGATTTCGTGGCCGGGGACCATTGGATAGATGCTGTTTTCCCATTCGTTTCGGGCCTGATGGATGTCCGAATGGCAGACGCCGCAATAGAGGATCTCGATGGAAACATCGGTCGGTCGCGCGTCACGTCGGTTGAAACTGAAAGGCTCGATGGCCGAAGTGGCAGATTGGGCCGCATATCCACAAATAGGCATAGGTTGTTCTACGGGGGTTCAGTTGGAAAATGCAATCCAAATGCAAGACTTTCCCGGCACTTCTTCGTTTATCTTGATCCGGCCGTCGGCGGGAATGGAAATCTCCTTTTCGGGGCCATCGTTTACGCGCAAGCGTGCTTTGCCGTGAATCCCGGTGTAGTAAAGCGGGAACGAGATTTCTTGCTTGAGTGGGGTGTCGACCGGGTTGTAAATGACGGCCATCGCCTTGGTTGCCAGCGACGGATTCACGTGGAGAACCGCGTCCAGATTTCGTCCGTCGGCTCTTCGCACGTGAATGACGTCCGACTCCAGAATTTCCCGGTGCTCCTTGAACCAGGAAACCCACTTCTTCACCATATCACGCGTTGCGTCTGTGTCATAGATCTGATATCCGCGGTAGCAGGATTGCACTCCGTAGCCGAAGTTGTTCATCAGGTGAAGGGCATAGTCGGTGAGGTGGTCCTTTAGGGGCTCGATGGTTGCCGCCGCGCCGCCGCCGTGGTATTCCACGAGGGGGGTGAACATCCAGCCCATGCTCGGGGTCTTCTCCCAGGTGCCGTCGTAAAGGTTCTGCCGGGCGTGGATGTGCTGCTGCTCGCGAGGAAGCGACCAGTTGTCTTCGCGGTAACCCATGCCGGTTTTGTTGGAGCCGGTGAGGAAGTAGGTATCCGGCACATTAAGGTAGATGCCGCGGCTGCGGCACCAGCGATAGAACTCCGCGATCACTTGAAACTGGTTCCACTGCGAATCCGCAAGTCCGCGGTGCCCAGGATGGTTGGTGGCCGCGCAGACGTCGCCCGGGTAGCTGCCGTCGTGTTCGAGGAGATTGAATCCGGTCGTTTGAAGGAAGGTCTTGATGTGCTCAAAATAACCTTGCGCCCATTTACTGCCGAGGCATGGCGATGTGCCGAAGACCGCGCCGCCGGGCTTACCGGTTTTGGGGTCGATGACATCGTCCTCGGGGTCGATGCTTCTGCTGGCGAGCAGCGAATAACCGCCGATTTGGATGCCTTTGCTGTGGGCATAATCCGCGTAGTCCTTGTATTTCTTGAGGTTGGCGGCGCTGACGTCTTCCATGTCCAAGCCGCTTCCAAAGGAGAAGATCACCATTTCAAAGCCGACGTCAGCGGCTTGATCGATGGCCCGTTTGACCGCTGCCGGCTCGGTGGACGTGAGGTGCAGCATGATCGGGCTTTCTGAGGTCCACGGGGCGAGGAGGCGATACATGTGCCGGATGGCGAGGCCCTGGCGCTCGCGGTCTTCGGTGTCGTGAATGAGCATGAAGGTGCGAAACGTCTCGAAAGTGTCGTTGGGAGCAAGAATCGCGTCCGGACCAAGCGGGCACTGAACCACGAGTTGGCATGGGTTCAGAAGTTCATAGTTCACCTGGCTCGTGTAGCCGGGATCACGCTCCCACCTCACTGGCCGGAAATCCGGCCGGTCCGCCTGCCCGGCGAAAGTGTAATCCGTAGCAACCGTAACCGGTGGCTGCCGCCAAACTCCCTGGTCGCTGTCCGAATCTGCCTCGACCATCGCGAGGCTCTCGGTCTGGAAGCCGGTCAAATGGAAGGCGGTTTGACCGACGTTTTTGACCCGCAACTGCTTGCCGAAAAGCGGAATGCCGTCATAAAGGTCGTAGATGACATCGACCTCAACTTGGCTGTTTCCAAAACGCAGGGTCAGTGACTTGCCTTTTGGCGGCCAGGGCTCTTCCACATGGTGCCGCGTTTTAACCCAAGGAATCTTGACCTGCGGCGTCCCCACATCGTAGCCTTCGAAAGCGAGCGAGTCCGGGATCGGCTGGAGCTTGTCGAGCCAGGATTCCAGCATAAAGGCCCGGTCGGGCTGGCCGGTCAGGCCTCCGACTGCGATCTTCTTGCCGTCGACCTCGATAGTTGCCTCCGGTCCGACCGCACGCAAGAGAGATTGGCCATTCATGAGATCGTCGATTGCAATGGTTGCCGCGTTCGCCTTCAGTTGGAACTCTCGGGAAACGAGGCCATTGGAAAGTACGATTCCATGGGCTGATTCAAAAACTTCCGCTCTTGCCCGGCTATCGCCGAGCAGCCAGTCTCCTTGGGTCGCTTTGGCGCATATTTTGGAAGCGCCAAGGTGGAGCAGGCAAGGCTAAGCAGAGCGGCTGAAAAGAGACAATGCGGAAGAGGGAGCACGGGTCTAGTGTGCGGCTTGGAGTGTGCAGAATGCAACTTGGGGTTCAATGAAACACCTCATGCATAACTGGGCGGGAAACCAAATCTATGGCGCGGAACGCGTCTACGCGCCGGAATCGGTGGCGGAACTTCAGGAATTGGTTGCCAGGTTGAGCAAATGCAGAGCTTTAGGCACCCGGCATTCCTTCAACCTCATCGCGGATACAAACGCGGACCACATTTCCACCGAGAACCTGACCGGTGGGCTAGCGATTGACGAAGAAGCGCAAACGGTTACGGTTGGAGCGGGGATGCCGTATGGTAGGTTCTGTAGGCAGTTGGACGAAGCGGGCTTTGCCTTGCATAACTTGGCCTCCTTGCCCCATATTTCCGTGGCCGGCGCTTGCGCTACTGCCACTCACGGGTCAGGCCTCAAGAACGGCAACCTGGCGACGGCGGTTTCTGCCCTGGAAATCGTGAAAGGGGACGGAGAAATAGTTTCGCTCAGCCGCGCAAAGGACGGGGACCGGTTCAACGGAGCCGTTGTAAATCTGGGCGCCTTGGGCGTTGTCTCGAACGTGACGTTGGACGTAAAACCGACGTTCCTGATGAGCCAGGTGGTCTACGAGGGGCTGCCTTTGGCGGCGTTGGAAACCCGCTTCGAAGAGGTGATGTCGCTCGGCTACAGCGTCAGTTTGTTCACTACTTGGCAGGAGCCTGCTTTTGAGCAAGTCTGGGTGAAGAACGTGGCAGGGTCGGCTTTTCCGCCGGAGATCCACGGCGCAAGACGTGCAACCCAAAAACTCCACCCGATTCCCGGCGCATCGCCCGTGAACTGCACGGACCAGTTGGGCGTCCCCGGGCCGTGGTATGAGCGGATGCCGCACTTTCGAATGGATTTCACGCCGAGCAGCGGCGACGAATTGCAAACCGAATATCTGGTTCCCCTGGAGCACATCTATGACGCGCTCTGCGCGGTCGATAAGATGCGTGAGCGGATCGCGCCGTTGATCCATATTTCGGAGATCCGCGCGATTGCCGAAGACGATCTCTGGATGAGCCCGTGCTACAAACAACCTTGCGTCGGCGTGCATTTCACCTGGAAATCCATGTGGCCTGAAGTGGAAGCGCTGCTTCCGGCGATCGACGAGGCGTTTGCCCCATTTCATGGCAGGCCGCATTGGGGGAAGCTGTTTATTTCGCCGCCGGACCGGATTCGATCTCTGTATCCTCGAGTGCAGAATTTTATAGCATTGGCCGAAGAGTTTGACCCCGCAGGCAAGTTCCGGAACGAGTTCCTGGAACAGACCATGTTTTAGGAAGAGCGAACGCGAGACCGTATAATCAGCCAATGGGCCTTTCACCTGCAGAAAGAGCCGTAATCCTGGATATTATTTACGCAGAGCTGCTGCTTTGTTTCTTCTGCTGGGTAATCAGCAATCCACCATTTGTTTGGTCTAACGCATTGCTGTAAACTGGTAGCCCCTGCGTAAGGGCCAATCGGGATGGACCTATGAAAAAGCTTTTTTTGATCGCCGGCACACTCGCCGCTTCATCAGCCTTGCAAGCTCAAACTTACAACATCACGGTTGATGCCACGCTGAACAAGAAGACCATCAGCCCCCTCATCTATGGTGTCGCGTACGCCAGCACGTCGCAGCTTCAAGACTTGAACTCACCTGCCAACCGCATGGGTGGAGACGAAACGTCCCGCTACAACTGGGAACTTAACGCAGATAACCGGGCTTTCGATTGGTTCTTTGAGAGCATTGGCGATGATAATCCAACTGCCGCTTATCGGGTGGATAGCTTTATTCAAGATAACAAAGCGGCCAACGCGCAAACCCTGTTCACCGTCCCCATGATTCCCTGGATCGCCAAGTTGGGAGCAAACCGCGCGAACCTGTGGTCGTTCTCCATCGACAAATACGGACCCCAAACCGGTTGGGACACAAGCTACCCGGACGCAGGAAACGGCATCTCCACTGCTACTGGGAATCCGTTCATCACCGGCAACAACGCGAATGACGCGAGCACTCCCAACTCGGTGGACTTTGAAACCGGCCTGTTCAACCACTTGGTGGGCAAGTGGGGAACCGCCGCCAACGGCGGCATGAAGTATTACGAGATGGATAACGAGCCCAGCATTTGGTATTCGACCCATCGTGATGTCCACCCGGTTGGCCCGAAGATGGACGAGATCGCGACCGACATGGTGAATTACGCGACCGCAGTTAAAACTGCCGATCCAACCGCGCTTGTCACGGGCCCGGAAGAATGGGGATGGAGCGGATATTTCTACAGCGGCTACGACCAGCAGTGGGGCCCTGCTCACAACTTCACAGGCTATCCGGACCAGGCAGCCCACGGTGGCATGGATTACGTGGCTTACTTGCTGCAGCAGATGAACGCGGCGAGCACGACGGCCGGCAAGAGACTCCTGGATGTTTTCACTCTGCACTTCTATCCGCAAGATGGTTCGTACCTCGGATCGACGGACCCCAACAGCGCCGCCCAGCAGGCGATTCGGAATGCTTCGACGAGAGCTCTTTGGGACCCAACCTACACGGACCAATCTTGGATCGCCACGGACGTGGATCTTATCCCCCGCATGCAAGAGTGGGTCAACACCTACTACCCGGGCACGCAAATCGGCCTCACCGAATACAACTGGGGGGACGAGCCCTACATCAATGGAGCAACCGCTCAAGCGGATGTGGACGGGATCCTCGGGCTTTATGGCGTGAATATCGCGACCCGCTGGACCACGCCCGATCCCAGCACGCCCACCTACAAGGCGATGAAAATGTATCGCAACTATGACGGCAAGAACGACGGATTCGGCGACGTCAGCGTAAGCGATACCGGCGCGACCGTGAAACCAAACAACTTCACAAGCTATGCCGCCACCCGCACCGCTGATGGCTCGCTGACCATCATGCTGATCAACAAGATCGCGACGACGGCGACGGTCAACTTGACCGTTAAGGACTTCACGGGCAATGGCACCGCGCAGGTCTGGCAGCTGACATCGGCGAATGCAATCAACCAAGAGGCGAATATCACGACAACGGCGAGCACCTTTCCGGTGACGCTTCCCGGCCAGAGCGTCACGCTCTTAGTGCTGCCGCCTTCGAATATCAAGCTTGTTTATCCTGGAATTCCTAGCGACTTGGCCGCTTGGCCACTCTCGGACGAAGTCGTACTCGAATGGGATACCAGCGCCAATTCGACGAGCTACAAAGTGCTTGTCAGCAGCACCAGCGCCACCACCGGCTTTTCGGCCGCCGGAACGACAACTGCCAACAGCTTTGCGGTCAAGAGCCTCACCAATGGCAAGAACTACTGGTTCGAAGTGGAGGGCGTGAACACGAATGGAAGCAGTTCCCCTAGCCACGTCCTGGAGGTTGCGCCTGCTGTACCACCCAAAGATCCGGCGCAATACAACTTTGAAGGAAGTGCTCAGGGATGGACTGACAGCGGCGGCCTCATCACCAACATCGGCCCTTCTTTGAGGGCGAAATACGCGGGCGCCTATGGCTTGGCGGTTGTCTGCAACGCCACCGGCACGGCCGACTCCCAAAACGCCTACGTCTTAAACCCGGATGTGAAACCGGGTGCAACCGTTACTTTCCATGTCCTAATCCCCACCGGTTGCGGATTGACTTCGATTCAGCCGTATGTCCTTCAAAACTCAACCGGTGGCTGGACCTGGACAGGAACCTATACCGCCTTATCCAATATCAAGGAAGGGACGTGGAACACGATAACGGTCACCGTGCCGGCCAACGCCTCAACGCTCTACAGCCTCGGGGTTCAGTTCAACAGCGGGACGACCAAATGGTCGGGCGTTTGCTATATCGATTCGGTAAGTTACAACTAAAGCGGACACGCGAGCCTTGGAAGACGCCCGCCACTTTTTGCGATGGCCTCTTCATGCTCTCAACGAATGGTTGCTTTTGAGCGTCCTTCCTGATGAGGGTCAAAGCAATGCGTTTTCCCAGGAAGATGCAGGGCTTAAAGCTGGTATCTGTCAACCAAGTGCCAAATCGAGGGACCCAATCATGAAGCTTTTCTGCATCGCAAGCGCGCTTGCTGCTATTGCCTGTTCCCATGCCCAAACCTACAACGTCACAGTCGACGCCACGCTGAACCGCAAGAGCATCAACCCGCTTATCTATGGCGTGGCTTTCGCCACGTCGGCTCAGCTTAAGGACCTGAACGCAACCGTAAACAGGATGGGCGGAAACAACCAAAGCCGCTACAACTGGGAGCTTAACGGCGACAACCGAGACAACGACTGGTTCTTTGAAAGCATCGCGGACGCGGACGCAACCCCCGCCTATCGGGTGGACACCTTCATCCAAGGAGACAAGGCGGCGAACGCGCAAACCCTATTTACAGTGCCGATGATTCCGTGGATCGCCAAGTTCGGTCCGGATCGTTCAATGCTGTGGTCGTTTTCGGTCGATAAATACGGCCCGCAAACCGAGGCAGACCCCGGGCATGCGGATGCGGGCAACGGAATTTCCACCGCTGCCGGATACCCCTTTATCACCGGGAATGACCCGAACGACGCCAACACTCCCAACTCAGTTGATTTTGAAACGGGGCTCTTCAACCATTTGGTGGACAAGTGGGGCACCGCGGCCAAGGGAGGGCTCAAATACTACGAGATGGACAATGAGGCCAGTATCTGGTACTCCACTCATCGCGATGTTAATCCGGTTGGCGTGAAAATGGCCGACATGCTGAAGTACATCGAAGACTATGCAACCGCGGTGAAGGCCGTGGACCCTACTGCGCTCGTTTGCGGCCCCGAGGAGTGGGGTTGGGGCGCATACCTTTACAGCGGATACGATCAGCAATACGCCGCCGCGCACAACTATTCAAGCTATCCGGACCGCGAAGCTCACGGGAATATGGACTATGTTGCATGGCTCCTCCAGCAGCTCAGCGCCTTCAGCACGGCCCAGAAGCGCCGCATGCTGGACGTTTTTAGTCTCCACTACTATCCCCAGGACGGCTCCTTCGGCGGCAGCAACCCAAACAGCGCCGCCCAGCAGGCGCTTCGCAACGCGGCCCCTCGGTCCCTCTGGGATCCCACGTATACGGATCCTTCGTGGATAAACAGCAAAATCGATCTTATCCCAAGGATGCAGGAAATTGGGTGAACACCTATTTCCCCGGAACCCAAACCGCGATCACCGAATACAACTTCGGTGACGAACCCTACATTCAACGGCGCAACCACCCAAGCCGATGTGGACGGCATCTTTGGGCTCTACGGCTTGGATATGGCAACGAGGTGGACCACTCCCGATCCCAGCACGCCCACCTATAAAGCGATGAAAATGTATCGCAACTACGACGGCCAATACCATGGCTTTGGCGATGTGAGCGTGAGCGACACCGGCGGCGTTCCCGACGACTTCACGAGCTATGCGTCAACCCGTACGGCGGACGGATACCTAACGATCATGCTGATCAACAAGGTGGCCACGACCGCAACCGTGAACTTGAATGTGAAGGACTTTAAGGGGGACGGAGCAATTGAAGTCTATCAACTGACTTCCGCAAACGCCATTGAACGGCAGCCTGACTTGGTGGTGAAGTCCTACCCGTTTGCCGTCAGTTTGCCCGGCCAAAGCGTAACCCTTTTGACCCTCCCGCCGGTTGGCGTCAAGATCCCATTGCCTTCCATGCCCGCAGGACTGGTCGGTCACCCGTTGAACGGCGAGGTGTTCTTACAGTGGGATGCGGCGGCCAATGCCTCCGACTACCTCGTGCTTCGGAGCACGAGCCCTACCACCGGTTTCACCCAGGTTGGAACCGGGATAGGAACCAGCTTTGCGGCGCACGGTCTCACAAACGGCACTCACTACTATTTCAAAATCGAAGGTTGGGACGCGGCTGGAGCAGGCCCTGCGAGTACCGTTCTGGAAGTCACTCCCGAGATGCCTTCAACCGATCCTGCGCAGTACAACTTCGAAGGAAGCGCGCAGGGATGGACGACGAGCGGCGGATTCATCTCCTCCGTTCAGGACTCTTTCAACGAACACTATCTCGGCGTTTACGGTCTCGCGGTGAACTGCACCGCAACCGGAACCCCGGACGAGCAGATGGCAGAGATCATGTCCCCGCCGGTAAAGCCCGGCCAGACGGTGACTTTCCACGTCTGGCTGCCCGTGGGCTGCCAACTGCCTTCCATCCAGCCGTTTGTGCTGCAAAACGGCGCCGGCAACTGGACTTGGACCGGCTCGTGGGTTGCAACGACCAGCCTTACGCTCGGCTCGTGGAACACGATCACGGTAACGGTTCCGTCAAATGCATCGCCCCTCTACTCGATGGGTGTGCAGTTTAACGCGGGTAATACGGCTTGGAAGGGAACGTGTTATGTGGACTCCGGTGAGCTACAAGTAGCGAAGTAGAATAGGCCATGCATACACGAACAATTGGCGGCGTGGAGGTCGGCGAAATAGGCCTCGGCTGCATGGGCATGTCTTGGGCGTACGGCGCCCCAAACGATGAGGAATCGCTGCGCGTCCTCGCCCGATCCTTGGAGATAGGGGTGAACCATTGGGACACCGCCGACTTGTATGGCGCGGGGGACAATGAGAAGCTGCTCTCAACCGCGTTGAAAGGCAAGCGCGACCAGGTATTTCTAGCCACGAAGTTCGGCAACGTGTATGACCGCAAGCTCACATCGCACCAAGACCAGGTCGAGAAAAACGCCCCTTGGATCGTCGACGGAACGCCTGCCTATGCCCGAAAAAGCATTGAGCTTTCGCTGCAAAGGTTGCAGGTCGATCACGTCGACCTTTACTATCTGCACCGAGTGGATCCCAAGGTGCCCATCGAAGAAACCGTTGGCGCAATGGCCGAGTTTGTGAAGGAAGGCAAAGTCAAAAACATCGGCCTCAGTGAAGCATCGGCTGAGACTATCAAACGCGCCCAGAAGGTGCATCCGATTGCCGCCGTGCAGAGCGAGTTCTCACTCTGGACCCGAGATTTCGAAGAGGACGTCATTCCCCTCACCGAGGAGCTTGGAATCGCCTTTGTTCCCTATTCACCGCTGGGCCGCGGCTTCCTAACCGGCAATATCAAGAAGCCTGAAGATCTGCCGGAAGACGATTGGCGAAGAACCAACCCGCGGTTCCAGGGCGAGAACCTGATCAAGAACCTTCAAATAGTGGAGATTGTCGAGCGAATCGCTCGAGAGCGGGGCGTTTCGCCAGGGCAGGTAGCCCTCGCATGGGTGCTCATGCAAGAGCCGCAAATTTTGCCGATCCCGGGAACCAAACGCCAGCGCTATCTGGAAGAAAACGCGTCGGCCTCCAACGTGGTGCTCACCTCGGACGACCTCGTCGCCCTCGATGAGGCAAAGCCTGCGGAAGGCGAGCGTTATCCGGCAGCTTCCATGGCATTCGTCAACGGCTGAGGGCAGCGAGTTACTTGGTGCCGGACGTCACCGTCAGTGTGATCTTGTAACTTCCCGCAGTGTCACCCTTGCTGACCTGTAAAACTTTCGCATCCTTTCCTGCTTTCCAGGTCACCATGGTCAGGTCGCTGGTCGTAAGGTTCGAGTCGGGCTTGCCAAACTTGTCGGTATAGAAGGCTGCGACTTTTGAAGGGTCGTCCGTGGTTGTGCGAACCGATAACGCCTCATTTCCCTGTGCGGTCGTCGCCTTCATGCCGCCGTTAGGGACCTCGACGCTACCGGGATAGAATCGGGCGCCCAGGTCTTGTTCGGTGACCCCGCCTCCAACATTCACGGTTTCTCCCTTGGAGTTGGTTGCCGTGTAGCCGTTCGCGTCCGCGTGCATAGTCGCGGTTCCGTCCTTGGACTGCACCGTAATGTCTTTGCCATTGCCGGACATCGTGGCCGTGTTTCCGTTCTTGTCCGTAACGGTCATTCCCGTAGGACTCGTTGAAACGGTCGTGCCATTGGCATCCGTATGGCTGCAACCGCATAGAAATGAGGCGGCGAAAACGACGCCGAGGGAAACAGCAATTGTTGTCTTTGACATAAATCCTCCTGAAGAGTGTTACATTATGCAATTTGAGAGCGGATTCGCGGACAGTGCCAATTGAGGAAGAAGCATGTCCAGTAGCTCCCGGGAACTGCAGCATCAAGTGTCGGACCGGATTATCGAGCTAACTTTATTGCGAGAAAACACCATAGTCCGGGACTTGAACCATCGCGCCGTCCTCCAAGGAGGATAGATTCGCACAGACTCCGGGAGCTGTGTAGGTGGCGGCTACGCGCGAGTTGATGGCCGAGGGCCTGCCTTCCAGAATGCTGTTGATAAACTCATTTACCAAATGAGGGTGGGATCCGCCGTGGCCGCCCTCCGCGAACTCGGCGAGTTCAGGTGGCAGCAGGTCCGGCCGGTAGGGCAAGGTCACTCGCTCGGGGATCGCGTCACGCCAACGGCGCTCCGGCTGGACCGGCTCCAAAGTAAAGACCACCGGCTCGTCCGATTCAAGCTGCTGCCATTCGAAACCGGCCTTGTCTCCATAAATGCTGAAC
This sequence comes from uncultured archaeon, assembly GCA_963829965.1. Classification (GTDB taxonomy): domain Bacteria; phylum Armatimonadota; class Fimbriimonadia; order Fimbriimonadales; family Fimbriimonadaceae; genus DASXZH01. The sequence goes on along the minus strand of CAWHLK010000044.1, from coordinate 135,740 downwards.
GACTCGGTGCAGGCACGGCCGATTTGGAACCAGGCGCGGGTCACTTCGGCGGCCAGGTTATCTTTCGCAAGCCGGAAGATGCCGGTTTGGATGGGGAAGATGGTTCCCTCCGGTTGCTCTAAATCCGCCCTCAGCTTGCTGGAGCCAAGACAACTCACATGGGTGACTCGAGTTTCGGCAATCGCCAAAATCGGCCCCATGCAATGGGTGATGTAATGCATGGGCGGGGTGGAATACCAATAACGCGGATACGCGCCTTCCAAATCCTGGGTGTACAAGCCGCGCAAAAAAGTGAGGTTGCCGAGCACTCCCTTTTGATAAAGGTCGCGGGCATAGAAAAACTCCCGGTTGTAAACCCCGGTCTCCATCATCATGTAGTTCTTGCCCGACCGTTCTTCGGCCTCGATGATTCGATCGATGTCATCGAGGTCGCAGGCGATCGGCACCGCGCATGCGCAATGCCTGCCTGCCATGAGCACTTGAAGAGTCTGCTTGACGTGAACCGGCACCGGGGTTACCAGGTGGACCGCATCGAAGCGGTCGTCGTCCAGAACCTCGTCCAAATTGGAGAAGCGGTCTTGGATATCGAATTTTTCGCCAACTTGTGCCAGCAAAGTGGGGTCTGAATCACAGATCCCAACGCGGCCCACGCCCGGATGCTTTTGAAAGATGGGCACGAACGCGCCCCCAAAGCCCAAACCCACCACTGCGACATTCACTGGCATGATTAAGTTGTACCTCTAGGTTGCTGGGGCAAACTGGGAACTGTGAACAGTGAGCGGTGAACTGGGACCGGACAGAGGAAGGGCTGACCTTTTGAACTCGCCAACCGTATAATCTAAGTAGGCAAGCTGCTTCCGAGAGCGATTATCGCTCGTGGAGGTAACTATGCTAAGGAAATGGTTAAGAGAGATCGTAACTCTCTGGAGCGACGTCGTTGACGTCGCAATCATTAAGCCGTTAACGGCTGACAAGGACTAAGCCAAGTCCCTCTAGCTGCAGTGTCGCAGTTTTCTCTTCTGTTTAAACACAGGCTGGCGCGCGTCCGAGGTTTTATCCGACTGGTCCTCTAAGGTGCCCCACCCGTACAAGGCCACGCGTCCCGCCATTACCCTTTACCCTTTACCGTCCCTTTACCCTCGACCCTCCCGCCCCCAATAACAAAGAAGCGCGGAGCTTCATTGCTCCGCGCTCGGAAGGGCACGAATCGGTTTGTCTTTGCTAGTCGGAATCTCCGATCCAGAGGATTCGTCCAAGGCGCCTGGCCAAGGACCGTAGAAACGTCTTCGTCATCTTAATGTTCTCCTTGGATCCAGATTCCGCCGGCACTGAGGTCGACTCCTGCCGAAGAGATGGCGGCGTTGGGTTCATAGACCTGGGTGCATTTGCCCCAGATGGCGTGTTGAGCGGACAGCTCGCAAGAGGAGCCCGAGATCGCCCATTTCCCCCAAATCGCTTGCATGCTCTCAACGCTGTCCTTGCCCCAGATGGCTTGGTTCCATTCCACGTTTCCGTAATAGTTCACAAAAACGTCGCCGGAGGCGTCCACCGAAAGGAATGGGCTCATGGCGTACTGAGTAGCCACGAGATTGCTTGCGCAAGCAGCGGGGATATTCAGGTAGCCGGCGCCGTAGGTCAGGCGTCGGGGTTGCCCGATGTATCGGTCCACTTATCGGCCGAGGACATAAGGCGCAGCTTGATCGTATCCGGCGAGATGTTCGGATGCAGCTGAAGCAGCATTGCCGCTGCGGCCGAAACCACGGGAGTTGACATTGAGGTGCCCGAGAGCATGAAATAGTTGTTGGAGCCCTGCTTGGGAGCGAGACTCAGAGTGTAGTTGTCATAGGGCACCTGGTTGGTGGCCTGATAAGTCTTCTCCAGGTAAGCGTTCGGTTGTTCAACCGAAATGACCTGGTTGCCGGGGGCGACGATGTCTGGCTTCAAAGTCCAGTCAAACACGGCCGGGCCGCGGCTCGAATAGGTGGCGATCTCATCGCTCGAACGCTGGCCGTCGATCGATTTCATCGCGCCTACGGTAATGACGTAGGGGTCGTTGCCCGGGGCTTCGATGGAACCGTAGTTGGTTCCGTAGCCCTCATTGTCGGCGCCTGACGTGGCGTTTGCGTTGAGACGCCCGTCATTGCCTGCAGCGCAGACTACGACGATTCCGCTCTTCCATGCCGATTCCACCGCCTGGCACAGCGGGTCCTGAGTGTAGGACTCGCCGACCGGATGGCCGAGCGACAGGTTGATGACTCCAATGTTGTACTTCGCCTTGTTGGCGACGACCCATTGGATGCCCGAGATGACTTGGCTAACGGTGCCGCCGCCGGTGGCGTTCAGCACCTTAACACTTACGATGTTGGCCTGAGGGGCAACGCCAGAATAGGAGTTGAAGCAGGTGAGTCCGGTGGAGGAAGCCGCGTTTCCGGCGATGATTCCCGCAACGTGAGTTCCGTGGCCGCAGTCGTCATTGACTCCGTCTCCAGGAACAAACCCTACCTGCGTGAGAACGCGGCTGGAAAGCAGCCCGAGGACCCCGCTTAGAAGGCCGCTGCTATAACCGTCGAAGTCCAATTGCTGGCCCACGCCGCTATCGATGACAGCAATGGCGACTCCGTTTCCGGAAACGCCAAACTCCTGCCAAGCGGTGTTCGCTTCGCTGGACCCGACTGTGAATGCGTCCGTCTTTTGAACGTGAGCGTCTAAAGACACGTGATTGATGAAGGGGAGCTGCAGCAGTTCGCGGAGCTTATCTTTGCGAACCGATACGGCTACCGAGTTGATGATCGAGAGATTTCGGTACACGTCCGCGCCGTGAGCCTTGAGGGTATCAAGTTCACTGGCGTTGGGCTTGCGTCCGAAGTGAATGAGCACGTTAAGCCTGTTGGCTCCCTTGCTCGCCAGTTGGCAGGCGACCAATCGGTCGCACTTCTCGGTCCCGTTGCTCGCAAATGCGCTTCCGCACACGAGCGCCAGGCCGAGGGCCAAAGCTGTGCTAAATGGCCGCGTGCCGCGAAATAAGCGCGCGACACGTGGCAGGTTCTTCTTGTTTCTCAAACAATGCCCTCCCTATCGCAACTTGGCAACCCGGCTGCCATTCGCGCTGATTGCGTTTAGGCCCGTAGCTTTGCGTCCTGCGCTTTCGCGCAGTTTGCCGTTTCGATCGCGAGGTTCTTGTTTCTTGATCGGTTTCGCGACGACGATACTCCGCGATTCCACTCTTCAACATTGGCAGGGGGCCCGTTTTTCCCTAGGGAAATCGGCCAAAGCCGAGCGAAATACGAGCCGGTAATTTTCAAACCGGTGCAGGCAGGTCATCTGCCCCATCTCAGGGGTAGACGGGCCCTTCTGCCACTGATTCGGTTCTAGCGTGAAAAAACGTGAAATTGGCTGCTTGGCGCAACATCGTCGCTTACAATGCCAATGGTCAGCCGTGGCGAATGCGTCCATTCCCATCTCTGGGCGCGTCCGGCCGGCCGTTCAAACTGCTCATGAACAAAAGCAACTTCTTAAACGCCTTCCGATCCTTGGCCGTAGGAACCCTTACCCTTGCCGCTTGTGTCGCAACATCCCAAGTGAACACTCACGGGGTTTCCGCTTGGGGAACGATTTGGCATCGGCCAATCGGCAAGTTCCCAGGCGCCTGTTATCCAGGTTGTCTCGTCGGGGCAAACTTCGGCGGCGCTTCGAGCAGACGGGACGGTGGTCGTCTGGGGCTATGACGGGGGAGGCGAATGCGCCGTGCCTGCCGGTCTAACCGGGGTTACCCAGATCGCCATTGGCGGTGACCATATGGTTGCCCTCAAGTCTGATGGAACCGTTGTGTGTTGGGGCTCTAACGGCAGCGGCGAGAGCACGGTTCCTGCCGGACTCAGCGAAGTCGTCCAAGTCACCGCAGGGCAGACCCATACCGTTGCGCTGAAATCCAATGGAACCGTGGTGTGCTGGGGAGATAACAGTTATGGGCAACTCGCCGGCGCGCCAACCGGTGGCGTGGTCCAAATAGTGGCCGGGACAAACCATACACTGGCGATGAAGGCGAATGGAGGGGTTTATGGGTGGGGTTACGACTGGGAAACGGGCGCAACCTCGATTCCGACCGGACTCACCGACGTCATCCAGATCTACGCAAGCACCGACGCCAGCTTTGCCCTGCTTTCAAATGGAACCATGGTGAAGTGGGGGAATGACGACTTTCCCGTTTATCCCACCCTCACGGACATCGTTCAAGTCTCGGGAACGTACGTCTTAAAATCGAACGGAACGGTTGAGGATTGGAGCACTTCCACCATCGTTCCCGGGATCTCCGGCGTTGTTCAAATAGACAGCTCAGAAGGTGGGCCGCTCATTGCATTGAAAGCGAACGGCAGCGTGGTTTGTTACGGCGACGACGCGACGGGCTTCAATACGTACGGCGAAAACCAGCCGCCGGTCGACCTAGAGGATACGACCGGGGTCTCCATCGGCTATGACAGCATGGCCGTTCGTAAATCAAACGGAACTGCTTTCTTTTTTGGCAGCGCCAATAAGTTTGGTGAGTCCATCATGCCCACGGGTCTGACGGGTATCGCGGACATCCAAACAAACGGCGCCCTCGTCCTTGCTCCAGACGGGCAGAGTTTTACTCTTACCGCTCATTCGGCCGCTCTTAAGTCGACCGGCACGGTTGCATGCTGGGGGGACAACCGTTTCGGCCAGAACGATATCCCCGCCGGATTAGCGAACGTCGTTCAAATCTCCGTGGGTTTCGGCCACACTGCGGCGAGGTTGGCAGATGGAAAGGTGGTCTGTTGGGGCTACAACGACGCGGGCCAATGCACGGTGCCCGCCAATCTGCCGGCCGTGCAGGAGTTGCCGCCGGTGGATTTCATACCATTGCGTTGACTACGGCAGGCAAAGTCATCTGCTGGGGGGATAACTATTACGGGGAAAGCACCGTGCCGAGCACTCTCAAAAATGTGGTCCATGTGGCTGCGGGAGTGAACAGTTCGGCGGCGGTGGAATCGAACGGCACCGTCGTTTGCTGGGGCTATAGTGGCGACACGGTCGTGCCGACGACCCTTACCGGCGCTCTGCAGGTTGCCATCGGCAATGAGGAAATGGTTGCGTCGACGTACGCGGGCCCGGTCGTGGATTGGGGGCAACTGGGACTCGGCGTGCCTAATTACGTCACTGGCGCTATAGACCTGTCTGGCGGATACCAACAAATGGCGGCGTTGGGCGGCTTGGACATGTACTTCGCGACGCCGACCGTGGAGGCAGGCTCCAGCGTAGATCTCGACTTCTTCTTGCCAAAAGCTCCCGGCGCCGCCGGAGCCGAAATTACCTTGACTTCGAGCAGTTCAAGCGTTTCGGTGCCCGCCTCTCTCCATCTTGGCGAAGGGATCCAGAGCACGTCCGAAGTCGCAACCACGGCGGCAGCTTCAGCCGGCGGAGTGTTTACGGTTACGGCGCGGTATCTGGGCGGAACGTTTGTGGCAACCCTGCGCGTGCTTCCAAAGACGCCACCCAAAGCTTCCATGTCGTTTATGCTGCCGGCGGTAGAGGGAGGAGCGACCGCCGTGGGAATCGTGAAACTTGGCGCGCCTGCGGGAGCCGCCGGGGAGAGCTTTACAATCAAATCGAGTTCAACGGTCGCCGCGCCGGGCCTCGCGACGATCGAAGTGCCTGCAGGCGCCAACTCACTGCTCGTTCCGGTTGTTACCCAACCGGTAGCAAGCAACCTGGACGTTACTATCTCGGTCTACCAGGGGACGACGTTGGTGGCTTCGGCTCCAATTGAGCTGTACCCGCCTGCCACCCTCACGCTAGGCGCGACAGCCGTCCATGGCGGGCAGTCGACAACCGTCACGGTGCACTTCGCAACCCCAATCCTCATTCCGACGGGAGTCAACATCGGCCTTCTTTCGAACTCCCCTTTGGTTTCCGTGCCGGCAAGCACCATTGTTTATGACGCTTCGACGTTAACGGTGCCGGTAACAACGAAGGGCGTAAACGCCGATACAAACGTGGTTATCTCGATGGTGACTCCCTCCGGCAAAAACCCCGGAGTGACCATCACGTTAACGCCGGCCATCATTGCCTCGGTGGCGGTGACCCCAGACGTGGCGAACGGGAACGGTCTGCCTAAACTCACTGTCAACACGCTTGGCCTTGCGGGTCCGGCCGGCTTGCCGGTGACCATCGCCGAGAGCACAACTCTCGCTGGCCTTCCCACCGCGGTCACCGTGCCCGCGGGAAAGAACACAGAGACCGTGAGCTTTGTTACCGGCACGGTTACCAAAACAACCGCAGTCACGGTCCACGCTACGACCGGCACGGTCTCTGAGGAAAGCACCTTTACCCTTGAGGCCGCGCCAAACAAACTAACCGGGATCAGTCTTGACTTTCCGAGCACTCCCGCAGGAGTGCCCGTCACACTTACCGGCACATTGAGCGGCCCTTCGGGACCGTCCGGTCTGACCGTTCTCCTCAAGGCAGAGCCGGCCGGAATCATCAATCTCCCCGCGAGCATGACGGCCGCCGCGAAGGCGACTACGGTTACCACAACCTTCAGTTCAGACTCGTCTGTCAATGCAACCGTAACTATCACTGCCACCGAGGGAGCAAACACCTTCACCGCCAAATACAGCGTGATAGCCGCACAACTCTCCTCTCTCGACTTCGTGACGCCGACCGGGTTTTACACGCCGAACTACACAATGCAAGGTGGCCTGACCGTGAACGCCACGCTTAACCCAACCGCCGAGCCGGGGCCGAATGGCATTACGGTGAGCCTATCGAGCGGAGATCCTGAACTTGTAACCGTGCCGACAGTTGAAAAGATTGTCGCGACAGGTCCCAGTCAATTCCCGATCACGACCAAGTCGGTACTAGCAAGCAAGAACGTGACCATTACGGCGATCTCGGGAACGGTTACGGTTCTGGCGACCCTCACTCTGACCGTTAGCGCCATAAATCCGGCCACGCTCGAGGGCCTTTACCTTGAACCCACCTTGACCGTTGGTTACAACCAATATGTGGAGCTTTACCCCTATGGCGCCACCCCCAATGGTTTTGTGGTGACGCTCAAGAGTAGCGACCCTGCGGTTTTGCCCCTGCCGGCGACCGTCACTATCGGAAAAACGGCAACGGATACCTACCTTGTGGTTCCGGTCGGCAACGTCACAAAGGCAACGCCGGTGACTGTCACCGCTTCGGCGGGAACGGTGACGCTGACCGCAACATTCACCGTTTACCCGGCTGGTGATTGAGGTAGGACTTGGGTGGTTGGTGTTGAGTTGGATTGGTCTTACGTGTCAGAGGCAGCGGGTTAAGCGTTAAATTCCTGCGGAGCTCCTGCTCCGCTTCTTGAAGGCTTCGCATATCTCCGATCGCCAGATCGAGCGCCGCGCCGGAGCTGAGTAACGGCGTGGTCCCGGTTTCGGCGGCTATTTCCGTTGCAGCCGTACGAACTTGAAAGGCAGCCGTTTTGAGTTTGTCCGCGATCTGTCGAGCTTCCGCGAAGCCCGGCGGGATGCGGTCGCCTTTTCGCAATTTCGGCCCGGTCACGAAGGTTTCAATCGCGTCCTCGACCACCACTTCCCAACCATGATGGTCGGCCGGGTGGAAGCTGCTGCGCAAGAGAACGAGCATTTCCTCCATCGCCGCGTCGGCGGCGCTTGAGGTCTGGAGGCGAACGTTTTTCCAGTGGGCAGGAAGTTCCGGGTTACGCCAAAACGGGGTGTCCAATTCGGCCTTGATCTCTCGCCAGAAGCGGGCGCTTTCCTCGAGCAGTTGTGCGGAGGATCCGTCCAAATCTTTGTGGAGGCGCTTGGAAACCATCATTTGCCGGGCGAGCGCCACGGCTTCCTCATGCATTTGGGCTCTTGGATCGCGCGAGATCTTGATTCGATGCTGCTTCATCACAGCCCGGGTCACCCCCCAGATGGCTCCAAGTAAGCAAACGCCTTCGACGAGCGAGACTAAACCCCCGACGCTAAGGGAATGGGTGCCCGTGAGGACGGAATGCTCAGGGAGCAAAGCCGTCATAATCAGGGGAAATGCGGTGGAGAGTGAAACTACCGTGGCGATTGTATGGACCCGCAGGCCAAAGTCTCCCGCTCCACGCTTGGTGAGGAAGCGCAGGTACTCCGTGAAGGTCGGCAGCGGCTTACCGGCAGGCCGAAAAACGTTCATCGCTCTATCCACTCTCAAATAACGTCGGCGAGCCCGGTAGGGTTTTGGGTGGACTGAACCCAAGGTGTTTATATGCCTGCGCGGTGGCGCAACGGCCCCTCGGGGTTCGCTGGATTAGGCCCTGTTGAAGAAGATAGGGCTCGTAAACATCTTCAATCGTGCCGGCGTCTTCACCGGTACTTGCGGCGAGCGTTTCCAACCCCACCGGCCCGCCGTTGTATTTCTCAATCATCACCTTGATCAAGGTTCGGTCCACGCGGTCAAGGCCGAGATAGTCAACTTCCAGGGCGTCCAAGGCCTTATCGGCGATAGCGCGGGTGATGGAGCTTAGCCCGTCCACTTGTGCAAAATCTCTGACTCGTCTTAGCAAGCGGTTGGCGATACGTGGCGTGCCGCGCGCCCTTCGGGCGATTTCTTCCGCCCCGTCTTTTTCTATCGCATAGCCGAGGATACCGGCCGAGCGTTCAATGATCTCAAAAAGTGCCTGCGCATCGTAAAACTGGAAGTGCATGACGATGCCGAATCGGTCCCTTAGCGGACCGGTTAAGAGCCCCTGTCTTGTGGTTGCGCCCACGACGGTGAACGGTTGCAAATCCAGTCTGATTGAGCGCGCGGCCGGGCCTTTGCCGATCAAGATGTCGACCTTCTGGTCTTCCATCGCGGGGTACAGGATTTCTTCCACCGGACGGCTCAGCCTGTGGATCTCGTCTACAAAAAGCAAAGCGCCAGGATCCAGGTTGGTAAGGATGCCCACCAAATCGCCGGGCCTCTCGATGGCGGGGCCGCTCGTGATGTGGATCGGGGCGCCCATTTCGTTTGCGACGATGTTGGCAAGAGTGGTTTTTCCCAAGCCGGGCGGGCCGTAAAGCAGCAAATGGTCCAGCGGCTCGCCGCGTTGCTGGGCTGCCTTAAGGAACACGGCCAGGTTTTGCTTCAGCTTTTCTTGGCCGATAAACTCTTTCAGCCACTTGGGCCTCAAGGAAAGCTCTAAGGATCGCTCGCCCGGCTGGCGTTCTGGGCTCAGCTTCGTCCGCTTCCCTCATCCTCTCCCGCCTTTGTTCGGGCTAAGAACAGCCACTGCGGTCTTGATTTGGGTCGGCAAATCTCCCGATTCTTCCCTAGCCTCCCTCGCCGCCGCTTCCGCCTCCGGCCTGCGGTAGCCGAGCGTCAGAAGCGCGTCCACAAGGTCGTCCGCCGGGGCGACTTCCGGCATTCGCCGTGAAGATGAGCCCGCAACTTTTTGCAAAAGCACTTCCTCGGACATCTTGTCTTTGAGCTCCAGATTATTCGTTCGGCAAGCCTTGGCCCTACTCCGTTTGCGCGAGCCAAGGCCCGCGCATCCTGCGCCAAAATTGACGCGGCTACTCCGTGCTCTCCCAACTGGCCGATGAGGGCCAATCCGATTTTGGGTCCGCAGCCTTTGACGCTTAACAGCTGGTCAAACAATCGGCGCTGGAACGATTCCTGGAAACCGTAGAGAGTCACTCCGTCTTCCCGAAAAATCTGGCGGATTCGCAGTTCAACTTCCGAACCGTTTGGCGGGAGCTGAACGAGAACCGAGTCCGGCACGAGTACCTCGTAGCCCACGCCGGCGCATTCGACGGTCACCATGCCCCCCTCGGTTTCCAGAAGCGTTCCGCGCAATCTGCCAATCATGGGTTAGTTTCCCGCACTCGTGGGACGGCCAAGGCAATTCATTTCTCGATATCCTTCAATCGCTTCTCAGCGTTTTGGACCCTGCGGTCCACTTTCATCAGGTACAGGAATAGGCCGCACCACACCAGTAAGGGCGGGACCGCCGACACGATTTTCCAAGTTTCCATAGTTCTCCAAATTTTAAGCTCGAGCAAGCCGGCGCGCACTGCCAGCCGATATATCATTGACGCAAAAACCGTAATACAAAGCACCAGGGTCCATGTCACCCAGCCGTAAGCTCCTTTCAAGTCGCCGTCGATGACGGTATTGGAAGGATGGAGCAACTCCGTAATTCTGGGCAGCGCGAAAATGCAGAAGCTCGCCGGCACCACGCAGAAAATGGCGTAGGAAGCGGTAATGACTGCGCGCTTTTCAGGATCGACAAAGGCAGACCGTAAAACGAAATAAGCGCTGTACAGGAGCAGCACAAAGAGGAACGAAGTTTGCCTGGGATCCCAGCTCCAAAAAGCTCCCCACTGATAGCGAGAGAAGAGGATGCCGGTCAGCATGGTGAGCACGGCCAGGAACATCCCCAGTTCGTTGGCCGCCGCGGCTCGGACATCCCATTCAAGCCGGCGGGTCATCAAAACGCGAACACTCAAATATGCCCCGAAGTAAAAGAAAAAGGTGCAGCCCAGCGCGCACGGGAGATGGAAGAAGATCATGCGCGCCATATCCGGGTGCATGAACAATCGCGCATCGGGAACGGCGTAGGCAGCCCATGTCAGACTCCCGATGGCAAGGAAGAGGACCAGCCTAAATATCGTCTTCATTCTTTCCAAACCGCGGCGAACAACCAGGGCCCTACCGCAAAAATCGCGACCACATATACGACCAAACCAAGCGCCGAACTTACAGCTCTATCGGCTCCTACGCCTCCGAGGCAGTAACGAGTTGCCCCAACTCCCATTGCGATAAGCGGTAAAAGCAGGGGGATGCCAATCGCACCCACGATTGCAGAGCGGTTCGTGGCTTGGGCGGCAAAGGCACCGCATAAGGTTACCGCACCTGCCAAGGAAGCGCATCCGCCCAAGAGGCCCAGGGCGTAGAGCGGATAATGACGGACCTCTTGATTACTGAGCAAAAACAACAGCAAAGACAGCGCCACCGCGGAAATCAGCATCTGGATGAGGTTGTAAAGGGCTTTCCCCCAAAAGACCGCATGGGCGCGGGCAACGAGGCGGAGAATGATCGCGGTGCCGGCTTCCTCTTCAGCCACAAAAGACCGTGACAGGGAGACGATGCTGGAAAAGAGCAGAATCACCCAAAGCATTCCGGACTCCACGGAGGGTGAGAGTCTTTCTTGATAGGAGGCGAATGCCACCCCCACAACGGCGACGATGGAGAACAGCCCCGAGGCCATGAGCCCGCTGCGCGTGCGGATCTCCGTCCGCCACTCCTTGGCGATGACCGCCAGGATCTCAGCTTGCCAGCTCGAGTTCAAAGCTCCCCAGGCTCCGCTCTGTAGGATCGTTCGTCGCCACGATCAACACTCCTCTCTTCTTTTGCTCCGCGCAGTTTCCTCCACTACCGCCTTGCCTGCCGCGTCCATTGCCGCGCCGGGTTCATCCAGCAAGAGCAGCGCCGGCTCTGCTTGAATGGCCAGTGCAGTTTAAGACGAGAGCCCGCATGCCGGTGGACAGCTCGAACGCAAGCTGGTCCTTCCTGTCTTCTAGGCCGAGCTTTTGGAGTAAGGGCTCAATGCGCGGCTCGCAGCCCCGCATGGTCGCCGCAAACTTCAGATGCTCCGCTACCGTAAGGTGGGCGTAGGCAGACATGTCTAGAGCCGAAAGCCCGACGGTGGTTCTTCGGTCGCCGTCGGGAAGCGTGATCCGGCCCTCGCTCGGTGCGGAAAGCCCGCTGAGAAGCTTCAAAAGAGTCGATTTACCCGAGCCGTTTCGCCCGAGAATGATAAGCGCGTCTCCCTGAGTGAGTTGAAACGTAATGCCGCGGAACACCCAGCGCATCCCGAAGCGCTTTCCGAGGCCTTCCACGCTCAACACGCTTGAAGTATGACAGAGCTACTTTGGCTTCTCCGCTACAGCAAGGACGCTGCTACCCCAAGGAAGCGAGAACTTCGCAATAATCGACGCTTCCATGTTCTGCAATCCGATGAGCGATTTGTTGAACCACTCCGGGCACTTTGGGGAGGGAGGCATGGGCTTCGCCCTTTTTCATCTTCTCTAATATCCGGATCAGAACCACAATGGGGAACAGAAAAAGAGCCGAATAAGAGAGCCTTGGTATTTGGAATCCGGCTTGCCGCAGACGGTCCCGCATTTGGCCGCGTGTGTAGCGGCGGAAGTGCATGAGGGCCACGTCATGCGGTCCCCACGGGTCTTGAAAGCGGGCACGCTGAGCACGAGCACCCCGCCCGGTTTTAGAACTCGGAACGCCTCTTTGAGGGCGGCGCCGTCGTCCTCCACGTGCTCGAAAACGTCGAGCGCGAGGACAGCGTCCACGCTGCCGGTTCTAAGCGGCAGCCATTCACCGCGTGCCTGCACCAGGGTCGGAATGCCCCTGTCTTTGCTGAAGGCTAGCGCCAATTCGCTCATGTCCAGGGAGATCGGCTCGGCCCATTGGGTTAGTTCGCCGGATATCACGCCGGTGCCGCACCCGAGGTCTAGAACCTTGGGTTTGCCCTTGCTGAATTTCCGCAAGAGCTTAGGGCCACGTTACGCCGCCCGACGAACCACCAGTAGTGGTCTTCCAGATCGTGCATTCGGGCGTATTCTTCGGCGTGCACTTTACTCCGAGGTGGGCTCCAGACGGCGCTTTTTGCCCATCATTCGAAGTTTGAACAAATCGAAGAGGGCCTTGGGCGCATCGCGCCAAAGCACAACCTTCGATCCTTCCTGGTGGGCCCAGCGTATCGGTATCTCCGCAATTTTAAGGCCAAGATCGTGGGCCACCATCATTGCTTCGAAGTCGAAGCTGAATCCGTTGAGTTTGCATCTGCTAAAAACCTGCTGGGCGGAATCGTGGGTGAAGAGCTTGAACCCGCATTGGGTGTCGTGAATACCTCTTACGCCGAGGGTTTGGATGGCGAGGTTGGACATCCTTCCAAACATCTCTCTTAAGAATGGCTGATGCACCACCAGTTCGCTGTCTTTCATCGGCCGGCTGCCGATGGCGATGGGGATGCCTTGTTTGATTGGCTTTAACAGCTTGTCGATCTCTTCAATGGGGGCGGCGAGGTCGGCGTCCGAGAAAAGGATGAGCTCGCCATCCGCTTCCAGCATGCCCTTTCTCACCGCGTAGCCTTTTCCACGGTTCGGCTCGTAGGCAAGAAGCCTGAAGCACGGGTTGGTTTTGCAAAACTGCGCTACGATCTCGTTGGTGCGATCCTTGCTGCCGTCGCTCACCACGGTCACCGACCACGAATAGTCCTGCTCGCTCAGGAACTCGGAGATTCGCTGCAGGCTAGGCAGAATGCGCGGCTCCTCGTTGTAAGCCGGCACCACGACGGCGAGATAAGACACGCTCAAGTGAACGGCATTCTACCGTTTCAAGTTCCTGAGACCGTCTGGAGTGCAAGGCTCTAGCCGCGCACATTGACGTCAGCCATGATTTTGCCGTCTTCCGGGTTCATCAGAAACTGCACGGCCTGGCCGGCGGGCACTACCGAGCCCAAGACTTTACCGTTGAGCGTGTGGAGTCGCAGCTTATAGCTACCGATAGGGGTTTTGTATCCTTTCTGCGGCACACCCAAGGCAATGCTCAAAAGGCCTTTGGAATTGATCTTAGCGGAAACCATCTGTGAGAAATACTTCCCTTTTTCATAGGCATAGGTTGAGCCGTCGTCGTCGTAAACCTCGAACCTTGCGGCCCGCTCTTGATCTGGCCAAATGTCCAGGGTGATCTCCTTCACGGGCGATTGGTTCTCGAACTCCATCACCGGTTGGGAGGCCAAAATCGTTCCCGCCCTTACAAACCGCGGCATGTCTAGCCAGTTTGTAGAATCGACCGGAACCGTGATTTCTTGCCCTCCCGTGTATTGCTTGTCCGTCGAGTAATCGAACCAGAGACCGGGCGGTAAATAGATCGTCTTTGAAGTCTGGCCTTGCTCCACCACCGGAGAGACCAGGAGCCCGTCACCCATCATCCAGGCATCAGTGTCGTTGGCGGATTTCTCGTCATTCGGGAACTCCCAGAAGAGCGGCCTTACGATTCCAACACCGGTTAAGTTAGCGTGGTGCTCCCAAGAGTAAAGCGAAGGAAACATGGAGTATCGCCACTGGATCGCGCGCTTGGCTGCTTCTTCGGCGACGGGGCCGTACACCCATGGCTGGCGCTTTTGGTTGTGGGAGCCGTGGACGCGCATGATCGGGACCATGCTGGCGAACTCGATCCATCGCGCGTAGTTCTCGGATGAAGGCCGCCCGCCGAAGCCGCCCGAGTCCATGCTCCAGTGCGGCTGGTCCAGGTCCACCGTGGCCAGCATGCGGACGCGCTGGTTCGCCATGTTTTCAAACCCGGTTCGGATATCGCCCGACCAAGTGCCAAACGCAAACCGCTGCGCCCCCAGATAGAAGTTGCGGTTTAGGGACCACACGCGCTGGTTGGAGATGCTCCGTTGGCCCTCGTATAGCGACTCCTGCATGTGGAAGAAGCCGAGGCTGTCGAAACCCCTGGTCGGCCTCATCGTTCCACCAGGCGGCTATGCCGGTTTCAAACAGCGGCTGGGAATGCTTCCAATACCAGGCCCTGAGATCAGGATTGGAGAAGTCGAGATCGTTTGCAAGCCGGCCGGAGAAGTAGTCCTTATAGGGCGCTTTGCCTGGCATCCACCAGTTGTGGGCTGTGGCCTCGGCGGCGGCTTGGGTTGGCTTGAGGTCCACGTTTTGGGTGAGGATTCTCGGCTTCATAATGCCGGTCAGGTGCACACCTTTGTCCAGTAGCTTTTTGCCGAAATTCGCCGCTTGCGCCATCCGGGAATTTGTTCCTCCCACTGCGCCGGGGCCGTTCGTGCTGTTCCATCGCCACTCGCCGAAGTTGTCTTCGCCCCAGGCTTTGTAGTCGAAATCGAGGATGAAGCCGTCGAGGGGGATTTGCTCCGACCGGTATTTGTCGACGATCTGGTAGATCTCGTCTTCGGTGCTTCCCCACTGGCTGTTTAGGAAGCCGAGAGTCCATTTCGGGGGCATGGGCGGGTGGCCGGTGAGTTGGGTGGCCACTTCCATCGTCCGCTCGGGCGGACCGATGACGATGTAGGCTTCGAGACTCTTTCGGGAACCTCCGGTGAACTCAAGAGTTCGAAATGGACCGGTCGATTTGATGAACCCAGGCGGCATTCCTGCATATCCTGGAGCAGGCTTCACATCGAACTTCCGTCGACAGAGTCGACTGCAATGCCCCAGTTCTTGGTGTACACGACGGGTGCGCCACCATCGCCTTGAGCACCAGCTGAGACTGGTGCCCCCGCGTTTCTTACGAGTCCTTGGCTGAACGCCAGCCGGTCATCAACAGGCTTGCCCAATGCAGTCCCACGCATGCCATAAAGATTCGCCTCAGTAAAGTAGATGTCGAGCGGGCCCTGGGCAGAGAGTTGAACGACCAGCTCAGTCTGACCGCTGTGGATCGGAAATTCATCCAACTGGCCGGAGACGGTAAAGTCTTTAGTCTTTAAGCCATCGCCCTGAAACTTGCCAATGGAGTGCGCATTGTGCAACCCCTTCGGGTCAAGCATTTCGGTTGGCCTATCCACGACGCCAGTAGGCAGGAAATCCATTCGGATAACATCGTCCGTAACCGCGCGTACGGTCACCGTCCCGTCCGGGGTTTTCCGCTCAAGCTGCTGTCCCATCGCCAACGGAACCATTAGGAAGCAAAGAGAACACGTATACAGCCAACGCATACCGTAATCTTACAGGGTTCAGGCTCTGGCTGGCGCGTCCCCTCTTTCCTGGGATCAAATCGTTGTAGTCGCGGCCGCTTACATTGAGCGGAAAGTCCGTTTCAAGGTGCTAAGTATAATTCTGGAACTGGTGTGGTGAAGTCGGCGGCTAGTAGGACGGACCAAATGGCGAGGAATCGAACTAGCTGGGCAATTTGCTGCCCCGGGGCTTTGTACAGATCCCGACTACAATAAGAAGATGAAGAAAAGACCTTTTGCACTTCTCCTGGGTTTGCTTGGAGTCCTGCAACTCTCCTCTGCCCAGTCTTACCCGCCGGTCTGGAGCAACACCTCCAAATACGTCGCCGGCGATATGGTGACGGACTACGGAAACGTCTACCGGTGCATCAAGGCAGTCACCACACCCTACTTGGACCCGTCCAAGACGTATGCCAATTGGGAGCTGAACTATGTCCGCAACAACACCACGCTGCTCATCGGCGCCGGCCAGACTTTCCCCGCCCTAACCACCGCATGGACCAACGTCCAGAACTGTACGATCGCGCAAGGGGTCTATCTGCATCTGAATATCGTTACCACCTATGGCCTGTTCACCGAATCCTTTAGCCAGCCCCTCATTCTTGACCACAACTCTGGCAGCCGAATTTCGATTATTGGGGACAACGCAAGCAACATTTCGCTGACGTTCCCCAACGGAACCGATGGCATCGACCTGGATACCGGCCATGCGCTTGGCAGTGTTTCCAACATGATGATTACCGGAACGCCCACCGATGGCGACGGAATTCACGTCAAGAGCAACGCTTCCCTTGGGAGTCTAAGCGGAATCGCTATAGAGGGCTTCAATAATGGATTGCATGCCGAGTCCGGGGGAGCAATATTGCCGGGAATCTCGGTCGCCCTGGCGTCTCCAAACTACGCTTGTGTGGCTGAGTCCGGCGGTGATATCAATTTCACTCAGGAATATGATTTCAATGGAGCCCTGGCAAATACTTTCTGCTGCCTATATGCCGACCGGGGCGGGCATATTGAGGCGCAGAACTCAAACTTGAGCGGCAATGGCAACTATGGCGTTTGGGCGAATGAAGGGGGCATTATCGATGTCTCGGGCTCCGTGGTTAACGGTTTTGTTTCCGGAATCACCTCAGTTGCGCGCTCGCATGTGGTCGCCACCTCCGCAAACGCGAAGGGAAACGCATCTTACGATCTTTTTTGTGACACTGCAGGAACGATCGACGCAAGCGGCACGCAGTACACCAACGGGCATGAAGATACAAGCCTCGGCGCTTATATCTTGACGTCAACCGCTATTCCTTAGGACGGGTGGGGACTGGTCTCGCGATGGCCTCTGAGGTATGCGCTTACCCAAAACCTAGCCTAGAGCTTCACGGCGACCAAACCCAACTCCCAACACCCGACAGAGCGTAAACTCAAGCAACCTTGTCCAGCGCCAGACAGTTCGGTTTTGAAACCCGCATGCTCCATGCCGGCCATGTGCCCGATCCGTACGTGGGAGCACGGGCGGTTCCCATTTACCAAACCACCAGCTACGTTTTCGAGAGCGCAGAGCAAGCGGCTCATCTGTTCGAGTTAAAGCAGTACGGCAACATTTACTCCCGGCTTGCAAACCCTACCACCGCCGTTTTCGAAGAGCGAATGGCTTCGCTCGAAGGCGGCGCCGGCGCGGTTGCGGTTGCCAGCGGCATTGCGGCGCAGTTCGCCACTTTCATGACCTTGCTCCAATCGGGTGACGAGATCCTCTCTTCCAACCAGCTTTACGGCGGTTCGATGACGCAGCTCAAGTACACCCTTGCCAAACTGGGCATAACTACAGCTTTTGCCGATCCCGGCGATACGAGGGAATGGGAAAGACACGTCACGCCAAAGACCAAGGCGCTGTATGTGGAGATCATCGGCAACCCGGTCGGCAGCATTCCGGATTTAGAGGCCTTGGGCGACTTGGCCAAAGCGCACGGGATTCCACTCGTGGTGGACGGTACGTTCTCCACGCCCTATCTCTGCCGCCCCATGGAATGGGGCGCGACGATTGTTGTCCACTCCGCCACCAAGTTCATCGGCGGACACGGTAACAGCATTGGTGGAGTGGTGGTGGATTCCGGGGACTTTGATTTCTCGAAGTTTCCCTCCATTGCCGATCCGACGCCTTCCTACCACGGGCTCAAGTTTTACGATACGTTCGGGCATTTCGCCTTTCTCATGAAACTGCGGGTGGAAACCGTTCGCGACACCGGTGCTTGCATCTCGCCGATGAACTCGTTCTTGCTTCTGCAAGGATTGGAGACTTTGTCCCTGCGCATGGACAGGCATGTGGCAAATGCGCTTGGCGTTGCCCAGTTCCTGGAAGACCACCCCAAGGTGGAAAGAGTGCATTACGCGGGCTTGCCCTCTCACCGGCACCATGAACGTGCTCGAAAGTATTTACCCAAGGGCCCTGGGGCGGTGTTTTCGCTTGAATTAAACTCGGGCGATGGAGATGGACGCGAGGCTGGGCGTAGGTTCATTGAGAATCTGCAGCTTTTCTCCCACTTGGCCAACGTGGGAGACGCGAAGAGCCTCGTCATTCATCCCGCGTCCACTACTCACTACAAGCTGACCGAGGAAGAAATGGCCCTTGGCGGCATCACGCCCGGCATGGTGCGGCTTTCGGTCGGTCTGGAGACTCTGGAGGATTTGATATGGGACTTGGATCAGGCGCTGTCTGCGATATAAGGCTAAACACCTCGCTCACGGAGGAGGAAAGGGCGCTGTTTCAGAACCCTTCTGTTATCCAAGGGTTGCTGAAACCGGGGATAACGGTTGCAATGGTTGGCCTCTCTACCGATAAGACCAAGCCAAGCAACATGGTGGCTTCCTACCTGTTGGACGAAGGTTTTAAGGTCATCCCTGTTCATCCTTCAGCCGCGACCATTCTCGGCCAGAAATGCTATCCCGATCTTATCAGCATCGACGTTCCCGTGGATGTGGTGGATGTTTTCAGGCCCGCTTCCGAAGTGGCGAGGATCGCGGAGGATGCGATTAAGATTGGAGCCAAGGCGGTTTGGATGCAGCTTCGCATTATCGACCTTTTGTCTGCTGAGAAGCTGAGACTGGCAGGCGTCCAAGCGGTAGTTGACCGGTGCATGAAGATGGAGCACGGGCGCTATTCAGGCGCTCTGCATTTTGCGGGAATGAACACGGAGATTGTCACTGCACGCAGGCGCAGTCTTCGCTAAACCGCGTGCCTTTGTTGCGCCCCTACTACAGGGCTCGGAATATGGCCGTCGTCCGTTTCCAGGGCTGAAGCCCTTCGCTTTAATATTCGAACCCTTCGGGCCCGGGAGAGCCCCCGTTTTCACGCCGACTGCGACCTTCGGTTCACTTCATTCTTGCTAAACCCTTTTGACAATAAATGGGTATTAGATAGCGGGTGCTATGAGCAAGCCGGAACTCGCGCTCGTTATTGTCGCAGCCTCCCTGGTTGGGGTGGTGATTCTGATCGGTCTCTATCGGTTTGTTACCGTGAACCCGGACTTGCGGAACGACGACATCGAATTATGTAGAGTACGGCCCGAGTTGGTGGGGCATTATTGTCGATATCTTGTTTTGGTGGTTTTGGTGGTAGTCGTAATCTACTTCATCAAGAAATCCCCAGTAACGAGCGGCAGTTCTATATTCTCATCGGTGAGACTCCTTAAGCACGGATAGTATTGGAACACACGGTGGGCGAGGAACGCGGTGTGGCCGTCCCGGTCTTGGGCCTCGCCGATGATGCAAACGTAAGGCGAGCAAACTATCGCGTGCCCGTCGCGGCAGTACACGTCGTCGAAGCAGGTCACGTTCAGCAGCCCTGTTTCATCCTCTAGATCGAAAAACACCACCCGCTTGCCGCTGGAAGTGGGAGGAAAGCGCAGGCGGATGGGGTTGCCGACCACGATCCCCTTTCTTCCTGGTTTGAGCGTTTTCGCCTGCCCCGAAGTGATCCCTCCCCGGCTGGCTACTCGCTCGCGCTCGAAGCACATGATGTGGCGGGTGATATCAAGATCCAAAATCGACCTTTCGTGGATCGCCTTTTCCGCCATGTTGATGTCCGCCATGGATTCGTCGAGTTCCGGCTCCGGAGTGAGCAGTGGCAAACGGCGAGAGTCCAGCTTGGAAGCGGCGTAGGTCATTACCTCAGGAATCGCCCAGAGGAGGGCTCGCCGGTTCGGGTGAAGGCTTTCGAAAACACCGCAGAGGATAAGGTATTCAAGCTCGTCCCGATCCGGCTGCACCCTCATCGCGAAGTCAAAGATTGACAGGTAACCCTCTTTACGTTCTCCAACAATTTTCTTTCTGGTTTCTTTAGAGACGCCGGAAATCTGCATCAGCCCGACCCGAATAGCGGCATTGGGCAACACGATTTTGGGATCCATGGTGGACTTGATGTCCTCGACGGAGAAAGTCTCCGCGCTTCGGTTGACATCCGGAGGCAAAATGGCAACGCCCCGTATGCGCGCCTCGTTGACAATGGTGCAAGGGCCGTAATAGCCTGCCGGCTGAGCGGTGAGAAGGGCGGCGAAATACTCGGCCGGATAGTTCTGCTGACAGTAGATCGAGCGGATGGAGATCTCGGCAAAGGCAAGCGCGTGGCCCTGGGCGAAGCCGTAGCCTTTGAATCCGGAAACATACTCGTAGACCTTCTCTGCTACGACCTGGTTGTAGCCGCAAGACTTGATGCGGTCAATGATTTCTTGCTTTATTTTTGCGCCGTAATCTTCCCGGCGGCGCTTGTGAATGGCGTCGCGCGTGTCTTCCGCCTCGCCGCTCGTATAGCGGGCGAAAGTCTGGAGAAGCTGGTCCACCTGCTCCTGAAAGACGATGACCCCGTAGGTGTTTCCGAGGATGCCTTCAAAGTCCGGGTGCTCAAACGAGTAAGGCTTGCCCCTCCTGCGGGCGATGAGTTCGTTGATTTTCACCGCCCCGCCGACCCCGGGGCGGATGCCTGCCTGAACCAGGCTGGCATCATCCAGGTTTTCGGTCCGCAGGCGGATGTGGGCCTGGCGCATGGCGGGCGATGCGGACTGGGGAATGCCGATGAGTTCGCCCGAGCGCATGGCGCGGTAGGTTTCTTCATCGTCGGTGCCGAGTTTTTCTACATCGAAGCTCTTGTCCACAAGCCGAACCCGCTCCTGGGTTCCGGACAGCACATCTTGCCCGCGCAGGCAGAGCAGATCGAATTTGTCGAAAACGTGCTTGGCCGAGCGCTTGTCCCACTGGATGATGGGGAAGAGCACGGTTTCGTCCTCTTCCATGCTGAAATCGTCCGAAGACAGGCGCTGTTTTACGAACGGCGAGGCACTCCAAATGAGCGGCGCATAATCGCTGATCGGCCGGTCGGCGAGGATCAAACCGGAGGAATGAGAGCGCATGTTGCGCGGGATGTCCATCAGCCGCTCGGCAAGCTCAAAAACCCAGCGGAAGCGTTCTTTGGGGATGCCGGAGTTGGCCAGCTCGGGCCTGCGCTGCATTGCGGACTCCAGTTGGTCCGGCGCCACGCCGCCGTGGATACGCTTGGTAAGGAAGCCGATGATTTCGGTTGGGAGGCCCAAGGCTTTACCGACTTCCCTTACGATTCCCCTTGTGGCGTAGGCGCCAACAGCGGAGATTCCGGCAACCCGGTCCGCGCCGTATTTTTCGCTGAAATAAGACCGGATCTCGTCTCGACGCCGGGCTTCGAAATCGATGTCGATGTCCGGCCGCTTGCTCCCATCGCCGGGCAAGAAACGGTCGAAATGAAGGTTGTGCCTGAAGGCGTCGATGCGCGAAAACCCCAGGCAGTAGGCAACCGCGGAATCCACCACGGATCCCCTTCCGGAAAACTGGATGCCTTGGCTGCGCGCCCATTGGCAAGCATCCCAAGCCGCTAAGAAGTGCTCAGAGTAATGGAGAGTGCACATTCTCTTGAGCTCATGGTCCAACTGTTTTTTGAGCTGGGGCGAAATGCTGCCATGGAGTTCGCGCGCGCCTGCGTAGGTGATTTCGCAGAGGGTTTGATTTGGGTTGGGAAACACGGTCGGCATGTTGGCCCGCCCAGGCATCAGGTCGTCCTCGCAGAGCTCGGCTACCTTCAGGGTGTTGGTGAGAAGATCGGGCCGATCCGCGAACAGCTTGGCCATTTCGAGCGGAGTTTTAAGAAAGCGTTCGGCGTTGAGGGCGCGCTCCGGGCGCGCCTCGATTTGAGGCTGAAGGGGATGGCGCTGCGGCTTGCGACCGATGAGTTCATCGACCGTGCAGAGGGTTTCCGCGCAAACGATGATGTCCTGGGTTGGAAAGTGCTCCCGCCTGCCGTGAGTAACCACTCCCCCCGCAACCGGCATCACGCGGCATTCCTCGGCAAGATCAATAAGGGTTTTGTTCACGCTCGTCTCCCAAGGTAAGTAGCTGCGCTCGATCTCGATGAAAACGTGCTGCTTGCCGTACAGCCTTATTAGTTTCTCCAATACTTCCCGGGCTTCCCTAAGTTGGCCGCGGGTGATGAGCCGGTTGAGGGGGCCGGGGTCGCCCCCCGTCAGGCAGAGCAAGCCCTCGGCAAACCTCTCCAAGCGCTCCCATGTGCAGAGTGGGAACTGTCTCGGTTCTTCCAGATGGCAGCTTGTAATGAGCCTGGAAAGGGAAAGATAGCCGGCTTTGTTCCGGGCGATCAAAACAATCCAGCCGCCTTCGGCTAGTTCCAAGCTTGTCCCCACAAGCGGCTTAATTCCCAAGCCTTTTGCGCGCCGCACGAATTCGAAAGCGCCGGTCAGCGCAAAGGGATCGCACAAAGCGGCAGCGGTGATGCCGGCTTCGGCACATAGGATGGGCAGTTCTTCGGCGAGGATGGTCGCGCGGCCAAGCGCATAGCCGGAATTAAGGTGGAGGGGGGCGTAAGGGATGGTGCGGGGGCAGGTGTCTTTAGAGGCTATTGCAAAACTAAACGGTTCTTCCTGCAGATGGCCGCAGGCTTTGGCGACTTTTTCGTCGCGGGTTTTCCTGATGCGCAAGCTCCATTCTTCGCGGTGATCGGGATTGTCCGGTTTGGGCTGATAGGTTGTAAGCCTGCCCACTGAGCGGGAGGTTCGCTGCTCTTCCTGGCGAATGCCTCTTTCGTCGATGAAGCGCACGATTTCGCGGTAAGGCTCACCGCTCCACCATTCGCCGGATTCGCGCCACCGCGCGAGTATCTGTTTCTTTACCGCCATCCGGTGGCCTCCTGCCAGAGCTTGAGCAGCCGGGTTCGGCGGTCTTGTGCTATCTCCGAAGCGCGCAAAATGGCTCCTTGCCCGAACGTGTTGTGAAGCGCGTTAACCGCAACCGTCAGTCCCCTTTGGTCTCTTAGCGAATGGCCGTTCAGTGCCTGCTGGACTTGGGTGACTTTGGCGAGGCCGGGCAGGCGAATTTGGATTTTCGAGACCGGTTTGCCGATGGGGTCCAGTAAAAGTTTCAACGCGAACTGAACCGTTCGCTCGTTGGTTAGTGGCTTGGTGAACGTGCGCCGGCGGGATTCGCGCGACTCGTCCTCGTATTCCAGGCAAAGCTCCATTGCCTTGCTTTGGGCATCGCGTGCTTTGAGGGCCGAGCCAAGCCGCTTGGCAACGACATGCACTCCCTCAAAAAGCTGTTCCCAGCTGTCAACCGCACCGGGAAAAGTGAACTGAGTTTGCAGCGCGTCTTTGGGATAGAGCGGAAAGACTTGGCCGGTGGGACCACCCCGACACGCGCGGTGGATGGTGAGTCCATCCAGCCCGAACTGCTGCTGGAGAAGATCGCGCGGAAGTGCGGCAACCAGTCCGATGGTTGGGTAGCCCAAGAACCGGAGCCTGCGCCGGTTCGCCGCCTCAACCGGGGCGAGCTTTTCAACGGGAAACGGGGACAAAAACAGCTCTGGACGCTGCACGCATTCCTGCATCGCCATTTCCCATTCCAGGTTGGTTTCCGCGGTTTGGCTCTCTGCCGCCAGCTTGGCCAGCCACTTGGAGCGGGCCAGCCCCAAATGGGATTGCAGACCGGCTTTTGTCAGCTCCATTTTTAGTTGGCCGGCGACGTAATAAGGGTCGGCTTGGGCGGAAAGATCGAGCCATGCCGTGTGCTGCTGCTCAGGCTCGATGATGCTGGAAGCCTCGGTGCAAAGGTCCAGCCACTCGGTTTGAAGCTGAGCGTACTCCTCTTCTTTCCAAGCCAAATAGGTCCCTTCGCCGCCAAGAATCGCCTTGGCCTCCGCGAGGCTTATTCCCACCGCTATTCCCCGGCTTTGGGCGGAGGAAGACACGTCCAGAACCGTCTTATCCTTGTGGATAATGAGCAGAGAGTTCTGCTCCGCATGCGCCCGCATATAGAAATGGGCAATCGAGACGAATAAATAATAGCGCACAGATGTCTACTATTATTATAGGGCAAGAAACTGGTGAAGTTCGCTATTTAGGGGCCGAAGTTTAGATTAGTGACGTAAACCGTGCTCGCCGTCGCCCCAGTGGACGCGGTAAAGCCCATGTAGCCGGTGCTCGACCCCAGGTAGGAGGAGGGCGTCCAGCCCGATTGAACCCCCACAACACTCTTACCCGTGTATTGATCTGTCAAGGTTGCCGTGAACGCCCCGTTGCTCTGGGTCATGCTGCAATGGAACAAGTCTCCCGAAGCCAGGTTGAGGCTATAGGAGCTCAGAGCATTTCCATCGCTGGTTAAGATTATTCCGTCGTCAGTGAGGTTCCAGTAGTCCGTCGGGTTGACCAACTGAAACGTCAACGAGATGCTGTTACCCACACCTTGTATTCCGAGCCCGTATCCATTGGAGCCCAAGGCGGAGGTCCCGACGTTTTGAATCGTAAACGTGAAGCCGTCGGCCACCGCACCTGCAAACTGAAAGTCAAAACTGCCGTGGAAATTGTCGCACTTCACAGGAATCGTAAGCCAAGCCGAACCGGCCTGATTTAGACCACCGTTCACGAGTTCTGCTCCATTGCCATACGCAACCGCGCTTCCGTTGAACACCCACTGCTGAGTCGAGGGAATGATCGACGAAGTTGGAATTGAGGAGTAAGTTCCGCCCCCGTTTGTGCTCCACTGGAGTTCAAAATCAGCGAAGGTTGCCGTGCTGCTCGGGTAGCTGTAGTAGTAGGCGAAGATCGGATAAGTGCCCGCAGTCGGAATCGTTACCGTGCCCGATTTTAGGGAGCTTGAGGGTCCGTTGTTGATTACGTAGTTGTCGCCATCGATGCTCACGTACGATCCATACACGCTAGTTGCTTTGATGATGGTGTTTGCACTCATCGTTGTGATGTATCCATTCAGCAAAACGACCCCATCGGAAAGGTTGTTGTTTGTGCCTGTGTAGCTGTTAGAGTCCGTGCTCAGCCACGTTACAACCGGGGTGGTTGGCATTCCAGTGTAATTCAGGAGGGCTCCGTTAAAAGTGCCGGTAGGCGACGGGTTGCTCATCAGCCAACTCCAGGCATCGTAGTTGGAGTTCACCGTAGTCCCATTTGTGTACCAGTAAGATCCGCTCAGCCAACCCGCATAAGTCGAGAGGATTCCCGATTCCGGGTAAGTCGAACCGTCCGGGGTTGTAAACGTGGTGGTGACGAGCAGAGAGTTCGCCATATTTGCGGAGTTGTTCGCGACGGTAAGGGTGCCCGTCACTCCATTTAGCGAAAAGGCGATGGAAGCAGGAAGCGGTCCCAGGTTCGCCGCTGACGATGTTGCATCGACCATTGAAAGGGCTGCCTCCCAAGTGTAGGCGACCTTATAGTCTCGTTCCTTGCGGTATTCGATATCGTTGGATGCCCGGCCAAATGTGGCAGCCGCCGAAACCACGAACGCGGTTGCGAGCACCATCAGCATGATCATGATCATTGCGCTGCCTTGTTTTTTTGAGTGGTGCCGGTTCAAACCATCTGCCTCAAAGCAAATTGTCGGCAGATGCTGTCATTACCTATCGGCTATATAGATATACAAATACTGATTTTAGAAAGAAGTTGCTTCTAAACATTGATCGCCGAAAGCGGATTATCGGCGTTTTCTCGCCCCCCCAAAACGGCTAGATCGGAAGAATAATCGTGAACTAGCGTGAATTGGCGGCAACTTTCAAGACCAACGCGGATAATTCAGTATTCCGCAATTCGGTGGTCGGAGAGGAATAGGCAAAATGGCAGGAAAGAGGATTGGAACGGTTTGGGCGGCAATCGCGACGGCTTTGCTCGTCGGACTCATTTTCGGTTGTGGAGGCTCGGGATCTAGCTCGGGCACAACCACAACTAGCGGGATCGCGCCTACGGGCAATGCGGCCATACGCTCTAGCGTCATTGGCAGCTATCAATCTCTGGGGGCCGGGGTAGCCTTCCCGTTTACAAGCCTTCTCGCCTCTGCGCCGGCCGGGAGTTCCCTCCACAAACTCGCCGTTGCCCGCAATCTCCTTCGGCCAACATCCGGCTTAACGTTTGTGCCTGAGTTGGCTCTCTATACAGATGGCGGCGCACTCTCGGGAAACAGCCTTACCTATCATTACTTCACGGATGCGGCGGGCAAGGACTCCGCAGGCACAATGGTTCTCACTATCCCCGGAGGAAGCACTTCTTACATCAAATATCCAGTGACTATAAACGTCACAGTGAATGTCACCGGTGGCAACTTGCCCTGCACCGGTTCGGCGGTTATCGTTTTTGCCGGTACCACCGGCACAAACACCTTAAAGGGCACACTGAATTTGAGCCGGAATTCGGAAACCGTTTCTGTGAACATGACCCTGTCCTCCTCTTTGCAGGTTGGCGGGACCATGACTATAACCGAAAACAACACCACGATTTCGGCGGTGAGCCTGAATGGGAATGTCGGCAGCAACATCGCCTTCAACTTCACCATGGCGCCGCAAGGGTATTCAGGAACGGGAACGATCAACCTTCTAGGACTCACGATGTCCCTGAACTTCACCAACCCGTCTAAGGCATCGTCGAGCCTAAACAGCTCCGGAGAAATTGTCATCAACTTTCCGGATGGAACGACCGAAACCGTCCAAGACCCCTTCACCGCTGTTCTCTTGCTCTCCGGCACGACGAACAGCACCACGACGACAACCACAACCACCACGACCAGCACGACGGGGACGACCAGCGGAACGACCTACTCTTCCGCTTCGATTCAGGGGAATCCGACATTGATCGATTCGGTCAACGAGTCCGGGCAGATGGTCGGTCAAAACTCAAGTTCGACCTGGGAATACTGGGCCTCGCCGACCGCCGCTCCGAAACCAATCAACCTCGGCATAGCGGGGACGTCATCCAATGTCACGGTGATGGCGGTTAACTCGAAGGGACACATAGCGGCGCTTGGCCTGGTAAACGACCAACTCACCGTCCTTTATTGGACGGCTTACAACGCAGCCCCAACCCAGATCCCCAACAATTTTGCGACGTTCGGGGAGGCCGATGGATCAGTCGCTATCAATGACAGCGACGAAATCGTGGCGTCTAACATATCCGCAGTATCCGAAGTTTGGGCCTCGCCCACGAGCCAACCGGTAAGTCTTCCGGGCGGGCAGGTAACCGGCCTCAGCAATAACGGCGTGGCCGCCGGCTTTCAGGCCCCTGGGACTGGAAATGGCGGGCCCAACCCTCCATGCATCGTTTGGAAGCAAACCGTTCCCCCATCAACGCCTCAAACCCTGTCCTCCTACAGCGGAGGTACGGTTTCGATCGGGGCGGACGGAACCGCTGCGGAATGGGTGGGCGACCAACTCCTTGTCTACAGCGGCCCCAGTTACAGTAAGGGCATAGCTCTCTCTGCCGCACCGGGCCTCCGCTTCTCGATCAACCAACTGGAGGGCGTTGGCCCCGTGGGGCAGGTTTTAGGATACGTGTATAACGGCGAACCTGTCTATGCGGCCGTTTGGAACACGCCGACCTCCGACCCGATCGACCTGAACAAGGC
Organism: uncultured archaeon; assembly: GCA_963829965.1. Lineage (GTDB taxonomy): Bacteria > Armatimonadota > Fimbriimonadia > Fimbriimonadales > Fimbriimonadaceae > DASXZH01. The sequence continues at coordinate 108,073 of CAWHLK010000044.1, read as the reverse complement.
GGGCGCCGCTTCGAACATCGTGGCGATCGATTTCGAGACTTCCGCCGGAGTCCTTATAGGATCGACTCAGGTCAACGCGGGTGCGCAAGGTAGCTATGCGGTGCTGACGCCCAAATAGGGCCCTTTTATGGGTTTCGTGAAAGTTGATAGCTTGTGCCCCTTTTAAGGGGGCACAAGCAAATGTTCACCTGCGTTCGAACTTCACCTTCCAATTCTGGGGCGATTTGCTTTCAGGGAAGGTGAGGGTGAGCACCTCACCATCGATTTTCGTCCCTAATCCCGTCGCGGCTGCGGATACCTGCCAACCGGCGGGAACGTGGAGAAATAGATTCCATTTCCGTCCTGGACCGCCGGTGAAGGCGCCCGAAAGCGTCGTTCCGTTCCAATGAAGATCGTTCAGTTCGTAGGCGCCCTGGCTGAGGTGGCGATCATCTCCCAGAACTTGGGGATGATTCTCTAAGGGCCGGAAGCAAAGGACCTGGCACGCCCCCTGTGGCAGCGTGTCGAAAGAAACGGAACCGGACACGGTCCCAAGAAAGCGCGATTTCCAGAAGTCAAAAGCCAAATATTGTCTATCCGGCTCTAGCCCGAGAGAGGCTGAAGAAACCGTTCTTGATGCCACCGGTTCCCATGCGAAACGCGCGGCAACCATCCAGTGCTCACCACCCTTCTCCGCGTTGAGGAGCATGAGTTCCGGATCGGGCCTATGGGAGATCACGCTCAAAGGCTTGCTCAGGATGGGCGGTCCTACTCTTCGCAACGCGTCGACCCGGGCATCGTCGTAATCGGATATAGGGTCGCTCACCATGATCTGGCCTCCTGCAAGGAAATTCATGGTCGCCCAAGCCTGAGCCTGCTCAATCGGCACGCGGAAGCACATATAGTCAGGGTCGTTTCGCCAAATAACGTCGTTCAAATAGCCGAATTGCGCGATGTATTTCGCGGTGCGGCGCATGCTGTCGAAGTCGGGGCCTACATCTTCGCCGATTCGGCACCCGTTCGGTATCCCGGCTAGCTCCGGCAGCGTGCCCCAACATGCGAGCAGATAGGAATCGCCGACTGTTTTCTTCGTTTCCGCCAGGATCTTTCGGTAGGCTTCTTCCATCGACTGGTTCCGAGCCTTCCAATACCCGGGTGCTTTTCGATAGTTGTCGTAAAGCACATGGCGAAGTGTGTCGATTTTGAAATAGCGCCAGCCCATTGCGTGGAGTTCGCGAATGGTTTCGATATACGCCTCCTCGCGGGCGGCAGCGTCAAGGCCGTTTACCGCGTAGCCAACCCAGGGTCCTTTATGGGGCTTTCCGGCCGGGTCCGTGACATAGCCCTCGGCGTGTTTTAAGCCGAGTGGCAGGTAATCGCCAACCCAGATTCCGGGTGTAAGTTTGAGGCTTGAAATCGTGCTTGCCATTGACTGAAGGCCCGAGGGGAATCGGGTATTGGGAACCGTCCAGAAGTGAGCGAAGGGCTCCTCCAATGGCTTGGGACTGTCGGTGTTTTGGAGCACCCGTTGGTATCCGTCGTCGATCTGGATTACCGAGTAGCCGTAATCCTTCAGGTTTTGAGCAAAGAAGCCGGCCGCCTCCTTGACCTTGTTTTCATCCACACCTTGGCCGTAGGCGGCCCAGGAGGACCAGCCCGCGACCGGCGCCGGCCAAAGGGGCTGGTCTTTGGACCAAAGGAAATAGCCCAGATGGTCTCGGTAGTAGTGGCGTTTGAGGGTGACTTTGCAAGGTCCTTCCGTAGAGAAACGGTAAGTGCCCCGACCTTCTGAGACAATTTTCGCGTTGCCGCTTAGGGTCAGCAGCCAATCCGTCTTGCGGTCGTAGACGCCATTGTAAAGCGAGCTTGTCGCGTTCCCAAAGCTTGCGCCGAGCGGTGAATCGGGGCGGTCGTCGCAGGCGAAACTGTCCTCAGAGGCGTGGATCACGCCCATGAACGGTTTTAGAATCAGGGCCTCGTCGGTTATCTTCTCCCGGCCGGCGGGAACGAACTCGGAGGTTTTAGGCCCGTGCGGATAGCCGAGGTACACGTCCTTGGCGGGTGTTCCGGTGGTTTCCAGGTTCGATCCGTGCTCTATTTCGCTGCCGGAACCGTCGAGGATCGTCTCGGAGCCGAGGGTGACTGTGAATCGGTCATGGGTTGGAAAGACGAAGGTTGTTTGTGCGGCAATCATGAGGGCGAGAGCAAGCGAGATCACAGATTGGAGCTTACCGATTACAATTTGAAGTGCGCGGCCCTGCCCGTCCTGAGCGCAGTCGAAGGGGCCGCGCAGTCGAAAGATGCCGCGACCTTCCCCACGTGTGGCAAAAAATCACTCCTGTATCATCCCGATTCGTGCCAACCACTTCTCCGCGAGCTCGGGCCACCGCGTAATCGGAAACTTCGTGCGACGCAGGCCAAACGCGTGCCCGCCGTGAGGAAACAGGTGATATTCAACGGTAACGCCAGCCTTTCTTAGCGCGGCATTGTAAACGAGCGAGTTCTTAACGGGGTCCACCGGGTCGTCTTTCGCCTGCACCAAAAAGGTTGGCGGCGTTTGCTTGGTGACACGAATATCCGAACTCAGCTCATTCGTTCTCGGTTCAAAGGACAAGTGCCCCGGATAAAGTGCAATCCCAAAATCAGGCCGGCAACTCACCCGGTCCGCCGCGTCTACCGGCGAGTAAATGCGCTTTAGGTGGGTGCTCGTTGCCGCCACCAAATGCCCGCCCGCGGAAAAGCCGATAACCCCTATTTTGTGGGGATCGATGTGCCACTCCGCCGCGTGATATCGTACGAGCCCAATCGCTCTCTGGGCATCTTCAAGGGCGATCGGGGATAGCGGATAATGCCCCGATTTCGAGTAAGGGGCAGACTTCGGATACAACCCCTCGCCGGGGACCCGGTATTTCAAGAGAATGGCGGTGATGCCTTTCGACGTAAGCCAATCACAAATCTCTGTGCCTTCAAGATCGATGGCGAGAATCACATAGCCGCCGCCAGGAAAAACGACTGCCGCGGCGCCCGTATTCCTACCCCGGGGCGAATAAACCGTAATGGTGGGATCCGTCACTGCCCCCACTTCCAACCAGGGCTTGCCCGCAACCAACGAGTCCTTTACAAGGGTCACGGTTTCCGGCCCTTTGACCGGCTGCCCGTCGGGCGCCGGGCCTGGCCATATCGGCATTTGCTTAAGCCCGGGTGAAGGTTGCCAAACGGGCGTCTGAGAAGCAAATCCTGCGTTGGCTGCGCCTACGAAAGCGGCAAGGGTGAGGAATGCGTCCAGTTTCATGGTGTGGACTCTACCTCTAAACTTCCATAGGCATCGTCACCGTCCCATCAATGAAGAATGGTCTTGGGTAAATCCGACGAATAGACTTTTAGGCCTCGAATGGCCGCGGAGATGTGAACCCATCCGAACGCTCGCAGGCACATTGTGTAAAAGGCCTGTTTCAAATGAGGGATATCTTCGACATAAGGGGTAACGATTCGCCACAGGCTGTAGAACTTCTTCATGGCCCTAAAGGCTTCCCTTTGCAGCCGTCTCGCGCTCATGCCTTCCGGATGATGAACGGTGTGATGGGCGTCGTAGTGGCTCCAATCGTGATCGAAGACGCGGCCATTCCTTTCCAGCCGGTCGTGATCTTGGGTTCCAGGCAGGGGGGTCAGGATCATGAACTGGACGGTGCTAAGTCGCTGTCTTATCGCGAACTTCAAACAGTGACGGATGCTCCGCGGAGTGTCTGTCTCAGCCCCTGCGACGAACATGCCGTGGATCAGAATTCCCGCCTTCCTTAGGTTCCGGACGCCTTTCGTTATCTCGGCAATATTTGTCTTTTTGTTGAAGACGGCCAATGCGGTTGGCTCGGACGATTCGATTCCGACATAAACCATGCGGCAACCCGCCTGGTGCATGGCTTTCGCCAACTCAGGACGATCCGCAAACGTGTTTGCCCGCACTTGGGCGCTCCAGGTTAGCCGAAACGGAAGACTTTGGATTAGGTCTAGCAACCGCTGAGTCCGCTTTGCATCGACGACAAAGTTATCGTCATAGAAGAAGACTCGGCGGAATCCAAGCCGATGGACTTGTTCCAAGCTTTCGCGGACCGAGTCCAGACTGGCAAACCGCATCCTCTGTCCAAACATCTCGATGACACTGCAGAACGTACAGGAAAAAGGGCACGACCGCGAAGTGACCACCGGAGCAATGCGCATCCTACGCCAGCCCTTAATCAGGGTTAGGTCCGGCACGCAGTCGATGTTCTCCACCGAACTGCGCCGAAGAGGCTCCTCGAAGCTGTCGCGAAGCCTTTGGCCAATGACCTGCGGCTGATCCTGGCCCTTCATCAGACCTTCGACAAAGGCCGGAAACGTATCGTCCGCTTCACCGACAAAAACGTGGTCGCAATGCGCCTGCGCTTCCTCCGGATTAAAGGTGACATGGACGCCGCCAAGGATCACAACCGCGTTTGGGTTTCTCTGCCGAACCTCGTCGCATATTGCGTATGCTCTGGGTGCCGTTGAAGTCGTTGTTGAGACCCCAACCAAATCGGCCTTAGCGATTTCCGCTACGTCGATCGGGGCGATTTCTTCTATTTGAACATCGACGTTTACGCCCTCAACCCTTTTGACCTGAGTAGCCAGGATAACCACTCCAAGCCTGGGCAGCCGCACCAAATCAAAAATCGTGCGCCCAGGAGCGCGGGGCTCAACCAAAGTTACATTCAAGAACGGTCTCCTTTGTCACCACGGCCAAGCTGTCTGCTAGAGTTATCTCGGGCCATTTCGAGGGCGGTTACCGCAATATCACCTCCGCGCTGCCATTCACCATCTGGGCCATGCGAAGTGCTACTCGCACCAGCGAGTCCGGATTCAGAGAAATTGATGAAATTCCGGATTCCGCGAGCCATTCGGCAAAATCCGGAAAGTCCGACGGGGCCTGACCACAGATTCCAATCGGCTTATGCATTTCGCGCGCATCATGGATCGCCGAGGCGATCATTCGGCGAACGGCCGGGTTATTCTCATCGAACAAATGGGCAATCGAGCCAGAATCCCGGTCGATGCCGAGGAGAAGCTGGGTCAAGTCGTTGGATCCGATAGAATAGCCATCGAAGATATCCAGGAACTCCTTTGCGAGAATGACGTTGGATGGAACCTCGCACATCGCATAGACTTCCAGGCCATTCCTCCCTTGGGCCAATCCATGTTTGGCCAAGGTGTCAAGCACTTTCTTGCCTTCTTCGACGGTGCGGCAGAACGGAATCATCACCTTCACATTCGCAAAGCCCATGTCCTCACGCACTCGGCGCAAAGCCATGCACTCCATCGCAAAGCCCGCCTCATAGCGGACATCATAGTATCGAGAAGCGCCTCGGAATCCGAGCATCGGGTTTTCTTCAAGGGGTTCGAACTCGTCCCCTCCAAGCAGCAAGGCGTACTCACTCGTTTTGAAATCGCTCATTCGAACGATCACCGGTTTCGGGAAGAACGCCGCCGCAATTTTTGCGATCCCCGAAGCAAGCCTTGAAACGAAATACTCCTGGGGATTCTCGATGCCAATCCGTTCCGCGATTTTTCCGATGTTGAGCGATTTCTTCAGATGCGGGTACCAAGCAAGCGCCATGGGATGGATGCCGATGGTGCTGTTGATGATGAACTCGATCCGTGCCAAGCCGACGCCGGAATTGGGAAGACAGGCCAGAGAAAAGGCCGTGTCGGGATCACCAATGTTGAGCATGAGCGGCACCTTGGGCTCGGGGACATCCTTAACGTCCATCGCCTGAACTTCAAAGCGCAGAGCGCCTTTGTACACCTTTCCAACAAGGCCTTCGGCGCAGGAGACGGTGACCATTTCATTCGTTTTCAGGAAAGACCTCGCTTCCGATACTCCCACCATGCAAGGGATACCGAGTTCACGGGAGATAATTGCCGCGTGGGCCGTACGGCCACCTTCTTCAGTGATGATCGCTGCGACGATCCTCATCGCCGGCTCCCAATCCGGATCCGTCGTGCGCGTTACAAGCACCTCGCCTTCTTGAACCGAACCCAGTTCGGAAACATTGTTCACAACCCGAACGGGGCCGGACGCGATTTTCTCTCCAACCGCCTGCCCCGTGGCCAGCGGAGTGGTGGACTGATCCAACAATTGGTAGGTCTGATGCCGAAGCGCCCTTTCCTGCAAGTGCACGGGCCGGGCCTGGATGACCACCAAATCGCCATTGGCGTCGTCTTTGGCCCATTCGATGTCCATCGGGGTTGGCTTGCCATAGTGTTGTGAATAATGAGACTCAATCTTCGCGGCCCATTTCGCCAGAGTGATCACTTCGGAGTCTCTGAGGCAGAATTGACGTCGTAGAGGCTCCGGAATATCTGCTCGGGCAGTGCCTGCCGCGGTCATAATCAGCCGCCTGTCTTTACTTCCAAGTTTGCGACCGAGGATCGGCTGTTTGGAGGACTCAAGCGCTGGTTTGAATAACGTCCATTGATCTGGCACAATCTCGCCTTGGACCAGATATTCGCCGAGGCCATAGGTTCCCGTTACGACGATCGCATTCCGGAAACCGGATTCGGGATCTAGAGTAAACATCACGCCGGATGCCGCATCGTTGACATTCACCATATGCTGAACCGCAACGGAAAGGCTGACGGACATCGGGTCGAAGCCGTTGCGTGCGCGATATTCGATGGCACGGTCGGTGAACAGCGAGGCATAGCATTGACGAATCGTGTTGCAAAGCTCGATGGAGCCGTAGACGTTCAGGTACGTATCGTGCTGACCGGCAAACGATGCGCCCGGCAGATTCTCTGCGACCGCAGATGTCCGAACCGCCAAGTGGCACTTCGTGGAATGGTGCGCGCAAAGAGCTACATACCCTTGGACGACTTCGTCATAAATGGGCTCGGGTAGCGGCTGCTGCAACATGAGTTGGCGCGCGGCTTGCCCTACCTGTTCCAAATTGCCCGGCACGTCCAGTTTCAGACCAGAAAGCACGGTTCTCAGAGCGTCTCGCAGCCCGTTCTGGTCCATGAACATTTGGAAGGCCCGTGCAGTGGTGGCAAAGCCGCCCAAGGCGCCTACCCCCAACGGACGAAGTTTTGAGAATAACTCACCCAGCGAGGCGTTCTTACCGCCTACGAGGAAAACGTCTTCCAGCCCAATTTCTTCAAATCGTAAAACCAGACGATCTTTCTTAGAAATCATGTCCTTCTCCTGGCACATTCCGTCACCGCCTTGGAAACGACCAGAAAGTCGTCACCTAAGCGTTGTAACCAACCAATCTGCCAAATCTTTAGGGAGGATACGGACCTACGAGGCTATACGGCAATGCAGCCCTTGTCGATCACGAGTTCCGAGGTCCAAGGCTTTTCCCGTAATTAGAGCAACTTTCCCTTGAACCTATCCATGGTCTCATTTTGAGTGGAGAACCCGAGTTATTCAAGACAGCAGTTTCATGTCATCCAAACCCATTGCAAGAATGGAGATGCCGCAGGAGGACGTGGGAAACAAGTTCAGACCGAAGCTCGAGCCTTCTCTCGATGCCAGCCGAGGATCTCCAGCGGATGTCGTGGGGGCATCGGAGGGAAAGACTGCGCATATCCAACAACGATCGGGACGATCGCCGTGCACTCTTGAGGAACTTTGAGAGCATCCTTCACTTCGGGAAGCGAAAGAGCCGACAGCGCCAACCCGATGGGGCAAGTGCCAAGCCCCATTGCACGGGCCGCAATCATGAAATTCTCCGCGGCAAAACAACAATCCCATTCCGGATGGCTGCCGATGGGTCGCGCCCAAATGATGACGAGCGTGCCGGCATTGTAAAAAATGTCAAATTCCGGATCAAACGCGATGGGCTTATCGTTCGCGGTGCCCCGATTGCCATAAGCTGCCTGCTTCGCTTGATTCGAGAGAAGTCTTAAGATCTCGCCGTCTTGGATGACCGTAAAACACCAAGGCTGCTCGTTTTCTGCGCTTGGAGCAAGGGTTGCCATGTTTAGCAGATCCCGAATGATCTCTTCCTCGACAATGTCTCCGGTGAAACGGCGTACCGCCCGGCGAGAGGCGAGAGCTTCTAGGGCGTCCATTACTTCACCATCAAGAGATTGGGAGGCCACACCGCTTGGTCAACTTTCACTGAATCGATCTCGTGCACTGAAGGCGCCAAGTTCGGCTCTGTGCGGCACGCGATGATCCGGGTCAACCGTTGCCGGTCGCGACGAACGCTAAAACCGCCCACTTCAAGAACGGTGCGCACTTCGTCGAAATTCAACGACATGAGATCGAACTCGATGTATTCCTCATTGCCATACATGTCAAGAATGGTTCGCGCGAACTGGACAGAAAAGCTAAGAGGGCTCAAGCATGCCACGATCTAGTTTCCGTCCGTCTCGCCCTAACACCAAGTCAACTCTTCCTTGTCATAGTTTTACATGACGCAAACGACGGCATGCGACCGATTACATCTGCCTGTAAAAATGCGAACATAGCAAAGGCCATGCATGTCCAAAGCATGCGTCGATGAATGTGCGCACAATGTAATACAGGCGCTGCTAATGGCCATGTTATTGGAGAACTGTTGAAGTCCACAGGACAAGATTTAGGTGGCCTCAACCACTCATACGAGTGGTTGGTCCGCTTGTTCGGTACCGTTTCGGTTGAAAGCGCGAATGTGAGCGTCGACCATTTTCCAACTAGGCGCGCTACACTGATACTCATCCGACTCGCGCTCGCCCAGGGTCGTGCGGTTTCGAGGGACGCTATATGCAGCGACCTTTGGCCGGACGATTATCTGCATGTCACGCGCACGCGCCTTCGCCAGGAGCTCAAGCGGCTTAACGAAGCGCTTGGCCGCGAAAACAAGTTGGTGATTTCGGAGCATCTGGCGCTTCGCCTCGATCCCTCCCGGGTCGGGGTGGATGTTCGGATTGCGGAGCAGATCCTCGTGCGCGCGGCAGTGGCGCCCACTCCGATCGCCCGGGTGAATATCCTGGAGGAATTGCTGGCCTTTGGGGACGAGATCGCTCCCGGCTACGATGATTTCTGGATTGAGGCGGTCCGCGAGGACTGGCGGACCCGGGTGTCCTGGCGGTTCATCGAGGCCGCTAATATCTGCGCGGAAGTGGGAGATGCGAACCGTGCGATCATTTTTGCGAAGAAGGCGGCTTCCGTCAACATCTTTAGCGAAGCTGTGCAGGGCGAACTGCTAAAGCTATTGGTTAAGCTTGATCGGCGCAAGGAAGCTATTTCGCATCTGAGCGAGTTGGACAGAAGCTACCGTAAGACGCTGGGGACCGGTCCTACCGACCGACTTCTTCGGATTTTGGACTCCTCGCGCCCTGTTGCTGTCGAGTCCTCGGACATTGCCACGAATTCCGCAGTTGGCCGCCCTTTGCCCGCGGCACTCTCTTCGCTTGTAGGCAGGCAGGCCGAGATAGAGGAGATCGCCCGCTTTCTTTCGCCATCCGGCGCGGGACGTTTCACGACATTGACGGGGCCGGGAGGGATTGGAAAGACCGAGCTTGCATTGGAAACCGGCCGACGGCTATTTGAGCCCTTTGAGGGCAGAGTATGGTTTGTGCCTCTGGCCGGCATCGACAATCCCAGACTGATTGGGGCCGCGATCCAGGACGCCTTAGGGATCGCGGCCCATGGCGGTGAATTCTTTGAGTTCTTGAGCGCCGCGCTAGGCGACCGCCCGGCTCTCCTCATTTTGGACAACCTCGAGCAGTTTGCCGACGGTGGCGCCCACTATGTTCGGAGGCTGTTGGAACGATGTGGATCGCTTAAGCTGCTTCTCACTTCCCGGCGGAAACTCAAGCTGGAAGGCGAGCAAGTGTTCAATGTGCCTGCCCTTACGGCGGAGGCGGCAGCAGAACTGTTCTGCCAAGTCGCGCAAAGGGCCCGGTTTACGGTTTCACAAAGTCCCGAAGAGTTGGATCGTGTCCTGGGAATAGTCAATTTACTGGACCGGATGCCGCTGGCCATCCACCTGGCGGCCTCGCGGGCAGGGATGCTGTCGAGCACGGAAATGCTCGCCCAGCTTTCGAAGAGATTCGAGTTCTTAGTGAGCCGGCGGGCAGATATCGAACCTCGCCACCGGAGTCTGCTCAGTACGATCGAATGGAACTACGACCACTTGAGCAGGAAAGCTCAGCAGGTTCTGCTGGACCTATCCGTGTTCCGGGACGGCTGGACGCTGCAACTGGCGCAACAAGTCTCAAAGGAGCCGGGCTTGCTCGGCGCGCTGGAGGAACTGTGCGAAAACTCGCTCGTACAGAGCGTGCCCACCGAGCCGGAGATGCGGTTCAATATGCTGATCTCGATCCGGGAATTCGCAGAAAACCTCCAAGATCCCGCCAGAGCCAACATGTTGCTGCGAAGAATGTCGGATGCGCTTCTCGAACTCAGCCAAACCGCCGCAAAGCACTCGCTTTCGGAGGATCAGTTCTATTGGATGGACCGGTTGGGGCGCGAGCACGGAAACATCCACCACGCATTGCAATTTGCGTCAACCGAAGATCGGGAGCTTGGCATAAAGCTATGCGCAAACCTATGGAGATTTTGGAGCATCAAGGGCCACCACCTGGGAGCGACCGAATGGTTCGATCTCTTTTTGGCTCAAGACGCGGCGCCAACTTCGGACTTTGCATACGCGCTCTTTGGCGCGGCGCGTTGCGCAACCGAGCGCGGCGATTTGCCGTCGGCTGAAGGGTTCTATCTTCGATGCATGGAAGTCGCCCGAACTGCCGGATTGGGGCATTGGTCTACGACCGTTCCTTCTAATTTGGCTTTGGTTTACATCTGCCGTGGCCAGTTTGAGGAGGCTGAGCGTATTCTCAGGGCGGTAGTCGCCGAAATTGTGCCCATGAACAACGCCTATCTGGAGGCAATCTCCCGGGACACGCTCGCGATCGCTCTCATTTACTTGGACCAGCTGGAGGAAGCGCGGTTCCAGGTGGAAAAAGCGATTGAACTGCTTTCCGAGCAACCCGATCCCATTGCTACGGCTTGGGCGGAAGTCACAATGGGCAGGGTCCTCACGAAGACTGGCCAAACAGAGGAAGCTCGCAAACGACTCAAGGCTGGTGGGGATATTCTAGCAAACCACGGGCATCGACAGGGCGCGGGGTCGGCGCAGCAATATCTGGCGGAGCTTTGCCTGCGGGAGGGCGACCTCCAGGGTATGGAAAGGCACTGCGAGTTAGGCGATGCTGAGTACCGGGTAGTCGGCGACCGTTTGGGCCTCGCTCACGTGAGCCTTCTTCGGGGTGAGGCAGCCAAAAGGCGCGGAGCATTCTCGGAGTCGGAGCGCTTTCACCGAGATGCCCGATCCCACCTCCAGGCTTGTGGAGCGGAAGCTGTGCTGGACCTGAACTTGTATTGTGAATAAGGCTTTTGCAAAGCCCGCGCCGTTTGTCACGCTGTTGTCACACCTTTACAATAACATGGAGTCGTGGGCTCAGGCTGAATCTGTCGCAGGGATCTTTGCGCTCGTTGTGCTGAGCTCAAAGGAACTCTCTTCATGTTTGCAAGAATCTCAAAGCGCATTGTTCTCGCTATCGCACTCCTATTGGGCTTAGTCTTCTGTCGACCAGCATTTTCACAGGTTACCGGTTGGACTTCGGACACCGGTAACGAGGCGGTTACTGGACCTGAGGGGCTAACCAATGTAAAACAGATCGCCTCAGGGCAAAACGTCTCATTCGAGCTTCTAAACAATGGGAGCATACGGGCTTATGGGTTCCCTTCGAACAATGATGGAGCGGTTCCTAGCGGAAATGACTTTACCCAGGTTTCTTGTCTGGACACTTCCGTTCTCGCCTTAAAGGATAACGGCACCGTAGTGGCCTGGGGCTGGGACTTCTATGGGCAAGCTGAGGTCCCGGCCGGGCTTAGCAACGTAATCGCGGTTTCTGCGGGTGACCTCTTTTCAATGGCGCTAAAAGACGACGGCACGGTCGTTGCTTGGGGGGATAATTCGGTTGGCGAAACCACGATTCCCACCGGTCTAGCCCATGTCGTTGCCGTTTCGGCAGGGGACGAACATGCGCTTGCGCTGCATTCAGACGGAACCGTCGTAGCTTGGGGGGACGATTCTGCAGGTGAAACGGTCGTCCCGAACGGTCTGGCCAATGTCGTTGCGATCGCGGCAGGCGCCGGTTGTTCCTTCGCGCTGCTCGCCAACGGCACCGTTGTTGGATGGGGCGATAACACGTACGGCGAACAGAACATACCTGTGGGGCTTTCGGGGGTTATTGCTATTTCGACTAGCAAAGAAGGCGCCGTAGTAGCTCTCAAATCCGATGGTACAGTTGTGGCTTGGGGTGAAGACGACGACGGAGAAACCGACGTGCCCCCGAATCTGGGCGGTGTAACTGCCATAGCTGCCGGTTGGGGGCAGACGATGGTGATCGTGGGCTCGCAATCCGCAGTAGCTTGGCGAGACAACACCTTTGACGAATCGACGGTTCCTTACTCCGAACCAGTGAAGGCAATTGCGACAGGGTATGACACAAGCCTTGCCCTCACAACCAACGGGATTCCCATATCTTGGGGCTCGGCAGGCACTCTGGTTCCAACGGATCTGGAAGGAGTTCAGTCGATTGCCTGCGGAGAGAACTTCGCACTCGCTCTCTTAGATGATGGAACCGTTGTCGGATGGGGCGACGACACGGCGGGCCAAGTTAACATCCCAAACGGGTTGCTGAACGTTAAGGCCATTGTTTGCGGAACAGATTTTTCGATTGCGCTGCTCGCTAACGGGACCCTTGTAGGCTGGGGCAACCCCAGTTCCCTTGGGCTTGTTGGCATTTCCGGCATCACCAATGTAAAGTCAATCGCCGCCGGCAATGAATTCGGCATGGCCCTGCAAGACAATGGCACCCTCGTCGCGTGGGGTGATGACACATATGGCCAAACAACGCTCCCCAATGGTCTGGCCAAGGTGGCTTCTGTCTCATGTGGGTTTGAACAGACCGTTGCGCTGCTCTCTAATGGAACCGTAACCGCTTGGGGAGATAACCTGGCCGGGGAGAGTAGCGTTCCGACGGGCCTAAGCGGCGTGACTCAAGCTCAGGGCGGGTTCTTTTTCAGCTCGGCGCTTCTTTCTAACGGAACGGTGCAGATTTGGGGCTCCAATGGGAACGTTCCTCCCACTGGGTTTACCGGTTGTACGGCAATTGCCGCTACGGGGTGGGGCGTGCTCGCCATTGCTCCCCCCGCTGTGACCAACATTTACCTGGACAACCCGAGCATTGCGCCGGGCACGGTCTCCAACGTGACCGTCACCGTGAGCCCAGCGGCGCCGGCCGGGGGTGAAAGTGTTACCATTTCGGGTACCGGGCCGTTAGCCCTGCCGCTAGCTATCGTAATACCCCCTGGTGCTGTCTCGCAATCATTTCAGTTACAGACCAACTCAGTGACGAATCAGTCAACACAAACGATCACAGCAACCCTCAACGGCGCGAGCGAGACGACTACGCTCACAATCAGTCCATTGACGGTTTCGAACGTCCAGTTCTCAGCAGCAAGCGTCTACGAGGGAAACAACGAGACTTGTACGGTAACCCTAAGCGGTAACGTCCCCAGTTCAGGAGCATCGGCGACGATTTCCGGAACTGGACCGGCTAACTTGCCATCCACATTGAGCTTTGCGGCCGGAACAAGTTCGGCCAGTTTCATCATTTTGGCTCCGTCCGTGGGGGCTACTACTGCGCAGTCCGTAACGGCGACCCTGGGGCAAAGCGCGGTGACCCAGTCTTTCAACGTCGAGCCCTCGGTGATCCAATCAATCACCGCTTATCCCGCGACAATAGTTGGCGGAGCCACTACGGGCTTTACGGTGACCTTGTACGATACGGCGGGGCTGTCGGGCGACGTCGTTTCGATCTCAGGGACTGGGCCACTTAGCCTTCCTGCCACCGTGCTTGTTCCGGCGGGCCAATCCTCAGTGAACTTTACGGCCACTTCCTCTGCGGTGAGCACTTCCACTCAAGAAACGGTGACTGCTTCCTTCAACGCGGGCTCGGTCGGGGCGGTCGTGACCATCACGCCGCCCGCAGTTTCACGGATGACGATTTCACCGAACGCGATTCTGGGCGGCGACAGCACGGAAGCAACCGTCGAGCTTAGCGGGAAGGCGGCTACGGGTGGGCAAAAGGTAAGCCTTTTGGCGAGCACGTCGGCGGTAACGGTTCCCGCTTCGATTACCATTCCTGCCGGATCTTCCACTTACTCGTTCTTGCTGAAGACGAAGGCGGTTAACTCAAACACCCCGACGACGGTAACAGCGAAAATCGGCTCGGCTTCGCAAGCGGGGACGGTTACGGTTCTTCCCACTTCGCTCTCCGAGCTAGTTGTCCAGCCGACCGTTCAAGGGGGGACTTCGGAGGAGGTCGGCGTGTTCCTCGCCAGTTCCGCAGGATCCAGCGGCGTCACCGTGATGTTGAGCTCGAACAATGCCGCCTTGGTGACTCCCACTTCGGTTAAAGTCCCGGCCGGCTCCTCAAGCTATTGGTACGTTCAGAAAACAAGCGGCGTGAACACCTCAACCCCAGTGAAGGTTACGGCCAAGATCGGCAGCTCTTCGGTGAGTGCCAGCACAACCCTGACTCCGGCAGCACTGAACAGCGTCTCTCTTTCGCGAACGACGGTCTCGGCAGGGACGAACTCTCTGGGGACTGTAAGCCTTAGCGGGCCGGCGGGATCTTCGGGAGTCGTGGTGAACCTGTCTTCGGGCAACAGCCCAGTCGCAAGCGTTCCCGCTTCAGTGACGGTTACATCCGGCGCCGCCACCGCCAGCTTCGCGGTGACCACCTCGGGGGTCAACGCTTCCACGCAGGTGACGTTAACCGCGACGCTGAACACCACTTCAAAGATCGCGGGAATCACAGTCAATCCAGCGTCTCTGGATTTGGTGACGACCCCCACCTCTGTAACGGGAGGGTCGGGCGCAAACGTCACGGTGAAACTGACTGGTCCCGCCGGTCCCGCGGGCGCAGTCGTAAGCCTCAGTTCCAGCAGTTCGAGCTGCGCAGTTCCCGCCACGGTCAACATCCCCGCGGGCCAGAGCCAAGTAGAGTTCACGGCACCCACTAAAGCGGTTACATCCAACACCTCGGCAACGATCACAGGCACTTACAACGGCAGCATCGCGGAGGCAACCCTAACAGTTAAATCCTAGGCCCGCCGTCCGGTTTGAATCGGACTGCCCCTTTTTCTTGAAGAAACATCATGAACAAATCTCGATCCCCCAAGTTTGCAAGAATGTCCAAGCGTGCCACCGTTGTCCTGTCGGTTCTATTAGGCACACTCGTATGCCAACCCGCATTTTCCCAAGTCACCGGTTGGTCCACTGATTCGCATAACACCGCGGTTAGCGGTCCCTCCGGTTTAACCAATGTAAAGCAGGTGGCTTCTGGACAAAGCGTCACGGAAGTTCTGCTGACAAATGGGAGCATCAAGGCCTATGGAATTAACTCTGACAATGTTACGGCTCCCCCAAGCGGCAACGATTTCACCCAGATATCATGCCTAAACATCACCGCTCTAGCCCTAAAAGACAATGGAACCGTCGTGGCCTGGGGAAATAATGCGAATGGACAGGCCAACGTCCCGGCCGGACTTAACGATGTTATCGCCGTTTCTGCAGGCGATCTATTCTCCCTGGCATTGGAAGACAACGGCACCGTGGTGGCCTGGGGCGACAACTCGGTAGGTGAGTCGACAGTTCCCACAGGCCTTGCGAATGTTATTGCCGTTTCGGCAGGGCACGAGCATGCGCTTGCCCTGCTTTCAAACGGAACCGTTGTAGCCTGGGGGGACGACTCGGCGGGTGAGACGATCATTCCAAACGGTCTGCAAAATGTGGTTGCCATTGCCGCAGGTTACAACTGTTCCTTCGCGCTACTTGCAGACGGGGCTGTAGTGGGTTGGGGAGACAACACCTGGGGTGAACAGAACATACCGGGCGGCCTCTCGGGCGTCATTGCGATTTCAACCAGCATTCAAGGAACGGTAGTGGCTTTGAAATCCGATGGGACTGTAGCGGCGTGGGGACTAAACGACAATGGCGAAGCTAACGTCCCCGCAAACCTGAATGGAGTAACTGCTGTATCCTCCGGCTGGGGTCAAACCCTTGCGATCGCGGGTTTCCTCAATCGGCAGTAGCTTGGAGAGACAACACTTTTCTTGAGTCCACCGTGACGTATTCTGGCCCCGTAAAGGCAGTTGCGACGGGCCTCGATACCAGCCTTGCCCTCACAACGAACGGGATTCCCATCAACTGGGGCTCGCAAGCCATCGCCATTCCGCCCGGCCTTCAAGGAGTTCAATCGATTGCCACGGGAGAAGACTTTGGGCTTGCTCTCCTCGACAATGGGACGGTTGTCGGGTGGGGTGTCGAAGACCCGGACGCATCGATCATCCCAAATGGGTTGCTGAATGTAAAAGCCATCGCTTGCGGAAC
Source organism: uncultured archaeon (assembly GCA_963829965.1). Taxonomy (GTDB): domain Bacteria; phylum Armatimonadota; class Fimbriimonadia; order Fimbriimonadales; family Fimbriimonadaceae; genus DASXZH01. Next base: position 91,628 of record CAWHLK010000044.1, on the reverse strand, counting down.
GAATTTTTCGATCGCGCTCCTTGCCAACGGCACCCTTGTAGGCTGGGGAGATCCCAGCGCCGTCGGCCTCCTCGGCATTTCCAGCATCACCAATGTGAAGGCGATATCCGCAGGCCCCGAATTCGGCATGGCTCTGCTGGACAACGGCACAATTGTTGGCTGGGGCGATGACACCTACGGCGAGACTACCGTCCCTACGGGGCTGGGACACGTGTCATCGATCGCGTGCGGCTATGACCAGTCCCTCGCTCAACTTTCGAATGGCACCGTTACAGCGTGGGGCGGTAACACGGAAGGGGAGAGCACCGTTCCAACCGGCCTAAGCGGAGTTACCCAAGTTCAGGGCGGAGTCTATTTCAGCACCGCCCTTCTGTCCAACGGAACCGTGCAGGTTTGGGGCAACGCTTCCAATGGCCCTACTATGGTCGTTCCACCGGCCGGATTTTCCGGTTGCACGGCAATTTCCGCAAACGGATGGGATGTGCTTGCCCTTGGCCCTCCCGCCGTGACGGCCATTTCCTTGGATAACTCGAGCATAGTAGCCGGCACCGTTTCGAACGTAACCGTCACCGTAAGCCCGGTATCGCCGACCGGTGGCGAAAACGTCAACATTTCGGGTTCCGGGCCACTGACCCTTCCTACATCCTGGGAAATACCTGCCGGAGCTGGTTCGGCGACGTTTCAGTTGCAGACAGGTTCGGTTACGACCCAATCCCCACAGACGATTACGGCGACGCTCAACGGGGCGAGTGAGACGACAACGCTAACGATCACCCCTTTGGCAGTCACTTTCGTGTCGTTCTCCTCGCCGGCCGCGTATGAGGGGCAGCTTGTAACCTGCACGGTGGGCCTCAGTGCCTATGCCCCTGCCTCGGGGGCATCGATCACGATTTCCGGAACCGGTCCTGTCACTTTGATCGCCGGATTGAGCGTGGCGCCCGGAGCCGATTCGGGCCAGCTTCTCATTTATAACACCGTCCGTGGGAACCGTAACCCCTCAGTCGGTGACCGCTACGCTGGGACAAAGCGCGCAAACGCAGTCGTTCAACATCGAGCCGTCGGTGATTCAATCGATTACCGCTTATCCGGCCACGATTGTGGGTGGAGGGTCCGCTGGATTCACGGTCTCTTTGTACGACCCTGCCGGATCGTCGGGTGACCTCGTTTCGATCTCAGGGACAGGTCCTCTCAAATTGCCAACTTCCGTGCGAATTCCGGCTGGTGAGACCTCGGCGACCTTTACTGCAAGCTCTACAACAGTGAGCGCTTCCACTCAAGAAACGGTAACCGCGTCTTTCAATGCGGGCTCGGTTGGCGCAGTGGTGACCATTACGCCGCCTTCCGTTTCCAGGATGACCATTTCGCCTAACGCAATAGCGGGGGGAGATGACACGGAAGCGACTGTAGAGCTCAATGGGAAGGCTGCTTCCGGTGGGCAAACGGTTGCCCTTTCTTCGAATTCGTCAGCGGTAACGGTCCCCGCTTCGATCAAGGTTCCCGCAGGATCATCCACCTACTCGTTCCTGCTGAAAACGAAGCCGGTAAACACCAACACTCCAACTTCGATTACTGCGAAGATCGGGACCGCCTCTCAAGTGGGATCGGTGACTGTCCTTCCTGCATCCTTATCGGAACTGATCGTTCAGCCGGCGGTTCAGGGCGGGACTTCCGAGGAGGTCGGTGTGTTTCTTGCCAGCCCGGCCGGCTCCAATGGGGTCACGGTGGCCCTGAGTTCGAACAATAGCGCATTGGTTGCACCTGCTTCCATCAAAGTGCCAGCCGGTTCCCTGAGTTATTGGTATGTCCAAAAGACGAGTGGCGTGGACATCCCGACCTCGGTGAAGATTACGGCGACAGCCGGCAGTTCTTCGGTGAGCGGCACCACGACTCTGAGTCCCGCAACCCTGACTAGCGTTTCCTTGTCGCGAACTACCGTCTCGGCAGGGACGAACTCCTTGGGAACCGTAAGCCTTAGTGGCCCGGCAGGGACTTTCGGGGTTGCGGTGAACCTGTCTTCCGGGAATAGTTCCGTTGCCAGTGTTCCCACTTCCGTGAAGGTGGCTTCCGGCGCCTCCACCGCGAGCTTCACGGTGAGCACGTTGGGTGTCAACGCTTCTACGCTGGTCACCTTAACCGCAAAGTTAGGCAGCACTTCCAAGATCGCGGGCATCACGGTTATCCCGGCCACGCTCGACCTCGTAACAGTCAGTGCAAGTTCGGCAGTGGGAGGCACCGGCGTCAATGTGACAGTAAAGCTCTCCGGCCCCGCAGGTCCTGCCGAAGCTATTGTGAGCTTGGCATCAAGCAGTCCAGACTTGATTGTTCCCGGGACGGTCAAGGTTCCTGCTGGACAGAGCCAGGTTGGGCTTTCCGCAACTACAAAGACGGTAACTTCCAACACGCCAGTGACGATCACGGCCACGTACAACGGAAGCATCGCTGAAGCAAGTGTAACAGTCAAACCCTAGAGTGCATCTGCTCTGCAGAGCTAGTCGGAGCGGCATGGATTCATGCCGCTCGCGCACAATGGACTCGTGCCGGCAACAATTGCGCGGGTTCTGGAGAGTTTAGGTAAGGGGACATGGCTGCCGTCGTGCCCAGCGCATTTTGCGGTTGGCCCTGTCAAGCCAATCGACCTGCAATGGGTTGCCAAGAATCCGGGCCTCAGCCTCTACTGCGTTGACTTTGAAACGCGAGAGACGCTGTTCGTTGAAACTCCTACGGAGATCGCGGTTGCGGATGCGCCCTTTATGTACGAAGCGCAACGCGAGCATGCGACCCGCATCGTGAGAGTTCCGTGGGAGGGCGCCCACCAAATTGCGGCGGACGCCGGAATTGATCCGACTAGGATCTCGCTGATCTATTCGGTAGGCCGGTGCGGATCTACTTTCGTAAGCCGGGCGCTAGCCGCGTTTCCCGGTATGAGCAGCCTTTCCGAGCCGGACGTGATGACCCAGTTGACCGGCAGATGGGGGAACATCGGTTTAGACGATCCGGCAAACGGCCAACTTCTTCGAGATTGCACGCTTCTGCAGTGCCTGCCAACCAAACTGGCTGGAGCGGCGCATTGGGCAGTCAAATTCCAAAGTTACGTCACTGCCCTTGGCCCCCTCTACGCAAAATGCCTACCGGAGGCAAAAGTTGTCTTCCTTTATCGGAGCCTCGTCCCTTGGATGAATAGCTACCTCCGGATGGTGGGCGGCGGCGATCTCCATGAAACCTACCCGAACGTGGATTACGTGCGGTTTTTGGGCAGCTTCGCTCCTCAACTGACTGATCGCATCGATGCGACGAGACTTGAGGTGGTGCTCTTCAACTGGCTGCGACTCATGGAGGTTGCAGAAGGCATGAGATCATCCGGCCTCCCGATGTTCCTTGCCCGTTACGAAGAAATGGCTGAGGCGCCACTCGAAACGGTCCTCGCGTTAGGCGATTTCTGCGAGCTTGAAGAACCTGACCAGGAGAAACTGACGGCCGCGATCAACGAAGACTCGCAGGCGGGTACTATGCTCTCCCGGGCCAACCTGCGCAAGATCGAAGTGTCCTTCACGGACGAAGACTTGGCGACATTGAATGACTTGCTAGAAGAGAACTCGGATTCCATCCGCGCAGAAACGATTTTGCACGGGTCTTTTATCGCCCGCTAACTTGCGGTCAAGCTCCGGCTCACGCTGGCGGAAAATCGCGAATGTTAATTATATTTAACAGTCAATTTGTATTATTATAGGAGGATAGTGGGTCTTGGTTAGACCCGGCTGCTTGGGAGGTAATCGATTGGTCACGTCAAATTATGCGCTGCGAAGAGCGGTCACCCTGATTTTCATACTCACGTTATGCTCGGCCAGTTGGGCACAAAAAAACTATACGATAACGCCCTCAGCCGGACCTAACGGCTCGATCAGCCCTGATACCCCTCAGACCGTTAGTGAGAACGGCGGAGTGACTTTCACCGCAACCCCTAATGCTGGGTACGTGGTGGACCAGTGGCTAGTGAGCGGAACCGCGGTGACCGATGCTGCAGGCGAGAAAACGTTTACCGATTCGCTACCAACGAAGAACGAAACCGTGCAAGTGACGTTCGCGAAGGCGCCTGCCCAGAACTCCTGGAACGAACGTTGGGATTATGGGCTCAACGGAGCCGGGGGAACGCAGATTAACTATTACAACGGCTACGACACCTCCGGCAACGCCTGGGCTGTCTACCAAGTTTCACCGCCTGAGAAGCCTCAATACTTGGAGATTCTCGAGTTGAATCAATACGGGGGTGTGGCGGCCGGCCTGACAATTCCCAGCACAAACATGATCACGCCGCGAGGCTTCGGCCTTGACCGAACGGATGGCGGATTTGTCCTCTTGGCGGATACTTTGGATTCGACTTACCAGGAAACCGAAACCCTCACGAAATGGGACGCCAACTGGAAGCAGACCTTTACCGAGAACTTGATTGTTCCGAGCGGAGCCAGCGTAAGCGGCCTCGGTTTGGGCATGGACTTTTCCGACAACATCTACACGGCTCGTTGCGTTCAAGGAAGCAGCACGTATGTCGAGTTTGCAAAATACAACAGCCTCGGAAATTTTGTGTTCAAGAGGGCGCAATCAGGCTTTAGCGACTATGTGAAATTCAACAGGTTCGGGGGTGCTTCTGCGCTGGGATACCAATACAATCAGGGCGTGGCGACAGCAGCCATCGCGATGGTCTTCAGTCCGGACAGTCCGACGCTCTCGTTTTACAGGTCCGTACCGTATACGAAGACTACGAAGTATGATTTTGGCGCCGCGACTTGGGACAAGGATGACGATTTATTCCTCAACCTTGCCGCGCAAACATCGTCCGGGGCGACCTCGTTGCTTCAATGTTACAGTCCCACGTGGAACCTGCTCTATTCGACCGAAGTCCCAGGGTACGCGTGGTATGCGGATGGGAGCAGCCCCTACGAGTGCTTTGTTTGGGGCTCGAGCGATGTTGGCAACACCACCGGCCAGTTTCTGGCTTCCATCGAATTACGGATCTGTGGTCTGGAACGTGTCCACCCAGGCACTCACTATCGAGAACTTCTCGTCAGAGAACCTCATCGCAATGGCCCAAGACAATCAAACCAACAACGGCTATGTGCTGACCTGGGACCGGGCTACCGGTGAGCAAAGCTCTCTGGAAGAGTTCATTGCTCCTAAAGGCGGTTACTCGTCGTTCGGCGAGACTTTCTCCGGCGGCGCTTGTTGTTGCGACTGCTGTGGATGCCCCTCATTCATCTCAGGGATTTCCTTCGCTTCGTATCAGGGTCTTGCGCCAACGACGGTGTCCGGCACTATGGGCGCCTCTTATCTGGTGGCTTACCGGTATGGGATTTCGCTAAACAATTTGAGCGCGCCGCCGACCGTGGTGAGCGGCGTTACTTTTCCCGTCAATGCAGGTGCGACCGCTTCACTAACCGAAGGAGAGATAGGTGTAAATCTCTCGGTAACAGGGGGGCTCTTCGCGAATGGGCTCTCGACAACTACGGCGGTCATAGGCGCCCCGCTTCAGACTACAACGGCGGGAGTCACCGCCGACTTGACGAATACGGATAAAACGCTTGTTGTGACCGCGGAGTCGCAAGGCGTTCTTCGAACGATCTCCATCGCAGTTAAACCGGCTGCGATTTCGAGCGTCAATCTTAACACTTCTGTGACCGCCAGTGCCGACACAACGGACGCCTACACGTTGGAATTGAATGGGAAAGCCGGAACCGGCGGCATAGGGGTGACCATCACCAGCACCAATACAGCCGTCATCCCGAACGCAAGCGGATCGGTTGCGGCTGGCACTTCCACCCTTACCGGGAACCTCACCGTTCACAAGGTGACCGCGAAAGAGACGGTGACCCTTACGTTCAAGACCTCTACCGGATCAAGCGTGGCCAAGGTCGTGACGGTCAGCCCATGAGGTGTCTTCGGCGCCGCTGGCTTATCGCAGAGAACAAGCCCCGAAGTTCACGTTGAATCGCTGGCACCAGAGGGAAACGGAGCGGTAGGTCGCAAGGTCGATGCCGTCCGGCAGATCGTAGTTTTGGTCCCCCTGGTTCCCTTTCATCTTGCCGAGATTGATGAAGCCGGCATGATGGATGGTGTCGTCGTCCGAAGCGTCCGGCGCGGCGACCAGGTAGACATGGACGTCGGGGCCATTCGAGGTCGAGAAGCCAGTAAATCGAAGAACAAGACGCCCGTCGATATCGTAGATCCCGGCAGTTCCGCTCGTCTGATGAGCAAGTCCTTTGAAATCGCCATAGACAAGGCGATGAGCGTTGCCTGCCAGTCCTTCGTTCACCTCATGGTTAACAAACAGCAGCTCCGGGCGGAAAAGGAACCAGGCGACTCCGCTCATGAGGATGGCTCCCACGATCAAGACTCGGCGGGGCGTGAACAGCGGCTTTTGGCCCCTATTGCCTGGCCCATCCTGGGCTTCTTTCTTTTGCCTGAGAGGCAAGAAATAGAATGGAAGCAAGAGTGCGTAGACGGCTACGCTCGTCGTTACGCTCCAAAAACAGATCAGCGTGGTCAATGTGGCAGCAACCGGGGCCAGGCTAACCCGAAGGCCCACCGAATCGCGATACCAGGTTGGAAGGTGCTCCACAAGCAAGCTTGGGTGAGAAAGCGAATACAGCCACTGGGCAAAAAGGAGCCACCCAACCAGGGCTAGATTTGCTCCCAATAAGACAGGCGTAACTTGAGCCCGCGGAAACTGGTCCACCAGCTGTACGCTGAAGGGCAGGATCGAAATGAATAAGAAGAACAGAATGTTTAACCACAGCAAAATTCCGTCCACGATCCGTACCGCCTGAAATACCATGTGGTGCAGGATCCAATAGACACCGATTCCAATGAATGCGACGACGTAGGTTAGAAACGCGGGCCACATCGACCAGATTGCGGGCGCTACTCGGATGTTCGGGGAGTTCGCTGGAAGCGACGGCAGTTTGAATCCCAAAACGAGAATGGTCATCGCAATTGCAAAGAGACCATCGCTTAATGCTTCAATGCGATTCTTGCTGAGTTCGAAAGGATCGTTTGCTGGCATGTGGTGTTAGGCTAACTCCCTAAGGGCTCAGAACGGGGGCACTGCCATAAGTATGATTGGCGATTGCCAGAATCTGGTGCCTCGATCATGGCGGATGGAGAATCCACGGACCCAGTTAGATCAGAGCCCTTTCGGGCTAAGCAAATTTCCGGAGCAGATAGATTACGGACATCTTCGGGATGTAATCGAACATGCACTCGGTAAGGAGCCAGTGCCATCGCTTCGGGTATCTCGGCTCGATCGGGCCGCCCATGCCGTCGGTGAGAACGATAACTACGTCGGGATAGGGGGTTATGATGGGACCCGCCGTCCTTGCGAGGAGCCAGCGTTCGAGAGCATCGAAACTAGTTCCTCCTCCGCCGCAAACCTCGGGCCTTTTGATATCGAGGGGGTAGACCTCGGTATCGAACGAGCAGAGCTCAACTAAAAATTGGGACACAGGAAGGGAGAGAGCAAGCCCGAAGAACCGGTCCCGCAACTCCCAAGTCGAGCCTGAGGCGTCGAGAAAGAAAACGCACCGCTGGACACCCTTTGTCCATTGTTGCCGCTCCATGGTTCCGACGGTTATCAGTTCTTCCGCAGCGCCGAGGCGACGGGGAGGGATTACCCAACCGTCGGCAGGATCGGGATCCGCCGGCCGGACGATGCGGGAACGAACGATTTTCTCCCAGGGGACAGGCCTGGATAGCACTGGCTCAACTCTACACCAAGCCCCCAGTTGCTGGGTTCCGCAAACGGGTTGAGCTTTTCCTTCGGCCCCTAGCATCGCTCCAACCCCGCGCCTAACTTCGGGGTCGAGGTCGGAAAGCCTCGCCTCCAGTTCGGAGGCTGCTTTCTCGTTGTTCAGCGAACCTTCTTGGCCGTCCCGGAAGAAATGCTCGTCAACGAGGGCGCGCAGCTGGACGTTCTTGCGGCTCATCAGCAGCGCGTAGTATTCCTCCATGGTCAGGTTGGTGGCGGGAAGCGACTCGGTTCGGGAATTGAACACGGTATCGACCCAGCAAATTGAACTCCAATCCCTCAGAAGCTCCCGGATGAAGCCGAACCGGCTGACGAGCAAGTGGTTCACGGCGATATCGGCGGCCACATTGGCCACCGCATGGTTCGTGAGGCCAAGGCCGCGAAAGCCGTGGTTGAGCACGGCGTGGAGCATTTCGTGGCAAATCACGAAATCGCGATCATAGGTCGGCAGTTCTTCCCAAAAGGCAGGGTTGAAGAGGAAGCGCAGGGGCGCGCCCTCAGAATCGAAGGCGACGGCCGCGGTGTCGATGGTTTCGGTGAACACGGGCTCACCGAGGTCCCACAGGGCGCGGAACAGTTCATGGAACGTTTCCAAGCGGCAGGCAATTTCCCTGAACTCGTGCCGTTGAAGAGGGCCACTAAGCATGGGCAACCCGCCCATAAGGGTCCATTGCCGCCACCCTCTTGGAGTCAAGCTCCTCCTCCACCGCGAGGACGGGCTCGGAATCGGTGGTCGCCGAGACCTTGTACCGGCGAACCAAAGCGCGAGTCATCTTGAACAGAGTGCTCTTTTCGTCCCCATGCAGGGCGAGCACAACCGCGTTTCGGAACTCGGGCACACTGTCGGAATGCTTCACCACCGTTTCCAGGACCTTCACGTTATTCAGGAGGCTCATGAGCTTCTCGCTATCTAATAGGGGAAGGAAAAAGACAGTCGCAGTCTCCGAGCCGAGCACATGCTTGAGGGCTAGGCTTCCGGTTTTGGGGTCGTTGAGGACTTTGCGGGCGCCTTCCAGGTCGCGGTTTGCGACGAGTTCACCGAGCTTGCCAAAGAAGGGGCCATCTTGGAGCATGCGAAGAAACTGGCCAACATTGGCCTCGGGAGGAAGAACCTCGCGAACAGGCCCATCGATGAGGGCGATGCGCACGGCGTATTCGAGCCGGCGTGGCGAGACTTTCGCCTGTGCCTCGGCCCCCTGGAGGTCCCACCACTCGAGGGCGGCCTTGCCGGCCCCGCCGAACTGGGTGATAAAGAAGTTGGGGCACGGCTTGTAAGGGACTTCGATTTTCACGTGGAAGCGGTCGAGTTGAGCAGGATCAAGCTGTTCGGCGTCATATTCGTCCTTTGCGGGATTGATCGCAGCCCAAACCGATTTTAGACGCTCGAACCGCTGCCCATTGACGCTTCGGAATTGCAGGAGTTCGAGGGCAGCACTGCGAACCTTGGACGGAGCGCGGTTGAACTCGTCGATGAAGATGGCATCCACCCGATCGTCCGCGAACTCGGGACGTTTGACGAGTTCGAGCACGGTCTTGCCATCCTTGCGCTTTATGGGGCGGGGCACGCCAACAAAATCGACCCAGGGATCCATGGTGGGGCCGCTGAAGATGAGGAGGTTGAGTCCGGCTCGCTCAAACGCCTTTTTGACAAGCGTGGTCTTCCCAACTCCGTGCTTGCCTTCAAGTAGGACGTTAAGGCCGTTCTGAATGCAGAACTGGAGCTTCTCGGGGTCTACGAGAGGGATGGGGGAATGAGTGCGAGACCACATAGTTCGTGCAGAATGCTGCACGGCTGTCGAGGTGTCAAGAGGAAAACATGTGGATTGAATTGTGCGTTAAGGTGGATAATCGGTCATAAGATATCCACCTTTGTCAATTGTCGTTACGATGGGTCTCTAGTTGCCCTAATCGCCACAATCCTCGATAAGAACCTTAACATCTTCAGCGTTGGACCGAAAATCAATATGACTTGGTTCGATTCGGCAGACTGACGCAGGGGGAAGGCAGATGAAGCGAAATCATCGCCAACGCCACTGCCTGCCCAAGGGCCCCTCCCATAACATCGAACTCGTTCGAAGACTCGCCGAACTCTCAGTGGCTGTGAGTCTGAACGAGGATGTGGATCTCATTCTTAGGATGGTTCGCGATTCGATCTGCACGGTGGGACTCGCCGATCGCGCGGGAGTCTGGATTTACGAAGACGGCGCGATGCACGGAACTTGGGGGACCGACGTCTATGGAAACCTCAAGGACGAGCATGACGAAGTCGAAAGCTACGAAGAACTGGTAGAGCAGTCCGCAGATGAGATGAAGCTGCTCATTGCAGGAGAGATTCCTTACTTCTTGATCAACTTCGATTATGAAACTCCCGAGGGGGTGATCAAGAGGGACGTCCCCTACGCCGCGCTTTCGCTGCAAGCGGGAACCGAATGGATCGGAATGGTGATGATCGACAACTTCATCACCGGGCGGAGACTCAAAGAGGAAGATGTGCTTGCCCTTGTCCCGTTTGCGACCCAGGCCGCACTTGCCATACACAGGGTTAGGCTCGTCAACGCGCTGCAAGCCGAGCTCGAAGTGAGGCTCCGGGCCGAAGAAGCCCTTAAATCTCAAGCCCAAGACCTTATCGAAGCCAGAGACAAGGCGCTTTCGGCGGCACGGGCAAAGAGCGAGTTTCTCGCCAACATGAGCCATGAGATCCGGACGCCGATGAACGGAATCATCGGGATGACCGACCTGTTACTCAGCACCGACCTGGATGACGAACAAGCCGAGTTCGCCCAGACCGTTCATTACAGCGCCGATTCCCTGCTGCAAATCATTAACCAAATTCTAGAGCTTTCGAAGGCCGAATCCGGCAAGCTGATACTGAGAAATGAAGATTTCAGCCTTTCGACAACCATCGACGAAATCTGTAAAATGCTCGCTCAAGGGGCGACGAACAAGGGCGTCCGCTTGGAATCCGATATTGAGCCCCGAGTGCCCGCGATGCTCTGCGGCGACTTGGTCCGCATTCGTCAGATCCTCACCAATCTGATCGGCAATGCGGTGAAGTTCACCGAGAAAGGCAAGGTGGTTATAAGCGCACGAACCTTGGCTCAAGCTCGGATTCAGTGTCCATTCGAATCGAAGTGCGCGATACGGGGATCGGCATTCCTGCCGACTGTTTGGACAGCATCTTCGAGAGCTTTACCCAAGCCGACAGCAGCGCAACTCGGCAATTCGGGGGAACCGGATTGGGCCTCGCCATTTGTCGCCAGCTCGTGGAGATCATGGGCGGCAAGATCGGGGTCGAGAGCAAGATTGGGGCGGGCAGCACCTTCTGGACAGAGCTCACGCTGCCCATTTCTTCAAGCCAGGAGGCACCGAATGCCCCGGCCGAGGAGGCCAAGCCTACGACCAACGGCTGCGCCCGGCTCCTGGTCGTGGAGGATAACCCGATCAACCAACGGGTGATAAGTCTCGTGCTCGAACGAAAGTCTTTCCATTTCGATCTCGTGGCGAGCGGCGCGGCCGCCATCCGCGCATTTCAAGAGAACCATTACGATCTTGTTCTCATGGATATTCAGATGCCAGGCTTGGACGGCCTGGAGACCGCCGCCGCCATCCGAGAATTCGAAGCAGCAACGCAGCGCAGGGTGCCGATCGTCGCGATGACGGCCTATGCCCTGGAAGGGGACCGCGAACGTTTCTTGAATGCGGGAATGGACGACCACATCGCCAAGCCGGTCAAGGCCGAACAGCTTTACGAAATGATTCTCAAGTGGCGACCTGCCGGCACTGAAGTTAAGTCAGCGGCTTAGCGCTGATTAAACACAATCAATTCGTCCTTCACCTCTTTCCCGGAAACTAAAATTGCTTGTCCCAATCATGCCGTCGTATTGCTTAAGCGCTTGAATCGACGCCGTTCACCTTCCGCCGGATACCTCGGGGATTGGCGTCTTGGAGTTCGGGCGGGAGCATCTCGTCCGGGAGGCCTTGAAAGGCAATGGGGCGAGCGAACCTCAGGATGGCAGCCGTTCCAACGCTAGTGGATCGCGAGTCCGTAGTGGCAGGATAGGGGCCGCCGTGCTGCATGGCGGAACACACTTCCACCCCGGTTGGGAAGCCATTGGCGATGACGCGGCCGGCGAACCGGGATAGCAGGGGCAGCAGGCGCTGGGCGGTCGGCGCGTCGGGCGGTCCGAAAAAGACCGAAGCGGTCAACTGCCCTTCGAACGACGACCCGACTTCTAAAAGTTGATCCGCAGACTCGCAGCCGACGGCAAGGGCGGCGGGGCCGAAGACCTCCGAATGCAGATCCAGGTCCTTCATGAAATGCTCGGCGGTGGTAGAAAACAGGGCAGGCAGAGCGCGCCCGGGGGTTTGATTACCGCACCAGACTTCGGTCAATCGGGCATCTTTCCGCCAGCCCTGAACTGCGCTTTCTAACTGCGTCAGCACGCCTTTGTAAAGCATTGTCCCAGGAGCGACTTCAGCAAGATGGCCGGCCACGGCGGCCAAGAACTGTTGGAAGAGGTCGCACTGCACGCCGACGAGCACGCCCGGATTGGTGCAGAATTGGCCGACGCCGAGGCACAGGGATGCAGCATAGCCTTTAGCGATCGTATCAAGGTTTTCAACAAGGGCGCCGGGCAAGACGAACAGGGGGTTGACGCTGCCCATTTCGGCAAAAACCGGAATAGGCCTCGGGCGGGCGGCGGCCAAATCAAAAAGGGCCCGGCCGGCCACTTGCGACCCGGTGAAGGCGACAGCCTCAAGGCCCGGCTGCATGACCAGGTGTTGGCCGACCTCCTTTCCGCCGTTCAGAAGGCCAAACACTCCGGGCGGCATTTTTGTGAGTTGGGCGGCGGCAATCACGACACGGGCAACCATTTCTGAGGTGCCAGGGTGCGCGGGGTGGGCTTTAACGATGACAGGGCAGCCGGCGGCAAGGGCGCTCGCGGTGTCCCCTCCGGCAACTGAAAAGGCGAGGGGGAAATTCGAGGCGCCGAAAACGGACACGGGGCCAAGAGGCGCCAGCATTCGCCGAACATCGGGTTTGGGGCCGGAGGGGCGACTCGCGTCGGCGGTCTCGATACGCGCGTCCACCCAGGATCCTTCTCGAACGAGGCCGGCGAACATTCGGAGTTGACCGCATGTGCGTACCTTCTCGCCGGTAATGCGGCCTGGTGGCAAGGCAGTTTCGGCGCACGCCCGGTCGACTAGGGCGTCCCCGAGGCCCTCAAATTCCCGCTGCGATTTCCTCCAGGAACTCGGCTCGCCTTTCTGGATCGAGGGCGGCGTAAGCTGCTGCCGCCGCACACGCGGCGGTAACCGCGCGTTCAACTTCTCCAGCCGTCGCCACTATAAAAGCCGGTTCGAGACTGGAGCCGTCCTCGGGACGAAGAGCATAGATACGCTCCTGCCCGAGTGCCGAGGGCCGGCCCTCGATGAAATTTGTGCCAGTAAGAGAGATGTCATGCATAACGGTCAGGTGAGAGGAGGGTCAAGTCGATGGAAGGAGTTTGACCGGTGAGAACCTCGGACACCAACTTACCCGTAATCGGGCCGAGGCTCATTCCCATCATCGCGTGCCCTGTCGCGATCATGAGATTTGAAGCGGACTGGGTGCGCCCAATATAGGGCAGGCCGTCAGGCGAGCAGGGCCTCAGCCCACTCCAAACCGGCCCATTCAGGGAGGCGGGCTTAATGCTTGGGTAGTAGGTCGGGACATTGCGCCTCATCCCCTCCAGACGCTTTGGGGAAATCGAGAGGTCGTTCGGACCCAACTCCATCGTGCCCACAAAACGCAAGCCTTGGGAGAAGGGCGCGACCGCAATCCGCGCCTCCACGAATATAGCGGAATGCCGGGGCTGGGTGGCCAGATCAGTCACCGTAAAGCCATAGCCCTTACCGGCCCGCATCGGTATGCGGAGATTCAATTCAGCGGCCAGTTCGCTTGACCAGGCGCCCGCCGCGAGAACGAACTCATCCGCAGGCATCGCCTCGGGGCCAATCTGGATCGATTCAATGCGATTGTCTTTCAAGCGGAAGCCGGTGACTTCTGCGCCAGTCCGGACGGCGCCGCCACGGGTTTCGACGCGCCGCTTCAACTCATTCATTAGGTTCGAAGGGTTGAACTTGGCATTGTCGTAGAAGAAAACGCCTCCTAACGCGTCCATCTCAAAATCGGGTTCCAGGCCTTTCAAGCCGCCTTTGTCGAGGAGATCGACCTTCAGGCCAAAGCGCTCGGCGTCGCGGGCCAGATGCGCTTCTCCATCGAAAGCTGCCTGAGTTCGGCAAAGCATCAAAAGACCGTTACGGGAATATTCGATCGAGTTTGCGACCTTGCCTTCAAGTTCCTCGTAGAGGTCGCGGCTCGCCAAGTTGAGACTCTTGAGAATCGGCATAGCTCGCGCAACTTGCTTTCGATTTGATGCCCGAACGAATTTTGCCAAGAAGCCAAGGGTCTCCAGGTGGGTCAAGCCCCGAATGCCGAAGGGTCCGGCCCGGTCAAAAAGCATGCGCATCCCCGCGCGCAGCGAACCGGGGGAGGCGAGCGGCACGAAGTGGCTTGGCACAATGAGACCGGTGTTGCCGTAGGAACACCCGCTGCCGGGCGCCGGGTCCTTGTCGAGCACCGTGACCTCGAACCCCTTGTCCAGCAGGGAATCGGCGACACAGAGGCCGACAATGCCGGCCCCGATCACAACCACGCGCTTGGAAGGGACCACGTCTTACAGGAGCGGCCGGGTTTCCAGGCCCTTACGAATGACCGACAGCACCCGTTCGCGGCCTTTTCCTGCCAAGGGAAGACGCGGTAGGCGAACCCACTCACGCCCCAGACCGACCTCTTGAATGGCGAGCTTGATGTTCTGAACGAACTTGGTTCCGATATCCAGGTGGAGCAGGGGGGCGAACCAGCGATAGAGGGCTCGCGCCTCTTCCCATTGGCCACGAGTAGCAAGCTCCCACAGCTTCTGATTCTCGGCGGGAAACGCGAGGCCGACTCCGGCAACCCAGCCCTCCGCGCCAAGCAACACCGATTCGAGGATGAGGTCGTCGACCCCCGCGAATAGCGTGAAGCGGTCGCCGACCCGGTTGTAGATATCGGTGAGGCGGCGGGGGTCGCCGCAGGACTCTTTAATTGCCACGAAGTTCTTCTCTTCGGCAAGGATCTCAAGCATTTCGGGCGTGACGTCTGCGTGGTAGCTGATCGGGTTGTTGTAGATCATGAGCGGGAGTGATGTCGAACGGGCAATCGCCCGGTAATGGGCAATCGCCTCCTCGCAATCAGGCCGGAAGGCCATTGCGGGCATTACCATCGCGCCCTGGGCGCCAAGCGCTTCCAGTTCCCCAACCCATTTGATTGCCGATGCGGTGTTGAGTTCGGCGACACCGCTTAGGACGGGAATTCGCCCTGAGGAAACGGAAACCGCGGTTCGCACGACTTCTTTTTTTTCTTCCGATGCCAGGGCGGCGTTTTCGCCGAGGGAACCGAGCATAACCAAGCCGGAAACCCCGGAAGCAATGAGCGTCTCGACGTGCTTTGCCGTGAGGTCGAGGTCGAGACTGAGGTCTTCGTGAAATTGGGTAGCAACGGCGGGGAAAACGCCTTTCCAAGTTGTCGTCATCATATCGTTATTGGGCCGTTCCTAGCGCCCTACAGCGCTCGACCGGCCTCTTGTAGATATTTTGGCGCACCTGCCGCTTACTTGGTCCGCCGGTTCACAAGCTCCGGCCAAATATACGAGCCGTCATTAGCTTGCCCAAATATTGGAACCATCATTCGTTCCTTTGGAAGACGTATAGGAAGAATATGCATACTGGACGTCCACGGTCCCTCCCAAGGCAACCGCGACATCGTATGATGTGTCCGCATTACCGCCGGTTCCAAACGATGTAAATTGAGCATCGACGTGCCCCTTTGTTTCGGCATTAATACCGACAAAGTTCTGCTCAAAGATCGCACTCTCGACATCTATGATGCCGCCTTCGTAAGCGAAGACCCCGTCCGCGCATGACCTGATGGTCATTGCGGGGGCAGATATATAGCCACCCAGTTGTGCTTCGAGTGCGATGGTGTAGGTTCCACCCTGGATGGTAGCGCCTCGATCGAACACCACGCTCCCTTGCTCGTTTGCAAACACGCCGAACCCGGTGGCTGATAGGTTTACTGAGTTCGTGCATGGACCCGGGCCCCTTGGTCCACGTCGATCGCCGTCTGACAATCTTGGATGGTCGATTCCGTTACCGTCCCGATCGTGGCATTGGTGGTGAGGGCGATGCCCGTGCTAAAGTTTGGACTATTGCCCGTCAGGGTGATCCCTGAAACCAAGCCAATTGAGTGGCCGGTATCCAGCATGATCCCGTTAAGCGATGTAAAGTTGATGTTATTCTCGTTGTCGCCAATGATCGAGATGTTTGCTCCACAAGGTTGATCGAGATTGATTCCGCTGCCCAGGTTTTCGCTCAAGTTGCCGTTGGTCGTGCTGATCGAAAGATGCAAGTACACGCCTTCGGCAATGTGGCAGTTTTGGGCGTTGGCCCAGGCTGCGGCGAGAGTTGGAAACGTCTGCTCAACCCCGACCATCAGGGTCGTGTTGTTGCGGACATAATACAGCTCCCAGTTCGCATAGGTCTTGGAAGGGTCGAGATAGTGTGTGTTCACCGATTTGATACAGCGGTAAACATTGCCGTAATCGGTGACCATGTCGCCCGGCACATAGTTTCCGACGTTGCTCCAAACGGGCGGATACGACTGCGCCTTGGCAAGACCTGGGAGAAGTGCGCAGGCAAGTGCGGCAATGGGCATGAAAAGGCGTGAATTTGAAAAGAGTCTTCATGAGCTTGGGGTTCCTGGATGTCGTGCAAAAAGTAAAAGGGTCCCAGTTTTATAAGCTGGGACCGTTGCTTTTAACTTATGGAGTCAAATTCAAGACACTCGAGTAACTTGAAGAGCCGAGCTTGACCGTTATCGTAACGGCGGTTGGACTGGTCACCTTTTTAGTCGTGATGCTGAACGTGGTGGAAGCGGCCCCTTTCGGAATCGTCACAGTCGCGGGAACCACCGCATCCGGGCTGCTCGAGGCTACAGAAACCACGTCGCCACTCTTTGCAGCAAAGCCACCTATCGTAACCTTTGCCGTGACCGTGTCTCCTCCGACCGTCGAAGATGAGGGGAGGGTCAGGCCAGTTATCGGCGGCGTGGTTAGGGTGACGTTCAGGGATAAAGACTGAGCACCAGAACTCACCACGAGCTTAACCACGGTGCTGGCCGCGCACGGTTCAGTTGGCATCGTAAACGTTGCCTGCGTCTTTCCAGGCTGGATGTAGAGATAGCCGCCCACGCCGGTTACATATGTAGTAGAAGACGGGGTGACCCATATAGGAATCCCGGAGGCTGGCGCCGGTATATAGGTTGTGACCGTTCCCGTGATGTTGTCCCCTCCGATGACGGTGGATTGGTTGAGACTGGCCGTTTCAAACTCGGGATAGACGTTGAAGGAAACAGTCTTGCTCAAGGAACCCATGGTAACCGTTAAAGTGGCCGGGCTAGGTTGAGTGACGTTGTTCGCATGGACGCTAAAGTCTATATAGTTGGCGCCGACCTGGACCTGTTCTGTAGCCTCAGTGCTGACCGGGCCGGTTGTGGTAACCGTAACCGTGTTACTCACGTGCAAGCCGAGGCAACCACTCAAAGTCATTGAGGCGGTGATGTAGTTTCCTCCGATTACCGGCGACGGGTTTACCGAAAGATAAGTGATGGCCATGGGAACCACTTCGATGGTCCGCGTCAACGAAAATGATCCGGATGTTGCCGTAACTGTCGCTTTTTGTTCCGACGTCACAGATTGGGCAAAGACTCCGGTCGTGACATAAGTGTAACCCGGCTGAATCTGCAACTGCGGCGTAAAGGATATTGGCCCAGTTCCCGTAAAGTTAATCGTCACCGCAGAAGCGGTGGGCCCGTTTAGAAAAATGCCGCCCTGAACCGTTGAGCCGGCGATGGCAGTTGCCGGCAACGTAAAGTTATTGACCGCGGAGCCGTCTCCTCCCCAGAGGTTAAAACATGCTGCAAACCCCTCACCGTTGGTATCAACCGATGTCTGCCATGCTCCGGCGGTAACGGGAAAGTCGGGGGAAGATGCGATTCCGGCAACTAGAACCTGATCCAGACCGTTAACTGCCACGTGTTCTCCGGAGTCGCCGTAAGACATGCCCGTTCCACCCAGCAAGGAACTGTACAGGATGCCAGTCCCATTGCCTTTCAACTGAGTCACTATCGATTCTTCTGTTTCATTCGGGTTAATGGTCTGATAGGCGCCTGCAGTGGTCGGATAATCGCGCGAGTTTGTCCAGCCGGTGACGACAACATTGTCGTAAATGTCCAGGGCAATGCCACTCATAGTTGTCGACTTGGAGCCACCGAGATAGGTGCCAAAGGCGAGCTTGGTGCCCGAGCCATTCAGCTTTGCAACAAATCCCGAGAAGTCGCCTTCGCCGGCATGGTCGCTGGCCTGAAAAGCGCCCGAAGTTGTCGGGAGATCCGACGAAGCAGTCATTCCGCCGACCACTGCGTTTCCGACCGAGTCAACGGCCAATCCAGTGATGAAATCGACCGACTTACCCCCCAAATAGGTGCCGTATTCGATGCCAGTCCCAGTGGCGTTCAGCTTCAAGACGAAGCCGTTTTGCGCGACCATCAGAAAGCCACCAAGTCTTCGAGAGCCGCCTTGTAAAACGGATTCGTTGGTTGTTTGGTAAGCACCAGCAGAGACTGGAATGTCCGTTGTTTGCGAGTCACCTGCGATGTAAGCATAGCCAGACTTATCGAAGGCGACTGCAGTGACGGAATCTGTGGATGATCCGAGGTAGGTGCTGAAATCAAGCGCCGAACCGGTCGAGTTCAGCTTGGCAACAAAGTTGGATTCGCCAACGGCCTGAGTCTGGAGCGCTCCCGCCGTAGTGGGGAATCCGTTTGTGTCGGTGTAACCTCCCACAAGAACGTTTCCGGAAGTGTCCAAGTCAAGTGAGTAGGCTTCTGTTGGACCGTCTGCCCCGCCAAGAAGCGTGCTGAATACGAGATCGGTACCAGTCGCGTTCAGCTTGGTTACAAATGCGGTTGAAGAGGGCCAAGCGAGGTTTGTTTTTTGATAAGCATTTGCGGTGACGGGAAAATCGTCCGACGTGGTACCGCCAACGACAACCGGGTTCCCCGATGCATCAACCTTGACACCCTCCGCAGACTGCCAACTCGATCCGCCGAGGAAGGTACTGAATACCACCCCTGTCCCGTCGGAGTTGAGCTCGGTTACGCTAATAACCCCAAACTTGGATGGGTCGGTGGTCTGATACGCGCCGGTGCTTGTCGGCAAGTCCGTCGAGGTTTCATATCCCGCCACTACTGCATCTCCGGACGGGGCGGCAGCAATGCCGCCAACATAATTGGTACTGTTCGTTCCGCCCAGCATGGTCGAGTAAACGAGAGGATCGATGATGAGAGGTTTTGAGGGATCGTAAGAGCCGGTGTCAAAACGGATCGTGTTGTTCTCCTGTACCATTCGGCAGTTGACCGGGGTTCTGAGGCCGCCTTGTTCTTGGTAGGCAACGAGGCCCTTTTCTTCAACCGTCCCCAAGGATGTGTCGATGGCGAGATCGCCGTTTTCGAGCACTCTCACCCCGTTGGCGCCCTCGACTTTGAGGCTGGCCTGGGAAGGGTCAGCGCCGGGTTTGACGATGAGATCGTATCGTGGCCTGCCCTGCTCGGTGTAATAGCGGACGGAAATGCCATCGTAAGGCTGCTCTGCCCTTGCTTCGGAGAAGGACCTTGCACCCGTAGTCCACTTGGTCCGGTCGTTACCGAGGAGATAGTTGTACTTGCCTTCCAGCTCTTTGACACCGGAAACTTGGGTTGGCTTGGCGTTGGTAAAGCTGATTTTGACCACATGGCCTTGCAACGTTCCGGACGGCTGCTTTCTCGTTGATCCTGCTTCCGGAGTGAACTTGTTGAAATCGAAAACCATGCCATCGGTCGTGAGCCATTCGTTCACGCCCGATGTTCTGCAGAGAAACTGGGCTCTGGCATCCCACTGGCCCCTGTTTTCTATGAAAAAACCCTTGCTTCCCGCAGTCAGCGGTGAAGGAGCCTGTGGCTCGGCGAGACAAGAGGCGGATAAAAGGGCAAATGCCCAGGTTGTGTTAACGCGAATGCGATTCAAGGTGGAACCTCCCTTTGGATTGATGTGAGCGGCTGACGCCGGTAGGCGAAGCTTTCGAAACATGGAAGAAGTTTCGAACCCGGGCGTTACACGCGGGCCGTCGTCGCGTTACAAATCGTCGACTTACTGCAAAACTGAGGAGAACGCCTCTTTCAAGGCTTCTTCCTGGTTAGGCGCCGATGCGAAGATTTTCGCTAGTACATCGACTCCCAGCGCACTCTCAAGGTCATGCGTTATCGAATCCACGTAGGTGACCTCCGTCGGGAGTTCGCTGTCCCGAGTGGGCTCCGTTAGGCCCTTATAAGCTCCCAGCAAGCGGCCCGCAATCTGCGGCCGGCCCATTTGCAGGTACGCCTTGGCCGCCGATACCAAGCAGCAAGGCGTCACGCTGGTCATCCCTTTGCTATTCCAGATGGACGTGGCAGATGCGAGCAGCGGCAACGCCTCTGCCGGCTCACCCTTTTGTATAAGGACCCTTGCGAGAGAATGAAGCAGGTCGGCATGTTGGTAGACGCTGCCAAAAAAGTCCCAGTTGCTTGCTGAAACCCGATACCACTCCTCGGCCGCATCAAGATCGCCCTCTGATTGCGCGACCTTGCCGCAAACTTCCTGGATCATGGGAACGAACTGGGTAAGCCCGTAGGAATCAGCGAGGCCAAGCGCCTTGTAGGCTTGGATCTTCGCGTTCGCCACATCGCCAACCTCGAAATACATGAAGGCAAGCATCATGGAAGTCTGAACTTGGTGGAATGGAGCGACAGAGCCACCGAGGAGGGAGGCAGCCTCTTCCATGGCTTGCAGAGCTCCCTTCAAATCGCCTTGATAGTATTGCTGGGTGGCTCTTGATTGGATAGCGGTCGCCAGATCGGTTGTTTCGCCCAGTTCCTTAAGGCGCTTCTCGCTGGCCTCAATGAGCTCGATCCCCCGTTCGATGTCCCCTGCGTAGGTGCGAGCCTGCACCATCTGACAAAGTGCTAACTCGGCTTCCAGCCCGGCCCGCTTACATAGCGTTGCCGTTCTTGTCGCGACCGCCATCCCTTCGTCGCTGGATGCATAGGCATGGGAAATATACAATAGCTGCATCTGCCGAAAAGAAGCCCGGGCAAGGTCCGGCTCATCGGATTCGGGATCGGCAAGCTCGAAGATTCTGGAGTAGAACTTTAGCGCCTCTTTTATCAAAGAACGGTTGGACCAGTAGTTCCCATAGGCCACCCCGATTCGAATGGCCCGATCCAGGTCGTTTTCGAGGCAGTACCGCGCTGCCTCGCGCAGGTTGTCAACTTCGAGATCGAGTAACTTGAAATGCTCCACTTCAATAGCATCCAAGTTCCGCCATCGTTCCGGGCGTCCTAGCTCTATGATCCAGTCCGCATGTTTGAGATGTGCGGCCTTTAGGTCACCGCTCGGAATTGCATCTTGAACAAAATCGCGGATGGTTTCGAGCATTCGGAACCTGAGTCCTTTGTCTTCCCTGTCCACTTGAATGAGGGAATAGTCGTAAAGGCGCTCCATTGAAGGCAAAGGGTCCTCCAGGCCACACAAAGTGGCTGCCGCAGCCTGATTCCAACCTCCGCGGAAAACCGACAGTTGGCCCATAATCTTTTGGAGTCCCGGTTCCAAGGCTTGGAAGCTGCCTTCGATCGCGGAGCGAAGTGTCCGATGCCTGGTGGGAGCGTCCCTTCTCGGATTGACGATATCCAGCCGCTTATCAAGTTGGTTCTTCAAATCCACTGCGGTAACTGTCCGCAAACGGCCCGAAGCAAGCTGAAGAGCGAGAGGGATGCCCTCGAGCCTCGCGACAATTTCCCGGTACACCGAGAGTTCCGACGCCGTTGGTTCCTGAACAACCTGTTCGGCCAAAAGAGTGTCCAGAAAAACCCGCATCGACGGTTGATCGACGGAATCTCCTTCACTGGGAATTGGTAACGGCCCAACTGCAATCAAAGTCTCGCCTGTCAGTTTCATGGGCACTCTCGATGTGACCAAGACTCTGAGTTTTGGGCACGCGGAAAGGAGGGCCCTAACGCTGTCCCCGCCGGTGGGAAGCAGCTGCTCGAAATTGTCGAAGACGAGGACTACGGGTTGCCTGTTAATGAGAGTGCCAACGCGCTCGAGAGGATCCGCGTTGGCGCCCACTTCGATGCCAAGTGAAGAAGCGATCACGAATGGGATAATCGAGGGATCGTCGGTATCGGCCAACGGCACCCAGCCTACGTGACCATAATAGGGATCCTGCAACCGCATCGCAACCTGGACGGCGATGCTCGTCTTCCCGATTCCACCGGGGCCGGTGAGTGTGACGATTCGGTTTGCCTGTTCTCCAGGGGTGAAAAGTCGATATAGGTGCTCGATGAGGTCGTCGCGCCCATAGGTCGGTTCGGTTGGCGCAGGTACGGTATAGACCAAGCCTGCACCCATGGAACGGGGCGCCGGCTTCTGAGACGCGAGGCTTTGTTGCAAGGTCGAGGCGAGCATGTCGGCCTTGTTGGAGGGTTTTTCAGAAAACTCGTCTCTCAAGAGGTTCTTCAGGGTTTGATACTGCCCGATCGCATCGGCGACGTAACCCAGGTTCCCCAGTTCTTGCATCACCATGAGGTGCCCTTCTTCGCGGTAGGGGTCGGCCTCCAGCGCTTTTCTGGCAGTGCCCAGGGCGTTTTGATGGTCTCCTCGTCTTGCTTCGAGGTCGGCAAGATCCACGAGCAGCAGGTATCGCATTTCGTCGAGGCGATTTCTCTCCAAGTCGATCCAAGGCTCGTTATAGCCCTGCAAGAAATCGTCAGAGGCGATGTTCAGAGCATCTCGGCACTGAGTCTCCCTCACGGCCGGATCCGGTTCTGATCTTGATTGTTCGAACAACTTCGTGAAAGTGCGGGTGTCCGATTCGATGTCGTGCTCCACAAGGCGTACCCACTCGCTGTCCGATTCCAGGATGTTGCGCGCTTCGCCAAGCCCGCGCCTCAATCGGACAAGTTCCTGCCGCAACCTGAGTCGTGTGGCGTCGAAGAAATCGTCTGGCCAGAGAAAATCGGCAGCTTCGGCCCGCGTCAGCGCCCATCGATGAGATAGGGCGAGCCGGGCCAGCAAATAGGTCGCCCGCTTGGTATAGAACTGGTCTAAGACAAGCCCGCGCCCGGCAATCCGAAGCCGCCCAAAGAGGTGTATGGTCCACACGGCGCCGTCGGCATTGTTAGGGGACATAGGCTCCATGCTATTGTAGCCCCCCGCATTAATCTCTTATTCGAAGTTCCTCGCCCAAGCTCGATCCCCAAAAGTCCTCTGGTTCAACACCTCCAAGTGCCTTAGCCCTTGTTGTTAATTGAGAACGGTTGCCGTTACAAGGCTAGAAAGCTAGCGTTACAAAAAATTGTTCAGCAGATCACATGGGGCCTGCTCGGGTCCATGTCGATCGCTTCTCGCAATTGGGGTGCGATTTAACAACCCCGAATTTGGACGGCTCCGTTTTCTTGTCCGGCGGGTATAAAGGGACGGTGAAGGTGCTCAAATGTCTACATGTTTCGAAGTTCTCCTACTTTGGCGGGGACAACTGTTTGCAGGTGACTTTCACGGTCCGATACGAGAGCGAGCGCACCGAAGCCGACCTGCTGTTCCTGGCTTCGCTGGGAAACTTCGGCAAGAGGCCCTTCCGGGTCAGGATGGACCGCGCAAGCCTTGTGGCGCTTCGGAACGACCTCTCGGACCTCGCGAACATTGCGATAAGGCCGCGGGTGGACAGGGTGGACCCGTTGGACCGCACCGCACACGGGACCGAGCAGGCGGACATCCGCGCAAGGGTGGACCTGACGGACTCCCTGGGCGTGTTTTACCAAGTCACTATAAGTCGGTCGGCTAGCGAAACTCCTCGCTCTGCGCCCCTGGTGCCTCTTCTGACGAGACATTCCCCTTTGCTCGAGGAGGCAGGAAAGCGCCCTTTAACGCCAGAAGAACAATCTGTATTGGCTGAGGCCCTGCGGAACCATCAACCTTGGTTGGAATGGGCGGGGAAGAAGGAGCAACAAGCCTGCGTTGTCGATCCAGTCGCGCTGCACATCCACGAGAGAGTGGCCGCGAAAGCAATCCTTGCCACAGCCGCTAGGCAGGACATCCCCCGGTCTTTATTTGCCGACCCCGAGCAGGAATATCGCGAGGCGGTCCAGTTCTATCAGCACGAAGTCGATTGGGCGAACCGGTTAATCCTCGGGGACAGCTTGGCCGTAATGGCCTCCTTAGCAAGGCGTGAAGCAATGGCAGGCAGGGTTCAGATGATTTACCTTGACCCGCCATATGGCATCAAGTACGCGTCTAACTTTCAGTCCGAAGTCGGTAATCGCGATGTTAAGGACAAACCTGAAGACTTGACTCGCGAAGCCGAGATGATCAAGGCGTATAGGGACACCTGGACACTTGGCGTGCATTCATATCTCTCGTATCTTAGAGATCGACTCTTATTATGCCGAGAACTGCTCAACGACACTGGCAGTTTATTTGTGCAGATTGGTGACGAGAATGTACATCGCGTCAGGGCGCTGCTCGATGAAGTATTTCTCCCAGAGAATTTCTGCGCGGAGATCGTTTTTGCTAAAACCAGCGGCTATGGTTCGAAGCTGCTTACCACCGTGTCAGACACATTGCTTTGGTATGCCAAGAGCAAGCCCCAGGTTAAGTATCGCCAGCTTTACACTTCCAAGACCGTAGGAGGGGATGGGATCGGAGAATATAAGAGGGTACTGCTGCGCAGCGGGGCCAGTTTGGGCGTCGACCCTGATGACGCCGACGCAGTCGAGAAGCTTCCAGATGGGGCAAGGTTGTATAGGCTTGACAACTCGACCACGCAGGGCAATCCCATGCGAACTGCGAATGTCGCAGGTCGCCCGTTCGAGGCAGCCTACAAGACGAATGATGAGGGCCTGCGGCGGCTGACGAGTGCTGAACGTCTTCAGGCCCGACGCGACTCGGCTGGTTATGTTAGGTTTCTGGACGATTTCAGGGCAATCGCGCTCAACAGCTTTTGGGACGATACGGCTATAGCCGGTAGGCGTGGAGACAAGCTTTTCGTCGTCTGGACAGCGCCACGCGTCATCGAGCGCTGTATGCTCATGACCACCAATCCAGGAGATCTCGTTGTTGACCCCACCTGCGGAAGCGGCACAACCGCAATCGTAGCCGAACAGTGGGGTCGCCGCTGGATAACAGTTGATTGCAGCCGCGTAGCCTTATCAATCACACGCCAGCGACTCCTGACGGCCAAGTTTGACTTTTACAAGCTCAGAAGTATAAGCGCCGAAGACGTAGAGCGGAACCCAAGAGGAACATGGCTCAGCGATCCTCTTGGCGCCATCAGGGGGGCTTGCACCTTCGAATGCAAAGCTGTACCCCACGTAACCCTGGGGAGCATCGCACAGAACCAAGCTCTTGACCCGCTTTTCGATAAGTGGGAACCGATACTTGCCGAGAAGCTTCGAGCCGTCAACGATGCGCTTGCAGGGGCCAACTCGAAGGACCTCCGAGCGAAGTTGCTCGCGAAGTATGAAGCTAAGAAGAAGCGAAGGGACAAGGATGACCCGATCACGGATGCCGATGAGCGGCGATGGAAGCTGCCCGAGTCGAGGTGGGAGGACTGGGAAGTCCCGTTCGACACGGACCCCGATTACCCCAAGGCCCTAGCGGACGCGATCTCCGGCTACAGAGAGGCGTGGCGGAAGAAGATGGATGAGGTCAACGCTTGCATCGACGCCAGAGCTGATCAAGAGGAACTGGTCGACCAGCCCGAAGTCGATAAGACCATCCTTCGGGTATGTAGTCCGTTCACTGTTGAGGGCGTAATCCCGAGCGAGGAGAGCATCGACTTCGAAGATGAATCGCCGATAAGCAGCGCACCAGAAGAGCTAGAGGCATTCCACTCAGAATCATCTGACTCCAAGCTGGAGCCGCAGAATGCCGAGGCTTATATCGACCGAATCATTCGCTTGCTGCGGCAAGACGGCGTTCTCTTTCCGAATAACACGCATGTCAAGTTCGAGCGCCTTGATGCCTATCCCAACCCAGGGCTTCACGCCGAGGGGACATGGGTGACTGATGGCATTGAACGCAATGTCGCAGTTCTGATTGCACCCCAATACGGATCGCTAACTTCCAAGATGGTCGAGGACGGCATTAGGTTTGCTGCTAAGCGGGGGTTCGATGAACTTGTGTTTGCCGGTTTCTCATTTGACGGTGCCGCACAAGCTGCTATTCAGGACGACCCCGATCCGTACCTGCGGCTTCACATGGCTCAGATCAGGCCTGACGTCAATATGGGCGATCTCTTGAAGACAACGACCTCCAGCCAGATATTCACGGTTTCGGGGACGCCCAGGACGAAGCTTATCGAGCTGCCCAACGGAGAGTTGCAGGCCGAGATGGAGGGCGTTGACATCTATGACCCCGTGACCAACCAGGTTCGATCAACCGGGGCTGACAAGGTTGCCGCTTGGTTTCTTGATGGGGACTACGACGGTCGCTGCTTCTGCATCACCCAAGCCTTCTTCCCAGACAAGAAGGCATGGGAAAAGCTCAGTAAGGCACTCACGGGCACGGTCGACCCTGAGCGGTTCGAAGCGTTTGCTGGCACGGTGTCCTTGCCGTTCTCCAGGGGGAGCCATGGCCGGGTCGCCATCAAGGTGATCGATCCACGAGGCAACGAGGTCATGCGGGTTCACAAGGTTAACGGAGGCTATTAACTGTGACAGAAGAAGATGCAAAGGTGCTTCGAGATAAGCTTCTTGAACTTGTACCGATGGATGGAACCACAAAGGGCAACGTTACACTCAGAACGGAGTGGCTAGACCAAGAGGCAGTAGAGAAGCTCCTCAATGGCAACTCAGACGATGATAATATTGCTCTCTTCTGGCTAACACGCAATTATTGGGTTGAGTCGGGCACACTTCGGACTGGACGCGGAAAGGGCGGTTCCGTCGCCCGTACACTTGCTGAAGCCGTAACTGTCGAGGGTAATGCGACGGCTACTGTCTCAATGGGAGGGCAAGCGACAGCTGAATCCATCGGCGCGACCGAACCTGAGTCTGAGCCAGAAGCTCTGACAGAGGGAGTCAAGCTTAAGGAAAAGGACCTCTATTTGCCTTGCGCGAAGACGATTACGCAGAATTTTGCGCCATCAGAATTGCCTGTTGAGCCCGGCAAGTTTATTGTGGGCGTTACGGGGCTTCAGGGCAAGAGAGATACAGGCGGAAAGTGGACTCGCCCTGACATCACGGTGGTCTCGGTCAGGCGATTCAAGTTCACAGGGCCGTACACCGAAGTATTTACCTTTGAGGTTAAGAAGGCTGGGGACGTGGACATCGACGGCGTGCACGAGGCGCTAGCGCACTCTGCCAAGGCAACCAAGGTGTACTACCTAGGGCAGGTTCCAGAGGAAGAACTGGATGAGTTCTTGTCTTCTCCGCTATTCGCGCGAATCCAAGAGGAGTGCATCCGGTTTGGAGTCGGTTTCGTGACGTTTTCGGCTGCCGATGATTACGCAACTTGGAGTGTCCAAGTGCCTGCGATGAAGCATGCTCCACATCCTGAGAAGCTAGAGAAGTTCCTCCACGGAACTCCCGGCATTGATGGCAGCGAACTAGAGAAGCTTCTGAACGAGGCGTATGCTCCCACGGCTCCTGTCCCCAACTCTGGGAGCCCCAAGAATGCCTGAGCCGAACCTAATTCAACCGGTTGACTCGCCCGTAATCTGCACACCCTATAGTGAGCCAACGCACTATTGGGACTACGACCGTGGGACCGGCCAAGCGTCGAAGCTCGAAGGTCGACGCCCCAGCTATTACTGGTACAAGGACCCTGAAGACACCCGCCGTGGACAACTGACCTTTGAGCTTGAAGAGCAGCGCCGCGAACTGACCATGGTCAATAAGCTGCGAAGGGACGTCAAGCGGTGGCGTGAGGCCCAATGGGAGGGTGCCACCAACGTGACCAAGGAGTTGCTGCGCCACTGGATGCGGCCTGACAGGCAACGACGTTTCTTCTTCTGCCAGATCGAAGCTGTCGAGACGCTCATCTTTTTAAGCGAGATACGTGGCCTTCGCAGAGATGGACAGCGGGGCCGACCACGGTGGAACCCGGACTTTGCCGATCAGGATTTTGTTGGGTTATCTGACGGAGAACTCACGAGGATGTGCACGAAGATGTGCACCGGAAGTGGGAAGACCGTAGTGATGGGGATGCTGATTACTTGGGCGTTTTGCAATAGGGCAAGGGTTCCGAGCGACGACCGATTTCCTAAGGCCGCATTAATCTGCTGCCCCAACCTGACGATCAAGGAGAGATTGCAAGTTCTCCGCACCGACTCCTCGGCCGACGACTATTACACGCAGTTCGATATGGTGCCGCCACAATACCGCGACCTGCTACGAACGGGGAAGGTCTTAGTCACCAACTGGCATGCCTTTGCTCCCGAGTCTGAACATTCCGAGGGAGGCAAGAGCTATGCGGTGGTGCAGAAGGGTGCCGAGTCCGATGAAGCCTTTGCCCGCAACCGCCTGGGAGAGCTTTACGACCTCGCGCCGATCATGGTATTGAACGACGAGGGGCACCACGCTTATCGCCCTGCGCCTATTGCCGAGGAACTCAGGGGCGATGACAAGGAGCAGCGTGAAGAGGCGACGATCTGGGTTCAGGGGTTAGACCGGCTTCACAAGGCGTGCGGTATTCGCATCTGCGTCGATGTATCGGCGACGCCCTTCTACCTTAAGGGGTCAGGCTATCCGGAAGGCGAACCGTTCCCATGGATTGTGTCTGATTTTGGCCTTGTGGACGGGATCGAGAGCGGCATCACCAAGATTCCGAGACTTCCCGTTTCAGACACCACTGGTCGCCCGGACCCGAAGTATTTTAGGCTGTGGAAGAACATCACCCGTGATTTGGCCGCCTCCGAGAGACTCAGCAATGGCCGCCCTAAGCCCGAAGTGGTCTGGCAACGGGCTGAAGACGCTCTCGTGCAGCTAGCGGGAGAATACGAGAAGCAGTTCAACGCTATTCAAGAGGCCAGCGACCTCGCGCTCAAGGCACCGCCGGTCATGATCCTTGTCTGCGACAACACCAACATCGCGCAACTCTTCTTCGAGAACATCTCCGGCCAGACCGAAGTTGAAGACGCGGATGTTGAGAGCGAAGATGAAGATGAATCTGCTGACGAAGATGCAGAGGTCAAGAAGAAGAAGCAGAAGAAGAGGACCGTCTATGGAACGGGCAAGGTGTTCCCTCACCTCTTCCAGAACGCCAAGGGTCAGATTCGCACAATAGCCATCGACTCTAAGCGTCTTGAGAAGATAGAATCCGAAGACCCATCTGCAACGAGGGACAAGTCTGCGAAGGAGTTAAGGGCCATTGTCAACTCAGTCGGGCGGATCGGCTATCCCGGCCAGGACGTCAGGTGCGTCGTCTCGGTTGCGATGCTCACTGAAGGTTGGGATGCGAATAACGTGACCCACATCCTTGGCCTAAGAGCGTTCGGTTCGCAACTGCTCTGCGAGCAGGTGGTGGGTAGGGGTCTCAGGCGGATGAACTACACGCCGAATCCTGACACCGGCCTCCTGCCGGAAGAATACGTCGATGTCTACGGCATACCGTTCTCGGTGATCCCGTACAAGGGCAAGACGAGCTCAACACCCATCGACAAGCCTGTTAACCACATTAAGGCTAATCCTGATCGGGCTGGGTTCGAGATACGGTTCCCGAACGTTGAGGGCTATGTCTACGCTCTGAGCAAGCCTCTTATCAGGGCGGATGTGGCATCAATGGAAAGGCTGATTATGCAACCGGAAGAGACACCGACAGCCACGTTCGTTAAGGTCGTGGCCGGTTATGCCGAGGGATCAGCAGGAGCGGCAGGGACCGGGAGCTTCATCGAACAGAACCGGCAGCAGTTCTACGCCATGACCCACCCGCAAGCGATTGAGTTTGAGATCGCGCGCCAGGTCGTCGCGGCTCTCGTTGGCGAAGGGGCGCAAGCTCCTGTTGGTGGCACTGCAAGAATGCGCGGCTTCGCTCGGCACCAACTCTATCCGCAGGTTCTCCGATATGTTCATCAATATGTTCGCTCCAAGGTGGACTGGCGAGGCGCTCATCCATGCGAACTCGGCCTTGAGAAGTATGTCCAGCGAATCAAGGAGAGGCTGCTCGATGCGATTGAGCCCGACGATGCAAGAGGAGAGACACCCCTTATGCCCTTGCTCAATCGGTTTAAGCCTATTGGGACGACAGCGGATATCGACTTCACGACCACTAAGGAAGTTCACTCCTGCCAACGCTCTCATGTCAACGCGCTGGTGCTTGACTCGAAGTGGGAGCAGACGGCAGCCTTCTATCTTGAGCTGAGGCATGACCTCGCTCCCTTCTATGTTCGCAACGAACGGCCTTTCCTCCTCATCCCTTACGACTATGAAGGCGTGTCGCACTATTACGAGACTGACTACCTCGTTAGGCTTATAGATGGCCGCACCTTATTGCTGGAAGTGAAGGGACAAGAGACCGACCAGGCGAGGGCGAAGCATCAAGCAGCTAAGCGATGGATCAGCGCGATAAACCACTGGGGGAAGTTAGGGCAGTGGGAGTTCGCGGTTTGCTACGATCCGCAGTTACTACCTTCGGTCTTGGAGAGCGTATTGGCCGGAGCGTCTAGAATCATGCCAGCATAGCGGTGAACCTGGAGAATGCTGTTTAATTGGCCGCTAGCTGCCTATAGAATCCCTCGGAGGGCCGATCAGGGGTTCAAACAGCTGTACGCACAACGGAAGTGATTTTTGCAAGATAACGCAATTTATTGATATTCGCTCAAGAACTATTGCTGTTGGAATTGTCTAGTTGGTTAGGGTGTCGGCGGCATTTACTGCCTCTTGCAGATGTTTTTCGGATTCCTCATCGGAAAGCCCCTTGTTGCGATCCCCAACATATACCGTGACCATCATCGCGTACACGTCGTGCCCAGTATGACCCCTCACGTCTATACGGTTGATTATTCCAAGGATCTGAAGATAAGTCGCCGAGACACCCTTTTCCTTGAGTACGTCTCGGCCTGTCGTGGTCATATCCCCCACCTCCGTCTCAGTGATTCCGAATGTGCTGGCTAGCTGCGAGAGCAAGGAAGATATGCGAGTGGACTCGCCTGGGTCGCCGTCCATCGACGCGATCTTGAAGGCCAAGGAGTCGTCACCACTTTGAGAAGTCGAGCCGCTCGTCAAGCTACTCGCGTCCGTCGGCACCTCGTGGGAGGGAGTGTCGCTCGTCGAACTATTCGTGCCGGTTGGCGGCTCGGGGATGGCACCAGGGTCCGTAACGGACCCGACGCTGGTAACTGCGGAGCCTCCTGAACCTGAAAAAACTGCACTAGCGATAGCAATCAGCAAAACCAAGCTGATGACCAAGCCTACGAAAATTCTCACGTAGCTTATCTCGCCGCCAGTCGTTGGTTCCGGATTAATCTTCGAGACGTTCTTGGCTGGAACACCGGTGTGACTTCCAAGTTCGGCAGCCTGCGCAGAGTGAGCTTCTTCCGTGAGGCTTGGGTTAGGCGTGGTTGATAGCGCCCCTTGCCCAGCCGGGATGTCCAGAGGGCGACCGCAATGAATACAAGCGGATGCAAGCGAACTTACATCCTTGCCACAATCGGGGCACTTAATGAGCGCCACGGGCTCATTCTATCACACTGCTTTAGCCGGCCTTACTACCCGGCACACTTCGTTGTTTGCCGCCGGACCGGCCCGCGTCTAGAACCAATACCGGCATAGCTGTGAACCTGGAGAATGTTGGTTAATGGGCCTCTAGCTGCTTCCACGAGACCCCGGATGGGACTGATCACGGGGTGTGGGAGGTGCAGGCGTAACGGAAGAGGTTTTTGCAAGATAACGCAGTTTTGACTCGGAGCCTCACGTGGGTTAGGTGGTTTCCTCACAGCACTGTGCTGGCTCAATGTGTTGCCGATCAGTGGCGTGATTTAGGTTCTTGCCCTTAAGCTTGGAAGCAGGGCGCTAACTTCAAGCCTATTCACACTGGTCGGCTCCCCCTATGGAACTAGTTCCATCCATACAATCAAACGCGGAACTTAGAAGTCTATGCGACTTGCTTCCCGATCAGCGATAACTCCTAAGGGCGCTCCCGTCTTCGGTGAAGGGTAAGGCGGGACGCCTTTCTCGTTTACCTTGGCGCAGGATTTACTGTTAGGTAGTCACTAACGAGTTGCTTCGACATTGATTCGACTGCATCTTCCTCGACTTGTGCTTCGCCGGTGTGGCCGCTGATGGAAACAAGGTTCCCGCTACTCCATAGGACCTCCTTAGCCAGTCCCCCATTTAGGCTCGCGATGGTATAAACTTCCTCCGTCACATGCATCGCTGAATGGAGCCCTTGGTCTGCCGATAGGCGGGTAACGGACACATAGAAGAAGGCTGCGGGGCGGTTGGTTGCGGTTCTTGGAGTTGCGGGAAGTTTGTCACCGTGAACCAGATCATTCATTGATTTTATGGTGATCTTAGCCTCTTGAATTGCAAGTTTGGCTACAGCTTCAATTGTGGTGCTGTCTGAAGCTGCAGCATTTCCATCCACTGTCGTGACAATTATTAGTTGCTCCACTCCGTGTAGGCAGTTTGTGAGCCTCGATGGTGGAGCGGCGTTTTGACCCGAGAGGATGACTGCGGCGATGGCTGTTAGCATTGATAGCATCTATGTTAGTCTCCAGCCTTACTGTAGCATGGAGTCAGTAGGGAAGACGAATCATCCGCTCTTAGTCAAGTTCAATGCTTAAGGATTCAATTTTCTGCCGAAGGATTTCGTCTTCCTCCGCACGTTGGTCCTTTATATTCTTTGAATTGAGGAGTTCTGCTAGATACCAAGCGGGCACCACGGCTGCAATTCCAGTGTTTGACCGGACGTATGGTCCATTTGGGATTGGATCGCCCGTAGCTGGATCTCGTATGTATTCTTTTCCGAATAGGTGACACCAATCTACGCCGAGAAGGAACGGGCCTCGCATGTTATACGTGTAGTCCCAGATATTGTCCAGTTCGGAGGGCCTAGCCTTATTCTTGGGATTCATTTGGTAAACAAACACCGGCGAGCCGCTGTAGCCCGACAGTGAGCGCATCTCAACCAAAAAGCTTTCTTGATCTTTCTCTAGGTAGGAGTTGAATATGGGCTCAATTGGCATCGCAGAGATATTGCCGAACCTCATGGTAGGGATGTTCTGGCTCGTTCCTTCATGCTGCATGAATCGCCCCACCATGAAGACATCATCTCCGGGGCCTAGTTCCAGTTCAGCCACAGCTTCTCTTGTCAGGACAAGTTCTGCCTCTAGGCAGATGATGTTGTGGTTATTGGGTGGATTAATATAGCAAACGGCCAAATCTTCGCCGCCGCTTTCCCAGTGAGGGCACTCGAATACTGTGTGGCCACCACCTTTTGTGTTTGCACGGGCGTATGCCGGGCCGAATTGGGGAAGGGCATGCACGTTCGTTACGGCGTACACGTGAAACCAACTTGGGTATTTCGTGGGCAACCCGATTGCAAAGCCGGTTGCGCCGGTAGAGACTCCTTTCTCCGCTTCTTCTCGCGTATCGTAGATGTAGATGACACATTGGAGACAGCGAGGGTCAATCTGCGGCACTATGGGCTCCCAAGTTGCATTGGCGCAACAACGTACTCTCCTCAATACGGTCCAGTTTTGAACCGTTTTGTAGAGGGATCAAGAATTGGCGCTCTTGGCCCTTTTGTATTATGGAAGGAGATTAGCCGCTAGGTGGCTCTGAGCGAAGGCGACCGTTTTAAGGGAAGGCGGTTCAGTTGCCCCTCTTTGCCTCTCTCAGACCTCGAAGAGCCGATCAGGGCCTGTGGGAGGTGCAGGCGTAACGGAAGAGGTTTTTGCAAGATAACGCAGTTCTGAACCGGACCCTAACGGGCCACCCGGTGATTCCCCAAGGCAAGGTGGTCATGTCTTCGCCGACCATGGATCGATGCGCGAAGTTCCTCTCACGCTAGGAAGTAAGGCGCTAACTTGTGATTTCACCGGCTTCATAACTGCTCCAAGAACGAAGCGGCTTCAAGAGGGCATCCATTACATGTAAGCGATTTGAGCCAAGGGTTTAAGAGTTGGACGCTGATATCGAGAGCGCATTCAGACAGCGAGAGCAGTTGGTCAAGGCATGCGAAGGGCACATCTACGCGCAGGAACTGGATGAGGAGCGCAGAGCCAGGCATCTTCTGCTAGCGCACCGGCTGAGGTCTGCGCGCATCTTCGTTTGGGAGCCGGCCGCGTATGAGGCGTTTGAGCGGTTTTGGAGTTTGGCAGCGAACAGGCGGGTTTTCAACGAGCTTTGTCTCGATTCAAATGGAGAAGTTCGGTTCCTGCCTAAACTTGTGGATGAGTCGTTCCATTATTTTCCAGCGGGCGGATTGCTTTTCCCAGATGTCGTCCCAGCCGCATTCCGCGACCCTGATTGCGACGCGGTGTTTCCACCGACGACCAATGCTATCGTGATCGGCCATCTCGATAGCGAAGGACTGCACGCTGTACCAATCTTACTGAATACACCCTTCTTGGATCCCGCGAAGCTTCCGGTCGACCTGGATGAACGTATGCGGGTTTTGACGCTAATGCTGAACTTGCCTCCAAGGGATATGCCGTTTCAGCCGTGGGTTTCAATTAACTATCGCGTCCAAACGCTTGTCGTTTGTCAAGGCGATTTTGTTGAGGGCAAGGGTCGTGAGTGGCTGCTGCCTCTCTACAGGATGCGTATTTTTCTTGAACAGCCCTTGGTTGGATTCAGACCAACTCGCGCACACAAGGCCAAGTCGAGAAAGATGGGCGTTCCTCGGGACGAGGAGTTCACGAAGGTCTATATGCGGGAGGAGCTTGGGAAAAAGATTCCAAGGTTCTTTCTTTCCAAGTTCAGCCGGGTCACGGGCAGGAAGCTGGAGTTTGAGGTCGCGGTTAGGGGCCACCTGAGGCATTGTCCGAGCGGGAAGATTGTGCAAGTGAGGTCGTATAAACGGGGAAAGCTAGGTGTGTTTAGGGAGAAGGTTGTGAAGGTCATTCGCTGATCGGTTGGCGAGAATATGGGGTCAGACTCGACGGGCTAGATCGGGATATTCACCCAGTTGACCATCCTGACCTGGACCGGCGGAGCCCTATGGGCGCTTGTATTTGCCTTCGGGGGCCGATTAGGGTTCAGAATGCATGAGCCCCAACTGTGTTTTGCCAGAAACCCTGAATTCTGATTGCTACAGCTCGTAGCTGGACCTGCTTGGAGGGTGCGATGGAACTAGTTCCATACCAATTCCCCATAATTTTAAACTCCTATAAAATGTGGTGAATGCCCATGACTTTATGTATTCTTATGTCTATATTATGGAGCATAAGCGAACTCTCCCGGAGCGCAATACGCAACCGCGATTGAACTGCCATTCGTCAACTCTCATACGTAAGAAGGCGTTATCAAGAGGTTTAGCTGCTATTATTCGGATTAACTGGCTCTCAATATGCGAGGATTATTCTATAGAGATAAGAGCAGCCACCAAATAGCGAGATTAGAAGATGGCATAGATAGTGTACGTACGACTCGCAATTAAGTGGCTTACGTATGGCACCGTTTGGCGCGATCTTACGCCATGGAACTAGTTCCATCGAATCTTCGAATTAGGCCGAGTCGGGCCTGCAAGCAGCACAGCACTGCCGCTCCCCCGATCGGATCCGTTAGCTCAATAGGTGTGTCTATCGGGGGCGAGTGGGGCTTAAGGAGCTGGTTTGATTTTGGGGTCAGGCGAGTCAAATTCTCCCACAAACTTCTCCCACCCACCGAGGGGGCCCCTGATTCGGAGGAGATTGCCAGCCATTTTGAACCTAAAATAGTGGCTGCCGCACCAAGACTCGAACTTGGGACCCGCTGATTAACAGTCAGCTGCTCTACCAACTGAGCTATGCGGCAGCATTGGCGTCGAATTCTACCCGGTAACCGGGGGGTTCGCGTTATAGTTATTGTTGGCTTTCGCACCTTCGCAATGCAGACCCATATCGCGCTTCTCCGAGGAATCAATGTTGGAGGCAAGAACATGCTTCCGATGAAGCAGCTTGCCGCCCTATTCAGCGAGCAGGGGGCCGTTAATGTTCGCACCTATATTCAAAGCGGCAATGTCGTGTTTGAACTGCCCGCGGACATCGACGAGAAGGAATTTGGGCAACGATCGGAGGGGCTGATCAAAGAGCAGTTTAGGGTCGTCACGCCCATCGTTCTCCGATCCGCCCAGGAGCTTTCGGCCGTGTTGAGCGGGAATCCGTTCCTTGAACAGGGCAAAAGTGAGGCGGAGCTTCACGTTCTTTTCCTCAAGGACGAGCCCACGGGCGAGGCAGTCGCCGGCCTTGATGCGAAGAGGTCCCCGCCGGACGAGTTCATTGTCCATGGCCGTGAGATCTATCTTTGGCTGCCCGGCGGAGTAGCGAATTCCAAGCTGACGAATGCCTACTTCGATTCCAGGCTCAAAACCATTGGGACTTCTCGGAACTGGCGGACGGTGCAGACGCTCTGTCAGATGACACAATAGCGCTTAGGACTCCCGCCAGCCTCTAAGGCGGGATTGATTTGGATGCTGTTTTTATTGATGAAAGCTACCAAGCGGATTCTTTTGGCGATTTCCATCATGTAATCGGGAATGGCTATCGCGGTGTTTGATAACATTCACGGCGGCACAAACTCGCATCTTTCACGGATGGAGGAAACAGATCCCGAGACGTTCCAAAGTCACAACTAAATAGCGGCCTTCCCAAAGCAACAGATTTCCGTCAGAGTTCTGTTAGAGTTGATTCGCAAAATGGGACTTGTCATCGTCAGAAGCCTACGCATCTTGGTTATCGCCGTGACGCGCAGGTGGTTGTCCACTCCGCGGGATCGATGAGAACGCTTGCGTTCCTCCTTGTAAAGTCGATGCTCTAACCCGCGGGACAACACCTGCAAGCATATCTGCTCTTGCCTTCAGTTTGGTGCTCCTCGCTGGAGGCAGAGAATCTTTGGCCCGGGACCTGTGATAACATGTTTCGGGGCCGACTTGATGCACGATCAGCTTCGAATCTATATGTTCGGCGGCCTTCGGATCGAGCATGCGGGCGTCGAGCGCACCAAATTCCGAACGCGAAAGACGGCCAGCCTCCTTGCGTACCTTGCGTACCATTCGGAGTCCCCAACCTCTCGCGAAGTGCTGATCGACCAGTTTTGGCCCGAGGACCCTCCTGAAAAGGCGCGCGCCAGTCTCAACACGGCAGTTTCCTCTGTGCGGGCAGTGCTTGGCGCGCCTCAGTCGCTCGCCTATGCCTTTCTGAATGCGGATCGAGATACCGTCAGTCTCAACAAAGATCTTCTTTGGACGGATGTGGCCGAATTTCGCGTACTGGCGCGCAAGGCAAGGTGTCGGGGGCGGATCAGACGGACGCACTGAGAAAAGCTCGGGACCTTTATGCGGGCGACCTTCTCCCCGGCTTTTACGAAGACTGGATCCTTGAGGG
The DNA here is from genome assembly GCA_963829965.1 of uncultured archaeon. GTDB lineage: Bacteria > Armatimonadota > Fimbriimonadia > Fimbriimonadales > Fimbriimonadaceae > DASXZH01. The sequence goes on along the minus strand of CAWHLK010000044.1, from coordinate 54,100 downwards.
GCTTCTTGAACTTAAGGAACTCTACGAATCGCTCAAGGATGTGGAAGCGCCGCCGGACACCGGCGCTCACGCCGAATTGGGCGTCAAGAAAACCAATATCCCGAGGAACTCGAATCTGTTTGTCGGTCGGGAAAAGGAGCTTGCCTACCTCCTTGAATCGCCGCAGCCATTGCTAACCGTCTTGGGGCCAGGGGGTGTGGGTAAGACGCGCCTTGCCTTGGAACTCGGGCGACGGATCCTTAAGAATGGCGGGGAGGCATGGTTCGTTTCCTTCGCCGGGCCCCGGCGGACGTCAACATCGAAGAAGAGCTCTGCCGCCAACTGGGGATTTCGCTCGAAACGGACGCCCCCGTTTTGGATCAGATCGAAAGACATTTTGCTTCCCGGGAGCCTTTCCTAATTCTCGACAATCTTGAGCATCTGCTCCAGCCAAGCCTGGCAGTCACTGCGTTGTCTCAGGTGCAGGGCGGGCGAATTCTCGTAACGTCCAGACGCCGGCTTAACCTGGAATCCGAGACCCTTTTCACGTTGTGCCCCCTCGAACTGCCCTCGCCCGATTGGGATCTCGAACAGATCCGTGCCATCCGGCAGCCGGCCTCTTTGCCGCGAGGGCTTCCAACACGATGCCCGGATTCACCCTCAACGCGAAGAATGCGGGGGCGGTGGCCACGCTCTGCAGAAAGTTGGAAGGCATCTCCCTTTTGATCGAACTGGCCGCGGCTCGGGCCCATCTCTACTCCCCCTCAGAAATGGTGGAACAAATGAATCGGCCTCTGGAGTTCTTAGTAAGCCGCCTCAAGGATAAATCGGAACGCCATCTCTCGCTTCGATCCGCCATGGACTGGAGCTATCGCATCCTTTCCGACCCTGCCAAAGCCGCGTTCCGCCAGATGTCGCTCGCCAGAGGTGGATGGAAACTCCGGTGGGCGGAAGAAGTTCTGAAGCTTGAAGAAGCGAACGTATCTGCGTCAATCGAGGAACTTTGCGAATCCTCTCTCATTCGATCCGTGACACAAGGCGATTCCATTCGATTCCAGCTGCATGAAGTGTTTCGGGCGGTTGGCCTTGAACTGCTTGGAAAGAAAGAGCTGGAGGCGGTTCAGGATCGGCGTCTCCTGAGATTAGTCCAACTGGCGAACGAACTCGACTCCGCCGAAGCCATGACCGATCCGGGCGTCCGTGCGACCGAGGTTAAGGCTTGGCTGGATGAACTCGGCGAGGAGGTCGAGAATATCCGCGACTGCCTGGAATGGGCCTGGGCAAATGGACGGGACGAGATCGCGGCTGAGCTTTCGTGCCTCCTTTATCCTTTCTGGGAACGCAGAAACTCCTTTCACGAGGCCATTCGCTGGTTGAAAATGGGAGCATCCAAGCAAAATCTGCCGAGAGAGCTGCGGGCTTTAGTGCTGCTCAATGCCGGCATGGCTTCGCGATGGATCTGTGAATATGAGGAAGCCGAAACATTCTACTTGGAGGCTGCCGAGATTTTTAGAGAGCAAGGCGATCTTGAAATGCACGCAAGCGCTTGGTGGCGGATAGGGACACTGAAGGCGATCGAGGGAAACCTGACACAAGCAGAGAAGTACTTTTCAGAATCGCTGGCGGAATCCGGCCAGGCGGGGATCGAGCCAGATCCTCGACCGTTGCTCAACATGTCCATGATCGCCTACCAGTTGGCTGATTATCCGGCTGCTCGCCGCTACCGGGGGGAGGCGCTTCATGCCGCAATCGCCACAAATGACCCGTTCATGACTGCAGGGGTTCTCCTTGAGCAAGCCGATGACCTCGCGAGCCACGGCCATTTCAGGTCCGCAGATGAGGCGGTTCTCGATGCCATGAAGATTCTGAATGACTTGGGAGACCCCATTTGGAACGGAGCAGCAGCCCTCATCCGGAGCCAAGTCTATTACTTCAAAGGGGACCTCAAGCAAGCCGCCCACTTGCTTGACAGGGCGGCCATCCTTGTGGATGATGCGGACGACCTGGGTTTGCGTATCAGCCTGGCCATCGGTACGGCGAAACTGGACATCGCCAAGGGCAGGCATACTGCGGCGGAAGCGAAGTTGACAGACGCTTATGCCGACTTACCGAAGTATAAAGACCCGCCTTACACCGCTGAGGTGTGCTCGCTGCTGGCCGCGATCACTCACCGCCGCGATCCCCAAGAGGCGGCCCAATTCGTCCTTTTCGGTCTCGCTGAAATCGGCCAGTCGCGTTGCACTCGCGAGTTCTTTCAGCTGCTGCTGGTATCCGCGGACATTGTGGAAGCGGCTGACAAAACCCGTGTGGCAGAGCAACTTAGGGGAGTGGCTGCCGGATTGTATTCAAAGACCAGTATCGTTCCCGACCCTGTTCTCGCCGCGCCCCGGCTGAAGCTGAAAGCGGCTAAGACCCGGATGGAAATGGGAGAGGCATGGCAGCTGGCGGTGGCCAACTTGAGGCCGATGGTTGAACAACAAGCACCGCAGTAGCGCTGGGACTTCCGGCCCACTCAGGGAACTTCTGCCTTCTTAACAAATCATTAACATAACGAGTTTGCCGGCTCGGGTGGGGGCTTATCGCTTAATCCGGCACAAAGGGAGGTTCACAATGAACCAAAACAACGGGATCACGCGCAGAGCGGTGATCACGGGAATAGTCGCTAGTGCGGCCGTTCCGCTTTTGGCGCGCCAAAGTTTGGCGGGCACGAAAGCGAAGGCAGCACACCGTGGGAGAGCACTGGGTAAGAGCGGAAAAACCGCGCTGCCGCGGTATCTCCATTCGGCTGTTACACTACAGGATGGAAGAGTCCTCGTTAGCGGTGGGTACCACGTCAACGAGGAGGTCAGGAGCCGGGGCTTTGTTCCCCCTTCCGCCGGCGTTCAGATCTTTGATCCCGCAAACAACTCTTGGCAGAACGCGGCACCCATGGCCGTGCCTAGGGCCCGCCACGCCTCCGTGCTTCTGCCCGATGGCCGCGTCGCGGTGATCGGCGGGTTCTTTGGCCGCGCGCTAGCTTCAGTCGAGATCTACGAACCACGAACCAACACCTGGACGAAGGGCAAGACTTTGCCCCAGCCGGTGTGCGACCATACTGCCTGTTTTGCGCAGGGACGGGTTGTAATTGCCGGCGGCGCCTTCGGGGCTGCCGCCCACGTACTTGAAGCGATCTCAGAGTAAGAGTCGCACGATTTCATAGGAGAAAAAGAACAATGTCGATTTTAATGACGGTTGTCGGTCAAAAGCAGGGCCAGATCTACGGAGCCGGCCCCAACCGTGAATGGAGCGTCCTCTCGCATTCCTGGGGGATTACCACGCCGGTGGATCAGATTTCCGGGCTTCCTGCCGGCAAGCGGCAACACAAACCATGCATCGTGGCGCTGGACTACGGTGAGAATATCACCTCCCTCATGAAGTCCATCTCCAACGCCGAAGACTTGACGGTCACTTTGACCTATACCGATGATTCAACCGGGGAAACCCAGATCCGGATCATCCTCACCAATGGGCAACTCTTTGACTTCGAGTTTAACGGGGGAGGAGGGGATGAGGCTCCCAAGGAGACGGTGACGTTCTCCTACGGGGCAATTCAGTTCACAGCCGGCAATACTGCCTTCCAGGACACCTGGGAAGGCGGCTCCAGCACAGGGGCCTAGCCATTGACTAAGGGGCCGCAAATGCGGCCCCCTAAACTTAGCCGTAAGTTGGTTTCTGGGGCCAATCCGACGGCGAGTCTTCCCAATCCTGCTGCCTGCCATAGGGCGTCATGTCCAACAGGTAATACTCATCCGTTACGCCCTCCACTCCTCGGGCGTAGGCAGTATAGGTGTGGAACACCTCATTGTTCCAGTTAAAGAACACGCTGAGGGCGTGTCCCTCGCCGTGCATGTCGTGCCCGAACTTTTCGGCAAAATCCTTGGGACCCATGAAGTTGTAATCCAAGGGAGCAACCTTCTCGTCGAACGTGACGTGAAAGTCGTAATTGAAATCGCTCTCGAAGCTCGAGTACCAGGGCAGCGTCCATCCCCGTTTGGCCTTGTATTTCTCCAGCTTGGGCAGCGGGGCGCGAGATATCAGCGCCATGGTCGTATCCTTTTCGGCCAGACCGGAGATGTCGCCAAGGGCATCCACATAGCCGGTGCATGAAGGACAGCCGTCTTCCCAATCGGGATCGAACATAAAGTGATAGACGATAAGCTGGCGCCGGCCTTCAAAAATGTCGAGCAGACTCGTTGTGCCCTTGGGACCGCCAAACGAGTATTGCTTCTCGATCTTCACCATCGGAAGGCGACGGCGTTCGGCGGAGACGCGGTCCCTGACCATGGTGGCTTCTTTCTCATGAGCCAGAAGCTCACGCCGTTTCGCCAGCCATTCCTCTTGGGTTACGATCGGCGGATGGGGGATTTCCTTGGTCTGCATGGTTGGTTACTCCTCTAAGTTTCTGTGGTTGCAAGCCGCTGCCTTGTCGTCGCTTCGGAGTCGCAAAATACGACATCTTCCTCGCAAGCAAATGGACAGCAATACTAATTTAGACTCTGTAATCGCGAAAATTTCGAGCGTTCTGTCCCCAAATGGAGCCGGGCGCGCCCATGCTGAATGGGCACGTAACTGGCACGAGCCGGACAAGTTCCGGCCGATATTAGGCTCGGCTATAAAAACTATTCTCCTCGGAGGTCTCGAACCTGGTGAGACTGTGAATTTGTTTCAATTACTATATTTGCGGTGTTGACCACGCGTACAAAACGTGTTAGGATAGAGACCTTGTGTATTCGTTATCGACCATTCGCACTTCAACCGATAAAGAAAGTCCGGATCAAGCCAGGCAGCGCCTCTTCGGGCTCGCTTTAGGTGTGATCGGCAAGATCCGGAGCATTGGTCCCGTCCTCACGCTGCTTGCGGTTGTGGTAGCTATCGCTATGGGCGCCCCTCCAAGGCATGCCGCAAGAAGTGGAGGATCGCAAATTCCGCCGATTCGCCAATTTGGTGAAGAACCCCACCCGTTGCCGGTGAGTTCCGCAGCTATCGAGTTCGTGGATCTTGGAACCGGATTCGCAACGGGTGTTTCGGGAATCGCCGTATCAGGTTACGACTGGAACGCAGAGTATTACTCACACGCGCTGGTATGGTCAAACGGAACTGCATCGAGCCGTTTGGACTTGCAGCCGCCTGCTTATGGAGCGGACACTTATTCGACCCTGACATCAGCTATTTCAGGCGATGCGGCGGTAGGAGATCTGTGGGAGGGAGTGGACGGGAGGGGGAACGGCAACAACGAGTGGCACTGCTTACCCTCCGAGTGCCACGACTTACAATGCAGTGTGCTGGCCAATTGGATCCGCCTCGAGCATGGTAAAGCTGAATCCTCCTGGGTATTCGAATTGTTGGGCTTATGGCGTTTCCGGTACTGCCGTGGTGGGAAGTGTTGGCAATGGTTCGGATTTCTACGCCGCCATTTGGCCGAAGGGAACGGCGGCCAGTTTTGTGAACCTGAACCCCGCGGGTTACGAAGAGTCCGAAGCTGCGGCGGTTTCGGGATTGGCCGCAGCCGGCACGGTCTACAGCGGTGTCAAGAGTTTCGCAGGGGTTTGGCCGGAAGGAACTGCCAGGAGTTTCGTGAATCTCAATCCGGCGGGTTTCACCTCGTCGGGGGCAACCGGCATCTCGGGCGCAAGCGTTTCGGGCTGGGTGAGCAACAGCGAGGGCTACCACGCGGCCATCTGGCCGGCCGGCACTGCCGCAGGTTTCGTGAATCTCAACCCGTCAGGTTTCCCCAATTCCGACGCGTATGGCATCTCGGGCGATATGGTTGTCGGAGATGCGGTAGATCACGATGGTAACACCTATGCCGCACTTTGGCTTGGGGGGACGGCCGCAACATTCATCGATCTGGCCTCCACACTTCCGAAGGGATGGGAAAACTCTTTCGCAAATGCCGTTTCCACCACCACGGGCGCCATCACGGTTGCTGGAACCGCATACGATCAAGATGGTTTATCCCACGCCGTTTTGTGGATCGTTCCCACGGCAGGCCTTTCAAGTGTCACATGTGCTCCGGAGGTCCTTGCGGGAGGACAGACAACCCATTGCACGGTAACGCTTTCTGGCCCCGCGGGCCCGAAGGGTGCGCCCGTGTTACTCGAGGGCTTTGGCCCGATTACCGTTCCTGCTTCGGTAACCGTTCCCGCGGGGGCTTCGTATGCCGTTTTCAGCGTCCTCACCAAACCGGCGTCCTCGGAAACTGCATGTACGGTCAAAGCGACCCTATGGGGCGTCGCCAAGACAACGAACTTCACGGTGGGACCGGCTTCCCCTTCGATTGCCTCCGCTTCCGTAACCGGCACGACGCTTACGCTTACCGGCTGGTTTGGATTGGCCGGAGTAACCACATCGGTGGATGTCGGAGGAGCTGTCGTCACCAAGGTCAATGTTGCCCCCACGAAGATCACCTGCCCGCTTCCGAGCACCGTTTCGGGTCCGGTAAAAATCTCCGTGATCATGAAGACTTCGACGGGATCAACTCTCTATTCGAAGCAGTTTGACCTGACGATCGTGACCGGGCGATGGGACGCGATTTGGACCACGAACGGCCCGGACATCAACATCGGCGACAACGGAATTCTGGTGACGAGTCAAACCCAGACCTCCGCACCCGTCACCGGCACGGTAGTGGCCCCCGGATCGATCTCGGGAGCCAACTTCAGCTTCCAAACCGGTGGGTCCTCATCCGGTGCGCCCGTTGTCAAGGTGAAAGTCGCGGTGGGTGACGGAGTCATGACGGGCACGGTTACTAACACGAGCGACAACTCTTCGATCCCGGTAACTTTTCGTCGCGAATCAGATGTGCCGGTAACACCCTACACGGGCGCGCCCAAAGTTGCATCCGTTTCAGTCGTGGCCGGTTCCGGCTCGAACGCCTTTAAGCTTCTCGTCACCTGGAATCGCCCGATGAACGGATGGGAGTTTTATATCAAACAAAAGGGGAACGGTCGTTGTGTCGGACGCCAACGTGAATCAGGGCGAGATTACTTATAACCCGGCTTCTTACACATTTACGCTCCCGTTTTCCTCTTCCGCCGTCGCTGCAGGCGCGGCCACATTGGTGTTGGAAAGCGCTGGATATTCGGGAGGTACGCCGCACTGGCTGGATGCCTACGGGGGTGAGCCTTGGACCACAGCGCCCGGGGTCTACACGGCGACGGTAACGATACCATGAGTTTTAAATAGATTCGTTCGGGGCCTGTTGACCCCTCGGAAAATCGGCCTTCGGGACCTGCTTCCGTGAAATTTGCGGACGCTAAGACGAACGAAGGCAAGCGTTGCGTTCATCCTGAATACATGAACGTCAAACGGCTGTCAGTCGCTGCCACCCTCTTATCCCTGGCTTTGATATCTCAGGCCGCGGGGCCCTCGTCCGGCATCAAGTGCAAGCTAGAACAGGTGAAGGACTCTGAATCCGGCCTGGTTGCCTTCACCTATTTCGTTCCCCAGGGTTGGACGGCGCACAGCATGATGCAATGGACGGCGCCGGGAGCATTTACAGCCAACCTTTCGGCAAGTACTCCCGACAAACACTACAGCGTGAGCCAACTTCAGCACATGGTGGTGAGCTACGGCCGGTTTGGGAACAACCCGCCGAAGGGCATTGTCATCCACCACGCGACCGACTTTTTGCGCGCTTTGGTGGAGCTGCTGAAGCGCCAATACAATGTGAACGACGTCCAGATCACGGACGAAGTCAATCAGCCTGTGCCGGCATCGCAGCTTTCGAGCATCCCCCAAATCAATACGTCCGGACCGATGGACACGGTCGCGTTCGTCAACGAAGTGGGTTTTCTTCAAGTCAGCTTCGATGCAGACGGCACGCCGATGGTGGCGGCCCTTGGAACCTCGGTTTCAGGGCGAAACGATATCAAGCACCAGCCCAACCGGCCGGACCAGGAGGTTGGTGAAAGCGGTGTGTTCGCGGTGGGTCCATCAACCGTTATCGTTTCGCCTGCGAATCCGGCTCACGAAAAGGTGAAGGAGCTTCAGCTCATCGCTTCCAGCATGAACATGACTCCCCAGTTTCTTGCGCACTGGCGGGAAGTGACTACCAAGCTTGCGAAGGCCACTCTCGATGCCAACGTCCTTGGCCGGCAGTATGCGGATGCGCATTGGCATGAGCATGCCATGGCTAAGTTCCGCGACCAGATGGAGGCAAAAGACGCCAACACCCACCAGTTCTGCAACTACATCTTGAACCAGCAGGACTACAAAGACCAGAGTGGGAACGTGGTGACGCTCCCAAGTTCTTACAAGCATGCCTGGGCCGACGGGAACGGTAACTACCTTCTCACCGACGACCCAACCACGGATACTCGCGGTTACGGCTCCGGCAGCTGGCAGGAGATGGGTAAATACCGTCCGGGCGATTAGGTTAGAACCAAAAACCTGGTATCTCCGATCCTCAGGATTCCTGACAAACTCGCCAACCAGTATTTAGGGTTTGTCCCTGGAATGGAGAGGAAGGATGTCTAAGGGTATTGGATTGAAGGGGCGCGCTTTTACGCTCGTCGAACTGCTTGTTGTTGTTATCATCATCGCCATCTTAGCGGCGATCGCGATCCCGAAGTTTACGAACGCGTCATTGCGAAGTAAAGAGTCTTCGCTTAAGGGCGAGTTGAAACTGCTAAGAGACGCGGTTGCGAACTACCAAACGGATACGACGGGATACCCCGCTCAAATCTCGGATCTTATGGCCACCACTGCGCCTCTCAATTGCTATAACCCGACATCGGCATCGCTTATGTCGATCACAACCAACAGTTGGCATGGTCCGTACATCGCGAACGTGGACAACGATCCGATCAGCAATACGGCGTTCACCTACACGTACACCACGGGAAAGGTTCAGGCAAGTTCAAGCGATCCCGAACCTGCGACCGACGGATCGAACTACCAGAACTGGTAGCGACTTTCGTTAGCCACCAGTCCCCAGCCTGCTCCTCTTGCCTCGCATGGTTTGGAGTAGGCTTGGTGGCTTATCATGGTCGAAATCACCCGCGAGCGGCCGGATTCACCGACGGCCACCGAACTTATTATTGAGCTGGAAAGCCATCTTTCCTCGCTCTATCCGGCCGAATCCAGGCACGGCTATGGTGTTGAGAAGCTCCTACGCGAAGGGGTCGTGTTCTTTGTAATCAGGGTGGATAAGGAGCCGGCCGGATGCGGCGGCATCCAGCTTTACGGCGACGAATATGGTGAGCTCAAGCGCATGTACGTTCGCTCTGAATACCGGAGGCTCGGATTGGGCAAGCAGTTGGTAACGCAGTTATGCTCCTACGCGCTGGACCAGGGCGTTCATTACGTGAGGCTTGAAACCGGCGTCCACCAGCAGGAGGCCATCGGCCTCTACGAAGGTATGGGCTTCCGCCGCATTCCACCGTTTGGTGAATACCGCGAGGATCCTTTGAGTTTGACGTTCGAGAAGCATCTGCAGATTATTGGCTAACTTCAGCCACCTCTTGCATAGCTTCCAGGAGTTCGTTGGGCGCGCCCTTTGTGTATCGGTGTTCCAAGCGGATCATTTCGAAGACCAGTGCAGCGGCGGATGCCCCAACGCAAGGTCCGACCAGAAAGATCCAATAGTTGGCTAGCGCCGCGTGAGAGCCAAACAAGGCGGGGCCAAAGGACCGCGCTGGATTCATGGAACCTCCCGTGACCGGCCCCCCGATTAAAACGTCGAAAATGACGGTGAGGCCAGTCGCCAGCGCGGGCACAGTTCCCGAAACCCTCTGGTCGGTCGCCACCGCGCTGATAACCAGCATGAGGATAAAGGTCAAGAGCGCTTCGGTTGCCAAGTTCTTGAACATGGCTGATGGATCCGAGGGCACATGGACGCCGTGCCCACCTCCATACAGTAGGGCAACCACAGCAGCCGCCACAACTGCGCCGAGCAGCTGAGACAGCCAATAGGCAGGCAAGAAACGCCATGGGAAGCGCTTGGACAAGGCAAATCCAAGCGTAACCGCCGGGTTAAAATGGGCAGCCAAAATTGGCCCGAGCACGTAAACCATTGCGAGAACCGCTAGACCCGAAACAAAGGCTGCCGCGAAGAGGCCCGGCGCCCCGCCAGGAAGGCCGCCGGTGGCGGACACGAAACGGGGGCAAAAACGATCACGAACGTGCCGAGGAACTCGGCAGCATACCGCTTAAACACCGTCTCTATTCACGTCGGTGAGCATTGCATCTTTGCTAGCAGCAGTCTTTGCAAGCGCCATTGGCGATGCCGTGAATGTATTCGGCGAGGGTTTCAAACGCCTCGGCGCACAAACAGCACGCGATGCATTTGCCTTTGCGCTCCATCTTGATGAGCCCCGCTTCCTCTAGTTCATGGAGGTGGTGGGATACGGTCGAGTTGATTTTCTCCAGGCCTGTGATGTGGCAGCAAACCTCGCTAGCGGTCGGCTCTTCAGCTCCGGCTTCGCCTTCGTCGGAAACACAGGCGCAACACTTGGTGGAAAGGAACTCCACGACATGGAGCCGGGTGGGATCGGAAAGAGCTTTGAAGACCTTTAGGTTCATTTCGCTATTCATCGAAATGATTATACATTATATTTCGATAGGATACGAAATGAATCTATTGATTGATACGCTCCCAACTTGTAGATTCCTGAGCCTAACTTCTCCCCTTGAGGGGTAGTGAGGCTCTTGCAATCGAGGTTCGGGCCCCAATGAGCGGCATTTCCCCTCATCCTAGGACCCGCGAAATTGCTCCTGTCTCCGCTTGGTTTGGTAGGGGGTAGATTGCTTCCATGGTGCTTCCTTTGGCATTGCTTGCCCTTGTGCTTTCGAGGCAGGGGCCAATTCTTCCCCGGCTCCCAATGGCTCACGCCATACACGGGCGCCCAAGTTCGCGGCGTCGACACATCGACCCTTTTCGGCAAAGTGATGTGCGGATATCAAGGCTGGCATTGCGCCGAAGGGGACGGCTCCGAGCTCGGCTGGATGCACTACGCAGGACGTCACGGCTTCCAGCCTGGAAGCTGCTGCTTCGATCTCTGGCCCGACGTTAGCGAACTGCCGCCGCAAGAGCGATATCCAACCCCGTTTAAACTCGCCAACGGCAAAACGGCCGAACTTCCAAGCGACGACAACCCCGCCACCGTACTCCGCCACTTTAAGTGGATGAAACAGTACGGCATCGACGGGGTCTTCGTTCAACGGTTCGGAGGTGAGCTGATTGCCAAATCCCACCGTGACCATTTCACCAAGGTTCTCGCGAGTTGTCGCGAAGGAGCCAACCTGTACGGGCGAGCCTTTGCCGTGATGTACGACCTCAGTGGATTGCCGCGAGGGGGAACCGACATTGTGCGACAAGATTGGGCGGACCTCCAAGACCGTATGAGGATCACCGAGACCCGGGCGTATCTCAGGCATCGCGGCAAACCTCTGGTCGCGGTCTGGGGAGTGGGCTTCAACGACGGTCGCAAATCACTCTTGCCGAGTGTCTGGATCTTATCAAGTTTCTTCACGACCGAGGCTGCTGTGTAATGGTTGGAGTGCCGACCTATTGGCGAACGCACGATCGCGACTGCATCGACGATCCCCTGATCGACGAGATATGCAAAACCGCCGACGTAGTTTCGCCGTGGACGGTCGGGCGATCCGGAACCCCGGAAGACGCCGAAGAGTACGTCTCAAAAACAGTTGTGCCCGACATAGCCCTTTGCAAAGAACGAGGCGTTGACTATCTGCCCGTGGCTTTCCCGGATTCTCTTGGAACAATCTCAAGCCCGGCGCTCCTCTGAACCAAATTCCACGGCGGAAGGGAGCCTTTCTGGAAGCGCAATACAGAGCCCTCCAAAACGCCGGAATACAGATGGTCTACCAAGCGATGTTCGACGAGGTCGACGAAGGCACGGCGATCTTCAAATGCACCAACGACGTTCCCGTCGGCGAATCAAAGTTCGCTGACTTCGAGGGTCTGCCAAGCGATTTCTATCTGAAGTTGGTGGGAAAGTGGACGCATGAATTCCGGATGGCGAAACATTGGGCTACCATCCAACCGGCCATTCCTCAACCTTTCCTATCGCTTCATAGGCAACTTTCCCGTCCAACACGAGCTGGGCATGGTCAGGCTCGACGCGCAGGTCATAGAGTTTCCCGCCCAATCGGAAGTTCTTGATCTCGACGTGTACGCCGCTCGCTCCATTCAGCCGCAACTTGCCATCCGGCTCGATATCGCAGAGATCTTCTATGCCGATCAGGCACATGAGCGCGCCCCAACTGTAATGCGGGTCGGAGCGGCCTTCGCCGGTTATTCCGTTGAAGTTCTCGTGGCATGTACCGTCCGCGTTCCAGTTCTTCATGAACAACGCCACCGACTTCTTTGCGTATTCGTTTCGTTCGGCGTCGGTGCAGTACCTGCGCAGGCCCTGGTAAAGCAGGTAGTTGGTCGGCCCCCAAATGGTGCCTCGCCAATAGCCCTGCAGCGGAAATGCGGGGTCGTCGCGGGAGATCGTCGGACACATGTAATCGCCATCGAACTTCGGCGAGCGGAATAGAACGTCACGCATCTGAGCGGCTTGAGTTGCATCTGGCACCCCCGCCATCATTGGGTAGAAGTTCAGCGGCGACAACCGGTTGTAAAAGGTTTCAGCCGGTTTATCCTCATCTAATTGCTCCACTTCCAACCGGCAGGTAGCGTCGCCGGCTGCCTGGAAATACTCGACCTTGATGGGATGCGCGACTCCGCCTGCCAGTTCGATTGGCGCGGAATCGGTTTCATTGGTGCCGTGGATCTTCCAATCGTCGATGATCTCTTTGCCGTCCACCCATACTCTCATGCCGTCATCGGCATAGGTTTTGAAGATGAACTTGGCGGGATCCTTGGTTGTGATGTTGCCGGACCAGCGCACCGAATATTCCGTCTTGCCAAGGCCGGTCTGGGGCTCTTTGTCCGTCCAATTGAAGTTCAAATCCGGGTCCTGCTCGGAATGAACCAGATGGTCAAAATTGCGGCCTTTGAAATAGTCGGCATGCAGACCGGGACCATCCGGGGTGCTTACCAACGAGGCAAGGGAAACCGCATTGCGGGCCGGCCGCGGAGTCCAATAGCGATAGCAATAGGTGTGGGCGGCGGAGTTCCATAGACCCTCGTTGATTCGTTTCGCGATTTGGACGTGGTCGTCAGTTAGCTTGGACGCGACGTCGTTTTCTCCGAGCACCTTGGCGATTTTGGCGAGATATTCCGCGTCCATCGCCCAAAGGGCGTTCAAGTCTACGGAGTCCAGGGTCATGTGGGGGCCGGACATCGTTCCTGTGTCGAACATCGGGCTGTCGTCAAGGCCACTTTCGAACTTCGCGTTTTGGAGATCGCCGGTTTCGCTGCCCCATTCCAGCAGCCCGTCGTTGTTTCCGTCCCGCGCAGAGAACCACCACTCGTGCCACTTCAGCAGCTTGGGGAAAACCTCTTTGAGGAACGCAATGTTGGGATCGCGTTGGTACATCTTCCAAACACAAAGCGAGCCGACGGGCGGCTGCGAACGGTCCGCGCTTACGCCCCAACCCCTTCCGGAGAAGTTGGGGACAAGACCGTTCGGCTGCTGGCCCCCGAGAACCGCTCGCACCACCTCGCGGCCGGCCTCCGGGTTCTCGATGCTGGTGAGGAGGCCGTTGAAGAAGCTGTCCCAGCAGAAAAGCACTTGCCCATCCGGCAAACACCAGTTACGGGAGACGATCTCCGAGATACCTTTCGTGTCGGGCGAATAGACGCGGCTGTGGCCCATTTCGTTTTGGATCGGCGAAACGAAGTCACCCCAGTCTCCCTGGGCGCTGGCTCTTGCCACAGTGTAAGTGGAAGCCGCGCCATCGAGTTCCTTAGCGACCTCATTCAGGCCCTGCGATCCTTTCGAGGTCTCAAGAAAGAGCAAACCGGGCTTATCCGGCGCAACTTGAAAAGTGACGGGGGCGATCGTCGTTTCCTGACCCCATTCCACCTTCTTGCTAGGATCGTCGCTGTCGCCCACGGGCCGTTTCAGCGTGCCATTTGCGGTCAGGTTCAATTTGTAATCGCCAACCGCCAGTCCGTATCCATCTTTATTCAGAGCGATCTTTGGCTGGCTGCCCGGCCAGGCTTTGGCGAACCAGGTGATCAGTTTCACCGGACCGGTCGACTTCAGTCTGACGGCAACCCCCTTCGGCGTCAAGCCCCACTCAAAAGTGACCCGCTTGTCATCCACACTCCAATCCAGGCGGTGGTAAGAATCGTCCGGCGCTGATGGGCCGAAACTGGGCTTGGAAGCAACGAAATCCTTGTAGTTTCCGTACCCCTTGTTCTTGGCATCGAACCAGTAGACTCGCATGAGAATGGAGTCCTTGGGGCTCGAAAAGATTGCCAAGCCTGGCATCGCCTCCGTGTAATACTCCCCGATGTGGAGGGCGGGCCTTTCGACCGCGTTAGGAACAAAGAAGAACATGCTTCCTAGTTAACCACGAACGCGAAAAACCTCTTGGTGCCCCAAACCAAAATTCGGGCCGCCAGGAGGACACTCACATACCCTTAATCAGCAAATGCAAGAAAGGTTGGCATTCCCAGTATCTTTCTGTATAATGATTTTGGGGACGTTTGAGGGAAGGGAGGACTGGCGAGGGCTCGATCCCCCTGCGTTCAATCGGCCCTGGCTGGGAGCAATTTCGGTCAAGTTTATACCTTGAGGGAGGTACATTCTGTGATTCATTTCAGGTCAATTAAGGCCGGGCGCGTAGGTCGCCTCGGTCTCCAAGGTCTTGCCTCGATGACGGTGTTGGCGGCGGCAACGGCTGCGTCCGCAGACAACAATCTCGTCGCGGTTCCCAACACCCTCCGCCATCCGGAGGCCACTCGATACAACACGTCGAAGATCTCCGAAAACGAGGACGTGTTCTTCGCGATCAGCATTCAACCCCGAGACATGGCCGGGTTGGAAAAGTTCGCCGCAGACGTCAGCAATCCTGCTTCACCCAACTATCGGCACTTTCTAACGCCGCAGGAAGTTGGCGCGCAGTTTGGGCCTTCTCAGGGTGATGTCGATGGCACCGTCGCGTTCCTCAAGGAACACGGCATCAGCGTTGTAAAGGTCGCGTCCAACAACTTCGTGGTCATTGCAGAGGGCCCCGCAAAGGAGGTCACTGAAGCGTTCCAAACCGAGCTGGGGTTAGCCGCGCGGCCAGACGGCACAACTTATCGCACCAACCTGACTGCGCTCCACATGCCCGCTGAAGCTTGCCAAGCACATCGTGAGCATTGATGGAATCGACACTTCCATTCGCAAACAGAAGAGATCCCACAAATTAGGAGTTGCAGCGACTACCACGACGACGCTCAACCCAACGCTCTACCGGGCTTGCTACAACGCCTCCACCGCTTACGGCGCCGGATACTATGGCTCGGGATTCCGCATTGCGATTGCGAACTGGGATGGATACCGACTCGCCAATATCCCTTATTGGACGAGCGCCTATGGGCTGCCCGTGCCAACCGGTGGAGCGGGATCGAACATCACCGTTCGCAAGGTTGGAACAGGAACGACTTATGGCGTGGGAACGCCGGAAGGCGAAGGCGACTTGGACCTCCAGGCGGTTCTGATGTCCGCGCCTCTCGCGTCGGTCTATGACTATGACGACTCGACCAATGATACGGCCGCGCCGATCACAACCTACACCGATATCCTCGACGACAACACGGCTGACTTCGTGACGGAGAGCTACGGCTGGGAAACTTCGGACAACAGCACCTATTACGGCTCAACCTGGACCTCAGCCCATAACCTGCATGTTTCGATGAGCGCGCAGGGCATCACCTATCTGGCCGCCACCGGCGATACGGGAACATCCAACTTTCCGAGCCGAGGCGCCCGATACGGCTATCCGGACATCGATCCGAACGTGCTCATGGTTGGCGGTTCGGTCGCCACCGTGAACTCCACGACCGGCGCTCGCTCTTCCGAAACAAGCTGGGGCGTCTCCGGTGGAGACGGAGGGACGGGAGGCTTCGATCCGTACGACACGTCTGCCCATGGATTTGCGTTCAACGTGGCGCCGTCCTATCAGACGACGTACATCTCGTCAAAGACCAGCAAGTATAACTATCGGCTGGTGCCAGACCTCGTCTCTTCAGCCGGTGGAAGGAATGGACTTGGCGAGGAATCGAGCCCCTACGCCGATTGGGCATTGGTGATCTACTACCAGGATCCGCCCAGCTACCCGGCAGGCACGCAAATCCAGATCGATGGAACCAGCATTGCGAGTCCGGCAACCGCAGGTTCCCTTTGCGCTCTGGCGGATTATGTGTTTGCCGGTGTAACCCCTAACGGAACTCGATCCAACGTCAGGTTCGGCGAGATGCAGCCCTACTTGTATGCGATCGGATCCAACTCCTCGGTGTTCTATGACATCACCACAGGATCGAGCATTGGTAACCTTCCCGGAACCAGCACGGCGGCCACGCCGGCTGCAGGTTGGGACTATGCGACCGGTTGGGGCGCGCTGAACTTCGGCGGTCTCTACACTTACATCAAGAACAGCGGCACGCTGCCGTAACTTGGGTGACGAGTGACGGGTGACGGACCAGCAGGTCTTACGCCCTTGAATGAAAGGAAGTGGCTTACAACTGGAAGCCACTTCTTTTTTATGACCGTTCAGATCTCCGATCTCGTCGCGTCACCCGCCACTCGGTCCATCCACTAAGGAATGGCTGCTTCGAGCACCGTCATTTTCTCACTTGGCACGCACTGGCATTGTCCTAGGGCGGCGGGCAGCAGAAAAACCTCGCCCTTGCGGAACGGATACTCGGATCCGCCGGACTTGAGAACCCCTTCGCCCTCGATGCAAATCAAAACGGTTGGCTTGTCTGATGCCCCGCTAAAAAACGCAGCGTTGGCGATGAGCCGATTCAGCACAAAGAACTCGCACGCGAAC
This sequence comes from uncultured archaeon, assembly GCA_963829965.1. Taxonomy (GTDB): domain Bacteria; phylum Armatimonadota; class Fimbriimonadia; order Fimbriimonadales; family Fimbriimonadaceae; genus DASXZH01. The sequence continues at coordinate 37,183 of CAWHLK010000044.1, read as the reverse complement.
ATTCGGTCTCGCCATATTGGAGCGGTGGACTCCACCGCGGGCGTGACCGGCCCCAGTTCGCCCTGTTGGAAATCGATACAGGCAATCGCCTGCTCGATATGCAGCTCCCGCGACTTGCCGGTCTTGGGATCCACTCGGTCCCAATCATAGAGGCGGAATGTGACGTCGCTGTTCTCCTGAATCTCGAAAACCACGACTCCGCCTCCGAGGGCGTGAACGGTTCCCGCCTGGATGAAAACGCCGTCCCCTTCCGTCGGCTGAAAACTGGCAAGATACTTGTCCGCGGTTTCGGAATTGAGCGATCTCAAATCGTCGGCAGTGGCGCCCGGCTTCAGACCTGCGTAGATTTCGCTCCCCGGTTCCGCGGCGAGCACCACCCAGGCCTCTGTTTTGCCAACTTCGCCGGGAGGAAGGAATTGCTTTTGTTCGTCAGTTGGGTGAACCTGGACTGACAGCATTTCTTTGGCATCGAGGAATTTAAGCAGCAACGGAAACCGTTTGTATTTGGAGGCCTGCTCGCCGAGCATCTCTTTGGGGGCGAGCTCGATCAACTCCCTAATGGTTTTGCCCTTAAGGCTTCCGTCTGCCACCTGGCTCGGAAAATCATCGCGGTCGCTGAGTATCCACGCCTCACCAAAGGGGCCATCGCCAGGCAGAGGTTCTTGTAGGAGGTTCTCAAAATGTCTCCCGCCCCAAAGACGATATTGGTAGATCGGCAAAAAACGAAGGGGGTAAAGATCGGTGGCAACACGCGTGGAATTCATCTCTGCTTTTTCTACGCCTCGCCCGCACCCTCCCTCGAGTTTTCCGGGCAATAGGTGGGGATTCGGATATACAGGGATGCTACCTAGTAAATTACACGCATGCCAAAGGCCGTTATTCTGCTGTCCGGAGGATTGGATTCAGCCACGTGCCTCGCCATCGCCATGGCACAGGGGTTCGAGTGCTACGCCCTCTCTTTTGAGTATGGGCAGAGGCATGGAATCGAGCTTGACCGCGCCAAACAGGTTGCTGAAAGCCTTGGGTCTAAGGAACATAAGATCGTCAAGATCGACCTGCGGTTATTTGGAGGCTCCGCCCTTACCGACGACATCGACGTGCCCAAAAACCGGGACGTAGAAAACGCTCACGACATCCCCGTCACCTATGTTCCTGCGCGGAACACCATCTTTCTCTCCTTTGCCTTGGCCTATGCGGAGGTTTTGGGCGCAAGCGATTTATTCATCGGAGTCAATGCGGTCGACTATTCCGGGTATCCCGACTGCCGACCGGAGTATATCGAGGCCTACACCCGGATGGCGAACTTGGCGACGAAGGCGGCGGTGGAGGGCACGCCGCTGAGGATTCATACTCCGCTCATCAATCTCTCCAAAACGGAGATTATCCGCAAAGGCCAAGAATTAGGAGTGGATTACGGGCTAACCTCTAGTTGCTATTCGCCTTCGGTTACCGGCGAGCCGTGTTTGGAGTGCGATTCTTGCAAAATTCGGATCAGGGCCTTTCAGGATTTAGGAATGAGCGATCCCTTGTTAACGGGCCGCTACTAAATCTTGGGCACCGTGCTTCGACTCTCCGAACCCGTTGCCGGACACCCAAGGAAAGGGATGGCCGCCACGCCCCACGTAGCGGCTTGATCCCACAGGCCGTAAATCGATGCGCTTCCGCAGGCAAGCCTTCGACGGTCCTCTTTGTTCTTTTACGTCAACCACGCTTGCCAGGTCACACCTTTAGAAAGAAAGTTAACAAGACATTTGTTTTCACCCAGGTTTTGTCATATGTTCGGTTGACGTCGAAATCGCTGACTTGGCAAGAGGATGGGGCAAAGTCAATAATGAACATGCCAGTCGATCAACAGCGGAGTTGAGCTCGGGGCAGAAGGAGCAAGCAGATGAGCCGCTTAGTCGAGATAACTGACGTCATCCTTAGGGATGCCCACCAAAGTCTAATCGCAACCCGAATGGCCATGGAAGACATGGTCCCGGCGTGCGAAGACCTCGATAAGGCCGGTTACTGGTCGCTAGAGTGTTGGGGCGGAGCAACGTTTGACGCGTGCATCCGATTTCTCAACGAAGACCCTTGGGAGCGCCTGCGAACATTCAAGCGTCTACTCCCCAATACGCGGACGCAGATGCTCCTCAGGGGTCAGAATCTACTCGGCTATCGCCACTACGAAGACACGGTAGTGGACAAGTTTGTGGAGAAGGCCGCCGAAAACGGCATGGATGTGTTCCGCGTCTTCGACGCGTTGAACGATCCCCGAAATCTCACCCGCGCCATCCAGGCCGTCAATCGAACTGGAAAGCACGCGCAGGGCACGATTTGCTACACGGTGAGTCCGGTCCACGATACAAAGACGTTCGTGGACATGGCTCAAGAATTGGTGGAGATGGGAGTGGATTCCATCTGCCTCAAAGACATGGCCGCCCTACTGAAGCCACAGCCTGCTTATGACATCGTGAAGGGCATCAAGGAGCAGTGCGGAAAGGACACGTTGGTCCATGTCCATGTTCACTCCACAACCGGCGTCACCTTGGTCAGCCTCATGAAGGCGATTGAGGCCGGTGCGGACATCGTGGACACATCCGTGAGCGCGATGAGCCTTGGACCGGGCCACAACCCAACCGAGAGCCTGGTGGAGATGCTGCAGGGAACAGAGTTCACTACGAGAGTCGATCTTGAGCGCATTTACAAAGTGCGCGACCACTTCAAGAAGATCCTTCCCCGCTATAAAGAATTCCAGAGCGATTTTTCGGTTGAGACCGAGATTTTCCGAAGCCAGATCCCTGGCGGCATGCTTTCCAACATGGAGGGCCAACTGAAGCAGCAGGGACAAGGCGACAAGATCCAGGAAGTCTTCCTCGAGGTGCCGAGAGTGCGCAAAGATGCTGGATACGTTCCGCTCGTCACGCCCTCCAGCCAAATCGTTGGCACCCAGGCTGTCTTCAACGTCATGATGGGCGATTACAAAGTCATGACCGGAGAGTTCTCGGACCTGATGCTCGGATACTACGGCAAGCCCGCTTTCGAGCCCAATCCGGAGATTGTGGCCATCGCCAAGGAGTTCGCCAAGAAGGAGCCGATTACCTGTCGCCCCGCAGACTTGCTCCCACCCGAATGGGAGAAGCTGACCACGGAAGCCCAGGCTTTGGAGGGCAACAACGGGTCGGTAGAGGACACGCTGACTTATGCGCTGTTCCCCGGCGTCGCACCCAAGTTTTTCCGGAGCCGGCCAGAAGGGGCGCTGAATCTGGGCAAAGACCCGAATGTTCAACCGCTTATCCTGGACCCGAGCTCGCCAGCCTATCTATCCGGCCCGATCCAATACGAAGTGTCCGTCGGAGGCAAGACCTCCAAGGTCACGGTGTCACCGGCATAGAGGAGCCATGGAACTACAGCAAAAATCCGATTGCACCACAAAAGCGAATGTAGAAACGCTCCAAGAGGAAGTGAAGGCCCTCGCGGAAACAGTCCGACTTCTCACCGAAAAGATTGAAGCGCTGACGCCGAAACCGGCTGACGAGCGGATTCCCGAAGAAGTCCTTGAGGTTATCGCGGCAGCAGTTGCCGCCTACCTCGGAAAGAGAGCCACCGTACGATTTGTCCGTTCCGCCCATGCCGACGCAGAGAGCTGGGCCATTCAAGGACGGGTTGCGGTCCAGGGATCGCACAAGCAATAGATAAACCCAAATAGGAGAAAGAGAATGGGAGTAATGGTAGAAATCGACCTTGATCAGCGAGAATGCTCAGGTCTGAGTTTAGTAGGTTCCTTCGTGGAGGTCCGCTGGACGTCCACCCACATTCTCGCCAAGAGACAGTGCCAGAAGTGCGTTTATCTGGTACGTGGCGCGGAAGGCGGCATGGTTTGCGTCGAACTCGTCTACGACGCGATCGATGGCGAGCATAAGAAAGATTCCATCTACTGGGTCGAATCGGGCGCCATCCAATATCTGCGGGTCCTCACCAAGAAAGAGGCGTCACGCCGAATCGAGACTCTGGAGCGCGAGATTCTCGCCGATGCTCCCCGCGACTAAGACAGGCACATTAAGGAAAACGAAATGGTAACCACACGTGAAGACCGAATCGCCGAACTCCACAAGAAGCGCGAGAAAGCGATGCTCGGTGGCGGACAAGACAAGATTGACAAGCAGCATGCCAACGGCAAGCTGAGCGCCCGGGAGCGCATCCAGAGCCTGGTAGACCCTGAGAGCTTTCAGGAGCAGGGGCTCTTTGCCGAGCACCGATGCACATTCTTCGGTATGCAAGGCAAGGAATCGGCCGCTGACGGCGTGGTCACGGGGAGCGCCCAGGTAGATGGCCGCACCGTCCATCTGGCCAGCCAGGACTTCACTGTTTTCGGCGGTTCTGCAGGCGAAGTGCACTGCAATAAGATCGTGGAAGCTATGGAAGGCGCCCTCAAGACAGGGACGCCCTTCGTTTTCATCAACGATTCAGGCGGCGCGCGAGTCCAGGAAGGAATCGACAGCCTGGCGGGGTATGGCCGGGTGTTTTACCAGAACACTTGTCTCAGCGGCTCGGTACCCCAGATCTCCGTGATCTGCGGCCCCTGCGCCGGCGGCGCGGCCTATAGCCCCGCTCTTACGGATTTCATTATTCAGACCCGCCACGCCCAGATGTTCATCACCGGTCCCGCGGTTATCAAACAGGTCACCGGCGAAGTGGTTTCGGGCGAAGAACTTGGCGGCGCGGAAGCGCAGATGCACTATTCCGGTGTCGTCCACTTCGTCGCGGAAGACGATTTGGATGCAGCGGGGATCTGTCGAAAACTTCTCAGCTTTTTGCCTTCCAATAACTTGGAAGACCCGCCCGTTGCGGCAGGAACTTACAGCATCGAGCCCAGCCCATCGCTTAACGGAATCATCCCCGAGGATACACGCGCATCCTATGATGTGCGCTCGGTCATCGCGGAAATCGTGGACTCGGCCGACTTTTTGGAAGTTCAGTCCAGGTATGCGGAGAACGCGGTTATCGGCTTCGCCCGAGTGGCGGGCCGCCCGGTTGGCATCGTCGCCAACCAGCCGAACAGCCTCGCCGGAGTGCTGGACATCAACGCTTCGGATAAGATCGCGCGATTCGTACGTTTTTGCAATGCCTTTAACGTTCCCTTGCTCACTCTTGTCGACACGCCAGGATTCCTTCCTGGCGTGGGACAGGAGCATGGAGGCATTATTCGCCATGGCGCGAAGGTGCTCTTTGCGTACTCCGCTGCCACGGTCCCGAAGGTGACTCTCATACTCCGGAAAGCCTTCGGTGGCGCCTATGTGGCGATGTGCGCCAAAGACCTCCATGCAGACCGGGTCTTCGCCTGGCCTTCTGCGGAGATTGCGGTCATGGGCGCCGAGGGCGCCGCGGAAATCGTTTTCAAACGCGAGATCGAAAAGGCCGAAGACCCGGCCAAAGCAAGGCAAGAAAAAATCAACGAATACCGCGAAATGTTCGCTAGCCCTTACGTGGCCGCGGGCAGACGCATGGTGGATGACGTGATCGAACCGGCGAGGTCTCGCGAATACATCGCCAAGGCCCTGGAAATGCTTCAGACGAAACGCGAGTACAGGCCCCAAAAGAAGCACGGATTGATCCCTCTCTAGGAACAGATATGAAACTGAAGATCACTATTGACGGCAAGCCTTACGAAGTAGAAGTCGAGGTTGAGCAGCATGATAATCGCCCCGCATTTGCTGGCGGCGGACATTCTGCGATCCCCACTTCGGTGACCCTGCCGGGCGGCAACGGCCAAGAGCCCGCCGCAGACGGCGTGGGTGTGAAGAGCCCGCTTGCCGGAGTCGTTTCGGATATCCAAGTAGCGGTTGGCGACGAAGTCCAAAAAGACGCCCCGCTGATCGTGCTTGAAGCGATGAAGATGTTTACAACGATCACCGCGCCCGTCGCGGCCAAGATCAAGTCGATCCCTGTAACCAAAGGTGAGCAGGTCGCTCAGGGACGCCTGCTCGTGGAGTTTGAGTAAATCATGGCAACCAAAACCGCAACTGAAATCGGGCTCAACTTCGTAGACCACGTGGCCATTGCGGTTCCCGCGGGTGATTTGGACAAGCACATCGCCCTCTACGAAAAGATGGGCTTTACGCTCGTTCACAAAGAAGAGGTCTACGGAAAGGACCAGGTCCGTGAAGCGCTGCTTCGCGTTGGCGACAGCAACAACCTGATCCAACTTTTGGAACCGTTGACTCCGGATTCCCCAGTTGCGAAACAAACGGAAAAGAATGGCAATCGCCCATGCCTCGCCCATGTGGCTTTCCGAACCAAAGACATCCAAGCGACTTTTCGCGCAATGAAGAGCGAAGGTTTTAATCTACTCGATGAGGCGCCCCGTCCGGGCAGCCGCAAAACAACAGTGTTCTTCGTTCACCCAAAGACGCACCCCGATGCGTCCCTCGGCGTTCTCTACGAGATCGTAGAAGCGCCGGAAGAGGAGTAGTCATGGCAGCAAAGACCCTTTTTCAAGATTTCCCTTCCGTCACTCCGGAAGCCTGGAAAGATCAGGTGATTCGCGACCTTAAGGGCGCGGACTTCGACAAGAAACTCGTCTGGAAGACCCTCGACGGCCTTGAGATGAAGCCTTTCTTTACCGCGGAGGATATCGACGCGGAGCGAGTCTCCAAATCAGCAAGACGCGGCTGGGAAACGGAAGGACAGGGTTGGGTCATTCGGGAGCAGATACGGGAAAACACGGTCGCCGAGGCCAACGCCCATGTCCGCCGGGCCCAAGAGCGCGGCACGCTTGAAGTATCGGTCTTGACTTATCCCACCGGCGTTCCCATTCACGACCAAGAAGGAATGTCCGCTTTTGTGGAAGGACTGTTTCTCACCGAGGTTCCTATCCATTGGCTGGCGGGGCCATTCGCTGCGCAAACGGCGGCCATGTTCCAAAATGAGCTTGCCCGCAAGCGGATCGACTCTGTGGATGTCTGCGGCAGCGTGGATTACGACCCTTTACTTGATGCCGCAACCGAGTGGACCACTCACGGTTTTGATGGCTGGCAGGAACGGGCGCTTCGGTTCTTTGAAGGCATTGCAGTTCTACCTCGCTACACCTGGCTGACGATTCGCGGCAATCAGGTGGAAAAGGGCGGCGCATCCATCGCTCAAGAGCTTGCCATCAGCATGGCTCTCGCGGCTGACTATCTCGGCCTACTTGACGAGAACGACAAAGATCTGACGGATTTTGCACGGCACATGGAATTTCGCTATGCAGTCGGCTCCAACTATCTGTTAGAGATCGCCAAGCTAAGGGCGCATAGAGTGCTTGCCCAGAATCTGTTCAAGTCCTTTGGCATTTCGGAAGCCATTGCCAAGATCCATGTGGATACAACGAGCTCCAATAAAACACTTTACGATCCTTACAACAACCTGTTGCGGGCCACGACAGAGTCCATGGCTGCGGTTATGGGCGGAGCGAACTCGATTTCACCGGCCGCTTTCGACCAAGGCTATCACAGCCCGGACGAGTTCAGCGAACACCTTGCGCGCAATACGCATCACCTGCTTCGCGAAGAAGCTTTTCTTGGAAAAGTGAGCGATCCGCTCGGGGGAAGCTACGCGGTCGAATATCTTACCGACGGCTACATCAATGCCGCGTGGGAGCTCTTCTTGCAGATCCAATCACACGGCGGATTCGCGAAGGCCTGGCAGTGCGGATTCCTTCCGAGCGAGATCCAGCGCATCCGGCAAGAGAAATCACAAAGGGTAAGCACGGGTAAGACCCCTATCGTAGGGACCACGGTTTATCCCAATCTGAAAGAGCGAAGGCTGGAATCGGGAAGCCGATTCCACTACTCCCACAGGCTGGACAACACCACTCACTGCATCACTGAACTCCGCGAGAACTTCTTGGATGGCGCGAGTCTGAAGGACTACGAGAGCGGCACACCCGTCGGTGACTCGGCTCTCGGGCCGTTCCGGCCTGCTTGGCCGATCGAGCACCTGAGGCTTAGAATGGAGCGCCAGGTAAAAGATGGCGGAACAGCTCCAGTCATTCTGCTCGCGCAGATCGGCGACCCCGCAATGCGAAAGGCCCGCGCGGACTTCTGCACCGGATTCTTTGGAATCGGCGGATATGACATTCGCTGCCCCGCTCCATTTAAGTCTTGCGAAGAAGTGGTCCAAGCCGTGGAAACGGAGAAAGCCGACGTTCTTGCGGTGTGCAGCTCGAACGACGAATATCTGGCAGTAACCGAGGAATTGAACACGCTGCTGCCCGAGAAGCGACCTCTTATCATTGTTGCGGGATATGCGGGACTGGACATCAAGGGCCTACGCGCTAACGACGTAGACGACTTCGTCCATGCCCGGACAGATGCTCTGGCATTCCTCAACGCTTTGCACGACACTTTCCACATCACCAAGGAGACGTTGTAATGAAACCGGCATTCAAAAACAAGACAGAGGATCGAGCCGCGCTCAATGGCTGCCGAACAACGGTCTGGAACACGCCCGAGCAGATCCGGGTCAAGTCCCTCTACACGGCAAAGGACTTGGAAGGTCTTGAGCACTTGCATTATGCAGCGGGCCTCCCGCCGTATTTGCGAGGCCCCTATTCCACCATGTACGCCCTGCGTCCTTGGACCATTCGGCAATATGCTGGGTTTAGCACGGCGGAAGAATCCAACGCCTTTTACCGCGCCAACCTCGCCGCGGGCCAACGCGGCCTAAGCGTCGCATTTGATTTGGCTACCCACCGTGGCTATGACAGCGACCACGAGCGGGTGGTTGGAGACGTGGGCAAAGCCGGAGTCGCGATCGACACGGTTGAGGATATGAAGATCCTCTTTGACAGCATTCCTCTCGACCGCATGAGCGTTTCGATGACGATGAATGGCGCGGTGCTGCCGGTCATGGCGTTTTATCTTGTCACCGCAGAAGAGCAGGGCGTCAGTTTTGAGAAATTGAGCGGGACCATTCAGAACGACATTCTCAAGGAGTTCATGGTCCGCAATACCTACATCTATCCGCCCGAGCCAAGCATGCGGATCGTAGGCGACATTTTTAGCTTCTGCAGCGCCAATATGCCGAAGTTCAACTCGATCAGCGTCAGCGGATACCACATGCAGGAAGCGGGCGCTACCTTGGATATCGAACTCGCCTACACATTGGCCGATGGCTTGGAATATCTGCGAACCGGCATTGCCGCCGGCCTTGATATCGACGATTTCGCTCCGCGCATCTCTTTCTTCTGGGACATCGGAATGAACCACTTCATGGAAGTGGCGAAGATGAGGGCCGCGCGCATGCTCTGGGCCAAGATAGTCAAGCAGTTCAACCCACAGAACACCAAATCCCTTGCCTTGCGAACGCACAGTCAAACCTCAGGCTGGAGCTTAAGCGAGCAGGACCCGTTCAACAACGTTGCGAGAACATGCATCGAGGCGCTGAGCGCGGCCATCGGCCACACGCAGAGCCTGCACACGAACGCACTGGACGAGGCGATTGCGTTACCCACCGAGTTCTCGGCACGCATCGCCCGGAATACGCAGCTTTATCTCCAGGAAGAGGCCGGCATCTGTCGCGTCGTCGATCCCTATGGTGGCTCCTTCTATGTGGAGCGGCTGACTCACGAACTCGCGCACCGTGCATGGGGCCTCATCGAAGAGATCGAGAGCCTGGGCGGTATGACCAAGGCTATCGACACGGGCGTTCCCAAGGCACGCATCGCGGAAGCGGCTGCGCGCAAACAGGCCCGCATCGATTCCGGCGAGGACATCGTAATCGGCGTCAACCAATATCGCATCCGTGAAGAGACGTCCATTCCTGTCCTTGTCATTGACAACAAAGAGGTCCGCCGACAGCAGATCGAACGGCTCGAGTCGGTCAAGGCAGCCCGCGACAGCAAGAAGGTCCAAGAAGCGCTGGACAACCTTACGAAGGCTGCACAAACCGGCGAGGGCAACCTCATGCAGCTAAGTTATGAGGCGGCCAAGGTTAGAGCGACCTTAGGCGAGATATCCTTTGCGCTCGAGAAGATTTGGGGCCGCTACCAGCCGGCCGCTACCACCGCCGCCGGCGCCTACAAGGGAGAGGCGGGCAATACAACCGAGTTCAAGGAAGTTCAAGACCTATCCGATCGGTTCGCCGCCATCGAGGGCCGCAGGCCGAGGATCCTCGTCGCAAAAATGGGCCAGGATGGACATGATCGTGGCGCGAAAGTTGTTGCTACTGCGTTCGCCGACTTTGGGTTTGACGTGGATATGGGCGCCCTCTTCCAGACGCCCGCCGAAGTCGCCCGTCAGGCGGCGGAGAACGACGTTCACCTGCTCGGTATTTCCAGCCTCGCGGCGGGGCACCGCACACTAGTCCCCGAAGTCATTGAAGAACTTAAGAAGCAGGGGCGCGGAGACATACTCGTGATCGTCGGCGGAGTCATTCCAACCCAGGACTACGAATTCCTTTACGAGAAAGGCGTTTACGCAATCTTCGGGCCAGGAACCTCCTTGCCGGAAGCGGCACATCGAATTCTTATTGACCTTTTGGACGCCCGGGGGTTAGCATTGGAACAGAGATGACCGCAAGCCTTATGCCGGAAGGGAAAGCCCAACCGTCGATCAACCCCCACTTTAAACCCACCGCCCCACCACCGCCAGACCCGGTCGAGCTTTTTGCGAAACTGAGGGACGGCGATCGTGTGGCCCTTGCCCGCGCCATTACCCTCGTCGAGAGCGAAGCGGCCCATCACCGTTTGCTGGCGCACAAGCTTCTGGAGCTGTCGCTTTCTGTCAACAGCTCGAGCATGCGGGTAGGTATTACCGGAGTGCCCGGAGTGGGGAAAAGCACATTCATTGAAGCCTTGGGATCGCATTTGGTGGATGAACTGGGGCGCAACGTGGCGGTTTTGGCGGTTGACCCTTCCAGTGAAAAAACCCACGGCAGCATTCTCGGCGACAAGAGCCGTATGCCAAATCTCGCAGCATCGGAGAAGGCGTTCATCCGGCCTTCGCCCACACGAGGCTTTCTCAGTGGGATCACTCGCTGGACTCAAGAAACGATCCTGCTTTGTGAAGCGGCCGGTTTCGATACGATTCTCGTGGAAACCGTAGGTGTTGGCCAATCGGAAACTGCGATCAAAGACGTGGTGGACACCTATCTCTTGCTGCTGCTTCCCGGCGCGGGCGACGAACTTCAGGGCATGAAGCGCGGCGTGGTGGAAATGGCCGATGTGCTCGCCATCACAAAGTCAGACGGCACCAGCGTGGCCGCAGCCGAAGTGGCGCAAGGCGCCTATAGGAGCGCGGTTCATCTGATGCCCCCTCAGGCAACCGGCTGGACACCAACCGTGTTGCGGTGCAGTTCGGTAACCGGCGAAGGCATCAACGAAGTTTGGGATTCGGTGATGCACCACCGAGCAGTGCTCTTAAAAGGGGATTGGCTAAACTCTCAGCGAGCCGGGCAGCGGGCGAAATGGTTCAATCAAGAGGTTTCGCTCCAGGTTCTGGAGCAGATTCGAGCGCGCCTGGGTTCCGACTCCGCCCACGCCGAACTGCTGCAACAAGTTAGGGGTGGGAGTTTGGCCGCGTCTATCGCTGCCAAAATCTTAGTCGATCTCTTGTTGGCGCCGGCCCCCTCAGGGGGTTAAAGTCAGCGTGCTGTAGTATGGCGTCGAACCTAACTTCAACGTGATGGTCACAGTGGTCTTCACCGTCACTTTCTTTGTGTTTATCGTGAAGCTCGCCGTTGTGCTGTAGGGATTCACTTTGACCGTAGCCGGCACAACCGCGGAGGGACTGTTTGAAGCCACCGAGACCACGTCACCCATGTAGGATGCCTCGCCGCCGAGAGTTAGGTATGCCCCTACTTGGGTTCCTCCAGCGACACTTGAGGAAGGGTTAAAGGTCAAGCTCGTAATCGGCGGAGGCGTAATGGTCACCGGAAGCGTTTTCGACATCACTCCGGACACCACCACAAGGTCTACAACCGTATTCGCTGGGGCCGCGTAGGTAGGAATCGAAAACGTTCCTGAAGTCTTGCCTGGCTGGATATAAAAGAAGTTATCCGTGCCGCTTACGTAAATATAGGAGGAAGGTTCGATCCAAATCGGCCGCGGACTCGCTCCGACCGGCAGGTATGTGGTCACCGTCCCATTGATGTTTGTGCCGCCCACAACAGTGGAAGAAGTGAGGCTAGCGGTTTCGAAGGTCGGGTAGACGGTGAACATGGCCGTTTTGGACAGCCCGCCCATCTTTACGGTTATCGAAGCAGGGCTGACTTGGCTAACCCCTTTCGTGTAAACCGGAATATCGAGGTAGTCGCTTGAGTAGTGAAAGAGCTGTGGAGAATTTGAACTGATGGGTCCAGTTGTCGTAACCTGGACTTCCATTGACTGTCCAAAGCCGGTGAAAGCGCTGACAGTGATTGCCGCGGTTGCAGTGTTGCCACCGATTATTGGAGATGGAGACACCGAGAGGCTCTTGATCGCCATGGGCACAACTTGAATGCTCCTGGACAGGGAGACTGCCGCCAACTTCGCGGTGATAACGAAGCTGGTTGGAGTGGTCACCGCCTGCGTATTGACCGTAAACTGCCCCGAGTTCGTGGTTGCGGCAACCTGGACCGTGCCTGGAAATGTGGCCGGCCCAGATCCGGAAAGAGAGATTGCCGTCGTTGAGGCTGCGGATCCGTTTAAATACACGGCGCCCTGCGCTTCCTGTCCCGCAATAACACTCGGCTGAAGGAAGAAGTTGGTCAGCGTGTTCCCGGCACCGGCGGTAAGGCTAAAGCAAGCAAGAAAGCCTTCGCCGTTGGTATCGACCAACGACTGCCATGCGCCCGGCGTTGTCGGAAAGTCGGCCGATGAAGCACTGCCAGCCACAAAGGCATTTCCAGTAGGTCCAACTGCAACCAGCTCACCGTAATCGCCGGGGTTGCCATTCGTTCCACCAAAGACTGTGCTGTACAGCAAGCCAGTGCCGTTTGCCTTCATCTGAGTCACAACCGCTACCCAGCTTGCGGTTCCACTGGTCTCTTGGTAGGCGCCGGCAGTAGTTGGGTAGTCCAAGCAATCGGTGTATCCGGTCAGTACCGGATCGTCGTTCGCATCAATAGCGATACTGTTAAATGCCGTCTCGCCAGTGCCGTTCAAATAGGTGCTGAACCCAAGCTTTGTGGCTGTTCCGTTCAACTTCGTAACAAATCCGGAATATTCTCCATTTGATGCTTTATCAACCGTTTGGTAGGCGCCGACGGTGGTGGGGAAATTCTGGAATAAGTGTCGCCGCAAACGATGGCGTTACCCAGTGAATCCACGGCCAAACTTCCGACGTAGTCGTCGGTAGTGCCTCCAAGGTAAGTGCCGTATACCAGCGCGCTTGCATTCGCATTCAACTTCAGGATAAAGCCGTTACGATATGGGCTCGCGACTTTAATCGCGGTCTGATAGGCCCCTGCCGTCGTGGGCAGGTCGCCATTGCTGGAGTTCCCGGCCACGTACGCATAACCCGCTTTGTCGAAGGCGACAGCTGTAATAGTGTCGGCCTGTGATCCCAGAAAAGTACTGTAAAGCAGCGACGAGCAGTTCGAATTGAACTTGGAGACGAAATTGCTATCGTTGTCCGGGGCGGTCTTTTGCAGCGCACCGGCCGTTGTAGGGAAGTTGTTGGCATTTGAGAAGCCGCCAACAAGGACGTTGCCGTTTGAGTCCAGAGCCACTGCTTGCACGACGGTAGCGCCGTCGGACGCCCCAAACATCGAACCAAAGACCAGCCCTGTGCCGGTGGCATTAAGCTTCGTGATGAAGGATGTTGAATTCGGCCATGCCACGTTGGTGCTCTGATAACTGCCGGTTGTTTCCGGGAAGTCGTTGGAATCAGTCCACCCTACGATCACAGGGTTCCCGGACGAATCGACAGCGACGCCGTTGGCGTCCTGCGCCACCGATCCCCCTAAGTAGGTGGCGAAAACGACACCGGTCCCCGTCGAGTTCAGTTCGACGACGGTGGCAACCGCATCGATCGTGGTTCGGCTCTTTTGGTAGGCGCCGGTCGAAGTCGGAAAATTGGTGGAGTCGGTATAGCCACATACGACTGCTTTGTCGGAAGGAGTTACGGCGAGGCCCGTCGTGGTTTCGTACCCGTTCGTACCGCCAAGGAATGTCGAATACACCAAAGGATCGATAATAAGTGGCTTCGAGGGGTCGTAGCTTCCGATATCGAATCTAACCGTGCTGCCGTCCGTGATCATACGGCATGAAATTGGCGTTTTACCAACGGCCGTTACTTGATAGGCGGTGAGGCCCTTTTCTTCTACAGTGCCTAGAGACGTGTTGATCGCGAGGTCTCCATTATCGAGAACTCTTAGACCATTCGCGCCTTCTATCTTGAGTCCGAACGGTGAGGGGTCTGCTCCGGGCTTTACGATAAGGTCGTATCGCGGTGAGCCCTGATCCACGTAATAACGAACGGAAATGCCATTGTATGGCTGCTCTGCACGGGCTTCGGCAAAACGCCGCGCGCCAGTTGTCCATTTGGATTGATCATTGCCTATGAGGTAGTTGTTTTTGCCTTCAAACTCTCCCACTCCTGTAGTTGCAGACGGGGCGGCGTTGACGAAACTCATTTTGACGACATGACCCTCGATGTGGCCATTCTTAGTCTTGGTAGGACTAGCCTTAGCGTCGGGCGCATATCGGTTGAAATCTAAGACAACGCCTTCGGACGTGACCCACTGGTTGATCCCGGGCGTCTGAGACATGAACTGCACCCGTGAATCCCATTGGCCCCTGTTCTCAACGAAAGCAGATGCTTGGTTCTTGTAGGCCGAAGGCACACTTGGCGGCGATGCTAGAGAATAAGCTGAAAAGCCCAGAGTCGAAATAGCGATGGCGCATGCTGGTCGCAAATATGTGTCGAGAAACAACATAAATTCCTCCATAGTAGTCCCAAGCCAGCCGCGCAAGTGCTCGGCTCCGATAATGCGACGGCAAACCCTGGAGGCGTGTTCCTAAGTTACCCCAAATACTGTAATATCATGTCGCTAAGATTTCGGCCCAATTTTCATGGTGTGAGGGTTAGCACTTGGCTCACTGTAGAGCTCCCGAATTTCGCGGTGATCGTCACCTTTGTGGTTGCCGTCACTTTCTTCGTTGTAATCTGGAAGGGCTCCGAAGTCGAAAGAAATGGAACGGTGACCTTCACGGGCACCGTCACATCCGCGCTGCTGGAAGATAGTGAAACCACATCTCCCGAAACTGCCGTCTGGCCGTCCAGGGTCACAGTGCCGGTTGTTGAGGTTCCTCCAACGACGCTGGATGCCTTGAACGTCAGGCTCTTAATCGGCGGCGGTGTCAAGGTAATGTTCGCTTTAATCTTCGCGCCGAAGACCTCGATTGTCATGGAGCCGGTTGTTGTTGCCGCTACCGGACTTGTAGTGATCGGGAAGGTGAGGGTCGAAGCCCCTTGGGGAACGAACATGTAGCTTGCGGCGCCGGTATCGGTAGCTGCATAGACTCCGACCTGCTGTGCTTCATGGGCAGGGTCAAAAAGGTTGACAGTTCCACTTGCGTTATTTCCGCCCTGCACGGAAGTGGGCGAAATCGAGAATGATTTCAGAGCTGGATCGACGTCGAAGGTTATATATTGGTTCTGAGTCCCGATCTGTGCCTCAAGTAAAGCACCGGTCGAGTTAACTACCGGCTTTGTGTCGACATGAAACTGCACATAGTTTGTCCCGTCATCTAGGTCGACGACTGACGGAGCGACAAGAGGGCTTTCTGCGAAAATCTTTACCTGTGTGGAACCACCGGGATTGATGCCGGAAAACACGTTGAGGTTTACCGTAGCGGTCAGGCCACTAGGATCACCTCCAACGCACGGATTCTCGGAAACCGTCACCGAGGTGATCACCAGTGGCGCCACCGTTATGTCGCGGGTGAGCGAAGTGGTGCCATCGGTGATGGTGACCTTCGCAGTTGTTGCCTTCGTCACTGTTTGAGCCTGGATAACGAAGTAGTCACTAGCCTGTCCATGTTGAATTCGGATGTATTTGGGGGCGGAAATTGGACCAGAAGTGGTGAGCGACATTTGGATTCCATCACCAATGATCGCCGGGCCGCTAAGGTTAACCGTGGCAGCAAACTGTTCTCCCGAAATCACGCTTGGCTGAACGTTGAAGCTTGCCAGCATATCGGCCGTGTTTGGGCCAAAGGTGAAGGAAGCCACGAACCCTTCGCCGTAGGTGTCGACGTCGCTTTGATAGGCTCCGGCAGTGGTTGGGAAATCGGCGGTTGTCGCGATCCCCGCGATCATCGCACCGTTTGTCCCATTAAGAGCCACATAGTCGCCGCCGTCACCGGGGCCTCCCGCATATCCGCCAAGGAGCGTACTGTAGAGTACGGTTAGAGCGCCAGGCGAGAGTTCCGTCAAAAAAGCGTTCGTCGCAACTCCGGTAGCCTTCTGATAAGCGTTTGTCGTAGTTGGGAACGGTTCGTTTCCCGCTGCTCCCGTTAAGTAGATGTTCTGGGAACCATCGAGAGTAATCCGAGACACATAGGATGCGCCGTTTGTGCCACTGGTTCCTCCGAGGAAGGTGGAAACTGCGAGGCTGCTGCCAGCTCCGTTTAGTTTCGTAACGAATCCACAAGATTGATTGCTAGCGGAACTATCGGCGGTCTGCAGTGCGCCGGCGGTCGTAGGAAAGTCGTCCGAAAATGTCCCGCCCACCACAATGGCGTTGCCGACAGAATCCACCGCTAAGCCGCTGATATAGTCCTTTACATTGCCTCCTAAATAAGTGCTGTATAGCAAGGCGCTTGCGCTCGCGTTGAACTTAACAACGAAGCCGGTGAATCCGGCACCGGTCACTACTGCTGCGTTGTTTTTCGCTTGGTATGCGGTGGCACTGACCGGAAAATCGGATGCATTCGTGTAACCCGCAATATAAGCGTAGCCCGAGGGGTCCAACGCAACGCTGGTGGATATATCAAATTTGGTCCCGCCGGCATACTTGGATCCGCCAACGAGAGAGCCATAAATGAGTGACTTTCCGGTTGCGCTCAGCTTGACTAGGAAGCAAGTCAAGCCCGCACCCTTGGGGACCTTTTGGTAGGCGCTAGAGGAAGTGGGAAAGCTGGTGGAATTCGTCTCGCCGGTTATATAGACGCTTCCGGAAGTGTCCAGCGTTAGCGCCTCGGGGGTCGATCCGGCCACATCGTTTCCTCCTAGGAACGTGCTGAAGATAAGGGCATTGCCACTGGCATTGAGCTTCGTCACAAATCCGGCTGCGCCAAACGGCGCCGCGGAGTTTTTGGTTTGAAAGGCTCCGCTGGTTATCGGGAAGTCTTCCGATGACGTTTCCCCGACCACAACCGCTTCGCCCTGGGCATCGAGAGTTAGCGCGGTAATTTCCTGGCTAGCCGAACCGCCAAGGTAGGTGCTAAATATCAATTTAGTGCCCGTCGCGTTAAATTCCGTTATCTCACCAATGCCGAAGGCGGCAGAGTTTTTGGTTTGATACGCCCCCGTAGTGATCGGGTAGTTGGTCGAAGTCGAATAGCTTGCGATAACCGCGTTGCCGCCGCTGGTTACCCCAAGGCCCCTAATATAGTTGTAGCCATTAGTTCCACCGACGAGCGTCGAGTAGATGAGGGGATCGATGATGAGCGGCTTCGACGGATCGTAACTGCCCGTGTCGAATCTTACGGTCGTGCCGTCCGATACCATTCGGCAAGAGATCGGCGTTTTGGTTCCCCCTGTTTCCTGGTAGGCGGTGAGGCCCTTTTCCTCAACTGTGCCGAGGGACGTGTCGATCGCGAGGTCTCCGTTATCGAGAACCCTCACCTTGTTCGCGCCCTCTATTTTGAGCCCCACTTGCGATGGATCGGCCCCTGGCTTCACGATAAGGTCGTACCTTGGCGAGCCCTGATCCACGTAGTAACGGACTGAAATGCCGTTGTAGGGCTGTTCCGCGTGGGCTTCGGCGAAACGCCTGACGCCCGTCGCCCATTTGGATTCATCGTTACCAAGTAGGTAGTTGTTCTTACCCTCGAGTTCAGCCTCGCCGGTGACTGCGCATGGCGAGGCGTTTACGAAGCTCATTTTTACGACGTGGCCCTCCAGATGACCTGTCTTTGCCCTTGAGGGAGCGGACGTCACCTCTGCTATGAAGCGGTTGAAGTCCAAGACAACGCCCTCGGAGGTGATCCACTGGTTGATCCCAGGTGTTTGGGACATAAACTGGACGCGGGCATCCCACTGCCCCTTATTCTCCACAAAGGCGGACGCCTGGTTTTTGTAGGCATTTGGAACGCTAGGTGGCACCGCAATGCTATTGGCAGTAGCGCACACCGCGGCGGAAACGTAAGCTATTGATAATACGGCGCGCGAAAACTCGTTCAGACGCACAAATTTCACCCCTTTCTCTCTAAATACGAATGCGTGAACAAACTCTTGTAATGGGACGGTGCGCAAGGCGATCTTGTTCCTTCCTATAATTCAACCTGGTAGAAATCGCCTTGAGCGAATTCAGCCTTCCCACAACCTCCGGGGCGATTGTTAGCTGCTGGACATTCGGCCCCGCGCCGCTGCCGTAAAGACATTGTAAGCAAAGGAGTGGGCTGCGAGAAACGTCTCTCGCTTCCACTCGAGCGTGTAACCGTCAATGCGGTGGATTCGCTCCAAAGTAGCGGCCATATCCGCCTCCTCCACTTTGTGGAATTCGATCCTCATCGTTACCGGCTCGGCCGGTTTATACGGAGCGATCTTGTCCCGGCTTGCGCATCCCGCGCGAGCCGCAGCTTGGATCCCTGGCCCAGTGACGCTTGGATGTTTCAGCTGGCCCATGTACTTGGCCTGCCCCTTCTTGGTCGCAAAAGTGGAAACACCTGGAAGCAGTTCCCGCGCTTCCAATGCGCCTGCTTCATCGCTGCTGACCATAACCAATGGAACTCCAAAGGCTCCCGCGACCGCCGCGCTTGCGGCGATCTCCCCAGCAGGTTCGCCGTTGATCCAAAACCGGTGCAGCCCGGCAGCGAGCGCATGCTCCATCAAGCCGCCGGCGACTCCCGCCATTGCATGGTATCCAACGAGCATTGCGGCACCGAACGTCGGATCGATTCCGTTCATCATGCCGTCTTTGCCGCCTCCGATACCAGAGATCAGCTCCACGCCGGGTTCCAACTCATCGATCAGAAGATTCTTGCAGTAAGCATGGCCGTCCTTCACCACGATCTCCGTAGCGCCGGCCTCCTTCGCGCCCCGAATTGCGGCGTTCACGTCATGGGTTAGCATTCGGCGGGCGAACGGGTAATCGTAATGGGCTCCATCCGGCTTTTCACATTGCGAGAACGAGACAATGCCGGTGCAGCCTTCGATGTCGACCGAGATGAATACCTTCACTCCGAACAGTGCACCTCGTCCAAAGCTTTGTGGATCCGAGTTGAGATCTCGCAGATCAGCTTCTCATCGCACGTCAACGGCGGCGCGAAACGGAAAGTGCGGTGTCTTGTTTCCTTCGTGGAATTCCGTTTCGGAGAAAGGCATCCGTTGTTTCGTCGTCGTAACCGGGAACTATTTCAACTCCAATCAATAGCCCGCGACCTCTGATTTCCTTGACGACCGGATGGTTGAGCGCGTGAAGTTGATCGTGAAGCATTTGTCCCAGCGCGGCAACTCTCGGTTCGTATTGGCCGGAATCGAACTCCACCAGGGAAGCGATTGCCGCCGCGCAGGCAAGGGGGTTGCCACCGAAAGTGCTTCCATGACTGCCCGGAGTCAAAACTTCCATAACCGAGCGCTTCCCCACGACTGCGGAAACGGGCATTACCCCGCCCCCCAACGCCTTACCAAGGCACATGAGGTCGGGCTCGGCGTCTTCGCTCTGCCAAGCAAACCGGAATCCGGTTCGACAAAAGCCAGTCTGGATCTCATCCCAAACCAGCAGAACGTTGTTTTCAGTGCAGAGTGATCGCAGCCCGGCCATAAAGCCGTCGGGTGGAATGAGGATCCCGCCTTCCGCCTGGATCGGCTCCATCAGCACCGCCGCGGTGTTCGGAGTTATCGCCGCTCTTACCGCGTCGATGTCGCCGAAGGGAACCGTAATGAAGCCAGGGGCGAAAGGCCCAAATCCGGCCTTATATCCGGCTTCGCTGCTAAAGCCCACGATCGTGGTGGTTCTTCCGTGGAAGTTTTCAGCGGCAACAATAATCTCTGCCTGGTCCTCGGGAACGCCCTTAACGCTGTACGCCCATCTCCGGGCGATCTTAATCGCGGTTTCCACTGCCTCGGTGCCGGTATTCATGGGGCACGCCATGTCCGTTCCGCTGAACTCGCAAAGAACCTTCAGGAACAGTGCCAGTTCACGCGTATAAACCGCCCGGCCGGTAAGGTGCAGTTTTTGCGTTTGCGCCCGAACGGCGTTCAGTATCTTCTCGGGAGAGTGCCCGAAGGCGAGTGCGGAATAGCAGCCAACGCAATCGATATAGACGTTGGCCCGATCATCCGTGACCCAAGCGCCGTTCCCTTCAACGATGGTCACGTCGATGGGATGGTAGTTGTGGGTTCCATAATGGAGCGTTGTTTCAAGGCACTCCTCGTGCGACATGTGGTCCAGAAGCGGCCCAATGCCTGACTCTCGAATCGATGCGAGGGCGCCTTTGCCCACAGTTTCAGAAATCTTTTTCGGGAGAGCCATGCTTAGATTCTACTAGGTAAAGGCTTCTAACCCGAATGGTAAGGTCACCGGGATCAGCGCGCGGTGGTGAACAGATCGCGGATAACTTCCTCGATGTCCACTTCTTCGATGCCGACGTCGTTCACCGGCAGATTGAGGAGCACAGACGAGGTTATGGTTGCGGTTTCGTCCCTGCTGATTTCCAGCACAGCGCCCGCTTCGTTCATTTCCACAACCCTCCCATAGCGGGCGATGTCCGCTTCGGCAACTGTTTCGGAAAAGGAGAGCCGCAAGCGACGGGTGTCGCTGAACTGCCGGCTCAAGGTATCCAGCGTGCCATCAAAGATAACCGAGCCGTGGTCGATGACGATCACACGCTTGCAGAGTTCTTGAACATCCTGCATGTAATGGCTGGTGAGCAAGATCGAGCAATTGTCTTCTCGGTGCAACTCTTTTAGGAAGTCCCGAATCCGCTTCTGGGAAACCACGTCCAAGCCGATCGTCGGCTCGTCCAGAAACACAATTTCGGGTCGATAGAGAAGTGCGGCCACCAGCTCGCATTTCATGCGCTCGCCAAGGCTGAGTTTGCGGACTTGGACATTGACTTTGTCCGTCAATTGGAGAGCTTCCAGCAAGTTATCAACGCGGCTTTTGAACTGCTTGGGATCCACGTCATAGAGTTCGCGCAGAACCACAAAGCTGTCCCAGGCAGGCAGGTCCCACCAAAGCTGCATTTTGTTGCCCATGACCAAAGAGATCCGGCGCAGCATGTCCGGCCTTCGATGATGCGGCGCGTAACCGAGCACTCTTGCGGTTCCGGAGGTTGGATACAGAATGCCGGTAAGCATTTTGAGCGTCGTGGTCTTCCCCGCGCCGTTTGGACCGAGAAAGCCCACAAGTTCTCCTTGCTCAATGGACAGGGTTACGTTTCTTACCGCTTTGACTTCGGTGACTTCGCGTGTAAACAATCCCTTAATGCCACCGACGATGCCGGGCTGCTTCTTGTGGGACACATAGGTCTTGCACAGATCGTTAGTCTCCACGGCGGGCATTGAAGCAGGATACCTAGCGCAGGGAGAGTAACAAGGCGACGGGAATCGCGCTGAAGAGCAGGGAGTCGATGCGGTCCAGAACACCCCCGTGTCCCGGCAGTATGCCCCCGCTGTCCTTTACATCGGCTTGGCGCTTCAGGTAGCTCTCAAAGAGATCACCCAACTGCCCAAAAACCCCGACGGCAACCCCACAAGCCACGCCTTTCCATAGAGGCAGGCCCAACCAATAACCAACTAAAGTAGCGATTGCAACTCCGGCTATAAAGTTGCCCATCGCCCCTTCTACCGTCTTCTTTGGAGAGATGGTTGGAGCCATTTTATGGCGCCCAACTGCCATCCCAACGAAAATACCTGCAGTATCCCCAGCCCATAGAGTTAGGAACACTATTAGAATAGGTGCATGCGTAATCCAGCCGATGACGTTCCAGGTACCACCGTGAAGCAGTACCAGCGCTATTAGCGGCGCGCCCAGCCAGGCAAACAGTTCGGACATCTTGACGAAGGACGAGCGACTGGATTGGAGTCCCTTCTTGGCGGATGCAAGCAAGCTGGCGACTCCGAGCACCTGGACCATGAGCAAGATCCAATAGTCCACAGGGCCCTGGCGAAAAGCGAGCCAAGCGGCTGCCAGCAAGGCAAAGAGAAGCGTCAAAGCGGCAGTCAGGCCCCTGTCCTGGGTGCCGGATAATCCGAGGAACTCCCAGGTGCCGACGGCAAAAGCTGCTACTGCGAGTATCAAAAATGGCAATGGGTGCGAGCAAAGCATCGCACCCAAAACGATTGGAATCGCGACGATGGCCGTCGCGATCCGCTTCTTCAATAGGTTCGGCGAGCGCTGGCGCTAGGCCGGCCAGATAGCCGCAAAGCAACCTGTACCCGGTTCTCACAGTCAAGCTTCCGCATTACCGCGCTCACCAGGTTCTTGATGCTCTGCTCTTGAAGCTGAAGAACGGCGGCGATTCGGCGGTTCGGCATGCCCTGCGCTACCAACTGGGCCACCTCAAGCTCTCTCTTCGTGAGGTTCCTTGGCGCACTGTAAATGTTCACCGGTTCGTGCATGGACGGCATGGGCTGAGCCGCCGGCTGACCGTAAGGACGGTACATCATCGGTCCAATGAACCGGCGCACGACCTGGATTAATGCAGCTGAGCCTTCGCTTCGCCGTACAACGGCGTCCGCTACGCGCTGGCCCACTGTTGAGGTCGAACTTGAGACGAGCAGTACTATATTAACACTGCTCGTTGCCTTAATTTGGTTCAGTTGGACCCAGTCGTCAGTATCCAGCATGTCAGCAACTGCAACAAGGACATTAGGCCCCTCATCGATAAAGGCTCTTGTGATTCCGGCAACGTGCTCTCCGCCAGCCGCAACTTCAAAATTGCCTTCGTGGGCCAAAAGACTAGAATTCCATCGCGCAAAAGCGCGTCTCTACAAACTACTACTACCCGCATCTCATCTATATGGTACGATATTTTGCTAGGAATTTGCGTCCACTCGCGCACAAAATATCCGAAAAACCCTAGGGTTACCTGGTTCTTGAGCCCAGTCGTTGTACCCAATTGTGGCTTTTCTGTCCCAACAGGAGACCGCTTGTCGACTAAAACACCTTTGCAGTAATGTTGTAGTTTCCGTTACCTCTTGCCTTGATCGGTAAGCTCTTCAAAACGTGGCCCCCTTCTAGGTCGGCTGGGAACAACAAAAGTGTACCATGCATAGCGTCTGGTCCACTAAATCGGGCTACCTTGGGGCTATCCACCGTCATCTGAACAACGACCGGAAAGACGGCGGGATCGGCGTCCTGAAGACCTTCTACTTCCACGCCAATTGATGTGTTACGTCCCGCTATTGTCGCTGTACCTGGCGCCAGAAATGTAAGTAATACGACGCTAACGCGTGCGTTGATCACTTCGTCGTCCTCGGCTACACGAAAGTGGGCGGAGCCCACCTTACCGAGTGGGGCAGTGACATAGCACTCGGCCGAGCCTTCAGCAAGGATCCCAACCGCGTGGTCGTTGAAGGTGGCAAACGTCCTTTCTCGATCTCCGTCGAACTTGCCGGCGAACCCGATCGGCTTGCCGGCTTGAACAACCTTGGCGTCGTTGCTGGGAAAGTTGGGGTCAGCTTGAGTGAGATCGAGTGCGCTTTGGGCAAGAATCTTGCCGGAGGCGTCCTCCACATCCATTGCTAAAGACGGGCTTTCGATTGTGAGGCTGAATTCGATGTCCGCAATCCCCAGTCGCTTGTCGCCGATCCGAAGATATAGGGAAGAAAGATAGGTCAGAGTTTGATGCTGGGTGTTCCAATCGCCAGTACTGGAAGGGAATACGGACCCGGACACCCGGTCGCCCGGAGCCATGCGGTGCGGGAGGTAGACCGTCACCATTCCACCTGGCAGTTGCATGCGGATCTCTTTCGGAGACACCATAGGGGCGCGAGCAATCGGGGTGCCGTTCACAACCACCCAGGCCTGCTGGTTGTGCATATTGAGACATGGGTGAAATCCGATCATATGGCGACAATCGGCAGAAGTCATGCCAAACCGGTATCAAGCTGCTGCTATTAATACGGGGATTTCAACCTGTCCATATTTCCAACAACGCCCAACTAGCCATCGCGCGGGCATAAAAACTGCCGCATTCCGGCTCATTGAAGGGATTGCGGCGGCTCCCGTCGTGTCTCTTTCTAATCGCTGCGACAACTTGTGCGGCTTCCTTTGGATGGCCGTAATCGTAGAGGATCGCCGCGAGTTGGTACTCGAAACCCGTCATGCACTCCGACCAATAGGGGAAAGGAACGGCCGGACGGCCGCCTTCCGGGTAAGAACAAATGACGGAGCCTGCTTCATCGCCATAGGCGAAAGTGCGCATGCTGTTGTAGTGCCCTTGGAGCGACGAATGGAAGTTGTTTTGGAAAATGGAAAGGCTCGCTTTTTCAAGATGGAACCTGTCTAGCAAATCCCCCAGTCCGGCGCGGTTGGCTTTATACTGCCCCACTAACTGGTCGATAAGACAGCCATTGCCGACTTGATATCGATCCGCTGAGGAGGATCCATTGTCTCCTGCCACAGTCATCGCCTCCGGCGCTTCTTTGGGACTGGCTGTCTTTTGAAAGTAATAGCTTCCGTTATAGAGGTTCTCGTCCACCCATTTTGCGCCCTTGTCTCGCAATGTTTGGCACTCCTCCGCAAACGCAGAGTCGCCTGCTTCTTTCGCCATTTCGGAGACGGCTGCCAAGCCGGCCAAATACCAGACGGTGCAAAGAGGATTCGGGCCGAGAACTCCACATCGTAGGTGTTATGCTGAGCGCCTTCCATCACGCCGTCCTTGTCGTAATCCCATCCGCCCCTGATCCAGGCGTATTGGATCATCTTCTTTAGCGCGGGATAGTGTTTGGCGAGCCATGCTGCATCTTTGTCTGCACGGAATTGCTGATAGGCACGGACGACGAGCCCCATTTGACCGTCCGCCGCGGATGCGCCCCATTGTGGGTTCTGTAGAGGCAACGACACCCGAAATCTCTCGCCGCCGGTCGGCGCGACATTGTATTCCAGGTGCGATTCCAACATCGAACGGTGGAGGTCCGGAAAGAGGTTGACAGTGGCCTCTTCGTAGTTCCACACATGGCTGCAAGAGCCCGAACAACAACCCTCGGTGGCGCCACAACCCTCGAACGCCACGAACTGGCCACCTTCCAACCGGAAAGAAGTGTGCGTGCGCAAAGCGGTGAGGTTGAACATGGCCGCTTCCTTTACTGGCTCTGGCGCGGGTCGCGCAAGCACCGAGTTCACCCATTCGCAACTTCTATCCCTTAACTTGGACAGTTCCGGAACGATCTTGGCGGCGACGTCTTTGGCGTCCTCAAAGTTCGTGGCGTAGTAGTTTTTGAAGACCGGGTTCTTTTCGGAGCTAGGCTCCAGCCACCTGTCATAGGCGTTCGCCACGGGAAATGCCAGCCGACAAAAAGTCGGGCATTCGCAGTATGGTTGCCCGGGATTCTAAACACGGCTGTCACTGCGCCGACATGGCCGTTGCCGTCCGGTTCCGGAAGTGGCCCCGAATGATCCTCAAGATGGCCGGATTCCAACAGTTGATCGATGATGCGGAGCACGTCGTGACGCCAAGCGCGGTCCGGAAAGTCAACGCTTCTTGCTGTATGGACTTCAGATTGGTCCCAAAGCAAGCATAGACTGCCCTGCCTAGGCTCTTTTTCCGTGTTAGCGGTTCTCATGAAGAGCCCTTGCCAGCTTTGCGTCTGCAAAGGCTCGGCACTCGTGCCTTTTAGGTCCTTGTTGTCGCCATCCCAACCGATGAAGTTCGTTAACAGCATCGTTACCGAAACCTCCACCGCTTCCTGGCCCTTGTTGACAGTCTCCAATGTCAAAAGGCCGAACGGAAGGCCGGAGGCTTCCGAGTCCCGCGCAATTAGTGGGTTGAAGACCTCGAAGTCTACATCTACAGGCATGCTGTCGTCGAACAGCTTGACCCTGCCGAATGGATAAGTTGCTTCAAACTCCGCTCGCTGGAATCTGGGAATGCCCGCAAGGATTTCCGGATTCCCAAAATCCACCCCGCCGCCATCTGCCAGGGGCCCTTCCAAAACGCGCAGTTGGGTCTTGTCTCCCTGCTTGGTTCGTATGAGCAGATGGCTATAGGGGGGCTTCCAACCTCGGTTGGGGCGGCTCATGAGCTGCCAATCAACAAAGTTGCCGCGCCCGCCTATCGAGAAGAAGCCGGTTCCGATGCCGCCAATGGGAAGCGAGATTTCCCTTAGCGCTTCACCCTTGTAGCGCTTTAAGACCTTCCAGTCCATATTCCATTATGCTCAGATCAGTCCCTTCGACTTCCAGGTTGTTCCTTCCGGAGTGTCGCGCAACTCTATTCCTTCATCGTCGAGTTGGTTTCGAATCGCGTCCGCCCGGGCGAAATCCTTGGTCTTTTTTGCCTCGGCGCGCTCGGCAATGAGGCCTTCGATGCGTGCCACGTCCACCTCCGGCCCCTTGGCACTGGAACCGCCCATACAGCCAGGCTCATCCGAGCGGACGATTCCAAGGAGGTTATTGGTCTTGTCCAAGAACTCTTTGGCGCTGCGGGCGGATGCCCCGCTCAAACCCTCGGACTCTCTTAAAATGACCCGCGTTCCCTCCAACGCCTTGGCAAGCGCCACTGACGTGTTTAGGTTCTCGCACATGGCGTCCAGCATTTGGTCATACAGCTCGCGAAGCGGCTCGCCAACCGCGTCGTCGCCCTGCGCATTAGCCTCCAGGGCCGCGTTAACCTGCTGGTCGCAAAGGCGGTATCGCTCGACTTTCGACGGGCATCCTTCAAGAGCTCCATCGTGAGATTGTGCGGGACGCCGAAGTTCTGCGAGATCAGCGCGTAGCGAAGCGCCAACGGATCGGCGCCCTTGCCCTCTACCAAATCTCGAACCGTAAAGAAGTTGCCCAGACTCTTGGACATCTTCTCACCGTTGACCTGCAAGAACTTCGTGTGGACCCAGTGGTTGGCAAAGGTCTTACCGGTCAAAGATTCCGACTGCGCAATTTCGCACTCGTGATGAGGAAAAATCAAGTCCTCGCCGCCGGCGTGAAGGTCGATGGTTTCCCCAGATACTTCATTGCCATCACGCTGCACCTGATGTGCCAGCCGGGAAACCCCCAGCCCCAGGGGCTGAACCACTGCATCAGGTGCTTGTCGTCTTTTTTCCAAAGGGCGAAGTCGCGCGGATCCTGCTTGTTATCGTCCTCGAACCACGTCCCGCACGCCGGTATAAAGGGAATCCTTATCCACGTTGCCGGAGAGCTCGCCGGTAATTAGCGAAGCTGCTTACTTTAAAATAGGCGCCGGTCGGAGTTTCATAGGCGTGGCCCTTGGCGATGAGTTCTTCCACAGCCAGGATTTGTTCTCGCATGTGCTCGGTAGCTTTTGGCCATACGTAGGGCCGCTTAAGGTTCAACCGAACCCAATCCTCTTTAAAGGCGTTGCCGTAGAACTCGGCGAGGTCCCAGACGTTGACAAACTGCTCGCCTTCTTTGGATTGCAGGCCCTTTTGCATTTTGTCTTCGCCGGATTCGGCATCGTCGGCGGTCAGGTGCCCCACGTCCGTGATGTTCGTGACGTATTTGACGCTCCATTCCAAGGCCTCGGCAGTTCGGCAAATGAGATCCCCGGTCAGAAACGTGCGGAAGTTCCCTATGTGCGCATAGCTGTACACGGTCGGACCACAGGAGTAAAAGCTGAGGTGCTTGGGTTCAAGCTCCTAAGCTCCGTTATTTGATGCGACTTCGTGTCGTAAAGGCGGAAAGTTCGGTCAGCCATGCGGGTTCAATTTACCGCTTTAGAAGCGATCCGATCTTGCTCCAAATCAAGGAGCACAAGGGGAGTTTCGATGTCGTCGGCAGGCTCTGGCTGGTAATTCGGCGGGGTAATCGGGCCGTAGATGGCATTTGGATGGCCGCCGCGATAGGCCCACCCCTGGTCTCCATAGCTCCAATGCCAGTATCGCTTGGATGTTGGTCATACCGGTAGGATTGATAGCATCCCAGAGAAGCTGCCTCGTTCGCTTGGCTTCCTCGGTCAAGCCAGGTGCATCGAATTGGAAGCAAACGGTGTCTCGCCATTTATAGGGGCTCCAGTGATCTTGAACTTTCCCGCTTAAATCGGCGAGGACGAGGTCCACCGCCGCGCCCGTGCTGTGGGGTGGAGGGACCCGGCCGTGAATGGGCGCGGTATAGCGGTTCACCACTCTGCGCAGCGTCGCATCCGACCAATCGGGATGCTTCTCCTTGAAACGGCCCCACGTGCCCAGATACATGCGCTTTTGAATGTGAGGCGGACGCCAGCCTTCTACAATGGCGAGACGGAAACCACGCTCCATAAGCCAGGAATTGGCCTGGCAGAGCTTTTCCACGACTGATTTGCGTGCCATGGTCTCGCGCCGATAAATGAACCGAGGGTGATCCAAAATCAGGTCCGGGCACTCCTCCAAAAAGTTGACGAGTGGCTCGCCGTTATCGACGATTTTGATATGGCGAAGTTGGGTAACCGGTTCGGCTATGGAAATTTTCATGAAGCGGTATCAACATTTAACCGCAAGCCCTTGGGAATAAACACAAGATCGAGAAGATCGAACAGCCCTCCCGCGAGCAGCGCCAGCAATGCGGCCGGGATCGCGCCTTGGAGGACTGTTCCCATGTCATTTACGGCGAGGCCGGCTATGATCGGATCGCCGAGCCCCCCTTGGGCGATCAAGGCAGCCAAAGTTGCGGTGCCAATGTTGATGACTGCGCTCGTTTTGATGCCGGCAAGGATGGTGCGCGACGCCATTGGCAGATAAATTTTGAAAAGCCTCGCACTGGGCTCGAGTCCGATTGCTTCGGCTGACTCCTTTATCGAAGGGGAAATGCTCTGAAGTCCGGCCGCCGTATTGCGGACAATGGGTAGAAGGCTGTAGAGAAACAGGGCGAGAATAGCGGTATAAAAACTGAGGCCCAAGACGGGGACGGCAACCAACAGGGTGAGCAAAGCAAGCGAAGGGATCGTTTGAACCATGCTTGTGAAACCCAAAATGAGCTGCCCGACCCAACCGCCCCGGCTTGCCACGATACCAAGCGGCACACCCAACAGAACAGCTGCAAACAACGACCACCCGACGAGCTTCAGGTGCTGCATCGTCCACTTGGCAATGTTGCTCCACATCTTGTCCTGCACCGGCCCAGACGCAACTCCGTACTTTGAGAAATAGATGCTCGCGGCGTGGGCGAAATCCTTCGTCTTCTCGGCGTCCACATTCATCGAAATCATCTTCGCCTCGTTGATGGTCCCCCCCATTCCATTGATGGCGTCGATGGCTGCTTTTGGCAAGGTCAGACGGTAAAGGTAGACCGCGCGGTACTTGGGGAAAAAGCCGAGGTCGTCCTTCAGAACCGTGAGGTTGAACTGGCCGATTTGGGCGTCAGTGGAATAGGCGTCGGTCACATCCAAGGTCTTACCGTTCAAGGCCGCATAGGCAATGCCGTGATCGATGCCCTGCACGTCAGGCTGATTTAGGCCGTACCTGGCGCAAAGCGGCTCCCAACCGTCTTTGCGTTTCAGAAACTCGTGAGAAAGTTCTATCTTGAGATTTGTGTGGTCCTTGAGATCGGAAATGGTCTTAATGCCAAGTTGGTCGGCCTGATCTTTGCGCATCACCAGCGCGTACGTGTCGTCGAACCCCAGCTCTTTGGACATGCCTATGCCATCTTTAGCAAGCGCGGCTGTCATTTCCTCGTCCGTCATCGGGCCGCTGTGTTCGAGGATTTCCTCGCTGATGGTGCCGGTGTATTCCGGTTGAACCAGGTCTGACATTCGTCCAGCCGCCCCAGTTGGGCACAGTAGCACGCGAGGTTGTACGGAATCGTCCACACCTTTGGAAACCTGTCCGCCACGGGCAAAAGCTGATCGAATGCTTCCTGCGTGCGCTTCAACTCGTGCAAGGCAAAGGAACGGTGAATCCACGCATCAGAGCGGTTCGGGTCGAGCTTGATGATCGCCCCGGCGATGTCCACGCACGCGTCCCACTTGGTTTCCTTGGCGTAAATGTACCAGCGAATTTCCAGCACGTCCGGGTGGACGCGAAGCTGCGGCGTGATGCGTTCCAGCTCCTCGTTGGCCTCAAGATGATTCCCAAGCCCAAGCCAACCCTCGGCGGCACGAAGATGGTGGCTGTCCGGTGCGGGGAGCGGTTTCATGGTGATGGCCATGTTCTGTCCAGAACCTCTTTGACGTACGCCCCGACCTCCGGCTCCTTCGAGGCTCTCGGCCCGGCAACGTTGAGCACCTTTACGTCGTGTTCCTCGATGAAGTGCCGGAGCGCCGCTTCGGCGGTCGGAACCCCGCTTGCCTTGGAAAGGTGGAGCACCGGCCTTCCGTGTTTCCGGGCAAGCGCAACGGTCTTCCGGGAGCCGCCCGTCAGCACCTCGCCAATGGAAAAGACAACTGTGCCATCGGAATCCCGTGCATTCCATTCCGTGCGCTGGACGTAGTTCTCGGTGGGCGTCTCCTGCAACTGGTATTGGCCATCAATCGGCCCGTCTTCAGCCCAGCGGCCATTGGGGCACCAGCCTCCGTGCGGAATGCCGTGTTTGATGGCCCAGTCCAACGCAGCACGGTCAGCGCCGGTCTGGCCTCCGCTGACAATCTTTTCGATCTCGCACTTCATGCGCCGCGATGTTAGCGGATTAGGACGACGGAATCCACTCTGGGTGCGTAGAATTGGCGAAAATTCCAGCAACGCCGCCACCGATTGTTCAACCTCAATAATTCCTGACGTAAAAAAGATGCATTCAGAAACAAATTCGCGGAAAATCAGGCCATGCAAGATTCTGCGGCGCATAATTCCCGTCATCTTCCTGTCAATCGGTTGTTTCGTTGGCTTTGGTTTTTTGCCGAAAGGCGAGCTGATTTATTTAGTCTTTTTTGGTGCCACCCTGATTATTTCTCTGGCAGCCGGTACGCGCCACCTTTCCCTGCCGGCCCGCACTTTTATCACCACACAGATTTTCTGCTGGAATTTTATGCTGTGCCTGCTTGGGCGCACGGTCGAGCCGGGCATAACCAGGGGCAATACGAGCATGGTGTTGCTGTATTTCGGAATTTACGGCTTTTTCCCCGGCCTGTGCCTGTTGCGGTTGTGGCGTTTGAAACTCGGAGCGATTTTCCTCGGTTCACTTCTGCCGGTTGTATTCGCGCTGGCTTTGCTCGTGGCTGGAATCGAGGAACGGGTGTTCGTCATCAAGTACCGCGACACGGGGGTTGGTCCCACTCCGCGCTGGACGGTTGGAACGCACTGGCTGGCATATGACCGCGACACCGGACGGCTCTATGGTTCAGATTGAGCAAGATTTTTTGCTTGCGTGTTTTCATCTGGCGGCAAAGATACGGCCATTGAGGTTTAATCAGCCTGTCGTTGGGTGACGGCGGGTCAAAGGTGTTCAAGTTTCACAATGGGTTCCTGAGGTGTTTTATGAATATTTGGCTGACTGCTCTGGCAATTGCCTTACGCGCCATTCAAACCTTAACCTGAAATCGTTATGGCAAAAAACATTGCACTTTGCTTCGACGGAACATGGAACAAGCCGGTCGATCCAGTTGCTGGTGGTCCAATTCCAAACCAACCTCTTGAAGACGATCCGACAGAGAATCCAGAAAATACCAACGTCGTAAAAATCAAACGCCGGATCGATACAAGCAGTAATGACCAGTGCGTTGTCTATTTTAACGGGGTCGGCACAGATTGGTATGATCATCTTAGTGGCGGGATTGCAGGTGCAGGGCTGGATGGCCGCATTAAACTTGGATATCAGCGTTTGGCAGAGAATTTTCAGCCAGGCGATAGCATCTTTCTGTTCGGATTCAGCCGGGGTGCATATACCGCGCGGAGCCTCGGCGGAATGATTCGTAAATGCGGGGTGATGCGCCGGGAATGCCTGCAGAACCGGGATGCCGCCTTTGATCTCTATCGCCGGCGTGATGAAACGGCTGATGCAAATGACGTCATTCAATTCCGCAAAGCCAATTCATACGAAACGGATATCCATTTCATCGGGGTCTGGGACACAGTGGGGGCATTGGGCATACCCCTCGCAGCATTCAAAGGCATCGACAATGACCTGTGCGGCTTTCACGACACCAGTCTTAGCTCGATCATCAAAAATGGTTTCCATGCAGTTGCGATTGACGAAAACAGAAAGCAATACGCCCCCACACTTTGACAGGCCAGCCAGATACCGGGTCAGACAATTGAGCAGCGGTGGTTTGTCGGGGCACATTCAAATGTGGGAGGGGGCTATCCCGACGACCGCCTTTCAAACATCACCCTGGCCTGGATGTGCCAGAAAGCCGCGGCTTGCGGCCTGCGATTGACACCGTTCAATTCCAGTGCGAATGACTACATGGGGCAGGTTCACGATTCTTACGCAGAATTTATTGGCGGTTTGAATTTTATCTACCGCTGGTTCAGTTCAAGGTATTATCGGCCGATCCAGTTTGGGAATTGCGGCCAAACCCTGGACCGCTCGCCCATTGACCGGTTGAATGCAGACAAAACTTACAATCCCAAGAATTTGAAAAAGTGCGGTTCCCCATCACAACTGGCTCAATACGTTCCCCCAGTCATCGTTTGATGTTGACGTCCGTGCTTGCGTGAAGCGATTTCCACTTGTCAATTAAGCGTTTATACAACTTGAAGAAATTTTAATCCAAGGAGTTTGCCATGAGCAACGATCCAGCAGTTTTACCATCCGCCCGCCCCGGGATGGGCACGATTCTTTATGCCGGAGGTGCCGCGTTTCGCGTCTGGGCGCCGTTTGCTTCAAGTGTATGTGTGGCCGGAACCTTCAACGCATGGAGTCCCACGGCCAACCCCTTCGCCAGCGAAGGCAATGGCTATTGGTCGGTGGAAGTGCCGGGAGTCAAAGTCGGCGACGAATACCAGTTCGTCATCAGCAACGGCACCCAACCCCTGATCTGGCACAAAAATCCTTATGCCAGTTCGGTGGTCAACTCCTCCGGCAACGCCATCGTTCATGATCCCAATTTTGATTGGACTGGGGACAATTTCACCATGCCGGCATGGAATGAACTGGTGATTTACGAGATGCACGTGGGCACCTTCAACGACGCGCCCGGTTCAGGCCCCGGCACATTCGATGAGATCATTCCCAAACTTTCCTATCTGGCGGACCTGGGAATCAACGCGATTCAAATCATGCCGGTGGCCGAGTTTGCCGGGGATTATTCCTGGGGCTACAATCCGTCGCAACCGTTCGCGGTGGAATCAGCCATCGGCGGGCCACAGGGTTTGTATCAGTTCATCAAGGCAGCGCACGCGGAGGGCATCGCGGTAATACTCGACGTGGTTTACAACCATTGCGGGCCGGGCGACCTCGATCTGTGGCGTTTCGATGACTGGACAGACTGGAACCACAACGGCGGAATATATTTCTACGACGATGCCCGCGCCCAAACTGCCTGGGGCGGCACCCGGCCTGATTACGGGCGGGGGGAAGTCCGTCAGTATCTCCGCGACAACGCGCTGTTCTGGCTGAACAAATACCGGCTGGATGGCTTGCGTTTTGATTCCGTGGTCAACATCCGCAACCGGAACGGCAACAACGACGACCCCGCCAACGACCTGCCCGAAGGCTGGAGCCTGCTCCAATGGATCAATGACGAGATCCGGGTTTCACAACCTTGGAAAATCACCATCGCCGAAGATTTGCAGAACAATGAATGGATCACCAAGAGCACTGGCGCCGGTGGTGCAGGATTCGGTTCCCAATGGGAAGCCAGCTTTGTGCATCCGATCCGACAGGCCATCATTGCGGCCAACGACGGCGACCGCGACCTTTTTGCCGTGCGCAACGCGCTTTACCACCGTTACAACAGCGATGCGGTGCAACGCGTGATTTATACCGAATCCCATGATGAAGATGCCAACGGCCATCAAAGGGTGCCCGAGGAAATCTGGCCCGGAAATGCCGGCAGTTGGTTTTCGCGGAAACGTTCCACTTTGGGAGCGGCACTGGTTTTTACGGCACCGGGAATTCCGATGATTTTTCAGGGACAGGAATTTCTGGAAAGCGGTTATTTCAAAGACACCACGCCGCTGGACTGGTCGAAGCTTGGCACTTATGCCGGCATACACACCCTTTACCGGGATTTGATCCGGCTGCGTCGGAACTGGTTTAACCAGACGGCTGGGTTGCGCGGGCAGAACCTTAATGTGTATCACGTCAACAACGAGGACAAGCTCATGGCCTTCCATCGCTGGGAGAATGGCGGGCCGGGCGACGACGTGGTGGTGGTGGCAAACTTTGCCAATCGCAGTTACGACAGTTACAGCCTTGGCTTTCCGCGAGCGGGCTGGTGGCGTGTCCGGTTTAACAGCGACTGGCAGGGCTACAGTTCCGATTACGGCAACCAATTGGGGTATGACACAGAGGCTGGGGCAGGTTCCCAGGATGGAATGGCATTCCAGGCGAATGTGGGAATTGGGCCATATTCCGTCCTCATCTTGTCACAGGATCGCTAGTTTCATGCGGTGGTCTGCCCGGTTGCCGAACTGGAATTTATTCTGCCTCGAGCGCCCCGAAAACCATGGGCAGGCCACCCTCCGAGCTGCGAAGCGAAATTAAGTCGGAAACTCAGTTCTGAGGACGCGAAAACGGAAAAGAAATCTTTTCCGTCAGGGAATGCTTTTTTTTGTTGACCGTACGGGCTTAATAGGAGTTAGGCAGTCTGTCCATAAAAGAATCACCAATCCAATGCCGACAACAAGAAGGAAAATCGCAGAAGCTCGGAGAACTATCGCCAGAACACCCATGTCTGGCGCTGTTACCAGACCCAGTTTATCGCGAATGGCGAAAAGGTCACGGCGCAGGATCGGCGTGAGATGAGCACCGTAAAAGAAAATGCCAGAAAACACAAAGCTCATCAATATAGGCAGGCAAAGGGCATATCTGACAAGTGGGTCCTGGGTATGGGTGAAATAGAAACTCAATATCGCCCCTGTAATGCCGTAGTAAAATAGTTGAACCTTGACGCTCAAATCCAGGTAGAACCTGTAAAGGTCAACATAGAGAGCGAACTGTTTCCAGAGAATCTCTTTGTCCATGGCGTGAAGCGGCCTAATATAATTATCAAATGACCATCTTAATCTGGACTCTTAAATTTCATAACTCATAATGTTCTTCTGCATCATTTTGCGCCGTGCGCCGACAATTATGAGGCGGGTTTCGGGGTGTTTGACGTTGAGCTTTGCAGAAGCAAATCCTTGATCGCATTGGCAGTGAAGCCCATCAGGAATATCGCGACAACCGCCGCAAGGAAGTCCAGTTGCAGCAATTTTTCTTTCGCGCCCGCAACCAGGGCCAATATAGGAGCCAGCAGTGCCAGCGCCACCCGCAAGGTTTCAGCCCAAGTTTTGTCCGAGAACAACAGATCTTTTGATTCCGCGGGCGTCACTTCAATTTTTCCGGCAAGAACGGCCACCGCTTTCCCGTCCTGTCCGCCAATAATTGTCACCTTGACCTCGTAGGTCTTTGGAATTTGCTCGGCGTAGAAGTGCCACACGGTCCAGGCCTGGCCGGTTTCCTTAAAGCCGTCCCCAAAATCCCATTCATATGTGAACTCGTCTCGAGCTGTTGCTGAGTTGATTTCCAGTTTGTAAAACACCACTCGAAGTTGCACCGGTTCATTGGGACGAGCTTGAGTCTGGCCGTTTTCGATCATGGCGCGCGGCCCAGTCTCACCCGACGCACTGTCAGGTACGAGTTGGGCCTTAATTCCATCGGCATAAACCCCCTGCTGCAGCTCTCGGACCTGTCTGTCCGCCTGTTGCAGGTTCACATACCCCTCTAATGCCAGCGATTCCATCAGCTTCGGTGCACCATCCCGAATCACTGCATCCCTTTCATCAGGCAGCATGTTCTCCAACCCCCGAAGATAGTGTGCCACCAACTCCAACTTTCGTGACTTTACGTCCAATTCCTGGTACAGGTCCGGCGTCACACCCGCGGCCTGTTCGTACTTCGAATCAAATAACGGACGTTGTCCAAGCAACCCCGGCAACCGGCTGCATACATTTTTGCCGTTGACCGTGTCCAATAAGGAAGCCATTTGTTGGCCATTCATGGACTGTACGCGTCGGGCAATGATCAAAGCCAGCGAATCATCGGTCTGACCCATATTAGCCAGGTGGGTTTCGGCATCTTTTATCAGGCTTTCCGCGGTTTGTAAGTCTGCGTCTGGCGCACGAGTGGCTCGCAACAATCTGCTGGCCTCGCTAATACTGTCATCGACCATTGCCAATGTTGTCGGGGGACAGAATCGGCCTTTATGATGGTAATGCGGTCGTATATCCGATCAATTCGCTCCACCATTGTGATCTGGCGGTCCAGACTGCTGACGCCGGATTGCACTTCGTCGAGGTTGGTGCTGGTGGCCGGACTCCAACTCGAACCCTTGGACAGGGAATTGAAAAGTCGCAACCGCTGCACCCGCAACAATACCCGCAGGCTGGAATCGATTTTAGCCGACAGGTTGTGTGTTCGTTCAGCCAGTACGGCAATCTGACCCGCCAAAACTCCACGGCGCTTGACATTGGGCAAAGTGAGACTCAACGCCCACGAACCAGCCGCACCGAGATTCAGGAGGATAAGCACCGCCAAATTCGTCAAGCAAGCGATGCCGTCATTCATCCACCAACTCCTCGGATGCCGAAAACCGATCGCAATAATCTTCTGCCGGGGCAATGGCATTGTGGATCGCGTCGATGGTTCCCAACGCAGGATCAACTGCGCGTCCTGCAACTGATCCGTGAACCAGGAACGCAGACCGCAGCAAAAGATGCCGTCTTTGCAGACATTCCCGGCGATCACCTGGCTGCACGGCGGCAACACCGTTACGCCACCGGTCGCGGTTCGTCCGCCAACCGCCAAATCCCAGCGGAACCTGATAGGTCATGGCGTC
>CAWHLK010000043.1:0-90870 GCA_963829965.1 uncultured archaeon | reverse complement strand
CCTGATCGATAACGACGGGCTGCATAGCGCGGAAACGAAAACGGGCTCGGCCGCCCTCGGAGAGGGAATGCATCGTATCAAAATCGAATGGTACAACAACAGCGGCAGCGCCGCTTTGGACGTCAAGTGGGCCCCGGTAGGGCAAAAGTTGGCGCCGCTGTCGGTACGAGACATCGCACACAGACAGACGATGCCGAAAGGCGCGCCATAATCCAACGTGCATGGCGCTGACGTAGCCTTGTTTCGTTGGATCAACGGCTGGTCAAACACCCCTGCGCCCTTTTATGACTTTCTGAGCGAGGCGAACAAGACCCTATGGGTCCAAATCGTTCTTGCCCTGTTTCTGATCTTTCTTTTGTGGAAGGGGCCGACAACCCGGGTGGCCGCGCTGCTGTCGGTGGCTTCCATTGTTGCGGCAAACGGCATTTGCGACTTGCTGAAGCACCACGTTCCGATGGACCGGCCTTGCGGCCATCTTGCAGGCGTGATCAACCACGGGGTGGGGTTCCTCGGCAGCGCAGGAACCGCGAGCGCCCACGCCGCGAATATGGCTGCCCTTGCCGCGGTCATGACCTACTTTTTTGGCCGATGGGGCTTAATCCCCATCTTCATTGCATTCTTCACCGGTATAAGCCGTATCTATGTTGGAGTTCACTATCCTTCACAGGTTCTGTTTGGGTGGGCGTGCGGTCTTTGCGTAGGCGGCATTGCGATCCAGTCGTTCCGGTGGTACGAAGCTAGGAAGAGAGTGTCCGTTGACGCCGTTAAGCAGTAGACAAGCGGAAAGCTCGGTTAAGGGTCTAAAGCCGCAGCAGGTTGGAATCCTGGTTGCCATGGCGTTTCTTTTGCTGACCTGGCTTATTCCGGGCTTCCAGATATTGGTGCTGCCGCTTCAGTATTTGAACACCCACCTCCATGAAATGGGCCATGCCCTGAGTTCCGTTTTTTCCGGCGGCTCGGTGGACTATATCCACGTTTTCGTCGATGGGTCCGGGGTGACGCTTACCACCATGAACCATCCGATAATCGTAGCCAGTGGCGGATATGTGGGCGCATCGCTTTTCGGTTCGTTGATCATTGCATTGAGCCGCAACGGGGAAATGGCCCGGAAGGCTCTTCTGGGCGTGTTTATGGTTCTTGCGATCGAATGCGTTTTTTGGCTACGGGGAGACGCGGTGGGAATGATCTCCGGCTTTGTTTATATGCTTCTGTTTCTGGTTCTTGGGCTGAAGCTTAAAGGATGGGCGGCGATTATTGTGGCCCAGTTTGTTGGGGTTCAGCAATGCCTTGCTTCACTGCAGGCGGTGTTCGGAATCGTAAACCCTAGGATTCTTCACTTTACGGATAACGATGCCACCATTCTGCAGGGAATCACCCATGTTCCGGCGATTCTTTGGTCAGTCGGATGGGCCGCGTTTAGTGTTATTCTGATGATTGCTGCGCTTGTGAGTGCGTGGTCGACCCCGAAGCTGCGTCGCGGATCACGGGTTGCGGCTCCGTGAGGTCGACGTTGCCGAAC
This sequence comes from uncultured archaeon, assembly GCA_963829965.1. GTDB lineage: Bacteria > Armatimonadota > Fimbriimonadia > Fimbriimonadales > Fimbriimonadaceae > DASXZH01. The sequence goes on along the minus strand of CAWHLK010000043.1, from coordinate 89,351 downwards.
GATGAAATCTGCTTGCCACTCGCATAGAATGTCGCGGACTTGATGTCCGGAAACTGGCCCAGTGTGGTGAGGATGCCGTTCAGGAGGGTGGACTCGTCGTCGGTCCCATAGGTCTTGTCCATTTCGCCGTTAAAGTAAAGATCCGCGACACCGTCGTGAATGTCAATGGAAAGCAGCCGGGCACTCGGGTCGGCGACCTTCGAATTCTCAAGAAAACGGTTCACCACGTAGACTTTGGGATCCTCGTCATCGGGGATTTGAACGGCTTCCTTGGTGAACTCGACGTTGTCGCCCTTCACCACTGGGGTGAGGGCATATGGGCCGGTTATCTGTTTGGAGCCCCCGTCACTATCGGGTGAACCGTTCTGCCTTCGATGAGTGCTTGTGGGCCGACTTGGCTCGACCGAACCGACAGTAACCTCAGGGCCGGGCTTCGACACAAATTGATGTCCGTTTTGAACGTACTTGGCGAATCCGAAGACCGCGCCCGCGCAAAGGAAGGCGACAATCAAAAATCCGGCGCTACTTCGAGTCTTCTTCCTGCTTGGCATCGCCAAAAAACTCCTTAATTCCTTTTACGACTGCTCCCGCGATATCCTTTTGAACACCGGCGTTGGCGAGCTTGTCCCGATCCGCTTGCGTATTGATATAGCCTGTTTCTACAAGTATGGCCGGCATTTTACAGCCCCGTAGGACCGCGAAGCCGCTCTTGTAACGGCTGAAATCGCTTGCGGTGCCCAGCATCGGCATGCCACTCACTGTGGCAATTTCATGCTCCACGCACTCTGCCAGGATTTTGCTGGTTGAGTCTTGGCCGTGATAGTAGGTGGTTGTTCCAGACCGGCTCCCGTTGACGCGGTTCGAGTTGGCATGAATGCTCACGAACATATCCGCGCCCGCCCGGAGCGCAATTCCATAGCGCTCGGACAAGGGTATGAATACGTCCGAGTTCCGGGTCATGATGACCGATGCGCCCGCAGCGGCGAGCGCTGACGCGAGATCTCCACCGATATCGAGGGTGACCTGCTTCTCGTCGAGAGTGCCGTCAGGGCTCCTGGCCCCACTGTCTTTTCCGCCATGACCGGGGTCCACCACAATCGTCTTGCCGGTCAGCTTTGCGGTTCCGCTAGGCTTATGAAAGGTTAGAAGGACCGCGCTGTCCACACTCGAAACCTGCACCCCCATGGGCCGGGCTGTCGTAATGCGTATCACCGAAGCGTCGCCGGTGTCGCGAACCGACATGGCTTGGATCGAGTCGTTCTGCGGCTTTGAAATTGGATTCTGGAAATGAACGCCGACGAGCGTCAGGTCGATTGAGAAAAGATCTTTGCGCTGGAATCGAACCGAGGATGTCATCGGCGCGCTGAGTGGGATACTCATGCTCACGGACCGACTAGTTTCCTGGGTGATCACCGGCTGTTGGCCACTGGTGGCGCCCGATTGAGGATTTGGCGCCGCCTGGGAAGTTTGTCCAGCCGGTTCGGAGGTTTCAGGCTCGGGGCCATCATCCTGCGGATTCGGGGTTACCAAGTTGGGTGTGCCGGTGACGTAGGGGACGCGCTTCGGGAATGCCACTTTGTATTCAAAGTGGCGGGTCGGGTCGTTGGTCAGCGTAGCAAGGCGTGGCACGTTATCCGACGTGTAGACGACCCTTACCGTGTCGGGCCCGTATTGGGAGGCGACGACGTTCTCCGGAAGATTGGCCGTCGCGTGGGCGCCGAGAACCATGCCTCGGACGTCAACTACAAGCCGGCCGGGATTGTCGAGGGAGAAAACGTGAGGTTTGGAGCTAATGGTTGTATCGATGGAAAGTGTGTCGTTCTGGACGCTGACGATTCGGACCTCTCCAAGAACATCCATTTCGTCATCCGTGCCCCATTTGCACGTTGCGCCCAACTGATCGACCATTGCTTTGACAGGAAAGAGTTCTCGGCCGTGAACCGTTTTGAGTTCGACGCGCACGGTACGGCCTTCGGCCTGAATGGTGGCCTCGTGGTTGTCAATGGTGTAAGGCCAATGCCATGCCGTGATGATGTTTGGCGCTATGTAGCACTCGTCACCTACGCGCCAAGCTTCGGCGGGGCCAATGTTGCTGTAGACCACCTCAACGAGTCGAGGCGCATCTTGCTGGGCCGCCGCAGTCATCGCCATCCATGGAACCAGACTGATAAGCAAATGCTTCATGCAATGCGTAAAGGAGATTGTACTCACAAATAAGACGCTGTTTGCAACAGACAGATTCATTACGGGCTGGAGCGGCCGTTTAGTTGCTCGATTTTTGGAGCTTGGCGTGCGTAATAATAGGGTATTAGCAACGAACTTCTTGAATCTCGCCAACCTGCCGCCAGGTCCGGGGAGGAGACATACCCTGTCACGCTTATCCTGATCCCGTCTCTGGAAATCGGTGGTGCGGAGAGGCAGCTCGTTAACTTGGCAAACGGCCTGAAGCAAAAAGGTGTTCCTGTGCATGTGGCGACGTTTTATTGTGGCGGCGCCTTCGAACACGAGCTTTTTGAAGCAGGAGTCCCGGTCCATTGTTTGGAGAAGCATCGGCCTTTGAACGTTATCGGGCCGTACGTGCGGCTTCGCCGTTTGATACGGGATATCGAACCGGGTGTTGTACACGGCATTCTCCCGCTGCCTAATTTGTTGTTGACCGCTGCGGCGAAGAATGCACATACGGTGTGGGGGATTTGCATTGCCGGCATGATGGATCAGCCTCTCAAACTGCGGGAGCGGTTCCTTTATTGGTTGGAGCGGCGGCTCGCCGGTCGCGCTGACGCTGTGATCGCCTACTCGCGAGCCGGCGAGAAGGAGATGCTGGCTTGTGGGGCGCCGAGGGATAGGCTCGTAACGATTCCCAACGGGTTTGACCACGAGCGGTTTTGCCCTGATCCTCAAGCAGGCACTGCGGTACGCCAGAGTCTGGGCATAAGCGAGGATGCCGCGGTTTTTGGAGTTATTGGGCGGCATGACCGCCATAAGAACCACCAGCTTGCCCTGCGCGCCTTTGCCGAACTTTGTTGCCCACAGGCGCGCCTGTTGATGATCGGAAGGCCAGCGGGCTCGCAAACAACCCGTTTGCATGCGTTGGAAACCGACTTGGGCATTTCGGACCGGGTGCTATGGGTTGGGGAAAGGGAAGACATGCCGGCGGTTTACAACGCGATGGACGTCCTGGTTTCGGTGTCGCTCGCGGAGGGGCATCCTAACGTGGTTGGAGAAGCGATGCTTTCGGGGGTGCCATGCGTGGTTTCCGATGTTGGAGACTGCGCCAACATGGTAGGCGATTTGGGCGAGGTCGTAGGGTTCGAGGCGCCGGAGGTTTCCCTTGGTATGAGCCGCATGTTGGAGCGACTGGCAAACGGTGGATTGGCTTATCGGCGGGCACTGCGGGCGAGCATGAGGGAGCGGTTTTCAACGGAGCGGCTTGTTGATGGAGTGATGAGCGTCTTGTATGAGTTTCCCGGTTGAGTGCCTTATCGTTTTTGCGAAGGCGGATGGAGCCAGATCACCATTCCATTGTGGCCTTCTTGGTTTACCCAGGAATCGGCGTTTCCTTTATCGGCCGAAATAGGCAGTGGCCTATTTGCCGGAAGTCCGGCTAGGGCGAATAGGCCATTTGAGTCCGACTTGGTTTCGTAGTTGTGGGCGTTCGTGCAGCAGCGAACTCGCGCGCCGGCCACCGGTTTTCCTTGCCAGTCGACAACCTTGCCTTGCAGTTTTAGGTTTGCCGCCACTAAGTTGATCGTTGGTATGACGTTCTCTCCCGGGGAGACCTTCATCCGTTCCGAACTCGCATCGGCCTGACCCGGGGGAGCTGCAACCGTCACCCAAAGGGTATCGCCGGGATTGACGGGCCCAAACTCATAGTGGCCGTGGGCATCAGTTTCCCAGGGGCTGTGTCTTGCTCGAAGCTCAGGACTTTTCGGTTGCTGTAGCATGTGGAAGCTACGGTCGTCCATGGTGCCGGTAAGTCTGACTTCCGAGTGGGCGAGGGGCCGACCCAAATAGTCGAGAACAGTCCCGGTTACCCAAGCCTTGGGCACCCGGTGAAGGTGGATCGTGACAAGTCCGTTCACGATCCGCGCGCCATCGTCGCTAGTTTGCCCCGCCATACTGAAAACAAACCTTGGATTTACCAAGGATTTCGCTTGAACGAGAATCGAAAACTTGCCATCCGGTTCGACCGACCCTTGAGTGGAGCTATTAACCGCGTAATGGCCGCCCTGCTTGTAAAGTTTTGGAACGTACATTTCGACTACGTTTGCCGTTTGGGCTTTTGGCCTTACGGGCGCACCATCTGCGTCGAACACTTGCCCTTGGATCGCGACAAAAGGAGTTTGAACGATCCATTGTTGGCCGTCAAAGACAGTTGTTATCCCCGCGTGCCAATGTGCCTGGAGGTTGCCCTTGTCAGATACCGTCCAGTCCGACCATGCATCATCCATAAGATCCTGAAAGAGGAACTCATACTTTCCAGCGCCAAGCTTGAAAGTTGCGTCGCCATTCTCATTGGACTGGGTGAATTCTCCGGCAGTGTGACGGGTTCCGATGGCGCCAAGAGTGGTAGCGATAGGCTTTCGATCCGCGCCGAGGATCTTGAGCTTGATTTCGAAACGTGCATCCGTATTAGTCCGAGCAGCATGCCCGGTTTGCAGCGAACCTTGACAAAGCGCGACTGCGCCTCCACCGATTGCTACGAGCGAACAAGCGGCCAACCACCAAGGCAGCCGAACCGGGCTCGTGCTGAGGCCGAGGACCCTTTGAGCCCTTTCGACTAACGAGCTTTTCGAAACGCCCAGGGCTAGCCGTGGTTGCGGTTGGGTCGCGAGCCCGGCAATGTCGGCCAACGCGCCTACATAGATACGTCGGTCTCCAAGATAGGCGACGGCGAGGTCATCGCAAGCGTGCTCGCGCTCTCGGCGGGCGACTCGGCCGATGAGCCAAACCACGGGGTGGTAATACAGAGTCGACTCCACCACCATTTGGAAGGCGTTCGTGAGATAGTCGTTCCTTAACAGGTGGGCTATCTCGTGAGCTAGAGCCGCCTCAACCATGTCGGGCGAGAGGCGGAATAAGGCAGCAGGCGCAAAAACCACCGGACGCCAGAAGCCGGCGGCGGACAGGGCGAGACCTGGGCCGGTTCGGAGTTCCGGCAGGCGTCCCAGACCCATTCCGGACGAGACTTTTTCGAGCAACGCCTTCCATTCTTCTCCTGCCTTGCGAGAAGCTCGCTTTAGATTTGCGACACCGGACCAGCCTGCGAGGAGGCGAAAACTCATGAGAAGCCACCCGGCAAACCAGAGCCAGACAAGCAATCGAAACCGCAGGAGCGATTCGACCGACCCCATTTTTATGGTTTTGTCCGATGGGGCCGGTCGAGGAGCACTCGATTCCTGTCGCGAGAAAGCTGGTTTCTGGGATGGTTCGAATGAACTGGGCGTCTGAGCTGAGGAAACTTCTTCTTGACCGGGAACCTGCTTTGTGTTCTTGCTGAAAACGGATGTTGCGATTGGCGCGAAGAGGCATAGGACAAGTGCGAGCATGGCGAGCGCATGGCGCAGTCTGGGGCTCTTAAGGCACGCCAGCAAGAGAGCGAACACAAGGCCGATAAAGCAGATTTCCCAGGTGGAAGCAACGAGGCAACGTGCCAGCCAATCAATTGTTTTCATTGGAACTCTCCATTTGATCTAGTAAACGTCGAATCTCAGCAACGTCCTCAGGCTTGACTATGCCCTCTCCAAGAGCCTGCATCACCAGTTGGCTCGATGCACCTGAAAAGACACGGTCTACGAAGTCGGCTACGAGAGTTTTCTGCATGGTCTCTTGAGCCTGGGCCGCTCGGTATATGTGGGCCTTTGAGTCTTCATCTCGTAACAGCAGCCCCTTTTCGGCCATGATCTGCATCAGCTTGAGCACAGTTGTGTAGCCCATCTCCCTCTTGGTTTGAAGCTCCTCATGGACGGCCTTCACGGTCGAGGGTCCCAGCTTCCAAAGGGCAGACAGAATGTCGAGCTCGCCGTTTGTAGGTCTTGCCATATGGATCATTATACGAAATGGTTCGTAGGAAGGTCCGAAAAGCCGTTGGTGTTCAAAACCGGGATTGCGTCAGGTTTCCTTGCGCACGGCGAGCTTTCTCCATAGGACTAGTAGCACGATGGCTAGTCCGAAGACGCCGGCGACCCCATAGAATGTGGACCAGGAGCGAGCAGCCGTATGGATCGGCCGATTAACTCTGGAATAGCGGCCGAGTTTCCTACGCATAGATTCAGCCTGCGCAGCCAGGGATCCTAACCGCTGGTCATACTCTACACCCACACCGCCGTGGTCGTCGTTATAGTTCACGCTTTCCTGGTACTTGAGATACGTTTCCGCCTGAAATCTCGCGGCAGGTATCGGGTCTGTTGATACTGACAGCAGGCTCAAAGCAAGATCGGTTGAAGGTGTGTATACGGCTTGCCTATTTACGAAGCTCTGAGTCCATTGTTTCCACGTTATTTTTCCAGGCATGGCGCTGTTCCCGGAACTGCCGATATCCGAGAAATCAGCTTCCAAGGTGGGGTTGGATCTGCTGCCGGCAAGAAGATGCATCGATCGGCCGCCATTGGAGATATCGACGCCAGCGGGAATGTAGACGCTCTGACCGTTATAGCTGGCCACATAGACGCTTGCATTGAACCCTCGGATCGGTCCTTGCATAGCCGCCCTTATCCTTTCCTTACTCGCGTTGCCAAAGCATGCAGAAAGTGGCCCATAGCAATGAAACGATTGAAAGTTGAATGGGAGGAGGACAGGAGCCGGCACCAGGTTATATTGGAACCCCGGTCGGAAATCCGCATTACCCGTGCTTCCACCCTCCGTGAATGACCTCGAACCGTCGTATATAAGCGTAGTCGACGTCCCCGAGGAGTCCTTGAACTGGTAGAGAAACTTGCCATCCGCCTCAGCAATGTCGACATCTCCCTCAATGGCTTGACCGCTGACGTGATTTAGGCCGATTACGCTGAGGCGAATCTCATAAGGCCACACCGGCGTCGAAAGCTGAGCTATCGCGACCGGCGCCAGGCAAAATGCAAGACAAGAGCCGGCAAGGACCCTACTCAGGATGGCGGCTAAAATGTTAAGCCCGCCGCTCGCGGATTTCTCCATGTCCGTCAGTATACGAATGTTTTCGTAGAAAGGCAATGATATTTACGAAAAGATTCGTAGATTGTGCTTGATGAACCGGAGCGGGTGCGAATTATTTTCCTCCGCGAAGAGGTCTTGCCCATTGCGAATCTCGTGGGACCTCCTTTGGGGTGGGAGGGTTAGGAAAGAGACTTGCCGGTTTCGAATCTCACGTCAACGCGTTCTGAACGGCACCGCCGGTAAACCTGCGCCGTTGTAGAGTGTGGCCTCCGGATCCGCATCCCAGGCATAGCGCACGTCGACCGGGTTTGACACGTCGGGCGATGAAACTACGACTGTGTCCCCTACGATCTTGGCGTCTGCCCAGTGGAACTTGTGATCGGGGCCTGCAACCTGGAATCCTTTGGGAGCGCCATCCGCTTTCAGTCCGCCGTCGGTATGGCGGAACTGAACTATAAGGGTTGAGCCTTCCGTCGATTTCGACTGATAAACAGGGCCGGAATAGGGCAGATCTTCGCCGTAGGCGGTATGCAGCGCGGCGAGCGCCAGGCGCTTGCCCACATCTTGCTTATTCCTGGGGTGAATGTCCGCCCCGTCCCCGATGTCGATGGTCACGGCAAGTCCGACCTTGCTGACGTGATCGGCGGTGTAGGTTTGAGCCTCGCGCAGTTCTGGCCAAGGATCATCGGCCGGCTCTTGGTGGCGGGTTGAATAGTTCGCCAGCTGAACGATGAAGAAAGGGAAGTTGGGCTCGCCCCAGTTGCTTCGCCAATCCTCGATCATTGCGGGCAGCAACCGCTCATATTGCGCAGCGCGACCCACATTTGCTTCGCCCTGATACCAAATGGCGCCTTTGATTGCAAGCGGCACCAGCGGCGCGATCATGCCGTTATAGAGAACGGTTGGCACGTTCGGGTTTCCAACCTGGATGCCTTGGTTGATGCCTTCGCCCTGGCTCTCCACCATGTCAACGGCTCTATCGAAATCCGGCAGCTTTTGAAGGCTTGGGCCGCTTGTCCAAGCTTCCGCGATGGTGCCGCCCCAGCATGTTTCTACAAGGCCGACGGGCACCTTCAGATTCTCCTGAAGAGTTCGGCCAAAGAAATACGCGACTGCGGAAAAGCCGTCCCATCCGCCCTCGGTTACAGTTTGGGGGCTGCATACCTTCCAGGTTGCGTCTCCTGTGGTCAGTGGCACAAAAGAGGTTGCATGGGGAAATAGGAGAAGCCGGATATTCGGATGATTGGCGTTCTTAATCTCGTCGGCCGAATTATCGGTCCTGCCGATGCCGAATTCCATATTCGATTGGCCGGAGCAAATCCACACGTCGCCGACGAGGACATCGTCCAGTTCCGCATGGCTCGGGCCATCGATTTTGACCGTGTATGGCCCTCCGACGGGAGGCGGCGAAATGCGGGCTACCCACTTTCCGTCGCTTCCTGCAACGCCGGATGAGGAATGGCCGGAGATGGTGACGGTCACCTTTTGGCCGGGATCGGTCCAACCCCAAAAAGTGTTGGGCATATTCCTCTGGAGAACCATGTGGCTGCCAAACGCGGGGCTTAGAAACGGTTGGGAAGGTGATTGAAGAGCGGCAAAGGAGACGAGGAGTGCAAGCATTGTTTAAGTGTCATTTAGCCAAGACGCTTAGATCGGTTATGAGTTTAGCGTCCGGATATTAAGTGTGTTATTAAGCATGAATCTACCCGGTAATGTGGCCGGGTGCGTCAAAACTCTCAACGGGGCCTGAATGGCACTGCGGGCAAGACCGAGCCATTGTAGAGCGTTGCTTCCGGGTTGGTGTCCCAAGCGTAGCGCACATCGATCGGGTCCTTGACCTTGGGAGAAGAAAGCACTACCGTGCCCCGAACAATCTTCGCATCCGCCCTTAAGAGTGCAAGCGTTCTTACGTATCTTTGAGGCCGGATGCGGCAAGGCTCTGGATGATTTGTTTTTGGAAGAAGAAGAACAAGATCAAAACGGGCAAAATCGACACCAGTGCGCCAGCCATCTGCAGATTATCCTGTCCTGGAAATCTACCCTGCAACATCGAAATCACAAGCGGAAGGGTGAAGAGTTTTTCGTTCAAGAGGATGATCAGGGGTGAAACCAAGTTGTTCCAGCTTCCCAGGAACGTAAGGATTCCGAGAGTGGCAAGCAGAGGTTTGGAAAGGGGAAGGATCATCTGAAAGTAGATGCGTGTTTCTTTGCAGCCCTCGAGGCGGGCGCATTCGATGAGGCTGTCAGGGATCTTCTTGATGAACTGCCTTGATAGAAAAACGCCGAAGGCGCTCCCAAGCCCCGGCACGATGAGCGGCGCCCAGGTGTCCAGCCAGCCGAAGTCCCGATAAAGAAGGAAGCTTGGCACCAAGAGCACTGCGCCAGGGATCATCATTGTGGAAAGAAGGATCACGAAAAGAGCATTGCGACCGGGGAATCGATGCTTGGCGAAAGCATAGCCGGCCAGAGTGCAGAGAAGAGGGCCCCAAGGGTTGTTAGGCCCGCGATGAGAATGCTGTTTCGCGTCGCGCCGTAGACCAGGTCTGTGTCCAGCAGCTCGTGGAGTGGTTGCAGACTAGGATGGCGGACGATCATGCTCGGCGTGGGTAACGAGACTTCCTTGGCCGGCTTTAGCGCCGTGATGATCATATAGTAGAAGGGCAATGCCATGACGCAAGCGCCGACGAAGAGAATCGCGTAGGTCCAGAACCTCTCGCTAGCCTTGACTTTCACCTAAATCTCACCTCTCCTGTAAATCTTGAGTTGAACTGCGGTGATAGCGAGAATGATCAGGAACAGGACGTAGGCTACGGCTGCGGACTTACCCATTTCAAAAGTTTCGAAGCCGTAATGGTAGAGCAGCGGCACCACGGTTTGGCCCGCGTCGTTCGGGCCGAAACGAGCGTCGGCATTTCCACTCTTGTCCGCCAAGACATAAATGATCTCGAAGACTTGAAAGCTGCCGATTATTCCGAGGACGGACACAAAGAACACTTGCGGCCTTACCCCGGGGACTGCTATGTTCCAAAAGCGCCTGAGGGCGCTTGCGCCATCAACATTGGCGGCTTCGAAGAGCTCATTCGGCACCTGCTGGAATCCGGCGAGGAACACGAGAACAGTGAACGCCAAGCCTTGCCAGATCGCGAGCACGATGACGCAGTACAGGAACGTTCGCTCGGAAGTTAGAAAGGGAATTGGGTCTTTGATCAGGTGAAGGCTCAATAACGCGCTGTTGAGCCAACCCTGCCTTGCGCCAAGGAACAGCTGGGAAAAGATCAGGGCGATGGAGACTACGCCGGTTACGAGCGGGGAGAAATAGAAAAACCTCCATAGCTTCTGTAGTCTAAGTTTCGTATTCAGAAGATAGGCGAATCCGAGGGCGAGGAGAATCCCGATTGGCAGCGTCGCCGCGGTGTAAAAGAGGGTTTTCTTGAGGCTGGCAACAAGGTCTCCGGAATGGATGATGTCCCAATAGTTGCTTAACCCGGTCCACCGTGCGGTGGAGAGTGGTAGGACCGGGTGGTAAGCGGTAAACGAAAGGTAGAGCGCCACTAGCGCCGGCACAAAAACAAAGATCAATGCCAGGGCAAGGGGAACAGCAACGAAAACGTAACTCAGCCAGTATTTGCGAAGCTTCTTCTGCGTAATTACTGCCAGAACGCAAATCCCAAATATAAGGCCCGCACAGATCTTGGCAACTTCCAATGCATCACCGGCCTTTTGGGCCTGGTCCAGGTGATTGATGATGTTCCCGTACCGCTCTTGATATTTCTGAGTTTCTTCCTGGACCATCGCCAAGCCCTGGGGGGTGATTTCGGCATATTCCGCTTCAAGCTTGGATTTGACCGCTGAATACACTTGCTGCTTAACGTCCAGCATTTTGCCTTGGCCCCAGTTCCTTATCACGGCGCTTTTGCTCAGGTTTGCCTTGTCGGCGGCTGCCTGCAGTTGGTCGTCGCAGAACGTGGCCATCGAGTCCAACATGTCCCCTTCCAAGCGCCCGGCTTGGTCCGTTCCATGCACGCTTTCCAGAGTCAAAAAAGTTGGATAGACCTGCCTCAGGACATCGCGCAGTTGGGCGCTGTCTTTCAGTTCAGGACGGTTCCAAAAGGAGTCGCCCTTTGGGGACCACAGGTCCGAAGCTGCGGAAACAAAGAAGTTTGAGTTCTCGCCCCGCTGAAGGTGATCCAGCGTTATTTCTTGCTGCATTTCCGGGCTGTTTATGTAGAGCAGCCACTCCATCGCTTCCTTCTTCATTTTGGACTGGCGAAAGAGCACGTACGAGGTCCCGCCCATGACGTTATAGGCCTTGCCGTCGTCGGCCCTGGGCCAAGGAGCCATCGCCCATTTTCCATTCAGCTGAGGCTGGGTGATTTGAATTTGCGATGCGGTTGCCGGGAGATCCAGCATGAGGGGCACACAGGTGTCTTTGTCATTGGAAGCGAACATTCCAATGGCTCGACCGCCAAGATCCTTGCCCGGCGAGATGTGCAGATTCCAGAGGCTCAGGGCTTCCATCACCCCTTTCTCGTAGTTCGGATCCGTCCATGGGACAATGGGCTTGCCCTTTGGATCGAGACTAACGTCTGCGAGCCCATAGGGCATCGTGTAAATACTTAGCGCCCATTGGCTGCCGTTGGTAAAGCCGAAATAATATTGGTAACCTGCGCCTTCGAGGGCGCTGATTGTGTCGTTCAGTTGCGACCAAGTTTTTGGCACGCTCAGGCCAAGCTGCTTAAAAATGTCCGTTCGATAGAAGAGAACGAGGGTGGACAGATCGGTGGGGACGCCGTACAGATGGTCTCCAATCTCCAGCGATTTGAGAAGCCTTGGCGGAAACTGCGCCTCCAGCTGCTTGGATTCCTTGGGAAAATCGGCACGGAAATCGACAAGACCGCCTACACTGCCGTAATCAAAGGGCCCGCCGAGATTAGTGATGCCCACATCAGGCGGGAGGCCCGCAGCCATAGCCGCGAAATACTTCATCTTGAAGTTGCCCCATCCTAAGGGCGTAACTTCCACCTTTACGCCGGTCTTCTTTTCAAAGCTGACCGCCATCCGCCTGTACATGTCGGCGTCCTGCACGGTTCCGGTTACCGCCCAGAAGTGGAGCGTGTTTTGCGTAGCGAAAGCGGATTGTAAGCTAAGGAACAGCGCCGCTGCTGTTACGAGCCATCGTCTCATTCAAGGGGTTCCTGGATCAAGACAACGCTAGCGCCGCGTTCCTCGGTGAGCACGCTATTTTCGGATTGCAGAGTCAGCGTCACAGAGCCTGCGAGGCTTTGAGCAACGACACGCTTTGGCCGTCTCAGAAATGGCGCACGCACGGTTTCGTCAACGGCAGTAAGCGGTGGCGACCCAGGTAGAAGTGGATGGCATTGGATAACATTTTGTATGTCGTCGGGGTCTCGAAGAACGAGATCGATGGCGATGCCTTTGATGTCCAACATGAGACCCTCGTGCCAGCGCAGGGTCAGCTCGGGCTTCCTGAGCTTCATTTCCTTCGGCTCGGTGAGAGGTCTCCATGTTATTGATTCGGTAATGCCTTGGATTTGGGCGCTGACCAGAGTCTCATCAGGAGGGAGTTTGCTCAAATCCCACTGAAATTGGACGGCGCGATTTTCGCCTCCCGCTCGAAGCGTCATGTTTTGGCGTTTGGCAACTCGTTGGGTTAGGGTGGAGTAGGCGTTTAGATCGACCTTGTATTCTGTTTCCTCAGCCGTATCCGAAATTCAGCGTGCCGACCAAAACTGAACTCTCAATGGCGAGGGCCAGCATGACTGGCGCATAAAGGCGTACTCAGTTCGAATCCCGCAGGCTTCAGCATGCGCAGTCCGTCCTGGACAGCCCAACTCTCGACCGGCCAGCAATCGTTAAACTGCCAGATCAGGGCGCCGGAACACGTAGAGCCACTCCGGTAATGCTCAATTCCGCTGCGCAAGGCGTCCCGTTGGTTGAGTTGAGATGTGTAGACCCAGTCCTCCAGCGTCTCGGGCTGAGGTATCGTGGGCCATTACGTAGCCGGAGTAAGTTTCGAAGGGCTTTCCAGTTTTGTCATGCCAGCGGACGGTCGCGGAATCGAACTGCCATTCGGAGGGCCTGGAAATGACTAGCTTCCACTGCGACAGCGAGCAGGAGCTCGCAAAGCCAAACTCAGAGGCGAAGCGAGCCGTGGAGTCGGTGTAGTACTTCCAATCGCCGCGGCCGTGCCAGACATCCCAGTAGTGCTGGTCGCCATATTGGCCCTCATTTGCCCCGGTTGTATCGGCGGTTTGAAGCTTGGCGCTTGACGGACTTGAAATGACGTATGGCGTTTGTGGGTCAAGGTCCGCTATTGCCTTTGGCAACACGTCGTTATAGATTCGTTCGCCATAGAAACGAGTGGGAGACTTCTCGTTTCCGCCCCACTTGGATTCCCAAAGGACCAGGTTTTCGTTGTTTCCGCACCAGAGAGCAAGCGAGGCGCGTTCTCTTAGTCGCTCGATTTGGTAACGAGCTTCCTGATCTGCGGATGCGCAAGCGGCGTCATCGTCCGGATAATAGCTGCATGCGTAGGGGAAGTCCTGCCAGACGAGAATGCCGTTTTCATCGCAGGCGTCATAAAACGCGTCTGACTCGTAGAGCCCGCCTCCCCACACCCTTAGCATGTTCATGTTGAGTTCTTGGCAGGTCTCGACTTGGCGCTTGTAGTCCCGGTCTGTGACGCGGGAAGGGAAGGAGTCGTTTGGAATCCAGTTTGCGCCTCTTGCCCAGATTTTCTTTCCGTTTACGACGAAGTCGAAACTTTCGCCTCGGTTGTCCGCCGCGCGACTTAACTCAATTGTTCTGAAGCCGATACTTTTTGTGATCCGATGGCCGGATTCCAAGCTTGCGGAGATTTGGTGGAGGGTTGGCGTGCCGTAGCCGTTTGGCCACCAGAGTTCGGGTGAATCCACGACGATGTCCATGTCGCCTTGGTAAGTTTGGGAATCGAACTTAATCTTCGGCTGACCGTCGCCTTCGACTACGGTCTCGGTCCGCAGTCGAAAAGCGCCGTTGGCGAGTGGCTCATTGTGGACATGAAAGCCCTTGATGCGAGATCGGTATTGAAGGAGCTGTACGGGCTTCCAAATGCCGCAGGACACGAGTCTTGGCCCCCAGTCCCAACCGGACATGTAGCCTGCCTTCCGGACGAAAGCGCGTTCATCGAACCAGACGGTGTCCCAGGGCAAACTTTGCTCTTCGAAGAACTTCTTGCGCCTTTCGATGCCCGGTCTTTACGGCCAATTTGAATTCAACTCTTAAGGAGTTCGTGCCATTTTTAAGGAGACCTGTCACATCATGCTCTAGAGGGACAAACATATTGTCGTGGCTGGCGATCAGATCGTCATTGAGAAAGATGTCGCAAATGGTGTCGAGCCCTTCGAATCGAAGAACTCTTGTTGGAAGTTCGTGGTTAGGTTCGAATGAAAATTCGGTTTGGTAAGTCCAATCTGTTTCGTCAACCCAGGCGCATCCGATCTCACGACGGTCTGTAAAGGGATCGGCGACGATGCCGTTATCGACCAAGTCGAGATGAACGTGACCGGGGATGGTTGCGGGTAACCAGTCAACGCTTTGAATCTGCGGACGATGAAATGGCAGTTCGCCGGCAGCCTTGAAGAACCATCGAGTGGAGAGGTTAGTAGAGGTCATGCGCTTGAATTCGACGTGAATATTCGAGGTCGACACAGAGTTTGAGCGGGGCGTCCTGAGGACGACCCCGCTCCCTCCGACCTATCGACCTTGTGGCGGTTGAGATTGACCCGGTGGCGGCCCAGCCGGATTCTGTTTTGGAGGAGCATATCCAGGCGGAGCCGGCCTCTTTGCGAGGTCGGCTTTTGTGTATCCAGCCGGCTGATAGCTGCCGCTGCATCCAATCAGCGAAAGGCTTAGCAGGAGGATAACCGTCAGCGGAAAGTGTGCTGGTCTCATGGTTTTGCCTAGTCTCGGAGCGCGTCCCATTCTCCGATGAAGGGTTTCGAGGTGCCGGCTCTTGCGAGCTGTCCCCACAGGTTATCGTATCCGGACCAGTTCAGCATCGCTTCAGGAACCTCCGTCTTGGCATGGCCATCCGTGAATACAACTGGAGACTTGCCCGCGTATTCGCGATAGATCGCTCCCTTCCAGGTGGGATCTGGCGGCCCGCTCCATTCAACTGCGTTGGTAATGCCTGCAATGTCGGTTCCTGTGGAGTTTGCATCTGTTCCGCTGGCTAACTCTTCGATAGAGTCCCACGGATCGAAGATTCCGGGCTGACCGGCTTGCGATCCTCCTACCCCGTAGGCACTGCCAGGTAGATCTGTCGTTTTTGTTGCGAACAAGATGGTGTCCGAAATGTGGGCGATTTCGGTCTGCGACACCGTATTGTTGTTCTGGTGCCAGTTCGTGGAAGGTCCATTGCCGTTCAAGTTGATGACGCCATGAAAATCCCAGTTATTGTCCGTTCCGTACTGCAGGATTCCATTGGCAATGTAGCTCACCTTTGGCCCCGAGTTATAGGAAGTGCCTACTAACGTGTTATCTGTGGGATCTAAGAAGATGCCATAGCTCTTGATGTAGGGAAGGGTGAGCATGCCCCAGGACTGCTGCCAGCCGACAGCCGCTATGGTGTCGTCCATGAAGCAGGACACGAACTGGTCGTCGTAGTCATTCGCGTACATGAGACTTGCGAGGCCCAGTTCTTTCACGTTGCTAAGGGATTGGGCTCCCTTGGCTGCGAGTTTAGCTTGGGCGAAGACAGGGAATAGTATTGCGGCGAGAATAGCGATGATCGCTATCACCACAAGTAGTTCGATGAGTGTAAACGCACGATTTCTTTTCATATATTTCCTCTGCATTGAGATGAAGCATTAACAACGTTGGCTATTTGCTGACGAATCGATCCGAGGCGCCTGCCCTTCCGCGGCGCGTGACCATATACGTTTGAGCGTGTGCACTTCCCGCAAATCTCTCGGCCGATCCGCCAGGCACAAGCTCGTGTTTGCCTATAAGGCAAATCCGTGAGCCGTCCGGCTCTCGAATCCGTTGAAGCATGAGGTCCATCGCTTCTTGCGCGAAACCTTCCCAATCGCAATGAACGGCCGTAATTCCTTGGCCACCCACGCTTACGACAACATCGTCACCGATGGTCGCGATTGCGATATCGTCGGGGATTGAGAGATTGCACTCCAAAACGCACTCGACCACACCGGGAACGAACTCATCCTGGAGAACGAAAATGGCGTCCGGACGATCCAGGGCCTGGAGGCGGAGGGTCAACTGCTCGTAGTTCGGCTCTCGGTAGCCACTGGTGTAGCAGAAAACAAAATCTCGGACGTCCGGGATGATGTCATTGGCAAAGAGGCCGCGGAGATAACCGGAGAACCGCTGATGGGTTGTGTCCAGCATGTCCAGCATGCCCGTAACCGCGATGCGCTTTCTTCCCGACTTCGCTAAATGTTCAACTGCCTCGTGGGCCATCTGCATGTAATCAAAGGTGACCAAATCAGTGCCGACCGACCCCAAGGAGTGGTCCAAAACCACCAGGGGGAGCGACTTTTGAACGTTCTGAATGAGGCCTGGATCAGGGAATCCTTCGAAAGACCATACGAACGCTCCATCAAACTGTCGCTCATGTGCGAACAGAAGTGCGTTCTCAAGGCCGATCACCTGCGAATCGATATGAACGAGGTGATAGCCGATGTTGAGAAAAGAGGCGCTGAGTTTGCTGTACAGCGACCTCAGAACGGTGGTTGACCCGTCAACAAAGCCAATGGCCTTTGTGGCGGCCTGGCCCTTTCGAACTGCTAGAACCCCCTTATTGGGAACGAGACGTCCGTGGCCTTCCTCGACTAGGGAAGCCAGAGCTCTCCTAATCGTGGTGCGAGTGACGCCATACTCAGCAATGAGATCTCTCTCGATGGGTAGAAACGAACCCTCGGCAAAGATTCCAGATTCGATCTTGCTGGTGAGGTCTGAGGCTATCCCATGATAGCTCTTGCGTTCTGAAGACTTCGTTGGTTTCATACCGTGAGAGAAGTGTACAACACATATACACGCAATGCCAACAAATTTTAAAATTGTGTACAACAATGAAAGAAGGTAGTATGCGAAGAGTCCTCAGGAGACCGCGATGATCATTGCAACGTTGCTCGCCCTCGTCACTTCGTCGGCCACGGCTGAATGGTATGGACCGCAAAAGGTCAACTTCGATTTAACGGTCCTCGGCTCACCTTACGATGCTCAAAACAACGATGTTCAGGTTAGATTCACGGTCGGACACCACGCAGAGCAGCGATTCGCCTATTACGACGGCAATCATTGGTCGGCAGTATTGCTTACACAAACTCCGGGCATTTACCACGCTCAGGTCATGCTCAACGGAGCGGCGGTGGCAAAGCTGCCCGGGAATCTGGATGTAAACACAAAGTATACAAAAGGGTTCATTCGTGTAGACCAGGCTGCACGCATGTTCTCCTTTGACGACGGTACACCCTACTGGCCCATCGGCAACAGCCTTGGCTGGCAGGATCCTTCCTGCCCACCAATGACTCAGCAGCTTGCGATGATGGGGGCAGCCGGCATGAATTTGGAGTCGAATTTGGGCATGCAACTTTGATGGTCGAAATCCGTGGTGGCCTAAGGATCATAAGTTGGAGGGTCAAGATCTCGATCAGGGCGCGTTTGATAAATGGGATGCGCTTGTGGACGCCGCAAGCAAGGCAGGCGTTCATTTTCAGTGGGTGCTCTTTCATCATGGTGAGTTCGCCACGATGGTGGACCCTATGTGGAGTTCCAACCCTTGGAACAAGGCGAACGGAGGGTTCCTGGCCAGCCCCGTCGATTTCTTCACCAGCGACGGTGCAAAAGCCCGCGCAAAGAACTACATTCGGTATGTGGTGGCACGGTATGGGCACGAGAACGCGATTTGTTCCTGGGAACTGTTCAATGAGGTGGAGAACACGGATGCGGCTCGTTTGGGTCACTGGGATGTGATCGGAGATTGGCATCGAGAGATGGCCGGCTATTTGCGCGAGATCGACCCCTACCATCATCTGATCACCTCCAGTTCCGAAATGCGGCCGGAGATCACATCAAGCTTGGATTATTATCAACCCCACGGATATCCCTCAAATGTAGGTGCGATGATCGAGGGAAGTACGGTGCCAACTGACCGTCCATTCTTTTACGGCGAATGTGGCCTCGGTACAAACCCGCCCTCCCCCGTGGCTCAGCGGGCCTGTGTTCGGGACGCGATATGGTCGAGCCTGCTTTCCGGCCATTCCGGAGCAGCCGAATATTGGTATTGGGACTGGATGGTCAAAGACAATCTTTTTGACGAGTATTCCAAAGCCCACTCGGTCATCGAGGCAATTGGCATTACCCCGGGGCCCGACGATAAGCCTGTGCACGTAGATTTGGAAACTGGAGCTCGTTCGGACTTGATTTTTAATCCCGGAATCGGCTGGGGCCCTTCCAAGCGGTTAGCATTTACCTTTCCAGCCGACGATTCGGGAAAAGCGATGGGCCAGTTGTCCTCATTTCTTCAAGGCACGAACCACAAAGACATGGGCAACCAGGTTCAGTTTAACTTCACTGCTCCGATCGCCGGCAAAGTCGCGATCAAAGTGGGAATGGTGGCCCGCGCCGGGGCGGGGCTGGTAGTGAATCTTGACGGAAGCCAGATGCAGGACCAGCATTGGCCGGCAGGTGACCGGGACAGGCCGATCAACCAGGTGTTTTCGTTTGACTGCGGCCAGGGGCCGCATCATTTGATAGTTTCAAACCCGGGAAGCGACTGGCTGACAGTACAGTCCTATGAATTCGCAGGTCTTGGCCATGGGGCGGACATTTCGGCAGCAAAAACTTCAAAGGGGCTGATCGCTCGGATTCACAAGAGCGCTTCCGGCGCTACCACCGTTGAACTGAAATCTTTGCCATTGGAGGATGGAAACTACCTACTGCGGATTTGGAATTTGGATTCCGTTGGTTCGGAGGAAGTGGCGGCCACCGTTAAAAGTGGGCAATTGGTCCAGCCGCTGAACTTGAGCGGCAGCGATCTTATCCTGGGCATGGAGCGCCGGTGAGTTCTTCGCGTGATCTGGCCAAGCCTCGGTATGGTTTCAATTTTCAGTGGATGGTTTCCAGTTCGACGGGTAAAGCGCCGCGCCGCCAGATCGAAAGGCGTTGGAGTTCATGGCGGAGTATGAGTTCGACTTTGTACGTATCCCTTGCGATTATCGGTTTTGGACAAAGGATTTTGATTACCTCCATCCGGACGAGTCGGTTTTCTCATGCTTGGATTCCTATTTGGAGGCTTGCACCGAATTCGGCATGCACCTTTCTCTCAACATCCACCGGGCGCCTGGATATTGCATCAACGGCAACGATCTGGAAAAGCACAACCTCTGGGTAGATTCTGTTGCGCAGGATGGGTTCGTGCATATTTGGAGTCGATTTGCCGAGAGGTATCGAGGGGTTTCCAATTCAAGACTTAGTTTTGACCTGCTGAATGAGCCTCCGGATGTCGGCCAGTACGGCATGACCCGGAAGAACCATGAGGCGATCATGCGCCGGGCATGTGCGGCGATTTGGGCGATTGATCCGGATCGGGCGCTGATCATCGACGGCTTAGAAGGCGGGAACCTCACTGTCCCTGAGCTAGCCGATTTGGATGTTGCCCAAAGCTGCCGCGGTTATCAGCCGATGACGGTTAGCCATTATCAGGCCGATTGGTGGAGCGGCAGCCAAGGCATGCCGCCGCCGACTTATCCCGGTTCTATTTGGATGAGCAAATGTTGGGATCGCGCGACGATCCTTGAGTTTATGAGCCCTGGGTGCAGATTCGAGATGAAGGCAGGCCAGTGTTTGTGGGAGAGTTCGGCTGTTACGACAAGACGCCCCAGGATGTGGCTGTGCGCTGGTTCCGAGATCTCTTTTCGGTGTTTCGCGAGCTTGGCTTCGGCTATGGAATGTGGAACTTTGAAGGCCCATTCGGTATCATCGGCCATGCCCGCCCAGGGGCAGTTTTCGAAAACCACAAGGGCTACGATGTCGACCGGGCCCTTCTAGATCTTATGATCGACTCCCGAATCAAATAGCTCCATTTGTCGCCTGCATCAAGCGAGGCGGCAAATGGAGAAATGCAGTGGTCGCGAACTAGCGGCCGGAAGTGCCTGCTCCGGCAAGCGCATCCGAGTTGATCTGCTCGGACATATCGGTGAGCTTTCGGTCGGTTTCGGCTTCTTCGTCGAGTGTCTGCTGAAGGAGCCCTTCGGCTTCGGAGTAGCCCAGAAGGTTCGCATAAGTCCGAACGCAGCCATAGGCAGCGATTTCGTAGTGTTCAACTCTCTGAGCGCATGCGATGATGCCGGCGTCGAGTACCGCGGAATCTCCACCCTCCTTTATTAGCTCATCAGCCTCTTCGATAAGGCCCTTCATGGCCTCGCAGGTCTTCGAGTGGGGCTTTTCGCCAATGATCTCGAACACCTGGTTCAAGCGTTCGACGTGACCCTTGGTCTGCTCAAGATGTGCTTTGATCCCCGAGCTGAGCTCCTTACTGCTGGCTGCCTCGGCAACTTTCGGCAGCGCTTTGACGAGCTGCTTCTCTGCGCTCAGTAAGTCCGCAATTTCGTCAATGAAGAGGTCGTTAAGTGAATTGAATTTGCTCATGTTTTCTCCCTTTTGTGGGTTGCCCCACCTACTCTCAGTCTGACGGAAAACTGGCTAAAGACCGGGTCACCATAAATCGGGACACATGCAAGTGAACTAGAAAAAGTATCCGATGTGCGGTGCAGCCGGCTCTTAAAAACCGCGTCTGGAACTGACCAACATGCTCATGAGCCTGCTGGATGGAGAGACTGCCGGAGCGCATGGATTTCAAGGTCCTCACGCGGGTGCGGGTGCGACTCCAGGTCTACGCTGGGACCGGGCGTTTCAGATGAAAATCGGAATTCTTCTGGAATTCCATCGCCAGCTGGTAGCAGATGTCTTCTCGCGTACACGGCGCAAGAATGTTCGCTCCAAGCGGCGCGCCTTCCTCGAAGCCGATGGGGAACGCGCATGCCGGCCAGCCGAGGAGATTCTCGGGCCCGCTTGCCCCACCCATATTGTCAAAGCTCTTGGCAAAAGAGCCCTCAATGGGAACGGACTTGTGATAGAAGACCGGAGTGAACACGCAGTTGCACTTGTCCCAAATAGCATTCGCTTTCAGCGCCTCGGTTCGCATTCGCATCGCCCAAAGATAGTCCACCGCCGGCCGCTGGAGGGCGGCGGCCATGCCTGCTACTTGGTTGATATCAACCAGCTTGTCCAGCCGGTCGCTTCGAACGAAGTGCTCGTGGGCGCTCGCTCCTTCCGCGTCCACGATGATGCCTGTCGCCAAATCATACGGGAGATCGGGATAGGCGACTTCCACGGTTTCATGGCCGAGCTTGCGAAAAACATCGAGGGCGTTGTGATAAGCCTTTTCGCATTCCGCGGCTTTATTTTTGTCGAAAGCTTCTTTGAGGAGCCCGATCTTCATCTTTCCGCCCTTTCTGCGGAGATTTAGCTTCTCGCGGATCGAACTGGGGTCCTTTTCATCGTAGCCGGAGATCGCATCCAGCACGAGACCGCAGTCTTCCGCAGAGCGGCAGATCGGGCCGAGCTTATCGAGCGTCCACGCCAAAGCCATGCAGCCGTAGCGGCTCACGCGGCCATAGGTAGGGCGCAAACCTGTAACGCCGTTGAACGCGCTCGGGCAGATGATGCTTCCGCTGGTTTCGCTGCCGAGGCTGAACCCGACTGCCCCTAGAGCGGTTGCCGAACCGGAGCCGGTGCTGGAGCCTCCTGCCCAAAGGGTCTTATCCCATGCGCAGTGGCCGGGGCCGCTGATGCTGGCATTGGCGACGTCGTAGTTTCCGCCTCCCGCGAGTTCGATCATCGCGAGCTTGGCGATGAGTACCGCGCCCGCGTCTCGAAGCTTCGATATCGCGGTGGCGTCATGATCAAAGACCTGATCTTCATGACCGGGAGAGCCCCACCTTGTAGGGATTCCGGCTGTGGCATAAAGGTCCTTCGCGCCATATGGAATGCCGTTGAGCGGGTTCTTGGTGTCTTCCATCCGATGATCGGCAAGAGCCGCCTGCTCGTAGGCGAGACCCTCCGTCATTTGCGCAATGGAGTTGTATTCCTTGCCCAGGGTGCTGAGCCGCTTGACGTACATCTGAGTCAGCTCTGTGGAGCTGATTTCCTTCTTTCGGAGAGCCCTGCTGAGGTCGGTGATGCTGGAATAGCAATCGATCATGATACGTCACCGTCGTCCTTGCCTGCCTGTTTTTTGGGAGTCGAAACGAAGATGAAACAGGGTTCGCTTTGTTCCGGGAGATTGACCTTTAGCCGGGCGGCGGTGTCTTTCTTCTGGGAAGCCAGATCGGCCTTCAGGATTTTCTTCGCGTCGTCGCCCAGCGGCTTGGCGAGCTTCTTTTGAACGTCGTCTATCTCGGCGTCCGTGACAACCGGATCAGGTTCGGCAGGCGTCTGCGCTTGAGCTAGCAATACCGAAGGAACCGCCAGTGCTGCGGCTGCACTGGCAGCACGCGCCCCGAAGACACGACGACTGATCTTCTGCATGCCGGCAATTTTAGCATGGCCCAGTGGAAGGACTAAGTGTGCGTTTTCAAAGCGAACCTGATATTTGGATATTATGCTAAACATGGAAGCAGAGTCGGCGAGACCCAAGTTTGGAGTTCTGAAGGAACAGTTAGGGGCCCATCTGACGTCCGAAGATTCACACCCTCACTATCGTTATCCCAACGTTTACGAGTTGCAGCCGGACCGAATCTTGGCGACGGTGTCGGCCGGGCATGTCGATTTGGTCCTGAAGTTGGTGTCCAACCTTCCGCCGCCCTACGAAATCCTTTATGCCTTGTTGGCCGCAGATGAAGATTCCGAGGGCCGCTATGTTTGGCCTTCTAAGCTCGATTTTGGAGCCGTTTCCCGCTTCATGAATCGGTATCGCGACTTCTTCGAACAGGACGCCAGGCACGATGTATGGATCCGAAGCGAGGCAAATGAGGCTCAGGTCGTTTACGATCATCACAATGTGCTCTACCTTTATGGTGAGCGGGAGCTCTTCGAGGGAATCCTCGTGGCCGAGGGCCTCACACCTGGCTCGTGCGAAATCCCGTACCCGCACTTTCACAATTTCAAAAAGGAGTTTGATGGGGATCAGGACGAGATTCTCGCGACACCCGGGATCGTAAAGTTTCCCCTGACGGAACAGGATTTGGACTAAGGGGCTTTCGCAAATTCGTTCCCCAGGTGTCGAGCCTGACTTGTCTGCTTGAAGGTAGGATTCAGCAGGTTCCATGCACAAGGTTCTTGTAGTCGGTATCACGGGCGGAAGCGGGGCAATTTACGCTCAGCGGTTTCTGAAACAAGCGGTTCGGCATTATGATCGTATCCTGCTCACCATGAGCGATCAGGCGGTTCAAGTTGCCAAAACAGAACTGGACATCTCGCTCGACAGAGAGAACTGGAGCACGAAGAGTTGGCTCGGCGAGGAGTTTCCTCAGATCGAACTGCTTGGAGACCGGGATTATTTCACTCCGCCCGCCAGCGGGTCATTTGTTCATGACGGAATGGTCATCGTTCCTTGCTCGATGGGAACCGTGGGGCGGATTGCGAACGGGATCAGCGACAACCTGGTGACGCGCTCGGCGGATGTATGCCTCAAAGAGGGGCGCAAGCTTATCCTGGTGCCGCGCGAAATGCCTTGGAACCTAATCATGCTGAGGAACCTCACTCAACTGGCGGAGGCCGGAGCTACGATTCTTCCGGCTTGCCCAGCGTGGTATCACAAGCCTAAGTCTTTGGAAGATCTTGCGGACACGGTGGTGGCAAGGATCCTCCAAAGCCTTGGGTTAGTCCAGGACGTAGTGCCGCAGTGGACTGGCGAAGCGTGATCCACTGCATGGATGAGGAGGAATGAGATGGAATATTCGGTAAGAGAGACAGATCCCATGCGTGTAGTGGCCATGCGCCATACGGGCCCCTATCCGCAGATTGGGCCGGTGTTCGACAAGCTGATGCAGACTGCCGGGCCCTTGCAAATCCCGATCCGCGGCGCGATTGCGATCTTCTACATGGATCCCGGCAAGCACGCGGCAGAAGAGTTGCAGTCGGATGCGTGCGTCGTTGTTCCCGGCGATTACACGTTGGAAGCGGAGGGCCTTACCATTCGAAACCTGCCCGCTCAATTTTGTGCTTGTGCCCATTACGTTGGGCCATACCAAGGTTTGCCCGGGGCATGGAATGAATTCATGGGGACTTGGTTTCCGCAGAGCGGTTATACGGCCGAGGAATCCGGATTCTCCTATGAGCAGTATCTCAACAATCCGATGGACACTCCGGCAGAGAAGCTCGAAACGAACCTATTTTTGCCGGTCAAAAGAGGCTGACGCCGGTAAAACCTGGTAGGAGTGCCCGTCTGGGATATCAACCCGCCCGCCAAGTATTCATCTATAGGTTGCAGTCGAGCCACGGAGGGCTTGGGTAGCCGATCTCCTGCCGGGCCAGATGGACCGGTGTCCGGTAGGAGCTATTTCTATTTGCGGGAAGTGGAGTTGGAGTTCGAATCCTTAGATTTAGAAGAAGAAGCCGAACTGCGGATTCTCATCGTTGAAGACGACCCGGTGTCCGCTTTGCTTTTGCGCAAGGTGTTGGAGCACCGTGGCCACGAGGTGGATCACGCGGAGAATGGCGTCAAAGCCATCGAGCTCTTCGACGAGCACCACCACCGCGTCGTGATTTCCGACTGGATGATGCCCGAGATGGATGGCGTCAGCCTTTGCGGAGAAATCCGTAATCGCGGCGGCGATTATGTTTACGTGATTCTGCTCAGTGCAAAAGGCCAGAGGGCCGACCGTCTCGAGGCTTTTGAAGCCGGCGTTGACGACTTTCTCACCAAGCCGCTCGATAGAGAAGAGCTGTTTGCGAGACTCAAAGTTGGAAAGCGCATCATCGCGACGGAAACACGCCTTCAGCTTCAGAAAGAAAAGCTGACGAAGGCGGGCGACAAACTGAAGGTAGCCAACAGCAACCTCATGGTTGCCTCGCGAAGGTTCGAGGAACTCTTCAACGGGATGCCCATGGCGTGCTTTACCTTCGACGTGAACGGCCTTTTGCATGAGTGGAATCGAACCGCGGAAACCATTTTTGGTGTCCCCGCCCACGCGGCCCTCCTCACGTTTGTTTGGGAAACCTTCGAGAGCACTACTGACGGCTTTTGGGCGCCGGAGCTTGTCCAGAGAGTTTTTGCAGGCGAAGCGTTTGAGAGCTTGGAATGGGTTTTTCGCCCGGCAGTAGGCGAAGAGCGCCACATGGTATGCAACCTCTTTCCGCTCTGCGGCCCCAATAACGAAGTTCTCGGTGCGATCAGCGCTAACCTGGATATCACCGAGCGCAAGAATGCGGCCAGACAGATCGAGCAGCAGAAGGCCGAACTGGAAAGCGCCAATGAGCGGCTCGCGCTCCTGGCGATTACGGATGGTCTCACCGGCCTCTGGAACCACCGCCGGTTTCAGGAAGAGCTGGAAGCGGTGTATACCGAGACCCACGAAAACGGCCACGAGCTTTCCGTGCTGTTGCTGGACGTGGACAACTTCAAGCAGTTCAACGACACCTTTGGCCACCCTGCGGGTGACGTGGTTCTAAAAGAGGTCGCCAACACGTTGCGCCGCGTCGCAAGAACCGGCGAATCGATTTCCCGCTATGGCGGCGAAGAGTTCGCCGTCGTCTTGCCGGGCTACAATCAGGAGCAATCCGAAGAAGCGGCCGAGAGGTTTAGAAAAGCGATTGGGGACGCAGTGTGGCCCAGCCGTGCGATTACCGCGAGCTTCGGCGCCGCCACCTATAAGGGCGGCAATGACAATCCCGCTTCCTTGATCCGTCGCGCCGATGCTGCGCTGTATGCATCCAAACAAGCCGGCCGCAACTGCGTGACGCATTATCGTCAAATCGAAGGAAAGACCGGCGGAATCGCAGCTTAGCCCGGACTACTCGCTTGCGTTGAACGAGCTATAGATGTTGGCTGAGATGGAAATCAGAAGCCAGGTAACGCCTAAGCTAGTTACCGCGCTGGCAAGCGAACAAAAGATTATCGGCACTTTCGCAATCGCAAGGACAACAAACGCGAGGAGGGGAATAAACCCGCTCGCGGCAAAGGCGAAGATCGTTACGATTCCGCGAAACTGGCGTTGGGTGGAGTCATCCATATCCGGAAACAGCACCGTGACGAAGAACATTGCGGCCAAGAGCACGGTGCAAGCCGCAGGTGTGGAAATTGCGCTGGCAAGCGCGTATTGCCATCCGTATGGGTTGATCAAGAAAAAACCGAGCGCTCCGAGCCAGCAGATTGCGTTGCCGATCAAGGAACGCGCAATCACTTCCTTGAACACGATTTCAGACGAAGAAAAGGGAAGTGCCTTTTCAATGTCCACGCGCCGGAGGACCTCGTTAAAGCCGGTTTGTCCGATAACCGTTGATATCATGAACGTGAAGGAGCCTTGGACGAACATGAGCATGCCGCCGGGCATGCTTTGGGCCGAGGGCAACTGGCCCATGAAAGCCGCGGCCAAGGAGAGCCCAAGCTCTACAACGAACATCAAAATGATGAAGAACTTAAGGGTGCGCGGCTGAACGATCAGCTCCTTCCAAACGAGTGCCCACCCACCGCGTAGGTTCAACTTGCTTGCCAACGGTTTACGGTGAACGCGATATTGACCGGCTCTCGCCCGCTCCGCCATGACGCCCGCAATATCTCCTTTTCGCTGCAGGGACTTCGTTGTGTCCATTGCAAATCCTTTGACCGCGCATTCGTCATAGAACCAATCAATCTGGCTAAAGGCTATTCGCAGCCCAAGAAGGATCACGGAAACGAGACCGAAGACACCAAGGACCCCCGCCCTAAGGTCTGCTCGGAATGGCGCCATCGTGAGCTCGCAGGCAAACGTTGGCAGAAACATAACGGCCCGAAAGACCGGCGAATCCGCCAAAGTAATCGCACTCTGAATGCCCGGATACTGTTTGAACCAGTAGACGAGGAATCCAATAAATGCTAAGAGGTAAACCGAGACAATCAGGTTGAGCAAGAGTCGATTTCGGTCGCCGTTCCGATCGCTCCTGTTAACATACAGATTCACCGCGTGCACGATGGCGACGAAGCATAGGGCCATGAGCAGCCAGCTCACGGTCATTGCCCGCAGCACGAGACCCGAGTACTCGGCGTGGGGCATGCCGCGAAACAGAGCCTCCCAACCCATTTTCGAAGCTCTCATTCCAAGCAGGGCGACAAACAAGGGCGTTAACAGGGTGAAGAAATAGTCGCGAACGATCCGAAAGCCCAGAACAGCTTTTGGCGAGACCGGCGTGGGAAAGAGCACGTCCACGTCCGCGGGCCTCATCGGGTTTTGGTTGGATGTCAGCGCCACCAGCATGATCAACCAGCCTGCAGTGAAGAACGCGAACGCGATGGCGTCCACGAGATCCAAAGGCGGAAAAGCAAATCTTGCCTGCAGGGAGGAGGGAAGAGTTATGTGGGGCGACCCGGCGACGATGACTGCGAATCGGTTAATTAGAAAAACGTAGTAGCCGAAGAAGAACAGGAGGTAAATCACACGGATGGGCGACGTGAGAGACCTCTTCAGGCCGTTCAAAGTGGTCCTAAAGGTCAGGAATAGGAGGGGCTTCCACGGATTCATCGGTTAGTTTCAGAAAGACGTCTTCAAGGCTTTCGCCCTCCATGTGGCTTAAGGATTGAAGTTCACCAAGGGTGCCCTCAGCGACCTTTTTGCCACGGGAAAGAATCACCACACGGTCGCAGAGTTTTTCCGCGGTGTCGAGCAAGTGCGTGGAAACGAGGATGGAGCAGCCGGCATCTCGCGCCCGGATGAGTTCGGCTTTCATTTCCACAACTCCCGCCGGGTCGATGCCGATAACGGGCTCGTCAAACAGGAGGACGTTTGCCCGATGGATGAATGCGCATGCCACCGCCAGCTTCTGTCGCATGCCCTTGCTGAGCGTGGCCACAAGGTCCATGCGCTTTTCAAGAAGGTGGTAGCGCTTGAGCAATCCGTCTCCAACTTCCTTGTAATAATCCATTTCGTTGAAGCACATGGCGACGAACTGCAAGTGCTCATCCACGGTAAGAAGTTCATAGAGAGAAGGAACTTCCGGGACATAGGCGAGGCCTGCTTTGGCGCTTGCCTGATCACGAAGAATATCGTGCCCGTTTATGAGAACGGTCCCCTGCGTTGGGCGCAAAATGCCTGCCATGCAACGAAGCGCAGTGGTTTTTCCCGCGCCGTTGGGCCCTAGCAGGCCCACGATTTCCCCCGGTTTGAGAACCAAGCTAAGGTCGTCAACTGCGCGGAATTTTTTGTAATCCTTGGTGAGGTGAACGACCTCGATCACTTTGTTAGTTTGTACCCGCTTCTCTGGAGCTTGGATGGGAACCGCCGGGTGTCACTACAGTGATTGAAAACGGTGGCAGAGTAAGAGACCCCCTTTGCGCAAATCGCTCCGGAGGGTCTGAGAAGTCCGGCCTGCTGTTCTCTTCTTCAGCAAGCCATTTATAGTTTTTAGGGCTATATTGAACGGCTTGCACTTCGTTCCAAGGCCGGCCATTTTGTTCAATTCGCAATTGGCAGCTAGAATCCTTGCTCTTATTGAGAACCAGCAGCGCGGACTTCCCATCCGGCCTTCGAACAGCGTAAGCAGACAATTTCTTGTTCTCCCGGCCGGACAACGAAACTC
This sequence comes from uncultured archaeon, assembly GCA_963829965.1. Taxonomy (GTDB): domain Bacteria; phylum Armatimonadota; class Fimbriimonadia; order Fimbriimonadales; family Fimbriimonadaceae; genus DASXZH01. The sequence continues at coordinate 60,425 of CAWHLK010000043.1, read as the reverse complement.
GAACAAGTGAGTGAAGTGAAGACTCATCACTACACCAGTCTTCGGTCATCATTCTAGCCGCGTAATAGGTTGGAAGCTTGAATCGCGCGGCGCCCGACTTGTCCGCTTCGAACATCATGAGGTTCCCGTAGAGTCCATAGCGTTCCGCGATTGGCGTGTTGGCCACGTAACCGTAAAGATAGGCGGCATCGCCTCCCATTTCCAAGAACTCCCCTACGCTGTCAAGATTCAAGATTGCGCCTGGTAAATCGACTTCCTGGGGCGCTGCGAAAGCGGAATACCCGTACTCGCTAAGAACCCTGGGAATTTGGGCGCCGGCGCCTTCGATCAGGCGCTGCAATGCATCCCGCAGAAGCAGGGGTGCTTCTTGGAGCTGACGCTCGGGGTCTCCTCTTATTTCGTCGAACGGATACCACTCAAAGCTTAAGAACTGGAACAGATCGGCGGCCTTGTGGGCATGCAAGAAAGCGAGGCATTTTGTGATCCAAAGACCCGTTGATGGGCCTTCCGGCCAGGCGAGATAATCGAGCTCCGTTGACTGAAACGATGGCCCGCCGATTGGAACTTCAGGTTCCACCTTTCGAATCGCGCGGGCAAATTGAGTGTAGAGACAGGCATAGTCTTCGGCGGTAACGCACTGCCCATCCGGTTCTTCGCCAATTTCGATGCCGCGCAGCTTGACGCCCCTCGATTTTAGGTAAGAGATTTCGGCGGCCGCGTTTTCCGGTGTGTCATACAGCGCGGGAACCGGGACAAGCACGGGTTGGCCGTTCGTCAAGCCGCTTTGGCTCATGAGATCGAATCCAGGCTGCTCGACATTGGGGTCCATGTCCGAAGCACTATGCCATGGGTCCGTAGACGACGTATAGAAAACGGTTTGCGAATTGCTTTGGCAATGCACTATCTCGTCTTGAAAGCGGCCATGGTGAGTTCGGCCCAGCTCAATTTCGCGAATCGCGAACCCCATAGAATCTCGGGGGTCAGGGTAATCGGTCGGCGGCGCAGTATGTGAGGATTTGAGCAGGCATAGGCGAATGAACCGGACTCGGGCCCTGCATTCCAAAGCGACGGTCTCAGTTCCTCCGCGGCCATGATCGTTCAACCGGCAGGCCGGTTCCCAAGAGCCGTCGGCGTCCGCGCCCTTCTGGTTGTTGTCGCCTAGCCAGAATTCGACGCGATATCGAACTGCGTAAGGCTCGGCCCAATAAATGATCAAAGTGTTGACCTTGGCCGGATGCCCAAGGTCCACCAGAACCCATTGGGGGTGTTCGGATTCCAGATCCTTGGAGTACGCCGGATCGAGATAGGGATTGCTCTTCCAAAAGGTGTTAAGGCTCCCATCATCGAGTCGGGAATATCCGTCGTTGTTTGCTTGGTCGATCGTGTCGCCCCTGCGAGGCAATCGATAGCCGTAGGCTTCAAGAATCGGACTCGGGCTTTCCTTGTTAGAGATCCAATAGCCGCATTGGCGTGCCGGATCGCTCCAAGTCCCTCGAGGATTCCAATGAAATGCCTCGCAAGCAAGTTCTGTTCGCAGGCGGTAGGACAAGGACCGGAGCCCGGCGGTGCGCATAAGCTTTACGTTTTCGGGCAAAAACGACCGGGCGACATCGCCTTTGTCCTGCCCGTCGATGCAGCCTCCAAAGGCACTTTCCGGCCGGAAGCTATTAAGGACTGTTCCGGTGTCAATGCTGGCCGTCACCAGCCGCATTTGGACGACAGCGATCACCACACCCAGAAGCATTGTATTAAGTTACTCGATTCGGGTGACAGGCGACGAGTGACGAGCGACGGGCCGGAAACTTGGCGCGCCAATTCCAGCGCTTTCAGGTCGTTCTTTAACTGGGTTAGTCGGGTACGATTTCCGAGTTCGCATCAGATTTGCTCGATGCGGTGGTGCATATGAGCGTTGCGGATCTCGCTGAAAACATAAAAACTGAAATCTCAAAAGCGATTGCGGGCCAGGAAGCGGTGATTGAGCAGGTGCTGATTGCTGTTTTGGCAAACGGGCATGTGCTTTTGGAAGGAGTTCCCGGAGTCGCAAAGACTTTGCTTGTGAGAACTCTTGCTCGGAGCTTGGATCTGGGCTACGGGCGCATTCAGTTCACACCGGACGTGATGCCGAGCGACGTCATCGGCACCACGATTTTCGACCAAAAAACGGGGGAGTTCGCGCTTCGCAAGGGCCCGATTTTTGTGAACATTCTGCTTGCGGACGAGATCAATCGCACGCCCCCCAAAACGCAAGCGGCCCTTCTCGAAGCGATGGAAGAGCGGCGTACCACAATCGACGGCGAACCACAGCAACTGCCACCCCCCTTTATCGTTTTCGCAACACAGAACCCGATCGATTTTGAAGGCACCTATCCTCTGCCCGAAGCTCAGCAAGACCGTTTTCTGCTGAAGGTTCTCGTCGATTATCCAACCGAATCGGCGGAGGTGGACGTTTTGAAGAGGCACCACGCCGGTTTCCGTCCTCAGAGCTTGGAGGCGGCTGGAATCCAGCCTGTGGTTACATCTCAGCAGTTGGCGGATATGCAGCGTGAAGTTGCCCAAGTGGTGGTGGAAGACAAGATCTTTAACTACATTTACGAAATTGTGAAGGCGACCCGAAGATCTAACGATATTTTGGTGGGCGGTTCCCCAAGGGCCGGAATTGCGCTTCTCAACTGTGGGAAAGCGATGGCGGCACTGAGGGGGCGAGCGTTTGTTATCCCTGATGACGTCAAGGAACTAAGTCTGCCCGTGCTTCGGCATCGTATTTTGCTGCGCCCCGAAGCTGAGGTGGAGGGGTTAACTGCGGATCGAGTGCTCATGGCCTTGTTAGATGCTCAAGTTGTGCCCCGCTGACGGAGAAGAACAATGATTGCTTTGCCAATTCTTGCGATCGCGCTATTCGCGCAAAGTGGTGTCAGGCCCTTGCCGGCTCTGCCATCAACAGAACCGCCAAAACTTCCTGCTTCCGACGACGTGATTGCGACGGTTAACGGGCGTCAATTAAGGCGGGCGAGGTCGAACCTTTGGTTTGGCAGATCTTCCACCACCAAATCGAAGAAGACTTCGTTCAATACCAAATCTTGAAGCAGGCCGCCGACGCCGCCAAGGTCACGGTAACCGACGATGAGGTTAACCAGAGATTGGAGCAGATGTACGACCAGATGAAGAACACCGTCCCTCCTGGCAAGACCATTGACGATATGCTGGCGGCGCATTCCTACACGGGAGCAAGACTCTTTCTGCACATGAAAACCCTCCTATTGTTGGAGAAAATCGACATGCTGGACTTTAAGCCGAAAGAGTGGGTGAAAGTTGCCACCCTGGTTTTTGACACTCCCGGAAAAAAGCCCGATCTAATGAAAACCCAGGGCGCTAAAGCGCTTGACGCTTATGGACAGTTGCAGAAAGGCGGCTCCTGGCACAGCATACTGACCTCGGTCACTACGGATCCGAACGTTCTCAAGAACGATGGCGACATCGGTTGGAGACCGATGGACGCCTTTCCTCCAAGCGCTCGAGACGCGTTGAATCAGCTAAAGGTTGGTGAGTATTCAAAACCGGTCGAGACGCCGGCTGCAATACAGATTTTCAAGGTGGAGGCGCACGGAGCGGAGGTCACCGGAGCCGATCTTGACGACCTGAGGAAGCGCTTCCTGGCCGAGACTGAGGGCAAAATCTATAAGGATATTCAAGCCAAGGCAAAGGTCGTCTACAGCAAGGACCAATGAACAATTAGGCTCCATTATTCGTATAACTCTACGTTGGTGGAGACACTAGGGATAGTGGAAACGGAGGTCGGGGCATGGAATTGCTCCCTCCATCTTCATTTTTTTGCTTTCTTGCATATAAACTCCGTAGAATAAGGAACCGAAAGAGATTCCTGTAAGTCTCTTTTTTAAGACGGAGCAAAATCCATGCCTTATTGCAATTGGTGCCAGATGGAGAGCGACTCGGTTGGTTCTTGCGTATGGTGCAAGAGGCCGTTCGATGACAAGCCTTCGGTATTTAATAATAAGCAGCGCGGCGATTACCATTTCCTGAAAACGGATGACGAGGCGAGCCCGACGCCCTACTACGCGATCTTTGGCATCGTTTGCATTTTAGGGCTTGCCGTATTAGGATTTTCACACTCGAGACCTCGGTTAGGCGCCGGAAATGGACCTGGTCCCGGCAGCTCAGCACAGGACATGGGTTGGACGGTGCAGCCCACTCAGTATGGTGCGCCCCAAAGCCACGCAGTGACGTTAACCAGTTATCCGCCGTCCGGAAATCGCGGGGCGGAGTTGCCATCTCCTGCCAACTACGGAACGCGAGGCGCCGGCGGTTCTCTGCAACCTTATGCGTCCCAGATTGGCAACTCAGCACCGAATGTGGACGCAGGGGGCCGATATGAATCCGACCACCCTAAAGGCTGAGCTGTATCCCATCGGCGGCAACTCGGGCGACGATCTGGCTGCTTCAAACGCTGATAACTTGACCTTTTTTGTGCAGTCCGTCAAATTTTCGCTGGTTCAGGATCGCAAAGGGGTGACTCACTTGGTGGGCGATGTCGTTGTTGTCAACGACATGCAAGGCTCCTTAACCAACGGAAAACTCTGGTTGAAGGTCAATGGAATGAATCCTTTCGAACTAAGGCCCTATGACGGATCTCTAAACGATCCTAAGTGGCATAGTCCGTTTACCATTGGTTCAAAGCAATCAGGGACTATCCACGTAATGGCCATAGGTTTCAAGCCATGGGGCCCCACGAAGGGAACGAAGCAAATTGGCCTGGATGCAAAAGTTGGCAACGAGACCGTGCATACAGAGGCCGTAATCAAGGACAAGACTTCTGGTCAAGCGGCCGATTAGTCTCCCGCTTGCCTCCGTAGTTAGCGCGCTTCTTTATTTACTCGCTTTCCCACCCTTTAACGTCAGGGTGCTGGTTTTTGTTGCGTTGGTCCCCTGGTTCTTGGCTCTAAACCGCGCATCCTTAAGGTCCGCTTTTTGGACGAGCTACCTTTTGGGAGCGATAGTGGTTTTGGGCCAGATGTTTTGGGTCATTTCTCTGGTCCAAAAATGGACTGGAAGCTTCGGCCTTTCATTGGTTCCCTGGGTCTTGTGCGGGTTTCTGGGCGCATTCTATTTCGCTTTCATTGGGGTGCTTGTTCGAGGAGCTTTCTTGCGAGGCTACGTATGGGCGATTCCTCTCGTGTGGGCGGGCGTGGAAATAGGACGCTCGTTCATTCCCGGCCTGGCTTTTCCCTGGTTTTTGTTGTCCACTCCATTGGCGCGCTATCCTGCGTTGGACGCAATTGGCGTTTTTCGGCACTCAGTATTTAGTGAGCGCTTGGGTTTGCCTTGTGAACGTGGTCGTTGTGTGCTTGCTTCTGCAACGGCGGATTCGCTCCGGCTATGCGATTGTGGCTTGCGTGTTTCCAATGCTTTCCATCGGCTGGTATTTGAGGCCGGTAGCTGCAAAGCAGGTACCCATAGCGATTGGACAGCCTGGCTTTGATATGGCATTTGGCGATCGGCAAACTCGCGATGCCGAACTGGCCCGCAGGATCGATTCGTTGGAGTCTTCGGCCGAGGCCGCGCATGCGGCGCTTTTAGTGTTGCCGGAAGGGGTGATTGGGGCCACCGAATTTCCCGCCCAACCCTCCCTTCCCCTTGCGGCACGATCTGCCGATCCTGTTCGGCGGACAGAGAGGCTCCAACCCGTCATATCAAACTGCGTTTCTTTACGATGGCCAAAATTGGAGCTATGCGGACAAAACGCGGTTGGTAGTGTTTGGTGAATATGTGCCCGGCCGGGGGCTGCTGCCCTTTCTGGACAAGTTCAACCTTCCAGGTGGCGACTTGACTCCCGGCCAAGACGTGACGCCTCTGCATCTTGGCAGCCTTACGGTGGGTCCCATGCTCTGCTTTGAAGGCCTTTTCTATGATGTCGCTCACAAGCAGGCTGAAAAGGGGGCCCAGCTGTTAGCCGGCATGTCTATCGACGATTGGTATATGGGAACCAATGCACCCCAACAACTCGCCTCTGCGGCCACTTGGAGGGCTATAGAGACGGGGCTGCCAGTCGTGCGGTCGGCGTCGCTGGTTATACGCTGGCGGTGGATCAAAAGGGAAGAGAGCTTGGAAGGTTGCCGCTTAGGGCAAGCGAAGACCTTATCGTCAACGTGCCGATTGAGGCATCTCCGCTGAAGAATCCATTTCGACCGCTGTTTCCTTGGCTGGCGGGTCTGTTCACCTTTGGGTTTTTTGGCTTTTGCTTGCGGGGACATTTGCGAACGAGAAGGTCCAAGGCTACGAGAAAAACTAAGTGAAGTCTAGAAGCAATTTCTAAAAAACTCGTCCAAGAACCCAACTGGCGCCCCGTCGTTAAACAGCGCCTCCGGCTCGGCATTCTTCATCGCATCCCTTTGTCGTTCGAAGTCAGCCGCCAAAGAAACATAATCCTCTTCATTCTCGGCAATTAGGCCCTCGGCGTTCGCTTGTTTTAGAAATGCAAGGCTGTGGCGGCCGCGCATGAACGGACCGGGAAGGGTTACGACCGGCGTTCCAAGTGCTAAAGCCTCAATCGTGGTGTTTCCCCCTGACCAGAGCGGAGGATCGAGCGAAACGTCGGCGAGGGCGAGCAAAGCGAGAAAATCCGGGCGATTAAGATGCGGCAGCCAAATCGATCGAACCCCCGCCCTTTCCATTCTTCGTTTTGTAACAATCGTGTCGCAGGGTTGGACCCCTTCAATAAACACGATTCGCGGCTTTACCTTTTCGCCTATTTCTCGGTATAGATGATCGTGCTGGGGCAGGAGTTTCGGCTTGGTTTGGACGTTGACGATGAGTGGGCCGGTCTCGGAAAGTGCAAATTCGGACCGCGTCTTTCTTGGAAAATCCTCCAAATCCGGATAGCACAGCCCGGTATTGGGAAGGCGGACCAGGCGCTCCGAGTAGTGCTCCTGGCTATTGGGCGGTTCCATCAGCTCCGAGGAGAGATAAAAATCAATTGCCGGATAACCGGAAGTGACCGGATGGCCCCAAGCGGTTGCCTGGATAGGCGCCAGGCGCATGGTTGCGTAGCTCGTGTTGAAACCGTGAAGTCCGATGTCGGTGAAGATCAGGCAGTCCAATTCCAATGCCTTAATGAACCGCGCGTTTTCGGGAATCGATCGAATGAGGTGGAAGTAGTGATCGGCCCCGGCCCGAAACTGCCTGCTGATCTTGTCTTGAACAGTCCCAACGTTCAACGCGAATGTCTCAATTTCCGGGCTATGGTTTGCAAGCCACCCCAGGGACCACCGGCAGCCGTTGCTGCCGTGCATGTTGGCGCTGAGGTATCCAACACGAATCTTCCCGTTGCGTTTTCGCTTTGGGATAGGTTGAACGAACTCCGGGAAAGCCTTCTCTGTAACCGCGCTCATGATCTTTCCGTTCTCGATCATGATTTCCCTATCATCCATGCCCTGATAGGCCAGGCTCGCTGTGCGGTGCATGCTAAGGGCGTTAAAGGCCTCGCCCGGTTCATAATCCTGTTCGGCAAACGCGCGCAACGCGCAAACATAATGCGCGCGCCACTCGGCGATCTCTTCTTCCGAGTCATAGACTCGGGGCACAACGATTCTCGCGATTTCCTGTGCGGGAGTGCCGAGCCTAAGGGTCTGAATCGCTTCCTTGAACAAACCTTGCTTAAGGGCAAGGTCGTAATATTCCTTAAGCGACCGTTCGGAAATTGGCGGCACGTAACCGGTAGGTTCGTTGCCGATCTCCTCGGGGTCTGAAGCGGGTCTGGCGCCTCCGGAGACGTGGAACGCTTCCACAGGATCGTTGGGCAACAGATGCTTGTGGGCTTCCAGAAGCGCGCGCCCCTCAATGTAGTCCTGGGCGAAGGAAGGCCTCGGGAGGATGACTGAGAGAGCCCCTACAAGGTCCACTCGGTCAGAGTCCAGAGATTCGAACCGTAAACCCACGCGCAGTCCGTGTTCGACCGCTCGGGCCGCCGCATCCATTTGAACCGAGACTTGCTGGACTAAGGCGGGCTCGGGTCTTTCCTAAGCCGTGCCTGGCTTTGGGGAGGAACCCCGACAGGCAAGCGGCCGGCATTCGCGGATCAGGCATTTTCCCAAAGGCGAGAATGGACAGGCGCCTCCGTGGACCGCCTTGAGCAAACCTGCGATTTCGAGCGGGGTGAACCGGTCCTGAAGAAATTCAGCGACAATGATCGCCTCAGGGATGGTAACCGACGGGGATTTGCCGCATGTTAAGGCACCCTCCTGGTCAGCAAACTGGGGATTTGATCCTGCAGCAAATATCTGAGCAATTTCGTAATCTAGAACTTCATAAAGGTGTTGGACCAGTGGGGCGATCACGCCGCCTGCCCGTCTTTCTTGCAGCACGCTTTCGACACGTTTTTCACAATAACGTGCGACCATGCGAAGATGCTGTTGAAGACCGGGATCGATTGCGGGCTCGGTAACTTCGCTCATCGGCATGGGAAAGACGAACCGGGCTCACGTAACGCGCCGCGGGCTTATCCCTACGCAAAGCGCTTGAATGGCTCGACCCACGGTTCGAAGTTTCGCCACCTTTGTTTTGCGGTCTTGTACACGGGCTGACGGACCTGCCAGAGACTTGGAGTAGTGACCGCCCGGTCGTTCTTTTCGGGGGAAAGGCACAATTCGCTCCATTCGAGACCGCAGAATTGGAGGACCTGGCGCGTGACATGCTCAGGATCATCCACCAGATCCTCGTAGACCACGTCCATGAACCAATCCGAGGGAAGAACGCTACGCCAGTGATTCATGAGTTCCAAATACATGCCGTACTCAAAGGCAATACTTTCCTTGTGGTGGAGAAAGTCGGATCTTGCTCCGTTGGGAGTTGCGTAGATGGAGAAGCAGGTATCTGCGCCGTTTCTTCTCATGTGAACAACCTTTGCATTGGGAAAGGCGAATCTAAGTAGCCCGAGCATGGTCACATTGGCCGGCATTTTGTCTGTGACTCGCAGGGCTGTCGAGGAAACCGAGTTGAGTGTCGCCAAATATTCGTTCGCTAATCTGGCAAGCCCTTCAAATTTGATCGCGCCGCCAAGCTCGATCACCTGCCCGGCATTTTCCATCCAAAAGGGCAGTTCTCCGCCAGCCGCCACGCTCGGGTGGCTCGATAGAATCTGCTCCATCAGGGTTGTGCCCGATCGTATCATTCCCACAATGAAAACGGGCGTCTCGGACATGATGCCGTGGCCGATATGCTGGGCCATCGCTTCCTTGGTAAAAAGCCGTTTGACGTTGTCTATCTGCGATTTTCGGAGGACCTTGTTGACAGGAATGTTCCCCAGTTTAAGGTAGCGCGCAATCCGATTGGCTTCGTCGTAGTGCCTCATCGCGAGCTCATACTCTTCCAGTTGCTCATAGGATCGGCCCAGTCCGTAGTGAAGCATCGAACTGTCTCCGGCATGCAGGTTCGAAGCGCTTGCCAGTCTCTCCATTCGGTACACAAGCTCCTTGTCCACCTGGCTTGCCGATTGGTTTAGAGAAATGGCCACGTAGGATTGCACGTGGTTTGGATCCAGTTCGATTGCTCTTAGGTGGCTGCCCCGTGCTTCCGGAATCATGCCAAGACCCTCCAAAGCCGCCGCATACACCGAATGGGCGCTTGGGCTTTCGGGATCGAAGTCAATTGCCTGTTTCGGCATAGGCCATTGAATCGACTGCGTCGCCCATGTGAAACAAGGCCTTGGAGCAGAGAATCTTGGTGTGACGTCTTCGGAGCCTAAAGCAATTGCCCGCTGTCCGCAAACGAGGGCTTTTTGCGCTTGCCCTTGGCCCAAGAGAGCGGAGCCCAAAGCCGTCAGGGCCGTGGGGGACCAAGAGACCATATCGATTGCCTTGTCAAAAGCCATTTCAGATTCCGAACGTGACCCCAGTTTGAACAGCGTGGAGCCGAGATTGAAGAAGGCTTCGGTTAAAGCTGGAGTTAAGTTGGTGGCCCGTTCAAAGGACTGGGCAGCTTGGGGAAGCTCCGAAAGTGCCAGTTGAGTAAGCCCTAGGTTGTTATAGGCGTGCGCGCTATCGGGAGCTGCCTGACAGGCATGGCGAGCCGCTGCCAACGACGATTGGAAATCTCCCTTCATTCTTAGGGAAGCCGACAAGGAAATTAGTGATTCAGGAGTTTCGGGATTTGGAGCCGGCTGCCCCGGACGCTCTCTCTTCCCGGCGTTCTGTCCTTCCATAGTTTGTGCTCTGTCCGGTCAATCCAGTGCAGGCCTCAATTAGGCTGCATTGGGCGCATAGCCTCCCGCCTCTGTTGATTTTACAGCTTGAGTCAAGTAAGGAACACAAAGAACCCGCAAGCTTAGGGAACTCTAAGTTCGTTGCAATGATTGTAAAATAGGCACTCGGAGAGATGGCAGAGTGGTCTAATGCGGCGGTCTTGAAAACCGCTGTGGGGCAACCCACCGTGAGTTCGAATCTCACTCTCTCCGCCAGACTTCCAATTTCGAAGTAAGGCGATCGCCTGGTTATTGTGCGTTTTGAAGAGCTGTTGAGGTTGGAAATTCCCAACTTCCCCTTGCGAGAGTCTCCGATCTTGTCATGAGAGTAGAGGCGCGGGAACCGGAAAGGTGCCCAGGGATCGAGTCAAGCCGCTCATATATTAACCTCGAAAGAAGATGGAGGCATGCACCTGCATCGGAAAGGATGGTTGGTCATCGGCTCCGAGGTCAAGACCCGTCTCGCGCAAGAACCGCGCCACATAGGATTCGATGCCGGTCGTGATGACTGGTTCGCGGCCGCTGGCGGTACCTGATTCGAGGAGCACGGTGTCGCGAATCGAGGCGGCGCCGCCAAAGCGCTGCGGGTAACGGAAATGATCGCTACGACCGAAGCCTCCGCTTGTTTTGCTCTCAATAAGTTCGAACGCAGGAAACCCTGCGACATTGTTTCTGAGCGTTTTGAGTTCGCGGTCAATGCCGTTCTTGCCAAGCGGCGGCGTGTAGCGCTGCGGATCGACAAACAGGTCGACGTCCTCCGAAAAGCGCTGGATGAGTTGCCAAACCTTGGATAGGCTCGTTCCGCCTTTGAAGATCGCATGGGTCGGTAGATGCGTCGCTACAATCCGCAAGGTCTCGGTGACGTAATAGTCTTTCTCGATGAGTTGCTCAGTGAGTCCGGGAACGTTGAGGTGCTGCCGGGTTTGGATTACAAGCTGGTCAAAGTCGGGGTGTTCAAAGAGCTTCATTTGGCCTGCCACTTCTTTGCGTGTTGAAGCACACTTAGCGGGCCGAAGTCAAATTTGGTCAATGGGTTTAGACTCTTTCGCAAGGGGGCAAGAACCTGCTCGGGCTGGCGTGACTCTTCGCCGATGGCTCCAAGAATGGCGCGAACTCGCGGCGGCTCCGTGATTGATGCTTCGGCAATGCGCTTAAAGGACTTTGGGTCTGTAAGCAACTTAACAAGTTTGCGGACGGTCTCGTCGGGTGACAGTTCGCTTAAGGTCCCGCGAGCGCGCAAGATTCCAGAAGCGCACCTTCTTCAAGGGTGAGCGATTCTCTGGAGGCCGAACGGTGTGTGTAGACTTTGTTCTTCGAAAGCTTTGTAGGCCTTCGAGGTCCAGTGGTCGCGTACTGGGGAAGGGCGGCATTTTGAGTCGTAAAGCCAAGGATATTCGCCGCGCTGATTCCTGTGGGATGGAGCGCGTGTTTGGATGAGGTTTCGGAGATCTCGCTTGCGGCAAGTTGGCTTTTGCCAAAGACGGTTTCGCGTGGCCGGTAGTAGATACCCTTTGCGGCCCGTTCCAGTAACCCTTCCTGAACGAGGCGCGATAGCGCCTTGGCAACGGCGGTGAGCCGGAGTGGCTTAAAGTCCTCTAACGTCCATAGCTCCTGCCCCTCCGTTTCGATTTTACGTCGAATCTGAGAGGCGGCCGAAAGCGTCATATCTGAGTTGCCGGACTTGCCTAACATGGCGTGATTGTCTCATATTTGGGGGCAATGTGTCAAGTTTTGTTATGATAAAACTGGACAAGCCAACCAGCAGGGAGGTGCTGAGGCCGGCCAAGCGCCGGATGGAGGGCACTTTGTAAGGCTAAAGCCAGGGCGGCGCTCGGCGCTTTACTTAGTCCTGGGGGTGAAATCATCAAGACCGGGCCGAGCCATTGCTTTTGAAAGCCGCAATCTAAGCAGGTCCAGAAGGCTAGATTGATTTTTTATGGTAGTTTCCCTTAAGGAATGAGCCAAACGCCACCGGACCCCGAGCGTCAGGCCGCGCTCTATCAGTTCGTTCTGAGCACCACTTTGCGGCGGCTGTCCGGTGAGATCAAGCAAAAGGCCATCGAGGATGCTGTCGCAAAGGCACACGCGGCTTCCCGTCAGTTCGCGCCCGGAAGCGGCCCTTGCGCGGGCTGCAAAGCAGGCTCCGCGCCGTACGCCATCATCGGCGAGTTGATTCCGGTTCAGCGATATTTGGACAGTCTGCCGGAAGAGTCTAGGGTGGCACTTTTGGAAGTTTGCAAGGAATTCCTGCGGACGCGCCGCAGTCCGGAGCAAACGCCTTGTCCCTTCCAAACGGAAGGTGGCTGTGCGCTCGCGGAACGGCGGCCCTTGAGCTGCCGCAAGGATGGATCCAATGACGCCGAGATCTCCGCAATCGAGCTGGCTCTCGCGGTGGGACTTTCCGCGAAAGGCCTCGACTGCCACCGCGTAAACCTAGTGAATGCACTCCTTCTTATGCTGGAAGTTCCGGACTGGGAGGCAAGCTTCGCAAAAGGCGGCCACGTCCTCTGGGAGGCGGGCCGCTTCAGCTCCAAGCCCGACGTCCCGGTCGAGGAAGGGCGCAAGCTCAGAGGGAGCCACGAACCTTCCGGCAAGCCGTCGAACGCGGCGGAGGTCTTGGCCGCGATAAAGATGGACACGCTGGAAGCCCGCGAAGAGCCGTTTGCCGGCCTGAGCCAAGAAAGCGAACTGGCGCGCATCGCTTTGCTTCGGCTGCCCTACGCTTACTCGTCGCACGAGGAGTTGGAGCCTGCGATGGAGCGCTACAAACGCCGGCTTCGAGAAGTGTCGGTTTCGAAGCTCGATCCGGTCGCGGCCTTCAACGCTTTGAAGTATTTCGACACGTTTGCGGCGGCTTACAGAGGGGAAGACGTGCGGGACATTCTGTCCGAGGTTGGCGAAACGCTTATCTGTCCTATCGTCCGACGGGCGCTTCCGGACTTATGCGAGCCTATTGAAAGAAGAAGGAGGGGCGGCAAATACCGAGTCGGCTACATCAGCAGCAACATGTCTCTCCACAACGGCGCTTATTGGAGCCTGGGCTGGATTGTGAACCATGCCGAGGACATCGAGAGTTACGCTTTCTCCTTGTGCAACGAGCCGGATGACGGCACTTGGCTGTTTCGGAGCACGGCGGACCACTTTTACCAGGTGCCGGGAGACGTCACCCAAACCGCGCGGTTCATTAAGAGCCTGGATCTGGACGTGCTGATTTTCACCGATCTTGGCATGGATGGCGCCAACTACCAATACGCGGGCATGCGGCTCGCGCCGGTTCAGGCCACCGCGTGGGGGCATCCGGTCACCTCCGGGCTGCCTACCATCGACTATTATCTGTCCTCTGATCTCATGGAGCCTGAAAATGGCAATTCGCACTACCGGGAGAAGTTGGTGCGCCTTCCCGGCTCCGGGCTGTACCTGCAACGGAACATCCCATCAGGTTCCAACAAGACCCGGGCAGACTATGGTCTGCCGGAAGGCTTTCTCGTTTTGCTTCCCCACAACGCGATGAAGCTTGTGCCTCGGGAGGACGAACTCCTCGCAAACATTTCGCAGTCGCTCGAAAACCCGATCGTTCTCATTGAGAGCAGCCTCGTCGCGACGACGCCGATTTTGAAAGCGAGGCTTGAGAGAGCCGGGGTTCGCTGCCAATGGCTTGGCAGAATGTCCGGCGAAGACTTTCGCCGGATTTTGGAGTTGGCCGACCTGGTCATCGATATTCCGGCCTGGAACGGAGGCAACGTGACCTTGGAGTCCATTGCGATGGGTACGCCGTTCGCCACGTTGCCGGGCGAGTTCATGCGCGGGCGTCATAGCCTCGCCTTTTTGAAGCAGGCGGGTATGGATGCGCTCATCGCCATGAGTGAGCGAGATTATCTGCGGATTATCCTCGACCGGGACCTACAGGCTAAGGCAATGGCGGACGTGAACCTGGACGGTCCGTTCGAGGATAAGGAAGCGGTTCTCGGGCTGGATGCATGGATCCGAGACTCTGTCCCCCGTGGGAGGCAACCTTAATCTCCCGCCTGAGAATTGCTAAGATAGGCCCGCTTGCGGGCGCGGACACCTCAGCGCAGTTCTATGGCGGTTGAGATCGGATCAAGCGCGGACGGCTTGCTGATGGTCAGCCGGCCGTCGGCTCCCTTCGAAACCGCGAGCTTTTCGCCGGTTGCCAAAACTCGAGCCGAACTTATGCGGCGGGCGGGATCCGGGAGGGTTAGCCCTCCGTCGGGCCAGGAAAACACATTGAGGAAGAGTGAGCTGCCTTTTACCGTTGCGCGTCCGTCGAAGGGAAGGGTTTTGAAGGGGCTTGCGGTAGTGCCGTAAATGCTCCGGCCGTTCTTTTTGAGCCACTCGCCCATTTGCTCCAAGCGGTCTACTTCGGGTTGGGGGATCAGGCCGGTTGGCTCCGGGCCAACGTTCAGGAGGTAGTTCCCGCCCTTCGAGGCAATGTCGATGAGGTTTCTCAGCAGGGTCTCTGTGGACTTGAAGTTGGTGTCGAACGACTTGTAGCCCCAAGTGTCGTTAATGGTCATGCATGTCTCCCAGTCCCGGTTGTAGCCGGTGGCGGGAATCTCCTGCTCAGGCGTTTCCGTGTCGCCTGGCACACCATTGCCGAGACGGTTGTTGGTGATCAGGTCCGGGTCTTTGGGGAGAGCGGCGGTCAGTTCGCGAATGTCCTCCGGACTCATTTCCACTGGAGTGTCCCACCAGAGCACTGCCGGATGGAACCTGGTTATGAGTTCTTCTACTTGAGGCGCCGCGATCTTCTTCACGTATTCATGGAGGTCGCCGTCCTGGGCCGTGTCCCAATGACCGCCGTAAGCCGCTCCGCCTGCGTGGTGCCAATCTTGGGCTTGGGAGTAATAGACGCCGAACTTCAGACCCTGCTTTTTGCAAGCGGCCGCCATCTCGGCAATCGGCTCCCGCTTGAAGGGCGTGGCGTCGTAGATGTTGTAGCCATCGGTCTTGGTGTGATACATCGGAAAGCCCTCATGGTGCTTGGCCGTCATCACGATGTACTTCATGCCGGCTGCCTTGGCGATGGAGACCCATTTATCGGCATCGAACTGGACCGGGTTGAAGTTCTTGGCGTACGCCGCGTAATCGGCGACAGGAATCTTTAGATCGTGCATGATCCATTCGCCGATGCCGGGAGTTTGCTTGCCCTGGTAACTGCCCTCGAACTGGGCGTACAGGCCCCAGTGGATGAACATGCCAAACCGCGCCTCACGCCACCATTTCATCCGCTGATCGCGGTGGGCTTTGGTTTCGTTGTCGTTCGGGTCGAGATTGGCGCCTCGGCCGTGAATAGAAGCCATAGCGAGCGCGGGGATTAGAGCGAGGAACATGGGGCGAGTCTACACGAATCAAAGGGAGTGAGAGGTGAAAATCGCTCCGCGTATCCGCCCATCAATAGGTAGGCCGGGTCCGGGTGCTTCATGAATCGACGTTTGCCGCTTTGTAGCGTGCAATAAACGACAGAGTTCTAAACGGGCTTAGTCGCTTTGCGGTCCAACCGAGAACAGAAACTCATCAAGGGCGGCCAAGACCCCAAGATCGCCATAAAGAGCATTGGCGTCCATTTCTTTCATGGCCTCCCGTTGGCGGTCGAAGTCGCAGACAAGATCGACAAAGTCGGCTTCGCTTGACGCTACAAGGCCTTCTGCGTTGGCTTGGCGAAGGAACGCCAAACTGTGCCGGCTCCGCATAAAGGGCCCCGGCCAGGTCACGACCGGCGTTCCAAGCGTCAGAGCCTGGACCGTGGTGTTCCCCCCGCTCCACATGTGGGGATCGATGGAAACATCCGCCAACTTCATCAGAGCCAAGTACTCCGCGCTGGAAATGGGAGGCAACCATTTTGCCCTTACGCCCGCTTGTGCCAGTCGCTGCTTAACGAGGTTTGAGTCGCCGGGAGGGTCGCTCTCAAGAAACACTATTTCAGACCTGGCACGATCGCAGATCTGGACGAACAGGTGGTCGAACTTTGGAACCAGTTTCATGCAGGCTTGGCCCATAAAGATGAAGGGATTTGAGTCCGAGAGCCCAAAATGGGCTCGATCGAAGTCCGGAACCGGAGTTTGATCGCGGTAAAAAAGCATTCCTGAGCGGGGAAGTCTCAAGAGCTTCTCTGTGTAAAAACGTTCGCCTTCAACCGGCTCCATATAGTCGGAAGACAGATAGTAGTCGATCGTAGGCAGGCCGCTTGTTTCGGGGCCACCCCAAGCCGTGCATTGCACGGGTGCAAGCCGAAGGCTCGAATACTGGGTCATTCGAGCGTAGATCCCAATATCCGTGAAGATCAAGATGTCCAAATCATGCGACTGAACGAAGAGAGCGTTTTGGCTTACGCTTCGGTTCAGCCAGTAGAAATGGTCCGAGTAGCTCCGAAAGAGGTTCGTAATATCGTCGGATCGGGAGCCGACGAGATAGCAAAAGGTCTCGATGTGCTTCGAGTGATGGCGAACCCACGGCCAAGCCCATCTTCCATTGTTCGAGCGATTTAGGCTCCCGCTTATGTAGCCGACGCGGAGCCTTCCCGGTTTTCTCTTTGTGGCAGGCGTTTCAGAAAGCTGTGGGAGGGCTCTGCGACTAAATTCCCATAATGAGATCCCCGTGCTCGCGCAGAATCTCAACATCGTCCCTACCCTGATAGGCCAAGTTCATGGTTTGGTGGAATGAGAGAGCGTCAAACGCCTGTGCCGGAGGGAAGTTCTCTTCCACGAACTCTCGCATCGCGACGAGAAATCTCGCACGGGACTCATCAATTTCGGCTTCGGTCAGGGGCACCCGCGGCACAGTTATTCGGGCCATCATGGCGCCAACGGAATGCCCTCCTAGGCTTTGAGTGTAGTGCTCGAAATCACCTGTCCGAAGATATTCATTGTTCTGCTCCCTCAGAAAGCTTGCTTCCTTTACTGGAAGGTTCCCTGAGGGCAGATCCATTTCGGCTTGAGCGATGAACGCTGGGCCGTTCGTGTTCGATATTCGATTTGCATCGAACTGCTCTGATTTGAAATTTGACTGAGATCCGCTAAACCTATCTTTTCCTTCCAAATACTGTTCGATCGAATCCGGATGTTCGAGCAAAACGCTGAGCGCATGGCCGAGGTCGACCGTTTCGGGGGGCAATCCTTCAAAGAAGACTCCGAGCCGCATTCCCATTCGCAGGGCCATTGTATGGAAAGCGAAATCGGCCCAAGTTGGGCGATCCTTTGGTGGTCGCGATCCAAGGCGGATGGACTCGCATGCCGAAGCATTAGTCGAGTTGAGGCCACGGCAGGAAAGAGGGCGCGCTTCGTAGATGCTGCAGCGAGAATCTACAAGAAGAGGACAGGCAGACCTAACCTGGCCCAACTGCTCAGGGCGCTTTGGCGCCGTTTCGGTAACGTATTGTTGGACTCTGGAGCGTATGGCTTTCAGTTCTTCTTGTGAAAAACCAGACAGCGTGTCCCAAATCAGGGCGAGTTCCGGGATGGAGGCTTCGGGTACCCGGTAGCAACAGTGGCAGCATCCAACTTGGCACTGAATGCGGCCGCTTGGATCCTGCATCGTTGCCTTCGCAACCGAGGACATCAGTGTGCCGACTTCTTGTTTCTGCGAAGGATTGCAGTTCCCGCGCGGCGGCGACGAGGGATCGCGCCGACCTATCATGACCAAGGCCGCGCTCGACGACCATCTCAGCTCGGCGAATCAGATTGTTGAGCGGCTTAACCGCTTCTTCCCCGGCGCCAAGGGCAAAAGGGGGCCAGCGGCCGGAATCTAAGTCATCCTGCATCCTGCAATTAATAAAGAAAAATGCCACTCGAGAGAGATCTCAAGTGGCATTTTTCCAATGTTTCTAGATTTGAACTACATGCCGTGACCGAGCATTCTTTTGGCAGTCATTATCTTCGATTCGCCAGGTTTGCTGACGATTTTATCGGGCGTCACAACTGCCGCAGGATTCACCGGTTTCATTTCCGCATCATGCAGAGCCTTTGCTTCCGGCGACGTGCCGGAGCAACCAACGCAATAAACGGTCAACAAGCAGAACCCTAGAAAAATTCCCAAATGTTTCATGGAGTTTATTATAACCAACACATTAGGGGAACAGGGTCGACTGACCGGCATCGTTCAAGGTGCCATCCAGCGTCCAGACGTAGTTGTTGACGTTCGTGACCTGAGAACCGTTTCCACCGCCCTCCGTCGTGTTGGATGAGCCAAAGTCCGTTCCTGCGGCCAAAGCGCCGGCAGTCATGACCTTTGCGTGGCCATCGACGAAGCCTGTCACCGATCCAATATAGGGGTTGAGGCAGCGAACGTCGGCAGTCAGCTCGCCGAGAGGTGTGTTCATAACCCACTGGCTTGCCCAAAGCGGAGCCGTGCTGGTTGTGCCAACGAGCTCCAAGCGGTTGGTGGCCAGATAAATCTGCTCGCCGATTCCAGGAGGAACCGCTGCATCATTGTCAGGAGTAAGGAACTGGTTGGCGCCAGTCGGGGCACCGGTTTCCTTTGGCGGGAACCCAACCGGAGGGAATGGGAACTTCTGAACGCTGCCCTGGGCGCCCACGAACATCGGTGTGGTTGCCGGGTGAACGGCGATGGTCTGCGACTTGCCGACACCAGCGAACTGGTAGCCAAGGCTCGTCGGCAGCCAACCACCCGTGGTTGTGTCGAGGATAACGATCGGCGAGAGGAAAACGTTGTTGTATCCGTATTGAGCGGAGCCGTTTTGGTTCGCAGGAATAGCGTTGGGTCCACCGCTGAAAATGTTCTGGGGATCGCCAGTGGCGGGGTCCACGTACAGACCAAGCGTCTTAACGTAGGGCAAAAGGAGCAGGTCCCAGTTCAGCGCAGGCGCATACGGAGCGGTCAAACAAGCCGTGGTTCCACTGAGGGCGGGAATGCCGCAACCTGTGTTGTAGAAGTTCTGGCTCATCAGCACGAAATCGTCATCGTAATCGTTCTCGTACATGATGTTGGCAAGCGTGATCTGCTTGATGTTGGAAAGGGATGCCGTCTTCTTGGCGGCAAGCTTAGCTTGTGCAAAGACCGGGAATAGAATGGCAGCTAGAATAGCAATGATCGCGATAACGACCAAAAGCTCAATGAGCGTAAAGGCTCTGTTTTTAAGCACGTGATTCCTCCAATAAAATAAACCAGCCAAAATAGTTGGCTGGTACGTTTAGCGTCAAGCTACATAATAATATAAAAAACGGGTCAATGCCAAGCGGCATTTAGAATAATGTATAAAAAACTGAAGCCTGTCCTCATATTCTAGCTGGGTTCTTGATGGAAAACCCTTCGCTCTTGGAGACTGCAGCAATTGCGGCCGGGGAACTCAGATGGCAAGATGTTGAAGTGGCGTCCCGCCAGGAACTCAAACAAAATCCCCATTCTGCAGAGGCTGTGCAGCTCTTGGCCCGGTCCTTGTCGAACACGGGGCGGCAACTTGAGGCGGCCAACATGCTTACCGGCTTCTTGGAGAACGCCCCACATAACAGCTCTGCCCGTTTGATCCTTGCCTCACTCCTTTGGGGATTGGGGCGATACCGGGAATGTGCTGAACAATGCCGCCGGCTGCTCCGTGAAGATCCGGAAAACGCCCACCTGTGGAATAGTTGCGGACTGTGCTTCACCGCTTTGGGCCGAATTGAGGAAGCCCTACCGTGTCTGCGCCAAGCTGCCGTTCTGAAGCCGGAGGTTTATGCCTTTCAACTCAATTTGGGGCAGGCATTAGAGCAAGTGCATAAGCCTGCTCTTGCAGCGCAGGCTTACTGGGCGGGCCTTCAACTGGAGCCTCGATCCGCCGATTGTCTTCGAGGACTTGCCAAGGCCTATTTCATTCTCGGAGTCACCGATGAGGCTCAAAAGGCGATTAACGCTTTGGCGCAACTTAGAGAACTAAGGAGTGACGACCAACTTCTGCAATGCGATATTTTCTTGCTCAAAGAACGTGCTCAGGATGCTATAGCCCTTGTAGAGCCAATCCTGAAGTCGGATCCGGGAAACTCCAAGGCGCGCCTCATCAAGGCGGTAGCCCTCCAACAGATAGGACGGCATGAAGATTCGGTCGTAGAGTTGAATGAGGCGATCAAAATTGACCCGGACTTCGCTACTCCCTACCTGCATCTGACTCCAGAGCAGGCGCTTCGGGAAAGCCGATCAAGCACTGATTGATCAAATGGTGCGCCTCTCGGAAAAACTGGGGGAGGAGGTTGTTGACGGCGCAATCATACGGTTTGCCCTCGGCAAGGCTTATGACGATCAAAAAGAATATGAACGGGCGATGGCCAATTTTGACTCGGGACATCGCATTTTGAAGGCGCTCCAAACGCGCGAATTTCAACCTGAGACGGTGATCCAACTAGACAACCGCCTGATCGCCACCTTCACCAAGGAGTTCTTTGTCGAGCATAGGCTTCCTTCTCTTGCCACGGAACTTCCCGTCTTTATCGTTGGCCTGCCTCGTTCGGGCACCACGTTAACAGAAACCATTCTCTCAAGCCACCCCGGAGTTCACGCGGGTGGCGAAAACCCTTTTTGGATACAAGAGGGGCTGAAGGCATTTTCTACGGAGACTCTAGCGATCGACGAGAAGAGCGCGTGGGATGCGGCCAACCGGTATCTCGCAATCATCACCGAAATGGCGGACGGTGCGAATCGGGTCACGGACAAGCTGCCCCAAAACACGCAGAATGTGGGCTTATTGCATGCTTTGTTTCCCAATGCCCGTTTTGTGCATTGCCGAAGGCACCCGGTGGACAACTGCCTCTCGTTCTATATGAATATGTTTGCGGGCGCAGATTACGTGCACGATAAGGCACAAATCGTATCCACCTATCGCGAATATGCGCGCCTGATGGCTCATTGGCGCAACGTTTTGCCGGTGGACAGACTGTTTGAATTGGATTACGAGGAACTCATTTCAAATCAAGAGACGGTCACCCGGAACTTGGTCGCATTTTGTGGCCTTGAATGGGACGATGCCTGTCTGCGGCCTGAAATGAATGATCGGATGATTTCGACCGCGAGTCACTGGCAGGCGCGCCAACCTCTCTACAAGGGATCGGTGGAGCGTTGGCGTAACTATGAACCTTGGCTCGGCGAGTTTCGTGAGCTCCTTGAACTCCCGCCACCACGCTGAGAGCAGAAATTGAATGACCCTTCCGCTTCGAACGAGGTCCTGGACGAGGCCCAGCCGGATGTCTTGCTCCAGCGAGCCATCGCACTGGCAAATGAGAACAAGTATGCGGAAGCTGTTCAGCTGCTGCAGGATCTCCTCATTCGGTTTCCGCAGGACACCCGCGCCCTTTCACAGCTTGCGTCTATTCTTTGGAGGCTCCAGAAGTTTCAGGACGCCTCAGCCTGCCTTGGCCGGCTGCTCGAACTCGATGCCAATAACGGCCACGTTTGGAACAGCCGCGCAATGTGTCTGGCCGCCCTCGGAGACGAGAACCAAGCCATCGATTGTTTCAAGCGCGCGGTAGAACTTCTTCCCGATAACGAAGCGCTGCACCAGAACCTCGCATCAGCCTATGAAAGGACGAAGCGTTGGCGGGAAGCGGCGGAATCCTGCCGGCGGGTTCTTGCTTTGAATCCGTGCTCTGAAAGGAGCCTTCATTTGTTGGCCTCGGCTTCTTCCAACTTGAAGGACTACCAAGGACAGTTGTCCGCTCTCGACCGGCTTTCCCAGTTGAGGGGCCTGACTTACGACGAAAGGATGTTGCGAGCGGAAGCGCTTTCGCGCATCGAACGCACGGATGAGGCTCTGTTGGACTTGGACGCGGTTCTTAGCGCAAATCCAAACCACGCCCCCGCTTACTTTCTCAGAGGCGCGATCCTGCAGCAGCAGGGGAAGCACGAGCGCGCGATTGATGACCTTAACCGCGCTATCGAACTCGATCCTCAGATGGCCCCCGCTTATTGGTACTTGACGCAGTCCAAGAAGTTCACTGCTGCGGACTTGCCGATTGTAAAGCGAATGGAAGAGCTGGTGGAAGCGACTGCGGCGGACGACCTTGGGCGCGGTGTGCTGCAGCTGGCCTTGGGGAGCGCCTATAACGATCTCGGTGACTACCAACGCGCCATGGCGGATTTTGATGACGCGAACCGCGTCTTCAAGAGCCTTGCCCCCGAGCCTTTCAGCGCCGCGCAATTGGAGGGATATACCGATGATCTGATTGCCACTTTCAGTGAGGAGTTTGTCGGCAACAATCGAGCCTTGGCCTTGGATACAGACCTCCCGCTATTCATCGTTGGAATGCCCCGTTCGGGAACCACCCTAACTGAAAGCATCGTCTCGAGCCATCCGTTCGTCTCTGCGGGAGGTGAGATTGCATTTTGGTCCAGCGAGGCGGTGAAGGCTGTCGTTCTCGGGGAAGGCAAAGTGGACGGAGTTGCGGCAAGAACGGCGGCTCAGCGATATCTTCAGTTACTGCGCGGGATCGGCCCGGACGCAACCCGAGTCACCGATAAGCTGCCGTTTAACTATCTGCATGTTGGGCTTTTGCATCTCTTATTTCCGAACGCTCGATTCCTGCATTGCCGAAGGCATCCGGTGGATAACTGCCTGTCCTTCTACATGACAACATTCAATCACGCCCCCGTCTACTCGCATGATAAGGAGAACATCGTGTTCGCCTATCGGCAGTACGCGCGGCTGATGGCGCACTGGCGCAAGGTTATTCCGGCCAACCGCTTGCTGGAAGTAATCTATGAGGATCTTGTATCCGATCAGGAAGCGGTAACACGGCGGTTGATTGAGTTTTGCGGATTGGATTGGAATGAAGCGTGCCTCCGTCCCGAACAGAACGAACGAGTGATCTCAACGATGAGCCATAGGCAGGCGAGGCAGCCCGTGTATACGAGCTCTCTCGAGCGCTGGCGGCGGTATG
This sequence comes from uncultured archaeon, assembly GCA_963829965.1. Taxonomy (GTDB): domain Bacteria; phylum Armatimonadota; class Fimbriimonadia; order Fimbriimonadales; family Fimbriimonadaceae; genus DASXZH01. The sequence continues at coordinate 37,298 of CAWHLK010000043.1, read as the reverse complement.
AGCCTTGGCTGGACGCCTTTCAAAGCCTCATCGATGAGCCTCCAACTTTTTAGGGGTTCCGTATTAGCATGAAAGCCGGGGACGATTCCGAGTTATTACTTCAGGCCAGGAAGGCCCTCGATGCCATGCGTTGGTCCGAGGCGGAGGACCTTGCGAATCTCGTCCTCAGTTCAGACCCAAAGAGTGTGACTGCTTTGCGCGTGGCGGCTGAAGCACTGACGCGTCAACAGAAGCTTGATCAGGCTATTGCTGCTGCTCGCCAACTCGACAGCCTGGAGCCGGACAGCGAGAAAACGCTTAGCTTTCTCGCAATGCTCTATTGGCAGGCACGGATGATCAGTTCCGCAGCGGCGTGCTGTGAACGGCTCATCGAACTAAATCCAATCAACGCATCCGCGCATAACAGCCTGGGACTTTGTTGCCTTACCTCGGAAGACTGGGAGGGAGCCACCTTTCGGTTTCGACAGGCAACCGTGCTCGCGCCACGAGTTCCTGATTTTCGCCACAACTTGGCTGGCGCCTTGGAAAAGAACGGCCTTCTGGAAGAAGCTGCCAAAGAGTATCGAGAAGCGCTCGCCCTGAAACCAGACGCGAAGGGAAGCCTGTTCAACTTAGCGGATCTGCTGTTTAGACAGGTCAACGCGGATTCCTCCGAACTGATGCTAAAACGTCTTGAGACCAACTCATTTACTGCGACGGTTGAAGAGCGAATTGAAGAAGCCGGCAGCCTTGCGAGACACGTTCTGAAATTGGATCCTAAACATGCCGACGCGCATGCTTTGCTTGGGTCGGTGTTGCAACAGCAAGGCAAGCATAACGACTCGCTCAAAGAGTTGGAACTGGCGATCGACTGCAATCCTGCCCTGGTCGCCGCGTATTGGCGCCTCACACGAAGTAAAAGAATTGGGAGCCAAGACCATGCACTGATTGAGAAGATGAAAGCAATGACGCTGGAACCGTCGCTTTCCGCCGAGGACCGGATCCTTCTCCACAATGCCCTCGGAAAGGGCTTGGATGACATGGCTGAATTCCATGAGGCTTTGCTTCACTTTGACGAGGCCCATGCGGTCGCCAAGGCCGCAGCCAAGCCATTTGATCGGGAGGCCTTTAAGGCTCGAATCGACGCGATTATCAGTTCTTTCGATCAGGCGTTCTTCTCCCACACGGCGGAATTTGGTTCGGACTCTTCACTTCCCATCTTTGTAGTGGGGATGCCTCGATCAGGAACGACTCTTACCGAACAGATACTTTCCAGCCATTCTCAGGCAGCTGGAGCGGGGGAAGTGCCCTATTGGCCTGAACTTGCTCGAGATATTTGGAATCCGTTGGAACCCAGGCTAAATCTAAGTAGGGCCGAGAGCCTTGCAGCCCGCTATCTTGAACTCCTTGCGCACCTTGCGCCGAACAGCGTTAGGGTCGTGGACAAGAACCCCTATAATGCGGAGCACGTGGGCCTTTTGCATGCGTTATTCCCACAGGCAAGGAATGTCTATTGTACGCGCCATCCAATCGACAACTGTCTTTCCATTTACATGGCGAACTTCCGCTTTCCTCCCAGCTATGTTCATGACCGGGAAGACCTGGTGTTTGCCTATCGCGAGAACCAAAGGCTCTTTGCCTATTGGAAGCGCGTCATCCCTGAGGACCGGTTTATGGAAGTCCCCTATGAGAGGCTCGTTTCAGACCGCGAGGAAAGGACGCGCAAGTTGATCGAGTTTTGCGGGCTTCCGTGGGAAGATGCCTGTCTTCGTCCGGAAATGAATGCCCGCCTTGTGATGACCGCAAGCCAATGGCAGGTTCGCCAACCGGTTTATCGCTCCTCATTGGACCGCTGGAAAAACTACGAGCCTTGGCTGGGTCCGTTTCGGCAGCTTATTGATCCGCAAGAGATTTAACCTATAATTTGATTCTATATGCCAAAGCAGATCACCGCTGAGGATTCCGAACAAGCGGGACGAGAAATTGAATTCCTTGCCAATAAGGTAGCCCAGGACACCCGAGAGGTTTTTGACGATGAACCTACCGTTGCGTCCGTTTCCAAGTTCGTGCTCCGGGTTTCGAAGACAGTCGACGATGCGATCGACAAGTACCAGCATAAGCGACTCGGCCTGGAGTTGGACTGCAAGAAGGGCTGCTGTTGGTGCTGCAACGAAATCGTAGTTGCTTCCGTGCCTGAGATCATCTCCGTTTTTCACCATATCCAGACTCACTTCGGCAAAGAAGAAAAGGAAGCTTTCCTGCAGCGACTTGAGAACTATGAGGAGAAGATGGGACCGCGGCGAAGCAAAACGTTTACCCTCACCCGCGAACCTTGCCCACTCTTGGTAGATTCGGCTTGCTCGGTCTATGAGGCCAGGCCCCTGGAATGCAGGGGAAAGAGCTCGGAAAACGCCAACGTATGCCGTATGTGGAGCGAGGCTCCGGGTGACGGTGGCACAGTTCCCAATTTTATTGCCCAGAAGATGGTGGCGCGAGCAGGGGCGCGCGGCCTCTCCTACGGCTCGATGGCCGAACCCAGTTCCGTCGTCCACGAGATGAGCCGCTGTTTGGCGATGTTGTTCAAGCGGCCGGCGCTTGCCGATGAGGTCATCTCTGGCAAATCCACCTTTCCCGCAGTTGTCCCGGCCAAGGGGCCGACTATTTTTCAGTTCGACAACAGCTCTTTTTCGCCACCTGAGATTGGGAACCACCCATTTAACACGGCCATCTCGCTTGCGAAGGTCGGCCGGTTCAAGGAGGCGGAGGCGCTCGTCGATCCGGGGAGTGCCTTCAACATGTTTGTGCGGATGCGGGCGCCAGGCATGTACTCATCCCTGGATCAAATCTACGAGTATCGGGACCGGTTGGACAAGGCGCTTGATGAACTCTCACAGGTTCCTTTGAATCCGGTGGAGACGTTGGTTGCGTTGGGAGAACACAACATGGCGTCGCTGCCGTATCAGGGGCTCCCGGTAAAGGATCTTCTACAAAAGCAGGGCCGCATCTTCCAACAGATTGTTTCGAGGGCCTATCCGCATCTTTGTGCGCCAATCGAGAATCCCCGCAAGCCGGGGCGGTTTCGGCTTGGTTATGTGAGTGGCGCGCTCATGCTGAACAACGGCTCCCGTTGGGCTCTTGGGTGGCTGAAAAACCATAACCCCGAGTTCGAGACCTTCGCGCTAAACCTGGGCCCGGAAGATATTGCGAGCAAGATCTGGTCGGATGCGGCCGAGCACTACTACAACTTGCATGGAAATCTTCAGCGCATCGCGGAATTCATTCGCAGCCTGGATCTCGATGCCCTAATCATCACCGATCTCGCCTTTCGAAAGAAGGACTATATCTACTTCAGCATGCGCCTGGCGAGAATTCAGTGCACGGCATGGGGAGTGCCTTGCACCAGCGGTCTACCCAACGTCGACTACTACCTGAGCTCGGACTATATGGAGCCGGAGGGCGCCGAATCCGAGTACACGGAAGGGCTTGTGAGACTGCCCCGGACAGGGCTGTGCTATCCACGGCCTAAGTCTAAGTTCTGGGAAGGCGAGTTCCATCGCGAAAGCACGGGGTTCTTCCCATTTATGGCGCAAAACATACGCAAGTGGACTCCTCAAAAGGATTACCTGCTGAAGCGCATTGCGGATCGCTTTGGCAAACCGCTCAAGATGATCTCGCTTCCTGAAAAGGAGGAAACGGAGATCTTTTCAAACCGGCTGACACAGGCGGGCGTAGCTCATGAGATTCTCCCGACCACGATGCAGATGGGCTTTGCGCATCGCCTTGCAGCGGCTGACGTATCCTTCGATCCTCCTGATTGGAGTGGCGGCAATACGACGATTGAGGCGCTCCTTTACGGCGTCCCGGTGGTGGCGCTTCCGGGCCCATACATGCGGGGCCGACACAGCCTTGCCTTCCTGAAGATGGCCAATGCCGAAGGCCTTGTCGCCAAAGACGAGGACGACTATATCGATCTTATCTTCAACGAGGAACGCAGGCGCGACGCGATGAAGAACCTCAACGCGGACGCTTTATTTGAAGACAAAGGCGTGGTTGGCGCACTCGACGAATTCCTGCTCAAATCTTCGCCAGGAATCGGCTAGCCTGTTCCTAGTTCGCCAAGATTGGATTATCTTTTAGGTAGCTGTCCATCGTGTCCTTCCTGATCTCGTTGCTGGTCAGGTTGGTCGCTTTTGGTGGATTGATCTTGTTTAAGATATCCGGGATCATATCGAGCGCCGTGGGCCCGCCGGGCGGATCGCTGAAGGTGGCGTAGATGTCCCCGTCTTTCAGTGCGTCAAAAACCTTCTGTTCGTCGCCTCCAACACCAAAGATATAGCTCACGTTAGCCTTCGCTTCTTTGACCGCTTCGGCAGCACCCAGCGCCATCTCGTCGTTTGCGGCAAAAATGCCATCCAGAGGTTTTTTGGACTTGATGTAGTTGGCGACATAATCCTTCGCCTTGCTCTCGGAGCCTCCGCAGTCATCCGCCATAGCTGAAGCAACTTTGAAGCCTTTGAGCTCCATAAGCATGCCCTTGACCCTCTCCCCTGCTGCAACCGAGGATGCTGGACCTGGAATGACAAGAACGGTGCCCTTCAAGTGTAGTTGGCGGCCGTAGAAGATTCCCATATCTGCCCCGATTACCGTGTTGTTCGTGCCGACATAGGCATCGGCCGGGTTGTTTTTCTGCCATCGGTCGAGGAGGAACACGAAGATGCCTGCATCATGGGCCTTAGCAAGCTCGGGGATGACATCGTCCGAAACTGGGCTTACCAAGAGAAACCTCGGTTTCTTCTTGACTGCATCCTGGATTTGACTGATCTGCTTCTTGGCGTCACCGCCCGCGTCTTCCTCACTGAACTTAAAGTCGCCGATGTGTTTCTTAGCGCCCTCTGCCATTTGCTTGTCGTACATCTTGCCCCAAGGGGTCGATGAATCGGCCTGCAGGAATGTAACCAATACGGTTGTGTTGGGCACGACTGGGGGCGGGGGCTTTGGGCATCCCGCCAGGAAAAGACCTGCGGTAACGACTAAGCAAGATCCGATGAGAAACCTATTCATGTCTGTTCGCTTATTATAACTCGAATGGCATGCGGCTTCAAAATGGGCTCTCGCTATCCGGCGTCGGGTGCGTTTACCGGAGCAAATGGATGGACCGCTATTGCCCCGCGGGCGTCGCGCAAGCTGCCACATCGGTGCGGTCTGGGCAGAACCAGTAGTCTTCGGGATTCTGGTTCGGAACGAACGGCACGCCGGCACCGGTCGAAGTCCCATAGAACTGCTGCGCGAGCATCGCTTTCGTATGGCCGTCGAAGAAGCCCAAGTTGTCTCGTGAGAAATGCCGAAAGATCGGACGGCCATCAAAGGTGTCGTTGATCTGATCATCGGGAACGACCACTTTGATCGTGTTGTGGAGTGGCGTGACAAGATCGTCCTTTGCCCCGAGTTCCGAGACCATGACGGTCTCAGAGGGGTAAGCGAACTGCCCCATGTTGAATAGAGGGGGCAGCGGCCCGGAAGACAATCCGTACAAATCCACAAAAACCAGAGAGTTCAGACCGTAAGACACGCTGCCGCCTTGATCGTCAGGGCAGACGCGCACCTGGGCGTTCTTAATGTAGGGCTCCTCCAAATCCACCCAAAACACGGTATTGGTGGGATCGGCAACCGGCATCAGCTCATCGTCATAGTCGTCCGAATAGAGGATCACGCCAAGCGAGAGTTGGTTGGTGTTGGAAAGGCAGGCCGATTTCTTGGCCGCTTCCTTGGCTTGCGAGAAAACGGGAAAGAGAAGCGCAGCAAGAATGGCGATGATCGCAATCACGACCAAGAGCTCTATCAGCGTAAAGCCGCCGTTTCCAAACTTGTCGCGCGTGGCCACAGTCTAAATTATAGGCTGAGAAGCTCAAGGGGAAAGAAACTTCTGGAAGAGGGTCCAGGGCGGGACGAAGTTCACGGACTTCGCGAAGCGAGAACTCGGTCGGGAACTCCGGAAACTCTGGCACACCTACGGCGTGCGGAGAATGGGGAACGAGCTTCCGGCAGTGTCGCCTACGGCTCAACTGCCGGCTAAGCTCTTGGGCCCTCTCCGGGGCGAAAGTACTAAGCGGCGCTCAGTCCTTGTCTGTTGCCCATAGGTAAGTGTCGCCGCTCAGTTCTCGCTTGACGTCTCTCAGAACGATGTCCAGAGGCTTTCCTGTGCTCTCCAACGCTACCGGGAAGGCAAGAGCGATCAATCGCCGGGGACTCTGGCATGAACCGTCTTTCCGGTTGGTTCCTAAGAGAACCACATCGTCGGAGTTCAAACGTCGCCGCCAAAACTGGTTGACCCTCGCGACTACCACGAAGTCCTAGGGACACGAGAACGGTTGGTAAGCTATGCCTGATGGCGAGAAACGAAGGTGGGCCAAGCCGGCGAGATTTGCTGAAGGGTGCGGTTTGCGCTGGGGTCAGCGCTACATCAGGAGGCTTGTTGCTTACCCATAAGGATCCTCCGAAGCCGTTTAACAACATTCTCAGAATGCCGGATCTCGTAAGGTCCTTTGACATCGATGACGCCGAGATCCCGATCGAAAAGAAGTCGGAAGGTCTATGGCAGGGCAAGGATTTCGAGATTGGCGTCCGGCCGCATGCCGATTCCCTGGCTGTGAGTCTCAGGAGTCCGGGCGGCCGGGTTGCGAAGGTCCAACTCCGCTGGCATGGCGATCTTAAAAATGTCAAATCGTATTTGGGAGACGCCTGGGAGCGCTCCTATGCGGATTTATCCTGGCAATGCGAGACTCCAAACCGCGGAATGCCATGGTATTTCATGGCCTACGATGGGCGAACCCACGGCTACGGCGTGCGAACGGGGCCCGGTGCGCTGTGTTTTTGGAACGCGGATTGCGACGGTATCAGTCTCTGGGCGGATGTAAGGAGCGGAGGCAACCCCGTTCAACTTGGTGACCGAGAACTCTCGGTTGCCGAAGTTGTATGCAGGGAAGGGAAGGATGGAGAGTCGCCGTTTGCGGCAACTCAGGCGTTTTGCCGCCAGATGTGCCCCGGTCCGCGCCTGCCGGGAATGCCGGTTTACGGCACCAACGACTGGAACTACGCGTATGGCAATAGCAGCGTCGAACTTATCGCCGGCATGGCCGGCGTGGTATCGGAGCTCTCGCCGAACAGCGAGAATCGGCCATTCTCGGTCATCGATGAAGGCTGGGCGATGGGGCCTTACGAGAACAACTTTGGCCACGGCCCTTGGGTCGGGAATCCGAAGTTTGGAGATATGGCGGCCTTTGCGGGTCGTTTGCACGGCATGGGCGTCCGGCCGGGGCTTTGGTATCGGCCATTGACGCCGCTTGCAGGAGCGTCGGATTCCTGGAAGCTCAAGAGGGAAGCCGAACTTCTCGATCCCACGATTCCGGAAGTTCAACAACAGATTGCGGACCACATTGCCAGATTTGTCGGTTGGGGTTACGAGCTGATCAAACACGACTACACGACCTTCGACATTCTAGGCGCATGGGGAACACGCATGGGTTCTTCGCCAACGCGTTCGGGCTGGGCGTTCAACGACTCCTCCAAGACGAGTGCCGAAGTGATAACCGACCTCTATCACACGATCCGCAAAGCAGCGGGAAACGCGTACATCATTGGCTGCAATACGATGACGCACCTGTCGGCGGGAATTTTTGAAATCCAAAGAACCGGAGACGATACGAGCGGCCGGTCTTGGGACCGGTGCCGGCGCATGGGAGTCAATACGCTGGGCTTTCGGGCCGCGCAGCATCGCGCCTTTTACGAAGTGGATCCGGATATCGTGGCCATCACAAGCGCCATCCCGTGGCCGCTGGGGGAGCAATGGCTTCGGCTTGTTTCCCAGAGCGGGGCAGCTTTGTTTGTCGCGATTGAGCCGGGGATCTTGGATTCCACGAAACGGAGCGCAGTGCAACAAGCGTTGAAGTTGGCCTCCACGGCCCAGGTTACGGGTGACCCGCTTGATTGGATGGAAACGAACTGCCCGCGGCGCTGGCATCTGCTGGGGAAGGAAGCCAACTTCAATTGGATGGGACCCGAAGGGTCGTGGCCGTTCGGCGATTAGCATAGTCCATCACACCATTGATGCCTTTCGGCACTGGTTCTTGTCGACGTATTTCCGTCGAACGAAGCTTCTGCGTGAACTGAACCCACGCAGACGGAGTGCATAGAGTTAGAGACATTAAAAAGGCGAATTACCAATGAACGATTTTTACGACCAAAACGACACAGCTACGCCCGTGGAAGACGATGTGGCCGACCAGCCCATTGCGATGAGTGCAACGGAAACATTGACCAGCGAACCGAACGACGAATTGAGCACACAAACACGCTTAGAGGAACCCGAAAACGCCGACTCAGGCCGGCTTCAAGCCGAAAGCGAACCTGAGCCGCAGCCGTCCCCTTACGAGCGGCCGTTTGCGGTTGTGACCGGCGCCTCAAGCGGTATCGGCTTCGAGTTGGCCAAGATCCTCGCCAAGAACAGCTATGACCTGATCCTGGCCGCGCAAGGGGAAGACTTGGACCAAGCAGCGGATGAAATCAGCCTCTTCGGCACCAATGTGGACATATGCGCGGTGGACCTCGCCTCATTCACGGGGGTTGAAAAGCTGGTCGAGCGCGTGCAGGCGTATAACCGCCCGGTAGACGTACTTTGCATTAACGCGGGCGTCGGCGTGAGCGGCGAATTCTCAGACACCAGTTTTGAAGAAGAGTTGAATCTCATCAACTTGAACGTGGTGTTAGCCGTACACCTTTGCAAACGGCTTTTGCCCGATATGGTTGAAAGGGACGCCGGCCGGGTGATGTTCACCTCGAGTGTTGCCGGCGTTATGCCGGGACCCTTTGAAGCGGTCTATTCCGGCAGTAAGGCGTTCCTCCTGATATTCTCCGAGTCCCTGGCCGAAGAATTGCGCGAAAGCAATGTTACGGTCACCGCGGTTCTCCCTGGTCCCACGGAAACCAACTTTTTCCACCGGGCAGGCATGCAGGACACACAGATGGGACATGACGAAAAGGACAGCGCCGCCGAAGTAGCCCAGCGTGCCTATGACGCGGTAATGGCAGGTAAACAGAAAGCCTATGTTGGAGGTTTCAAGAGCCGCGTTCTGGGAATGTTGGGAGATCTTTTGCCGGACGAGGTTGGCGGCCAGATGCGACGTCAACTTTCGGAGCCGGGCGGCAACGCGTCCTTGCGCTAGCGCCCAAGCGGGACTTGGAAATTCACCAGGGCCAGCCATTGGGGTTTCTGTCCCAGGCTGTAGTGCCAGTTCAAAACGTAAGCGAGGTTGGCCGTAACAATGAGATCCGGAGACGTGTAAAGACGGCCGGTAATTCCGGACTCCTCTTTCCAAACGCCGCCGATGGTTGTCTTGGGTTTTGTGTAGAAGGCGAGCTTGGTTGGCAACGTGGTGAAGTAGTAGTTGAACTGGAAGCCAAGGCCCCACCGCGGCTTTTGGTCGAATCGGATGGGATAGGTGGGGTCGTAGCAGAAATTGGTGGCTTCAGAGAAATTGCCATATCTGGCAAGGGTGGCTTGGATGCCCGCTTCCTGATCCCATTTATGAAAGAGGTCGTACTTCGGCTTCAGGTAGAGCTGGACATCGCGGCCGTATTTGATCCAAGTGAGCCTTGGCCGATTGCCGGATTGACTTAGGGCCGGACTTTTGAAAGAAGTGATCGGAAGAGATGGGAAGTTTGGAATCGTAAGAATGGGCATGGCTTGGTGTGAAATTTGGCGGGTGGCCTTTCGAGGCAACTGATTATGATTGAAAGATTGTTGCCAGAACGGCAAGATGCCCGTGGGAAGCGGTAATTCTGGTGATTTAACCCGGGCGACTCCGCCCTCCCGGCCCAGTCCCAATGGTGTCAGAATCAGTGTTCTGGCAGGAGGAATATCGCTTGCAGGGGAAACTCGAGGATCGCCTTCGTGAAAAGCACAGTGCCCGATTCATAGGCCGGCAGCAAGAGCTGGCTCAGGTCCAGGGAGCGCTTGAGGGCGGCAAGGCGCTTGCTATGCTTTATGGCATTGCCGGTGTCGGCAAAACGACCATTCTCAGGGAGTTCGAGGCCCGGTGCGACGCTTCCCAAATCCCTACCGTTAGAATCGATGCCAGGGAAGTTGTCGGCACGCCGGATGGCTTTCGAATTCGCCTTTGCCCAGGCATCGTCGGGTACTGGGGATGGCCCGTTTGTTTTACAGATCGACAACTACGAGACGCTGGAGCCGCTTGACCGATGGTTTCGGGAGAACTTCATTCCCAAGCTGCCCGGGAACTGCTTTGTTGTCATCGGGGGAAGAAAGCCCCCAAACGCAGGTTGGAAAACCGACCCAGCATGGAGCGACCTGTTTCAGCCGATTCGGATCGAGAACCTTGGCCCGGAAGAAGCGACCGCTTACCTGAGAAGCCGCTCGGTTCCTGAGGAAGAGATCAATGAGGCGCTGGAGTTCACCCGCGGCCATCCGCTTGCCCTTTCTTTAGTCGCCGAGGTCCATTCCAAGCCCAATGAGTTCGGCTTTCAGCTTTCGAAATCGACGGACGTGATTCAGGCACTTGTCGAGCGTTTTATGGAAGCGGTCCCCGACGACGACCATCGCAAAGCGCTGGAGATCTGCGCCCTGGCCCGGGTGACCAATGAGGCGCTGCTCCAGAAGGCATTGCCGGAAGCAGAGGCTTTTGAGCTGTTCCACTGGCTGAAGGACTTATCCTTTATCGAACGAGGCCCTTTCGGTTTGTTTCCACACGATTTGGCCAGGACGGCGATCGCTGCGGATCTCAAGTGGCGCAATCCTACGCGCTATAGCGATCTTCACATGGCGGCGCGGCGTTATTACAGCGATGCGCTGGCCCAGCTTTCGGGCGATGCCCAACTGGCGATTCTCTTTGATTACATCTACTTGCATCGAGAGAATCCGGTGGTTGCGCCCGCCTTCCAGTTCGACGCTGAGACGGCCTGCTACGCAGACTCCTTGCGGGAGTCGTTTGAAGATGGTACACCTTCACGAGGGCGAGGATTCGGTGGCTATCGCGGCAAAATGGCTGACGGCCCAACCGCAGAATGTGACGGTCATACGGAGCAGCGTTTCGGACTCGAACGAGCCTTCCGGATTTCTGCTGCTTCTTGCACTTGAAGGACTAACCCAGGTGGATCGGCAAGAGGATTCCGGAGCGGATCAAGCTCTTCGGTATCTGGAAAAGCATGGCCCGTTGAGAGCCGGCGAGCGCGCCACTCTGTTTCGCTTTTGGATGGACGCGGCCGAGTACCAGACACCGTCGCCTTGCCAGAGCCTTATCTTCGTGCAGATCGTTCGGCACTCGTTGACAACGCCGAAGTTGGCGGCAACCTTTGTGCCCGTCCGTGACCCGGATTTTTGGTTCCCCGTTTTCAGCTACGCGGCTTTAAACCGCGCTCCGGACGCTGATTACGCGGCCGGCTCTGCCAGCTTTGGCGTCTATACACACGATTGGCGTTTACTTCCGCCCCAGCTTTGGCTTGAAATGCTTGCGGAGCGGGAGGAGTTGGTGTCGTCCCAGTCCGCGCCTGCGGCCAAACCTAGCATTCACATCTTTAGTGAAGATAAGTTTGATCAAGCTGTTCGGCGCGCGTTCAAAGACTGCCTATCTACTGAGAAATTGAGGGACAGCGCTTTGCTTGCGTCCCGGATAGTGGTGGAGCGGGTTGCAGAATCGGGTGAGGAGCCAGTTAGAGCGCTTCAAGAAGTTCTCAAAGAAGCGGCGCTAACTTTGCGCACCCACTCGGATGACCAAAAGCTATTCCGCGCACTGCGAGCTTGTTACTTCGAGACCTGCGCTTCGCAGGAGGCGGCCGCGGAGAAGCTTGAAATCGGAATCGCCACTCTGCGTCGGCATCTTAAAGAGGCGACGGTTCGTGTTGTCCAGTACCTGTGGGCCAAGGAAACGGGCGCCTAGCGCCGCCATCGATCCAATCAAAAACCGATCATTTGCCGATCAGCTTCATCCCCCTGCCAACAGGGCGCCGTAGATCAGCATCAACTACCAACGGGGGTTGATAATTGTATGAAAGATCTATTAACGATTCTGGACTCGAGGGCTCCTTCGAGCCGAAGGGACTGTTTGAAGCAGATTGGCCTGGCGGGAGCTTCGCTCACGACGCTCGGCGTACTGATTGGTTGCGGAGGGAATGGGAGCGGAAGCTCCGTGAGCACCGGGACCGGCAATGGCGGGAATATGGACGCCAACATCATCAACGCCGCAGCCATTGCGGAGGCTCTCGCCACAACGATGTACTACAACATCATCAAGGGCGCGATTTACAAAGACCTAAGCGGAAATGCTCCCGACCAGGCCTATTTGGTTGCGGGCTTTGAACAGGAGCTCGACCATTACAAGGCATTGGTCGGTCTCGGAGCGAAGCCGGTGGCTTCTGGCACCAACTTCTATTTTCCGGCAGGAATGTTCACCAACCGGCAAACCACAGCCAACACGTTGGAGACTCTTGAGGACGCTTTCATCGCCGCTTATGCGATTGGCGTGCGGGACTTCCAAATTCGGGAAGCAAAGTCCTTGCCGCTCAAATCATGGGCGTGGAGTGCGAGCACCGTGTGCTTGGACGAGTGATCGCCAACGACCTTGGGCTGACCTACACGACTGGGCTCTCGGGCAACCCGGAAAGCGTGGCCGCGCCGTCGCACACTTCCAACAACATCGCCTATGAGCGCACTTTCAGTGCGGCGCTGCCGAACATCTCTGCAGTGGTCACGGCGCTTACTCCGTTTCTCACCGGGAAGGGCATGGGCCCCACGCCATATCCATTCAACAGCACTTCGATGACTTTGCCGGCTGGTGTCACACCGGTCGCGTTGGACGTCAACGCGCCTTAGCTCCATCCTAACCGGGGTTTGTACCACCAGAACCCGACCCGAGCGCATGGGGAACACGCATGGGAGTTCGCCAACGCGTTCGGGTTGGGCTATTACGAAGGATATTCCTTGGTACCTTGCGGAGCAATGGCTTCACCTGGTTTCACGGCCGACTGCTAGCCGTTTACCGTATCAGCCTGTTCCATTAAGCGGCCATTAAAAGTTAATGGGCAAGGAAGGCGCAAGGGAATCTTTTAGACATTGGGAGGCTGATAGTTCCAGTACCGCTGTAAAATGACAATGGGATGGAACCGGGGAGCGCAACGTTCCTGTTCACAGACGTAGAAGGCAGTTCCCGCCTATGGGAACTCGAGCCGTATGCCATGATGGACGCCGTCCGCTTGCATGACCGGCTGCTGTCCTCGGTGTTCGAGACGTGCGGAGGAAGAGTTTTCAAGACCCTGGGCGACGCTTTTTGCGTGGCGTTTGAGAATCCCGTGGATGCGGTGAAGGCAAGCTTGGCCGCTCAAACTATTCTACGCGACGCCGATTGGCCGGTCTGCAGGCACATTCACGATACGGACCGGTTAGCGCTCAAAGTGCGTATCGCCATTCTCAGCGGGGTTGCCGAGCAGGTTGGGAACGACTATTTTGGCCGGCCACTGAATCGCGTGGCCCGGCCGACGGGAGTCGCCATGAAGCAATATTGGCGAGCGCGGAAGTCGTGGAAGCGACCCAAAGCGAATCGAGCGTAAGGTGGCTGATCTTGGCGAGCACCGCCTGCGCGATTTACTCAGACCCATTCGGGTTTTTCAGCTTGCCGCCGAAGACCTGCCGCAAGAGTTTCCGCCATTGAAATCGCTGTCCGCTGTTCAGTCGAACTTGCCGGAGCAGCTGACGCCATTCCTAAGCAGGGAAGCGGAGCTGGACATGTGTCGCTCACTTCTCGCGGATCGACGTTTGGTAACGCTGCTCGGCTCGGGCGGGATAGGGAAGACGAGACTCGCCCTTCAGGTGGGGGCAGAATTGATTGAAGGCTATCAGGCGGGGTATGGCTCGTGGAGTTGGCCCTCGGTCGACGGTGATTAATTAGGGCTCGCTATTTGCCAAGTCTTCGGAATCAAGACTTCGCCGATTTGCCCGCCCTCGATGCCTTAGCCGCTGATTTCGGCACAGAGAGGCGGCTTTTGATTTTGGACAACTGCGAGCATCTTATCGATGCGGCGGCACGAGCCGCCGACAAGCTGCTAAAGGCCGCGCCAGGTCTCTCCATTCTCGCCACAAGCAGAGAACCCCTTGGGTTGGCGGGGGAACAGCGTTATCGGGTTCCGTCTTTTGGTCTTCCTGCCGCGGGGCATGGCTATGAAGAGGTTGCCAACTCCGAATCCGTGAGGTTTTTTTGTGACCGCGCGACTCTTGTTCGGCCCGACTTTAAACTGACGTTCGAGACAGCGCAAGTGGCCGCCGAGCAATTGCCTTACCGATCCACGGCTAGCACCGGTGATTAGGATCACTTTGTCTTTTAAATCTAAAGTAACGTGTGACATAACTTTCCTTTCGCTATTTTGTTGCCAACGCCTCCGCCTCAATGACCTTCTTAAAAATCTTCATATTATCCTGCGAATGCTTGTTAATGAAGCCTTCGATTTGTTCGGCTGTAAACTTGGTAAACTTGGGGTCCATTTCAAAATCCTGGATCCAGGTCATTTTAATACCTTCGGGTGTTTCCGTATAGAACCAAACAATTTTCATGTAATTAAAAGGAAATAACGGGTCCCAGCGCTGGGCATAGGCAAATTTTAGATCTTTATAAAGCCAACGCTTGGAAACCCAGGATTTACCGTCCTCATCGGTCAGGCGAAAAGTAATCTCATTGCCCTTGCGCTCCAGCACATCCGCCTTGGCATACTCCTTGCCAAAAGCTCAGTCCAGCGTTCGATCTTGTTGGAAATATCAAAAACCAATTCGTATGGCGCGTTAATAACTATCGAATTAACCGTATGTCCCATATTACCTCCTATTTTTAACATTTACTATAAATAAATCTTATTGATAAATAATCAAAATATGTTAATATATCATGAATTAGTACCCCGGTAGCATAATGGATTAATGCTCATCTCCAACGCAGAACGAGATACAGGTTCGAATCCCGCCGGGGTACTAAAGGTCTTAAAGAGTGATCAGGAGGCATCTTTAAGGCCGATTGTTTTCTTGCAAAGAACAAATGTATCTAATATACTTTGAATGCTGTTATCGTTCATTAGCGAGAGTTGTCCATCTAGCCAGGCCGCAATTCTTTCGCGGCCTTTCTTTTTTAAGATAGCCACCACCCTGCTCCAACCTGCCCCTGCATTCTTGACCTTCACCGGCAAACAGCTCACTGTAAAACCAAATGGCTTTGGAATAGCGCCTAAATTGCCTAAGCGTTCCATATGGCAATATTCGCGTTTGCGGCCTAAGAAAATGGCAAGGCCAAATTTTGCTTTTGTCCTTGGTTGTCAAAAATTCTTTGAACATCAAAAAACATGGACGGTCAAGGCCGATGGTGTCAATACCCATCATTTTGATGCCATTATCCAAGCAAATATTCTATCGCATCAGGCGTACAGCCCACATATTTATTTACGTAATCATCAGTTCCCAAAAGCTTATCCCCACCGGTATATAAAAGAACGATATCCATGGGCTTTAATTTGTAATTGATCTTCTCAAGCGCCGCAACGACTTCTTTCTTGCCGATCGCATCAGGAAATTTCAAATGTGTAAAATCAAGCACGACACCTGGGCCATAGCACCATTCTAAAGGCACATCCATGATCTGCTTGGCAGGCTTGCCTTCGCACATGGAACCATAATGAAAAGGCGCATCCACATGCGAACCCATATGCACGGAAGAATTGACCATTTCCAAAGAAAGCATTTCACCGTCAGGGATTTCTTCAGCAGTCGCCACACGCTCGCCTTGGTCAAAACGCTCCTGACCGCCAGGCTGCTTGCCATCACCACCCAATTAAAATGCTCAACACCCGCCTTATGAGTGATCGCTCAATTGTAGCAGCATGGGTTTCAACTAAGGGTCTCGATAGGTAAGACTAAGATCTATAATTTTCATAATTAATACTTAGTCACTCGCCATACGGTACTTCGCAATGGCTGTTTATATTTCATATTTATTTTTTAAAATTCTAACAATATCATTAAACGAATAGGTTTTCTTAAGTTCATTGTCTTTAAGCGCTACGCCCATCTCTTTTTTAATCACCACAGAGATCTCTACCATTTCCGTTGAATCAATACCCTAAGGATTCATCTAGTTTGGCACCGGGGACGATCTCGCTTTCCTTGATATCCAAGACTTTCTTAAAAATGCCTTTAAGTTTTGTTTCAATGTCAGTTTGGGTGTTCATTATCTCCGTACTTTCTCCGCTTTCAATGTCAAGGTTTTTGTAAAATTAAAACACAATTGATGCCGCCACGGCCGCGATTGATGATCATGGCATTTTTGATCACTTTTTCTTGGGCCTTATTGACGCAATAATTCAAATCACATTCCGGGTCAGGTGTTTCATAATTGATGGTCGGCGGAACCATATTGTGTTCCATGGCCAAAACTGTTGTGATCACATCCAAAACACCGCTGGCTCCCAGCATATTGCCATAAATAGATTTAGGCGCGGACACAATGACCTTCTTGGCATAATCACCAAAAACATCTTTGATCGCCTTTGTTTCAGTCGCATCCCCAATTTGGCTTCCTGCCCCATCAGCACAAATATAATCAATATCCTTAGGCTTTAAGCCAGCATCATCCAAAGCGATTTTAATGGCACGCGCTAATTGCTTGGCATCATTACTTGGCTCAATACGGTTAACAGCATCAGTCGTCGTACCATAACCAATGATATTGGCATAAACATGCGCCCCGCGCTTGGCTACCCTTGATTGCGGCTCTAAAGTCAAAACACCAGCACCTTCGGCAATGGCCAGGCCATCACGATTTTTATCAAAAGGCCGATAAGCGCTGTATGCGGATGATCATTATTTTCCGTTAACATCCCGGAAGTATTGCAACACAATAAGGCATAGGGCGTCACAGGCGCTTCCATGCCTCCAGCTAAAATAAAATCACATTTACCGCGGATAATGGTGCGCGCCGCATAACCAATGGCCATCAAGGAAGCTGGCACGGTCAGCAACGATGGTCTTACTAAAACCCTTGATACCATAATTAATGGAAATCTGCCCTTGGGGTGCCGCCGGAAACCAGGCCGAAGCCATAAAAGGACTTACCCCTTCACGGCCTTCCAAATACATATCACGCAATTCAGTTTCAGCATAAAGCCAGCCGCCGATGGCATTGCCCATAAAAATACCGACACGCTTAAGATTTTCCTGGGCCAAATTGATCTTGGCATCTTCAATACAAAGTTCAGAAGCCACCAAGCGCCATATGCGAAAACAAATCAATCTTCTTTAATAAACGTGAAGAAACATTGCTATACCCTTCCAATTCTTTGACATGGCCGGCAATCCGTGAAGGATAAAGCGAAGCATCAAAGCGTTCAATTTTTTCAACAGCACTGCGCCCGGCTTTAATATTCGCCCAAAAAACCCTTTTATCAATCCCGCTGGGTGAAATGATCCCAACCCTGTTATTGCAATTTTTTCCAATTAATCCTCTTATATAACGAATCGAATTAATAAGAAAAACGCATATCCTGCCAATTTAAGCTTTTCATGAGGCAACTTCAAACCTGAATGATCGTTAATACTTAAATTGCCAAAAATCCTTGATTATCCATCATGCTCGGAACCATAGCTCGTTTCTGATACAATAAGCTTTCATACCGTTGTAACATCATGGCAGAATGAATTCCTGAAAATCCACTCGATGTTTTTAAAATACAATTCACTTTTTTCTCAATCGCCTTATTCGGAATGTAATACAAATCACATCCCGGATCCGGCTCTTCCTGATTGATCGTCGGCGGCAAAATATTGCGTTCAAAGATCATGGAACTTAAGGCCAGCTCAATGCCATTGGCCCCTGCCAAAGGATGGCCGATCATGGATTTTACCGATGAAATCGGCACATTATACGCATGTTTACCTAAAGCCATTTTATAAGCGCTGGTTTCAAACACATCATTCTGACGGGTGGAAGAACCATGGGCATTAAGATAATCAATAGCCTCAGGCTTAATACCGGCATCTTCCATGGCCAAGGTGATACAATCAGCCATGGCATCCCCTTCCGGCGGCAAATCCGTCATATGATAAGCATTGCAGGTGGTGCCAAAACCTGTGATCTCACAATAAATCCTGGCCCCGCGCTTTAAAGCATGATTCAATTCTTCAACGACCAATAAACCAGCCCCTTCAGAAATCACAAAACCATTACGCTTATTATCAAAAGGACGGCTGGCTTTTTCAGGCTCATCATTATGAACAGACAAAACATTGACCGTATCAAAAGCCCCAAAAGTAATCGGTGTGATCAGGCGCTTCTGAAGCACCGGTGATCATGATATCCACATCACCATCACTGATAGCTTCATATGAAAACCCTACAGAATCTGTCCCTGCCGTACATCCTGTTGAAATAGTATTGCAAACACCCATAAGCCCGTATTTAGCGGAAATCTCACTGGATGGCGTATTAAACATGGCCGCATCATACAAATCCGGACGGACAATACGCGGATTAATAGGCTTTTTGCCGCTGTCTGTCACAAGCGCAAATTCTTCTTCCATGTATTTCGTTCCGCAAATCGCATTGGCCAAAGAAACGCCCATGCGCTCAAGATCTACCTTAGATAAATCAAGACGGGAATCTTCCAAAGCCATCCGCGCCGCCACACAGGCAAATTGCACATAACGGTCCATGCGCATCGCATCTGCAAAACTTAAGCCCTAAGGCAACAGGATCAAAATCAGAGACCTGGGCCGCGATCTTGGTATTAAAAATAGACACATCAAATTCCGTCACCCGGCGCACAGCAGAAACCCCATTGATCATGGCACGGTAACAATTTTCATTGCCGATGCCATTAGGAGATACGATCCCGACACCGGTGACAACTACTCTGCGTTTTTTATTCATTATTCCAATTGACCTCAACATCGTCATTAAATCAGTTGACAAATCGTTATTCACATTCCTAGTTTAATGCTTAATGTTTCATCCATTAAATTATTATGACTTCCGATGACCTGCCAGCGATGCCCGGTGATGGTTTTCTTCCAGGTCATGGTATAGCGACGGATCACACGCTTGCCGCCTTCGGCATTGACCTCAACGGTAAAAATCATATATTGCAAAATAGCAATGTCGCCATGGATCTTGATTTGAATGGGACGCAATTCAGCAATGGCAATATTGGTGCTCTTGGTCCAAAAACCCACCCATTTATAAAGCCAGGGATAATCAACAGGAATCGGGCTTTCATGGCCATAGCCGATCATGTCCGGATGGATATATTTAATAAATTCATCCACCTTCTTGTTGATCAATAAGTCCCAATGCTCATCGATGCACTTAAATACTTCAATTTGGGTCTCATTCCAATATTCAGGGATCCATGAAGTACGTTTAAATCCCAAGTTCTTCAGCTGTTTTAGGCTTGAAGTCATATTTTCTCCTTTATACTGGTACTAATTCAAATGTCTTCTTTACTTCTTCAACACTAAAATATTTGCCCGTACGCTCAACTTCATGCACCATATCCACGATCTTGCTATTTAACGTCGGCGGCAATTTAAAATGATTGGCCAATTGCGCCATCTCGCCGTTGATAAAATCAATCTCACTGGTCTTGCCGCGCATGATGCTTTGCAAAATAGATCCATATAACGGCTCCTTGCTTAAAGTCGTTAATGTTTTATTGATGATCCCGGCCGCTTGTTCAATAGGCATTTTGACCAGCCCATAAATACGTTCCTTAGGAAAATCCGGCAAAGAAACCAATTCAATATTGGCCTGTGCCATAATATCAACACCTTCCTTTAAAAGCATAATGCTCAAACGGCATAGATCCATATCAGCAAAAGTCTCCTGCATGCTTTTTCCGATGAGCGCCGGGATACAATTATTAAAATTCACAAAGAGCTTTAAATATTTTGGCCCATGATATCGGTGCTTGGCACCATTTTAAAAGCCTTGCCTAAAACTTCAGCAATCGCATGGGCCGTCGGGTCCAAAGGCATCAACGGACGGCCGATGATCCAATCCCCTTCAAAATTAAAAATATCTCTCCGGGCTTGGTATAGGTGGCCCCAAACATCACAATACTGGAAAGCTGACGGTCACGTTCAAAATGACTGCTTAAAATATTATCTGCCTGCACACCATTTTGAGTGGTCAATATCAAACCACCTGCTCTAAAAATTCACTGTTATGGGTAAAAGCTTCTTCTATGTCCTGGGTCTTGACCGCAAAGATCACCAGATCATAAGGCTTATCCAAACGGGTCAATGCCGGCACCTTGATTGTTTCAGTGCCGCGCACACCTTTGATCGTCAAGCCTTTGGCATTGATGGCATCGACCTGATCAGAACGCCCGATGAGAACAACATCCTCACCTGCTTTTTTCAAGTAGGCCGCAACCACCATCCGCACCAATACGCACCATGCACCTGATGACTAGCGAATCTTTCATATATATTTTTTATAATCAAACCCTACTTCATCCATGATACGGACCATTAAACTATAAAATGCCTTGGGCACTCGGTTAAAAATGCCTGAACAATATCAACTTCTTCAACCTTGATGAACCGCGGGCCATGCGCCACTGCTCTGCTTTTTTATTGACCACTTCCTTGGCCAATCGCCGGTGAAAAACAGGGATCAAATTGAGCATTTTATTATATTTGCTCAAAGCCACCGCATCCCATTGCATGTTTGTTTGAATTGTGACCATGTTACTCTTATCACTCTATGCTCACCTGCTGTCTGCACGCGGGAATTAGCTTCCCATTTGGAAATATTGTTCATGAAATCCTTGACGCATAATTTAACCTTGCATATCATAATTGCTTTCCATGATGCGGTGGATGCGCTCAGGTTTGGAATAATATTCACGCATGCACCAGGCACCCAAGCGGCCGACTTCTTCAATGGTCAAATGAGTCCGTCGGGATAACCGGATGCTGGAAATCCCAATCCTTCAAATCGATTTTTTCCGGATCAAACCAGCCTTTTTTAATGCCATAACGCCAATCCGGAGAATTAGGCACCGGTGTCAAATAATCCAAGGCAAAAATATCCGGATCAATCTCATCAGCGACGCGCAAGCGCTCCTTGATCTTGGCTTCCGTGTCTTCTCTTAAGACCGATCAAGACTGTTCCGACACTGCCGATATCATTCTCACGCAGGATCTGAATGGTTTTCTTGATCTGGGCAATGGTCACACCCTTTACCGGTTTTACTCAAGTGTCATATCATCCTCGACCTCAACACCGGTCAAAGCCAAAAACAAACCGGCCTTTTTCATCAAAGGCAAAATATCATGCTGGCTGATCCATTGGTCAGCACGGCCTAAACAAACCCAATCAATCTTATTGCCGCGCTTGATCTTCTCTTCGCAAAACTCGATCATGGCCGCGGTGTCGGTGTTAAAAGCATCATCCTGAATAACAACGGTCGCAATGCCATATTGTTTTTCCAAGAATATCAAGCTCATCACACAATGCGCTTTCCTGAAAGCCCGCGCCAGGATGTAAAATCCTTGGCCGCTGTACGGCTGTCATACAAAGCCCATTCATAACAAAAATGGCATTTGCCCGGACAGCCGCGGGAAGTCATCAATTCCGCAAAAGGTTTCCAATAGGTATGCCCGATATAGGTTGTCATGGGAAACAGATCATATGCAGGCATGGGAAGAACATTTAAATCAGGGATCAAATCACGGTGAGGCCCAACGACAATGGTGCCATCTTTCTGACGGGAAACCAAGCCCGGGAATATCCCGTTCTTTCCTTGACTTTGCCTTAAGATTTTGATCAAATCCTCCATCGTCAATTCAGCTTCACCGATCATGATATAATCAATGGTAGGATTAAGACGCATCTGACGGTCATAATCACCGGAATACCACAAACCGCCGGCAACGGTTTTCACATGAGGCATAGCTTCCTTGATGATCCGCAAGGCTTCATTGAAATACCAGATGACCGCAGCCCCGCAGGTTGAATGAAAAGCTCGCCGACAAAAACCATATCAGGATTGCTTTTTTTGACATAATCAAGCATGCCGTCCCAATCCAAATCTAAAGCACGTGAATCCAAAGCATCGACCTCTGCCAATTTTTTCTCACGAACATAGGCCGCCACTTGCGCATGCATCTGATTACAGCCTTATGATTCCCATGCGAATCCCAAGCCTTTAAGCGGCGGGGTTAAAAAAAGAACTTTCTTGATCATCACTGTTATTGATTCTCTTAAATTCATCGGATATTGTATTTAAATCCAAGTCACATTTTTATACTGCATACCGGAGTGGCGATCAAAATAACATCAACCAAGCCACCAAATACCAAAATCCACCAGCAGGTACATAAGTTTAAGCAAATCCCAAATCCAATATGCCCCATCATAAAACGATCAACCCCTAAGATATCCAAAAAAAATGGACATCAACAAGGGTGACGATCCAATTTAATTCTTTGCCTGTATTGATCTGTAATATTCATATTTTAAAACCAACTTGTCACCAATGATCTTCCGCCGGGCGTTTGATCAGTGGCAATATGTTTTAATTGGGTATATTCCAAAAGACCTGCCAGGCCCAATTCACGGCCAAAGCCGCTTTGTTTATACCCGCCAAAAGGCACTTCATTTAAAAATGCGCCATAGGTATTGATCCACACAGTCCGCAACGCAAACGACGGGCCACCTTATTGGCTTTTTCCAAATCCTTGCTCCAGATCATCGCCGCCAAACCATATTTGGTGTCATTGGCAATATGGATCGCTTCCTCAGCTGAAGTAAAAGGAATAACACACAAAACCGGGCCAAAAATTTCTTCCTGGGCAATGCTCATGGAGTTACGCACATTGATAAAAATCGTCGGCTCTAAATAGGCGCCCTTAGGATTAATATCAGGAATCTTCCCGCCGCAGGCAAGCTTGGCCCCTTCTTGTTTTCCTTTTTCAATAAATTTAAGCACCGCATTCCGATGCTCAATACTGACAAGCGGCCCAAATTCTGTTTCAAAATTATCCGCCGGGCCGATCTTTAAATTTTTAGCACGGGCCACCAATTTCTCGACGAATTCCTGATATATTTTATCTTCCACTAAAAGCCGGGAACCCGCCGTGCACATCTGCCCCTGGTTCATAAAAATCGCGGACAAAGAACCGCCAAGAGCCGCTTCCATATCACAATCAGCAAAAACAATATTCGGTGATTTGCCGCCTAATTCAAGGGTCAATTTCTTGACACCCTTGGATGCCAAAGCCATCACCGCTTCACCGGTTTTGGTTGATCCGCTAAATGAAACCATATCCACTTCAGGAGAACCGACCAACTCTTGACCTGCCTGGGGCCTTGAAGAAGCAATGATATTCAATACACCCTTGGGCAAACCTACCTGAGCAACTAATTTTGCCAGCAACATCACAGAAGCACAAGCCACGGGTGATGGTTTAAGCACCACACAATTGCCTGCCAATAAAGCAGGTGCCAATTTCCAGGCTGTCATGATCAAAGGATAATTCCAGGGAATGATGGTAACCACCACACCCACCGGCTCACGCTCAATGATCGAAAGCACTGGTGAAGAATGTTTCATTGTCTCATTGATCAAATTCCCTGATAAATTACCAAAATATTCAAATGTTTCCGCCGCTGTCGGCACATCAATAAAGGTCGTATGCTTGATCGTTTTTCCGCGTTGAAGCACATTCCAAATCTGCCAATTCTTTGGCATTTTCTCTGATCAAGTGCTGCGATCTTAAGTAAAAATTCTCCGCGCTCTGCAATACTCATCTGCGGCCAGCGGCCATGATCAAATCCCAAACGCGCGGCACTGACAGCCATCTGCACATCAATGGTATCCGCATCACGCAATACGGGCAAACACTTCGCCGTTGGAAGGATTAACAGCATCAAAATATTTACCGCTAAGCGCAGGGCTAATCTTGCCTTCAATCAACAAATCAAATTGTTGTGATCGTTGTAGTCGTCATTTTATTCAACCGGCACCTTTGTCCATAATTGAAAAATACGGCTGCAAGGCGCATACCATTTGGAAATACGCGCAAAATCTCCCCGGAGATTCATTTTCTTTTGGGTCGTGGCCACAAAAGGATCGATCTCACGGTTAAAAACCGCACGCCAGATCGATTCATTGGCCGTGATCAAAAACTCTGCCTGGGCATCCTGACCGGTCTTGGTAATACGGCCATTTTCAAATTTAAAACTATAAATATCCCCTGTCTCCTGCAGGCAAACAGCCAAATCCATATTCATGGCTGTTTTACTGCCCAATTCCTGCATCTGGGCGTCGCTATTGACTAAACGGACGATTTCTTCGATTTGTTCTTTGGAAAATAGTTTATATTTCTTTGCATATGCTGTCATTCTGAGTGCTTTCAGCCGAGGCATCTGGAACGTGCTTGGAGACCTTCGCTTCGCTCAGGATGACAGATTCTTGTTGAATAATGAACATTCACCAATTCCACCTTTGTCTGCTCTTCCAATTCCTGGATCAAGACAAAAGCATAAAATAAATCCTGGCCCATGGCCACAACACCATGATTGCGCAAGACAACAATATTGCTGACTTTCAATTCCTTGATCACCGGCTCCATCGCGGTCACTGATGGTGTTGATTGCGGAACTGATTTAACATTGCCTAAATAAAATTTCGCTTCAAATGTTTTAGGCTCCAATGTTTCATTGCTTAAGAAAAACCCATTGGTATACGTCGGATGAGTATGCACCACTGCTTTTATATCCGGAAAATTCTTATAAACTTCCGTATGCATTAATCTTTCACTGGAAGCCTTCCCTTCCCGATAACTTCACCGGTCTTAAGGCTTAAGGTGACAATGTCCGTCGATTTTAAATAGCCCAAACATGTACCTGTCGCTGTGATCAAAATAGTATCAGCATCAACGCGGGCCGATATTGCCGTTAAAGCCGGTACCAGCCCCTTGTCCCAAAGCAGCTTGCCGATTTCGATGATTTTATTTTTTAATTTGTTCCATATTGCATTTTGTCATTACCGATTATCGTGAATCATTATTTTAAATATTTCGCCGGCACCCATTCCACTAAAGGCACATATCCATGCGTACCTTTGGGAGCGATCTGTTGACCTTCAAAACTTAATATATCTTTAGGATCTCCTAAAAATCTTGCCGATGTTCTGCAGCCAGTAATTTAACCGGAATTTTATGTTTCTTGGCCAATACCGCCAATATCAATGCCCCCATATCGCACAAAGCCCCGTTATTATCCGCATACTGGCAGGCAATGATCACTTCCTTGACCAATCCTTTAAAAAACAAAAATCCTGCCATATTATCACTGATCACCGTCGGAGTTATTCCTTTTTTTAAAAGAATACCCGATGTCTTTCGCCCTGCCTCCAAACTCGGCCTGCCTTCACAAACAAAGGCATGATCATCTTTAGCCAATTTTATTTTTTTCAAAGATTCAGCGCTTAAAACGCCCTGAAATAAATAAATAGATTTAGTTTTATAATCCTGCATTGATCGCAATCGCTTTCGTAATTAATTGATGAGGCACCACATCAAATCCCGGATAAAAACCTTTGACCTTAGGGCCAAATATCTTTTTACCGTTAAAAACCAATAATTCATCCTCATCACGCATTTCAATGGGCATATCCTCGCCGCTGGCAACCCCTCGGGAAGGCTGGGTCAAAACAATCAAAGGAATGCCAAATTCCTTGGCCAAAACAGCAATTTGATAAGAACCGATCTTATTGGCAATATCCCCGTTGGCCGCCGAGCGGTCAGAACCTATGATCACCTTATTGACCAATCCATCAGCCATTAAAGAGCCAACGGCATTATCCGCCACCAGGGTCACCTGATGCCTTAGCCTCTTGCAATTCCCATACCGTAAGCTTGGCCCCCTGCATATAAGGCCTGGTTTCCGTCGCAAAAAATTTGACATGCTTGCCCTGTGCAGCAGCAAGACTTGCAGCCATGGCTAATTCACCGCTGACATTGCAATGTGTTAAAATATAATCCTGATCTTTCATTGCATCAGCTATTTCCTGCACCCTTTGCAAACGACGGGCCCGATACCGGCCAAGAAACCCCTGCACTGTTTTAGTCACTGCCACACGCGACATCTGCCCCATTAGCAGAAGCCTTTTGCGCCACCCCTATAATAATCCCTGTCACTTCCGCAAAAGGAAATGTCGGACGGGAATTATTAAGTTCATGGGCCACATCTTGCAAATGCTTGAAGCAAGATCCCCCTTTGGGATTTAACTCTAATAAAAACGTATTAAGCACCACCAAAAATTGGCCGAAGGCACGGGTTTTCATCTCACGGATAACAGCAACCGCGCCTTTAACATTTTTAACAGGGATATATTTCAGTTTCGACGGGACCAAGGTCTCATCGAGAACATATAAAACATCCTCTTTAATATATGCCGGCCAAAATAATGGTGATTCAAACATGATCATTCATTATTTGCCGACTTTCTTCTAATTGTTTTACTAATTCCAAAGCCATCTGAATTAGCATGCCTTCAGCCATGTAATAATCCGGATTGATAAATCCCATCTGCCCGGTGATCAAATTATCTGAAACCGCCAAAATAGACACCGCCGGGATTTTGTAAGTCTGGGCAATGGTCAAAAACGGAGCGCTGACCATGTCAACACCAATAGCCCCTTGATCGATCACCCTATTAACGATTTCCTTGGTTTCTCGCAAAATAGCATCAGTTGACCATACCTTGCCTTCATGCACGGTCAATCCGGCAGTCGCTGCAATATTTTTAGCAATCACGCCTAATTTTTGCGTCAAAGCCGCATCCGGAAGCAGTGACAAATTTATCATCCACATAATAAGGAGAAACACCGTCCCCGCGCACACAGCCCGTGGTCAAAATAAAATCACCTATTTTCATGTCCTTGCGCATGGCCCCGCAGCTGCCGATACGGATAAGCGCCTTGACCTCAGCATTGCATAAAATCTCCGTCGTAATGGCTGTATCCGCCGCAAAACGTCCGCCATTGATGGCTGTCACACGGATACCATTGATATTTCCGGTAAACATGTTGTATTCCATAAAGGAAAAATTCTTGACCGGATTTTCCATTTTCTTGACCAAATATCCAAACGTTCCTTGGGGCCCGGCACGATCGCATAAGAACCGATATCTTTAGGCCTTAATTGCACCATGGCCATCAAATCCTTACCGCTTAAATGCACATCCCTGGTCATTCTATCAACATTGCAGTGTTAGACATAATTTAAACCCTTTCTTTAGACCAGCTACTCGTGCAATCTGTTTTAATAATTCTTTATCAATTTTCCCTGTCCGATTTTTAGGCAATGACCTGACGGATTTCAACGGTCTGCGGCACTTTAAAATTCGCTAAATGTTCACGGGCAAAATATTTGATCTCCAAAGGTTCAATATTAACCCTTCTTTTAATACCACAAATGCTTTAACCGCCTCCCCGCGCATATCATCAGCAACACCGATGACCGCCGCCTCCAGCACCGCCTCATGCTTGCACAAGGCCGCTTCCACCTCAGGCGCATAAACGATTTGTCCTGCCACCTTGATCATCTCTTTTTTGCGTCCGACGATATATAAAAATCCTTCATTGTCAAAACGCCCCAAATCCCCGGTATGAAACCAGCCGCCGCGCTTGGCTGCAAGTGTCGCTTGCGGGTCTTTATAATATTCCTGCATCACCACCCAGCCGCGGATGACGATCTCACCCACTGCCCTGTCGGTAAAATCTTATCATCCTCATCAACAATTTGAATCTCACAATTAGGAGCAGGTTTGCCCACACTTTCAATTTTAGGATTATCTAAAGGTGTCACAGTATTAGGCGGACAAGTCTCCGTCATTCCCCAGCCATTAAGCAATTTGGCATTGGGACAATATTTATGAAATCGCTCTAAAATATCCGGCGAATTAGGCGCCCCAAAAACCACCACCCAGCGTAAACTGGATAGATCAAATTGATCGATATTCTTGACCGTCAACATAGCCGTATACATCGGCGGGACAATATGAAAACAAGTGACCTTATACTGCACAACATTCTTTAAAAATTCCAACGGATGAAAACGGTCCATCAACACCAAGGTAATGCCAAAAATGATGCAATTTTGAATATAAATAAATCCGCCGATATGACTTAAAGGAATGGCGCACAACTTCACATCACGCTCGCTTAAATCCACAAAATATTTCATCGCCTGCGGAGAGCCTTGCAAATGTTTATAATTAAGTAAGATCCCCTTAGGCTGTCCGGTTGTTCCGGAAGTATACATGATTAAAGCCGGATCAGCTATCAGAAACTGCTACAGCCTTAAACTCACCAGGCTGAAATAATCGCTCAAAATCAGGCCCTAAAGAAATAACATTCTTATAAGGAAGGAATATTCTTTTGATCTGCATCCCAATCTATCTCCGGTTTAGGCAAAGCAATCACAAAATCAGCTTCAGCATGAGATAAACAAGCCGTCAATTCATCAGTCTTTAAGCATATAATCCAAAGGAATAACCACAGCCCCTAAAAGAAAAGATGACAGATAGCTGTACACATATTCAGGGCAATTAGGCAAATACAAGGCAATCTTTTTACCCCGTCCAAGCCCTAAAGCTTGCAAACCCCGGCCAAAGCAAACACTTTAGCTTTAAGTCAGTAAAGCTAATCATCTTATCTTTAAATATAATAGCAGGCTTTTGAGCAAAATTCTTGCGCAGAATCAGTTAAAATTTGATAAACATTCATAAAATACTCGACTATTTAAATTTTAATACCAAGATTTTAATATATCTCTGGGATTAGTCAAGAAAAAAAAGCTGGGGACACATTGACTTAATTATCAAAATTTATTAATTAAGTCAATGTGTCCTATTTTTTAAATTAAATTCTTAATCGTGGAGTGTTTTTAAACCTAATAATTGGAAAGGACTAGAGATATGCTGAATATTAATAATGACAGGAGAAAAACCATCAAAGCCCCCCTGCTCAAGCGCATTGAGCTGAGCCAGGTCGAATTGGACGTTAACTGTCTTGCCACCTCTGAGGACGTTGATTTGGTTAAGATCGATACCGCCGTTAGCCATTGCCTGGTTAGATAACTTTTGAGGAGCTCCGGGTCTAATGGAAAACGATCTAACTTTCACGCCTTTTAAGTGCGGATTTTGACTTTCTTCCCAAGGCGTAAGCTTGGATGTAAAATCTTTTCCTTCACGAGCAAGTTTGTAGATCCGCTGTTCATATTCTAAAAGCTGAGCCACCTCTTCAGGAGACGGTTGAGACAGAATATTTTTGCGGACACTCAATCTTAATAAAACCTCAGGATTATTATCTCCTCTATTAGATAAGATTTCAGCAGCCATAAAACTAACTTCTGGATTGTCATGTAACAACAATTTATTCAGCGTCCTCTGGTCTTGCGCAATAAGAAACTTTGTTAATTCAGATTTTAATTCGTCGCCGGTATATTCTGATAAAATACCATTGATATCAAAATAAACAGGCATCGCTTCAATGGGGGGATTATCCTCAGTCCCTGAAATTCTTTCTCCTTTAGGCCCTATCCAAACCCCTTGCGGTTTCGAACCATCGCCTACCGGGAACCCTTTATAACGCCAACCAGTAAAAGTAACGTCCGGAGGTAAAATAACGATTGAATCTGGAGTTGTTTCATATTTTCCTTGAAAACCAGCTTTAAATCTTGCCTTTAAATCACCCATTTCTTTTATATAACGTATAGCATCACTTATATTAAATACAATGTCATCAATCCCTAACCAAACCGCAGTTCTCCCAAAAGCACTAAGATAAACTTCATTTCGAATTGCTTTTTCCAATGATTTCCTAACTTTTAAAGATTCAGGATCTATTTCACGAATATGTTTTATAATTCGAGAGACAATTTCTGGATTAGCTATGATTTGTTCTCTTATTCGTTTCAACCTTCTTTCACGGAAAGATTTAAACATCGCCGCGTTAACATTAGAACCAAGAGACTTCCATGTTTGAGACTTCATTGCATCATCCGACTGTCCCAAGGAAATAGCATGAATTGCTCCATTTAGTTGATTAATTTCCAGCGAAAGTGTTTCCTCAGGGTTCATTTGGTTATACTTCACTTCTCTACGAAATTTATTTCCAAAATCTGATAGTACCGCATTTTCAACATCTGGGCTATAGCCGGAGAAAGGTAAAAAATCGAACTGTAGTGTAGTAGGAGCTACCCCTTGATCTCCTACTTGAATACCAGGCAATGTCTTTGCAAATATATTTGCGGCTGTAACTGATACCATAGCCTGCCATAAGGACTTATCCACTTCTGCTAAACGACCTATAAGAACAGGGCCTTGATGTGTCATTATTAAAATATACTTCTCATCTTTTACAGGAGTTAAATGCAATAATTGAGTAAACGCTTCACGACTTTTATCCTGTATGCCATTCAATTCAAAGTACAGTAAACCACCAGGTAATTGCTCCTTACGGCTCCAATCAAAAGTAGCATCAAATTTAGCGCTCATCGCCGCATTTTTTTTAGAAGTTTTTGCTTGCGGCAGAGACATAGCATTGTCTTTACTAGTTATAAATGCCATATAGGTCATAGAGATTGAAAACAGAAATCCTCTGAGACCTATTAAAGCTAAAGTCCAAGAAAAAGGATTCACATCATCGCTCCCACCCGGAACAGTATTATTGAACGACATCATAACGGAATCTCCACCGCTTGCAGGAAAAGTTGGCAAACCCCAGAAAGTAAGTACAACAATAGTAGGAACAAGAATAACTATTCCGGCGACCCCTGCATTTACGGCTTTCTCGTTTTGGTTTTTTATACGACTTAATAAACCAACGATACCCCCACCCAAAACTGAAGCGACATATGAGTTAGTTACAATTTCTAGAATCTCGTTCATCATCGCCATATCTTTTCTTGTCATTACAGATGTAAACATCGAATGTCGTTTTATAAAATCCATACCATCACTTGCCTCTAACGTATTTGGATTCAAATTCAAATACAATGGCTCTAAAAGAGCAGTTAAACCCACTTTTTTATACATCGCAGGATTATTGTCTTTTTTGTTGGTTAGATTTGCTTGTGGCTGGGACATGGCGGGATTGACTGCACGAGATAGAAGTTGCCATTCATAATCACCTGAATCATATTCATTGTCTGGAGCCCTTAACATAACATATTTATAAATTTTATTTCCTTCAGGACGTCCCTTCTGATGAAATAAGTCGCTTATACGGTTATATTCTTCATAATCTTTCTTTAACTTTGCAATTCTCAGATTCTTGATAAGTTCAAAAATGGGATTCGCTTTTATAAAAATATATTCGCCTTCAGATATGACCCTCTCAGCAATGCTTATGGCATCACTGACACCTTGGTCGCTTTCATGGGAATTTGTGACTGGCACAACATTTTTCAACCAATCACGCTGTTTCTGCAATAGGTCCCAATTGGCATCTGTAAAAGCGCCAGGATAATGTTCTGCAACGACCTCAAGAACCTTAAAAGCTTTTTCATTCTTTTGAATAGAATAAACTGTATGATTGCTAACTTGCACGAGTAATAAATCATTTACCATACGCGCTACAAAAGCTTCTTCAGCTGTCATCGCTTCATTTTCTTTAGGATCTTTTACTTGTGACTTGGACATGGCTGGGTCTTGCGGAGGTTTCTTATAGATGAATGTGTGGTCCGGTTGTTCGAAAGGAGCGGAAGGATTAGTAACCGTAAAGGTAGAATCTCCGCCGGGTCTTTTGACAATGATCTCTACTTTGTCTGCCAAAACAGGCAACGGAATAATAAAATGTTGGCCTTCCTTTAAGCTGTATACCGGTAAATTGGAAGAAGAAGGTAAATTCAAGTTCCCCTGGGGATCAGGGTCATAATAATGCACATCTTTGGTCCAATGAATCGGCCCTTCTGTCTTATTAATGGGCTTTGCCAAAGAAGCTGTTATTAAATGACCATCAGCATATCCTTTCGCAATTGCCTCTGTAAAATTGACAGGTGTTTTTCCATCAGATTTTATTTGAAAATACAAGTAATTAACACTTCCGCCTCCTGGGCTGTACTGTGGCCAGAATCCTACAACATTAAGATCTAATCCTCTATCCATCAATTGATCTTTACCTGAGCCTACGGTGATATTTTGAACCTGTGGTGGCAATGTATTTTGAGAAAACTGATTTTGAATTGGCTGTTTTTGTTCTTCATTTGACTTATTGCAACCAACAGTCAACAAAAGAAGCCCCATGGCAGTTGCTAAAACCTTTGTTAACATGCCCCTGTCATGTGTTTTAAGAACAGTCATTGCCATGCTAGTACCGCCTGAGAAATACTTCCTCGGCACAACTTGGCCATCAGGTGTTGGGTCTTCCTTAATATAGTTAAACGCCCCCTTCTTATAAGCCTTCAAGTATCGCTCGTAAATTTGTTCTTTTACCGTAGGATCGTTGACATTGACACCGGCGACTTTATTTTTATTTGTATATAACGGCATCCAAAAGGCCGTTTTGGATGGTTTCCTTATACCATTTGGCTAAGATCAGGGCTTGATAGATTTGACGTAACGGTGCAAAATTCTTGCCGGTATTGACTTCTTTTTCATCTCAGGAAGGATGATCTGACGGACAATTTGAGAGCCTATTGAATCTGTCTGTTGTGTACAGGCTTGTGTTTTTGTAAAGCCAGATAATCTTCATCCAACATGACCTTTAAAGTTGATTTGGTGACATAAGCTGCATTGACATTTTCATAGACTTGCGCTTGGTCAGGAAGTATCCATACCTTATTAAAGGTATTTACAGGGACATTGGTTGTGCCGAATTGCTGTTGGGCTTTTGCGTATACCCTGCTCCAAAATTCTTTGCCTAAATCTTTCTCGGGATATATTAGGGAAGCGGTCAACTGCTTGAGGATATAGTCTTGGGCCAATAAATCACGGCCTAAATCTGTTTGGCCTAATGCCTCAGGAACCATCCTGTTCTTCTCATAAGGGCTTAAATTGACCCATAAATCACCTTCAGGGATGGTTAGGCCTGCCAAAAAGTATTTGACCAATTGATTGGCTTCTTCTTTAATAGAAGCTGTGTCCTGTGGGCCTTTGCCGGTATCAACGATGAATTGAAATTCTAAAGGCTTTTGAGGATTAACGATCAGGCCTTTTAAAGCCAATGGTGCAAATGGCGTGGAGACTCCCCTACCATTGTCCCCGGCACAGGAAGCTGATTGACGCTGAAATCCTGTGCATGAGACATACTGGAGATTACTAAAAGTAAAAGTAAGACAAACCAATGAAGCAATTAGACGTTTGAACATTGTTTATCTCTTGAAAAAACGCTTTCTTAAAGGGTATAGTGAATGTATAACATATTTTTATCTAAAAGGCAAATTTATTTATTTGATGAATTAACAAATAAAAGATTGAGGAAAAAAAAGTAGGAACATTGACTTAATTAATACATTTTGATAATTAAGTCAATGTGTCCCTATTTTTATCAAATCTGATCAATGATCTTCTGGGTGGAGTTTATTTCAGCTTCTACCAGATCCAGGTCATGCTGCAGGATAAGGCTTAAGATCTTTGTTTTTGCAGCAGATTGCAGGACGAGTTAATTCTTTTTTGACCTTTTTTAACAAAGTAAACCTGACTTTAAGCCGGCGTTTGGCCATGGTTTTATCAACCAAAGGTAAAAAATAAAACGCCAGATCAATTTGAAAAAAAGGACGTTCTACGGACAAAAAGCTATGCTCAATGAGCTCATCAAATTTTTTTCTGCCTTTAGGGGTGATACGGTAAACATATTTTTCCGGAAAACGGCCTTCCCGGCGGCCATTTCCTTTTCGATCAATCCGGTACTTTCCATTTTTTGAAGAGGATAATAAATCGATTTGATCTGCAGGCCTATATTAGGGCTCAGATCTTCTTCCAGCTGAAGCTTGATCTCATAGCCGTGTTTAGGGCCTTCAGCTAATAAACCTAAAAAAAGAAATTCGTTTTCGATCATGGGTACAGGTGTTGTCGTATTTTGGTCTGTTTTGGGCAGGCTCTGCAGGTTCCGGAGGATCAGGCGGCAGATAACCAAAAGCAATATCTAACCCATGAAACAAAGCTTTGGCCACCTTACGTTTAGCATTGGTGCTCAACGAAGAAATTTCAATCCGTGTTTGAGTATCTGAGAGCTCATCAAAAAAGATCCCGATTTCGGTGGTATTAACAGAACCTTTGACCCCCATCACCACCATATATCCTTTGATCTCATCCTTTTTAAATATCACCCAATGTTTTTTATGCACAACAGCGATGGCACTGCGCACGCAATCCCAATAAGGTTTATCATAGGTCTTGGTTATGGCCTTGTCCCGCGCCTGTCCAAAGCCCTGGTCGACGATCCCCAAATGGTTTTACCAACCTCAACAGTATTATCACCAGCATTCAAGATGCACAAGAAGAGCATAAACAAACGATCGCAATGATTAAAATAAAACGCATTTAATGACCTCATTGCTGACTCCTTTTGTTGTGACGCGTGCTTTTAAATCTTCATATTCACGCTCAAGGCTTACCAAGCGTGAACGGTTCTTTTCTAATTCAAATTGGGCCAACTGGTCTTTTTTGACTAATTCCTCATTTTGTGATTTAACCTGCTCGACCACCCCTTCCAGCCGGTTTTTAACCTGGGATAACTGGTCATTGGTCACCTGCACCGCATTGATCTTTCTTAAAAAAATCTTCCAACTGGTTCTTATAATTAAAACTGACACGTTCCAGACCGCTGGACTGGGCCCTGCTTTGATCAATTCATACTGCAGCGATCGTTCTTTTCGATCAATTGGGCATTAAGTTCATGTAATTTTTGATGGGTTCTTCCAAGTCATCATATTTTGTTTTAACTGGATTTGTTCGGACTTTAAAGATTCCAATTCCTGACGCAACGCTTGATCAGGTTCTGGTTTGGGGGCTGACAATAAAGCTTCCTTTTCACGGTTCAATTCAGCACACCGTCGCATTGGCGCGGCTGATCTCATCTCCCATTTGGATCTTAACAGCAGCCATTTGTTCTTCTAAAAGATGCACCTTGGCATTGGTTGATTCCAATTGGGTTTGCAAACCGATATTTTCAATCTTTAAACCTGAAGCTTCCCCCTGCAATTCATTCAATTTCTGCTGGGCCTGCTTCTAAATTAGCCTGTTGGCTTTTAAGTGATTCATTTTCTTTGGTCAATGTTCGATCATTTGCTTGGCTTCATCCGACTGCCCTTCGCTTTTTTGGAAATAGCCAGCAATTCATCTTCTAGTTCTTGGGCACGTTTTTTATAAGCATCATCCTCTGAAAGGAGAATTGTACCGTCTTGTGTCAGGCAAGGTCACCTTGGGTTCAAATGCCGGGATGATTTCGGATTCATCTGCAATGACCTTGGGTTCATTCGGGCTCAAGTAATCCGGAAGATAATTCCTTTTTTAACTGGTCTAAGTCCGTTACAGGGACAGCCTTTTCCTCTTCTTT
Organism: uncultured archaeon; assembly: GCA_963829965.1. Classification (GTDB taxonomy): domain Bacteria; phylum Armatimonadota; class Fimbriimonadia; order Fimbriimonadales; family Fimbriimonadaceae; genus DASXZH01. The sequence continues at coordinate 1,708 of CAWHLK010000043.1, read as the reverse complement.
TCTTGCCCTTCTTTGCCCAACATAAAAAATAAAACACCTAAAACAACAAAAGCGATCAATACAACCACTCCCAAAATAATAAAAAGAACCATATGAAAATCCTTTCGTTTACCAACAGCGCTTGGTTGATAAATAACCGCAATAATCTTTGACCGCATCTTCCAGGGAAGTAAAAGCTTTTGTATATCCGGCTTTTCGTAATTTGGTCATGTCCGCCTGGGTAAAATATTGATAACGGCCGCGCAAAATTTCCGGCATTTCCATATATTCAATATGCAGGTGTTCGTCCGACCGCAGCAAACAAAGCATGGGCCAGATCATTCCAGGTGCGCGCCCGGCCTGTGCCCAAATTAAAAATCCCGTTGATCGACGGATGTTCCATAAAGAACATCACCACATCAACCGCATCCTTGACATAAATAAAATCACGCATTTGTTCGCCGTCTTTATATTTGGGATTATATGACTTAAAAAGCGACATTTTCCCTTCTGATACCACACGCTCATACGCTTTGGACACCACACTTTTCATGTCGCCTTTATGATATTCATTAGGCCCAAATACATTAAAAAATTTCAAACCCATCATCTTGCCTGATAACCCTGCTCCAAGACCCATTGATCAAATTTCTGCTTGGATTCCCCGTAAAGGTTCAACGGTTTAAGCCGAGGGATCAAGGACTCATCATCACTATATCCCAATTCGCCATCACCATAGGTCGCCGCAGAAGAAGCATAGATCAAACGGGCATTATTCTTAAGCGCCCATTGGGCCACCGTACAGGAATATTCAAAATTATTCTTTTCAAAATAATCAGCATCCTGCAAGGTCGTCGAAGAACAAGCCCCCATGTGCAATATGCAATCGACATCAAAATCAAACTGGTCCCGCTTAAGCAGTTTTAAATATTCCGCTTTATCATAATAACGCTGATATCGCTTACCGGCCAAATTCTTTTTCTTAGGATCATCTTCACCGATCAAATGGTCCACCACGATCAGATCATAACGCCCGCGGCTGTTTAATTCAGCCACCAGGCAAGAGCCGATAAATCCCGCTGCACCTGTAACGACAATCACAATTTACTCCTTTATACTTTGGTCCCTATAAAATGAGCAATGGCCACACCCTATTTGGTAGGCCACTGTCTTAGGATTTTGAATTTTAAGATTAATGACGACTGGAGGTCTGAAACAATAATATCTTCTCTCCGGTTTCACGAAGCCAGATTTCACCGTCAACAGATAAAAGGGTCTGATTCTTATGTAATTTTAGATGAGAGTCTTGTCCTTCGCGGCCATAATTCTCGATATAGCCATCTAAATAACAATCCGAATTATTTGGTCTTCGGTAGAAATAGTAAAATGAGTATTATCTTCCGGCAAGGAATCTGCAATCCCCTTGATGATCATCCATGATCATTTCCTCCCGCGGCTCACGCCAAAGTTGGCTGGATTTACGATTAACTATCTGAATGACCGCGTGGTGCGCTGGAATCCAATTCGCGACAGTCAAGTGATCTGACGCCGCGCGAAGTGGCAGACCGCTTCCGGCCCTCTCGAAGCCTCGGATCTCAACGCTCGCCGCGTGGTGGATTTTCTGGCTTGAATACAGGTTCACGCGGCAGGCGCCGCAGCGAGCCGCAACCGAACCTTTTCGAGGCAAGCAACGGTTTTATTAGAAGCGCAGAGGCGCAAAAGGTGCGGC
>CAWHLK010000042.1:0-43339 GCA_963829965.1 uncultured archaeon | reverse complement strand
ATGGCGCTCGAACTCGATTTGCCCGAGGGCATCGCCGCGGCACTCGAAATTGAAATCTATGCACTTCGCGGACGAATCGAGCGTAGTGATTCAGTCAACGGCTTTCGTGTAACCAAGGTTATCGTCCTCTCTCAGAACTTCTGTCGTCGTCCGATAGCGCGCTCACCGTCGCTCCGATGGAGTTCATAGGTTATGAGCCCGTGCAAGATGATTACTCTGGAGACGAGGGTGAAGTCGACGTTATGCCCAACAAACCATGACGCCCGCGTTCCGGAGGTGGTTCTGAGATGGTGTCAATGGATCCGGAAGAAGGCTGAATATGCTTCAAGTCGAATTGGGCCGGCGCTCCTTTCGACCCCTATTGACTGACAGGCCGTAGGGCGAATTGCGCCCGAGATTCCGCGCAAGCGCCACTTTGTTCTGCAGCTAACTCCTTTAGTGTAAATAGCATGACCTGTGCAGAACTTCTGCATTGACATAATACCGACCAGTTGGTATGTTTGTGACTAGTTTGAAACAGGCGATATCACGATCGATATTCAGATATGACGATTATCACGATCGATATTCAGATATCACGAACGATATTCAATCGATAGGGGAGCACCCATTGACGGCGCTGGAATGCCAGCCGCATCCTGGGTAACCTCGCGCAGGCGGATGGCGAGGGACGGATCGAGAAATTGCTCGATCGGTACCTCGCGCCCATTACCGGCAGCGAGTTGATTGCTGCCGCGAACGCCATACAGGGCGCGGCCGAAATTGCGCGGGCCAAGCCGCACCTGGCCGAACGCATCGCCAAAGAAATCCTCAAGGTGAGCCGCGCCCAGCTACGCCACCCCGGATGCCGCAACGTAGCCGCCGGCCACGCAATTCAGGCGCTCGACCGTTTCTTCGAACACATTCCGAAGAAGAAGCCGGTGCTGGCGTTTGTGGAATCCGAATTGGCCAATCCGCGTCCGTCCACGCGCAAGAAGGCCGAGAAGTTTGAAGAAGTGGGCTTGACGGCCGCCGCACAGCCGCGCTAATATATCCGTTACGGATGTATTGATGCCTCTGCCGCTCACACCGTCGGTCTTCCACATCCTCCTGGCTTTGGCCGACGAGGAACGCCACGGATACGGCATCATGCAGGATGTTGCCCGCCAGACCAACGACGCGCTGCAGCTCGGTCCCGGCACGCTCTACGGATGCCTGAAACGGATGCTTGCCGCCAAGATGGTGGAAGAGTCCGAGGAGCGGCCCGACCCGGCGCTGACGGCTCAGCGCCGCCGCATGACGCCGCTCGGCGACAGCTGCAAACAACGACCACCCGACGAGCTTCAGGTGCTGCATCGTCCACTTGGCAATGTTGCTCCACATCTTGTCTGCACCGGCCCAGACGCAACTCCGTACTTTGAGAAATAGATGCTCGCGGCGTGGGCGAAATCCTTCGTCTTCTCGGCGTCCACATTCATCGAAATCATCTTCGCCTCGTTGATGGTCCCCCCATTCCATTGATGGCGTCGATGGCTGCTTTTGGCAAGGTCAGACTAAAGGTAGACCGCGCGGTACTTGGGGAAAAAGCCGAGGTCGTCCTTCAGAACCGTGAGGTTGAACTGGCCGATTTGGGCGTCAGTGGAATAGGCGTCGGTCACATCCAAGGTCTTACCGTTCAAGGCCGCATAGGCAATGCCGTGATCGATGCCCTGCACGTCAGGCTGATTTAGGCCGTACCTGGCGCAAAGCGGCTCCCAACCGTCTTTGCGTTTCAGAAACTCGTGAGAAAGTTCTATCTTGAGATTTGTGTGGTCCTTGAGATCGGAAATGGTCTTAATGCCAAGTTGGTCGGCCTGATCTTTGCGCATCACCAGCGCGTACGTGTCGTCGAACCCCAGCTCTTTGGACATGCCTATGCCATCTTTAGCAAGCGCGGCTGTCATTTCCTCGTCCGTCATCGGGCCGCTGTGTTTGAGGATTTCCTCGCTGATGGTGCCGGTGTATTCCGGATAAAGATCGATGTCGCCTTTAGTTAGAGCCAGCCAAACAATGGAGGTTGCCCCAATCCCCTGCTTATGCACTACGTCAAAGCCCTTCCTTTCGAGTACGCCTTTTGCGATCTCGCCGAGAACGTACGACTCCGTGAACTTCTTGGAGCCGACGGTGATCGTTTTCTGTTGGGGATAGGAAGCAGCGCCAAGAAGACAGATGAAGAGAATCAGGACCGAGCGTAGCCAGGTTAGGGTTCCACCAAGTGCATTCGAATGGATCGGGCCCGCCCGGCCGAGAATCTGCGTAGAAGTTGTAGGCTCAAGGCTCACAGGCTCACCAAGCTTCTTTGGGCGTTCATAAACGCAACAACAAAATCTTCCGCTGGGTGGTCGCGCAGATCCGCAAGCTGGCCTTGCTGAACCATTCTTCCCTCATTCAACAAGATTAGTTCGTCCCCCAAGTAACCCGCCTCGCCCATGTCGTGCGTCACGAAAATCACGGTCTGACCCAACCTTTGGAAGACCTCCTTCAAATCTGTCTGCAGCTTGGATCGCACCATGGGGTCAAGCGCGCCAAGGGGTTCGTCTAAAAGCAAAACCTGCGGCTCCAGCATAAGTGCCCGCATCAGGCTGACTCGCTGCCTTTGACCGCCGGACAATTCGGCAGGAAACCGTGCCAGACCGTCCGTGGGAAAATGGGTTAACTCCGCCAAGTCCGCGATGCGTTTGCCAATTTGGTCTGAGGGCCAATTGAGGTGTTTGGCCATGATCGCCACATTTTGGCCGGCGGTGTAATGGGGGAACAGGCCACCGTCTTGAACCACGTAGCCCATTTTTCTTCGGGTTGCGAGCCAATCTGTGATCTCGGAACCCTCGAAGAGAACGGTGCCGCTCGATGGACGAATTAGGCCCATAACCAAGCGCAGCAATGTCGACTTTCCGCATCCGCTGGGGCCGATAAGCGCGGTGGTCTTGCCTTTGGCGAACGCAAACGAGGTCGGCTGCAGAGCCAGCCGGTCGCCATAAGCCTTGGAGACGCTCTTAAGTTCAATCATCCGCACACCGAAGGCCAAGGAAACCTTGGCGATATGTGGGAACATACCAGTTTCGAAAAGTTCGGCGGAGAATAGGAGCGGCAGTTGCCCAAGAACCGCCTCGGCAAACCTTGTGCTCACCTAACATGTGGTCTTTGGAATAGCCGTCATAGGGAAAGGCTTTAAAGCCAGGGTAAGGCCCAAAGGGCGTGGAAGTCCACTCCCAAACATTGCCTGCCAGATCGAGAATCCCGTCTGCGTTTGCGCCGCACTTCTTGGATCCGACCGGCAATGGTCCCCAAGAACCGATTCCGAAAACGGCGGTATGGGAATTCGGCTCTTCTTCGCCCCAGGGATAGGGTGCGCCTGGCGAACAAGAACGGAAAGAAACATATTCCCACTCTGCCTCGGTGGGGAATCTCTTGCCCTTGTAACGCAAATAGGCCTCTGCTTCAAACCAACTGATGCTGGATACGGGCTCATCTGGATGCATTTCCCTGAGTCCAAGCCCGCCGAAAGCTGCGTAACCGTGGCCGGCTCGGCGCCAATATTCGGGCATAGCCGCGTCCTCAGTGCATCTCCACGACCAGCCCTCGGCGGACCAAAGCTCGGGCCGCGAGTAGCCCCCCTCCTTCATGAAATAAAGCCACTGGCTCACCGTGACCGGGGCCTGCGCCAACTTGAAGTCCGAAACGGCCACTGAGTGGGCACAGCCCTCGTTGTCGTAAACGCAAATCGCGTTCGTCCCCATTTCAAGTGCGCCGCCAGGAACGAGAATGAACACGCCCTCTTTCGGCTCAGGCCATTCAGGCAAGTCCATTTTCGGACAGGGCCTTTGAGCGTGGATGAGCTGCAGCATTTCGCAAATGGTCTCCTGATGCTGGCATTCGTGCTGGAGGGCAAAATCCCAAGCATAGCCATCTCTTAGGAACGGATTGTTCTGACTGCAGACTCGCAAACTCCAGATCAACCAAAGTGCGGGCCCGGGTTTCCGAGAGGTAAGAGATGATCTGATCTCTCGAAGGCAAATGGACACGGTTGTCCTTTGGGTTTTCAGGAAGGTCCGCAAACAGAAAGGAAAGGTGGTCGTCAATGACGGGCCGGCCCATTGCCTTGTGCGATACCCAAAACTCTTCAGTGCGGCCGATATGGCCGAAGTGCCAGCCGATGGGGCTGTAAAAAGAGTGCACTCGGACCTTTAGAAACTCCTCCGGAACGAGACTTAGGAGCCAGAGAGTCTTTTGGCGAACGGCCCCCAGAGCGAGCTGGAGTTGTTCTTGGCGAGCGTCCATATTGTTACAAGACGGGACCGAGCAGAAATAGAGCAAACCAATGACTAGAATCGAACCACTGATTTGCAATTTGCAGACCCGCGGCGCCCGCGAGCCGGTTTGCGTCTTCGATCGTGTACTTGCGGCAACTCTCCGTGTGGAGGGTTTCGCCTTGGTGGAAGCTGTAGCTCTTTCCCAAATACGGAATATGGACCGTTTGCTCGACTCTTGATTTCAGAAGCATGTCCACGCGGCCGAGATCCGGGCTATAGGGCGCCTGGTGCTGAAAGTCATCCAAGCAGAAATTAGCGCCAAGCTCCCGATTGACCCTCACCAATACATTCTTGTTGAATCGTGCGGTGACCCCGCTTGAATCGTTATAGGCGGGTTCAATGATGGACGGATCCTTGGCCAGGTCCATGCCTAGAAGCAAGCGGTCGTCCGGGGCCATAGTCTCCCGAATCTTCAGCAAGAAATCGCAGGCTGATTGATCGTTCAGGTTGCCGATGTTGCTTCCTAGAAACAAAAACAACCTTGGACAATCCATAGACGGGATATGGTCGACGGAATCAAAATATTCCGCGGCAACCGCAACAACCTTTAATCCCTCGTAATCGGCAAGCAAACGGGCCGCAGTGCTGCGTAGGAAATCGGCGGAGATGTCAACAGAAACGTAATCCAAATGCGATTGACTGCGGAGAGCCGCCTCAAGCAGCAGCCGTGTTTTCTTGGAACTGCCGCTGCCGAACTCCACAATGCCAATTTGCCCGGGCGAAAAGCGAACGATCTCGTCTGAATACTGCTCCAGTATCCACTGCTCGCTTCTCGTGAGATAGTACTCGGGAAGCTCTGTAATGAGCTCAAAGAGCTCTGATCCCGTTTCGTCGTAAAAAAAGCGGGAAGGAATCGATTTAGGAGAGGCAGAAAGCCCCACGTCCACAGCGGATGCCAGATCCGGCGCCCGCCCCTTGCTGATATAGACGACTCTCAGTCGCTGGTCTGCTTTTAGCGTTACCGGTCTCGCCATGTGCCCTCGCCATTCGAGAAATGTTTTCATTAAGATAGCGCAAAAGCACCGAAATAGTTTCGGTGCTTTATATTTAGACGCCAAATGCATGGGGCGGAAAGCACCCCATGCAAATTTGTTTAGGGAATCGTGAACGACCCGGAAGCCTGGCCGTTTTCATTGCTCGCGGTCGCCGAGGCGAGGTCCCCGGAATTTCCGGTTGTCGTGACCGTAATAGATCCATTGTTTGTTCCCGCGGGAATAGTCACCGTTGCCGGCCCCGATAGATTTGAATAGGATACGGGCACGTTCTCGTCGTCGACCACATCCGCGTTCATGGTGACGGTCATCGTGTACTGGCCGCCATCGTTGATAGCATGGATCTTGATTCCGCCGCCACCGCCCGGGTTGAAGCCGACCTGGATGGGCATAGTTCCGTCTGGGCGTGACGCCGACGCTTTACCATTGAGGGCCAAGCTCAAGAACAAGACCGAAAGGACTGCAATAAGAGGCGCAAAGGCCAATTTTCGTGTTTTCATTTGTTTATCCTCAGTACTGTTACTAAACAGTACATATAGGATAACGAAAAATCACTAACAAGTTACACAGTTTGGCTATTGCAGCTAAGAAAGACGCAAATAATCAGTCTTTAGTCCTAAACTACTAAGCCCTTGCACGCAAACGCGTAACTATTGCGATAGGTGGGAGGGGGCTTAACATGGCCCCTTCTGGGAGAGCTTGGCGTCAGAACAAATCTGGGCCGCTCTGATCCAGCAGCAGAAACTCACGTATTTGGGCCGGGTTCATCTCGTATCCCTTTTGCCGCTCCACGGAAAAATGCTCTTTGAGTTTCAACTTCAAGGTGTCGACCGCGCGAGCTACTTCTGCGCGTCGATTAGGTGGGATGTAGATTTTCTTGTCTTCGCGGATTCGCTGCTCGGCTCCAAGCAGTACGGTGGCGGTATGATCGGCGCCTAGTTGCGTTCTTAACAGGGCCAACTCTCGGAGAGTGGCCGCCAGCCCGCGGCTATCATCCGCAAGGAAGTAATTTTCAAGCGCCGCTTCAAGGTGTCCCACCGCGCAATCAAGATCGCCGCACAGCCGGTAGGACCGGCCCAGGTTAAAGTTCGTGCATGCGATGCCAAAGGTGGTGTTTTGCTCTCTATAGGTGTTGAGCGCTTGAACCAGGTAATCACGGGCATTTTCATGACGGCCCGAATCCACCAAAGCTCCTCCCAGATTGTTTCTATAATCCGCTATTCTGCCCGCGTCTCCATCTTTCATGGCTGTTTCCAGCGCCTTCTCGAGAGAAGCAATCGCAGCTCTCGAATCTCCTGCCATTCCGTGGTTTGTGCCGGAAGCAGCTAGAGCGGCCATTGCCAAACCCGTGTCTTTAGCACGCTGCGCCAACCGAAGCGCCTTCTTAAAGTGCTGTTGCGCGGGTTCGTAACCCCCCGCCGCAGTGGCGAGTATGCCCGCAATAATGTGCAGCTTCGCTTTCGTATCCGACGCCTCAGGGCTATTCTTCTCGATCACTTCTTCCGCCCATCTCCATCCCTCGCCGTACATGGAACGATGGTGCCAATAGATATAAAGCGCGCGCACGAGCTGCTGGGCCCGGTCGTCACCTCTGGCATCGCAAGTCCATTCCAGGGCAATCGTGTAATTCCGGTAGGTGTGATCCAATTCGTCCAGAATCATGCCCTGCTGTTCGCGGTAGATATTGTCCGACATGTATCGGGCTCGCTCAACGAAACAGTCCGCAAAGTGGTTCATGTACTCAGCGGCCAAACCTCTTTCGACGACGATGTTGATGCCGAAGTCCCGGATCGTATCGAGAATTTTGAGATAGGTTTGGCCGTTGCGCTCGGTTTGAATCAAATAGCATTGCCCGACCAGTTCGCGCAAATTTCCCGCAACTTCGGACTCAGTCAATGGCGCCCACGTGGCAAGTTTCAAACCGCTCTCAAACAGGAAATCGCCCGCACAATTACAAAGGCGCAACATTACCGTCTTTTGGTTGTCTGTCAGATCGTCGAAGCTCCAACGGATGGCAGTTTCCAGCGCAGGCCTTTTCTGGCGTCCGCGTGAACGGCCCAGCAGTGCAAAGCGATCGTCGAGGTTCAAGGCGATTTTATCGAGGCCCATATGTCCCGTCTTTGCGGCGGCTAGCTCAATGGCCAGCGGAATACCATCGAGCCGGCTGCAAATGGAGCCAATGAGCGCTGCGTTTTGCTCCGTCATCTCGAAGTCCCCATTGACAAGGCAGGCGCGGTTAAGGAAAAGTGCAACGGAATCCAGCTTTCCCAGTTCCGAAGAATTTCCCGTGATCTTCGCAGTAGGAGCGTCCATCGGCATAACCGTCATCCTATGCAAGTTCGGCATTTCGAAACGTTTGCGGGAGGTTGTCAGGATCTGAACGTGAGGACACAGATTGACGATCCTCGTCAAGATTGGTGTCAGGTCACGAACCACGTTGTCCACGTTGTCGAACAACAAGAGCATCTCGAGCGGCCTTAGCTTTTCCAGAACCGCTTGCTCGATTGACAGCTCCGGGTTTTCGGCAACCCCGAGAGCTTGCGCCATTGAAAGGTAAACCTGCTTCGCGGTCCCGATTCTCGATAGATCAACGAACGAGGCGCCGTGATAGTGGTCCTCCAGCATCTCATGAGCCACTTGAACGGCAAGGCGGCTCTTGCCCACGCCCGCGAAACCAACGAGGCTGACTACCTTCGAATAGAAGAATCCCGATTTGACCGCCTCGATCTCTCGTACCCGGCCAACAAACGGCGTTCCCCCGCTCGGAAGATTGCTCGCGGCAACTAAAAGAGAAGGCAACAGTTGAAAATCGCTGGGCAGATCTGCGTGCAAAACCTGAAATAGGACTTGGCCACGGCCACCGTCCTCCAGGTGATGAAGCCCGAGATTGAGGAATCCATGGCCCTCGGACAGGTTCTGGCGGACGATCGCATGGGTCGACTCACCGACAAGAATTTGCCCCGGCCGTGCGAGATCGGTCAGGGAACGCAACGAAGCCAGTAGAGAGTCCTGTCCCTCGCCAGCCAATCTTACTTCACCCGTTACGATTCCAGTTCGAATGATACTGGTCCCTGGATGCCAGGGCTGACTGAGCAAGTGGCGATGCAATATGCTGACCGCTTCCACGCAATCCGAAGCCAACGGGAAGGCCATGAGCAGCGAACTTTCAATTGCCAACTCCTCATGGATTTCGGCCCCGTACTCATCGCACAATTCGTGAGCAAAAGCGTTGCAGGCCGACACCGCTTTCCCTGCCACTGAAGGCATGAATTGGAGCAATTTTGCGCTTTCAGCAAAATCGAGACAGAAGATTGTTAGCGTGCCTGTTAACATTTACCGCCCGTCGTCTTTGTAGTCGTAAGAGACCTGTGAAATACATCATACGCGAAGACGGGGATTGTTCGGGATCGATCACCCGACAAAGAAAACTGAACTTAGCAAGATTTAATAGCGGCTCTAACTCGCGAGGTATTCCCACTGTCTTTGGAAGACAGTGTGAACAAACTCGGCAATGGCGACCCGCTCCTGATGATCCTTGGGGAGGAACTTCAGGCCGCAACCGTATGAATCGGGTTTTTGAAGGTTGCAATAGAGTACGCGGCACCCAACTACGAGTGCGGTCTGACCAAGCTCCACTTGCAAGACGGCGCGCGAATGGGCTTCAAGTTCCGTGGGGGCTTCCAGGTGAACGCCGCCTAGCCCTATATCCACTAGCCGGCACGTAATTGGGCCTTCGCCCTTGTCCGCCGAGAGCTTAGCCTCGTCCTTTATTTCAAACCGGGCATATAGCCTGAGGTCCGGCCCGCCATTTATTCCCATTCAAACAATCTCCACCTTTCCAAGTATTAATAGTGTCGGTAGCTCCTCTACGGTCGCTTAATGGACGGCGGTCCTTCAAACAAATTTCCTCGCAGATTTGCGGGCGCCACCTTTGGGCTTCAGTTAAGCCTTGAACTCGCCAATAAGTAACACGGGTGACTGCAGCTTGGTAATTTTGCGGTTTACCTGGCCGGTACACAGGGTTTATGAAGCGGAAGATCGAAACACGTTTTGCGGCCGAACAGATCGCCACACGGGCTAATTGGCTGCTCATCGTGGCAGCAGGTCTTCTCGGTTACGGCCACCTGGATTCAAAAACTGCTCTGATCCTCGTCTCAATTCTCGTTCCTCTCAACATAGCCGCTTATTGGGCTTGTTCCAATAAAGAGAAATATAACGGACGGGGGAAAGATATCTGCTCCGGAGCCAGACTCGGCTATGCAGCTGTTTTTGGGTTCGTTGCCTCAGGGCAGATGTGGGCCCTTGCGATTCCGGCCCTCCTACTGGAAGCATTCGTTTCGCGCAGCAGAATCCGCGTTGCCGTCATCGGCCTATTGGCAGTGGCTGCCCAGATGGCGCCTGCACTCCTGAGCGGGCACGCCGCTATGGCAGGCATGATTCATCCGGCGGTGACTGCGATCGGCGTTATCACGGGTTCGTGGCTTTTGCAGTCCATGGCTCAAGGCGAACAACTTGGGACGGCCGCACGGCGACTCAACTCGTTGCTTCGATGCGGCACGGAATTGTCGGCCAGTTCCGAACTGTCAACGACAATCATGGACACTCTGAAGTTCGCGATACAGGAGACGAAGGCTAGCTGCGGGTACATCATGCTGCTCGATGACCAGCGCAAGGATGTCCTCGTTACAGAAGCCGCTTTCGCAGTAGACGGAGAATTCAACTTCCCTAAGGAGATCGAACTCGGTTCCGGCCTCTCGGGATACGCGGCCAAAGTCGTGCAGCCCATTTCCGTCGCCAGTACTGGAGGCGAACACCGGGACTACGATGGCGTCACCGAGGGAGTCCTGGCGGCGACCAGCATCCCTCTTGCCATTAAGGCCTTCAGCGGCGTGGGACAAGCAGGAGACGAACAACTGCTTGGCGTGATGACCTTGCTGAACCTCGACACAGACGAAGCATTCGGCGACGACGACATGGAGCTGTTGCGAACCTTGGCTTCGATGGTATCCGTCGCCATTTCAAACTCGCGAATGGAGGAGCGTCGCCGGTCTACGTTCTTGTTGACTCTCGAGAGTTTAGCGACCGCCCTCGAAGCTCGAGACGAGTACACGCGGGGACACTCACAGCGAGTGTGCGATGTTTCCCTCATGATCGGCGAACTTCTCGGCCTTGGGAACGAGGCGATCGAGGAACTTCGAGTGGGAACGATTTTGCACGATATCGGAAAGATCGGCGTTCCCGACTCGATCCTCAACAAGCGGGCAAAGTTGGACGCCGAAGAATTCGAGATCATGAAAGCTCACCCGGTGATCGGCTATGAGATCTGCAAGCCTCTAATGCTCTCCGAAGGTGTTCTCATGATCATCCGCAACCATCACGAAAAGCTTGATGGCTCCGGATACCCAGATGGACTCAAAGGTGGCGAATTGCCACTGTCGCTGCGCATCGTATGCGTTGCCGACGCATTCGACGCCATGAGTTCCAAGCGGCCCTATCGAAGCATTTTGGACCCCGCTGTTGTCTTGGCCGAGTTAAGCAAGGGCGCGGGCTCGCAGTTTGATCCCATCGTGGTCGAGCAGTTGAAGGAGATGTTGGGTTCGGAACGGCTGCACGCAATCTACGAAGACCACTGGATCGTGCGCACTGGGAAGGCTGCCTAATGGCCAAACTCGAAGCGCAAATCAAATCGACTGGTCTGTCGATGGGAATCGACATTGGAAGCCAGGCAGTCAAATGCGTTTTCATTGTCAATGAAAGCTCCCGCAACGAAATCAAGGGCGCCATTTCGTACACCAACGATCCGGGTTACATAGAGGACGGCGTCGTAAAAGAACCGCGCAAATTTGCTCGCGCGCTCATTTCAAAGTCATCCGACTACCAGGCTCAACAATACGCGGCCGTTCTATCCATTCCCAGCAACCTTGCGGTGCTTCGCTGGGTTAGCCTGCCAATGCTCGACAGCGAGGAATTGCGGGAAGCAGCGAGATTTAAGGTGAAACGCCACCTGCCATTTCCGGTTGAGTCGGCCTATGTCCAGGCATCGACTCCGGTAATCGAAGACGATCAGGGCACTGGCCAATCGCTCGTAATCGCGGTTCGGCGCGACGTTGTGGATTCCAGGGCGGAAGCAGTCGAGTTGGCGGGCGTCACCGTTGTGGGCGCAGAACTGGAGGCTCAAGCGATTCTCCGAGTCATCGAGCGAAAGCTCAGCGAGAGAAGCGCGCTGTGGCGAGACGCTTCCATGACGATCATCGATGTCGGCGCAAACAACACCCACATGTATGTGGTTCAGAACCAGAAGCTTTCCTTCATTCGGGGAGTGAAATTCGGCGGGTTGAGGATTGCGGAAGCGGTTGCCACCGAATTCAACTGCTCTGTCGCGGAAGCAGACGCTCTGATCGGCCAGCCCGAGAGTTTTCTCACAAAAGAGGGTGTGCTTCACATCAAGTTCGGCGAACTCTCCGCCAGCATCAACGTGCAATCGGAAGTCGAAAAGCTGACGCGTGAGTTCTTAAGGCTCCTTCGTTACTTCAGGTCGCTTCATGCCGAGCGCAGCTATTCAGGAATTCTGGATCACGTTTTGATTTGCGGTGGCTTTGCAAGCCTCAATGGCCTGGATGGCTACCTCGAGGCGGTGCTCGGGCTCAGGGTTGAAAGAGCCAAACCGTTCTCAGGGATGGTGGGTAAGTTCAACCGCGAAACCTTCGAGAGCATTTCCATTCGGCAAGAAGCCTTTACCATCGCCATGGGTCTGGCCCTCTCAGGGCTTGGCCAAAGAGATCAGTCCACAGGAGAAAACAGTGCAAGACGCGAGTTTGCATGGGCGCGTAGCGCATAAATCCAAGTCGATTAATGTGGACGCCAACCTGCTCTCAGAGCGGTTGGAGTACCACGCGCGTCTTCGTAACAGCGCGCGGAAACGCATTCTGGTGCTTGTGATCGCCTTCGGCCTTGCTTTTATGGTCCTGCCACCGTTATCCGCCAAGGAGTTGGCGGCGCAAAGACGCCACGACTTCCTGAGTTTGCAAGAGGCTCAGATGAAAAAGCGCTTGGATGATTTGAAACAGGCGCAGGCCAGCGTTCAGCCGCTGATCGAGGACGAGCAGATTGTTGCGGGGTTGCATCGGCATGGCCACGAATTTTGGGGCAACTGACTCTCTTCCTAAACAACGTGAACCCGAATCTCACGCTTCTAAACGTGACCGCACAGGTGCAATCGGGCGTGATTCAAATAACTTCGCAGGCGCAAGCGGTCAGTTACAACGCAGCGTCCGACTTTGTCGCCCTTACGGCCAAGAGTCCGAACAGTAAGGAGACGATCATCTCCTCCATGAACAGCAGCCCGGCACTGGGCAAGGATGGAGTGGCCTTCGATCTTGAGCAAAAGCTCCAGGTGGCGAAATGAAGAATTTTCATCTGGATCGTCTTCACGAAATACAACCGGTTTCTGACCTATCTGACGATCTCCGTCTTTGCTCTTGTCCTGGTTATCGGCGGCTATTTCAGCATTCGACTGGCATTGCTCGAACCAACGAGCGCAGGGCTTGGCCGGACTCTTAAGTCGCAAAAGCAGGATCTCGCGATGGCAGAGCGAAATAACGAAGACCTGAAGACAACCCCAAAGTCTGCGCTGAAACACATCCTTGGGCGGAAAGTCGTGGACAGGCTTCAGCAGGAGGTTGAGTCCAGGGCAGTTGAATGCGGGTGCCGGGTCGATCAGTTCGCCGCGCCGCCGACACCCGGTGATTACGTCCCCCATTACAGTTCGGATTCGGGAGGATACAAGGCTTATCACGTGCGCGTAATGCTGTCGGGAAACCTCGGGCGAATTTTCACGCTCCTTCAAGGCCTTTCGGATAGCGAAGTGCCCCTCGAGTTCACTTCTCTGTCATTCACGCCCACGCCTTCCACCACCGATGCTACAACCAACACCGCCGCGGCAACAGTTGAGATGGACGTTCTGTCCAAAGGAGATGCCGCTTAATGGAAGTTGGCGATAAGAAGAAGGCTGCGATCTTGGTTGCAGTTCTATTGATGATTCTGTGCGTCGGCGCATTCGAGCTCAAGCCAAAGGGGCAGGCGCCAGTAGTAGCCAAGCTCCTTGCTACAGGCGCGGCTGCTGCCCAACACGAAAAGGAGATCGACGAAGTATTGCCGTCCACGATCACATCCACGCCGTTCGCAAAACCGCAAGTTACGGGTTCGCTTCCTTCGTCGGTAACGGTGTCGACAAGCCCTCAGAACCTCGGGCCCAATAGGCAGGCCCACTTCGGCGGTTCTAGTCGAATGCCCCCATTAGAACCCGCCGATCTCTCCCTGGTTCCCGGTTCAAAACCACTTACAGAATTGCCCGCACCTGGCCCTGGTGAAAATACCGGCAACAGCCAACAACAGATTAAGGAGAACAAACGAACGGCAACCTTGGAAGCTGTTCTGAATGTTGTGCGATGGACTGCAGTTGTTACGATTAGCGGCCACGAGGATATGCCTAAGCATTGCGTCATTGGAGACTCGATTGGAGGACATTTGATCCTCGGAATCGACGATTCCGGCATCACATTGCTTGTCGGCAAAAAAATTGTGGAAGTTAGCGTCGGGAGCTCCGTGAATATATGATCAGTCCCCTTTCCCCTCTTGTTTTTGTTCAACTTTAACGCCTCCGAACAGGTTGAACCCTCAGTATTGCCGATCAGGACCGGCCTGCCGGCCACGCATCTTCGAGCTTTGTTTCAGCTCAGCAACTTCACTCCCATCGCCGCGTTGATTCCCGAGATGTCGGTTGTCATGCCCAAGCTGCAGTGGCCAGTGCAGCCGCAACCGGACGCGGTTGAGACTGGAAGTGTTCTGGGATCCAAACCGGATTCCCAGCCCGTAAATACGCCCTCCATTCAGCCTTATGCGATTGAAACTGGAATCGTGGCAGAACCCAAACTAAACCCCAAACCGATCAAAGCGCTTTCCGTTCTGCCTTCTCCCGCGCACGACAACGCCTCACTCCATAGAGCTGTACCAGGCACCCCTGCCATTGGGTCGGCTCCTCGGGTGATAGCTGCCAAAACCAAGCCCGCTTCGTACCCGGGAACAAAGCTGGAGGACATTCCGATCACGCTCAACGTGGCCGACGGCAAGCTATCGACGATTCTGAGTCTATTGATGTCGGAAACGCATACGAATCTGCTCCTTCTCGCGGATGGCAAAGCCACGTTGACGCTCAACGTGCGAGACCGCCGATTTATCGACACGCTTGCCGATATCTGCGCGATCACTAGTCTGGCCTATCTCAAAGTCGGCGACGAGTACGTGATCGCTTCCGACGACAAGCTAAAGGCTTGCTATCCTGCAGCCTATGCTTCCGCTCATCCAGCCCCCGCCGCGGCAGTGCAGGAAGAGACCTGGTGTCCCAATCGTATCATACGAACTATGCGGACGCAACCAAGCTGGCGGCCGCCATTAGCAAGAACTTTCACCCGGAGGGGCTCCAAATTGATATCGCGCCGGAAGCAGCTAGCCCCTCGCTTGACAGCGGTGTCGCAGCATCCAGTTCAACGGGTGCGGCGAGCACCAACACCTTGGCAAAGGACGACACTTCCAAGATGAGCCGGGTACTTGTTCTCACTGGACCCCGCCGGGCGGTTCAAACCGCAATGCAATTGCTCTCAAGCCTTGATGTCGAGCCTAAACAGGTGAGCATCCAGGTTGAAGTGCATGACATCTCCGTCACCTCCGCCAATCAACTCGGGCTTACTTGGACGCTGCCAACCGAGCAATTTTCGGAAAACACACCCACCGGCGTTGGCCTCAAGGACTACGTTAGGAGCCCCTTGACCTTTTCAGCCCAGCTGAGTGCCTTGCAATCAAAGGGGTTGGACAAGCTAATGGCCCGGCCGAACATCTCGGTGAATGATGGACAGCGAGGTTACGTTTTGGTTGGCGACCGCATTCAGTATCCGGTCGAAACAGGCGAGAGCATTTCCGGCACACCCATTTACAGCACCGAGCAGCAGGATGTAGGTATCTACCTCCAGGTTAGCGCCTGGATCACGAACGATGGAAAGGTCACTCTTGACCTTTATCCTCAAGTCTCGACCATCACCGGCTACACTACCATCGCCGGCAGCCAGTATCCCAACATCTCGACCCGGGAATCGCAAAGCGTAGTAACGCTCGAGAGCGGGAAGACTTTCGTGATCGCGGGCCTTCTTCAGGACGAGGACATCAAAAACATCCAGGGTGTTCCGATCCTCGATTCCATTCCATTCCTGAAGGAGCTATTCACTTACCGATCCAAGAGCCATACGAAGAACGAGGTGATCATCACGATCACGCCGACCATTGTGAAGCAATAAATGAATCTTGACCGTTCGATTGGCGAGATCTTCGTTGAAGAAGGCTACGTCTCCCGCGAAGAGTTTCTGGAAATCCTGGCGCACCGCCAGGACACTCTGGAGCCCGTTGGCGACCTGCTGGTTCGGATCGGCAAGATCACTGAAAAGCAAAAACTCAAATGCCTGGGCCTGCAAATGGGCGTTCCATTTGTGGACCTTTCGAGGATGGATCTTGAGCCGGAGACAGCGCGAATTATCCCCCACTCGGTGGCGGTCCGCCTTCTCTCCATTCCAGTTGAAACGACGGCAGTAGCGGCCAGCGTCGCCATGGTCAACCCGCTCGATCTCTCCGCGATCGACGAGCTGAACTCGCTCACCGGATTGGAAATTGACCCGCTACTTGCTACCGAGGAGGACATTCGAGATGGGATATACCGCTGCTTTGGCGCTTATGACGATCTCGGTGAATTGATCGGCGAAGCGATTCAGGGCTCAGAAACTGGGTTGCGAGTTACCGGCGCCGAAGACGAAGAAGAAGCCCCTGTCAATGTTGTTGAGCTCAAAGAGGCGGTCGATGGCGCACCCGTCATCAGGCTCGCGAATGGACTGATGATGCGAGCGATCCAGATGCGAGCGAGCGACATCCACATCGAGCCTCAGCAGCGCCGCGTACGCATACGGTTCCGCATAGACGGCTTGCTTCAGGAAGTAATGGTGATCCCAAAGGACCTCCAACACGCCCTCGTTTCGCGCATTAAGATCTTGGCCACCCTTGACATTGCCGAGCGGCGGATTCCGCAGGATGGCCGCTGCACGCTCATCGCCCCGCAGGGGCAGTTTGATTTCCGCGTTTCCACATTCCCCAGCGTGTTTGGCGAAAACGTGGTGATCAGAATCCTGGATAAGAACTCCGCGACGATCGACATGAACCGGCTGGGCATGCCGGAGGAGTCGCTGGCGCGTGTACAACAGCGCTTGAACGAGCCCCAGGGGCTCTTCCTTGTTACCGGCCCAACCGGTTCTGGGAAAACGACCACGCTCTACGCATCGCTGCACTATATCAACAAGGTCTTCCGCAACATCATCACGATTGAAGACCCGGTTGAATACCAACTCGATGGCATCTGCCAAGGGAACGTAAATCCGCGCGCGGGCGTCACCTTTGCCACCGGGTTACGATCGATTCTGAGGCAAGACCCGGACGTGATCCTCGTTGGCGAAGTTCGCGATGGAGAAACCGCAGGTATCGCGGTCGAATCGGCCCTAACGGGCCACTTGGTGCTTACTAGCCTTCACGCGAACGACTCAGCGTCGGCGATCACACGGCTGATCGACATGGGTATTGAGCCGTTTCTGCTGGG
Source organism: uncultured archaeon (assembly GCA_963829965.1). Classification (GTDB taxonomy): domain Bacteria; phylum Armatimonadota; class Fimbriimonadia; order Fimbriimonadales; family Fimbriimonadaceae; genus DASXZH01. The sequence continues at coordinate 26,333 of CAWHLK010000042.1, read as the reverse complement.
GTCTTCGCTCACTTGCAGCATTGCGCAGCGGCTTGTCCGAACGATCTGTCCCAAGTGCGAAGAAACCTACGACCCTGAGCCAACCGCGCTCAAAATGTTAGACCTGCCCGCTGAAGCCACTTACAAGCGCGGACGCGGATGTGACCATTGTGCAAAAACGGGCTACCGCGGACGACTCGGCGTCTATGAAGTTTTGGAGATCTCCAGCGACATTCGTCGAATGATCGTTTCCGGAAGACACTCCAGCGAAATCAAGGAGACCGCAATGCTTAACGGCATGCGCGATCTGAGGGCCGACGCACGGCAAAAGGTGCTGCAAGGCAGCACTACCGTGGAGGAAGTCTTGCGCGTCACGACGGACGGCGCCTAAGGACAGTCATGCAGCTTTTTAAGTATAAAGGTTACGATTCCTTCGGCAAGAAGATCGAGGGCGAGCTCTCCGCGAGCACGCTCGAGGAAGTGGAAAGGCGAGTTTCCGCCCAGTCGGTTCCATCATCTCGATCATCCCGGCCGGAGCTGTGAGGCCCGGCGCAGCCCCCAAGGAATCCGCCCCGGCCCCCGTCGTCAAGGGCAAGAGCCGCATTTCCGACGCCGATCTCGCCACTATTCTTAAAGATCTGAGCGTTATGTCGGCAACCGGCGTGCCGTTTGTCGAAGCTCTGGACGCGGGTAATTGAAACCGCGCGATCGAAGACGATTGAAACCGGTCTCAAGAAGTTCAAACAGGAGATCATGGGTGGAAAGAGCCTGTCCGCGAGCATGAAATCGGCGAACAACATCTTTCCCAGCCTCGTTTGCGAAATGGTGCGTATTGCGGAGGAGGGCGGCCGGCTGGACAATGCACTGGCCAGCGCCTCTGCTTACGTTGATAGGGCGGCAGACCTAAAGCGCAAGGTTATGAACGCCTTGCTCTACCCAATCGTTTTGACCGTGATTTCGGCTGCCACCGTCGTGATCATGATCATGTACGTGATGCCCAAGTTCGCGGACATCTTTACCAAGATGGGCGCGGCGGTTCCGGATAGCACGAAGTTCATGATGAACATCGGTATCTCAATGAAGACCCACCCGTTTCAGGTTTTTGGCGGCTTCATCGCGTTCTGCGTGGCATGTCGATTCTTGCTGAAACTCCCGGCTGTGAACAAGGCCACGTTTCTGATCCTGCTGCGATTTCCAATCATCGGCGATTTGCTTCGGCGGCTTGCTCTGTCACGTTCCTTTTCTTCCATTGCCACACTCTTGGGCGGCAACGTGTCGATGTTGCATGCGCTGGAACACGGCGCCAACGTTGCGGGAAACCCTGTATTACGCGACGCTTTGCTTCAAGCGAGAGATCTGGTGGAACGTGGCGCGCCTCTCTCTGAATCGCTGGCTCAAACCAAGAAGATCCCCCCTGCCCTGGTCCGTATGGTCGCCGTTGGAGAACGCACCGGCCAGCTTTCCGCACTTATGTCCAACACCGCGGGCCATATGGAAGAAGAAGTTGACGGGCGGCTCAAAGCCCTGATCTCGATTATCGAACCGATCATGATCGTTGCGATGGGTATTGTCGTCGGAATCATTACGATGGCGATCATCGTGCCGATGTACAGCATCGTCCAGAATGTCCATTAGCGGCTGAGCGGTTCAGAGCTTCTTGTTTCGCTTGAATTCGGTCTTGCCGCCCGTTTTGCTCAGCAGTCGGATCTGAGTAAGTTCCAAATCGGGATCAACTCCCTTGAGCATATCGATAAGCGTAATACCAGCCACCGCAACCGCGGCATACGCCTCCATTTCAACGCCGGTCACTGCGACGGTTCGGGCCTCTGCCTCAATCCTAATGCCCGCTTCGGTAAGTTCAACGTCCACGCGGAGATCAGTAAGGGAAATAGGATGGCAGAGGGGGACAAGATCCGAGCATTTTTTTCCGCCCTGGATACCGGCGATCCGAGCAACACCAAGGGCATCGCCCTTCGGCAGGTTGGCTAAAGCTTCGCGATGGCCGGGCTTTATTCTGAGCAAACCTTCCGCGCAAGCGATTCGCAGGGTCGCTTGCTTGCCGCTTACGTCTACCATGCGGGCCTGACCTTCCGCGTCCACGTGCGAAAGCTTGCTCATTTTGCTATCCTTTGGCAAAGCCAGGATTGGCAATCAGCCCGTTTCTTCCACCCACGAGTGAAAAAACCCTCTCGACTCCGGCCTCGTCAAACGCAGAAGCCAACTGTCCGGTTCGTCCACCACTACGGCAAATGAGGAGGATGTTTCCGTCGCTCAGGCAAGAATTTCTTCCGGCAAAGTCAGGCTCTTAGGCTTCCAGGCGTCAACTTCTATCGGTAGAGGCTCATTCTCAAGTTCGTCTGCCTCGCGAATGTCTACAAGCGTATATCCCTGAAGGTCTTCCGGCCGGGTAGCCACAACCTCCCACCAATGATTGTTTTCCACGATTTCTCCGTTGAACGCCGGGCATGATTCGTTGCGTTCCACTTTAACTTGTTTCACCTCGAAGCTCAGGAGGTCGATGAGGTTAAAAACCCCGGAAGAGACCGGTAGTCCGAGGATGATCTTGATTGTTTCGAGCGCCTGCATGGTACCCAGAACCCCCGGCGCCACGCCGAGCACGCCGACTTCGGCGCATGTTCCAACGCACGAGGAGGGTGGCCTTTCCGGCCAAAGGCAGCGAAGGCAAGGCCCGCCTGGCGCGACGGTGAACAACTGCCCCTCATACTGATAGATCGCCGCGATAACCAAGGTTTTGCCTGCCGCTACAGACGCATCGTTGAGAAGAAACTTGGCTTCAAGACTGTCCGTGCAATCGAGGATGATGTCATAGTCCTCGCAGAGCTCTTTGACGTTCGATGTGTCCGCGCGAAATGAGTGCGACCGAACGGTAATGAACGGATTCAGTCTGCAAAGTTTTTCGGCCGCCAGCCCGGCTTTGTCTTGCCCAACTTCGTTGGCGCCATAGAGAACCTGCCGATGCAGATTTCCGATTTCCAAAACATCCGGCTCGCAGATACCGATCGTGCCGACGCCGGCGGCCGCCAAATACATAAGCGCCGGGCAGCCAAGCCCACCGGCGCCAACAACGAGCACCTTTGCGGCATTCAGCTTTTGCTGGCCCTCCAGACCAACTTCAGGAAGTCTCATTTGGCGATCGTAATAATCCGATTCATTGAGTGAGGCCGCGTGGTTGCTGATCCATCCCGAGGAGCCCTCGGCGTAATGCTCCTTTTTCCAAATCGGGACGGTTCTCTTCGCTTCGTCAACGATAAACAGGCAGGCGTCGAAAGCCTCCTTTCGGTGCCCGCCCGCAACTTCCACTCTTATTGCGACTTCGCCTAGTTCCAACAAGCCCGTGCGATGGATGCAAGCCGCCGCGCTTATCGGGAACCGCCTACAAGCCTCTTCCACAATCCGAGAGCCCTCTTGCTCGGCCAGCTCCGAGAACGCCTCATATTCGAGCCGCAACACCTCTTTGCCTTCGTTTGTATTGCGGACCCTGCCCTCGAAAACCACGGCCGCGCCGTTTTCCACGCCTGGGTCAAGCAGAGGGCCTGTTATTGGATCGATCGTTAACTTAAACAACTAGCCGCCCGCCACCGGAGGGATGAAAACGATTTGGTCTCCGTCGTTAAGAGCGGTTTCAAGCGGTTTGAAGTTTAGATTAATGGAGGCCTTGACCAGTTCTGGTTTTAGCGAGAAGGAGTGCTTGTCGCGCAGATCCTGGTACAACTCCGCTGCGGTTGCAGCGCTGGTTTCCAGGGTCTCTGAGCTTAGGCCCCGTTGCTCTCGAAGGATAGCGAAATACTGGACGGTGACTTTCACTCTGATTGAATTCTACTCCTCTACTCGCGCCTTGAGTAATTTGAACTGTGCCGACCAACAAGCTGCGGATCGCAGAGATATTTCACAGCATCCAGGGCGAGGGAATTTGGATGGGCACGCCCTCGGTCTTCGTCCGCGTCAGCGGCTGCAATCTTCGCTGCGTATGGTGCGACACGCCTTACGCAAGCTGGTCGCCTGAAGGTCCCACTTTGACAGTTTCGGAGATTGCATCGAAAGTTGCGAGTTATGATTGCGGGCATGTCGTTCTTACAGGCGGCGAACCGATGGTGTTCGAACCTATCGTCGAGCTGGCCCAAAACCTCAAGGACCTGGGAAAAGCGATCACTATCGAAACAGCGGGCACGGTGTACCGAGACGTGCCCTGTGATTTGATGTCCATCAGCCCCAAGCTCTCAAACTCCATACCACCCGACGCCGAGTGGCATGACCGCCACGATTCAACGCGGCTGAACTTCGAAGTTCTCGAACGGCTGGTAGGAAACTACAACTCCCAGGTGAAGTTCGTCATCGCCAATCAAGAATTGGATGTTCCGGAAATATGAAGCAATTCTCACCCGCCTACCTAAAGTGAGCCCCGATAGGGTCCTTCTGATGCCGGAAGGCACCGACTCCGAAGCCCTAAAACGCAGCTTAAGCGCGCTGGTTCCCCTCGCAATGCAAAGAGGCTGGCGTCTGTGCCCGCGGTTGCACATCGAGCTCTTCGGGAACTCGAAGGGTACTTAAACCTACAGTGAAGCCTTTTCCACATCCACAATCCCGCAATCCACGTACTGCCCGCCTTTTCCCCGGCGGCAATGCACCGCCAAAACGTGCTTGCCGGGCTTCAACAACTCCGCGCCGTTCCTGATCGGCGTCAGCTCGTAGGTGGTGAGAGAACCGGGCAATGCGGCAACCTGCGTGCCGTCCAAATAAACTTCCGCTTCCGCCGAGTGGTAGATATCAAGATTGGGCGAATGCCACTTGACCCCCGACCCAACCGTAAACTCGCGCCGAAGCCAAATGTCTTCCTCATCCCAGGTGGTCTTTACATAAGAGCCCGCAGCACCCGCCGTCCCAAATCCGCTGGAGCCCGAAGCCCAGGAAGAATCGTCATATGCAGGTTGCGGCCACTCCACATCGGGCAGGTAAGTCGTATATTTCCAAGCTACGGGGTTGTCCCGGGCAATCGGGGAAACCACGGTGATCGTCGGTGCAGGGCCGTAAAGGGCATCGATCGCCTTGCGAACCTCGTCGCCGTCAACCTTCAGGACCGCACGGTCGTAAGTCAAAAGTCCATTCAGCTCCGTTTCCACATCACTCGTTTGAGTGTAAATCGCGGCGGAAAGGCCTGGCGAAGCAATGAGGGGGTGGAGCTTATCCAGCAATCCCAAGAAGCCGTTTGTCAGCTCGTCCTGGGTTTTGTAGCCGTGGTAGCTCCAGCCGTCCTTCGCCCACATGTGCCCAGGAATCGGAAGCCCAAGGCCGCCAAACTCGCCGAGAACCGCGGCACGTCCGCCAGGCTTATCGGAACTCGGGCCGGGATAATCATGCTTGTCGATCATGTCTCCCACCCCGCGATCCGCCCAACCTGTGGTTGCGTCCACTAAGCGCGAGGGGTCCAGGTCCTTCAGGTGTTTGGCCATGCGCTCGGTATCGTACTGGCCCCACCCTTCGTTAAAGAGCACCCAAGTGACGATGCAGGGGTGGCTGAAATGAGTGTGAACCATTGCCGCAAGTTCGTTCTCGAAATCGGCGCTCGATTCGGCCGTTCGCGTAATATCCGGCTGTTCCGGCGTGATGCTCGCGTCGCCGCTCGGCATATCCTGCCAAACCAAAATGCCCAGCTTGTCGCACCAGTAATACCAGCGGTCAGGCTCGACCTTCACATGCTTGCGAATCATGTTGAAGCCGAGATTCTTAATTGTGATGATGTCGCTTTTTAGGGCTGCATCGCTCGGCGCGGTGTAAAGCCCATCCGGCCAAAAGCCCTGGTCTAAAACTCCAAACATGAAGCACGGCTGGTTGTTCAGAAAGATCTTGGTGACCCCATGGTCTTTGCCCAAGGAGATTTTGCGCATCCCGAAATAGCTCTTAACTTCGTCGATCGCCTTATTGGAGTCTCGGGGCAGAAGCTTCACATCCAACCGGTAGAGAAACGCCGAATGCGGGTTCCAAGCCTTGGCGTGGGGAATGCGGAGAATAATCTCGTGCTCGGCTTCGGCGGTGCCGTCCGCGACCGGGTTCTCATCGTCCAGAGCCTGAGCGCTCAGACGCAGGCCTTCGCCGCCGCTCACGTCCGCCTTGACCCGCACTTCGCCTTTGTCGTAATCAGGGGTGATCGTGAGCCACTGAATATGGAGATCAGGCACCGGCTCCAGCCATACCGTTTGCCAAATCCCTGAGGTTGGCGTATAAAAAATGCCGCCAGGCTTTAGCGTTTGCTTACCGCGAGGCTGGGTTCCGGTGTCCGTCGGGTCGGTGACTTCCACTTCGATGGACTGCGACTCGGTCTTGCTGATTGAATCGGTAATGTCGAACGTGAACGGGTCGTAGCCGCCCTTGTGCGTGCCGACCTCCTTGCCATTGACCTTGACATCGGTCGACCAGTCCACCGCGCCAAAGTGCAGCAAAACCTTCTTACCCGCCCATTCGCTGGGGATGGTGAAGGTTCGGCGGTAGCGGACAACGGTGTCGTCATCCACCTTGCCCTTGACCCCGCCCAGAGCGGACTCGACGGGAAATGGAACGAGGATCTTCTGGTCGTACTTGAAGTCCACTGCCCTCTTCGAAGCAAGCGACAGGTCCCAAACGCCATTCAGGTTCAGCCAATCCGGACGCGCCATTTGAGGGCGCGGGTAATCGGGGAGGGTGTGCTGGGGGTCAACTTCCTTGCCCCATTGGGTGATAAGCGGATTGTCCATAGGTTTCCAATCCGCCTGAGCAAAAAGGATCGCCGGCGCCAGCGAAACCAGAAGGCATAAAGCGGACTTCACGTATTGAGTGACGTGCGACGGGTGACGAGTGACGCGTGAAGCAAGAACCATAAAGTAAGGGCTGCGGACCCGATGCCTACGGACAATGCATAGCGAAAAGATGGCGACGGGATCACGAAGGGGATCAAGCCGATCGCCAGAGCCGGCGGCATCCGAAGACGAAAGGCCCGGAGTATGAGGATGCCACCGATCAGAGTCAGACCGACTGCTGTCGGCCCAACGCCCAAGAGCTTCAACGTCCCCACCCCAACCGCCGCCGACAGGGTGCAGGCAATGGGAAAAGTGAACGGCGATTTCGCCCAGGGGCAGGTGTCCGGGTGACCAAGCATTTCGTAAGCCATGACGATTAAGGGCGGAAACAACAAGAAACGCCAGCCCGTAATTTGGGCGGCAGCGCCCATGATCAACGTAAACACGAAGAGCGTTAGAAGCCAAAGCTTCCCGCGAGGCCGTGTTTCGAGGATCTCGATCGCCTGGTCGTCTTCATCTTCGTCTGAGATGGCGATCAGGTCAGAATCCATCGCTGCCGTTGCAGCAGATCTTCGTTCGTTGCCCAGGTGGCGCCCCAGCAACGCAAGATCGTGCTCCAACAACCCTTTGCCATCCTTCGTCTGCCTCCAAATCAAAAGAATAAGGACTAGAATGGTCAGCGAGCAAAACACTGAGATGGGGTAGAGGGGACTCGTAACTCCAAGGGCGACGGCGAGAACGCCGGCGGAAATAGCCGGCGCGACGGCCGATTTCAGTAGGTAGATAACCACTAGGCTTAGCCCCGTAGCGATGAGGATCGGGACTACACCATAGGGTAGCAAGGCGGAAATCAAAATCCCGATCGCGGCAGTCATCGTCGGAGTGGCCACCAGCTTCCAGGGAACTTTCGCCCACTTTCCGCCCGGTCTCTGTAACACTTCGTTCGCGAGCGCCGCCAACTCAGGAAACAAGATGTAGGTTATGCGGGTTTGCTTAGCCGCAATCGCGACGAGGAGCATGAAAAGGACGGTCAGGATCTCGGAGATCAATCGAGGTCGGGACATTGGGGATCACACGCTGAAGCATTATGGCGGTAGAACTCTGCATGCCCGCCGAATTGCCAGGACCCAGGACTGAGAAATCCCACCGAGTAATATCACCTTCATGATCGGTTCAATACTTGCCGTATTATCTGTGACCCGCACAGCGCTTTCCTTCGACAGCCACACCCCGCTACTCCTCCGAAATCCCACTATGAACGCGAGGGAGATCGTGTTCGAATATGGCGGAGACCTCTGGGAAGTCTCGAGAGATGGCGGCAAAGCCGTGCGCCTCACAAGGATCGGGAACGCCTCCGAACCTATGTTCTCGCCTGACGGCGAAGAAATCGCCTTCGTCGCCGGATACGACGGCCAAGCCCGCAATATCTATGTGATGCAGGACGGAGGCGGCGAACCTAAGCGCCTAACCTTCGAACCGACGGTGGAAGCGTCCCCATCGTGGACACCCGATGGCAAGAGCGTCGTTTTCGTTTCCATGATTGCAGCCGAAAACGACCTTCCCCAACTCTATAAAGTTTCTCTCGATGGTGGTCTGCCCAGCCCCCTTCCGCTACCCAGCGGCTCGGGCGGTGAGATCTCGCCAGACGGCGCCAAGATCGCCTACGACCCCAGCATCAAATGGGAGCCAGCATGGAAGCGATACCGCGGCGGCCAAACCTCCAAGATCTGGATCGCCAATCTGAGCGACTCCAAAACCCATCCTCTTCCACGCAAGAACAGCAACGACACTTACCCGATGTGGGTGGGCAATGAACTCTATTTCCTTTCCGACCGAATAGGGCCCGTGAGCCTTTTTAAGTACGATGCCAACGGTGGAGTCAATGAGGTTCTCCCGAACAGCGGCTTCGATTTTTGGAGTGCCTCTGCCGGCCCCGGCGGCATTGTCATCGAGCAGCCTGGCGGCATCAGACTTTACGACTTTGCTACCAAGACAGCGCACGAGGTGCCGATTTCCGTTTCTGGAGATTTCGCGGAAACGCGCGTTCAGTTCAAGCAACTGGGCGCAGGGGATATCCGCAGCGGAGGGATTTCGCCAACCGGCGTCCGGGCAGTAATCGAAGCCCGCGGCAACATCTTTACCGTCCCCGCTGAGAAGGGGGACATTCGCGACCTTACGGACTCATCTTCCTCCAACAACCGAATGCCCGCCTGGTCTCCGGACGGAAAATCGGTTGCCTACCTATCCGATACTAGCGGCGAATACCGGCTGGTGGTCGCCTCCGCCGATGGCAAGGGCCCTTCGCAGAATTATCTCCTAGGCGAAGCGCCCGCTTACTATTACAACCCGACCTGGTCTCCGGACAGTCAAAAGATCGCCTACCGGGACAACCGGCACAACATTTGGATTCTCGATCTGAAGTCGAAGGAGAACACGAAAGCCGACACGGAGCCTTATGAAAATGTGACGTGGCACCCACGCATCAGTTGGTCTCCCGACAGTAAATGGATCGCCTTCCACCGGGACCTCGACAGCCACATCAGCGCTGCCTTCCTTTACAACCTGGACACCAAGAAGCTCACCCAGTTGACCGACGGCCTCAGCGATGCGAAGTTCCCGTCGTTCGATGCCGGTGGCAAGTATCTCTACTTTTACGCTAGCACGGATGCCGGCCCCGGTGAGGCATGGCTCGACCTGTCCGCAATCAACGACAACTCATCGAGCAGCGTGTATTGCGTGGTTCTCCGGAACGATCTCCCCTCCCCGCTCGCGCCTGAGAGCGACGAAGAAACGGTCAAGGCCGAAGCCGCTAAGCCGGACAAGAACCCGGCCAAGCCGGACGCATTCCGCATCGATCTCGATGGAATAAGCCAGCGAATTCTTGCCTTGGCTTTCCCGCAGGCCAACTACACCTTGCTGGAACCCGGCGCCGAAGGCACATTCTTTATTGGCGTCGATTCACCAACCGCGACCGTGTACGAGCCTCCGCGCCACTCCATCCTGAAGTTTTCCATGTCCGACCGCAAGGCCACGCCTTACGCCTCAAACGACTTTTCCTTTGACGTTTCCGCCAACGGCCAAAAGATCCTAATCGTCGGTCCCTCCGGGGCCACGATCACTCCGACTGCAGCGCCGGCTAGCCCTGGACAGGGAGCGCTCAGCTTGGACTCTCTTTCGCTAAAAGTGGACCCACGCCAGGAGTGGAAGGAGATCTACCACGAGGTTTGGCGAATCCAGCGGGACTTTTTCTACGACGCGCACCATCACGGCCAGGACCTAGGCAAGTTGGAGGCGAGATATCAGCCGTTCCTGGATGGTATCGTCTGCCGGGATGACCTGAACTTTCTCTTCACCGAAATGCTGGGCGAGATCAGCGTTGGACACATGTTCATCAACGGAGGCGATATTCCTCAGCCTAAGTCGGTCCCCGGAGGACTATTGGGAGCGGACTACAAGCTGGAAAACGGAAGGTATCGATTGGCGCGGGTTTACAACGGAGAAAACTGGAATCCCGGCCTTCACGCGCCACTCACTCAGCCAGGCGTTAACGCGAAAGCAGGCGAATACATCCTTGCGATCAACGGCCGGGATCTTACAAGCAGGGAAAACATCCACGAACAGTTGGAAGGCACCGCCGGCAAGCAGGTGCGGATAAAAATCGGACCGAATGCCGATGGCAGCGGCTCGCGTGAAGTCATCGTCCTTCCGGTCGGCAGCGAAACTGGCCTGCGCCACTTGGCCTGGGTCGAGGACAACCGCCGGACGGTGGACAAGTTGAGCGGTGGCCGCCTTGGGTACGTTCATGTGCCGGACACAAACGTCGGAGGGTGGGTCAGCTTCAACCGCTACTACTATTCCCAGGCGAACAAGGATGGAATGGTCATCGATGAGCGCTTCAACCACGGCGGCTCGGTGGATGACTACTTTGTAGAAGAAATGGCCCGGCCGCTGCACAGTATGTGGACATCCCGCTATGGAAAGGATTTCACAAGTCCTGCAATGCAAAACTTCGGCCCCAAAGTGCTGTTGGTCAACGAATGCGCAGGATCAGGCGGCGATTATTTCCCTTGGCATTTCCGAGAGTCCAAGATCGGCCCGATCATCGGAAAGCGAACATGGGGCGGCTTAGTCGGAATCTTGGAGTTTCCAGTTCTGAAGGATGGCGGATCGGTGACTTCGCCAAACGTCGCATTCTACAACCCGAACGGCACCTGGGACGTCGAGAACCACGGAGTCGATCCCGATATCGACGTAGAACTGGACCCGTATCTATGGCGTCAGGGTCACGACGCGCAGCTAGAGCGAGGCGTTACGGAGGCTTTGAAGCTGCTGGATGCCACGCCCAAGCGAACGATCAAGAAGCCGGCGTACATGGACAAATCCCATTTACCGGCCGGAGGGTGATTGGCGAAGGGTCTGGTGTGGACAACGTGATCAGGGGCAGCTTCTGAGAAGGTCGTTGTCCCAACACACAAAGCTCAATACTCTACAAAAGAGAATACGGATCCACGTCCGCTACCATGGAAACTCCCTTCCACGCCAGTGGCATCAGAATGGTCCCCAAGCGGGCAACCGGGGCGTCCAGGGGCATCTTGATGAGCAGGTGCATGCGCCAACGGTTTTGCAGGCGCTCGATCGCGCATTCGGTCGGCCCCAGGACAATCGAATCCTCCAAGCCTTGAAGCAGTTCAGCAACTTCAATAGCGGCGGCGCGAACCACATCCAAGTTATCGCCGGTAAGGATGACGTTGGCAAGGGAAACGAACGGTGGGTAGACCGCTTCCTCGCGCTCCTTCACCGTCGCCGCGTAAAAGGTCAGATAGTCGTGGTCGCGGGCGGTGGTAACCGCGGTGTGAGTTGGGTTGAAAGTCTGCACGTAAACGTGCCCCGGAATAGCTCCACGCCCGGCCCGGCCCGCCACCTGGGAAAGAAGTTGGAAGGTGCGTTCAGCGGCGCGGAAATCCGGCATATTCAGGGAAATGTCCGCCACAATCACGCCGACGAGGGTGACGTTCGGGAAGTCTAGTCCCTTCGCCACCATCTGGGTCCCAACCAAGATGTCCACATCGCCAGATCGAAACCGCGCAAGGACGTCCTCCAAAGCGCCCTTTTTCTTGGTCACATCGCGGTCTAACCGGGCGACCTTGTAGTCCGGAAACGCCAGCCCTACCGCTTCTTCCACCTTCTCGGTTCCAATTCCAAGCGGGCTCAAGCGATTTCCGTGGCATTTAGGGCATTCGTCCGGAGGGCGGATAAAATAGCCGCAATGATGGCAACGGAGCCGTCGTTCCGCGCGGCTGTAAGACAAGGAAACCGCGCAACGCGGGCATTTGAACTGCTCGCCGCAGTCGCGGCAGATCAGGAATGGCGAATAGGCCCTCCGATTAAGAAACAAGATGACTTGCTCACCACGGGACAGGGTCTCGCGCATTCCCTCTTCGAGCGCTTCGGTGAGGATGGTCGGAGCACCGTCCCGATAGCCTTTGCCGAGGTCGACGATCTCAACCGAAGGCAAGGTCGCGGAAGCCGTTCGACTCGGCATGGACAGTAAGGTCAGCGAGCCGTTCAATGCCTCATAGAAGCTCTCGATGCTTGGAGTGGCCGAGCCCAGAACGACTGCTGCCTGGTGAATCCTGCCAAGCTCCAGCGCCAGATCCTTGGAGTTGTAGCGAGGAGCGGATTCCTGCTTGTAGCTGGTTTCGTGCTCTTCATCCACCACCACAAGCCCAATGTTCTCCAGCGGCGCGAAAAGGGCGCTTCGCGCTCCAAGCACGACCGGCGCGCGGCCATCCCGAATCCGCATCCAGGTTTCCAGGCGTTCTTTGGCTGGAAGGTCGCTATGTAGCATCGCCACGCTCCGTCCAAAGCGATCTCTTAGCTGGGTAATTGCTTGAGCGGCGAGGGCAATTTCGGGGACTAAGTAAAGCACCTGCCGGCCGGCTTTCAAAGCCTCCGCCGCGGCCCGCAGATAAACCTCGGTTTTCCCGCTGCCCGTAACTCCGTGAAGCAGAAAGGATTCAAACCGGTTTTCGCTGATGGCCTTATTGATCACCGAAAGGGCAGCTGCCTGGGCATCGTTCGGAGTGGGCGGCGTCTTGGCTTGCAGCTTGCCTTCCTCCACGCGTTCCAGCAGACCCGATTCCAGCATGGCCTTGAGGGTGGTGTCGGTAATGCCGCTGAGGGCTTTGATTTCGGATGGTGTGAGCGGGACCGGCTCGCCGGTTTGCAACCGCATGAGAGTAAGCGCCTGCGCAGGTCTTCGCTTGCCTTCCTTCAACAGGAACTGCTCAACTTTGCCCGAGTCCGGCGTCAGCCGAATCATCTCGCTCTTTTGCTGCTGCTCCTCAACCGAAGCGAGCGTCAGCAGATGCTCCACCAGCCCCTTGGTTCGCAATCCCTTGAGCGCTCGTTGAGTAGATGGCGGAAGTTTGCGTCCCGGTCTTTCGGTGAGGGTTCCGTTTTGCTGCTCAAGAGCGAGGACAACCTCTTTTTCCAACGGCGTAAGATGTGGTTTTTCGGCGGTTTCGAGCAGTTTCCAGGCGGTGATGAGGCGGTCGCGTACGCCGGAGGGAGCGGCTGCCGACAGGGCCAAAGAAAACGGGCAAAGATACCTCTCTGCCACGTGCTTAACGAGTTCTATTTGGGAGGCGGGGAAAGATAGCCCGTCAATTCGGTGGAGAACCGAGCGGAGTTTGAACTGCAGTTCACTCTTCTCAGTCTCATAGACCCGGATGGCAAAACCAATGACCGCGCGCGGACCCAAAGGGACAAAAAAGGCGTCACCTTCTTTAGCCTCGCCTTCAACTTTGTAGGTCCAAACGGATTCGATGCCGCCGGCTTTGGGATCAACGACGACTTCGACAACGCGTACGCGTTCCGCCGGAAGAGCCACCGTTTGCATAGGAAGAGTATAGTTCTACGGCCCATCCAACCGAATGTCCGATAAGTTACAAGAATTGACCCGGCGAAGCAAGGGCAGTTCAGTTGTTTTCCGAAGTCCGAGTCCGGCTAGCCACCAATCTGGCTCATCCCGCGGCCGGTCACCCGCTGCCCGGAGGCCAAATAGTGCCGCTCCGGCTTATGGAGAACCGCATGGCGGAATAAGTCCGCCAATTCCTCATCGGCAGCGCCCGAGCGCAGGGGTGTGCGGAGGTCGAGTTCCCCGTCTGACATGAGACATGGTCTTAGGAAACCGTCGTGAGTCAGCCGCAACCGGTTGCAGCGATCGCAGAAATCGAAGGTGATCTGGCTGATGAAACCGATTGTTCCTTTCGCGCCGGGGATGCGGTAAGTCCGAGCGGGACCGTTTGTTTGGACAGTTGCCACTTCCAGCGGGTCAAATTCGGCTTTGAATTTGATGCCCTGAGCTCGGATGCTGGCACAAATAGGCGCCGCATTTCGGCGTCGCTCAGCATGGCGCCAGACGCCTGCTTGAGTTGGAGCAACCCCTTGCCGCCGTGGACGCTAAAGGAATCGAACTCTCCGGGGGTTTCGTCCAGGTTCCAGCGCATCGGCATGAGTTCGATGAACCTTACGTGGACGTCTTCGTTTAGGGTTAGCCTGGCGAAATCTGTGGCCTCGTCATCGTTATAGCCGCGCATCGCCACGCAATTGAGCTTGATCGGGTCCAGACCGGCATTCTTTGCTGCTTGCAGCCCTTCCAAGACCTCGGTGAGTGTCCCTCGCCTGGCAAGGGAGGTGAACCGGTCGGGCCGTAGCGTGTCCAGGCTGATGTTAACTCTCTGCAGGCCGCTTCTTGCCAGATCTTCTGCCATTGACGGAAGCAAAAAGCCGTTCGTGGTGCAGCTTAGGTCAGTGATATTTGGCAGGGTGGAAATCTCAGAAACCAAATCCGGCAAGTCCTTCCTTAATAGGGGCTCTCCGCCGGTTAGCCTCACTTTACGCATGCCCAGTTCTGCCGCAATCCGAATCAGTCTCGCGAATTTCGGGAGTGGTCAAGTGTTCCGATTTCGGTGTCGCGGGTACCCCCTGCTCGGGCATGCAGTAGACGCAGCGGAAGTTACAGCGATCGGTAACCGACACCCTTAGGTAGTCGATTGTTCGCGAGAATGAATCCCGTAACTCCGCAGTTTTCTCAATAATCATGCCGGCCGAGCCCAAAAGTCGAGCTTACCGGTTACTACGATTCCTACTGTCCAAGCAGCTTGGGAATCCGTTCAGGGAAGGGATTGATCGGCGTTCCATCACCCTCGGGATTGTCCAGATAATAGAGGCCCAGCGTGGTGTAGTTGTTGGTGAACGGCCGTCGGTCTTCATCATAACCTTGGCTTCCATGCTCCAAAGTGAACAGCAGCGACCTGGTAAAGGGCACCGGGTCTTGGATGTGCCAGCGGTAGACCGTGTTTTGGATGCCCCGCTTCTCGCCGCCGAATTTGGGGTTATCGTAGTAGGTGCAACCGTTATAGGGCAACGTAAAGGTGTGGCCGAAATCCCAGGCGCCGCAGAAGTAATCCTCGCTTCCGGTGCCGCTGATGGTGGGAGAAGTCGCGCCGTCCACATACCAGTTGTCGTTCCCTTCGCCCCACCAGCCGTCGGAGTTGGCCTGCACGGTCACCACGGTTCCCACAAAGCTGCCCGCTTCCTTTCGTGTCGCAAATGGTCAGAGGCTTGCCAACCGGGGCGGGGAAATAATTGCGATATTGGGTGTGGAAGTAATAAACATCACGCTGTGGGCGGTTGTCCAACCGGTAATCCAGATTGTAGTAAAGGGCGTCCACATGCTGTTTGCCTTCATAGGTGACGGTGACCACCGCGTGTTTCTTGAACGGCATGGGCCAATAGCAGTTGAGGGCCATGCTGGCGCCGACGGCGATGGGCGCGCTTGCGAACTCGACGTAGGTGTCAGGGCCCTGGGCGAAAAAGTCGCCGATGGGGCATTCCACCGCCGGGCGCCTGGCATCGTCCCAGGTCATTCGGAGGACGAGATCCCTCAAAGCGTCCCGATCCGGAGAAGCGATGGTAAACCAGATGTGGGTGAACCGGCCGCTTCCTTTGATATCCGCGACAGTTAGGGTCTGGCCCGCCGCAATTGGCCGGTAGTCGGCGTTGTGAAGATTCGGATCGGTACTCGAAGACCGGTGAGCAGTGAAATCCTTCTTGTCGGCCAAGTCACTGGGGACTTGGGCCCTCACGGCGGCACACAACAAGAGGGCAAAGGCGGTCGACATCGACCTTCGAATGGCAGGCGAATTTGCGAGCATAACCAATCTTAGCTCACAGCACATGGCGGGATGATTCCCTGCGCTTCCGCCGTAGAAAACAGCAATGGAAAAGAGAAGGATCGGGACTTTGGAAGTTTCCGTTGTTGGCCTTGGGTGCAACAACTTCGGTGGGAGAATCGATATCGCGCAGACGGAAAAGGTCGTGGGGGCGGCTTTGGATAGCGGGATCAACTTTTTTGATACAGCGGACATTTACGGCAAAACCAAGAGCGAGGAGTTTTTGGGCAAGATCCTGGGCGAAAAGCGCAAGCAGATCGTTCTGGCGACGAAGTTTGGGATGGAGATCGACGAGAGCCACAAGGGCGCGCGGCCGGAGTATGTGAAGCAGGCGGCGGAGGACAGCCTTCGGCGGCTTCAGACCGACTATATCGACCTCTATCAGCTTCATGCGCCGGACGACTCGGTTCCGATCGCCGACACTTTGGGCGCACTGGACGATCTTGTCAAGGCGGGCAAGGTTCGGGAGATCGGCTGCTCCAACTTCTCCGCCGCTCAATTGCGAGAGGCGAAGGACGTGGCCAAAGGGGCCAAATTTGTAAGCGTGCAAAACGAGTTCAGCCTGCTTCACCGCGAGCCGGAAGTGGAAGTTTTGCCGGAATGCGAAAAGGAAGGCTTGGCGTTCATTCCCTATTTCCCGCTTTCCAGCGGCCTGCTGACCGGCAAGTATCGCAAAGGCAGGCCTTTGCCTGCGGGGACGCGGATCGAGGAGGGCTCTCGTTGGTTGGAGGGCGACAAGTTAGATGTGGTGGAGAAACTCATGGCCTACTCGGAATCTAGGGGGCACACGATTCTGGACCTGGCATTTGGCTGGCTCTTGGCCCATAAGCCGGTTTCCTCAGTGATTGCCGGCGCTACCAAACCGGAGCAAGTTCAGGCGAATGCGGGTGCGGTAGGGTGGGCGTGAGCGCTCATGAGGCGGCAGAAGTTAGAGAACTGTTGGGTTAGGTTTTGGGTTTTTGGTTTTGGGCGTTAGCCCGGATGGCTTGGATTGAAGGCACTGACAAAGAAGAGCGTGCTCGCCTGGGGTTTCCTTGGCGAGCACGCTCTTTGGGTTGGTCTTATTGATGGGTCGAGAAGTCTACGATCACGTAGTGGCCGTTTTGTAGCTGCAGCTTGTACTGCTGGTACACAGTGGCTGTCCCGCCGTCAGGGTCGCTGAAGGTGTGGGTTGCGTTGACGGTTGCGGTGCCGCCGTACACGCTCACTCCGGTAATCGCGAAGTTCATCGTCTGGGTGTTCTGGAGGTTGTCCTGCATCATCGACCGGAAGTCCGCATCGTTGAGGCTGTACATGTACTGGTCGTTGTTAAAGACGTTGACGGTGCCACTGGGCGGAATCATGGCGTCCAGAGCGGTCAGGCTTTGGTTCTGGAACATCGCGGTGATGTCCTCGACGGCCAGGTTCAGCATGCTGTTATCGCCGGCGGCATAGCTGTAGTCCGTGCCTACGTTCCAGTTGCAAACCACGTTCGGATTGACGACCACGCTTGTTTCAGCGAGGTAGCCGGGCATGGTTGGGTAGTAGTACCAGGGCGAAACAACGCAGTCCACGGTTGGAGCGTCCAGGTAGAAGCCGAATCCGAACACCGGTTCGCGGTTGCCCCAGTGATAGCCGGTTCTCCAGTTATTGTCGTGGCGCCCGTCGAAGTGCTGGACATGGTTCCAGTTGCCCTTGTTGTTGCCCCAGACATTGCTGTTCCGGTCGTTTCGGTTGTTGGTTTCCTGGCGGTCGCGGTTGTCGTTCTTCGTGAAGACCGAGTTATTCGAAGTCCGGTTGTAGGAAATCTTATTGTTGTTGACCGTTACTCTGTTGTTGACGACATTCTCGTTTCGATTCTTAACGTTGCTGTCGTCCCTACGCTCATTGAACGTGTTGTTCGGAATATGGCTGAGTTCGGATTGCTGCGAGACTCGAGGCGTCGCAGTCCAGCCACTCTGCGCCGTGCGAATGGCAGCCGCCGTCCGCTCGGCCTGGGTGGTCCGAATGGCGGGAGCCGTTCGCTGGGTCTCTGTTGTCCGAATGGCGGGCGCCGTACGCTGGGTCTGGGTAATGCGAATCGCAGGGGCGGTTCGTTGGGTCTGCTGTCGAGGAGCAGGAGCGCTGTGGCTTGGGGCTCCCCCGCCGCGGTCCTGTCCGCCTCCATGGCTGGGGCCAGCTGCGAAGCTGGCTCCGTATAACGCTGCTCCCAAAACTACGACCATCGAAATCTTGCTCATTTTTTTCATTTCGTTTCACCTACATGTAATCTATTAAGCGTTTTAGAGAGCTAAACAATATGGCTTAAGGCTTGCAATGCTTTAAGCAATAAAATGGCGTTCAGTTTTAAGCTAGGGGCGATGGTTTTGAGCTAGAACGCAGTGGAGATCGGTCTAGGCATTAGGTCCTAAAAGGGCTTGGTCGGAGAATGCAGCGAAACGTGTGAGATCTACGGGACGCGTCATTGAGCAAAGCTTGCATAACCTCCTATGAAGCCGTAGAGGCCCTGGCGTAGAATAACGGAGATGAAACGACGCAAAGAAGATGCAACGGCGCACTTCGTGGATCCCAATCAGCAATTGGACTTTCTCAGCGTAACCGAGGCGGCCGCTCTCGCCTCAGCCCGATGGGTAGGTAAAGGAGACCGGAATTCGGCCGACCAGGCTGCCTGCGAGTCCATGCGATGCACTTTGAACCAACTCGAGATGTGCGGCACGATTGTGATCGGCGAGGGTGAGCGCGATGAGGCGCCCATGCTGTTTATCGGCGAAGCGGTGGGACGGGGCGAAGGTCCCAATATCCAAATCGCGGTAGACCCCTTGGAGGGGACCAACCTCTGCGCGAACGGCACACCGAACGCCATTGCGGTGCTTGCGGCAGCGGGCGAGGACGGATTTCTGATGCACGCACCCGACTGTTACATGGAGAAGCTGGTGGTGGGGCCGGAGGCGGTTGGCGTGGTGGACATTACTTTGCCCACCCGCGTGAACGTACGGCTGATGTCCAAGGCCCTTGGGAAGACGGTGGACGAACTGATTATTGGTGTCCTGGAAAGACCTCGGCATGACCAACTGATTGCCGACATCCGCGGCGCGGGCGCACGGGTGCATTTGATCCCGGACGGCGACCTTTCGGTTGCGATTGCCGCCTTGGACCCGGACGCGGGTATCGACGGACTAATGGGCATCGGTGGGGCGCCGGAAGGCGTTATTACGGCGGCCGCGGTTCTCTGCTGTGGCGGAGAAATGCAGGCCCGTTTGCGGTTCTCCAATGATTCTCAAAAGGAGCGAGCGATGAAAATGGGATGCAAATCGGAGGAAGAGGTTTATACGACGGAGGAGCTTGCCAACGGCAACGTGATCTTCTGCGCTACCGGCATTACGTCAGGAGATTTGCTGCGGGGTGTTCGGTATCGCAGGAATTACGCCACGACCGAGTCGATCATTATGAGATCGGCGTCGCGGACCATCCGCCGGATCGAGACTCAGCACCTCAACCCGGCTGCGGTTGGGTAACCAGGCTGTCAGGCCCTAGCGAAGTCATCACAGGCGGCTGGTCAAGCCGCCTGATACGCCCGCTCTAGCCAGTCATACAGTTCTTGATCAACCTCGTCGGGGCGGCTGATCCGAACCCGGTGAGTGACCATTGCGTTCCACGATCCTGAGGACTCAAAGCGTCCATCTGACGCCACCCCTTTGAGCTTGATCCCGACATCCAGTCGCAGGCCGCTGGTTGCAATTATCGCGAACTTCTTTTCTCCTTTGAGGAGAGTGATGTACGTCCCCCCCGCGTGCAGATGCACGTCGGGGCCAAACGTCTTGGCCCTACTCACTATGAGATCGAACGAGGGCCGCCACGCGGCTTTGGCTCCAGAAAAATGCTTTTCCAGGCGCTGTTCCGGGCTTTCTTCCGGAGCGGAAGCGGACTGCAAGGAACTCACAATGGCCATGGCGTGCCCATGTCCGAGGCCGAAATCCTGTTTCAACCAGGTCACGATCTGCCCTGCCTTAACCCCCGGCTCGAGAAGGCCCTTGGATTCGGCAAGCGCCTTGAAGTCGTCGGGCGTTTTGCCGGTCTTTTCCTTGATGTTGGCTAAATACGCTTCAAATGACATGACAACCCCTTTAGGCTAGGCTTTTGCGCGCTAGGGCCAGATATCTCTCATCACGGAGGACCAAGCTTGCCCACAAAACTACGCCGAACACGATGGGAAAGACGAAGTTCTGCCGGGCGATCAGGTCCGTGGCAACCGCGCCGCCCAGATATCCGGTCATGATGATCGCTCCTAGCGCAGCGGAACGCGGAACGCAATAAAGCACCATCGCAATCAGTTCAATGAGGCCAAGTGGAAAAAGTGCGGTTGCCGGCACCCCGATCTTCTGGCTCAACGATACGACCATCGGCGGCGCGGCCATGTGAAGCGCGGCATCAAAGAACATAAATGGGACCACTAGCAGCCACAAAACCCGGCCTGTCCAGAGCTTCGCTTTATTTTCTTGTCGAGGGCGCTCGCCCACGTAGTTAGTGTCGGTTACAGTCATTTCGATTCTCCTTACAAGTTTTTTGTAAACCTTGGAAGTAAGTCGAAGGTGTGGCGCCGAAATCGACAGCCCAAGGAAAAAAAGAGAAATGGGCGTTGTTGCTGATAGTCCTGGTTCGTTGCATTTAGCCGCAGAATCCACCGCGGGACATAACGGATTCCAACCTAATCTCTCTCGTTCCAACCGCAACCGCCAACCGTATTGAACTTATATGCCTTTTATCGATTGGCTTATAGGCAAACCGCTTGCGACCAAGGAGGCGGAGGCCAATAGGGCTACGGTTTGGACCGGCATTCCGATGCTTGGTCTGGACGCGCTAAGCTCCGCTGCGTACGGTCCCGAGGCGGCCTTGGTTATTCTCCTGCCGCTGGGAGCGGTGGGGTTGGAGCACATCGGCCCGATCGTTACCGTCATCGTCGCTCTGCTTCTGATCCTTTACTTCTCCTACCGGCAGACCATACACGCTTATCCTCAGGGTGGGGGAAGTTATACGGTTGCTAGGGAAAACTTAGGAACTACCGCAAGCCTGTTCGCAGCTGCGGCTCTGCTTATCGACTACATCCTTACCGTATCCGTTGGCGTTTCCGCAGGCGTTGGAGCGCTCATCTCCGCGGTTCCCGAGCTTCACAAACTCGTCGTCCCTCTCTGTGTTGGGATATTGGCCCTGATTACGCTGGTTAACCTGCGCGGCGTGCGCGAATCCGGGGTGGCGTTCTTCATACCCACCTACGTTTTCATTTTGGCCCTTCTCGGGATTTTGGCTCTCGGGATTTATAAGAGCTTGACGACCGGAGGGCATCCGCTACCGGTCCTCGCTCCCCCTCCTTTGCATGCAGTGGCTGCGGTTGCTGCGCCCTGGGTCCTCATGCGCTCATTTGCAAGTGGATGCACCGCAATGACCGGGGTTGAAGCGGTGAGCAACGGGATTCAGGCGTTTAAGGAACCAAGGGTAAACCGCGCGCAGGCGACGCTGACCTCTATCGTCGTGATCCTTGCCATTCTGCTTTTGGGCATCGGCTATCTTTGCCGGACCTATCAGATCGGCGCGATGAACCCCGAAGCCAACAATTACCAGAGCGTGATCTCCCAGCTGGTGTTTGCCATCGTCGGACGCGGGCCGCTTTACTACATCACGCTGTTCAGCGTGATCGCGGTTCTTTGCTTATCCGCGAACACCGGCTTCGCGGATTTTCCCCGGCTGACCTATATGATCGCGGAAGACGAGTTCCTGCCTCACTTTTTCGCCACCAGGGGCCGCCGCCTTGTTTATTCGGTGGGGATCATCATCCTTGCCTTTTTCTGTGCAGCCCTATTGATCGGTTTCAAAGGAATCACCGACCGGCTTATTCCCCTTTACGCGATTGGCGCCTTTCTCGCCTTCACCTTGTCCCAGGCGGGCATGGTTGCCCACTGGCTGCATAACAAGGGCAAAAACTGGAAGCTGTCCCTTGCCGTTAACGGACTCGGGGCCGTCTGTACCGGATTTGCCCTGGCCATCATTCTCGCCGCCAAGTTCATGGAGGGCGCATGGATCGTTGTTCTTCTCATTCCGTTTTTTGTGTTTACTTTCGCTTCCATTCACCGGCACTATGCGTGGGTCGAAAAGAAGATCGAGCGCCTGAAACCGCTCGACAAGCTGAGGCCCAAACCACCCGTTGTTCTCCTCCCGGTCAAGGATTGGAACATCATCTCGGAATCGGCGGTGGTCTTCGCGCTTTCGATCTCAAGTGACATCCTTGCCGTTCACGTCACCGATGACGAAAATGCAGGTGAGGAGATGAAGCGGGTGTGGAAGGAGCGGGTCGAAGACCCGCTGGAGAAGGAAGGCAGCGCCAAGGTTCCGCTGGACGTTGTGCTGTCACCTTATCGTCGCATGACCAAGCCGATCTTGGACGAAGCAGAAAAGCTGAAGCGCAAGTATCCGGGGCGGACGATCGCCGTGATTGTTCCGGAACTCGTGGAATCCAAGTGGTTTCAATACCCCCTTCACAACCAGCACGCAAACCTTCTCAAGGCGGTTCTGTTGTTCTCCGGCGGCAAGATGTTGTCGTGATCAACGTGCCGTGGTATCTCAAGCATTGCGATGACTAGTAGTCCTAGCGTATAATCCTTTATACGAACGTACAATTTTGAGTCAAGCGGCCAAGCGGCGGACTTTGGATCCCGAAAAGACGAGGCATACGATCCTCGAAGCAGCCTTGGCTTTGTTCAGCGAACGAGGCTTCGGCGCCACTTCACTGGGCGATGTGGCGGCAGCAGCCAGGGTTCAAAAGAGCCTTGTTCAATACCACTTTGGGACCAAGGAGGGTCTTTGGCAGTCCTGTCTCGCCAATCGCGCCGCGCCGGTAATCGAGAGCTTGACCGTTTTTTGAACGGTGAGGCGAACGACCTGGCATCGGTTGTCGAAGCCCGTTTCGTCCTTATGAGAGACCACCCCGAAGTGAGGAAGATGCTAGCGTGGGCGAACATCGAGACGGTTCCGGTTCCTAGTTTTATTAGCGAACGTAGGGATGGGCTTATCGCGATGATGAAGGCGAGGACCGGCAAGAAGAAGTCTCCGGTAATGATGGTTGCTCTGGCCGCAATGGACGGGTGGTTTGCTTTTGGTAGCCTCTACCGCAGAGGTTTGGAGGGCGGACGGGAAGAAATGGATGAGCAGATTCTCGAGTTCTTGAAGAAAATGGTGACCGAGCTATGAGAAAGGGACCTGTGATTGCGATATCCGTGCTGGGCGCGATTCTGGTTGGCGGCTATTTTGTGGATCGAGCACGAGCTGCTCAGCAAAGCGTGCTTTCCGGCTTCTTTGAAAGCCAGCCTACTTTGGCGTCTTCCCGGATTGGCGGGCGCGTCACCAAGATCCTGGTTAAAGAGGGCGACACGGTCAAGGCGGGCCAGCCTATTCTCAAGTTTGAGACCCTGAGTTACGCCGAATCAGTCCAGGCGAACAAAAGGCGGCGCAAAGCGCTGCCGAAGAATACAAGGAAACTGAGCGGGGGCCGAGGCCGGAAGACATCGCGCGCCAGCGGGAAATCTACCGGGAGGCGGAGGCGGACTACGTAAAGCTGTGAACGGCCCGTTGCCGGAAGAGATACGTCAGTCGAGAGCAAAGCTCAAGAGGCCCAAGCTCAGTACATCAAGTCCCAGCGCGGGTCTCGGCCAGAGGAGATTGCCGCGGCGGACGCAACCGCTGCGGAGGCGCTTGCTCGGCTTCGTCAGTCTGAAAGAGGGCTCACCACGGAAGAGCGGGCAGAGCTCAAGGCGCGGTGGGATCAGGCGGTTGCTGCTGAGACCCTGGCAAAGAAAGACATGGACCGATCCCAGGTTCTCTTTATAACTGAGGCCCCTATTTCCCGCCAGCAATATGACACTGAGGTTAGCACCTTCGAGCAGGCGCAGGGGCACACCAAAGATGCCTATCAAACCTATCTTCGCGCAGAGAAGAAGGCACGCCAAAAGAAGAACTGGACGAGGGCGAAGCAAGCCTACGACCAGGCGAAGGCTCAGCGCAGACTTGGTCCGCGAGGGCAACCGATGGGAGGATGTCCAAGCGGCAAAAGAAGAAATGGACGCAGATCAGCAGGCGCTCGATCTATTGTCCAGGGGCTCTCGGCAGGAAGACATCGACGCAGCCAAAGCGCATGCCGAATCTGAAAAGGCATCGCTGGACGAGTTGGAGGCAGGCAGCCGTTCGGAGGATATCGCGAAGGCGAAGGCCGGTCCCAGCAGGCCGAAGCCCAAACCAAGAGCGTGCAGGCCAACCTGAAGGAAGAGGTTCTATATGCTCCGTTTAATGGCAACGTGGACCGGGTTCTTGTTGTTTATGGCGATCTCATTGCTCCGAACCAATCAAGTGATTCAACTCAGCAATCCGACTGGGATATTTGGCTCCGGCTCCATATCCCCGAAGACCAGCTTCACAAAGTGAAAATCGACGACGGTGTGGACCTCATGTTCCATGGAATCGACGGCCTCATTAAGGGACGCGTTGAGAGCATTGACCAACTGGGTGAGTTCATGCCTGCGAATTGCAGTCCCCGGGCGTTAGAGGGCCAAGCAGGTATTTGGGATCCGCATCCGACTTGCTCAGCCAGATGCCCGAGTCAAAGCCGGTATGTACGCGACGGTCAAAAGGATGGGTTCTTGGCCGTAGAGAACGCGATTGAAACGAAGGGCCTTACGAGGCGGTTCGGCGAGTTCACCGCGGTTGACCATGTAGATCTAGAGGTGCGTAAAGGTAGCATTTTTGGCTTTCTTGGCCCAAACGGGCAGCGGTAAGACCACGCTGATCCGCATGCTGTGCGGCGTGCTGGAACCCAGTGATGGGGACGCCACGGTCAACGGGTTCGACGTCAAGAAGGATTCCGAACAGATCAAACGTTCCATCGGCTACATGAGCCAGGCGTTCAGCCTTTACCGCGACCTCTCGCCACGTGAGAACCTGGAGTTTTTCGGCGGCATTTATGGATTAAAGGGGCAACACCTGCAGGATCGAATCAAGGCAACAGTGGACTTGGTCGGTCTTGGCCCGTATATGGAGCAGCAAAGCGGGACTCTTTCCGGAGGTTGGAAAGCATGATCTTGCATTGGCCGCCGCCCTGATTCACGAGCCCCCGCTGATCTTTCTGCATGAGCTGACAGCGGGCATTGACCCCGTCGCCCGGCGCGACCTTTGGGATCTGCTCTTCGACCTCGCCGGTGAAGGCAAAACCCTCTTCGTGACCACTCACTACATGGATGAGGCTGAGCGCTGCAGCCAAGTCGCCTACATCTATCTTTCGAAGCTGATGGTGAAGGGCACTCCTCACGATTTGAAACAGCTTGACGAGGTTTCGCCAAAAGGCACGCGCCGCGTGGCAATCTCAGCCGAAAACCCTCCAATGTCTTTACGCGCGGTGAAGACGATGCCCTTCGTTAAGGACGCGACCCTCGTTGAGGCGGAAATTCACTTGATGATCGACGAATCGACCACAAACGAACAAAATTGCGGAAGCTCTGACGAAAGCAAAGGTGGAGTTCCACGGTATCCGAGAGATCGAGCCGTCGCTTGAGGACGTGTTTGTGACGCTGACCCGTCACTTGGAGAAAGTTTGAACGGCCTCGCGAGCGTCATACGGAAGGAGTTCATGCATCTCCGCCGAGATGCGGCAACCATTCGAATCGCCATCGTTCTGCCCATACTTCAAATGATCATCTTTGGCTACGCGATCAATTTCGACGTGAGGCATATCCAGGCGGTGGTCGTGGATCAGGACCGCAGCCGAGAGAGCCGCCAATACCTGGACCAGATCAGGGCGACGGAATACATCGACACTATCGCCTATGTGCAAACGCCGAACGAGGCAGCCCAAATGCTGAAGAACGGGGGAGCAAGGGTGGGAATCACGATTCCCGATGGCTTTGCCCGCGTCATGGAGGCAGGGGGCAACCCACAAGTCGGCGTGATGATCGATGGCTCGGATGCCCAAGTGTCGGTGCGGGCACGGTTTGCGTTCATTTCTCCGCCGGCCGCGTTGCCTCCGGGCGCGCCAGACACCCGCATCAATGTGCTCTTCAACCCCGATAGCCGCACCGCGAACTTCATGATTCCCGGCCTCATCGTGATCATACTGCAGGTTGTAACGGTGGCCTTAACCGCGTTCAGCATCGTTCGCGAGAAGGAACAAGGCACGCTGGAGCAGCTCATGGTTACGCCGGTGGGACGCCTTGCGCTCATGATCGGCAAGCTCGTGCCCTACGCCTGCCTGGCATTTGCCGAACTCGCAGTGGTGGTTTTGGTCAGCAACCTTCTCTTTAACGTGACGTCAAAC
>CAWHLK010000041.1:0-14703 GCA_963829965.1 uncultured archaeon | reverse complement strand
TTTTTTTTTGCAAACACACCATTGCATACGTGTTTGTTGTTCTTTGCCGGGGAAACTCGCTCGTTGCCCGTTCCCGCCATCTCCAAGGTAGCGGGAACGGTTGCGCTTTCTTATTCCGCTGATTGTCTATGTCAAAACGATGCCCGTCGGAGTGCCGTTCGGGGACAGCGGCGAAATTGGCAACGGCTTGTTACACGCTAGGGATAGCTCACCCAACCACCTATCCCCTCTTTACACTGCTCGGCTATCTTTGGTCGCACCTTCCTGTTCCCGGGACGCCGATTTATCGGCTTAATCTCTTGCAGGCATATACACCGCGATGTCCGCGTGGGTTTTCTTTAAGATATCGCTGATGCTGGCCATGCGGCTTCGGCCGTTGGATGAAGAAGAGATCGAGCCGCAGCCCGCGCTTTGGCAGTTGTTGGTCGCTACGGCCGGAGCGTTGGCCTATAGCTTCGCCTCCATCGTGTGGGACCAGGGCGCCTCGGGCTATGAGGTCTATTGCCTTCAATTGCTTTTGTTCAACTCGGTCCTGTATTTCGCCCTGCGGGCGATTCTGTATCCGATCAAAGAACGCTCCTCGTTTTTACTTGCCGCGCTTTTTCTCGGACTTTGCTTTACAAACCACCTGACCTCGATTTTTGCGGTTCCGGCTCTTCTCATTCTGTACTTGGGGCGCAAGGGGTTCTCGGCCGACAGTTTTAAGCTTCTCGGTTTGATGCTCGTGCTGACCCTTGCGCCTTTGCCGCTCTATCTCTACGCGCCGCTGCGCAGTTCGGCCAGTTTTCCGTTTTCCGGCCTTGGCATTCCCGCTCTCAATCAGGGCGCGGTTGGCAGCGGATGGAGAAATTTCTTTGCGGCACTCACCGGAAGGGGCTTCAAGGATTCCATGTTCCAATCGGGAAGCTTTACCATGCAAGGCAGGCAGTTTTTGCAGACTCTTTCCACCCAGTTCGGATTCTATGTCGGGCTTATTCCGGCCGCGGCCGGCCTAGCCTATCTTTGGCGTCGCAGGCGCGCGATGTTCTGGTTTTTCGCTGTGTTGGTCTGCGCAACCTTGGGGTGGGTGTTGAACTACGGCATCCGTGACATCGACGCGTATTTCCTTATGCCGATCACGGCTTTGATGCTTCTTCTGGTTTGCGGAGTGGTGGGGCTAAGGCCGCGGGTGTCTTGGCTTCCCTTCGCTCTCTGCCTTTTGCCCGTGTTTTCCCTGGTTCAGAACTACCAAGGAGAGAACAACTCGGGCTCACCCATTGAAAACGAGTTCGTTGGAGCGGTTGCCAAGCAACTGGAACCCAACGCCGTTGTTTGCACGGATGAATGGCCGATCTTCACATTGGCGTTTTTGTATCTGCAGAAATCCGAGGGGCTTCGGCCCGACATAAGCATCTCAATCCCAAGCAATTACGTTATCTTCGAGGCTTATACCCAGGAAGACGCGACCATGTATCCGCAAGCCTTCAAGGCAGACACCGAGGAGGCCGTGAAGCTGCGCACTGACCAATGGGCAAAAGTGGATAAAAGGACGGTCAGCCAAGACACGCTCAATTACATCCATTCGACAATCCTAGACAATTTTGGTCTGGCCGATTTACTTTGACGTCGTAAGCGCAGGGGAGTACGCCAAATATTATAACGATCTCCAAATTCGTCCCGGA
Organism: uncultured archaeon; assembly: GCA_963829965.1. Lineage (GTDB taxonomy): Bacteria > Armatimonadota > Fimbriimonadia > Fimbriimonadales > Fimbriimonadaceae > DASXZH01. The sequence goes on along the minus strand of CAWHLK010000041.1, from coordinate 13,042 downwards.
CGGCCTGGTTTACCGTGTACAACGGGCTAACGAGCCCACCAAGCTTCCCCCTCCGGACCTGAGTGACGTAATTCCCGTGCTTGATGGCGATTTCACCTCTGGCGATGAATCCAAGAAAACAGTGTTGCAATATGTCGAAAACGGCATCCTGGGCACGGCCAAGGCCTGGCGCTCAAACGCTGACGAGTTTGGACAGCTACATGCGTTGTACAAGCTTTGGCTTCCAAAAGCTAAGGAAGCGGGCATCCCGATCAAAGACAAATAAAACTGGCCGATTTGCCCTTCGGCAAATCGGCCAGGTGTCTGCCGGCTAGCCGGGTTTTACTTTCCCGCGAGAGCCTTCTCTTTCTTCTTGGGCACGTCTTCTTCCTTCTTCTTGAAGACGACCTTCTTCTCTTCGTCCACATCGGCAAGGATGTGATCGCCGCCGAGAAGCGGCCGAGAAGCATTTCCTCGCTGAGCGAGGGTCTTCGACGTATCTCTGAACCGCTCTTCTTTAACGGTCGAGCGCCAAGGTTCGGGTCGTACCCCTGATCGACGAGCATGTCTTTCAAGGCATCGCTGAGTTCGATTGTGATATTCATGGATGCAGCTTGCTCGTTCACTCGCTTCAAGTACAGGTCGGCGATCTGAAGGATCTCCGCCTTCTTCAGGTGCTGGAAGACGATGACTTCGTCCACTCGGTTGAGGAACTCCGGCCGGAACAGCTTTTGCATCTCTTCCACCATTCGTGTTCTTCATATTCTCGTACGTCTTGGGATCGTTCAGATCCATCTTGACGTCTCGAAGCCCGAGTCGGCTTGTCCGCTTCGATCGGCCGAACGCCGACGTTGGAGGTCATGATGATCAGCGTATTGCGAAAGTCCACCGTTCGGCCTTGTGAGTCGGTCAAGTTGGCCATCTTCCATAACTTGCAGGAGGATGTTGAACACCTCGGGGTGCGCCTTCTCGATTTCGTCCAAAAGAACCACGCAGTACGGGTTCCGGCGAACCTGCTCGGTAAGCTGGCCGCCCTCATCGTATCCAACGTATCCCGGAGGTGCGCCAACCAGCCGGCTGACCGCAAATCGCTCCATGTACTCGGACATGTCTATTCGGACGATGTTCGATTCCTTCTCGTACAGGTAAGCCGCAAGCGCCTTGGCAAGTTCGGTTTTTCCGACGCCGGTGGGGCCGAGGAAGATGAAGCTGCCCATCGGCCGCTTCGGATCCTTGAGGCCGCTTCGCGCCCTTCGGATCGCCCTCGACACGGCAACGACTGCGTCGTGCTGGCCGATGATGCGGTTGTGCAAATCCTCTTCCATTCGAAGGAGCTTCTGCGATTCCGCTTCCACAAGCTTGGTCACGGGGATGCCGGTCCAGCTTTGAACGATAGAGGCGATTTCGTGCTCGTTTACCACGGGCTCGATTTTCTCTATGCTTCCCCACTCCTCTTCGCGAGTGGTGATGCTTGCTTCCAATTCGTCTATCTCGACCTGGAGCTTGGACGCCGATTCCTCGTTGGAGGCTCGCTTGCCCAAGTGTTCCAGTTCGGATCTCATTTTTGTCAATCGGGCTCGATCCTGGCGGACCACAAGGGGTGGCAGACTCTGCTGCAGCCTTACTCGCGAAGCCGCCTCATCGATAAGATCGATCGCCTTATCCGGTAGGGTTCGGTCAGTGATGTATCGTTTGAGAAAGCTGGACGGCGGACATAATCGCGTCATCCGTTATCTCGACCTGGTGGTGCGCTTCGTATCTCTCACGCAGTCCTTTCAGAATGTCGACAGCTTCTTCCTCAGAAGGTTCTCGGACCTTCACACCCTGGAATCTTCTTTCCAGAGCGGCGTCCCGTTCGATATATTTGCGGAACTCGTCTTGAGTCGTCGCGCCTATGCACTGCAATTCGCCTCTTGCCAGCGCCGGTTTCATGATATTTGAAGCGTCGATAGCGCCCTCGGCGGCACCGGCTCCAACCAGCGTGTGCAGTTCGTCGATGAAGAGGATGACCTTGCCTTCGGCTTTGCGCACCTCTTCCATCACTTTCTTCATGCGCTCCTCGAACTCTCCTCAATACTTGGTTCCGGCAACGAGGCCGGCCAAGTCCAAGGCAACGATTCGTTTGTTGCGCAATAGATCCGGAATGTCTCCGCTGACGATGCGGAGGGCGAGACCTTCGGCGATGGCAGTTTTTCCAACGCCTGGTTCTCCGATCAAACATGGGTTGTTTTTCGTTCTTCGGCAGAGGATCTGCATCACACGCTCGATCTCGCTCTGTCGTCCAACGACGGGGTCCAACTTCCCGTCTCGGGCAAGTTCGGTAAGGTCTCTGCCGAACTCGTCCAAAGTTTGGGTCTTCGTTGCGCCGCCATGACTGGCGCTGCGGCTGCCGGACTTCGTTTGCGTCTCCGTATCTTGGAGAGCCATCACTTCCCGGCGAGCTTTTTCCAGTTCCACGCCCAGCTTGGCGAGAACCCTCCCCGCAAGGCCATCGCCTTCGCGGATGAGACCCAAAAGCAGGTGCTCCGTGCCGATGTAGTTGTTGTTGAGGTTTCTAGCCTCATCGTAAGCCAAATCGATGACCCTTTTCGCCCTTGGCGTTAACGTCATATCCTGGCTCGGTCTAGCGTCTCCCCTCGGGAGTTGCTTTTCGACTTCCGCACGAATTCGATTCAGGCTTACGCCCAACTTGTCAAGGACACGCGCGGCAACGCTATCGGACTCTCGTACAAGACCAAGGAGAAGGTGTTCGGTGGACACATATCCTTCTCCGAACTTCTGCGCCTCTTCTTGCGCGTAAAAAACCACCTTTCTTGCTCGTTCTGTAAAGCGTTGCCACATTTTTGTTATTCACCTTTTACGGATTCTCGGTGGTATGACCCCCGTCTTGCCTTTTGGGTTCGCTCCTGAAGCCGTTTTGAGTTTCCAACTTCAGACGGTTTGATACTCTTGAAGGCTTCGCCTCTTCGAGTGCCGCCTGCACTTCCTCTCAAATCATTGGCTATTGTTGCGTTCACCGTCAGGTTTTCCAGGACGTTCCATCGAGTTACGTACATATGAATTTACCAGGGGACCGTTATGTTCCTTAGCTTGCTGAAACTTAAGCGTTTTGGGCACTTCGGACCTCCCGTAAGGTTCCTTACGATTTTGACATCCTGATCTGCTGATTGGTTGGCGGCTTAGGGTTGGAGATTGAAGAAAGTGCGATGAAAGCGGCAATTAGGTGACGGGTAACGAGTGACGGGTGACGTGGTCGCCCTCAGTAATTTGCTAGCCGCGTGACAGCTATGGAGCAATGTCCGTAACAACCTGGAAATCGCCGCCTGGGAGGCCCAGCGTCGGGTGCATCGGCACGTGACCAGCTGAAGACACCGATGCGTTGGCCCATTCGCTGCTCGTAACCCTAACGCCTTGCGGAATATGAAGGGTCCACTTTAAGCCTTTGGCGCTTCTGACTACTTTGACTTTGAGTGGCCCATGAGGCGTCGGAATTGTCCCGCTCACCCACTTCAAATCACCGAGATGAGGATCGATTTCGCAGGTCCTGAACCCTCCTGAAGTTGGCTTCACTCCCAGAACGTGCTCGGTCAGGTAGTTGGTCACGCCGGCGGACCACCCGTGGCACAAGCTCACGAAGTACCCGGTGCCGTCATCGGCATTGAGATGCGCATGAAAGTTGGTTTTGATCCAAGATGGGTCGTAGCCCTCCCAGAAGCTCGTGGCGCCTTCAGCCAGCATGCCGCCCCAGAACTGGCGAATGAACTTGAGGGTCTGCTCGTCTCCTCCCAACTGCCCCATTGCGGCGATCACGTAGTTGTCGTAATAAGGTGAGGCTTGGATTTTCCAGGCGGGAGAATTGAGATTCAGTAAGAGCGCGCGGATCGGATCGGCGTTCGAAAGGTCTGCGGTTCCGGAATAAACCGCCATCGCGTTCTCTTGGCGGCGGTCTCCAAAGGTTCCATCGGCCATGAAGTGAGTCCGCGCGGCAGTCGTAAGTTCCTCCGCCCACTGGGCATATTTCTCCACGGAGGCTTTATCCCCCATTTCATGAAACATGAACACGGCTTCATGCAAGGCCTTGATGAAGAACATCTGGGTGGTGGCGCGGGACTGGGGAGTGTCCTTGTCAAACTCCGGCGCCCAGTCCACGTAGCACCACTCGCCGTGCTTGTCGGCGAACAGATTCTGATCATCGAACTCTCCCCGGAAGAATTCGAGCATGGAAATGAGGCCATCGTGCTGGGCTTTTAGATAGGAAAAGTCTCCCGAATGCCTATAGAAGTCGGCGAGACCGCAAACCCACGCGCAGGAGTAGCCGGGGATTCCGTTCACATGGCTCTTCGGCTGCTCAGCCATAGGCGTGCCGCCTTGGGCGTCCCTACGCAAACGGGACATCGTCTGCTCCATCAGGAACTTGTCCAGGAAGGCGTTGTTGATGACCTCGCCGGAAACGTGAAGGTCGCCCATCCAGCGTGCGCGATCGCGCTTGGGCGCGTCCCAAATATCTTCCTGCATGCAGTTGTGAGCGGTGTAAGCCCCGGTGTACCAAATTTTGGTCAGTAGAGGGTCGGAGCAGTCGAAGCCGCCCTTGTAGGTGACCGGGTAATAAAGATGGTCGTAGCTGATCTTGATGTCGACCGAACTTGCGGTGGCAGGAAACTTGAGAGCGGCATAACGCATCGCGGTATAGACCGTGTACTTGGGAGTTGTGCCGTCCAGGTCTAGATCGCTGGTCGTCCAAGGCTTCGCGACTGCCTCGCTGGAGGATTCCCCAGTGCCGACCTGAACCTGCAGGTTGCCCGGGCCGGCCAGGAGACAGCGACCCGTCCAGGCAGTTCCTTCCCAAAGTCAACAACCACACCCCATGGGCCACGACGGGTGCTGTCTCCCCACCAGCGCAAGTTGAGGTGGCCACTCGTCGGCTGCCACGGAGCCAAATCGATATCGCCAATCGCCTTGAGCCGCGCGTAGGCAACCGCCTTCAAGGGCAAGTGGTGAAGGTAAGGTACGGCTTGAGCGATCGGTGCGGGCCAGCCCTGGATCTGCTGTCCCCAAGGACCACCCCCTAGTGCAGCGATACGTGAAGCGCCTGTCCAGCCATCTCCCGTAAAGCCAGGCATCGTCCATCCGCTCGGCGGCTCAGATTCCGTTTGCATCCACTGCCCGTTCGAAAGCAACGCCGGCTTGCCATCCACTTCCAACCTGGCAAGCAGCCCGGCGGGCCCTCCGGCGTTCACGCCGATGACCGCGATCACGTTCTCGCCCTCTTTCAAATCGCCGCTGACATCAAACCGGTGGACCTTTCGCCAAACTTCCTCATCCGTTTTGGTAGCCTCCGTCTTCCCCACTTCTTTGCCATTCACATAGGCGGTAAAGAAGTTATCGACCGTAATAAAAAGCGCGGCTCTATGCGGCGCTTTAGCCAGATTGAACGACTTGCGAAACCACACGGTTTGGCTGTCCTTTGTCTCGGGAGCCCAGACCCAATCCGCGTCGGGCGGAAGCTTGTTCTCGACCGCACGATGGCTTGCCAACGGCATGCCGTAGGTTGGATCGAGAGTCGGCGGGCGATTTTGAGCCCATGCAGTGGATAAAAGTAGGAACAAAAACACCGCTTTGCGAATCATGAGATCATTGTAGACTCAGTAGAGAGCAGCATTTCAGGAGAAGGGGAAAGCCATGGGGATCTTCAAGAAACTATTTGCCAAAGGCGCGGAAGGCACAAAGCAGGCTCGACCGGAGCGGCAACAGCCGCAAACACAAGAGCAACAGCCCGACGAAGGCATGATTATCGTCCAGGACGCCTACGGCCGAGAGATGCGGATTCCTAGGAGCGAATGGACGCAGAAGGTTCTGCCCGCAACAATCGAAAAACAATGGGACAATCCGGACGAGCTCTATGGCGTCATCGTTGCTGCAGTCAGGGATGGCTTCGCGGCCGAGGTCGCGGACGCTGCCAAACACCTTCATGAAACGGATCCCGATCACACTCGTTCAACGGCCCTTTATTGCGTGATCCTCCGTCAACAAGGGCATCTGGACGATGCGGAAGCCGTGGCACGCGAGTTTCTTACCCAACGAGGCGAAGACAGCTTGATCCTAACCAACCTGGCAATTGTTCAACAAGCCAAGGGCAATGTAGACGATGCGGAAAAGACATTCTGGCGAGCTTTAGAACTGGATCCGAACTTCCAGGACAGCTTCGGCCAGTATTGGAAGATCTTCGACAATCGAGGCGGAAAACCAGCCTCGGACGAGGCCAGTAAAAGGGTGGCCGCGTTGCCGGGAAGTTGGCGCGCGCAGCTTTGGCTCGCGCGCGGGGCGATTGCCGCGGGGGACTTCCAAGAAGCTGAGCGTCTGCATAGAGAGGCAATCGCCAATGCGGGCAATCCAAGCCCCACCGATCTCCTCATGCAGATCAGTGGCGACCTAGGGAACGCGGGCCGGATTCCGCAGATTCTTCAATTAGTCGAGCCGCGTTTCAACCCTGAAGTTCACGGGCTGACGGTTGGCAACAACCTTATAAAAGCTCACGTTGAGCAAGGCCAGTACGAGGAAGCGCACAAAATCTTGGACGAGCTATTTGCCCAACAGCGCCCCGATTGGAATCAGACGCTGGGGTATTGGGACACGGAGATCGCAAAGGGACGTGTTGCGGCAACTCCGGTCGAAGATAAATGGGACGTGCGAATGCTCGAATTCGAAGGGCCGATATGGCTTCCCGAGTCATCTCGCACGAAGGATGTATTTCTAAAGGGCCCGAGAGAAGATCCGACGATTTGTTTTCTGGGATCAACCATCAGCGAGCAGGGGCCTCGTGAAAAGCTTGCGATCGCAGACGACGTGGGGCGCTTCAGTAGGTTCTTACCAATGTTCCTTGCCGAACAAGTGTTCTTCAATTCGAAGGTCCGCACCACAATTTTGCAACCTTACATTGTTGGTCGAAACAGCGGCTTTTGTTTGCTTGGAGAACCAACGAGCGACGAAGACGCGGCGAAATACGGCAGACAGGCGTCGAACCCAGCGAAATACATCGTCACCACGCATTTAACGATCGGGGAACCGAATTGGCAGGTGGAAATGCGGCTCGTTCGAACCGAGGACGGCGAATGCTTGGGTTCCAGTCAAGCAGGATTCTCCGTGCGAGACCCGGAGGCAGAGATCAGCCGAATCACCCACGACCTCCTTCAAATGCTGAGTGAACGTGCAGGCTTGAACACGTTTGCATCTCATAGCCCCTACGAGCCTCCTGCGGGGGAATACTTCCTCGATTACGCGCTGCGATTGGAGCAAATGCTCGTTCTACGCTGTGGCGGCGGCGGACTGCATGGGGAACGCGAGATTCTAAACGGGAATATCCAACTCTGCCTCGCCCTCCCCCGAAACGTCACCGTTCGCGTTCTAATGGCTCAGACCTTCCTCGAAATGAAGCGGCTTAAACCTCAGGTTCCGTCGGAGTTTAAGGAGCGGGTTACAAATCTTCAAAACGACTTCCCTCTCTTCGCCGTGGCCCAGATTGCGGTGGAGGAAATCCTCAGCGAGGCGTTCGCGGTGAACGGGTAAACGGGTAGGTAAAGGGTAAAGAGGCCATCGCAAAACCCTCTTAGAAGCTCAAAATGGGTTCCTGTCGCAATCCCTAGAGGCGGAAGTAGGTCGAGCTTTAGAGGCAAGCGCAAAACCCTCTCAGAGGCTCAAAATGGGTTCCTGTCGCAATCCCTAGAGGCTGAAGTAGGTCGAGCTTTAGCTTGACACTCCGCGAAGCGGAGCAAAGAGCTCGTTATCGCCCGACAGATTAGGCTTTTGCGATAGCCTGTAAAGGGTAAAGGGTAAGGGTACAGCGAAGCGGCTTACGCGCGAAGCGCCTAGTTTACGCGCGAAGCGCTTACCGCGCGAATCGCCATTTTTTAATTTCTATCCAGGCCCCACGTCCGTCAGATACAATTACGGGGGCTAAGGGATATGCAGAGCGCGTGGAAGGTTGGATTGCTGGTCGTGGTTTTTGTGGTCGCGCTTTATGCCGGATACCTCTTGCTTGGCGCCAGCCTCATCGCTCCCAAAACGGATGTGTATTTTGCCGATTTCGCCGATGCCGGCGGCATCGGCGTGGGAACGCCGGTGCTTATGGCGGGTGTTAAAATCGGCCAGGTCGAGCAGATTGAACTCAGCAATCCCAAGATGGCGCGCATCTCTCTTGGGATCAACCGGCAATACCAGATCCCCCAAGGGTCCACCGCCCAGGTGCAGGGCTCGCTTATTGGGCTTGGGCAGCAACCGGTCACAATCGTGCCTCCGGAGCGGCTCACCGGCATGAACCTGCAGCCCCACTCGATCATTCGGGGCACGCACCCGTCGCCAATTTGAAAACTATCTGCCGGAGGCCAAGGGCACTATGGACGAGCTCAAGAAGACGCTCGTCGCAGCCAGAGAACTCCTGCAGGACGAACACCTGCGCGGCGATATCACGAAGATCTTGGAAACCAGCGCGGCGACGCTCGAGAAGTTTGGAACCGTCGCGGACAAGGCCAACCTGATCATTGGAGAAAACCAGGCGAGCATCAACCACGCGGTCGCAAGTGCGGCTGTGGCGATGGCAAACATCCAGAAGAGCACGGCCATCGTCGCCGAGTTCGCAAAAGATCCGCGGTGGCGGCAGCAAAGCATGGCGAATTTTGGACAACTCAACAAAACCAGCAAGCGGGCCAAAAGCTGGTGGACAACCTTAACGCTTTTGTCACCGATCCCAAACTGAGACAGCCCATCAACGAAACACTTGACAACACGGCCAAGATCACCGACACGGGCACACGTATTGCCGCCAACACGGAGGTTATCTCCAAGAACGGCATCATCATGAGCCACAAGGCGATTGAAATCGAGGATAAAGCGAAGGGTTTGGAAGACGATGCCAAGGGGGTGCTGAATCATCTGAACAGCGTGTTTGGCCCCCACCACGTGTCGCCGCTTCTGGGCGGGTTACCGCGTCGGTCGATTCGATCCGTGAGAACTACCCGGGCCACACCCGAACGGATGTCAACGTCAGCGTTCCCGTCGGCAAGGGCACGGACGTTAACGTCGGTGTTTACGATGCCTTCGAGAGCAACAAACTCAATCTTGAGCTGGGCCATCAGTTCAGTCCCGGAAGCGACTTCCTGTATGGTGTTTACGCCAGTAAACCGGGGGTTGGGGTAGACTATCGCATCGCGCCGTGGCTGTACCTGCGTGGGGACTTCTACGATCCCAATGATCCCCGGGCTGATATCCGCGCGCGATCCTGTTCGGAAAGGGCTTTTACGGCTGGGTAGGAATCACGCGCGTTCAAGTACAACGCGCCCATGATCGGCCTCGGCTTCCAGAAGTAAATGAACCGGACAAGACGCATGAGAGGTTTTTGGAAATGAAGGTCATTTTAAATCAAGCCGTGCCCAAGCTCGGCAAACAAGGGCAGGTAGTCACGGTTGCGGATGGTTTCGCTCGCAACTTTCTTTTCCCTCGTGGACTCGCCACTTTCGGGACAAGGGCCAATTGCACGCCCTTGAGATGCGGAATACCCGGCTAGCGGCGAAGACCGCGGACACGCTGTCCTCCGCACAGTCGCTAAAGGAAGGGGTTGACGGCAAGACCGTCAACATCAAGGCCAAGGTCGGAAAGGACGCGGGCAAGCTTTTCGGTGCGATCACCGCGCAAGATGTTGCCGATGCGGTGAAAGAGCAGCTTGGACTTGAGGTCGATCGCAAGAAGGTCGGGCTCGTCCAACCAATCAAGCGCCTGGGCGTTTATCCGGTTGAGTTGGATCTTCACAACCAGGTTGATGCGCTGATCCATGTGAATGTGTACGATCCGGATGCTCCGGTCGCAGCAGCGCCGGTTCAGGCAGATGCTGAGGTTGCGGAAGCTCCGGAAGAATTGGTCGAAGCCTAAACGGGTTATTGGCCGGGCAGCGTCGGCTTGCCTTGTTGGTAAGGTCGCTTCCAGCTAAAAATCGTCAGGCAACCTTCGCGCGAACCGCTTCCATCATCTCCAGAACCGCGCGTTCCAGTGTGTCGATGGCGCTGAAGGAGGGCAACAGGCCTTTCAGCCTTGCGTCGGCATCGGCCATCGCATCAAAGCATCGAGAAAGCGATTGGAAGCTCAGGACTGGGCGGAATAGACGATGCGCTTCTGCTTCCAATCGGGCTCTCGGCCGAGGTTGGGGCGCTCGGGGAACTGAGCGAGGATTGCAGCCGGTATCGCATAGACCGGCGCCTTTGCCTCCACGCATATCCTGGCTTGCCAAAGCAATCGGAAATGAGTGGTCAGGGTAGGAAGAATGGATCGCAGAGCCACATCGTCCACGCGCGTGTTATTGCCGACCATGACTCGTATCTGGCGTAGCGCCTCGCCGGCATCGGCCCTTGTGACCGCGTCCACGAGTTTGAAAACGTTCCATAGGAGACGCGACCGCCGCTTCCCGAACGTCCTGCTCACGGATCTGGGCTTCATGGCCAACGTACAAAGCGAGCTTTTCAAGTTCTTCTTGGGCCCGGCTCAGGCTTCCGCCCGTCATGTCCCTCAAAGCCTCGGCGGCGCGATCGCTCATCTTCTTGCCGAGAGATTCGGCTTCCGCTCTTATCGCCCCAATCAGCTCTTTGGGATCGACTTTAAACGCGAGGACGGAACCGCCGGATGAGGCCACCGTCTTCTCCCACGCTTTTCGGGCATTGTCAAACTTCCGCTGACGGTCAGAGTCTCCGCCCTCCTCGTCGGCGACCAAAACCACGAGCGCTGTATCGGGCAACGACTCCGGGCGAAAATCCTTGTGGGCGTCACTTCTCAAAAGGTTCCTGACCACCACCGTTCGCCTGGGACTCAGGAACGGCGCCGTTCCCGCCGCGGCAAACCACTGGGTCGGGCCGCTGGCGTCGGCGACAAACGTCTCGAGGTCAAAATCATCGCCCGCGGATGCTTTTTCAACCACCAACTGCAGGGTCCGCGCCCTCGGGACGTACTCCTCTCCGGACAGTAGGATCACCCGGCACTTCAAAGCTTTGTCAACGTCAATTCTCATTTTCCGGGGGAATATCCTTGGGCCGCTTTATCGGCTTCAATGCCGCCCTCGCTTTCTTTACAAGTTGCCAAAATCGCCAACCATTTGCTGGGGCGGTTCCGCGCTGCTGTAATAGATCGACACGAAGGCGTTCGTAGCTTCGCTGAACGCCGCATAGCTGCCGTCCAAATACGGTTTTACCGCGACCAGATACCATGGGGGTTTGCTTGGTCCCTTGGTTTACCCGTTTTCGATTCGACCAAACGAACGAGGTCCGCATAACTTCTTTCGAGTTCCGGTAAGCAGCTCTTCCTGCGGAAAATAGGGATGCGGCGGCGATTTTTGGCTAACAGGTTCCCTACCACCCAACCACAAACAACGAGGCCGAGCGTAATGAAAGAGAGCCGGAAAGTTGCCTGAAGTATACCACGGCGAGCTATTTAGCTTTGTCCCACGGCCCGCCCGGCGCCTCGGCAGCCCCGTCGGTGGCGTCAAAGATCTCCCAGCCCGCCCCCTCAAAGTAGATCTCGCACCAGGCGTGATAGTCGGTGTCGAAAAACGTATAAGTCCCGTTGGTGGGTTCGGGCTGCGTGAAGGGAGCAAAGCCGATGACGTAGCGGGCCGGGAGACCGGCAGCTCGGGCCATGATGGTCATGGAGCTGGCAAACAGATCGCAATATCCTCGCTTGCCTTCAAAGAGGAAGTAGTCGACCGGATCCTGGCCCGCTGGTATAGCGGGCGTGTTAAGATCATAAATACAGCGCTTGGAAATCGCCTGGCGAATGGCGTCTGCCTTTTCGCGATCGGTCTTGGCTCCCTTCGTCACTTGCCGCGCGAATGCGATGACCCGCGGCGTGATCGGCGTATCCGAGATGTCGGCGTAGTTCGAGATGTAAGGATCCTGTTTTGCCGTCGTGTCCGAACTTTCATCGGGCACAATCACCGCGCCATCGATTCGAGATCTGCCGCTGAAGAGGCTTGCTTCGTTGGGAACCGTTCCATCCACGCGGTAAATCTCTTTGGGAACCTCGGCGACGTAATCCAGATCGCCTGGAATCGGCACGCTGTCGTAAAAACCGTCAAGGTGCGTTAAGGAAAAGGGAACGCTCTTGAATCGGTCCGAAGGATGTACGTTCTTATTGAACTCGGCAACCGTATCGGCCGAGAACCCCCTTACGGCCGGCTGCCCGGTCACTTCCTGCCAGCCCCGGTCGTCGTAACCCAAATAGGTGTGCATTTTCATATAGGCCGCCATTGGCATCACTGCGGTGAAAATCGGCTTGCCATCGAGCTCGTGACGTGGGCCGGTTCCAACCGCTTCGCCGGATCGTGCGACGAAGTTCGTGCTCTGGGGTGGCGGAACGCCAAAAAAGTTCTTTCGCATTGCAGCAGTGGGGGGTTGGGGCAACCTCACCGAACCCGCCACGCCTTGAAGCGAAAACTGGAGAAAAGGCCCCCCGACTACGCTAATGACCACCACCAACAAAGCGGACAGCAAGGCCCATTCGGGGCCCGCCATCCAGCGCCAAGGGCCGGTACGCAACGCCCTAGAAAGCCCCCCGGCTTATCCGCGTCAAGACTCGTCGGAGCATAGCCCGATTCGCGCGCTCGCATCATCATATCCCGAGCATGGGCGCGGGCAAACAACGTCGCAAAGCAAAGCAGAAACCCGAAGAACATGAACGGGGCGTAACGATAGGTATCCCAGGTTCCCACGTAGCCGAAAATGGCAATCCCGGGAACCGCCTGAAAAAGCAGAGTCGAATCTCTCCACATACACACAGCGATCCGAACACCACCATCCAGCAAAGCCAGGAAGCAACTAGCAGCGTGTCCGGAGGGGCCCGTGCTGGGAACGAGGGTATTGAGAGAGACCCTTGAAAAACCATTCGCCAATTGCGAAAGCCGCGTAAAAGAAGCCATCCATTAAAGCCAGCCTGGGCGGCACCACGCGGTGCACGAGATATCCCACGGCCGTCGCAACAATTGTAGAATGATAAAAAAGCCCGAGACTTCGGGCACGTTCAGCCGGCCGATGCG
>CAWHLK010000040.1:0-48716 GCA_963829965.1 uncultured archaeon | reverse complement strand
CTCAGTTTGATCACATCTCCCGTAGGCCCCGCAGCCCCATTCAAGTCGATTGTCATCGTCAGGGGATTTCCTCCCGTAACGCTTGAGGCAGCGGCCTTAAAGGACGTGACCATAGCCTCCTGAACGGTGATGGTTCCTGAATGGTAGCGGCGCCCGCTGTTCCGGTAACTGTAACTTTCGTGTCGGCCGAAACCGCGTAAGTGGTGACCGGAAACACGGCACTCGAAGCCCCTAGCCCAATAACCACGGAGGCGGGAGCCTTCAGCGCCTTTGTGTTAGAACTCGTCAGCGTGACCACGAAAGAGCCGGGAGAAGGGCCGTTTAGGTTCGCGGTAAAGTCAGCCGTTTTCGTGCCTAAAACAGTTGCCGTTTTCGGCAACACTGAAATTAGCACGACGGGCACGACCTCGATGGTCGTGCTCACCGAACTCGCCTCGCAGGTCGCCGTCACCGTCACCAGTGTCGCAACTGCAACAGAATCGGTGCTCAAAATTAAAGGTTTGGGTGCTGCTGCCATTGGCAATGTCAATGGACGCAGGAACCGATGCGATTTTCACAGTTCCGCCTGCAGTTGCCTCCAGCCCAACGCTGTAAGGCTGGCCGGTTGAATTTGCCTTATTCAGGGTAACGGTGCCTGCGGCGACCGAGCCGCCAGTAACGGATTTTGCGGTGAAGCTGATCCCTGTTAGAAAGTTGGAATAAACGATGCTCGCGTACCAAGCCTGCTGCTTGCCCGTGCGTCCCTCGTAGTTCGTCGTGCCGCAAAAAGCCTTTCCAAATTCCGGAACACATCGTTCAGCGTAAAGGGTTCCGTGGTTGGCGTGACACCATGGTTTGTGAAGAAGGCGCGCGCGGTTTGAGCCGCGGCCGGTTGATCGACACTCCAGACATAGCCCTGTTGGTTGTTCACGCTGTCGACATCGTTGCCCACAACAAGGCCGCCGTTATCGGTGATGGTGGCGCTTGTAAGCTGAGCGCCGTCCGGTCCTGGAAAGAACGTAAAAGTTTCCGAAGGAACGCTGTATACGAAGCCCAGGGACTTTCCTAGGCTGTTCTGCGCTACGCCGGCAATCTTGGTGCCATCTTCCGACACGGAGCCCAGAATGCCTTCCTCATATCCCGAGGGCAACGTGAACGTGTTCAAGTTGTAATCGCCGGTTACCGGATTCACCGTCCAGTAACAAGGCTTATAGGGTTCCGCGGTAACGTCTGCGCCTACAAGAAGGGTTCCTGTCTGGTTCCCAGCGGCTATCTGAAAATAGTGTCCTTCCGTAACTTGAACACCTTTGAAAGTATGAGTCGTGACGTCGTAGACGATCGGTCCGAAGGCTTCCTTGGAACTCGCATATCCTTCAGGACTTTGCTGCCGTCTGGAGTCACGTACGTGATGATCCCGGCGTCCGCAATAGGCTCGAAATAGCTTAACGCCCCGTTCTTGTAAAGGAAGTCGCCGTCGCCGTCGATGCCACCTAGGTAGTAGGTTGCGTTTCCTGCAATAACGGAGCCGTTGCCCGAACAGGCGATATCGTATCCGCTTAAAATCTCGGTGTCATCGCCGATCTGAATCATCCTGGCTCCCTCATTCCAGAGGAACGACGTTAACTTGTCCTCAAGAAGATTCTTGTAATCGGCGGTAGATCTTCCCACCACCGTGGTACCGTCTCTCGAAATGTGGAGCGCTTGGCTGTATGCGGTGCTCGAGTCCTGCGAAGGCAGGGTACCCGAGCAGGCTAAAATGGGCGAAAGATGAGATCGCCAGCGCGAAGAACGCAAAAATGGCTGTAGCGCGAAGCATTGTTTATTATAGTTAACGAAAGCCCAATGTCCAATCAGAGAATAATATCTTTCACGCTGACATTAGATGCATGCGAAGTTGGAATTATTTTGCGTTAATGGCCGCAGATCAAGGATCAGGAATATAAGTGGGCACTTTCCGTGGCAGGTAATTTCCGAGTCATGAGCGCCCGTCAACTGATCTTCGCCGTTGCCATCCTAGCCGCCGCCTCGTTCGCGGCGGCCGAGGGCGAACAGCAGTTCGCCGAAATGGAGACCTCAAACTCCAATCCGGCGCAGTTCTGCAAAACTGCCGCGTCGGCTCCTCCGAACCTATGGAGCCCTGGATGCCAAGAAGGACAACGCCGTCCTCTTCCCGACTTGGTTCCTGGGCAAGTCGGGTGATCTCGCCTATGCAGCCAGGCCTGGGGGACTGTTGGACGGCCGCGAAACACTCGTCATTCTCGTGGACTCGCTGGGAAACGGGGTTTCAACTTCACCGGCAACAGCCCCACCCAGCACGACAAGGCATTTCCCCAAATCACGATCCGGGACATGGTGGAGAGCCAATACAAAATGCTGAACGCCATGGGCATCTCGCACCTGCGGGCGGTCATGGGGATTTCCATGGGAGGGATCCAGACCTTTACCTGGATCACCGCGCATCCGGATTTCATGGATAAGGCCATCCCGATTGTAGGCTCGCCGAGGCCAACGTCCTACGATCTGGCCTTTGACACTTCAGCACTCAAATTGGTCCGGGAGGCGGAGGCAAACAAATCCGCCCGGCCCGCCCTGATTCGGGGATTCGCGGATTTCTTTATGTTCGCTCTCACAACCCCCAAGAACCTCGTGGAGCATGTGAAAAGGGAGGACGCGGAGAGCAGCACCGCGGGGTTCGAAAATGGGATGCTCGGCGCCGACCCGTGGGACATCTCCGCAGACCTGGATGCAATCTGCAAGAACGACGCGTTCAAGGATTTCGGAGACAGCGAATCGAAAGCCGCGTCAGCGGTAAAGGCCAAGGTTTTGGTCATCTCGGCGAGCCAAGACCACTGCGTGAACCCTGCCGCTGCTCTGGAGTTCGCCAAAGCATTGGGAGCAGAAACGATTCTTCTTACCGGTGACGAAGGCCATTCGTCTCCTGGCCGGCGACCCCGAGAATCGCTCCGGCGATCGACAAGTTCCTTAGCGAGCCCTAGACCGCTCGCGGCGCGGTGCCATACTTCAAAATGATTTTCGCAATCTTTGATGCAAACTCGCAGATTGCTGATCCAAGCCTTCAATGAAGAATGTGCTTAAAGGCTTGCAGTGGGAGCCCATGAAACGATTTGTCCTTTTTGCAGCCCTTGCCCTGGGGCTTTCCAGTTTCGCTCACAGCGACACCTTCACCGTTTCCAGCCTGGCCGACAATGGCGATGCAGGCGAACTGTGCGGCGATAGTCGATGCCAACGCCAAGCCCGGCTCAACAATCAGCTTCGCAAGCGGCCTGACAGGTGTGATCAAACTCACCAGTGGTCTGCCAACGATCACCGTAAGCATGACTATCAAGGGACCGGGAGCTTCGCTCCTTGCCATCGACGGCATGGGTAAGTATCGACCGTTTTTCATTACTCCCTCAGGCACGGACAAAGTCTCGGTTTCCGGGTTGACGATTGAGGCGGGGAGTGATGCCGTCGACTACGGCGGCGGCGGCGGAGTTGTCTCGGGAGGGACGGTAAGCTTCACTGAGTGCAGTTTTGTGGGCAACGCTGCCGGTAACGGCGGCGGGGGCATTGAGTGCGCAGGAATTACGACCTTAACGGACTGTACGTTCACTGACAACCATGATAACTCCGACACCGGCGGCGGAGCCATTAACAACGTTGGCACGCTCGTCGTGACAGATTGCTCGTTCACTAGCAACACTAGTAACTTCGATTTTGGGGATGACGGAGGCGGAGCGATATGGAACATCGGCATCGCGACAGTGACAGACTGTTCGCTGTTTGACAATACTTCCGGGGAAGGCGGCGCGATCGTGGAGGCCGGCACGTTTGATGTAAACAGCCTGACGATATCGGGCTGCACTTTCTACGGAAACCGGTCGAACGAAGGGGGAGCAATCAGTGGGGCTGCTAGCCTTGTCAACTGCACTCTCATCGGAAACAGTTCGACGCAAAGCGGCGGCGCCATATCGGCAGGTTCCACATTAACGCTTACGAACTGCACGATCTCAGGAAACAGTGCGGCAGAGGGCGGCGCCATCGATACCTTCAATGGGAAGACGATGAATTTGACGAACTGCATTCTGTATGGCAACTCGGCCCCTTCCAGTCCCGAAATCGAAGGTGGTTACAGCGGCGCCGTGAACACCGCCGAATACTGCGATATCGAAGGCGGATGGACCGGCGAGGGAGACATCGATGTGAATCCGGTCCTTGGTCCGCTTTCCGAGAATGGCGGCCCTACCGAAACCATGGCCCTCGGAGCAACCTCTCCCTGCTACGGCGCGGGATTACACTCCGCCGCGCCGCCAACAGATCAGCGCGGCGCAACCCGTCCCAACCCGCCCAGCATGGGCGCGTATGATGGCGTGCGTCCCACTTCGCTTTCCTCCGTCTCCCTTAACGAAGCTTCCGTAACGTCGGGCACGGCGGTAGCTTGTACCGTGAAACTGTCCGAACCGGCTGCCGCCACCGGATTTTCGGTTTCTCTTGCGTCCAGCAGCGCGGCAGCCGTGGTTCCCTCGAGCATTGATATTGCTTCCGGGAAGACATCCCTCGAGTTTTCCGTCCCAACTTACTCAGTGACCTCCGCTCAAACGGTTACGATCAAGGCCTATGCCGCCGGTGTTTCCAAGACTGCCACGCTGGTGGTTAAGCCCGCGGCGGACTCGCTCAGCATTGTGCCGAACTCGGTTGTAGGTGGAAAGGCATCCGATGCAGTCGTGCGTGTTGCAAAGGCCGTTACTGCCGAAACCGTCGTTGACGTCTCGTCGACCAGTTCGCTTGTGACGCTGCCGGCTTCGGTGGATATCGCGAAAGGCGCCGCCGCCGTTTCATTTCCAATCGCCACCAAAGCAGTGTCCGTTCCAACCCTGGCGGTTCTCAAGATCACGATCGGCAGTCTTTCTCAATCCGCAACGCTCATGCTGGAACCTGCCCCGATCTCCAGCTTCACTTTGTCGCCGAATTCGGTAGTCGGCGGCCATGGCACGGACGGAATCATCAAGCTGGCGGGTAATGCCGGCCCTGCAGGCAACGTGGTGAAAGTCTCCTCCACCAACGCGGATGTAGTTGTGCCGGCCACCGTAACCATCCCCGCAGGCTGGACCGCCGTTTCGTTCGCCATCCAGACGAAGGCCGTCACCGTTAAATCGACTGTGACGATCACCCTTTCGTTCAACGGCGTTGCAACCAGCCAACTTCTAACCGTTTCGCCTTAGCAAATGTCTAAACCAGTGTGCCGATGCTGCCCCGTCATTTCGGCTTTATTAGTTGTAATGTGAACGATCTTGTTCTTTTCGCGCGAAAATGAAGAGTCGCTCAAACCAATTGACTAACTGGCAGCTTGGTCGCCGACTTCTTCCCATTCATCAGGCGTGTAGGTCAATACCAACGAAACCATTTGCGACTCTTCGCCAAATGTTTCTCTTAGCCGATCCCAGACCCAGCGCTGACGTTCTGGCACGGGAACGCCTCGAAATTCGTGGTTGATCACATCGCCCACGAAACGCTCGATACCATTGTCATACTCAAACGAGGCGAAATCACCGATTTCCTTTTGTTGAGGAAACGCTGCTTCGAGGGTTTCTATTGTCATGGGCATTTCTTATCACACTCCGCGAGCACAAATTCAACTCGATTCAGCATGTAATCACTATTATCCTTCAATATCCGGGGTGACCCGCCGCCCAAGGTCTTCTTTAAATAGGCCTCAAGGCGGTCGTCGGGCGCATAACGGTGAGAGATCGACCATCTGACAGCAATCTCTACCAACGCGTCTCTCACCTGGCCCTGTTTGTTTTCAGGAAGCCTTGCGAGGACACCACTTTTCTTCATCAACTCCCGCAGATCATGCTTCGCGTCCCAAGATGGGTCGATAGACCAGCGATATGCCCGAAGCATGCATTCTATTGCGACGCCGCTGAGATAATGCGAAACGGCGTAGTGTTCTCTGCCATCAGCATCTACGGCGGCCTTAAACTTCTGATGACTCGCTTGCCTATATTCGTAGCTATTGTAAGAGGCCACGGTGATCCGATTTTTACCGGCATGGCTCATTGTCTTAACGATGCTTCCAGGCTAACCGGAGTCGTTGCTAATTGCCGGCGGATGAGCTAAAATTACGATCCTGCCCTCGTAGCTCAGCGGATAGAGCAACTGCCTTCTAAGCAGTAGGTCACGCGTTCGAGTCGCGTCGAGGGCGCCGACTCCTGAATCACCCCACAGCTTCAACCAACTTCGATTCCATCGGCGTCCGCACCATGTTTGAGCCGCGCCGGCCTCTGGCCGCCGATTTCAGATGAACCGTCGCAAGGTCCTTATCGCCCGAGAGGTTAAACGCCTTGGCAAGCATCTCGTCCGCATAAACACCGAACTGGGTCCAGCCGTAGCCGTATATCTTGGAGCAAAGACCCGCCAGTTCAGGGTGAACCAACCGTACCCCCGAGCCCCGCGCGGATAAGAGGCATTCCGTAAACGCGCACAACACACCGGTGCGAAGATGCCCGGTTTCTTTCGAGGAAGCCAGTGGCTGCTCTAAAACCTTGGACGCTTGGTCGTCTAGTCCAGCGGATGCGGTGTAAAACGCCCGAACGGCCTGGACCAGAGAGGCGTCGATCGGGTCGTCGATAAAGGACTCCGAGCGTTCCAACAACCCTAATCCGCGTCGCTGGTCGCCCCAGTGCATCAATACTGTGCCTCTGAGGCGAATCGCGTTCATCTTGGCTACCGGCGCGCGTTTGTCCGTGGCAAGCGCGTCCGCCATCGCCACAATGCGTTTCACGTCCTCAATCCGACCGGTTCGAGAATAGACTTTCCCCAGTTCCAGACAAACTTCAGTCGCCAACTCCCAATCCTCGTTCACCCGGGCGTGCTTGAGCGCGTTTTCCAACAAAGCTGCGCAGTGGTATAAGTCATCTTCGGAGCAGCCGCGCCAATAAGCGACCCAACCTTGGCTTTCCACCCTCGCGCCTGCCTTATCCAGCATTCGAAGCATATCCGCGGGCGCAATTCCTCTCGTAAGCGAACTTCTTGCCCGAAGTAGACTAAACAAGCCTCTGGGATCGTTGACCGCAAACCAGTTCAGAGTCTGGGTGAAGCTGCCAACCACCGTTTGCTGCGCGCCTTCGTCCTCAATCTCCAGACCATCAAAGCGCATCTCGTCGAACCAATCGCCTTCGTGGCCGGGCATAAACCCGTCGCCCGTTCTCAGTTCCGGCTCGTCGTAATCGCATCGAAGCGGAAATCCGTGGGCGATCCGGCAATGAGACCGCGAACTCTCGACCGCTTCGTTGCCGAGCGATCGTCGGAGCTGGGTCAGGGCTTGGCGCAAACTCGCGCGCTGAACCTCGAGCGGCCGGTCTGGCCAAAGGATCTCGCAGAGTTCGTCCCGGGAAACCCCCAAGCTCCGGTTCATGGCGATCAGCCCAAGCAGCCCCTCAACTTTTCGCGTTTGGAGCCTGACTGGCTCACCGTTGGGATCGAGCAGTTGGAAAGCGCCGAAAAGGTGGAGCTCCCAGGCTTTGGGAACGGTTCCCAGGGTCAATATCTTGGCCTGGCTCTGGTTTTGCATCGGCGGCTACCAAACCTATTGTACGATGAATCATCGGCAGCTGACGCGGCTATAGGTAGTGGGCCGGTTAAGCGATTGCGAAATCGCTTAGTTTCCTGTAAGAATCATCTGGTCCACCGATGCCGGTGTCATACGCTGAACCACAACCGAGAGAGAGGCCTGCAAGGGATCGCAACCGTGGCTTGCACGGTATTCGATACCCCGGTTGGTGAACGGCGACACAAAGCACCGATGGACGGCATCGAGCAACGCATCATCTCCGAGGACGTTTAAAATCGCTTCCTGATGGCCCCCACAACCGTCCTCCGAGACGGACGATCGCACGGACACGAGGCATCGGTCCTCGCCGCGAACGCTTAGGGCGGCGTACGCGGCAAGTACCTCTTCGCACAGCCGATCCGGTAGGGGAGTGGCAAGGACTAGGTTGCGCGCAACCTGACCCTCCACCGCTAACTCCTGAGGGATCTCCGCATGATACGGGGCAAGGAGCATGTGCAATCGATCATTTAAGCCGAAGTTTTCCATGAACAGCTCAAATGCTTTCGCGGTGGTAGCGAAGCCGGCCGGCACGTGCCCGTTTTCTTGGCTCAGGGGCAGCACTAGATTGTCAGTAGGAGACACTTCGCTGACTTCATCTAAGGTCCTCACTGGCCCGTCTGCATTTCCGATCATTTTCTCTATCACCACCCATGTATTGTGCGGGGCCACCATCGGGTTATCAAGCCAGGGTTTTCTTGTCATCCTTGTGGGTGACGCTACATAAGGCCTTGAGTTTTTTAGTATTGAATGGCGGGTTGGTCCACGTTGGGCAAGGCACAGCGGCCGAAACGAGAATCGCCGAGACCGGTTGAGTGCCGATTTAAGTTCGAGTAAAGCGCCTATCGCCCCGTAACTTTGCCGATCCCGACATCGATGCCCTGCCCGCCGGTGGTTTGGTGGCAATGAACGGCGATAGTAATCGTCGCGCCAGAGACAAGGAGTTTCTTTGCTTCCGGGCTGATGTCCAGAACCTCGTAATCCGTAATGTAGCCGGGCTCCGATGCGGCCGGCACCCCATTGAAATAGACCTCGACATCCTCGTCGTGAAAGAGGGTCAAAACCGCATCCTTGTAATCGGCTTTCGGTAAAGTTAACACGCGTCGAAGCCAAATGTCGTCCGTGCTCCAAGGGGTTTTCACGGCAACCGCGGGCGTCCCCTCGGTTCCAAATCCGGCCTGTCCATGAGACCAAGAGGAGTCATCGAAGGAAACGGTTTCCCAACCGGTTGCAGGTTTCTCAACCGTGTATTTCCAGACTGCAGCGCCATTCTTACCAGTAGGGACGATCTCGTCATACTTGACTGGTTTGGGCAACGGCGCGTAGGCGCCAAGCTTCTGGTGATCCCGGCTCGCCCACTTGTGCCAGATTTCCGGGTCGTCCAGCATTTTGATAAAGAATCCGCCGACCACAGGCCTTGCGTGCATGCCCTCACTGTTCTTATCGTCGGTCACGTAGGAGTCGGCAATCGGGTCTCGCACAGTGGCTTCGTTCAGATAGTCGAAAATCGGGCTGACAATGCTCTCAAAGTCTTCCTTGTTCGTTGCAAGTGTTGCGCTCCAAATCGACCAATCGGTTTTGGTCAGCTTGGTTCGGGAGTCCAGGGGCACGCCGTATTTCAGCATCTTCCGCTTGTAATAGGCAACCTCTTTCTCCCGAATCTCTTTGGGGAAAATTCCGAGGCCAAGGATCTGGTCCCAGACCAGATTGTATTTCTGGCTCCAAGTGCCCGGCTTGTCAAACGCCAAGAGCGAGTGGTCCCCGGCATCGGCCACTTCCATCCAATGCTTGGCATCTGCAACCGCCAGGTCCTTGTATTTCTTGGCGTTCGCCGCGTCGCCCCTCATGTGGCACAGGTCGCCGTAGGCGGCCAAGGCGAGAATCGCCTTCACGCTCAGGTTGGCGTTGTGAGCAAGGTGCCCCATAAAGTCGTCCGTGCAGAGCTGGTCTTCCGGGTCCAGGCCGTATTTCTCCAAATACTGGGCCCACTGGGTGAGCTGGGGCCAGTAAAGATCGGCGAACTCGGCGCTGTTCTCGTCGTGGGCGATCGCGTCCGTGAGGAGAATCATATTGCCGCTTTCTTCCACCGGCATGCCCTCCCCGCCGTCGTCCCTCCCCGTGACCTGCGGATAGGTGCCGAGATCGTGGGGAGCATTCGGAAATTTCCAGTGCGGCGAAGCCGCGTACATGAAGTTGGAAACCAGGGACGACTTGGCCAGGGTCGGGCTCAGAAGCACCCAAATCGGGTCCATGGGAAAGATCACGTCGACCGTAGCGATATCTCCGTTGCTCGTGTCCTCTTTGGTGAAAAACAACGGCTGGCCGTTGGCATCGGCCGCTAAGCCGTTCGCGGCCACGCACTCGCGGTACGCCAGCGCAATGATCTGGGCGTACTTGTCGCCACCCACCTTGCGAGCGTCGTCCATCAATTCCTGATCAAACTTCGTGCACTCTTTGTCAAGGGTCGTGTAGTCCCGAACCGCCTTTTGAAAGAGCTGTTCCGGCCCATCGCCGTTTCTTCGCCAATAAGGTCTAAGTTTGGTTCCGTAATAGTCGATGGAGTAGATCTCATCGTAGCCGAGCATCATGGTCCGGCTGGCTTCTTCGGCGTTGACGGAGCCAAGGTCAAAGCAATAGCCGAGCATCATCGTTCTGAGAGGATTTTCCTTTCCATCCGCTCCCGTCTCAGCCGGCAAGCCCGCCATCGTCGAATCTTGTTCGTTCGTCAACCTTCCGTCGCTGCTGAACTGATTCACGAGTTTGGGTTGAGCCCAGATCCCGTAGGTGGCCTCGTCTTTGCGAGCCACGGCGTAAAGGTAACCCCAATCGATGCGAGTGTCGTCTCCGGGCGGGCGCAGTAAGGTTTGAGCAGTTGTACCGGCCCGCAGTCCCACGAGATTTCCCATCGACGATACGTCCCACTTAACCATTTGGTCAGGTGTATTCACCGCAAGAAGGGTGCTGGCGCCGTCCAATATCTGCACTGAATGCGACTTGCCATCGGTCGCCTTCACCGACCAGGTTAGGTAGGTCACCGGTCGCGAATAAACATCCAAGTTGGAGGGCAATGAGGGCGTAAGGAAACTCACTCTAACCTGCACCTTCTCGTTTTGGAAAGTGTAGACCGTGCGGGTTGGTGTGACCTCAAAGCCCGTTTCTGCCAGAGCCGGGATGTTTTCCGCCTCTCCTAGCAGGCGATAGCAGCGCCCATCGATTCGTATAAGCGAAATAAGCGGATGAGGCTGGCGCGTCCAATGTCGGGTCGTGTTGACAGTTGGCTCGTCCGCCTCGGACCAGACGCTGAAATACGGATCGCTGGTGAGCAGAGGCACTGCGGGAGGGCGCAACTGTTGCGCTGGCGCTAACTCCGTTAACGCCAAAATCGCCAAAGACCAAACCGGACACCGTGATAAGAGAGCCGGCGCAACCCTCCTCAAAAGCCCTTGAAATTTATACATCAGGCTTGGTAAACGCCGTCCAGCGCTACCCACATGGCCCGACATACGCTTGCGCAGCTTGCCTTCGTGGTCTCGAACTCGGCATCCGACAACTTGAGAATGGCTTCGTGGAGGATCTCGACCTCAGAAATATCGTTTGCATGGACCCTGAAATACTCTTTGCCTTTCTGGTCGACGGAGTAGAACTTCTCCAAACCGGCAAGCTTGCTGGCAGCGGTCTGAGGCTGTTGAGCTTCGAAGGCGTACAATGCGCCTACGCAGGACTCAGGGGAAGAAAAATCCTTCTTCGCGAGCTCCACGAGCATCGCAGTCTCAATGCATTTCATCTTGTCGCCGGCGCTAACCGCGTCCCGAAATCCCTGCCAAAGGGTCTCGTGATACCGCTCTTCGTCGGCAAGATCCTTCCGCCCCAGTGTTTCCCAGCCGTAAGCGATAGTCCCAATGAAATGGCCGTAGTCTGCAGCATAGGTCTGCAGCTTTGAAAGAGGCAAAGTGCCCGCAACCCAATCCTGATAGAAGGGGTGGTTGTTCAAGTCGTGCTTTGCCACGATGGCGTTGAGTGCAGAGATTCGGTCCATGGATCGATCTATGCTACCCAGGGGAACGTGGTTGGGTGTTGGGCGCTAGGTTTTGGGTTTTGGGTTTTGGGTTTTGGGTGTTGGGTGTTGGGTTTTGGGTTTTGGGTTTTGGGTTTTGGGTGTTGGGTTTTGGGTTTTGGGTTTTGGGTGTTGGGCGTTGGGTGTTGGGTGTTGAGTGTTGAGTGCTAGCTCCGGCCTAAAACCCAAAACCTAGAACCCAAAACCTAGAACCTAGAACCTAACACCTAAAACCCAACGCCCACGATTCCCATCCTAGCCGTTCTTCGCGCCGGCCTTGATCCAGTCTGAGATGGTCTTGACGTCGTCCGCAGATAGGGGCGGCTTGTTCTTTGGCATTGCCGGGGTCGCGCCGCTGATTTGCTTGACGATCACGCTGCTCGCGGGGTCACCCGCTACGACGACCGGTCCGGATCTGCCGCCCTTGATCACCGAATCGTAGTTGGTGAGGTCAACTCCGCCCGCCGGACCTCTACGGCCGCCCGCTCCATGGCACGGCATGCAGTTATTAGTGAAGATCGCTTGAACCGCTACATAAGCGCCACTCGCTTTGGGACCGGCATCTGCGGCAGGTTTTGAACTCGCGTCGGTCGAGCCAGAAGCGGTTGAGCCGGAGGCTGTCGCCCCAGAAGCAGTTGAGCCGGAACTGGTAGAGTCGTCGCTCGACTTGCTGCACCCGTAGGCAAAGAACAGGGCGCACGCACACCCAAAGAGAATGGACCTTTTCATCGTGTAGGGTTCTACCGCAGAGCAGGGTCAAAAGTCAAAGCCATTCGATAGGCAAAGCGGCTCATCTATCACTAGGCCGCCGCTAAAGTGGATCCGGACATCTCCACTAGGGTTAATCGCTGTAGAATAAGTCATGAGCCGGTTTGATAACGCCCTCAAGGCGAACCTAGACGATATCGTCGCTATCCGTCACGACCTCCACGCCCACCCCGAACTCGGCTACCAGGAAACGCGAACCAGTTCGGTAGTGGCCAAGGAATTGGAGCGTCTTGGCGTGAAGCACCATGCCGGAATGGCCGGCGGCACCGGAGTTCTCGCTCACTTGCCTGCCACATCCTCGCCGGACTCCGCGCCCACGATTGCCCTTCGAGCGGACATGGACGCCCTGCCTATTTTCGAAAACACCGGTAAGCCTTATGCCTCCACCAACACCGGCGTGATGCACGCTTGCGGACATGACGGCCACACGTCAATTCTCCTCGGAACCGCCCGCGTCCTCGCCGAGTCTGAGCGGCCGAACAACATTCTCCTTCTATTCCAACCCGCCGAGGAAGGCGGCGCCGGAGGAAAGCGCATGTGTGACGATGGCGCCCTTGACGGAACGGTCTTGGGCAAACCGGTGGATAGGATTTTTGGCCTCCACGGTTACCCTCTTCAAAACGTCGGCCAAATTTCAACTCGGAAAGGAGCTTTGCTCGCCTCCGCTGATGGGTTTGATATCACGATTCGGGGCAAAGGCGGCCATGCCGCGATGCCTCATTTTGGAATCGACCCTGTGGTAGTGGCAAGCCATGTGATCGTTGCCTTGCAGAGCATCGCTTCCCGCAATGTCTCCCCGTTGGATTCCATTGTCGTGACGATCGGGCAAGTGAAGGCCGGTTCCGCAAGCAACATCATCCCCGATGAGGCGCTCCTGGTGGGCACCCTGAGAGCTCTCAATAAGGCGACGAGGGAACTGGGCCAACGCCGGATCAGAGAGATCGCCGAGTCCGTAGCCGGCGCTTTTGGAGCCAGTGTTGAAATGTCTTGGATGTACGGCTACCCCGTGACCTGGAACGATCCGGTGGCCGCCGATGACTTCCGCAATGCGGTGGGCCCTGAATTTGGCGACTGGCTCCTGGCCCAAGAGGTCGAACCGGTCATGGGCGCAGAGGATTTCAGCTTCTACGCCGAACGCGTTCCCGCCTGCTTCTATTGGCTCGGCCTCTTGCCCGCAGGACAAGAAAAGTATCCCAACCTGCATGCACCTGAGTTCGATTTCAACGACGACGCGATCCCCGTCGGCATCCGCGCCATGTGCTCGCTGGCCCTGGCATCCTATCCCGAACTCGGCGCCGGCAAGAAAGAGATGGCAGCTAGAGGCTAAACCCCAATCTGCCGGGCCAAAACTTCTCTCGCGCTAGCGAGCGCCTCGTCCAATTTCTCGGGATTGCGCGCTCCCGCCGTCGCAAAATCCGGCCTGCCTCCGCCTCCGCCTCCTGCAATGCTCGCCACTTCGCCTACAAGCTTGCCCGCGTGCGCGCCCTGCTTCACCGCGTCCGCGCCGGCCTTGCAAACCAGGGTGATCTTGCCGGCATCCACAACCGCAACCACGCAAACGCGTGTCGGATGCCCGTCCGTAAGCCGGTCTGCAACCAACTTGGCCTCATTGGCGTCGCCTTCCTCAAGCTTCTGCGCCATAAACTCCAGGTTTCCCACTGCCTCGACCGCAGCAGAACTGGTGCCCGCGGCCTGTGTCCTAGCCTTCTCAACCTTCTTCTTCTCATCGCGCAGAGCCTGTAGATTCCTTTCCACAGCGGCCACAAGGTCGATCGGCGCGGACTTGAGCAGCCCGGAAGCTTCCTTCACCACTTGGTTTTGCTTCACCACCCACTCGTAAGTTTTCTCGCCCGTAATCGCCTCAATTCGTCGAACCCCGCTTGCCGCGGATGCCTCGCTGATAATCTTGAACAGCCCGACTTCGCTCGTCGTGCGGACATGGATCCCGCCGCAAAGCTCAAGGCTGAAACGGTCCATTTGAACAACGCGCACCTTGTCGCCATATTTCTCGCCAAAGAGCGCCATCGCGCCCATCTCTTTGGCCTCGGCAATCGGCACATCGCTATGGATCGTGACCGGTAAAGACGCCAAAGCCTCCTCGTTGACGATGCGCTCGACCTCTGTGAGTTCGGATTCGGTCATCGCCTTTCCATGCGTGAAATCAAACCGCAAATGATCGGGGCCAACCAGAGACCCTGCCTGGGTCACATGCTTCCCAAGAACCCTTCTCAAAGCCGCATGCAAGAGGTGGGTCGCGCTGTGGTTGCGCGTAATGCTCTTCCGCCGGGCCGCATCCACCTCCGCCGTTACCTGGGCCCCTTTTATTGCCTCTGCAAAATCATCGACAGAGTAAGCGCCAAGCTGCCCGATGCCGGGCCGAATGGAATGCAGGGGCTGGCCGTTGGATTTCATCATCCGCTCAACCTCAAACCGAAGCCCCCCGATCTCCAAGTAGCCTGTATCGCTCACCTGCCCGCCGGATTCCGCATAAAACGGCGTCTCGCGAAGGCCAACCAACACGGGGCCCAAACTCTCTTCGCTGGCCGTTGCTCCGGGCAAGGTCGCAACTGAAACCACGTGCGATTCCTGCCGCGTCCGGTCGTAACCAATGAAGGATGCGGGTTCGCCCGGTTCAACGAAAAGGAAGTTCGGCGTACCCTTGCCGCCGTAAACCGCCTCGCGGTCGGTACTGGAACGGCTCCGTTCCTGTGCCTCCCTCATTGCCTGTTCATATCCCGGCTCATCGATGCTCAAGTTCTGTTCGGAAACAATCTCTTTTGGTGACCTCAAGCGGAAAGCCGTAGGTGTCGTAAAGCTTGAACGCCATATCTCCCGGCAGAACCTGCCCCTTCAACCTGGCCAACTCCTCCTGCAAGATCGAGTAGCCGGAATGAAGCGTCCGCCGGAAAAGCTCTTCTTCATTGTTGAGCGTCTCCAGAATGACGTCCCGGCGTTCGCCGAGTTCTCGATAATGGTCCCCCAGCGCCGCCGCCACCCCTTCATAAACTTGGTAAAAGAAGGGCTCAGTAAAGCCGAGCGTGCGCTGTCCCTTGAGAACCGCCCGCCTGATGAGTCGCCGCAAGACATAGCCGCGACCGGTGTTGGCAGGCAAAACGCCATCCGCAATGCAGAAACACGCCGTGCGAATATGGTCCGCCACGATGCGAATCGCGGTATCCGCCGGATTCATCGTGCCGCCGTAGTGCAATCGGCCTCGAGAGATCTCCTCGATCTTTCCGATCACCGGAGTGAAAACGTCGGTGTCGTAGTTGGATTTGAATCCACCCAAAACGACGGACGTTCGCTCCACCCCCATGCCCGTGTCCACGCTCCGGAAAGGCAAGCTGTCCAAACCCTCTTTTACATAGCCGGCGACGGGACGATCGGGGTTGCGAAGATGCCCCTTCCACTCGTATTGAATAAAAACGTCGTTCCAGAACTCGATCCAATTGGCCTCGTCCCCTAGAAAATCCTCTTTGGCATAGCGGCCGGAGGGTGGCGCCTCTTTATTCGAGGTCCAATAGAACATCTCCGAAATTGGGCCCGCACGGACCCGGAGGGCCCTTGGAAAACGCTCCCGCGGGCCAGTAGTTGCTTTCCTCGTCCAGTCTGAAGATTCTCGATTCGGGGTCCAGGCCGGCTTTGCTCAGATGTCCGGCCCAGCAATCGAAGGCCTCGTCGTCATCTTCATAGACCGTGTACGCGACCCTCTTCGGGTCCAGATTCAGCCAATCGGCCCCGGTGATAAACTCCCAGCTCATCGCGATTGCTTCTTCCTTGAAATAGTCTCCGAAGGAGAAGTTGCCCAGCATCTCGAAGAAGGTGTTGTGGGTGAGGTCGCCCACTTCGTCGATATCGCCCGTCCTTACGCACTTCTGGGCGTTGGTGAGCCGTCGGTTGGGCGGGGTCGCCGCGCCACGGAAGAACGGCTTGAACTGTACCATCCCCGCGCCGTTGAACAGCAGGGACTCGTCCAATCGGCCGGTCACGTCATAGGGGATCAGCGAACCGGAAGGGTATTGGCTATGCCCCTTCGATTCGAAGAATTGCAGGTATTTGTGGCGCAGTTTACGTGCGGTCATACAGGGTCAGAGGGTACCCGGGGCTTCGCGTGAACGGTGAACGTTCAGTGTGAACTGTGAACGGTGAACTGTGAACGGTGAGTTGTGCCGGACAAGTGGGAAACATGCGGTTCACCGTCTGCCGTTTCCCGGTTCACCGTTCACCGTTCACAGTTCACGGTTCACGCGAAGCTGCCCCAAACCGCATCTTCGTCAGAGTCCGGATCTGCGTGATTGTGAACCCGATCAGAATCGATCCCATCACCCAAGCCGCTGCCGTGGCGTAGCCGAACTTCAGATACATAAACGCGTTCTCCCAAATCTCCAAACCAACCGTTCGCGTGGAGTTCAGGGGCCCGCCTCCGGTGAGAACAAAAACGTTCTCCATCGTCTTGAACCCGGCGATAAATACGCCGAGCAAATTGATCAAAATCAAAGGCTTCAAACCCGGCAGGGTGATCCAAAAGATCTTTTGCCACCAAGTCGCGCCATCCACGTCGGCCGCTTCATAGCGCTCGTGGGGAATGTTCTTCAAAGCTGCCAGATACAAAATCGACCCCGGCCCCGCGCCCGCCCATATTCCCGGGAGCACCACGGCGAACATCGCAAGCGAAGGGTTCCCAAGCCAGTCGATCGCATGAGGGGCCAGATTCAGTCCAAAATGGCCGGCAAAACTGTTGTAGAGATCGATCAAAGGCGAGAGCAGCGAGTTCAGCAAGCCCGTGTCCTTCTTCTCATAGATCTGCCGCCACAGGAAGGAAATCAGGATTGGGCTCGTCATCGCGGGCAAATAGTAAACCGTTCGGAAAAACGTCTTGGCGCGCGGAATCTCGTTTAAGGCCAAGGCGAGGAAGACGGGCAAAAAGAACCCGATCACCAAGCTCAGCGCCACATAAATGAAGCTGTTCAGCAGCGATCTCCAAAAGACGGGTTGCGAAAATACATCGATGAAGTTATCGAGCCCCACGTATCGAGGCGGTTTCAGCAGTTTGTAGTCCTGAAACGCAATGACGAGGCCCTTGAACATCGGATAGTAGGACCACACCAAAATGCTCAGCCCCGCCGGCAACAAACACCAGCCTATGAACCGGTAAACGCGACCTCGATCGGTTCCCGCCGCCAAGTTTTCCGCCTCGTCGTCCTTTTTCCTTTTCCGGTAGCGATTGAACGCAAAAGCGCCCCAACCTAGCACGGTGAGGATCAGACAGGTGAGAATTCCCATGCCCCACGCCCGCCGGACGCGCATCACCTCCGGCGGCGTGTAGCCGAGAAGGATCTGGTCCATTTCCGCCTGGGTGCTTTGGAGTATCTGCATGGCAGGGCGATCCGGATAGAGCTGAGCCTCGTCCAACGCGTCGTCCAGCACGTGGTAGATTTGTTCGCAATTCTTGCCATACGGCTCGGGATGGCCGGTTCTGAACTGGTCCTCGTTCGCTTTCACGTAGTTCGGGTCGGCCTGGTCGGCCAAATCGGGATAGCCGAACTTCCGAAGCCAAACCGGGTTGACGAGAGCGCCTTCCCCATTTTCGACAAACTTCTGGGTGTTGATACGTGCCGCGTCGTCTCCGGAGAAGTAGCGGATGAACTTCCAGCAAGCTGCGATTTTGGCGGGGTCTTTAATGCTGGCGTTGATCGCCCACATGCCGGAGTTGATCTCGTTTCTGTGGCCCGCCGGACCGGCGGGCAAAGCGGCGACTCCGATCAGCGAGGGGCTCAGATCGGTCATGTTCATGAGCACATCATTCGTGTAGGAGAACCACATCGCGGTCTTGCCCGTGTTGATGTCGTCACTCAAATCGGTGCCCGAAGTCGCCATCGGGCCGTAGGTTTTGCCGTCCGCACCCTTCCACTTGTCCACCATCATCTTCCGGTAGAACTCCAGGGCTTCCGCGGTTTGGGGCGAAGCCATCACACTTTTCCAGTTGCCGTTCTCGGCCGGGGCAACGATCTCGCCTCCCGCCTGCCAAACAAAGTTGATCCAGTGGTAAGCCCGGCCGCCAGGACCCGCCGAAAACTCGAACGCGTTATGTCCGGTTCTCTCAGTAATGATCTGGCCGTCGCGGTAGAACTCCTCCCATGTTTGGGGCGGCCTGGAAGGGTCCAGGCCGGCGGCGAGGAAGTAGTCCTTTCGGTAATACAGCGCCATTGCCACCTGGAAAAACGGCATGGCGTAAATATGCCCGTCGTAGCTCTTGAGAACCTTGAGGACGGTGGGGTTTACGCGGTCCAACGAGCCTGGATCTTTGGCAATAAGATCGTCGAGCGGGCGGCAAAATCCCTGGCCCACGTAATCGTAATATTCGCGAAAGGCGATGTAAAAAATGTCCGGCGCAGTATCGCCTGCCATCGACATGAGGAAAGCGCTTTCGGCGTCGTCGCCAGCGTCCAGATTCAAGCCTCCGTAGTTCACCACATGGATGCCGGGGTTTCGCCGCTGGAAGTCTTCAAAAACCGCGCGCCTGGCAATGGAACGGGAGTCGGTGGCCTCTTTCGTTGGGATGCCGAACGCCACGCTCGCCATCATCCGGATGGTCACGTCGGCATTGGCGAGGGCGGCACATAGAATAAGGACCGCGATAAAGACCGCCCGCCGCATTCGGATAAGCTACCCCATGCAGTAGCAAGCCACAGGCAGCGGAGCCTTGCGATCGCCACTAAAGAGGCCATCGCAAAATCTTATTGACAGTTGATGAGCGCTCCCGCATTTTCCGGACGCAACCTAAAGGAGTTGATGAGCGCTCCCGTATTTCCCGGACGCAACCTAAAGGTCGCGCTACTACAGGTATCCAAGTGGGTTTGCGAACGCCGATTCGACCGTATCGGACGGTCTTGCGACGGCCTCTAAAAAAAGGTGGTCGCCCCGCGAAACCTGCTTTGCAATCGTCTCTTTAACTTGCATCCAAACCCACTTCAAGAAAATTAACAAAAAGAATATACGTAGACGCAAGTCTTCTAGTAAACTGAAATTACAAACCTCAGAGGGAACAACTTTTTATGGCAACTGGTAACGGCGTAACGGAAAAAACAATCGGCGTGGAAAGAGACCGCGCACTGGAATCGGCACTCGGCCAAATAGAAAAAGCCTTTGGCAAGGGCGCGATTATGCGGCTCGGCACGGGTGAGCGGGAATCCATCGACGCGATTTCCACAGGCTCGCTGACGCTGGATATGGCCCTAGGAGTCGGTGGATTGCCAAGGGGCCGGATCACCGAGATCTACGGCACAGAGTCGAGCGGTAAAACCACTCTCGCCCTTCACGTGGTCGCCGAGGCCCAGCGCCGCGGCGGACTCGCCCTGTTCGTGGATGCCGAGCACGCCCTGGATGTGGAATACGCCCGGGCCCTGGGCGTAGATGTAGACAGACTCTACATTTCCCAGCCGACCACCGGTGAAGAGGCCCTGGAAATCATGGATGCCATCATCCGGTCCGGCGCGGTGGACGTGGTGATTTTGGACTCGGTAGCCGCCCTCGTTCCCAAAGCGGAAATCGAAGGCGAAATGGGAGACTCTTTCGTGGGAATCCAGGCACGCATGATGTCCCAGGCTCTCCGAAAGCTCGGCGGCAATATCAACAAGTCCAACACGGTCGCCATCTTTATCAACCAGCTTCGTGAAAAGATCGGCGTCATGTACGGCAACCCGGAAACCACCCCCGGCGGACGCGCACTCAAGTTCTGGGCCTCCGTCCGGCTCGAAGTGAGACGCGGCGATGCGATCAAAGTTGGCACAGAACAAACCGGCACCCGAACCAAAGTCAAAGTGGTGAAGAACAAGGTGGCTCCGCCGTTCAAGAGCGCGGAGTTCGACGTCATCTACGGCAAGGGCATCAGCCGAGCTGGCGACCTCCTGGATATCGCGGCCGCACGCGGCATCATCTCCCGTGCCGGCACTTATTTCAACTACGGCGAAACCCGTCTCGGCCAGGGCAGGGACAACGCGCGCAACTTCCTTGAAGAGCATCCCGAGCTCTTCACCGAACTGGACACGAAGGTTCGGGATCTATTCAAAGCGGACAAACTTCCAACGACGAAAGCAGCGGTAGAAGTTGCCGGACTCGACGAAGAGTAGTGACGCCGACTTTAACGCGGCGCTCGGCGTCGCGTTAAAGTCGCTCGCCGCTTTCGAGAAGTTCTCTGCAGAGATCTCAACCCTGCTTGAAAAAAAGGGCTTTGAGGAGCCGGTGCGGACGAGGGTGCTGCACCATCTAGCAGGAAAGAGGTTGGTAGACGATCGCCGTTGCGCGGAGCTTGCCATACGCAGGCTGCTCGAAAAAGGCGCCGGTAGCGAAAAGATCGTAAGGACTCTGGAGGCGAGGGGCGCAAGCTCCGACCTGGTCCAAGAAGTCCTAACCGCAATAGAACCCAACCCAACCCGCGCCCAGGAGGTTCTCAAAAAGAAATTCCCCGAAGGCGCCCCCAAAGAAAAAGCCGCCAGGTTCCTTTATTCAAGAGGTTTCTCGGAGGAAGAAATCGAGACTGCACTAGAGACTCTTACTTTCTAAGTTGTGCAAAGGGACGCCACACTTCAAAGCCCAGCGTAAACTTCTAGGGGACTGTTGAAAAACTACGATCTCTCAGGCTTGGCGCGCCGCAGCATCGTATCTCCCTCCGCTCTTTATCACACATCTTTCCATCTCGACCGAGTAACCTCCTCACTCGATGCCCGACGAATACAAGATCCTGTTCATTGGCGACGTCGTAGGCAAGCCAGGAAGGGCTGTGCTCTCCCAAGCCATTCCCATCCTCAAGGAAACCCACAAACCTCTGTTCACCATCATCAATGGCGAGAACGCGGCGGGAGGCGTCGGTATCACCCCCGATATCGCGGAAGAGTTCTACCGGCTAGGCGCCGACGGCATAACTCTTGGCAACCACGCGTTCAACAAGCGGGACATCATGCCGTACCTCGATTCAGGCAAGCCGATCGTAAGGCCAAGCAATATGCCCGATTCGGTTCCCGGCAAAGGCCTGTGCGCGATCGAAAGGGAAGGAATCCAGTTCGCCTTCATTAATCTCTGCGGCCGGGTTTATCTCGATACCTACGATGACCCCTTTCGCGAGATCGACCGCCTCCTTAAAGGCGTTCAAACGCCCCACATCTTGGTTGATATGCACGCTGAAGCCACGAGTGAAAAAATCGCGATGGCCTGGTATCTAAACGGCCGAGCCACCGCCGTTGTGGGCACCCACACTCACGTTACTACTGCCGACGAGCAGATTCTTCCCGGCGGAACCGCGTATATTACCGACGTGGGTATGACCGGCCCCTACCCCAGCGTACTTGGAATGGATAAGGACGTCATCCTTGCCAGATTCAAAACCACTTTGCCGACGCGATTTGAGGTCGCCAATGAACCTGGCGTACTGAGCGGGGTGGTAATATCCGCTGAGGCGGCAACGGGCAGAGCAACATCCATAGAACGCATTCGCTTTGCCTAAACGTCTGACTTTTTGGAGCTCTATGAAGTTTTTTGGTATCGCCCTGATGGGTGCAATTGTTGTTGGTACGGCTGCGGCTCAAGGTGACAGCCACTTCGACGTTTGGTCCGCTAACCGTGAAGTCAAGGATCAGCACATCAAGTTGGTTCCCTGGGGCAGCGGCAACATCGCGCAGGCCAGCGACGTAGCCAACGATGGCGTTTTTTCGATCCGCATTTCGACCCATAACTACTTCCAAGGCGGAATTATGAATTTCGCCACGCCGGTCGACCTTTCGAAGAGCTATACCGATGTGAACAACCTGCTCCAAATCACTGTCCGCACCGCGGACCAAGTGATTCTTAAAGGAAGTCCCGATAGCGGCCAGGCTCCTGGCAAAGGTATCGGGGGCGGTGTAGGTGCAGGTGCAGGAGGCGGACGTGGCCCCGGTGGCGGATTTGGCGCTGGCGGGCCCGGAGGCGCTGGGGGCCCTGGAGGCGGTGGCCCCGGCGGAGGTTTCGGCGCTGGCGGCAGATTTGGAGGAGGCGGCCAAGGCGGCCCTGGCGCAGGTCTCGGAGGCGGTGGCAAATTTGGAGAAGGGGGGCAAGGCCGCGGCGGTGTAGGAGCCGGAAATGGAGCTCCTTCCCAAACGATCACTCCCAAACTCACGCGCATCCGCGTTGTGATTGCCACCTCCGACGGAAAGAAGAGCGAGGCTTACCTGCCGCTTCCAACCTCGGCAAACACACCGTGGCATTCCATTGCGATTCCGTTGAATGCGATTAGCGGATTCAAAGACACCAATAAGGATGTCCAATCCATCGCCTTTTCGGGAGATGCCACCACTACCTACTATGTAGGCGACATCCGAATCGTCCATGACGCCACCCCGATCACAGGCGAGATGAACGCCAAAACCGCCCTCAACATTGCGTTGGGAGACACGGTTCAATTTACAGGCAAAGGGGAAGGCGGCTCAACCATCGTCCAGTATTCCTGGTGCTTCGATAGCGCGAACGGATTCTTCGAGGACGCCCGCGGAGCGGCGGTGAAACACCGCTTCCGAAAACCCGGAAACTATGTGGTAACGCTTAAAGTCGCCGACTACTACGGTGCGAAGAAGCCATACCTCGCAACGGTAAACGTAACTGTTAACCCGTAGCAGGGTACGTGAAGCGCTATGGGGTGCGGCGATAATTCGCCTCATTCAACTGCGGCATATTTTGCTCCAGTCCCATTGCGATTTTCTCTGTCGCACACGCTTTTCTCGTCAAATCGCAACCCCCGCCGGGCATAAGAATTTAGCCGGCAGTTGAGCCGTAGGCGACAGCCGGTAAACCGCGTATTCCGCTCCGGCATGCCCGCCGGAGGTGCGCCAGAATCTGCGAATGCCAAAATTTCGCTTACCGGATATGACATCATCCATGAGTGAAAGCAAGGGAGCTGAACCTATGCTCGCTTAGAGCGAATGCTCCGACCAAACGCCGGCTCGCCCTCGGGCTCGCATTGGCTCCCTATCTGTTGCTTGCCTACCAGGTCAAACCCGCCGCAACACCCCCAGGCGTCGATAAGTTCACTCCCGCCTTTATTGTGGTTCGCGCCCATTGCATGACCTGCCATTCCGGAAAAGATGCAGCCGCGGATTTAGACCTGAGCTCTACCGCCGGCATCGCGAAGGGCGGTATGAGTGGCAAGCTATTCGTTCCCGGAAACGCCGACGCGTCCCTTCTGGTTCGCCGTCTCAAGGGTTTGGACGGCAAGCCTCAGATGCCCCGTGGATTTCGCCCTTTGAGCAAGGACGACATGGCGCTGATCGAGGCATGGATCGATTCGGGCGGCAAAATCACCGAGCCCAAAAAGCATTGGGCGTATATACCGCCCGTAACGCCGAAACTGCCGTCAGTTCGAGAGAAGCGGTGGCCGAGAAACCCTATCGATTTCTTCGTGCTTGCCGGTCTGGAGAAAACCGGCCTTCATCCTTCGCCGGAGGCGTCCAAGGAAACGCTGGCGCGACGGGTGAGCTTGGACCTCATCGGCCTGCCGCCATCACCCGGTGAAGTCGATGCATTCGTAAACGACAAGTCGCCGAACGCCTATGAAAAAATGGTCGATCGGTTGCTCGCCTCGCCGCACTTTGGCGAACGAATGGCTCGTCCATGGCTCGACCTCGCCCGGTACGCGGACTCCAACGGATATGAAAAGGACCTGAGCCGCTCGATCTGGGCTTATCGAGATTGGGTCATCAGCGCCTTCAATGCAAACATGCCCTACGATGAGTTCACGAAAAAACAAATTGCAGGCGACATGCTTCCCAATGCAACCCTGGATGACAAGATTGCAACCGGTTTCAATCGGAACGTGATGCTAAATGAGGAAGGCGGAGTTGATGAAGGTGAGCAGCGCTGGCTAAGGCTTTGCGACATGGTGGCGACAACCTCCCAAACGTGGCTCGGCGAAACCATCCAGTGCGCCACTTGTCA
Source organism: uncultured archaeon (assembly GCA_963829965.1). GTDB lineage: Bacteria > Armatimonadota > Fimbriimonadia > Fimbriimonadales > Fimbriimonadaceae > DASXZH01. Next base: position 24,348 of record CAWHLK010000040.1, on the reverse strand, counting down.
CAACCACAAATACGACCCCATTCTCCAGAAGGACTTTTACAGCTTCCTCGCCTTTTTTGAAACCGCAGACACCCCAAACCAAGAGCTTCGCCCTGCACTCAACAAAACCAGATCCGAACTAAGGGCCCAAATCGCCGATTTGCAGAAAGCGATTGATGCCCTACCCAAGAACTCGCCCGATCTTGTTGGTAAAAAGGTGGAGCTTCAAGAACTCAACGACCGCTTGGGCCTGTTGAGCCGGCCGACGACGCCCGTATTTCAGGAGAAACCGGGTGCCCAGCCAGCGACGTTCATAAGGATAAAAGGAACCTACCTGGCGCCAGGGGATAAAGTGAATGCAAACGTGCCAGCAGCACTTGGCCAGTTCAAGCCTTGGATGCCTCGAAACCGCCTGGGCCTCGCCGAGTGGCTGGCGAGCAAGGCGAATCCCCTTACCGCTCGTGTGGAAGTCAACCGCCTTTGGGAGATTTGTTTTGGACGCGGCATTGTCGAGACGAGCGAAAACTTCGGCACTCAGGGCACTCCGCCGAGCAACCAGGAATTGCTGGATTGGTTGGCAACCGAGTTCATGAGAAAGGACTGGAACATCAAGGCGATGATGAAAACCACCGTGATGTCCGCCACCTATCGGCAATCTTCCGACGCTTCCAAGAATTCGCTACGGCTGGATCCGCAGAACGTGCTTCTAAGCCGGGGACCTAGATTTAGGATGGAAGCGGAGATGATTCGCGACAACGCCCTTACCGCCGCCGGCCTCCTCAATCTAAAAATAGGCGGGCCGAGCGTTCACCCCTATCAGCCGGAAGGAATCTGGAACAGCCCCTACAGCGGCGAGCGATGGACGAACGATACAGGCCCGGATAGCCATCGCCGCGGAATCTACACGTTTTGGAAACGCACCGCGCCGTATCCCTCCTTCATCACCCTTGATGCGACAAGCCGGGAAAAGCTGGCACCGTCCGAAGAATCCGGTCCAATACGCCTTTGCAGGCTTTGGACCTGATGAACGACGAGGCGTACATCGAGGCTGCCCGCGGCGTGGCCGGCCGAATGGAAAAGCTGCCCCAGCCAGCGTTGGAAAAAAAGCTGGAGTACGGTTTCCGGCTTTGCCTCGTCAGACATCCAACGAAGGAAGAAACGGCTCGTCTGATGAAGTTATATGGCACTTTAAAGACCAAGTACACAGCTCGGCCCGATTTGGCAAAGAAGCTGGCAGGCGACCCGGAAATGTCCGCGATGACCTTGGTCGCGAATACGCTTCTGAACCTGGACGAGACGATAACGAAGGACTGAGAATGAGAAACGAACTTGACCAAGCTCTCCTCAAAGCGATAACCAGGCGCACCCTCCTGAAAAGCGCAAGCTACGGCATTGGGAGTCTCGCGCTCTCTTCGATGCTCGGCGGGAACGTCTTTGCCTCCATGGCGCAGGGGTCTCACTCCAATCCCCTTGCGCCCAAAGCCCCGATGTTTCCCGCGAAAGCGAAGAACATCATTTTTCTGTTCATGGCGGGCGCGCCGTCCCAACTGGACCTTCTGGATTACAAGCCGAAGCTGGTGCAATATACCGGGCAGGCCATCCCCGCAGAATTCGTGAAAGGGGAGCGGTTTGCGTTCATCAAAGGCACGCCAAAGCTTCTTGGCACGCCTTTCAAGTTTGAGAAGGTGGGGAAGTCCGGACAGGAGATATCCGAGCTTTTGCCGCATCTGAAAGAGATCGCGGACGAGATCGCGATTGTCCGATCGATGCGGACCGACGAGTTCAACCATGCGCCGGGGCAGATATTCATGAATACGGGAATCGGCCGTCCGGAAAGGCCGAGCATGGGCTCGTGGCTGACTTATGGGCTTGGCTCAGAGTGCGATAACCTACCCGGCTTCGTCGTGCTCATCTCCGGCGACAGCGAGCCGGACGGAGGCCATTGCTGCTGGGGAAGCGCGTTCTTGCCCTCGGTTTACCAGGGAGTCCAGTTCCGGTCGAAAGGCGACCCCGTTTTGTTTGTCAGCAACCCCGACGGAGTGACGCCGGACATACGGCGGGACACGCTGGACGCGATGCGCGATCTAAACGAAATGGAACTTCGCACTGCGCGCGATCCGGAGATTGATACGCGCATTTCGGCGTATGAACTCGCCTACAAGATGCAAACGAGCGTGCCCGATCTCATCGACACCTCCAAAGAGCCGGCAAGCGTGCATGAGCTGTACGGCACCGAGCCGGGCAAGCCCGGGTTTGCGGCGAACTGCATACTTGCCCGCAGACTCGTAGAGCGTGGCGTCCGGTTCGTTCAGCTTTATCATCGTGGCTGGGACAACCATGGCGATTCGGAGGCGAACGACATCAAACACGGCTTGCCGGCTCGCTGCATGGACACCGACCGGGCTGCCGCCGCCTTGATCAAGGATCTAAAGCAGAGAGGGCTGCTGGATTCCACGATTGTGGTTTGGGCGGGCGAGTTTGGCCGGACTCCGATGAACGAGGGCCGCGACGGAGTTCCGTTCCCAGGGCGGGACCACCACAAACACGCCTTCTCCATCTGGATGGCGGGCGGAGGCGTCAAGCCGGGCATCACGCTTGGCCAGACGGACGAGTTGGGATACGACGTCGTGTCGGACCCCGTGCATGTGCACGACCTCCACGCAACCATTCTCCGGCTGATGGGAATTGACCATGAGAAGCTAACCTACAAGTACATGGGGCGCAACTTCAGGTTGACGGACGTGTACGGCAACGTGATCAATAAGCTGATAGCGTAAGATGCCAGAGGCTCCCGGACCATAATTACGGGTGATGATTCACCTGACCCTGATCGCCTTGGTTCTCGCACACCTTGCGTTAGCCGCCGGGCCCAAGGAGAGAATCATCCTGGATACCGATATCGGCGACGATATCGATGACGCATACGCCTTGGCTCTCCTCGCTACCGACCCACAGGTGGACCTTCTGGGCGTGACCACCACCTATGGCCCTACTGACCGACGAGCGCAGTTGGCGGCAAAACTGTTGAACGTCTGCGGAAAGCCCAGGGTCCCGGTATGCGCGGGGCGAAAAGGCGGGGGGCCAATTGGCGACCAATACCTTTGGGCGAAGGGTTACGCCTCAAAGGAGATCTCGGACGAGACCGCGTCCGGTTTCATCGATAAGCAGTTGAAGAAGCTTCCGGGTGAAATAACGATCGTCTCGATCGGGGCCCTGACCAACATGTCTGACCTGCTGAAAGAGCATCCCGAGGACGCAGCCAAGATCAAGAGAATCGTCCTCATGGGAGGTTCCATCAACTTCCGCCAACCCAACTCGACTACAGCGATGGCCGAGTACAACATCGTTTGCGATGTAAAGGCCGCGCAAAAGGTTTTCACCAGCGGCGTGCCGATCACGATGGCCGGGCTGGATGTAACGATCATGATGCGGCTGGACGAGGCTCGCCAAAAGCGCCTCTATTCCGCTGGCAGTCCAGTAACCGACGCGTTGTGCGCTCTCACGCGCCTATGGGGCAATCCAATTCCAATCCTATATGACCCCGTCGCCGCAGCTTTTGCGATGGGCCACGAGTTTTGCGATAGGAGAGACCGGCATGTAGAGGTTGGAGACGACGGCATAACGAGGGTGACACCTGGCGCGCCGAATGTGACCGTTCTGGAGAATCCCAGGCCGCAGGAGTTTTTAGACTGGTATGTAGACAGTCTGGCGGCCGCTCACTGATCTTATCCCATTGGAGTCGGAGCGAATCGAACCCTCCGGATGTGAGTTCTTTGCCGCCTTGAAAAAGTGCGGCGAGAAGGAACGCGTTGCCGAGCGGATGGCCGCCCTCCAACAGAAAGCATCAGTCCTATCGGAGTGGGGTGATCGGGGCCGGGGGTGTCACAATTCCGGTCCCTTCACAGACCGTGCCATATTGACTTGGCCCGTTTATCTTTCCGCATCTTTTCGGAAGTGTGGCTCGGCTAAAATGGCCTAATGAGCCGCAACGACGAGGTCAGCCCTTGGTCTTGATTGCGGTTCTTGCTGCTCTATTCGCGCCCCTAACCAGCAACGTGCCGCCTTGCACACCCATGTGGACGCCGCCGGGCGTCGCCGATGATGCCGACTCACACGTCGCATTCCGTGGCAGATTCAATACTCAGTCTAGCGGTTGCTCGATCAGCCTACTGGGCGCTTCGGAATATTTGGTTTGGTTGGATGGGAAACTCGTGGAGGATGGGCCAACAAGATTCGACCCTCCCAATCCCCAATGCCAAACCAAACAGTTTCAAATAGGGCCGGGACCGCACGTGATTGCTGTCCACGTTCATAACGATGGAGCCCCAACCAGGATGCTGCCGGCCGTTCCCCCGTTCCTTTGGTGCAAAATCCAGGAGGGCCAGACCCCGATTCCAATCCATTGGAAGTGCGTGCGAATTCCCGGGTACCAGCCAAGAGTGCGCCGCATCGAGCGAAATTCGGTTGGATCGATTGGTGCGACACCGGTCAGGTTTGGCCGGATTGGGAGAAGCCGGATTTCAACGACTCCGGTTGGCAACTTCCAGTGGAAACCAATCCTGGCATAGGCCCGGTTACGGAGGCGCAAATGGCGCCCGTCCGCCTGAACGAGCTTCCTATCCAGACGATTGCGCAAGGAGAGCTAACCCAGAACTACGGGTATGAGCTGGATGATCCCGCGGTTCGCTTCTTCCTCGCCGATTTGGCTCCTCGAAATGTGCCGCCGCAAGGCGTTTGGCGAAGATATGACCTGGGGCGAGTGCGATTGGGGCGGGCAGACTTCACCTTGGACGCACCCAAGGGCGCGACCGTGGAGTTCGCTTTGTGCGAGCAGCTCCGCCACGGGCGAGTTCATCCTTGGATCACGCTATCCACTTCCGCATCTTGCAATTTGGACCACTTCGTGGCGCGCGGAGGACCCGAGGAGTTCATGCCCTTCAGCCCCAAAGGAGGACGCTTCCTTGAGGTGCATGTCATTTCCAGCGCCCCCGTTAAGTTCCTGAAGGAAGCCTTTCTTGAACGCACTTACTACGATGAGCCGATCGGCTCGTTTCAGTGCCACGACCCGCTTCTGACGAAGATCTGGGCTACCGGCATCGCAACGACCCGCGCATGCGCGGACGATGCATTGGTCGATTGCCCGAGCCGCGAGCGAGGAGAATGGACCGGCGACACAGCAACGGTTGCGACCGATAATTGCGCGGCCGCCTTTTCAGACCTGGGGCTCTCTCGAAAGGCCTTGGTGCAGGCTGCTCAGTCAGCTCGGGCCGATGGCCTCGTAGCCGGAGTAGAGCCCGGGCAGCCGCAATACGTTTCCACTTATGCAGCCTTGTGGGTCAGCGCCTGCGTGCATTATTGGGAGTTGAGCGGGGACAAGACTTTGCTGACCGAGCTCTTGCCTTCCGCAGAGCGCAATATCGGCGCCCTTCAGTCAAAAATGACGCCGGAAGGGCTTGAGGGAGACCTGGGTTGGGAGTTCATCGATTGGGGTTACGTCCCGAACGCGGGGCCAAGCGATATGGCCCTGAACATCGAGTATTTTATGGCGCTCAGGGCCATGGAACGCTGGCACAACGCCCTCGGCTTGGACGACAAGTCCAAGCAAGATGCCGCTTGGGCGGCGGCCGACCTTGCAGTAGTAAGAGTCTGGCTAAGGACAGAGACACAGAGGCCCGGAGGGTGGAGTAACGTGGGCTACCATCGTGCGTCGCTCGCGCTGTTGGCCGGCCTGGTGGACCCGGCGGACCTCAAGGCTTGCATAAAGAGCATTGAAGGCCACCTGCTTGCCTGTTTCCCGAACGAAGAGGATGCTCCGCGCCTTTCGGATCCATCGGTTTCGAACAACCGGTTGATGACGCCGTATTTCTGCCATTTCGCCTTGGCCGCCTTGTTGGATCACGGCGAAACCGAATTTGTCTTGGATCAATACCGCAAGTGCTGGGGCTGGGCTCTTGCTCAAGGGTGGACGACGTGGCCGGAGGTCTTTGATGCTCGATGGTCGCTCTGCCATGAGTGGTCGGGTTGCCCATCGTGGCAACTGACCCGTTATATTCTTGGATTCAAATCGCGTTTTGATCTTGGAGAGAACGTGTACGATGTAAACATCCACTCTGGGGATCTGCGCTCGGCCTCGGGGGACATCCCGATGCCCAGCGGGCAGAAGTTCCATGTGGAATGGGCTGCCACTCAAAGCAATATCCGCTTAACGGTCACCACCCCAACACCCATCATTTTGAACCTCGGAGCCGGGCAGTTCAAAGTGAGCTCGCAATACCAAGCGCTACTGCCGAGGCATGGGTAGGTTTGTGAAGCCGCGCCCTCTCACCGGGCTTATTGCCGCCCTGGCGGTCAGTTCCGCATCGAACGCCCAAACCCTGAATGGCCAGAGATTTCTGGACAATGGCGTGATAAAAATTGGCGTCGATCTTGGTGAGGGCGGCGCAATCGTTTACCTTTCCCAAGATGGGGGGCCGAACATGGTCAACAATCGGGACTTGGGGCGGCAGATCCAGATGTCGTTTTACAGCGGTCCGGTGCCCTACGCGCCTAACGGCAAGCAACCGGCCCAGGCATGGCAAAACTTGGGCTGGAACCCCATTCAGACGGGCGACTACTATGACCACCCGTCGCACACCATTGAGTTCGAATCTATGGGCGCTTACATGCATCTTCGGTGCGTTCCCATGCAGTGGCCGCTAGACAACGAGCCGGGCGAGTGCATCTTCGAACAGTCCATCTGGCTGGACGGCAATGTCGCTCACGTGCACAATCGACTTATCAACCATCGGTCCGATCTGACCCAGTACCCGGCGCGGGTCCAAGAGTTGCCCGCCATTTATTCGAATGCTCCTTGGTACAGATTCATGACCTATTCGGGAGACAAACCCTTCGACAATCAACCGGTCAGTCAATTCACCAATGAGCCCCCTCAGAGCAGCTACCCGGGAAAAACGATCTACTCCCCGGAATGCTGGGCCGCCCTGGTTGATAAGACTGGTTCGGGCATCGGTATCGTCGAGCCAAAGGTTGAGGAAGTAGGCGGTATGTTCTTTGGCACGCCTGGAGTCGGTGGCGAAAAGGACGTCCCGACCGGCTACATTTCGCCTAGATACACTGACATCCTGGATTCAAATATTGACTACACGTTCGATTACGATCTGGTAGTGGGGTCTTTGGACGATATTAGAGACTACGCATACGCTCGCGTTCCTCGTCCTAAGCCTCCGGCTTATATCTTTAAGAACGACCGACAACATTGGTATTACGTGAACGCAACCGATACAGGCTGGCCCATTCAAGGGGAACTTAGAATCAAGCTGGACAAGGACGCCCCGCAACTTATCGGGCCCGCAGGGTTCTGGCGCGCTTCGGACGCCCCGAAACTCAAGATTGAAGCTGCTTTTAATACCCGAGACGTGAACGCGCGGGTGTTTTTCGGGACCTGGCAATACCCATATTTAGAAGAGAAGAAGTCCGTAAAGTTCAGGGTTATCCCCGACGCCCGATACCACACCTACACGGTGAATCTGGCCCGCAATCCCCTCTACAAGGGCGCGATCGTTGGCCTGAGAATCGACCCCGAACCCAAGGGCACTCCCGGCGACGAGGTGCGCATTCGGCGGATAGGCTTTTGGTAGTTAGTCGTTGAGGCCGTTCGTGTACCGATGACAGGAGGCGGCGATTTCCTCGGCAGAGTAAAACCTTTGAACCACCGGATCGCCGTACATTTTGTGAACATATTCGGCGGGAAGCGGAAGCTTCCGGAATTCCCTGTAGAGTTTTCCCACAAGCTTTTCCTCGGTTTTGTTCGCTTCGGGAAGCCGGCATCCCGCAACTCCAAGAAACTCCTGGATTCCCTGCGACCAAACGCGTCCCAAATCCTCGTATCTGAAAACGATGAGTCGGTAAGGATCATTCTCTGCGATCACGTAGCCTTTGCCATGCTCGTAAGGAAGCGTTGGCATATGGAACGGGAATACGGGCTCAAAAAACTCTTCGTAATAAACCCTCGGCTTGGCTCGAACCGGGATGGAGAGATAGAGATCGTGAAGCATGCCGATATCCAGATCTCCCCGATCAAGCCTCTCCTCCACGTCGGGAACGAACTCCTGGATATTGTTGATGAATCCGGAAATATCCCTGGCGACGGGATCGCGCAAGATCGTCACCACGTTCCAAACGGTTTTGTCGTCGGCCTTCTTCATCCATGCGCGAATCGATTTGGACCGCACATATTCCCAAAGCGAAATGGAGGGATCGGGCAGATCTCGAATGGCGTCTTCAATCCGTTTGTCCAAATCATGCAGGACGTGAACGTGGATGACCGGATCGGGCAGGTCTAATGCTCGCAAGGAATTGATGGCTGCAGTGGACCCAACGCCGCCCATCTGCATGACGACGATCGGCTTTCTTGGAATGCCCTCCAACTCGCTGCCCGGTACCACGAAATCAGCCAGGTTGTACGTTCTTTTTCCGGCGGAAATAACCGGGCCTGCCGCGACCAGAGCCTTCTTTGTGGATTCCAATTGGCGATAGCCCAAACTTCTTATCGGGAAGGAGGGTGGCGCCGTGAGCCCAGTCATTCCAGGACTTCAACAGCACTATTGGCTCCGGCAGGTTCGTGTTCTTGGCGGTTCGCGCGCAGGCCGAAGTGAGCCAGCGCTCGTAGTACAACGGATCATTGTAGGCGTAGGCGATCGCCGCGGGACCGGTGTTTGAGTGCCATCCCGTATAGACGGCCTCAAAATCGGCGTAGTGCCCGAAGGGACGGCGCGTCATCACGCCGACCAATCGGTAATAGCTGTAGATGGCCTTCTCAGCCGCGCCGGAGTGCCGCTTTCGCCAAACATGGCGGGGGAGCCAGAACGACGAGAAGACGGTGTGCGGCGCGAGTTGGAGCACACCGTCCACGCCCAAATTGCCCTGGGTTTCCCGAAAACTCCGACGTCGCGGCGAGAACCACATACGGGTTTTCGTTCTCATATTCCTGCCGGCTCCTCATTCGTGAATCTGAGGGCGCTGACTCTACAAAAACAAGTGGTCTTCCATCCAATCTTTTGTAGCGAGGGTGCTTGAACAACTCAGAGACGCCCTCATGGACGGTGTGCTTTGTAGAAGATTGGATGCTGACGCTAAAGGAAAAGGCCCCATCGCACGCCTCGGCAATCCGTCGGGCGGCGGCAAGGGCTTCCCGACCGTGGTCTGCTTCGAATTCCACCACGAACCCGCTGAAACCGTAATGCTTGGCCAGCTCAATTTCATCCTTGGCCGAAGGCCTCGAGAGCAATGGGTCGAGATCCGGATAAAACTCCGCAATTTCAGTATCCGGCGACTTGGGCTTGTCCTGGTGCGGGCTGTAGAGGCGAAAAGCTGAACGGGATTGCCGTCAGGCTGGTAGGGCAGTTCGCTTCGGTCTACGAAAGACTTGCTCATTGAGGGTTTGTGAGAGCGGAGGGGCGCACCTATGATGGCAACAGTAGGGAGACTTCCGCAAGTTCCGAAGCCGCTACGAACCTCCCTCTATGTAGTGCGCTCTTAGATCGGCCAATTCTTCCTCGGAATAAAATCGGCGAACAACGGGATCGTTGTACATGTCATCCACATACTCGGCCGGAAACGGAAGGCTCTTAAAATCGCGATAGAGCTTTCCAACTGCCTTGTCCTCGGTCTTGTTGGCTTCGGGAAACGTGGAGTTTTGAATCCCTAAAAAGTCACGGATACCCTGAGTCCAGGTCCTCCACAAATCCTCGTATCGAAAGGTGAGTAAGCGATAAGGCGGATTTTCCGCAATCACGTATCCTTTGCCGTGTTCGTAGGGCAGAGAGGCCAAATGAAACGGGAATACGGGCTCAAAATAGTTGTCGTAATAGACGCTGAGTTTAGAGCAGACGGGGATTGAGAGATAGAGATCCTGGAGTTGATGGATCACGACGTCTCCGCGTTCGATGCGCTCATAGATATCGGGCAGATACCCTTGCGCGTTGTTGATAAAGCCGGACATGTCCCGGGAAACGGGATCCCGAACAATGGTGATGACATTCCAGACTACATTCTGATCGGCACAATCCATCCAAGTCCGTATGGTTTTGGCCCGGACGTAGCCCCACAAAGCAATGGAGGGGTCTGGGAGATCGCGAACTGCTTCTTCTATGCGTTGGTCCAAATCCTTCAAAACATGAACGTGAATCACGGGATCGGGAAGGCCGTGAACGCGCAAGGCAGTGGCGGCCGCGTTGGAAGCTACGCCTCCCATTTGCATGATAACTATGGGCTTGTTGGGCGGGGCTTGTAACTCAACTCGGGTCTCCGCGCCACAAACTCTTCGAGATCAAAGTTCCGGGTTCCTTTGTAGATGATGGGTTCAGTTGCTCTCAACGCCGAAAATGTCGATTCCAACAGCTTGTAGCCGAATCTACGATCAGGAATCAGCGTTGCGTCGTGCCTTAAGTCATTCCAAGACTTTATAAACACGACGGCCTCGGGAAGGTTCTTGTTCTTTGCCGTTCGCGTGGAGGCTCCCGTGAGCCATCGTTCGTAATAGATGGGGTCGCTGTATGCGTAGGTGGCATCCTGGGACCTCCAGCCAGAATAAACGGCCTCAAAGTCAGCGTAGTCCTTGACCGGGCGCTCGACCATGACCTGCATCAAGCGGTAGTCGCTGTAGACCGGCGCTTGGGTTTCACCAAAGACTTTGCGCGGACGGAATCGTGAGGACCTGACAGTATTGGGTGCAAGCTGCAAAATGGCGTCTACCCCAAAGGCTTTAGGATCGCCGGCGAACTCGCGGGTTGCTGCGAAGACTAGGAAGGGGCGCTTCAGGGGACTGGAATCGCCGCCTAACTGCGGGAGCAAATCAGAAAGATCCTCTGCGTGTGGTGACTCCACGACGAGCAAGGGTCGTCCGGAGAAACACTTGTAGCCAGGTAGAGCGAACAGCGCTTCAATCCGTTCGATGACTGCAGGCTCCTGGGCCTGAATGCTCACGCAGAACGAGAAACCAGAATCGTTGGCCCGCGAGAGGTCATGCGCAAGTTGGATGGCCAAATCCTGGTTATCAGCATCGCACTCCACCACAAAGCCCTGAATGCCGTAATGCCTTGCAAGTTCGATCTCCTGCTTGATTCTGGAACTGTCCTCGCGCCAACCCTCGAGCAACGGCTCAATTTCCTGGCCGTAGCTTGAACCTCCACTTGGTTGAGCAATCTCACTGTTAGAAGGGCAATAAAATGCATACAGTCCGACCGGATTCGCCTCGTCCACATAGGGCGAACTGCTTCTTTCCACGAATGTGGCGGGCCGGGAACCTGGCGGCGTTTCGCCTCCCGGGATCGAGGCATGCGTTGCGGGTAGGGCGTTGAGGAACTTTCGGCGTAGAGCGCCAAGCTTGCTTCGTAACTTATGTGCAATCGTTTTTGCGGAGTTCGTTGGATCGCCCATGAAAGTAATAGGCTGGCACGCCGATGCTCATAAGAGGAAAGTGAAGCGAAATACGAATCAACCTTCTAGAGTTATGATGGCAGCAACCCCCGCATGCTTTCAAGCTCCGCGTGCTGCTATAGCCAGCCGCAAGGGCAGCGTTCCAGCGGGAACTTTGCACCCTTTGCGGTCGTTACCCGCTATGCGAAGCAAAGGGGAACGTAGCGATAAAACAGGATTAGCCAGGTGGGATGCTGATCAGTGTAGTCAACGTCCGCTTCGAACCGATTAAATATGCCTGTATGTATCGCGGGAATGCATCGCTCGGGGACCTCCATGGTTACCCGTTTGCTATTGCAAGGCGGCCTGTACTTGGGCGACGACGCAGACGTCGCACATGCGGCCGGGGACAACCCGGACGGCTATTTTGAGCATCGCAAGTTTCTCTCAATCAACGAGCGGATACTTGAAGCGTTCGGCGGCGGCTGGGATGTTCCTCCCGAGTTTCCAGTAGCTTGGACTTCTAACCCCAAACTCGATGGATTGCGAAACGAAGCCAAAGCCCTGATCGGAACCTTCAAGCAGGCGCCGTGGGGATGGAAGGACCCCCGAACCGCTTTAACCCTGGATTTTTGGCGAGACCTGATCCCAGATTTACAGGTCGTGCTCTGTGTGCGAAACCCGCTCGACGTCAGTGCTTCTCTAAATAAACGCGGCTATGCCACTCGTGCTTTTGGCCGAAACCTTTGGTTCCGCTACAACGAGGATGTGGTGGAAGGCAGCAAGTGCATTCCGACTTTGTGCACCCATTACGGATCCTATTTTTACAATGCCGCCAAAGAAACGGAGAGGCTGTTCGAGTTTTGCGGTCTTGAACATGATAAGGATGCAATTGCCGCCGCCTCGGCGCTGGTAAAAAAGGATTTGCGCCATGCTAGCTCCAATATCATGGATGCCATGGTGAGCCTCGGTTTGGACGATGCCACCATCCTCTACCTGGAATTGTGCCGCATGGCAGGACCGGTCTTCAATGAACACATTGAAGAGGAGATGAAGTTCAGGCTTTCCGGATCGGTCGATAGCAAAATCGGGGACCTTGAGAACGAACTGCGCGTTGCCGGCGAGAAGATGTTCAAGCTGGAACTCTTCAATGAAGATCTTTCTGCCAGAATGGCGGCCCTTCAAGATCGGGTCTTCCAGTTCGAGCACTACCGAGATGTTGTTCGCGATATGCAAGCCGAAGCACATGAGTTGAGGCACACCGTCCACGTTTGGAAGCGCGAATACCGTTTGGTGGAGGATGACCGGGCCTATCAAATTGCAGCGCGAGAAAGACGAATCTCCGAGCTGGAGGACATGGAGCGCGTGATTGGATCATCGCCTCAGATGGTGTGGGGTGGAAGATTCCTCAAGCTAAAGAACAAGGTCGCTCCGACCGGTTCCTCACGGTACAAGACGGCGCGGTTCTTCTTTAGGGGGCTTAAGTTTCTATTGCGAGGAAGACGGCGTGCCGTTCCTGGCTTGCCCGAGTCCCAGGGATTGGACCCCAGGGCTGATCTAATTCCCGGCGACGAGCCTGCTTTGGAAATTGCTGTGACCGCTGAGGCCCCCGCCGGCCATGAAGCAAGCTTGGAGGCCCGACCAGAATACGACGAACATAGCGGCAGCGACCTGGAAACAGCGTCAAGTGCTCCCCCGTTCCTGGACTCCGCGGACGAGGAGCTTGTTACCGAGGTGGTCCGATCGATACGCGATTTGGGCCACGAGTTGGTTTTGTCAATAAGCCACGATGACTTCGCGACCCACACCGGCGGCGTGCAAAAGGTAATTCGCGAGCAGTGCAGGTATCTAGTTTCACACAAACTCGCCCACGTGCATTTCTGTCCAGCCGGAGAAGACAGGTATTTCGTTTCCGTAAACGCCAAGAAAGCAGGCAGCCTGCCGAACGAGGGAATCGCCAAAGTGGCGGAGGGCGTGAACGACCTGGTGACCTTTGTGGAGATTCACCACATGATGGGGATGGATATCGCCACGGTAGACAGAATTCGACACATCCAGCAACGCCAAGCGGATCATGTGGATCCACGATTACTTCACCGCGTGCCCTTCCTATACGCTGCTCAGGAATGGGCGAACCTACTGCGGGGCGCCCCCGATCAGCAGCCAAGTTTGCATGCTGTGCAAGTTCAACGAAGACCGGCAGGTTTCCTACCCGGCTTTCCAGAGTTTGCTTGCCAAATACAAGTTCTCGTTTGTGACGCCGTCAGAGGCAGCAAAGGAGGTATGGCTGCGGGCCTTTCCGGAACACCGTGATTCGATCCAAGTTTTGCCTCTGTATAGCGTTTCAACCACCACGGAACCGTTGTCCCAGGGGATGGTAAATGGAGTGATTCGGGTTGCATACCCCGGGAACGGGCAGCACCATAAAGGCTACTCTGGGTGGCAAGCGTTGGTAAGTAAGTATGAGGCTCACAAAAAGTACAACTTTTTCCATCTGGGATTGAGCCCAGGCAGACTTACGCTGCGGCACAGGGATGTGGAGTCTTCTGACGATGAGTTAAGCCCGATGACGGTTAACTTGCGGGAAACCTTGGTCGACGTGGCTGTGATTTGCCCGATCTGGCCGGAGACGTTCAATATCATCGCACACGAGGCTTACGCTGCGGGATGCTTCATCGTGACGTGCGAAGCAGGCGGTAACGTTCCCAAGTTCGTTGAGAAGCAGGACTGCGGGATCGTGCTCAAAAAGCCGGAGGACGTATTGGAGTATTTTGGAGATTGGGACCAGGTCGCTCGTCATGTTCAAGAGTTCCGGGAGCGGCTCAAAACATACCCACGTCTTGAGTTTAATATCGATCTAATCTCGAATTTCGTATAGTTGACCGCGCGACCGCCCCATGCATATTTTCACTTCGATTACGAATAACTACATTCCGAAGGCGCGCGTTTTGGCTAAGTCCATTGCGAAGTTTTGCCCGGACTGGAAGCTGCACGTCATTCTATGCGATGTCCTTCCTTCCGAGATCAAGGCCGACGAAGAGCCATTCGCTTCAATTATCGAAATTGACCAGCTACCGCTCAATAAGAGGCAGGATTTCATTTTTGAGCATCGCGTGACCGAGATTTGCACCGCGGTCAAGGGTGTCGCCGCAGTTTATTTAACTCACCTGCACAATCTGGACAAGATCATGTACTTGGATCCGGACATTGCAGTTTTCGGAGATCTCTCCCCCCTTGACGAGTTGCTCGATGAGCATCCGATCCTGTTGGCGCCGCATCAATGCAAACCGGAAACCACCCCGAGCGCGATCTTCAACAACGAGATCGGATCGCTGCGGTGGGGCGTATTCAATCTTGGCTTCATGGCATGCCGGACCGACGGCCAAGGCGAAAAGTTTATGGATTGGTGGGCTAGCCGACTCCTTAACTATTGCTTCGACGATATTCCGACCGGCCTATTCACGGATCAGCGCTGGTGCGACTTGGCGCCCATATTTTTTGATCAGCTATATATTTTGCGTGACCCGGAATACGATGTGGCGACCTGGAATCTTACTCAGCGGGAAATCGCCGCCAATGAGGCCGGAGAAATCACGGTTGACGGGAAGCCGTTGAAGTTCTATCATTTTAGTGGCTACGATTCAGGCGCGGGTGAGGGCGTTCGGCGTTACCTGTTTCCAGACAGCAACCATTTGATTCACGACCTTTGGGAGTGGTACGAGGCCGAACTTCAGCGCCATGGGCAATCCGAGCTTGGTGATCGAGAATGGTTCTTCGCGCGGTTCCCCAACGGAGCCAAGATTCCCAACGAACTCCGAACACTCTATCGGCAGCGTGGCGACCTAAAGGAGCTGTTTCCAGATCCTTATGCCTACCTGGCGGGCGAAGGACTTTGCCGCTGGGCGCTAAATGAAGGCTATCTAGGCGAGGTCGAGAAGTCGCCGCGGTGAGCGTAACCTCCGGAACGATACTGATCCCCGCGGGCGAGTTTAGGATGGGCGGTCCGGTATTCGGAGCGCTACCTATCCATACGGTGAGCCTGCAAGATTATGTTATGGGAGAGAATCCGGTTACAGTGGCCGAGTTTCGTGATTTTGTTGATGTTTCCGGGTATGGATTTGACTGGAAAAACAACGAGCCCGCGTGGGGCTGGTTAGATGACCACCCCATGGTTAACGTGACCTGGGACGATGCCAGGGCTTATTGCGTGCTCAAGGGAGGTGATTTGCCGACAGAGGCTGAATGGGAGAAAGCAGCACGGGGCGCAGATTGCCGAGAGTATCCATGGGGAAACGATTGGGATCCCGGAAACTGTCATTCGTCGGTCGACGCTCAAAAACTGGGAACTGCGCCGGTTGGCTCTCTTCAACCTGGCGCCAGCCCTTACGGTTGCTTGGACATGGCGGGGAACGTTTGGGAATGGTGCTTGGATTGGTGCGGCCCATACTCGATTGAACGACAAGAGAATCCCACCGGATCGGTGTACGGACTCTATCGCATCTTGCGTGGCGGGTCCTGGTCCGGGATCGATCCGCAAGGTTTACACTGCGCTTACAGGCTTTACTTCGTGCCATCCACTCGACTTAACTGCATTGGATTTCGGTTCCGAGGGCCTGCCAACTGACAATTCGATGACCTGCGCGAACTCAATTCAGCTTCTTCGAGGGATGCGGACGATTCGTGCAACCCGATGACTCAACGCGTTAAAACCGTACTGTTGCAGCTCAAGCACCTCGCGCCGGCGTGGCGATATCGGCGGTATGCGCCCAAACTGCAATCGCTGGGTTATCCGGAGCTTCTGGAAGATCCGGCTTATAGGAGTTCACCAGTTTTAGCGGCCGTCCATTTTCATGCGTGCGGATTCAAAGAAATAATCGACGGCTTTCGCCCCCTTTACTTTAGTGTTAACGGCACGGCTTATCGTTATTGCGAGGACCTCTACTTGTTTCTGACCCCTTCAGCCCAAAAAGCTGTGGCGTCCCGCGAATATCCAAATGGACTCAGCTACTTCGTTATGGAAGGCTTTGAGGAACTGAAGGCGGGGAAAGAAACCGCCTATCTCGATCCGGTTATCCGCCGTTTAGCCGAGTTGGACCCCGCGGCGGTAGTGAACGGAACGCGGCGCTTGGCTTTCTGCGCCGGTGGATTGGAATACGATTACGTGGAATCCCTCTACCGCCAGGAACATCCTGAAGCCGAGAAAGCGGTTTTAGAAGGCAAATACCATTCCCTCATACACCATTTTCTAAGCGTGACTTTGCCACAGATCGAGGCCCGCAAGGTCAGACCCTACCGCCAGGAGTTGACCCCCAAACTGGAACGAGTTTACGAGGGAAGCTCTAAGACGGGAAGCACCCTCTGTCTTTTTGCCCATTACGACTCCGAGGGCCAAGTTGATCCTTACGTGATCCGGTATTTGGAGGGTCTTAAGACGATGGATTGCGAGATCGTGTTCATTAGCGGAAGCGCAACCGAAGCCGAATGGTCCAAGATTGCGCACCTTTGTTCGGAGTTCATTTACCGCAATGAGCACGGTCGAGACTTTGGAAGCTGGTATGTGGCCCTGAAAGAATGGCGGGCGCGTTTGAATCTATATCGCCATGTTGTATTGGCAAACGATAGCGTCTATTTCCCCCTTTTTCCGGTCGATCATCTGATCGACGAAATGGACAAAAGGGGATTGGACCTGTGGGGAGTGCATGAGTCCCAACAAATTCTGCCGTTTCATCCCAAAGACCTGCCTCAATATCATGTTCAAAGCTTCTTCTTTGGCTTATCGAGGGAGGCTATTAGAGCGGGACTCGTGGACCAGTTTCTAGAGCGTTTTGAGAGCCATCCGGTGCTTAGCAAAATTGGTCAAATCCATGTGTTTGAGTTTTGGTTTGCAGCGGCAGCCCAGGCTCTGGGGCTACGCACGGGGGCTCTCATAAGCATTGACGAAGTTTATAAGGAGCATTCAGGAGCGAACCCAGGAGGATTGCCTGTTTCGAATGTCAATCCTACGATCCACTTATGGAAATCGTCGGTTAGTGGCTTTCACTCGCCGATTTTAAAGACCGAACTCCTGAGAGACGATCACCAACATGTCTTTGATTACGCCGAGTTAGCCGCTATAGTCGATCAAGAGTTTTACGACACCGGTCTGATCCTGCGCCATGAGGAACGGTTGAACAATGGGCGGTGATATCCGTCCTCGAATCCATCAAGCATTTGGAGAGATTTCCTGGCTTTCCACTTCCGAAGCGGTAGGAGATTCTAAACTTCAACACCCGATATGAAGCCTGGGACCTGCTGACTATCAGCTTCAAGTTCCCGGATTTGAAGGTGGATCCAGGTGTCGCAACTATTTTGAGTTTTTATTGGTTATATTCCTAGTGGCTGGTATGTGTTTGCGGCAGTGGCGGCCTGGAGTTGAGAGCTAAATGAAGGTCCGTATCAAAATTTGGCTTCTCATTTTAAAGAACCTGCCTTCAGTTATTAGCAACTGGGCCTACGTTCCGAAGCTGGAGGCGCTGAACTACCGTAAGTTGCTACGCGATCCCTGCTACGGTGCATCGCCGGTTTTGGCCAGCCTGCATTTCGCGCGTTACGGGTCGAATGAGATCGCAGTCCTGGGGCTCGTGCTTCCATTCTCGGTAGATGGACGGTCTTACGAATACTGCGAGGAAACCTACGGGTTCTTCTTTCCGGAAGCCAAGGCGGCCGTCCAAGCAGGCGTCTATCCGAACTGCGTTTCCCATTTCGTGCTCATTGGTTACGACCAGATCAAATCTGGCTCAAAACCTTCCTTTCTTGATCCCGATCTGCAGGCATTGGTGCGCCATGGCGTCGAGGACGTCGAAGAAGACGTTCAGCCGCTTTCCGTAACCATTGATGGGCTTCATTACGACTTTGTGGAGAGCTATTTCTACGATGCCCATCCGGAGGCCAGGGTCGCGGTTAGAGCGGGCAGGTATGAATCTGCGCTTCAATATTTTGTGTTCGTTACACTCCCGTTGATCCGGCAGGGAAAAGCAAAGCTCTACAACCGGGATTACACGCCCAAAGTGCTTTCCATTCTGCAAGGCGAATCCAAAGATGGCCGCAATCTTTGCCTATTTGCCCACTATGACGCGGACGGCCTTATCGATCCGCACGTTGTGCGCTACCTGGAAGGGCTGAAGACGATGGACTGCGAGATTGTATTTGTCAGCGGGAGCGCATCGGAATCGGAGTGGATGAAAATCACCCATCTTTGCTCCGAGTTCATCTTGCGTAATTCTTACGGCAGGGACTTCGGAAGCTGGTATTTGGCGATCAAGCACTGCCGGGATCGGTTCGATCGCTATAACCATGTTCTCTGCGTGAACGACAGCGTCTATTTCCCCATGAATCCGGTTGGCGACCTCATCACGCGGATCGAAGCTCAGAGCCTGGACGTCTGGGGAATCCATGAATCGGTTCAACGCAAGCCGGGCTCTCCCGAATACCATGTGCAGAGCTTCTTCATTGGCTATTCCACCAGGGCTGTGAAGTCGGGCATCCTCGATGATTTTGTCAAGAGGTTCGAGGAACGTCCGGTCCTTACCAAGACCGGCCAAATCTACGCCTTCGAATACTGGACCGCAATTCACGCCATGGAACTTGGCCTAAGAACCGGAGCGCTATGCAAAGTTGAGATCATGTTCGAGGGCTACGATGCGTACAACCGCACCAGCCTTTCCCTAATTGCCGTGAATCCCACCATCCATCTTTGGCGCCAGTCGCTTACGTGGTACAAGTCGCCGACCCTCAAGCTTGAGTTGCTGCGCCACCCAGACGTCTTTTCGGTCGATCAGCTGGCGCCGATCATCGAGCCCAGTTTTTACGATGTTGGACTGATCCGCCGTCATTCCGCCCGTTTGGCAACTGGGCCACAACCTTCGATCATCCGCGAAATCAATGTCCGGTCCCTGCGTCGAATTGACAGATCGCCCCTTACCGGCAAGGGCACTCTTTGCGCTTTCATTCACTACGACCCGGACGGCTTTGTCCGCCCCTACGTTTTGCGGATTCTTGAGGCCTTGGAGGAAGTTGGCTGCGAGTTCATATTCGTTACCGGCAGCACGAGAAACGAGGAGTTTGACAAGCTGCCAGAATCCTGTCGCCGGATCATCCAAAAAGACCCCGCATGTGAACCTGCCCGGGACATGGGTGCATACTGGCTGGCCCTCCAGGATTTGAGCCCAGAGGATCTTAAATACGAACGTTATTTGCTTGCGAATGACAGTGTTTTTTTCCCCGTGGCCGACCACAAGAGAATGTTCGCGGAGATGAACGGGCAGGACTACGATCTTTGGGGTGTGGTGGAGAGCTACCAAACCACCTGGCACACAATGAGCTATCTGTGGAATTTCAGCAAGGAATGCTTCGAGAAGACTTTCTTGCCCACATTTGTGGCGGACTACCGCTCTGAATACGCCAAGTGGGAGCTGATCCGCCTTTATGAAATGCGCTATCCTGGTCTTCTGCGTAGCCTTGGCTACAAGGTTGGCGCTTATGTTTCGAACGAGGAAGTGGGCAAAGCATTGGTCGAGCGACATCAAGCTCGGACACCGATGATCCCCGTTCCGGAGGAGTTTGTCAACCGCAGATTCAATGTCCATCACGATGCCTGGGACTTGCTAATTACGGACTTCAATTGTCCCGCACTCAAAATAGAGCTGTTGCGCGATACCGATAGGGGCGCAAGGGCCTTGTATGAACTAAAAGAACTCCTTCCAAAATACACGAGCTACGATTACGGCCTCATTGCAGACAAGTTTGGCGACCCGGAGTAGCTCACTTATCTCTCCTGACGGAAGACCCGCCGTTTTGCAGCTTTCGCGGTCTTTACGTCTCCCAGGCACCGGGTTGTTTGTTCGACTGGCGTAAACAGAAATGCCGGAACTGGCTCCGCCAATTGCGGCAGAAGGAGAGAAACCATGAAAGCAGCAAGAATCAGCAGCTACGGCCACGCCAACGCGGTGAAGGTCGCCAATGTCGCCCAGCCGGAACTTAGGGAAGGTCAAGTGCTCGTCCAGGTTCGCGCATCAAGCATCAACCCGGTTGATACCAGTATTCGCGAGGGGCAAATGACTCGGATGGCTTCAATCGATCCGCCGTTCACTCTCGGGTTTGATCTTGCGGGCAAGGTTGTAGCCGTCGGCAAGGGTGTTATCGACTTCAGAAATGGGGACGATGTCTACGGTCAGGCGAGCGTTCTTGCCGGCGGGAGCGGAGCGTTTGCCGAGTTCGCGACCACGCGCAGCGGCCTCATCGGCCGGATGCCTTCCAATGTCAGTTATGTGGAAGCGGCATCGTTGGCGCTAACCGGCACAAGCGCGATCGAAGCGCTGCAAGAGCAGCTGAGACTTCGCCCGAACCAGAGAATTCTGATTCACGGCGGCTCCGGTGGAATCGGCTCGGTAGCAATCCAGATCGCCAAACACATGGGAGCCTACGTCATTTGCACCGCAACCGGGGACGGACTGGATTTTGTGAGGCACCTCGGCTGCGATGAGTGTATCGACTATAAGAAGTTCGATTTCGACGACGAAGTTTCCGACTGCGATTGTGTTCTGGACACGGTAGGCGGCGATACCTATCGGCGCTCGTTTCAGGTTCTGCGCGAAGGCGGAACGATCGTGTCCATGCTCGAACCGCCTGATCCTGAGGCTATGCGACGATATAACGTCACCGCGATCTTCTTGCTTACCAACGTGACCACGGGTGCTCTGGACGACCTACGTGAGTTGGTGGAATCGGGAGTGGTCACGCCTCACGTGGAGCGGACCTATAAGTTAGATGAGATTCAGGAAGCCTTCCTAGCCAAAGAACGCGGACGGGTTCAGGGGAAGATCGGGGTCGCGGTTATGCTTTAGGGCATTAACGGTCGTCGTGCGGCGCGTTTCCTTCCCTCATTTTTTGGATGAATCGAGGGTCGTCCATTGCCATGGATGGCTTCATGAAACGCCGCTCAAGGTATTTCGGATCATTTGGACGATAAGCCTTCGAGGCCACAAATATGCGTGGGTCGGAATCCAGGTGAGTGTATCTCGAGTTATCCGGATGGGTCGTGAACATGTCCCCTAGGTCTGCAACCAACGCGTCGAACATGTTATTTGGCCCGCAACCGAAGATCTCATAGATCGTTTTCTGAACCGACATGAACGAGTTGTGTACATGGCTCACGTAGCCCTTCTTGGCCCAGGGGCCAAGGGCCAGGACATAGGAGCGGATGTGGTCCACGTGGTCATCGTCTCCGCCGGGATCATCCTGAGTAACGAAAACGGCCATGTTCTTCCACTCCGGCAGAGTGGAGAGGTACTCAATGGTTTTACCGAGCGCGAGATCGTTGTCGGCCATGTAGGAGCAGATGTACGGGTAACCGTCATCCGGGTGAGGCTGGGTGCCGTGGTCGTTGCAGTAAGTGATGTTGATGAACTGGGGTATGTGCTTTCCCTTCTTGATGTAGTTGGTTTCCAGGTCCTCCTTGAACCACTCGAACCGAGCTATGTCGGGGATGTTGGTATTGAAGATCGGAAAATCCCAGCAGGTGTTGTTCCAGAGAACTTTGTTGATCGGAATGTTCAGCGGCTCTATCGCGCCGGTTTTGGTGGTGTCGCTGCCCTCATCTACTCCTGGGAACTCGAACCCTTCGCCATAGTTGCGGAAAGTCACTCCGTTGGCGTCCAAATGCTCCCACATCGAGCCGTTTTCTTCATAGTCCTCGGGAATCTGTGAACCGCTCGACTCGAAGGACACCATCCGGCCAGGATTGTCGGGATGGGTAGAGAAGTTCCACCCAGAGTAGTAGAGCTTGGTTGTCCACAGGCTGGCGTACACGCCGATGAGCCAGCGATGGCCGTCGCCGCTGTAGCCGGGCTCGAGGTAGAAGTTATCGCTGACCGAGAATTTGGCGAGCAAGCTTTAAGTGATTGGGCATGACTGAAGCCTGATCGTCCACACCCTTCTTCTCGCGAATCCAGCCATGTTCGCCCCATTCCGCGTAGGAAGGCTCGCCATCCGAGTTCTCCAACCCTCCAAAAATGCCGTCGTAAGTGTGATTCTCTTTGGTGATGTAGACGACGTACTTGATGTCGTCGCTCTTGACGCCTGGCCGCGTCGGGATGGGTGAAGGCTCCGTCGACGCGGGAACGTTAACGATGCCGTTGTTCTGAAGCACTTTCTGGGTCAGGCTCGCCTGTTCGCCGGCAGAAGTTGGTAGGTCGATGACGCTGCCCATGCCCGGCAGTTCAACATAGCCGTATCGCTCGTCGGTCTCGGTTCGCGCAGTTTTCTTGCCGCGAGGCCCCTGGCCGATTCCGAAGAGGCAGCTGACCACGATACGCCCTGGACCCGCAGTTCGCACGCTGCTCGGAAACCAGCCGGTCGGAATTTGATAGAGCGTCCGCCCGGACGCCACGTCCACCACCGCAATCGCCGCAAGTCCCGCTTCGCAGACATAGAGCGTTTTGCCCGGTTCGTCCAGGGCCAGCCCATCAGGAATCACGCCGCGCAACCCTCGCACGAGGGGCGAAGGACTGAGCCGAATGGTGGAAAGCGGCTTCAAGTTGTTGTCGAAGACCTGGACGGTGTCGTTGTTGCTGTTGGCCACGAAGAGCTTGCCGCCGCCATAAGCGAGCGCGCATGGAGCGCTTGCGCCGACAGATTTTCCACGCTCCGTCGGCGCCTGGACCATGAGCCCCGCGTTGGCTTGAGCAGTCTTGCTTGGCTGATCCGGAGAGCCGAGGCTGTATTCAAAAACGGAGTGGGCATCGGGCACGTTCGGACTGCCTATTCCTGGCACGTGGCGTCCCTCAAAATCGGTTCCCTGCTCAGACTCTTTGCTTGGAAATGCAAACGGCGGATGGGAGAGCCCATTTTTGTGGAAGTTGGGATCGTTACTGGGGGGTATCGGGGAGTAGTTGAAAATGCCGATGTTCGCGATGAACAACTTGGAGCCGTCGTCGCTGATTGCCACTGCGTAGGGCTCTCTGCCGGCCCTTACCCTGGAAGACACGACCATCTTCTTAAGGTCAAACGTGACCAGATCTTGGTTCGCCACGTCCACGCCATAACAAAAATGACCGTCCGGCGAAAGGACAAGATCGTTAATGTAAGTGCCGCTTACGCCGTTCGCGTTGCCCTCGATGTTGGTGGTTTGATCCGGGTTTTGAACATTGATAACCTGAAGGCCCCCCTTTTCGCCGGAACTCACGATCAGGTTCTCGCCGTCGGGAGAAAACTGTCCGCAAAACGCAAAGTCAGGCCGTTTAAGCGTTGTTTTGGTTTCGGCGGGGTTATTGCAGTCCCGGTAGAGATTCAGTCCGTCGTTGTAGAACAGGGCTGCGGTTTTGTGATTGGGCGCAAGAACGATGTTCCAACAGTTTTCACCACCATAGAACCGCGACCCGCGCGGCGTGAGCAATCTGCCGTTCGGCATCACCGTGACCCCGCCTGGCCGGATCATCGACGGCTGACTGCCGGCGGGGGCCGTGAAATTTGGCGTGTCGGTCGTGACTCTGAGGAGTTGGGCGGCCAGGGCTAGGCAAAACATGCAAACAGTTTGCACCATGCACTGTTCGAGTGCCCCAAACTCTGACCTTGAAGGACTTAGTGCCTTCACGTTTGTGCGAGAGATTGGTGGGCGGTACTGGATTCGAACCAGTGACCCTCCCGGCGGGCCGGGATGCTCTACTCCTTCGCCAACATTTCTGCAATCGTCCTATGCGATTTCCAGGACTTGATCTCCCGCTCCCTGGCATAGGCTTCCTTCTTGCTTGGGAAGTCTTCTTGGTGCACCAGTAACCACGGTGCCTGTCCCCGCGTCGAGGCAGTTTGCCCTGAATTGTGTTCAATGACCCTGCGGGCGAGATTGTTGGTATGTCCGACGTAAAACCGTCCGGACTTCTGACTTTGGAGGACATAAAGCCACCACATTTGAAGAATGGT
>CAWHLK010000039.1:0-21816 GCA_963829965.1 uncultured archaeon | reverse complement strand
AACGGCAAAGAGATCACCGCGGAAAAGCCGGGGACTCGGTCCTTGTCGCCCATCCATCTGCAAGACAAGGCTCGAACGCCTGCCTTCCGTTCGGCGGACCAGTTCGATCTCTATCCCGGCGAGGCAATCTATGGCTTGGGCCAGCATCAGGACGGGCACTTGGACCATAGGGGAACGATGGTCACCGAGGAACAGTCGAACCGCGAAGTCGGGATTCCGTTACTGATTTCCAGCCGAGGCTATGGCCTCCTCTGGAACAACGCGGCGCACACCGAAATCGCGGTGGGCGCAAAGACCGGCGTTGTTCCCGCGAGTTCGTTGCTTGACGAAACCGGGCGCCCCGGGGGCCTCACCGGCAGATACTTCTTAGGCAAGAACTTCGACAAGCCCTTTGCCCAGCGCACGGATCGCCAAATCGACTTCGACTGGGATGATGCGGCCCCTTTGGGCCTGCCGCGCACCAACTTTTCGGCAAGGTGGACGGGTTGATTCTTGCCGGCCAAGCGGGCGACTATACGCTTGAGACAATCTCGGACGATGGCGTGAGGCTCTGGTTGGATGGCCGTTTGGTTATCGACGATTGGTCGGATCATGCCCCCGCCGGCGACACCGTGCGGCTCCATTGGTCGGCCGGATCGAAGCACAAGTTGCGCATCGACTACTATCAGGCGGGCGGCGGCGCCCAATGCGCCTTCGATGGACCGTACCGGCCCCACCTTGTATCGCTTGGAGTTCCGAGGCCGCCGAATCGGTCGACTATGTGCTCTATTACGGCCCGGACCTGGACCAAGTGATGTCCGGAGTACCGGAACTCTACCGGGCAGGCGCCGCTGATTCCTCGCTGGGCTTTAGGTTATTGGCAAAGCAAGGAGCGATACCAGACTCAGCAGGAGTTGCTCGATATCGCCGCCGAGTATCGCAGGCGAAAGGATCCAATCGACAACATTGTCCAAGACTGGTTCTATTGGGACCCCTATCCCTGGGGTTCGCACAAGTTCGACCCGAAGCGATACCCCGATCCAGCCGCGGCATTCGCCACTCTCCATGACGAGGGCTTTCATGTGATGATCTCGGTTTGGGGCACGTTCAATGCCGGTTCAGAGTCCAACCCCAATCCCAACTATCAGGCTCTGGATGCCAAGGGCTTTTTCTATCCTCCCGCCGTTCGTTCGGATAACCGCTTTTACGATGCCTTCAACCCGGCCGCAAGAGAGCTTTATTGGGATCAGGTGCGCGATCAGATTTGGTCGAAAGGAGTTGATGCCTGGTGGCTGGACGCCTCAGAACCCGAGGCGAACATGGCCGAACTTCGTAAAACCACGACCGGCCTCGGCCCCGGCGCGCTCGTGTTAAACGCGTGGCCGCTGATGCATACAACAGGCGTCTCGGACGGACAACTTCGGGATGCGCCGGACAAGCGCGTCTTCATCCTCACGCGTTCTGCCTTCGCGGGCCAACAGCGTACAGGGGCGGCCACATGGTCCGGCGACATCACCGGCGATTGGCCGGTGCTGAAGCGGCAGATTTCTGCCGGCCTCAATTTTTGCCTCAGTGGCATCCCTTATTGGACGACCGACATCGGCGGGTTCTTCGTGAACTATCCGGGCGGATGCAGCAACCCGGAATATCGAGAGCTGTACACCAGGTGGTTCGAATTCGGAGCCTTCTGCCCGATCTTCCGCTCTCACGGCACGAGCACGCCACGAGAAATGTGGCGATTCGGCCCCGAAACGGAGAGCACTCTGCTGAAGTACGACCGGCTCCGGTATCGCCTCTTGCCCTACATTTATTCGATGGCTTGGAATGTAACGAAGAACGGGGGAACGCTGATGCGCGCCTTGGTGATGGACTTCCCGAAGGACCCGAAAGCCCTGGCAGTCCAAGACGAGTTTCTTTTCGGCCCATCCATTCTGGTTTGCCCTGTCACGGACAAGGGCGCAAGCTCGCGGCAGGTTTATCTGCCAAGAGGAACGGGGTGGACCGACTTTTGGACCGGCCGCCGTTTAGAAGGCGGACAAACCATTGAGGCCTCAGCCCCGATCGATACTCTGCCCCTTTATGTACGAGACGGCTCGATCATTCCCTTAGGGCCGGACCTCCAATACACGAGCGAAGAGCCCGCCGATCCGTTGGAACTCCGCATTTACGCGGGCCGCAACGCTTCGTTTACTTTGTATGAGGATGAAGGCGACAACAACGGGTACAAGCAGGGCCGGCACTCTACGATCAGGTTTTTGTGGGATGAATCCAAGAAGCAGCTAGTCATCGGCAATCAGAACGGAGAGTTCCCGGGGATGTTGCATGAGCGCCGGTTGAATGTCGATTTGCTCAAACCGGGCGAAGGCGGCGTGGACCCCGCTGCCGGCTCCCAAAGCGTCCAGTATAAGGGCGCGGCCGTGTCGGTTAGCCCCTAAGCCTGACCTTCCTTTATCGACTTAAGGGCAGCGTTAGGAAGGCGCCGAAAGAAGCACCGCTGATGGTCGTGCGCCACCATTTTTCTAATTTCTGATAAAGTAATGATGTAGCTCTAACAAGCAGAATGTTAGTGAAGGCGAACTCTACGAAACTGCCTTATGAAGTCAAAATCCCTATTCAATTTCGCCGCTATGACTCTGGCGGCCTCGTCCCTTGCCCAGTTGCAGTCCGGGGCGCCTTGGCCGAAGTTTCGCGCGAATGCGTTAGACACCGGAGTCGGCGTCGCTTCGGGCGCGGTCCCGCAAGTGAAATGGTCTTACAACACCGGTTTCAGCTTTGAATCGTCGGCCGCGGTGGGTGCGGATGGCTCCGTTTATGTTGGGGGTGAAGATAATAAATTGTATTCCTTCAACGGCGAAACCGGCGCTAAAAACTGGTCCTATCCGACGAACGCACCCATCTATGGTTCTCCTGCGATCGGGTCAGATGGCACCGTGTATATCGGGTCGAGCGACGACACCGTTTACGCTGTTAAGAGCGACCGTTTAGTCTGGAGTTATACAACAGGGGGCCAGGTTGTCGGGTCTCCAGCGATCGGACCCGACGGCACCGTGTATATCGGCTCGAACGATGGCAATTTTTATGCACTGAACGTTACCACTGGGCAGCCGAACTGGACTTTTACAACCGGAGGGCCGGTGCACTCCTGTGCCGCGATAAGCAACGGGATGGTGTATTTTGGCTCGGATGACGAGTACTGCTATGCCCTGAACGCTTCAACCGGGGCGAAAGTCTGGTCCTTCGACACAGATGCCCCCGTGCGTTCTGCGCCTGCGATTGGGTCCGACGGCATCGTCTATTTCCCCACTATCGGTGGCTCCATAACCGCCTTTAATGGAACAACCGGAGCGGAGGAATGGGAGGATTATTTAGTCATTGACGGCATCGCCTCGTCGCCCGCTATTGGATCCGATGGCACGATCTACGTGGGAGGAGAGGACGGTAAGCTTTACGCCCTGAACCCCTCTACGGGGGCAACGATTTGGACGTACACCACCGGCGCTTCCATCATTTCTTCACCGGCAATCGCATCAGATGGGACCATCTATATAGGTTCCACTGACGATAATGTGTACGCGATCTACCCTTCCGGCAGCCTAAAGTGGTCCGTGCCCACCCAAAATGGGGTAATTGCCTCACCCGCAATCGGCGCCGATGGCACGGTCTTTATTACCTCTGAAGACGGGAACCTTTACGCCATTGGCGGCTCGCCTTGGCCCAAATTCCATGCCAATGCCCAAAACACCGGTGTCGGCTTCGGTCCCGGCGTCCAAGGCGCCCTCAAGTGGTCTTTTGCCACGAATGGCCCGGTCCATTCTTCGCCGGCTATCGGAGTGGACGGCACGGTTTACGTTGGCGCGGAGGGGGACTCGGTTTACGCAATAAACGGCGCTGCCGGCAGCAAGAAGTGGTCGGTCACACCGGGGGCCTATGCGTCTCCGGCCATTGGGTTGGACGGAACCGTGTATGTGTGTTCCGGGGCGACAGAAAGCGTGTACGCCTTAAACCCGTCAACCGGCGTCGCAAATTGGACCTTTGCCACACAGGGCGAAGTTCTCTCATCGCCGGTGATCGGAACTGATGGAACGGTCTACGTTGGCTCGGAAGATAACAACGTTTACGCCATCGATGGGACGACTGGATCCCAAGTTTGGTCCTTTACCACCCAAGGCGAAGTAGACTCTTCGCCGGCCCTTGGTTCCAATGGAACGGTTTACGTGGGTTCTGTCGACGGCTATCTTTACGCGATCAACCCCTCGACGGGTTTGGCGATATGGTCCTACAACACGGGGGCCGAAGTCGAAGCATCCCCCACGGTTGGCCCCGATGGAACCGTCTATATCGGCAACGAGGCCGGCAACTTCTACGCTTTGAACGGTAGTACCGGGGTGCTTGTTTGGACTCAATCTTTGAATGGCGCGGTGAAGTCTGCGGCTGCAATTGGATCGAACGGGTTTCTTTACGTCGGGACAACAGGCGCCATTTTTTATAAGCTAGTCGCGGCAACAGGTGAAATACCTAGTCAAGTCGCACTTGCCGGTCTTATAATATCTTCACCGGCAATTGATGCTTCCGGCGACGTCTATGTTGGTGCGGGAGACAATCTTTATGCGTTCAGTTTGGGGAACCTGAGCGACATCGGATGGTATTACCAAACCGGAGGCCAAATTCAATCTTCTCCCGCCATCGGCGCCGACGGAACCGTTTATTTTGGCTCTGATGATGAAAACGTCTACGCTCTCACCAACGGCGGATTAATAGGGCTCTCCACATCGCCGAACACGTTGTATGGAGTCAATCTGACAGTTGGAACCGTGACCCTTGCGGCCAATGCAGGAGGCGCGGGCGCCGTTATCTCACTATCTGTGAGTAATTCGTTCGGCTCTGTTCCTGCCACGGTTACGGTGCCCGCCGGCTCCAGCACGGCAACGTTCAATATCAATACCACGCCGGTTTCTTCGACACAGGTCTTTGCTGTGATCGCCAGTTACGGCGGCCAGACCCTGTCGGTGTACGTCGAACTGGAACCCGCTAGCCTAAACGGGTTTACCCTGGCAACGCCCTCGGTCACCTGCGGTACCAGCGAAATGGGCACGGTTACCTTGAACGGGCCCGCCGGCCCCGGCGGCACCACCATCACTCTGAGCAGCAACAGCACCGCCGCCACCGTCCCTGGCAGCGTGGTCGTTCCTGCAAACTCAAGCTCCGCTAACTTTACGATAAACACTGCGGGAGTCTCCACCTCGACTCCGGTAACCCTGAGCGCTACCTATGGCGCCAACCCTGCCATCACTCAGATGCTGACCGTGAATCCTGCCACCGTGGCCGGGGTAAGCATCGCGCCCACGACCCTGATTGGAGGGCAGGGCTGCGACGTTACGGTTACGCTATCCGGCCCGGCAGGCGCTTCGGGCGATATCGTGTCCATTTCGGACGGTGGCAGCGCTGCTGTGACCGTTCCATCGACCTTGACCGTTGCGGCGGGCAAGACCAGCGGCTCCTTCGAGTTGAAGTCGAACCCGGTGAGCGCCTCTACCGTCGTGACGGTAACGGCCGGTTTCAACAGCACATCGAAAACCGCCTCAGTGACCGTGGGTCTTCCGTCCGTCACCGGCTTCTCGCTCTCGCCCACCCAGGTCTTAGGCGGCGTCAGCTCAACCGCGACGCTGTCCATCAATGGCTACGCCGGTCCCAGCGGCGACGTGATCAAGCTCGCGTCGAACAACGTGGACGTCGTTGTTCCGGCCAGCATGACCGTTGCCGCTGGAAAGAGTTCTGGAACGTTTACGGTTACGACGAAAGCGGCCTCCGCCGCAGTCACCGCGACGCTTACCGCAACCCTTGGCAGTTCGTCCAAGACGGTTACGCTTGGCGTGAGTCCTGCCACGCTCGAAGCGGTAAGCATCGCGCCAACGTCGGTGATAGGAGGACAAAGTTTTGTTGTCTCCGTGACTTTGTCGAGTCCCGCAGGCTTGGTAGGGGACACATTGGCCATCTCAGCCGGCGGCAGCGCCGCCGTGACGGTGCCGTCGACGGTGATGGTAGCAGCGGGCAAGACCAGCGGAACCTTCGACATGAAATCGAACCCGGTCAGCGCCTCAACCGTTGTGACCCTGAAGGCAAGCTTCAATGGCGTATCGCATACCGCAACTCTGACCGTGGGGCTACCGTCCATCACCAGCTTTTCGCTCTCGCCTGCTCAGGTTGTCGGCGGCGTCAGCTCCACTGCGACCCTATCCATTGGTGGCTACGCCGGTCCCAGCGGCGACGTGATCAAGCTCATGTCGAACAACGCGGACGTCGTCGTTCCCGCGAGCGTCACCATTCCAGCGGGCAAGAGTTCGTGCACGTTTACGATCACCACAAAGAAGGTGACGGCGGCCACCTCAGCGAGTATTACGGCAACTCTGGGCAGCTCGAAGCTGAGCAAAACGTTGAGCCTGACGCCGTAGTGTCTTGGACTCCGGTAGTCGGCGAACCGGCGGAGCTTGTCCCTACGTAAGATTGGAGGCGCCATCGCCGGCTCCGGTTGGCGGTTCCCCAACCCAGTTCACCCTTGCAAACACGCCTGCCACCGGCACTCTGGTTGTCTTCCTGAATGGACTTGCGCTTAATCCGGGCGCAAGCAACGATTACACCCGGTCGGGCACGACCCTAACCCTGAGTTCGAACCTGACGCCCCTTGACGCATACGATCGCCTGAGGGTCAGTTACCTAACCGCGCTGCCATCCGGCGTTACTCAAATCACCTCTCAAACCCCGACGCCGGCAGTGGACGGTGTCACGCGAATCTTCTCCTTCACCGGGATGGCGGGTACTGAAACCGTACATCTCAACGGCGTGACCCTCCGCCCCGGCCCGGGCAACGATTATACGGTCAGCGGT
Source organism: uncultured archaeon (assembly GCA_963829965.1). Lineage (GTDB taxonomy): Bacteria > Armatimonadota > Fimbriimonadia > Fimbriimonadales > Fimbriimonadaceae > DASXZH01. The sequence goes on along the minus strand of CAWHLK010000039.1, from coordinate 14,955 downwards.
TCTGTCATCACGATGGCCGTGCCGCCGGCGACTACCGATCTCTTGTTGATCGATGCCTACACGGGCTGGTCTACCGTCGTGACCTTTACCGGCCCTTCGCAAACTGTTTATTCGGACTTGGTGGAAGGCCGCACTCTTGGCCGCGTGACTGCTGGCGTGTCTGTCGAAGAATATGGTTCGGACGCGCTAGGCTCGGTAACTTCCTATTGGGACGGGCACGCTGGAACCTTGGAAGCGTCAATTCGCTACAAACCCTACGGCGAAACTGTGTACCTCCACGGCACGGGGGCCGATGGCGCCCTCTATGTCGCGACCGAAGGCTACGATAGCCTTACCCGTCTTTACGCTCAGATAAGCGCTGGCTACCGGATTTACGACTACGACACCGGCAGGTTTATCACCAAAGATCCAAGCGGAGTTTGGGGCGGGCTGAATTTATTTGAATATGCGGACAGCAATCCGGTGATGAGAACGGACACATTAGGACTCCAGACAGGTTATCAAGACTTGCTGGATCGGGCCGAACACCCGTTGAAAGACATGCTTGACAGACAGAAAGGGCAGAGGGCCTTGCGGGATGTCCTGGAACCAACGCTGAAGCACCTTGTGGATGAATGGTCTCAAAACGGCGACCCCGTCCTCAGCCGCATAGTGTCGGATTCGCGGCTAACGCCGGAACAGAAGGCGATACTTGTCCAGCACAGGTGGATATTTTTGAACGCCGCCTACGAGAGGTCGCATCCTTCCCCGGTCGAAGACGATCCAGACGACGCCATTGAGGAGCCGAGTTTCGGCGTGAGTTTGATACCAGTCTGGGGACAGATCAGGCAGGCACAATCTGATTTATCCCACGGCAGAATCGGCTGGGGCCTAGCGGATACATTCTTGGCAGTATCGGATGTGTTTCTGCTCAAATCTTTACTGACGGCGCCGGCAAAAATAGCATGGAAGATCGCAGCCGAAAAACTCACCGCTGAAGAAGGTGCTAGAGGCGGCGAGAAGCTTACAGTTAAAGCTGCCGCGCATGAGCTTGGAATCTGGAAGCAGGGTTCCCATACCTGGCCTGCCACGTCTAAGTGGGCCAGACGAGTAATTATTCCGGAAGGATCCGGCATAACTCGTCACATCGCCGAGGAAGGTGACGTAATACACCACTGGTTAATCAGACAAGGAAGCAAACTTGGAAAAGCGCATCCGGAACTAATCAACCAGCCGTTCAACTTTTATATATTTAAGAAGGCCGTGGGCGATGAGTTACCGGCCTTGACAGAGACACAATGCCGTCCACGGATGGGGGAAATACGCTAAGAGCCGGGCGGAAAGACTTCTAGCTATTCCATTTGGGGCGAAAAACCTGGTTATTAACATCTTGGGGCACGAATTTATGATCATCGATAATGACTTGCGATAGGGGAATACTCGCCACGGGAGACGGTGAAGTTACTAGCTTTAATGGTCGCGTCGAGTTTACGTCGGTGGGGGTTAGTGATGGAAGACAGCAAAGGTGGCAGATGTACTGTCCGGATGGTTTTGTCCGAAAAGTGGTTCGTCTCGAATGCCGTAAACTGTCAAAGAGACAGAATTTCGGAATATTCCTCCTGAATCCCACATGGACTGCTAAGCCTATTTTGTCGGACACTGTTAGGCCGTTCGCCCTCGATGAGTTGCGTTCACTGATTTGGAAGCAAATTCGATATCATTGGCCAGACGGGCAGTATCGCCGGAAATTGAAGGATAAACTTCAAAGCGCGCAGGGCTTCGACGATTTATTTGAGTTGCTTTGACCTGCCCCCAAATTAAAGGCCACGCAAACTAAGACGACTTCCTTAAAATAGGAGGAAGTTTCGCCTGGGTAGGAGCGCAAGGGTACAAGGTAAGCGGAGTCCCATATTCCGAGTTCTATGTTCGATCACGACATTTTTCCAATCAACTTTCCCGCTGGACAGTGGTCGATCAGCTATGGCCGGCTGCGAACGCATATGCTTACGTAAAAGTGGTCTGCCCCCCAATTTGGAAGACAAAATAACCTCACACTTCCTCGTCTGGAGGAATGATGACCAAATCGAAGTTCACTGAAGAGCAGATCGTTCGGATCTTGCAGGAAGCGGCCGCCGGGCACGACACGATCGAGACGATCTGCCGAAAGCACGGCGTGACCTCGCACACCTTCTACATTTGGCGGCGCAAGTATGCCGGCATGCAGAAGGACGACGTCCATGAGCTCAGGGAGCTCGAAAGGGAGAACTCCCAGCTTAAGAAGCTGCTTGCCGAGCGCGATCTCGAGATAGACGCCATAAAGGCGCTGTTCCGAAAAAACGGCATCGCGCTCCTGAACCCGTCGCGGGGGCGAGATTCCTGATGGAGCGTGGAGTGACGGCCCGCCGGGCCTCAAGCATAACTGGGATTTCTACGGCCTCTCTGTACCGGCCCAAGCCACCAGATCGGAATGCGGAGCTCAGGGAGCGCCTCAGGGCCGTTTGGCGGCCAAATATGGGCTACAGAATGGCGCACGCTATCGTAAGCCGCGAGATGTGTCCCCTCAACGAGAAGCGGGTCCACCGCATCTGGAAGCAGGAGCGCCTGGGGCGAATGAAGCGATACCGAAAGAAGCGCACTGGGAGCTCCGTTCCAATTTCGGCTGAGGCGCCAAACAATGTGTGGTGCGTCGATTTTTGCTACGACGCTTGCCTCAACGGAACCAAGCTCAAGGTCCTTGCGATCAAGGACGAGTTCACCAGAGAGTGCCTTGCCTTGGAGGCCGCTACAAGCATAAAATCGCTACGCCTGCAAAGAGTTCTCGAGGGGCTTTTCGAGGCTCGCGGCGCTCCAGGGTTTCTCCGTAGCGACAATGGCCCCGAGTTCATTTCAAGGAGCCTCGCCGTCTTCCTCTCCCTATCGGGAACCGAAAGCAAGTTCATCAAGCCTGGCTCCCCCTGGCAGAATGGATACGCTGAAAGCTTCATCTCGACCCTTCGGAGGGAGTGTCTCGATGTCGAGGTCTTTCACAACCTGGCCGACGCTCAAATCAAGCTTGCGATCTACCGCAGGTTCTACAACGAGCAACGGCCACACTCTTCAATCTGCAACCGCACACCCGCGGAAGCCATGTTAAAATACCAGGAAGTGTGAGTTAGATTTGTCTTCCGGAAAGGGGGCAGACCAGTGGGAAGCTTTTGAAGTTAGCGGCGGTAAGATACTGGACTGCAGCAGTGGCCTCCCTGTCGCAAATCAGGATTTTTTTAATCTTCCTACGGCGTCCAAGTGCACCTTCGGAACCGGCACCCTGACGGGTCATTTTAAGTTTGTGCGGACTCTTCCGGCAGTCGCTGGAGGCTGGTTGTGCGGCGGACTACAACGGGGTTTATTGACGACCCGCCAAAAGCCTTTGCATTGGACCGACGGTAACCAGGCAAAGGTTCTATCGGACACTTGGGGATGTTGCTGCACAGGCACTCACAACCTGAAATTGTCCAAAAGGATTGTATCTCAATCCGTCTAATGTGAAGGGGCAAGGTTGCCACGGCTGGAAACAATGGCCGTAAGGGGTTGTTAAAAATGATTCTCTTAACGACAGTCTACATAATGACCCATTGGCAACTATTTTCACCGCCCGAATATTTACGGAAGAGGCCCTCGGTCGGGGAATGCCTTCATCTGCTCGATAATTGCCCCTCTTGGCTAACATTTGGACCGAGTGATTTGCGTGATACACGGAAAATGGACCGAGTGAGGCGCTGCATGTACGCACTTCGCACAGCGGAAACTAAAACTTTGGGCAAAGTAGCGATGATTCTCCATGCACGAACGCTCCCTTCCATCGAACAAAGAGAGGCATTAACTGAACGGGGCTATTTCAGACATGGATTTTCTCGTCAACGGTGGATCTATCTGAACTATAAGTTAGCAGGTGAGTTCTACCTAGAGGAAAATAGATTCATTTTTGTTGTAAGATTTCTCTTTGAAATCCCGCCCAACGCGAAATATAGCAGTTGGCACGCTGAGCAATCGATTCCGGGATCTGGCGACCAAGTTTCGATGCTGTGGCCGCTCGCAAAGGCTAAAAACGGGCAACTCATTCTAACAGCTACTCCTGGCCCATCTTCGGGATTCCCTTACGATGCAACCGAGGATTTCCAGATTTTTTCCTCTCATTTCAAGCGTCGTGACGATAAAAACCATTGATCCTGCGCGGGAATCAACTTCTCGGTTCGGAAGGAGCCTGACTGGCTACGATCCATCACCAATTCGATGGGCCGTGTTGGTCTGGTTGGAGGGAGCGAATGATCTATAACCGATTACCGGCAGAATTTGAAAGCGGCCAAACCATCGTTTACGCCTTGGCGGACGCCAACGGGTCAGAATCTCGCGCAAAGCGAACAGGAGTGGCGGAATAAGCGAACACCTGTGGCGCAATTAACGAACAGGAGTGGCGGGCAAAGCGAACACCGCCTTTCGTAAGATTCCAAGCGGTCTTTTCTGAGGGCTCCTCGTCCCGCCTCATGCGCACCTCGGAACGTGTTCGTGAAATCAGTCATAGAGCAGGTGCCCCCATTAATGGCGTAGAGCCGAATCTGCTAAAAGTGGTGGAGATTAGGGGGCTCGAACCCCTGACCTCTTGCATGCCATGCAAGCGCTCTCCCAGCTGAGCTAAATCCCCACTTGAAGCGGCCCTAATTATACAACAAACATTATTGGACGTTCCCAAGCGCTTCAAGGTATTTCATGCCATGGACGGTATTAGGCAGAAGAACAGGTCACTCATGGGGGTGCGGGAAACACTTTACCTAGAGCCCTGCCTTTTTAATTCTATCGTGGGATTTGAAGAGTGCGACCTCGGCATCGGTAAGCCGCCTGAACTTGAACTTAAGCATGAAGCATTATTGCTGCTTAAAGCGATATCGGTGCAAAGCTCGCGAACATGTCCGAGGTCTCCGCGAGACCGTTAAGGGGCACGATGTCGCAAGCCTCGCCATATCGGCTCCACATTTCGAGCACCGCCGGATTCTTGTGTGCGTCCGAGATGGCATCCTCTGAGGCCCACTCAAAGACCTCGACCACCGTGCCGTCCTTCGCCTGCATGGCCGTCGGAACCCGGTCGGTGACGAGGCCCTGCTCGCGCAGAATTGGAATGTGCCGACGGGTCAGTTCCAGAAGCGCCTCTTCTTGCCCCGGCTTTGGCCGGTAAGCGACGATGACCAAGATTCCCATTCCGAGATTATAACGCCAATCCCTTAGAGTGGTAGAACATTCGTTGACTCGGCTTTTGCTGGAAGGAACACATCTTCTCCCGCGAAGTATTTCGCGGCGGCATCCGGATCATCGATGAGGATTCTCAGAGCAAATGCGAGAACGACATCGTAACCGGGCAATCCTGCCGCACCAATTCCCTGCGCCAATCCATTTCTGAGCGCGGCCGTGATTTGGAGCATCGGCAAGAGATAGGGGACGGTTACGTTTTGAGGGTCCAGCTTTGCGGCCAGGCAGGCGTCGGCATCCAGGGAACCGACTCCGCGGCAAATAAGGGGCCTATGCTCATAAACGGAACATGCGCCGTCCCGCAACAGCGGACACGGAACTTGTGGAATCACTCCCGATTCATCCGGTACAAGTTCTGCCGCGTAGACACCTATGCGGGCCCGCAAGTCGGCGATCTCCTCGGGCATGCAAGTGCTCTTGATGCCCTCGAATGTAAACAGAGCCTCGGGAATGGAGCAGCGCACCCACTGGTAGCAGCAGTGATCGCATCCCTTCGAGCACTTGGGCTGCAACTCGCTTCGCTTCGGTTCAGGGACGTTTGCAGTGGTGGTTAGCACGCGCAAAATGTCCGAATCGGCAAAACGGGCCACCTTCTCAACCAGCTTTTGAGTTCTTTCCGGCGATGGGTTTGCGGCGCAAGCGTTTGTAGTGGATTTCCGGGCGAAGTCCACAAGACCGTTAAGATGGCTGTTCCAAGATTCTGGACTGTGGCTGGTATGTTCGAACATGGCTTTCGATAGGCTGGACAGTTAACGCTTATATGGCCGCACCGCTAACATAGTCTTTCAAGAGTTTCGGGTTCGTGCACTATGCTATTTCGCTCCTAGTATGAGTCAATCGTAAAGGCACTTGGGTATCGCGCCAGGTTCGCATGCCCATCTGAGGCTGGAAACAACAGGTAAATTCTCCCTCATGTCAGTTGCGCCCGAAAAAATCGTCGGCGAAGACCTTCTTCCGATTTTCAAGAAAGTCGAAGCGGGGAAGAGGCTGGACTATGAGGATGGGGTGCGCCTTTTCCAAACTCCGAACCTGAACGCGGTGGGTTATATGGCGAACATCATTCGCGAGCGCAAGCATGGCGCGCGAACCTATTACGTCCGCAACCAGCACATCAACTACACCAACATCTGCAACAAGTTTTGCAAGTTCTGCAGCTTTTACGCCAAGAAGGGCGGCCCCGCGCCCTATGAAATGAGCCTCGAAGAGGTGAAGCGGCGGCTGGACTGGCACCGAGACGTGCCGATCACCGAGATCCACATGGTGGGGGGCATCAACCCCCGGCTTCCTTATTCCTACTACATGGAGCTGGTGAAGCTGGTCAAAGAATCCCGGCCCGGCGTTCACGTGAAGGCTTTCACCGCGGTTGAAATCGTAGAGATCGCCCGCGTGGGCAAGGTGAGCATCGAGCAGGCGCTAGCCGACTTGATTGAAGCCGGTTTGGACTCGCTCCCTGGCGGTGGAATCGAAATTCTGAGCGAACGGGTTCATGCCGAACTGTTTGGCAAGAAGCTGAACGGCGAAGAGTGGAAGAACGTGGCTCGGGCCGCGGCGAAGTTGGGGCTTAAGCAGTATGCGACGATGCTTTATGGGCACATCGAGACCAACGAAGAGCGCGTCCACCACCTTGTCCAGCTTCGCGAACTGCAGGACGAGACGGGCAACTTCCTAACGATGACACCCTTGTCTTTCCATCCGGAAGGGACCGAGTTGGAGGAAACGCCGCACCCTACCGCGGACTTGGACCTCCGTGCGATTGCGGTAAGCCGGCTCATGCTGGACAACTTCGAGCACATCAAGAGTTTTTGGATCATGAACACGGTTCCGGTCACCCAGGCCGCTCTATGGTACGGTGCGGACGATGCGGACGGCACCGTTCACGAATACGAGATCACCTACAAAGACGGCGAGCATGGCAACAAGACCCAGGTTCTCACCCAGGAGAACATGATTCGCATGATCGAGGAAGTAGGCCGAGTCCCGATTGAGCGGGATTCGCTGTACCACGAGATCGTGAGGGACGAGATTCCGCAGGCGAAGGTCAAGCGCGTAGCGATCCCAGTGCATAGCTAGGGCCGCTCCGTCCGGCAGCAGTCGCGCTTGTATTCGAACTCGGCCAGTCATAGAGTCTCGCTTCCCCATGCGGGAGGCATGAAAATCGGGTAGCCGGTGTTTGAACCTGAAAGCGCGAATTATCTTAGGAAAGGAGGCTCTAGCCGACCGAGAAACGAGGGGTTCCCTCCTTCTTCTTCCGGGCACGTGAGCGTGGTCCTACGTCGAGAACGCCAGCGCCAGTGACTCGGCTGCCGTCATATGCCTGCCGAGGTCGACTTCGAAACTAAACCGATGCGTCCCTAAAGCCCGTTCCGCAGCGACGCCTGCCTCGGCTCGTTCTCGTTCAAGCAAATTCGTCATAGGTGAGTTTTGGGAGTTTGCGAGTCCTTCCGACGCGCCTAACAGGCGAGCCGCCTTTTCCCATTCGTTGAACTTGGTGCATACAACCGCAAGTACAGTGAGGGCACTCGGAAGGGCGACTACCGCCGCGCCATCTCGAAAGCTCTCAAGAGCAGACCGGATGTGCCCCCGAGCCTCCTCATGCTTGCCCTGGCGAAAAGCTGCGAGGGACAGGTTGCAAAGGCTGAGGCCGATGGCCTCGAAGTGTCCGTCGCCCGCCTTCCTGTGAGTGGCAACGCTGAGCTCAAGATACTCCCTTGCGGCATCCGTTTCTCCCCGAAAAAGAGCCAGCTCTCCGAGATTGCCAAGGGCGGTGGCCGTGCCGGTTAGTCTTTCAATTTTTACGAAAGATGGCAAGCGCTTCTTCGAACTGAGCCTTTGGCGCTTCAAAGTCGCCCGCGTACAAGTTTGCGCCTCCGAGGCACATAAGCACCTTGGCGGTTGAGCGGTCGTCCCCTTCCCGGCGAAGATAGATCAGAGCCTTCTCGTAATGGTTGATTGCTGCGACGCAGTCGTGTTGGAGCATGGCCATCCATCCAGCATGAGCCAGGACCCCCGCCAAGAGGGAGGTAACCGGCTGATCGGAGACTAGCGCCAAGGTTTGTTCAAGCCGGATTCGGCCCTCGTTCAAATGCCCATGAGTATCCCAAAACCGGGACAACGCCTCCGAGAGCCTCAGAGCTTCTTCTTTGTCAGGTTGGCGATGACAGTGGTCAAACGCGGCGCGCAGGTTATCATGCTCGTTTTCCAACCGGCTGAACCATTGGTTCTCCTGCGGGCCATAAAGGTTTGAAATCCCTTTCTCCGCCCAATCGAGATAATAGTCGCGATGCTTGTCCATCGCCGCCATCGCTTCGCCGGACTCGACCAAGCGTTCCTCCGCGAACTGGCGGATGGATTCGAGCATGAAAAACTGGCCTTGGCCCCTGGTATTGAGGAGCGAGCGGTCCACAAGGCTTGCCACAAGATCTAAGGAGGACGGGTCGTTGCTTAGTACGGCCTCAATGGCCTCAAGCGAACATCCGCCCCTAAAAACGCTCAAGGTCATGAGCAGGCTGCGCTCCGTTTCCGGCAGCATGTCCCAGCTCCACTGGATTGCGGCCCGCATGGTGCTGTGTCGCGGCTGATTGCTGTTTCCGCGGGCGAGCAGGGAAAAACTGTCCTTAAGGCGGGACTCGATTTGAACCGCTGAGAGCACGTTCATTCTGGAAGCGGCGAGCTCGATAGCCAAGGGGATGCCGTCCAGCTGGCGGCATATCGATCCGATCGTTTCCAACTCTGCAGCGGAAGGTTCAATCTCTCTCGCGGGAGACCGTTCAAGGAAGAGCCGGACAGAATCCGTCTGCAGGAGATATTCGCGGCGCGCGGGAGAGTTCACATTGCCTCGCCTGCCTGCTTCAGGCGTTTGTAGCGAAGGGACGCGCCATACAAGTTCGCCAACGACTCCGAGAGAGTGGCGACTCGTCGCAAGGAAGTGGAGACGCGGGGATGCGGCGACAAGCTGATCGATCATCTCGGCGATCGGCCCGGTCAAATGCTCGCAGTTGTCCAGGACAATCAATATCTCGAGTTCGGAAAGCGCGGCCGCAAGGGTCTCCAACATCGTGCGGCCGGACTGCTCCTGGACCTCTAGGGCGGCCGCGATCGCGAATGGGATCGTTGATGCATCTTGGACCGGCGCCAAATCGACGAAACGAACGCCATCAAGAAACACACTCCTCAGCATGTCTCCTACCGCGATCCCCAGCCGGGTTTTTCCGACGCCGGCAGCGCCGGTCAAAGTCACCAGGCGGCATCGCTCCAACAAGGCCTTAACCTCCTGAATCTCCTTTCTGCGGCCCAAAAACGCGTTCAAAGGAGTGGGGATCGAGCTTGTGGGCCTAGCGTCCACCGTTTGCCAGGCATTAAGCCGTATGGCGCGATAAAGCTGCGTGGTTTGAGAATCGGGTTCTGCTCTTAGGTCGGTACGGAGACGGCGACGAAGGCTGCGGTAGGTTTCGAGAGCCGCCGCCGCTTCGCCCGCCTTGGCCAGGCAGGTCATGAGGGACCGCGAAACCGACTCGCTATAGGGGGCCGCGGCAAGGGCGCGGCGCAGATACTCGATTGCTCCCCGGTGGTCATCCAACAACAGGTGATGGGATGCTATCCGCTCCAACGCTTCCACATAGCGGCGCTCGCGCAAATCGCGCTCTTCAATAGCGAAAGGCTCTTCGCACCCATCGAGGAAAGGGCCTCGATAGTGCTGAATCGCGTGCTTTAGGGATTCCATGCTGCCGTCTTCGACTCCGGAATCAAAGTCGAGAACGTCGATCCACACCGCGGGAGAAGGCTCAAGAACCAGCGACCTCGGCGGCGCCGTTTTAATCAGGTCTCCGGCCTGCCCCAGGGATTTGCGAAGGCCGACGAGCGTCTGTCTCAGGTTATGAAGAGCTCCCGCCTCGGAGCTGTCAGGCCATAGCATTCCGGCTAGCAGGTGGCGAGCGATGGGCTGGCCGCTCCTCATCGCAAGAACGGCAAGGAGCCAAGCGGTACGCCGGGACGAAAAAGTGGCCGCGGAATGTCCGTCCAGGACGACTTCGACGGGCCCAAACAAGCGAATTGTAAGTTGGGGATCTGGGTCGCTTCTAAGGTTGACCATCAATAAACCAGGCCTTATGTCGCTTTATTGCGCTATATACGTTTACGGCGCGCTGTCCATGTACGATTGCCTGACGCGGCCCATGTTACCATCCGTTTACCGAAAGATGGCTCTGACGCCACCGGAATTACCTGCTGTGAGATTAACTATGAGAACTCGAATCGTTGCCCTTCTCTCAATCCTTCTCTTTGCTGCCCTGCCGTGCCTTTGCTTTTCCCAAACGTCAGAAGAGGCTTGGCTGTTGACCCAGGACCCGGGGTTTAAAGCGCAGTTTGTACAAACCGATTACCTCGGGGATGTCTATGTTCTCGAGCAAAACTCAAAGCTGCAGGCTGCGGTAAAGATCTACGACATGTTCGGGGACTTGATCAGAACCATCCCGTATGAAGGCTTTGACACCGCGGCTATCGGACTTATTGTGAATCCCAATGATGGAACCGCCGTGATTCTTTTTGCGGACGCCATATGGGGGAGCGACTGGGACGGCAATGCGTGGGCCGTCAGTGGAGGCGGGCAATTCCTCGCTGCGGGCACTGATTACGGCGGAAGGGGGATCGGAGTGTTCGCGGACACCAGTTCAGGCGTTACCCGTGTTCGGGGAACGGCAGGAGGGCTCGATCCGGGAATCAACTGGTACGTGCCGTATGTCGCAACCAATGCTTATGTGACACAGGAGGGTTATGTGGTTCTTGTCGGCGTTTCCGGAACTGCAAAGTCGGGCACCCTCACTGCGACAGGCTACGACGAAAACGGGAACACCTTGTGGACTCGATCCTTTGGCTACGATTCGGACAATCACGTTTCGATCGCCGGCCTGGTTGAAGACCAACTCAACAGCGAGTATCTAGTGGTCAACACGAGCAGCCTTATTGACGGATACCACTGCTACGTCGAATGCCTTGACCGCGCAAATCTGAATATCACTCTTTTTACTTCGAGTCCTATCACAGGAACCGCGTCGATGGTCGCCTTCGGTGGCAACGATATCTTGGTTGCAGGGGGATTCCCGTCTCCCTTTGTCGCGGGTTTCCGGGTTTCGCCGGGACCTACGAGTAACGACGGAGGCGAAATTGATTTCGACGTAAGCCAGGCGGCAGACGGCCTTGCATACAACGGTTCGGGACCGGTTGTGGAGACCTACGACTCAGCTACCTCGGCAGTTAACGTTATCGGACTTTCCGGCACCGATGGGAGCGTTCAGAGCACGATCTCAGTGCCGGCGGCAACTGCGAGCGATGAGGGGATGATCGTGGGCAATTCCATGATAGGTTACGAATTCGAGCCGGTGATCTATGCCGGGAATACGGGGGGGACGAACTCCAACTGCTTGATCGCTTCCATCGATTTCGGGGCTAATCTGCAATCGGTAACGCTTCCCGCTTCGGTTCAAGGCGGAGCAAGCATTTCCGCCCAAATCCAACTGACGAGTACCCCGGCGAGACCGTGTTACCTGAACGTCACCGCAAACTTCCCGGGCATCGTGCCGGCGGCTAACTCTATCCCAATTCAGTCGCAGACAGCGATAGTGCCGATTCCCACCTTGCCGGTGGACGCGAACACTGTGGTCACCCTTACTACTACGCAATCATCCTCGAACTTGCGAAGGTTCGCGCACCTCACGGTCACGACCGCCGCGCTAGCCGGGCTTGCTTCATCCGCCTCATCCTTGGCGCCATCCGCAACTGCGACCGGCACCGTCACGTTGAACAGTCCTGCCGGTCCATCCGGAAAAGTCGTAGCGTTGACTTCAAGCAATCCGGGGATCAGCGTCCCTGCTTCGGTAAAGGTGCTTGCAGGGCAATCATCGGCCACATTTACGATTTCCAGCAGCGCGGTCAGCGGCCCGGTTAACGTAAGCGTAATGGCGAGCTTGGCCTCAGTTTCGGCGAGTACGAGTATTCGCCTTGCTCCCGCTGCCCTCAAGAGCCTGACCGTTTCTCTGCCAAGTGTGATCGCGGGCGCCAACTTAACGGGCGAGGCCATTATCGCAACTCTGGCGGGCCCAGCTGGGGATACCGTGACGCTCACGTCCAGCAGCCCGGCGGCGATGGTGCCCGGCTTCGTTGTCGTACCCAGCGGCGGCACCTACAAGACTTTTACGGTGGCAACCGGTGGCGTAAGCGTGGCGACTCCCGTGACCCTCACCGCCTCATTTAACGGAATCTCCCAGTCGACGACTTTCACCGTATCTCCCGCTTCGCTTCTGGCGATCTCGGTTTCCCCTCGTTCGCTCAAGGGAGGATCGAATGTGGAGGCGACGGTTACTTTGAATGGGAAAGCCGGCTCTTCAGGATACGTCGTGTCCTTGAAATCCGGCAGTGCGGCGGTAACCGTGCCCGCCACCATCACCATTCCCGCCGGAGCGTCGAGTTTCTCCTTCGTTTTGAAGACCAAGGTGGTCCCTATCTCCACCCCGGTAACGGTCACTGCGACACTGGGAGCAACGACAAAATCCGCCGCGTTAACTTTGACACCCTAAACAGCGCAGTTGCAGCAGCCCGCCCGAGGTTTAAGAAGGAACCCCGGGCGGGTTGGGCTGTTCATGGCCTCAAGGCGACGAGAAACACGCCGCACTTTCAGTACATCCAAAAAGCCGGTTACACCTTCCACCTCGAAAACTGGCGCAAAGTGTGAACCCCCAGGAAGAAGCAATGGGCTAGCGCCAATCTATTCATTTTTCACTCATCCATGCCACGGACGATAACAGGTTGTACGGCTTCCTATGCTGATTTACCAGCAATTTTAAACAGTAAAGTTTCCGGTGCCCGAGTGGGAACTCTAACCTAGCCAATGCTGTTTCCAGGAATACGAGAGGTACACTGCCTTCTCAATGCTCTTCGGAAAGCGTAACCAAAAAGACGCTTTTGAGAGGCAGGCGGAAAAAGTGTTCCCCTCCGTGTTCGGCACTGCCTTGCGTTTGACACGTTCGCGGGAAGAAGCCGAAGACCTTGCTCAGGAAGCGATCGTTCGAGCGTACGAAGCTTGGGACAGGTTCGATGGAAGCAATTTCAAAGCCTGGATCCTTAGAATCGTCACGAACCTGTACATTAACCGGTACAGGCAGAAACAGAGAACTCCTCAGCTCGGGTCTTTGGAAGACGAAAACGCCCTCGAACCCACTGCGCAAGAAACCGAAGAGCCTGATCGGCTGCTGTTCGACGAATTAGTCGGTGCAGAAGTGGAAGAGGCCCTTGGCAAGGTGCCGGAGGATTTTAGATTGGCCGTGATCTTAAGCGATATTGAAGGGTTGAGCTATCAGGAAATCGCCGATGTAACAGGCGTTCCGATAGGAACCGTCCGGTCGCGGCTGGCTCGAGGTAGAGCGATTCTCAGAAAACAGCTTACAGAGTACGCCTTAAAAGAGGGATACATTCGGACAGGGGACCAGTAATGAACGATTGGCTTGAAGTGCACGCACTTATTGATGACGAACTCTCCGGCGAAGAACGGGCGCGAGTTCAGGAGAAGGTTAAAACTTGTAAGAACACAGAGGCCGAATTCCGCGCGGTTCGCGAACTGAAAACGCTTCTGAACGAGCGATGCGTTTACCCGGAATGCGACGAAGTATGGACGAAGTGCTCCAAGCGCCTAGTTGAGATAGATCGTACCAAAAACGCTGAGACCTTTGTCGGTAAATATGCCTGGGGTATTTGCGGTTCTTTTTGCCTGCTCATTCTTTTCGCCGCCGGATATACGCGCATGAATGGCGGGAACCTTCGCCCTGGCGACTTGGCCGGCGTAGATGCGGGAATGGTTCCGCTTGCCCAGCCGAGATCTCAAGCACCCAGTGACCAGCTTCAGTGGCTGCAGGACAACCTGAGCGAGACGATGCACCCCAAACTGGGCCGCGTGAACGTTTTGCGTGGCGCTACCGGCCACTTGCCGGATGGCCGTCGCGTCACCGAAGCGATTTTGCAGGACACTTCCGGTGAACTCAATCTGTTCGTGATCGAGCGCGCCAACAAACTGGACGACGTGGAGCATGTGGATGCCCGCTACTCCGGCGGCACGATCGGCTCCAAGAACTGCATCACATGGACGGACGGCGGGAACGTCTACGTCCTTGCGGGTGATCGGTCGGTAAGCGACCTGTGCCAGAGAGCCGATTCGCTCCTGGAAAACTAGCTTAAGGAGCTAGGCTCTACCGGTTGTATTTCTTGCTTAGCTTCACTTGCTGAGCAAGCTCCTGTTCCGTGACCAGTCCCGGCGTGGACATGTCCGGATAGTCGGGCTGCCCTGCCGCCAAGTAGAGATCGTAGGCCTCTTGAACCCCCATTGTCTTTCCGTCCCTCAGCGGTATCTTCCTATACGGCAAAAGAGCCTGCCGCGCCCATTCCCTTGCCGTAAATGGAAGTTTGGCCCACGGGTCGGAAACGTTTCTTGACGGGGCGAGGTGTTTGGAGTGGGCGGTCGCAGTTCCTGAGATAAACGTTGCCGCACTGAACAAGGCAACGCAAAGCAAGGCTCGGGTGAAAAGACGATTCAACTGTTGGGTAGCTCCTAGAATTTAGAACGACGGCGATGCCATGGAATGCGTCTGGTTTTTCCAGTTTCCTGTGGCGAGTGACGATGCATCTGTTATCTCAATCAGGTAAAAAGTTCTGGTTGTA
>CAWHLK010000038.1:0-109233 GCA_963829965.1 uncultured archaeon | reverse complement strand
TGCCCTGTCGCGCCTTTAATCATCGTATTGCTATCGTGGCCACCGTCAAGTCGGCGACGCCTGGAGGCAGCGTCAGGAAAGGCGACGTCGTCACGGCAGTGGTGGTTCGCACCAAGAAGGAGTTCGGACGCAAGGACGGCACGTACATCGCCTTCGACGAGAACGCGGCCGTGCTGATCGACAACCAGAACAACCCGCGCGGTACTCGTATCTTCGGGCCCGTCGCCCGCGAGCTGCGCGAGCGTAATTTCATGAAGATCGTCTCTCTGGCCCCGGAAGTCCTGTAGGGCCCGGGCAAGGAGCTGAGGTCGCGCAGATGTCGGTATTGAAGATCCATAAGGGCGACCAGGTCATGGTCATCAGCGGCAAGGAGTCGGGCAAGGCCGGCAAGGTGCTGAAGGTCGACCGCGAGAAGCATCGCGTGGTCATCGAGCGGCTGAACATGATCAAGCGTCACACTCGCCCGAACCCCAAGAAGAACCCGCAGGGCGGCGTGATCGAGCGCGAAGCGGCGATCGACGTCTCAACGTCATGCTCGTCTGCCCCTCCTGCGGCCAGTCGACCAGGGTCAGCTATCGGCTCACCGGCGACGGCGGCAAGGTGCGCGTCTGCCGGCGGGCAAGCTGCGGCAAAGACATCGACAAGGCTTAAGGAATGTCACGACTCAAGGACAGATACGCAGCCGAGATCGTACCGGCGCTCCGCGAGCGCTTCGGCTACGCCAAGAACATCATGCAGGTCCCGCGGGTCACCAAGCTCACTCATGGGCGTGGGCGAGGATTCGGTGTGCGCAGGGACATTGCCGGCGCCGCCTTATGGCCAGAAAAGCCGCTGGAAAAACAGCAGGAAAGTCTTCGGCAGGTCGTTGCGATTATTCGTCGGCAGCTAGGCGAGGGCTTCATCGAAGCTAGCCGGATGGAATGCCGGTTCTCCAGCCATCTCAAGCTCGAATGCGACCTCGATCATGCAGGAATGCGCCAGGGCGAGGTCTTTTTGCCGAACCAGGATGGCGAGTGGGTGGACCACGTTCGTTTGCAAGAAGGAACCGCATCGGGTGACTCTGGGGCCGAGCCAACCGTGATGTCCCATTATTTGGAGTCGCTGCGATGGTGCGCGCGCTTCGATCCGAAGACCCTATACGCTATCTTCCACGCAAATCGGTCGCTGGCGCGTGGATTGGCTATTAGTGAGATCAGGAATCTCCTTGACCTCGCGGGAAAACCCGAGGGGTTTGCGGGCTGGCCCGACTATTGGCGTGGAATCGCCGAAGAAGAACTGGAAACCAGTTCCATGCTCCTAAAAAAAGCTTTGCGCGCAGCTGTTCATGCCCAGGACTGGGACCTTGCATCCGATGCTTGCTTCGAGTTGGGCAAGACCTACAGCCGGCGGGGGAAAGTGGATGCGGCCAACCGGATCGCTCAAGCCGCTTTAGAAGTTGCCGACCGGGCAAACACCAGAGCCGCCCGCATTAACGCGGCCAGGCTCAAGGGAACCTTGCTTCTGCATTGGGGCGACACTCGGGAGGGCCTGGAAATGCTCGAGATGTCCGCCGAACTTGTGGATGACCCTGTTAGAAGAGCGATCGTTGACAGCACGCAAGCCTGGTTCGAGGCCGTTTCGGGTTCTTACGCGAGCGCCGCCCGGCGGCTGGAGAGAGGAGAATGCCTGTATCTGGAAACCGGCCACCAACAGGTGCACTTGCTCAACTCAGCAACTCGTGCCATCCTCTGCATTCATGATGGCACCCGAACCAACGCCATCTCTGGCCTGGAGCGAATGGCGAGCGAGTGCAACGATGGAGGCAGCTGCCAGTTCGGCGTGTATGCGGAGGAGACCCTCGCCAAACTCTACCGGTTGGATCATGATCGCGAACTGGCCGCCGCAAAGCTAAACTCAGCGCGACTGACCAGGCTGAAAACAAGGATGGCTAAGACACCTCTTGAGTCTGCAATGGTCGCGGCGATCCGCTAGCACCAAGACCATGAACTTGACCGAACTTGGCCCCGAACTCCCGGAACCCTCTTTTCGCTGGTTCGGGCCAGGAGACCCTGTGCTGCTCAGCCACATTCGGCAGGCAGGTGCTGAGGCGGTCTTCACCTCGCTGCACCAGATCCCTTATGGCGAGGTTTGGCCGCTTGAGGCGATCCAAGAGCGCAGGGAGCAGTTGGATTCCACCGGCCTGCGGTGGGCAGCGGTTGAGTCCTTGCCGGTTCACGAACAGATCAAAACCGGTACCGGGAACCTCTCAAGCCTGTTCAAGAACTACATAACATCTCTGGAGAATCTGGCCGCCGAAGGCGTGGACACGGTGATCTACAACTTCATGCCTGTGCTGGATTGGGTGAGGACGGACCTTCGGTATGTCCTGCCAGACGGCTCCGAGTGCTTAAGATTCGACCCGGCGCAGTTTGCCGCGTTTGATCTCCAAGTGTTGAAGCGGCCCGGTGCCGAATTGGATTATGATGCTGAGACTCGCGAGCTTGCAGTCACTTGGTGGTCTTCTCTGGATCTATTGGAGCAGGAAGCATTTGTGCAGACGATCATCGACGTGTTCCCGGGAGTTAAGCTGAATCTGTCCTTGGATGACGTGAAGACAATGCTGGCCCAATATTCCCGAATCGATGCCGACATTTTGCGGGCGAACTTTGCCCGATTTCTTGAAGCGGTTGTGCCTGTGGCCGAAAAGGTCGGAGTCCGGCTCGCAGTTCACCCCGATGATCCGCCGTTTCCGCTGCTCGGACTGCCTCGCATCGTTTCCACTTCCGATGATTTTCAGTCGATTTTGGACATGGTGAAAAGTCCGGCCAACGGTATCTGTTTCTGCACCGGCTCTCTTGGCGCGCGTCCAGATAACGAACTTCCCGCAATGTTTCGGAGATTTGCTCCGCTTGTGCACGCGGTGCACCTAAGGAGCACTCATCGCGAACCGGACGGATCTTTTTACGAAGCGAACCACCTTGAAGGCTCGGTGGACATGCCTGCGGTAGTGTCCGCCATTCTGAACGAGCAAGATAGACGCCGAGCAGAAGGACGGGCGGATGCCCGGCTTCCGTTTTGGCCCGATCACGGGCACACGATGATGGACGACTTAACCAAACCCCCGTTTCCAAACCCGGGTTACTCGGGAATTGGCAGAATGCGAGGCCTTGCAGAGCTGCGCGGGCTTATGGTGGGGCTCGCAGTCGCAGGCGACATGCAACGTGTGACAAGTGACGGGGGCGGACAAGAATAGTAAGCAAGTAAACGGGTAAACGGTAAACGATAGCCAGAGAGGACGTAAATGGAAACAGTAAGCAATGGAATCGATTTGGCAGAGAAGGTGCGAGCGGCGGTAGATGCAGCGCCAGTAGTAGATCTTCACACCCACCTCTATGCTCCGCAGTTCGGCGGGCTGACCCTATGGGGCATTGACGAGCTTCTTACCTATCACTATTTGGCGGCTGAGACGCTCCGCGCCGATCTTTCCCTTAGTCCCGAGGCGTTCTTTGCGCGAGGTAAGAAGTCGCAGGCCGATTTGGTTTGGGACCAGCTCTTTGTGCGGCGAACCCCGCTCAGCGAGGCCGCAGCCGGAGTGGTTACCGTTCTCAAGGCCTTCGACCTGGATCCGGCGGCACGGGATCTCAAAGAGGCCCGGGCTTTCTTCGCGGGCAGGACCTTGGAGCAGCACTTCGAGCATGTGCTCGACTTGGCGAAAGTCTCGGCCCTAACGATGACGAACGATCCCCGCGACCCTTTGGAGCGCGAGGTGTGGGATTCCGGCATCCTGCCGGATTCCCGGTTTTATGCCGCCCTTCGCCTGGACCGGCTTCTTAACGAAGTTGAAATCGAAGATGACCTCGAGTACTGGATCGACCGGATGCGTCCCCGCTATTTGGCCCTTTCCGTCGGTGAAGTCACGCCGCTCCCGCTTGCAGTTCTTGAGGCCTGCCGGAGGCATGGTCTGCCACTCGCTTTGATGATCGGGGTCGATAAAGCCTTGAACCCCAGACTTGGGCTTGCCGGTGACGGCGTGATGACAGTGGACCTTTCTCCGCTCCATGCCTTGGCAAAGGCCAACCCCGATTTGCGCTTCTTGATAACAACCTTGTCCCGCGAAAACACCCACGGTCTGTGCGTCGCCGCGCGCAAGTTCGCGAATATTCTGCCCTTTGGCTGCTGGTGGTTCATGAATCAGCCCTCTCTGGTGGAAGAGACCACGCTGCTCCGCCTGGAGATGCTGGGGCCAACTTTTGTG
Organism: uncultured archaeon; assembly: GCA_963829965.1. Lineage (GTDB taxonomy): Bacteria > Armatimonadota > Fimbriimonadia > Fimbriimonadales > Fimbriimonadaceae > DASXZH01. Next base: position 104,999 of record CAWHLK010000038.1, on the reverse strand, counting down.
CCGCAGCACTCGGACGCCCGCGTCCTGGATCAACTCATTTACAAATGGCGGCATGCGCGGCGTTCCATCGCGCTTGCTCTTACCAACAGGTACGAAGCCATGACGATTCCGCCAACCACCGTTCAGATCGAGCGCGATGCCAAAGACCTGATGGGGGGGATCGCCGCCGCATGGCTTGCGTGAACCCGTTTGATATTTCGGGGCGAACCGCGGTAGTTATTGGCGGCACCAGCGGCCTTGGGCGGGCGATTGCGCTCGGACTGGCAGATGTTGGGGCTAACGTTGTTGCCTGCGGACGCCGGGAGGGAAGTGAGATCGCGGGCGATATTCGCTCGCGCGGCGTCAGAACCCTGGACACGACTTGCGATGTTTTAGTCCAATCCTCGATTGACCGACTCCAAGAGCAAGTGGTCCAGGAGTTTGGGGGAGTGGACATTCTCGTGAACTGCGCGGGAAGAACCTTTCGCAAGCCAACGAAGGATGTCTCTGCCGGCGAGTGGAACGATCTCCTCGACACCAACGCTACCGGCATGCTTCGGACATGCCAGGCGTTTTACGAACCTCTTAAGAAGATCGGACGAGGAAGGATCGTGAATGTGGCTTCACTTTCATCGTTCGTTCCTTTTCACGAGGTGGCAGCGTACAGTGCTTCGAAGGCGGCGGTGATGGCGCTCACGCGGAGCTTGGGCGCCGAATGGGCGAAGGACGGTATACGAACCAACGCGCTTGTGCCCGGCGTATTTGTTACCGATCTCAACCGGGACCTGCTGATGGGTTCGCCACGGGGGCAGGAGTTGCTCCAGCGAACGCCCCTTGGGCGGTTTGGTAATCCCGAAGAAGTGGTTCCCGCCGCGCTTTTCCTATGCTCCGATGGGTGCAGTTTTATCACGGGAACGGGCCTGGTGGTGGATGGCGGATTCCTCGCCTCGGGTGTCAATGGGTGAAGCGCGCGTAACGCGCGTACGCTGGACCATCTGCGCCCTTCTCTTCTTCGCGACGACGATCAACTATTTCGACCGCCAGCTATTCTCCATTCTCGTGCCGTTTTTTGAGAATGACCTCAGGCTGGGGCCCGTCGACCTTGCGCTCATCAACGTCAGCTTTCTCCTCGCTTATGGCGCGGGCATGGTGTTCGTGGGGCGATGGATCGATAGGGTTGGGGTTAAGCGCGGGCTGGGAACTTCGTTTCTGGTTTGGAATCTCGCCTCGGTGGGCCATGCGCTCGTCGGCAGTCTCGGCGGCTTCGCCGCGATTCGGTTTCTTCTCGGCTTGGGTGAATCCGGCAACTTTCCCGCTTCGGTTCGCACGGTTGCCGAGTGGTTTCCGAAGAAAGAGCGCGCCCTTGCCGCCGGCTGGTTCAATGCCGGGTCGAACGTCGGCGCTATCCTCGCGCCGCTGCTCGCGGTTGGGATTGCGGAAACGCTTGGCTGGCGCGCGTGCTTTATGCTTTTGGGTGGCCTCGGCCTCGTTTGGCTGTGGTTTTGGATGCGCCTCTATCGGGCTCCCGCCCGGCATCCGGGAGTTTCCCCGTCAGAGTTAGCCTATATTCAGCAAGACCCGCCTGAGAGTACGGGGAAACTGAGCGTCGGCGAGGTGTTTGGGATGCGGCCGGTCTATGCGCTGTCGGTCGCCAAGTTCTTTACCGATGCGCCGTGGTGGTTCTATCTGACCTGGCTCCCAAAGTTCTTAAGCGACGGGTTTAGACTAAGCCCCGGTTTCATGGCGCTTGCCATACCTGTCGTCTTCATCGTCGCTGACTTTGGTTCGGTTGGTGGTGGCTGGCTTTCGTCAAGGCTGTTGGCCAGAGGCTTTTCAGTTGGCCGGGCGCGTAAGACGGCGATGCTTGTTTGCGCGGTTTCTGCGCTTCCGGTATCGCTGGTGGGCGGACTGGTGAAGGGGCCGGCGGTTCTGGGCATTCCTCCGGTTTACGTTGCGGTTGCGCTCATTTCGCTCGCGGCGTCGGCTCATCAAGGCTGGAGTTGCAACCTCTACACCTTGGTCTCTGACACCCTGCCCCGCGCTGCAGTTTCCACTACGGTGGGCATCCAAACTGCGTTCGCGGTGGTGGGCGCTGCCCTCTTCCAGATTTTTGTGGGGCACAGTGTGGCCGAAGGGTCTTATGCGCCGCCGTTTTTGCTTGCCGGCACCCTGTACCTTATCGGTTTACTCGCCTTACACCTTCTTTTGCCCCGGGTAGAGCCGGTGACGCCTCGGCGCAAGGTGTCTGGGTTTGCCATTGCCTGCGGCGTGGCGGTTCTGCTCGGCTCGTTGGTTTGGCTTCAGCTTGTTCTCAACAAGCCGAAATATGAGTCGTTAGGCGACTACGAGGCAAAGCGCGCAGTGGAGTTGAAGGCGATTTCTCCTCCCGTTGAGGGACCTAGGGCTAAGGTCGGCTGGATGGGCGCTCGCTGGGTGTATTGGCGTACATCAAAGGGCCCCACAAACGAGCTGGTGAAATTCGACCGTGACGGCCGGCCAATCGTCGAACCGGATGGAAGCAATGCCAAGGGATATTCAGGCCCAAGCATCCGTTAGGCGTACTTCAGATCTCACCCCTTGCGGCTTTGCCGTGTTGCCGCTACGCGACTGAGTATAACAATCTGAGATGTCCAATGGCCACCTTTGATTTAGTCTCGCTCGGAGAAGTCATGCTCCGTCTCGATCCCGGGGAGGGGCGCATCTCCACCACGCGGACGTTTCAGGTCTGGGAGGGCGGCGGCGAATACAACGTGGCGCGGGGCTTGCGGCGTTGCTTTGGTCTTCGCACGGCTATTGTCACTGCCCTCGCCGACAATCCGGTTGGACGCCTCGTCGAGGATTTGATGCTTCAGGGCGGGGTGGATTTGCGCTACCTACGCTGGGTGGGTTTTGACGGGGTTGGGCGCGAAGCCCGCAACGGGCTGAACTTCACCGAACGCGGTTTCGGTAATAGGGGAGCGGTTGGCTGTTCCGATCGCGGCCATACAGCGGTAAGTCAACTCAAGAAAGGCGACATCGATTGGGATGCGGTCATGTCGGATACCCGCTGGTTCCACACCGGCGGCATCTTTGCTGCCCTTTCGGATTCCACGCCGGAGGTTGCCCAGGAAGCGATGGTTGCGGCCAAGCGCCATGGGGCAACGGTTTCTTACGATCTCAACTACCGGCCCTCGCTATGGAAATCTATGGGTGGCAAAAGGCGCGCCCAGGAAACGAACCGCGCTCTCGCTCCGTTTGTGGACGTCATGCTTGGCAATGAGGAGGACTTCGAGGCAGCGCTGGGCTTTGATGTCCAAGGCGCGGATGAAGACCGTTCTGTTTTGGACAGCGAAGGGTATCAAGCGATGATCAGACGGGTCATCGGGGCTTTCCCGAACATCAAAACCGTCGCCACCACTCTGCGGGTTGCTACGAGCGCGACCCGCAACGACTGGAGCGCAGTGGTGTTCCACGAGGGCCAATTGACTGGGGCCCCGGAGCGGAAGGATCAAGAGATCTTCGATCGTGTAGGCGGTGGCGACTCGTTCGCTTCGGGTCTCATCTACGGCCTAATGATGGATAAGGGGCCCCAATGGGCCGTGGAGTGCGGCGCCGCGCACGGCGCCTTGGCGATGACCACCCCCGGCGACACCTCGATGGCGACCTTGGACGAGGTCCTGAAGGCGATGAAGATGGGAACCGCAAGGGTGGACCGTTAAGTGGACAAGCAAGAAGCCTTGGCTTGGATCAAGCGCACAAAGATCGTCCCCGTTGTGCGGGCCGCTTCCGCCGAGGCGGCGATGAAAGTCGTGGATGCGATCTTGGAAGGAGGGATAGACGTCCTGGAGATTACAATGACTGTCCCCGGCGCGGTCGAGACGATTCGCGAGCTGTCGCGGCTTGAGAACATCCTCGTTGGGGCGGGCACTGTGCTCGACCCTCAAACTGCCAAGAACTGCATTCAAGCAGGCGCCAGGTTTGTTGTTTCACCTGCCTTGAACGTTGAAACGGTTGCCCTGTGCAACCGGCTCGGTGTCGCGGTTGCCCCCGGGGCGTTGACACCCGCCGAGATCTTCGCAGCCCACGAGGCAGGAGGGGACGTTATCAAGGTCTTTCCCTGCGATGCGCTTGGCGGGGCTCCCTACCTAAGGTCGCTTCGCGCCCCACTTGCAGATATCCCGCTCATGCCTACCGGGGGCGTGACCCTTGAGACAATTGGTGAGTTCCTCAGAGCAGGCGCGGTTGCGGTTGGGGTTGGAACTGCTTTGGTCGACACAAAGCTGTCCCACGAGGAGTTGGTAACTAGAGCGAAGGCGTTTAGAAATGCCGCGCAAAGATTTAATTGAAGGACTCGCTCAGCGCACAAGAACTAAGTCGATCCGCCGGATTACCGGTTCAATCTGGATTGAGGGGTTCTGCGCTGGTAAGATGCCGATATGCGGCCTCGTATCCCTTTAGCGGTCTTCACTTTGGTGTTACTCCTTGGCGGCATAGCCTTCGGCCGTCAAGCGTCGAGCAACCAATCGGATGCACAACCCGCCACCCGCGCCGACATCAAGATCGTTCAAGCCTGGTACGGCGATGCGGACGGCGACGGCAAAGACGTGACTGCGATCGTTGTCACAGCCCTCGCCAGGGGTGACATAAGCATTACCGCCAGCAACTCTGTTTTTACGGACACTGCACTCGGGCACAGAAAGCTGCTCTGGCTCAAGTACACCGTTCGTGGGGTGGAGGAGACTTACTCTGCCTCTGAAAACGAAGTCGTTTTCTTTAGCTCATTGCTTCCCGTGCCGGCAAAGCCCAGTTCACTGAAGGTTCTGTCCGCCAGTTATTCGGGAACAGATGTAACTGCCTCGGTCGCTGCAATGGTCGCGAACGGCGCCAACTCAATACCGGTGAACTTGACCGATTTTGGAATCCCGGACCCTGCGCCAGGGGCCGATAAGTTCCTTGTCATCAACTTTCAACTTGCGGACGGAAGCACACGGACCCTCACAGGAAAGGAAGGGAACCGAATTCCTCTTGATACGCTGGTCCCGTTGAAACTGCTCCCGGAAGTCAGCAACGGCTCCTTCGACTCCACAGATTCAAGCATGTTCGCGAGCGATCAAGCTTACGTGGCAGCATCGCCCAATGCCTTGTCCAAGCCGGGCACCTTCACGATCAGCGAAGGCATTATGCGGCCGTTCCAACTCCAAAGCTCGATTCGCGCAGACTTTGTTCAGCGCACCAACCACCGAGGAAGCATGGCGATGTGTGTGAGCCCGGTTCCCGGGCGGCAGCCGGTGCTTCTGTGGGAGGAAAAGGTGGCCGTGGAACCAGACAGCGACTACCTGTTTAGCTGCTTCGTTTCGGATATTTCAGACTCCAACACACTGGCTGCCACGATCGCCCTTGAGGCGGGGGAAGCCCGTTCGCGCCCGGCTCTGGTCGAGGACCTCTACACTTGGATGCCTTTCACCGTGAAGGTTCACACTGGGAGCGAGAAACAGATTTTCTTGAAGCTTTACCGGGACGTGCTGCCTTATCGCGCCGACGGCCCCGCTTCACTGGGGATCGACGATATACGATTTGCGCCAGTGAGCAGATAAGGGTAAGGCGTAAACGATAGGTAGGCTTTAGCCCTTCTTATAATGCTGTTAAGTGCGTGTTTATCTCTGGCAACCAAGGTCGTCATGGTTCTGTATGTGTCGCCGCAAGGCGGGGATCAGAACCCGGGGACATTGCGCGCGCCGTTTCGAACGATTGACCGTGCTCTCAGCGAAGCAGTGACCTTTCGGGAACGGGGATTCGAAGGATCTGTTGCGGTTCAGTTGCGTGGCGGTTCTTACTACCTTCAAAATCCGCTGGAGATTAACGCCAATGTATCAGGCAGCAACGGCGTTGCCACCGAGATCAGCGCCTACCATTCTGAGAAGCCAGTCATAAGCGGAGGGGTGCCGCTCACCGGCTGGCGAAGGGAAGGCGACCGATTCGTATGCAAAGTCCCTGGCGTCTTCCCGGTCAATCAGCTATTTATTGGAAACAAGCGATACGACCGGCCGAGGCTTCCAGAAACCGGCTACTTCCATGTGGCCGATATCGTTCCGAGTCCGGACCGTACGACCAAAGGCGATTCGGCGATGGTCGCTGAGGCCAGCACTTTCAAGCCGAATTGGGTAAATCTCAACCGTGTGGAAACTGTGATCTTTCACAACTGGGAAATCAGCCGCTTGCCGGTGGCAAGCGTGGATGCGGGAACCAACGTTGTCCACTTTGCCGGCAACACACAAGCGGCTGATTGGGGGCTTGTCAGAAAGGGCGCGCGGTACCTGATCGAAAATGTCAAGGAAGCCCTCAATCGCCCCGGACAGTTCTATTTCGATAGCCAAACTCGTGAAGTCAGCCTGATTCCTCTCCCGGGTCAGAACCCGGAGCAGGCAGTTGTTCCGTGCTTTGAAGCGGTCGTAAAAGTTGAAGGAACAACGGCCCAACCGGTTCATGACTTGGCAATCAAGGGCATCACATTCGCCCATTCGGCTTGGACCATACCGGATACGGGCCGCATCTTTCCCCAGGCTGAGGCGGACCTCGGAGGAGCGGTTTTCGTGCAGAACGCGCGGAACGTTTCCTTCAAGGATTGCACCATTACGGAAACCGGTGGCTACGGACTTGAAGTCGCCGACAACGCGCAAAACGTGAGCTTCCAAGACGGTCGCATTATCGATCTCGGAGCGGGCGGAGTCAAGGTCGGGCTGATGACCAAGAAGGACGACGACTCCACCCTTACCAAGGGTGTCCACGTTACCAACAATGTCATCGCGGGTGGCGGGCGGGTGCACCCGGCCGGTGTGGGTGTGTGGATCGGTCAATCTCCCGAGAACCTGATCGAGGGCAACGAAATCGCTGACTTCACGTACACCGGCGTTAGTCTAGGCTGGAGTTGGGGCTACGCCGCAACCAACACCCATGACAACCGGGTTGTCGGCAACCACATTCATGACATCGGGCGGGGCGTTTTGAGCGATATGGGTGGAATATATCACCTGGGCGTGGACCCTGGAACCGTGATTAGCGGCAACCGGATCCACGACGTGCAGAGCTTCGATTACGGCGGATGGGGACTGTATCTGGACGAAGGCAGCACGGACGTGACGATGGAAGACAACATCGTGTACCGCTGCAGCCGCGAAAGCTTCCACCAGCATTATGGGAAGAACAATGTGATCCGGCGGAATATCCTTGCTAATGCAGGCGAGGCGCAGTTAGCCCGAACCCGCGCCGAGGACCATCTCAGCTTTACGTTTCAGAACAACATCGTCTATTGGAAAGGCACGCCGCTTCTGTGGAGCAACTGGACGGGGACTGGCTTCGCATCCGACCACAATCTTTTCTGGCGAACCGACGGCCAGCCAATCAAGTTCCTTGATCAAAGCGTTGAACAATGGCAAAAACGCGGCATGGACCAACACTCTCTCTTTGAAGACCCCCTCTTTGTGGCGCCCGAAAAAGACGATTTCCGCCTAAAGCCAACAAGCCCCGCCCTTCTCTTGGGCTTCAAACCCATGGACCCAAAAGGAGCGCCATGGCGATCTCGGTGGAGTTTGATGCCGCCTGCGTTCCCTTCGCCGTAGGCGATTTGGAGTGCCGCGCTTTGTCACGTTTCGCCCCTGAGCGTCCTGAGGCAGTCGAAGGGGCCGAATGTTCCGGAAATACCGAGTCGGGCGCCGTTCATGGGTTGTGCAGGCAAGCCTGCGCCTAACAAAGCGCGGCCCCTTCGACAGAGCTCAGGACAAGCCCTTCGACTGCGCTCAGGACAAGCCCTTCGACTGCGCTCAGGACAAGCCCTTCGACTGCGCTCAGGACAAGCCCTTCGACTGCGCTCAGGACAAGCCCTTCGACTGCGCTCAAGGACAAGCCCTTCGACAGGCTCACGACTGGCACGTCCGAGCACTCCAATTAGGCTTCCTCCTCACCATTCGCGCGCCCAGGCGGGCGATGGAATTGCCTCGAACTTGTTCTCGTTCAGATCGGCGATCATCTTCGGCTCGCCGTCGGGAAAGCCGAGCCACGCCCACAGGCACCCGTGCTCTCCAAAGATCGGGCCGCCCGGCCGCGTCCACATCCAGCCATTGGATCTGGTTGTGTTTCACTTTCCAGGCGCGATGTTCTTTCCCGAAGTGATCGTGATGGGATGGGGCTGAGCATGTACCCAAACTTCCTCATGCCAAACCTGTTTCGGGTCGCTTCGCATTGCCATTAAGGCATGTATTGCCTGTTCATGGTTTGGGTTTTTATCTCCAACCACAAGTTCACGTTTATGCACCCATCCATGCCTTTCCTGGCGCATCGTGAAAATTGGCTCATCCCATGAACTGAGGGAATCCTTATGCCGAACCGCAACTGGACCCGCCGGCGCGATGTGCTCTTCCCATGAAGAGTGGCTGTTTAGCCAGATCTCGCGGTTTCCGTTGCAAATGCCGCCTCCAAACCATGAGTCACCACTAAACCAGAGAGCCAAGGCCGTGTAGAATGGCGGGCGGCAAATGGCAGTCCACCCACTTGATCTGTATTCGGGAAGACCAGGCGGAGTCTTATGGGGCTTCCAGATGTTGGCGTAATTGTTGGCACATAGCACCAGATACCGACCATCGCGAGTCACGTCACATCGAGGTACTCGGACCATTCCTTTAAGCCAATGGCCAGGAATCACCCTGTCAGAATCCAAATCCCAAACAAGCTGCTGCCAGAACCGGTTCGGCCCACGGCGAAAGATCACCGCCCGGTTGGCTTCGGCGGCGACGATGCCCTCGATCCTGCATGGGGTCTTCGTGGGCGGCATGAAAATAGTCTATCGCCATGTGGAGTGCCCGAGGTTAACAGGATGCCCAGCGTCAATCCAAGCTATCTCGTCGCGGGAACAAAGAGAACGTTAATGCCCAGGTCCGTAAAGAGTTTAGTTTCTACCCCGGCAAGCACATTAACCGAAAAGTCGCGGGCCGCCAATCGGCCGTCGCTCATTTCCGGAATGACCGGCACGTACCACCATTCGTTATCTTCTCGAACGGCCGACTCAATGACATCGAACCGCAAGCGAACGTCAATGTTGGCAAGCCTGCTCTTGACCTCTTGAATAACTTGTTGCGCCGTCATTGTCAAAATTTACCGGAGCCGGTGAAAGAGTTCGGCACAGTCTCGGACCCGCTCTTTGGCTTCAACTGCAGATACGGATTTTCCAACCCCGTAGTCCGCATCTACTCTGGAGGTCACCAATCGGTTCACTAGCTCTTCCAGTTCAGCGCGATCAATCCGATTCAAGTGACGGATGATCTCGGGCAGTTGATGGTGAGCCGGGTTTTTCCAACCTTGCGGGAACGTCATATCGGCGGGAGCGAGGCTCGCGAGCAACGCATAGGCGGCACAATACGCTCGACTGCAAGCAGCTCTGGGATAGACACCCTCGGGGACGACTAATCTCTGCGCCGCTGCGCGTTGCTCTTTAGCTATTTCTTCCCAGGTCATTTCGCCATTGTAAAGTTAACCCGCAGAAAGGCGAACTTTCATGGGCCGCATCAACTTCTCCATCCGCTTCAGCCCGAAACTACCAAATCTCGACCCTATCCTTCGGCGCGCGCCACATCGGCTTGCCCGGCCTTACGCCAAACGCCTGGTAGAAATCAGGGATGTTTGACAAAGGGCCAATCACCCGGTATTTCGCAGGCGAATGAACGTCGCTCAGCAACTCCCGCCGAATGACCTCGGGCCGGTCTTCTTCCATCCAGCCCACCGCATAACCCAGGAAATAACGCTGCAAAGGCGTAAAGCCGCCAATCTTCCGGCCGCTCCGGTAAGTGGCGCTCTGCTTAAAGGCATCAAGACCAATCAGAATCCCGCCGTAGTCGGCTATGTTCTCACCCAGTGTGGCCTTGCCGTTGATGTGCATGCCCGGCAGGGGCATAAAGGCATTGAACTCGCGGACCATCACGTCCGCTCTTGCCTTGAACTTCGCGGCATCTTCTTTCGTCCACCAGTCCTTCAAATTTCCCTTCGGGTCGAATTGGCGGCCCTGGTCGTCGAAGCCGTGCGTCATTTCGTGGCCAACCCAACCGGCCGTGTTGCCCATCATCACCGCGTCGTCCACTTCGGCAGGCGGCAAGCCCGGGATCATCAAGCTAATCGCCGGCAAAACGATCTCGTTCTTGGTTGGGTCGTAATAGGCGTCAAACGTCTGCGGCGTGATGTCCCACTCGGTGTGATCGACTGGCTTGCCGAACTTGGAAACCTCATCCTGGAACTGCCAGTGGTTGGAGTTCATCATATTCTCGCAATAGGAGTTCGTGCCCACAACCAGCTTCGAGTAGTCCTTCCACTTGTCCGGATAGCCCACCTTTTTGCCAAGCGCTGCCAGCTTCACCAGCGCCTTGGCCTTGGTCCCCGGACTCATCCAGGTTAACCTCCGAATTCGGTTGCCGTAGGATTTGCGAAACATCTCGACCAACTCGGCGTACCGGGCCTTGGTTGCAGGCGGGAAGTAGTTCTTTACAAAGAGCCGCCCAAGGATCATGCCGATGGACTCATTCTCCGCTGACAAAACCCGCTTCCAGCGCGGCTGCTGCACCTTCTGGCCATTGACCACCTCGTTCCAAAAATGGAAGTCGATGTCCACCGCCTTCTGGTTCAGATACGCCGCGAAGCCATGGATCAAATGGAGGCGCAAGTAGTCGCGAAGGGTCTCCGGCGAGGTCGAAGCCAAGAGCGAGTCAAGCCCTTTGAAGAATTCCGGCTGGCCAACAATGAGTGTCGTCGGCTTCAAGCCCAACGTCCCAAAGGTCTCGGCCCAATCGATGTTGGGCGTGAGCGAGGTTTTGACCTCTTCGACCGGCATCTTGTGATAGTTGCTTTCGGGGTCGCGCGTGTCTTCCAGAGCTCGGCTTACTTTGGCGAGTGCGGTTTCAAAGGCAACCACGTTTGCCGCCGACGCGGCAAAGTCTTTTTCGTCCCCTCCTTGTTGGGGCTCAACCGATTGGGCAAGCTCCAGAATCTGTTGGATATACGCTGGATACGCATCGCGCACCTTGGCCACTCCGGCGTCCTTGTTGAAATAGAAGTCCTTGTCTGGCAGCCCCAATCCGCCCTGCCCGAGATACACTGCCATGAGGTCGCTCTTCTTCTCGTCCGGCGCGATCTCGACTCCAAAAAACGCGTCCACGCCCACCTTCTGCACATCAATTCCCGCCTTGAAACAATCCGCGGGGGTTTGCGCATTAGCGATCTCGTCCAGCAGTGGCTTCAGCGGTTGCAAGCCAAGTCTCTCGGCCTTATCAGCATCCATTCCCGTGGCCCAGAAGTCGCCGACTTTCTGCGCGTCCGACCCAACCGGGTTTTTTCGGCCGGCGGCGGCTTCATCGATGGAACGCAATTGAGCATAGATTTGATCGCGCATCAAGTTGCCGATGCCCCAACGCGACTCGTTCGCCGGAATCGGGTTCTTCTTGAACCAGCCGCCCATGGAGTAGGAATAAAAATCGTCTCCCGGACTGACTGAAGGATCGATGTGAGAACGCAAGAATGTCGCCTCGGCCGACATACCTTGGGATCGAACCGATGTCAGCACGACGAACGCAGTGAGAGCTAGCATTCGCTGATTGTGACATCCCTAACCTTCCGCGTTGCTCCTCAACTGCAAAGGCGCAATAAGACGCCAAGGGTGTTAATATTGAGGAATGGGAGCAAAAAGGCTACTCGCGGCAGCGTTACTCAGGGGAAAGCGTCTATTGTCCATGCAGGCATGTAACGCGGCCTAGCCAGGGTTGAAGGCAGCCGCCAAGGCTTCCCCCACCGTCATATGGCGCCCAAAATCGAACACAGAATCAAATCGTGGGGTTCCGAGAGCAACTCTTGCCCCGGCGGTTGCAGTGGCCAGTTCCCGATCAAGCAGAATTGTTGTCGGCAAGCCTTGGGAGTTGGCCAGCCCTTCAGCCGCGCCCAGCAAGCGGGCAGCACGGTACCACTCGTGATAGTGAGCGCATACAACGGCAAGCATGTTGAGGGCGCCAGGAGTGGCGACCACCACTTCGCCGTCCCCAAAGCACCGGAGGGAAGAGCAGACCAGGTCCCGAGCCTTACTATAATCGCCCCGTCGAAAGACCGCCAGAGACAGGTTGCAAAGACTTTGTCCAAGGGCCTCGAAGTGGGCCCCACCCACCGCCTGATGAGTCGCAACGCTTTGCTCGTAATTGATTGCCGCTTCGGTTTCTCCTTTGTAAAGCGCAACTTCTCCGAGGTTGCTTAAGGCGGTCGCGACGCCAATGGGGCGGTCAAGTTCACGGTATATTGTCAGAGCCTCCTCGAACTTAGACTGGGCACCCGGATAGTCGCCTGAATAGGCCATTGCCCCGCCGAGGCCCATCAGCACCTTGGCTGTGGACAGAGCATTTCCCTCTTCCCGGATGAATTCCAAGGCTCGCTCGAAGTAGTCGCGGGCAGGAATGCAGTCGCCTTGCATCGTGGCCATCCATCCCGCATGGGTGAGGGCGCCGGCAATAAAAGGAGTCACCGGCACCCCCGAAGCCAGGTCTAGAGCTTCTTCCAAACGAAGCCGCCCCTCGTTCAAGTGTCCGTGAGTATCCCAAAAGCGGGCCAACTTCAGCGAAAGGCGAAGAGCCTTATCAAGGTTGCGCTGTCGATGACAGTGGTCTAATGCCGCGCGCAAGTTGTCATGCTCGTTCTCTAACTGGTTAAACCACTCCTTCTCGCGGGGACCATTAAGTGCGGAAGCGCCCTCTTCGGCCCAAACAAGAAAATAATCGCGGTGCCTATCCATAGCCAGGTCCAGTTCGCCCCGCTCCCTCAAGCGCTCCTCGGCGAATTGGCGGATGGATTCGAGCATGACAAAGTGTTCGTTTCCTGGTTGGTTCTTTGCGTTGAGCAGCGAGCGGTCCACGAGGCTCGCGACAAGATCCAGAGCCAGTTGGCCCCCGAGGCCTGGGGGCAACACGGCCTCGATAGCCTCAAGGGAACATCCGCCCCGGAAAACGCTCAATGCCATCGCCAGGCTGCGCTCAGCTTCGGGCAACATATCCCAACTCCATTGAATCGCGGCCCACATTGTGCTATGCCGGGTTTGCGCCACGTTACTACGGGCCAGAATTGAAAAGCGATCTTTAAGGCGCGACTCAATCTGAGATGCGGACAGCACATTCATTCGTGACGCTGCTAGCTCAATTGCCAAGGGAATACCGTCCAGTCGACGGCAAATCGAGCCGATCGTTTCTAAATCTGCCAAGGACGGGCCGCCGTTACGGTCCATGTCGCATCGGGACCACTCTAGGAAGAGCCGCACAGAGTCCGCCTCGAGCAGGGACTCACGACGCGAGGGTGAGGCCTCGATGCGAGGTGGGCCCGCGTCGGGTGTGCGAAGTGAAGGTACGCGCCAAACGAACTCCCCAACAACGCCGATCGAGTGGCGGCTCGTTGCAAGGATATGGAGACCGGGAGAACCTGCCACAAGGGCTTCGACGATTTCGGAAACGGCCTCCGTCAAATGCTCGCAGTTGTCCAAGAGGATCATCATTTCCAGATCAGATATCTTTGCGACCAGTGTTTCAAGCAGGGAATGGCCAGGTCGCTCCTGGATTTCCAAAACCGAGGCAATCGTGGGAACGATGGTAGACGGATCCTGGACTGGCGCCAAATCGACGAACCGAATCCCGTCCAGAAATGAGTTTCTTAACAGGTCCGCCACAGCAATGGCGAGACGGGTTTTTCCTACGCCGGCAGAGCCGGTCAACGTCACCAAACGGCACCGTTCCAAAAGGGCCCTGATTTCCCTAATCTCATTTCCCCGGCCGTGGAGCGTAGTCAGCGGTGTTGGGATCGAGGTGGCGCGCCCTTTGCTGGGGGGGTTGGAGGCGAGTCCACGAATGGACCGGTAGAGTTGAACAGTCTGGGAATCGGGTTCCGCGTGCAGATCACTGCGCAGCCTGCGCCGAAGGCTGCGATAGGTTTCGAGGGCGGCAGCGCCCTCGCCGGCCCTGGCCAGGCAGTTCATCAGCGACCGGAAGACAGGCTCCCTATAAGGGTCCGCTGCAGCCGCGAGGCGCAGATATTTGATTGCCCGGGTGTTATCCTCGAGTGAGGCATAGTGCGAACCCAGTCGCTGCAGGGCCTCGATGTAACTGCGTAAACGAACATCACGCTGTTCAATAGCAAAAGGCTCATCCCACCCATCGAGTAGGGGGCCTGCGTAAAGTCCGGCCGCCCGTTCTAGACATTCCATCGTGCCGTTTTGAATGGCGGAGTCGAAATCAAGAACGTCGACATAAATTGCGGGCGAAGGTTCCAGAAGCAGCGACCTCGGTCGAACCGTCCTAATCGCTTGTCCTAGGGCGCCAAGGGACTTACGCAAAAAGACCAGTGCCTGCCGCAGGTTTTGAAGGCCGCACGCGTCTGAGCTGTCGGGCCATAGGATTCCCGCAAGCACTTGACGCTCAATCGGGCGACCATTTCGCATAGCTAGCATGGCAAGAAGCCACCCGCTACGGCGAGATGGCAACCGGACGCCCAAACCTCCCCGCAGGGTCGCCACAACTTCACCGAACAAACGGATTGAAAGTTCAGGGGGATCGGGATCGGTTCTCAAATCAACCACAAATCGGACCTCGGGGATTGTTGCGTTTTCGGTATATACGTTTTGGATGAGCTTTTATATATGAATGGTTGACGTGATGAATGTTACCATCGGGTAACTGAGGGACGAAACCGTAAGCGAACAGCCTCCGGGACCGTTTCCGGGGGCGCTTTGGTTTCAGGAGATACCCAAGCAATGAAAGTTTTTCAATTGGCCGGATCAGTTGCTCTGCTGCTACTGGGTTTCACACGGTTTGCCTTGGGACAAGCCGAGCAAGCTTGGGAAATCAGCCATAACTCGGGCACCGAGGTGACGTATCTTCAAAGTGACGACGAAGACAACGTCTACGAAGTCGAACAGGGCGCCACTTCCGCGACCTTCAATGTCCTTGATCCTTATGGGAATTTGGTGAAGAGCCGACTGTTGCAGGGCACGGTCGTTAGTCTTACGGTCGACCCGTTTACCGGCGTGGCTGCTGTTGCAACGAAGCTCAATGGGTTCCTTTTTTATTGGGATGGCGAAAGCCTAGCCCTCAACCCTCCCGGTGGCGCGACTGTAATAGGCGGAGGCCTGGATGAGGACGACCAAGGCATCTTTGCGTACAACTTGGGCTCGGTTACAGAAGTCGCCACATTTAGCGAATTTTCAAAGGTCACGTCACGCAGTGTGGCTGTGCTCGGTAGTTCCGCGCAGGTTGACATGCTCGGTCACATCGCCATTTTTGGCTCGTCGGGCAATCTTAGTGACAGCACTACGTATGTCGAGGTTTGCGATGGGATCGGCGACGATCTCTTTGAGCGAAGCTATTCCTTCGAGCATTTCGGGGGCACCCAAATCGCAGGTTATGCTTACAATGCGGACGCAGCTTTCTTTGAGCTTTCGGTCAAGGGCTTCGGTGTTGGTAGTACCTATGTTTATGTTGCAGCGATCCTTTTTAACAATGGGAGTTCGGATCTCTGGGATTCGCCACAGATAGATGCTTCGATCGGCCCGATCTTTACAGATTCCTTGGGGAACCCGTACCTTGGATCTTCAAATCAAGTTGTGAGCCTTACTGCCGGTGAAGGCAAGGTCGCATGGACAGCGTCCGTGCCTTCTGGAAGTGGGATCGCCGAGAACGCGCTTGGGCTCGTCGCCGAGGCCTACGACTCACTAACGGCAAACGTCACTCTCAGCAATCTTTCGCTGTCGAATGGAAGCGTCCTTTCAGAAGCAACGATCCCGATCCCCGCCTCGGCAAGTATCGGCCCTTTTACCGCTGGAGGAGCGAGCGATGCCGTTTATTTTGGCGGCTCAACTGGGGGCGCGTCTTCAGAGTCCGAAGTAGTCTCAGTAGTCTACGGCCCGGCGCTGAGCGCCGCAATTTGCCAACCCTCTGTCATAGGGGGTAGCGCCTTGCTGCTTACGCTGAAGGTAGATGCCGTCCCGCCATCACCCATTGCGCTATCGCTGACATCGAGCGAACCGGATGTCATCTCAAATGGAAACCTTTCCTTGGCCCAGGACACTCCATTTGCCCTGGATACCGCGCCGGTGGATCTTGATACACCTGTGACGCTGTCTGCGGCTATGGGCTCCCCCAACGTCCTTCGATCTGCGACAACGGTCGTCAGGACTGCAACCCTTGCCAGCCTTAAGCTTGGGGAGGGGGCAACTACGGCAACGGGAACAGTCACTCTGAGCGGTAAGGCGGGGCCTTCCGGCAAAACCGTAACTCTGAGCTCAAACGTGGCCGCGGTAACCGTTCCTGCTTCGGTGACCGTCGCCCCTGGCGCGACCAGCAACACCTTCACCGCAACTCTCCATGCCGTGAGCGCCAGCACTACAGTTACGATCACCGCGAGCTTGGCGGGAACGAGTCAATTCGCCACGATTGTCGTTTCGCCGGCTGCGCTTTCAAGCTTGGTCGCGCCCAGCAAGATAGAAGGTGGCGACACCGGCAACGTGACCATCAACCTGAGCGGGGCCGCCGGTCCAAACGGAGACTTGGTAACGGTCAACTCCAACAGCGCCGACCTTGCCGTGACGTCTTCCGTTCTGGTTCCCGGAGGCAAGGGCACAGTCACGTTTTTAGTGACTACCAAGGCTGTGGCAGCGAATGCCAACGTCACCATCACCGCGACTTTCAACGGCGTATCCAAAACGGCGACCACCACCCTAACCGCAACCGCGTCGGCGGTTTCAAGCATCAGTCTTAACCCAACAACGGTGGTCGGCGGAAAAAATGTGGAGGCTCTTGTAGTCCTCAACGCCATGGCGCCGCCCGCAGGCGTCGTGGTGACTCTAAAGTCAAACAGCATGGATGCAACGGTTCCCCCCACGATCACCATTCCCGCCGAAGCGAAGCAGATGTTCTTTGTCGTGAAGACAGCCAAGGTCACCAAAGCAGCCTCGGTGACCATAACCGCAAGCTTCAACTCAACATCTGCACCGGCAACGTTGTCTGTGAATCCATGATCATGCCAAGTTGGGACATTCAAGCCGGGCACTTTGACTTATGGAGCTACGATTAAAAATGAGAGCTTTGATAGGATTGACACTTGCGGCTTTTGTGCTGTTCGGTTTGGCTTGCCATTCTTCAGCGCAGGTAGAGAAAACTTGGAGTGTTTCGGAGAACCCGGGCACATCCGTCACTTTTATTGATTGCGATGACGTGGGGAATGTCTACGATGTCGAACAAGGCTCGACTTCAGCTTTGATCAATATTTTCAATCTATTTGGCGACTTGGAAATAAGCCAATCCATTCCAGGCACGATCTCGGCATTTTGTGTCGACCACGCTCGGGGGGATGTGTTATTAGGAGCTGGTGGGAAGGTTTACACCGTGTTTTGGAACGGTTACATGTCCACGTCGACCGTCATCGGCACTGTCCTCGCGGTTGGATTAGTACCTTATGACGGCACTCCCGTCGTGGTCGTAACCAACGATGGCAATGTTTATTTCACTGACCTTAGCGGGTACATCAACACCCAGATCGGAGGAGTAACTTCGGTTTCCGGAATCGTTGACCCGTCAGGCAATGTGATCGTCTACGGTCGGACGGGAAAAATCGCGGACGGAACTTCCTTCGCCGCGATGTTCAGCGGTTCGCTCGGAGACAAACTTTGGAGCAGAAGCTATGACGACGGAGCCCTATCGGGAACGGATGTTGTTGGATTCGCCGAAACAGGGAACCATTACTACCTTGAACTCTACGACCATCAAGAGACGCCGACGGAGGAAAACGTCTCCGTCGACGCCATAAACCCTTCAAATCAATCCGAGGACCTATGGCAGTCTCCGCCGATAAACATTGAACCGGCCCACTTCTACGTGGATTCGGCCCAGAACATGTATTTGGCAGCGGCAAGCCAACTGATACAACTCTCACCGAGCAGTCCGACCCCAGGAAGTGTTGTATGGACGGACAGTATTGGAGCGCTCGGCCTCGTATTCAATACCAATGGCCCTACCGTCGAAACTTACGATTCCGCTTCATCAATTGTACAGCTGCAGAATCTGAACCCTGCGAACGGCAGAGCCACCTCGTCAGTATCCATCCCTGTGCCGGGTGCGGCCAACGTGGGGCCTATCGCGATTAACGGAAACGTCCTCGCCTATGGTGGAACAACCGGAGGAACAAGTTCCTCATCCTTCATCCAAGGAGTCGTCTATGGACCCGCTCTGGCTTCCGTTTCGTGCCCTGCCACGGTCGTCGGCGGAAGCGCTCTGCTCCTGAGTTTAACGCTGGACGAAGCAGCTGCCAGTCCAATAGAGCTTTCCCTGACTAGCAACGACACCTCTGTCATTAGCGATGAGAAGTTGGACGTTTCGCAGAGCACGACATTCGCTTTGGATACCGCACCAGTCGACGTGGATACGCCCGTACAGATTAGCGCAACCATGGCCTCGCCTCCGGTTCGCCGAACTGTAAGTTCCGTGGTGAAGACGGCAACGGTGGCCAGCCTCCAGCTTGTTGCGGCTTCGCAAATAGCGACGGGCACGGTAACGCTCACCGGCAAGGCCGGCCCCTCGGGCAAAACGGTGTCTTTAAGTTCAAACAATCCCGCGGTGACGGTGCCTGCTTCGGTGTCCCTTGCCTTCGGCTCCCTAAGCAAATCGTTCACTGCGACCCTCCATTCGGTGAGCGTAAGCACGCCTGTTACGGTCACCGCAAAGTTGGGATCAACAAGTCAAACCGCTACCATCGTGGTATCGCCTGCAACTCTTTCAAGCCTTAGCCTTTCGCCATCGCCAGTTGTTGGGGGCAACAACGTGGAGGCTCTTGTTGTACTCAATGCCATTGCTCTGGGAGAAACGGTGGTCACTCTAAAATCAAACAGCACGGATGCAACGGTTCCTGCCTCCATCACGATCCCTGCAGGGGCTAGCCAGATGTTCTTTGTGGTGAAGACAAGCAAGGTCACAAAGGCATCTTCGGCGACGGTGACGGCAAGCCTCAATTCGACAACGGCCATCGCAACCCTTACTGTCAACCCTTAAATACAAAATTGCGACTGTTTCCCCGCGTAAACACTCAGTGAGCCGGCATTTTCCACGTGAATGTGCATTAATGGAAGCTACCGTATCAATCGGGACTAAGGGGAAAAATGGCTCACCGCTCGTTGCATGCTTCAATTTTTTTATGTCTGACCGTTGTTGGATCCTGCTTCGCGCAGACCGCAATTCCCTCTTCTCATGCCTTTTCAGAAAATAAGGGCCAATGGGATAGCCAGGTTAGGTTCTTGGCAAAGTCCCCTGGCCTCAACCTTTGGGTCACTGGGGAAGGGCTGGTCATGGACAACTACAGGTTCGTGGCCAAGCCGAACCAAAAGCGCAACCCTAACATCCGAAACTGGCGTCCACAAGGCACGTATCTCGGCGACGTCATACGCATGACGTTCGTGAACGCCCAACCAACGGCCGTTTCCGGCGTTGGCAAGCTACCGGGAGACGAAATTATTTCCTAGGCGATAATCCCGGCTGGTGGGCGAGCAGCGTTCACCGCTATTCAGAAACCAAAGTTGAGCAGCCTTACCCCGGTGTCTCCGTTCGTTATTACTTTGACCAGGGGGCGCCCGTTACGACATCGTCGCGAACCCCGACGCCGACTTAACTCAGGTTGGGTTCAAAGTCGAGGGCGCCCAAGGAATGCAGGTTCTCCCGGATGGCAATCTGGAACTCAAAACCCCCTACGGCTTAATCGAAGAAAAGGGCCTCCGCGCCTATCAGCAAGCAGGCGCCTCAATCAATCAGGTGCCGTGCCGAATGATGATCGACAACAACATCATCCGCTTTGACCTTGGCGCATATGACTCAAGCCGGCCGGTGGTGATCGACCCGCTCGTCTTTTCTACCTATCTTGGCGGCAGCACTCTCGACCAAATCAACGCTGTGAAAATCAATTCCGGGAAGGACATCGTCGTCACTGGCGGCTCCAGTTCTTCAGACTTTCCAACCACCACAGGGGCCTATCAAACGACCCTCAAGGGTTCCAGCAACGTCTTCGTATCCAAGTTCAATCCAACCTGCACCACCTTGCTTGCGAGCACTTACTTGGGCGGGTCCGGTGCCGGACCAGGGGATTTTGCCAATGCTCTGGCCCTCGACTCCTTGGGCAACGCAGTGGTGGCCGGGCAAACTGGTTCAACTAACTTTCCGACGACCACCGGCGCCTTCCAAGCGACCAACCCTATAGACGGCGCCTTATCAACTAGTTTTGTCTCCAAGATCAGTTCCGACGGCACAAAGCTGCTCGCAAGCAGCTATCTCGGCGGTACCAGCGGCGGAACCGGTGACCAGGCAAACGCGGTTGCGGTGGACAGCAGCGGCAATTTCGTCGTGGTGGGGAACGCCTCGAGCACCGGCTTTCCGATGCCGAATACCGCTTATCAGAAGTCACTTCTTGGACCGAAAGCCTGCTACATTGTGAAGTTGAGCTCCGACGCGAAAACGCTGGTAGCCGGCACCTATTTGGGCGGAAGTGGCGACGTTGCCGGCAATGGCGATGGAGGCCAGGCGGTTGCTCTTGATGCGTCTCAGAACATCGCGGTCGCGGGCTATGCCAATTCCTCGAACTTTCCTGTCAGCACGGGCGCTTTTCAGGCTACGAACAAATCATTCCTCGATGGATTTTCGAATGCCTTCTTTGCGAAGGTTAGCTCCAATTGCAAATCTTTGCTTGCCAGCACCTTTCTTGGAGGCGGCGGAGGGGATTCTGCCTTTGCGATAGCGCTTGACGGTTCAGCAAACGCGATAATTTGGCGGTACTACAAGGTCGCTCGACTTTCCGCTGACGAGCGGCGCGTTCCAAACATCCCTAACGGAATCAAATGGCGAAATGGCTTTTGTCGCCAAAGTCAGCGCAGACGCCAAGACCCTCATGAGCAGCTCCTACCTCGGTGGCAGTGACGGAACCCTTACCGGTTCAGGTCCCGGCATTGCCGAAGATGAAGTCACCTCTATAACAGTGGATGCCTCGGGAAACTTGGTAGCGGCCGGATACACTTACGCAGGCGACTTCCCGATTACCGCAGGGGCTTATCAAACAAGTAATTACGGTTTTGATAACCAGCAGCCTGTTGGATTTGTGTCCAAACTGACCGCCGATTGCACCCAGTTGCTTACGAGCACCTTTCTAGGCGGCATCAGCGGGGACTATGTTAACGGCCTGGTTCTTGATTCCTCGGGGAATCCGCTGGTTGCTGGGTTTACCGCGTCAAACGATTTTCCGGTCACTACCGGAGCTTATCAGACCACCTTGGATGATTCAGGGGCCGGATTTGTTTCGGACCTCAGTTTCCCCGCCGTGGCCCTTGAGATATCTCCTAACCCGGCGACCGGCGGAGTCAATACTACCGGCAAGCTGCTCCTTCCCAATAACGCTGGCACTGGCGGAGTCAAGGTAACGCTTTCCTCGGATACATCGGGATTCACGGTGCCCGCTTCTGTAACGGTTCCCGCTGCGCAAAGCTGGACGACATTCCCGATCACTACCACTCAGGTAGCCGTTCCAACCACGGTAACGATCACGGCAACCGTCGGCTCCTGACTCGGAGTCGACCCCGTTCTCAGTGGATCCGCCCTCTATTATTAGCGTCACCCTTTCGCCGCCCTCCGTGGTCGGCGGAGTAAATGCCGCTTGCACGGTGAACCTGTCCGGGCCGGCTGCGGATGGCACGGAGGCAACCCTTACGGGCTCGGGGCCGATCCCAACGCCTCCCGTCTACGTCCAGCTTTCGGCAGGGCAGAGCTCAACAACATTTGCCCTTCCGACCCTGGGCGTCAGCGCTAACGGCACGGCTACTATTAATGCCTCTTACAATGGCGTCACAAAAAGCGCGTCTCTAACCGTTACCCCCGCTTCGCTTTCCACGTTCACGGAACCCAGCAGCACGGTCGCTGGAGGCGGGTATCTAGACGTCACCCTGGGGCTCAATGGCTCGAGGGTCCCGCGGGAGACGTCGTCACGTTTACCCAAACGGGCCCCCTCTGGCCGATCGGAACAAGGACATTCTCAGCCCAGAAGTCGAGCCTTGTCGTGGCGATTGCCACGGAAATTGTGGCCGTCTCAACCTCAGCTTCCGTTACCGCAAAGTTGGGCACGATTACCAAGACGATCAACTTCACGGTCATCCCGTCGCCGATAGCAAGCATCACTCTTCCAAGCTCGGTGTTCGGCGGGACTTCGGCTAGCTGCCTTTTGAATCTTGTCTATCCGGCAGGAGCCGGAGGAGACGTCGTAACTCTTACCGGAACCGGTTCCTGGACCGTTCCCGCAACCGTTACCGTTCCAGGTGGGAAGACCTCGGTTTCGTTCTCGGTGCCCACCAAGGCGGTAAGCGCTGCCGCAACAGCGACCATTACCGCCAAGCTTGGCACGTCTACCGTTGCCGCAAGCACGACGGTTTCGGAGGCCGCCGTTTCCTATTTGATATTGGTTCCGTCAAGCATCGTGGGTGGCGAAACGGCCTACGGCGTCGTAAGCCTGAACGGCCCGGCAGGGCCGAGCGGCGATGTTGTGAAGCTCTCCGGCACGGGGCCATGGACCTTGCCGGTATCGGTGACCGTCCCGGCGGGGCAAACCGGCGCGTTCTTCCTGCTAACTACCAAGGCGGTAACTACGGCGACCACGGCAAAGATCACAGCTACCTTGGGATCTTCGTCGCAGTCGGCTTCATTGACGGTAACGCCTTAGGGCTCTGCCAATTTGCTCAGCGAGACCTTAGGTTAGAATCTGAGGCTTTGCTCTACGCCCTGATCAAGGAGGGTGATCGCCTGAATCTATGAGTCGCTAGGTCGGCAGATTGCGCCATGCCGATGTTTCCCGAGATCGATTCAGAAAGTGCTCATTCGTTGCTTCTCGGAGCTATCCCTACGCAGGGAAACCACCTGTGTTATAGTCAATAAGGGCTGCGGGCCCAAAGAGGACGGATTCCGTCAGTGACGGTTACCACCTCGTTCAACTCAACATCGGCAAATGCGACTCTGACGGTTAATCCGTAGGAGCTAATACTCTTTGACGATAGTCGTTCAACGGGGCTAACATAGAGAATGCAAGCAAAGAGAGGTTTGGGGCTGCAGTTCTTGGTCGTGCTGTTTCTGCTTGGTTGCGCGCGATTGGGTTCCTCCCAGGTAGAGCAGGGTTGGCAGTTAAGTCGTAACCCGGGAACCAGCGTTACATTTATCGCCGGGGACTACGCGGAAGATGTGTACGACATTGAGCAAGGCGCGAGTTCGGCATCTTTCAACACTTTCGACCCTTACGGAAACCTGATAAGCAGTCGTGCGATTCGCGGAACGGTCACTAGCTTTGTCGTAGACCCATATACGGGCGTGGCGGCATTCGCAAGAGCAGATTATGCGGCCCTCGACTATTGGAATGGGGAGTTTTTGGGAATCTCTTATCCTAACGCCACGGTCCTAGGAGCGGGCTTGGACGAAAACGACCATTTGGTGATCGTTTATAAGCAAGGCTCCAACGTGTTCTTCGACACCTGAGGCACTTGCAAAATGTCTGCCCGAAATTTGGATGCTGGGACCACGCATCGTCAGGACGCCGTTTTGCGAGGCAAAAGTCTTAAAACTGCGTCCGAATTCCAGGAAGAGGGTTCCACGAGGCGAACTTGGCTAGCGCACCCTCCGAAGGGACGCTGAGGAAGCCGGGTGTGCCTGACTTCACAGTCGGAGCATGGCAAACGCGAAGATGCAAAGCAGACCAAACATTAGGTGCGTGTGAACCTTGGGTTGGGTGCGAACCCTAACATGCCTCCCGCCGTAGCCGTCCTTGAGTTCAGAGTTAAATCGCTCTACCACGGTTCGGTGCTTGTAGCGCCTGGCCGAGGCAGGGTCTAGTGGAATGGCTTTGCCTCCAATCTCTGCTTTTGGAGGGATGATCACTTTTTGTCCCAGAGCCTCGGCAGCCTCTACGATCAGTTTCCCGGCATAAGCCGTATCCATCAACTGATAAAACACTGTGCCAACTCTTGAAGCTGTCATCTGCATCAGAGGGATGGCTACCTGGGAGTCGTGCAGGTTTGCCGATGTTGTGCAGGCGGCAAGCGGAATGCCACCGTCGGAAACATCCACATGGAACTTGTAGCCTCGCCAGTAATCGAGCAATCCTTTCGAGTTCTTTTTAACCCCGATATCACATCCCTTTGGGAGTTCGTCCAGGGATTGCCGCCAAGGGATTTCCATCTGTCTTTCCTGGCGGCTCTGCTCTTTCGGACGCGGAGGAACGCCCTTCTTCCGGCCTGGCTTTTGCCTGGGGCCTTTCTCTTTCTTTGGCGGACGAGGAGGGGTGGACTCGCGAGCTTCCACCGCAGTCGAGTCCCGTGAAACGTGGAAGACAGTAGTCTCGCCAAATGCCTGCTTGACATGATCTTCATGGGCTTGATCGAGAAGGCCCGTCTGGGAAAACCTGGTGAAGGCACGCGAAAACGTCGACTCGTGAGGAATATCTCCCGGCATTCAAAGCCCACCAGTCGGCGCAAGGTAACGTCGGAGTGAAGCAAACTGATCAGATCACGCGTAGCCGGAAGATCGTAATAGGCTTTAACCAGAAAAGCTCTCCCCAGCTTGCGATGAGTCGAAGGACGACCAGGAAGCCCGTAAAACGAGGGAATATGCCGTTCGATCCGCAAGAAGTTCAGCAGGTAAATCAGCTTCGCGTGGCAGTCAATCGGAGTGCCAATCGCCTCTTCGAGACCTGGAAAAAGGGATCGCTCGATAGAACACCAAAACTCCGAAATCCTTGTGCCTGGCACCGTCGTCGTTTCAATGTCAGGTTCGCTGGTCTTTTGGTTCACAACAAAACGACGAGGCGAACCTGATTTCTTTTGCAAACACCCTATTTGCAAGTAGCTCACCTATTTCAAAAACCAGGAGGTTAGCCTAAACGAGGCTTCCCTCGCGGGTGCGACTTATGCATCCGTAGATTCTGCCGGGTTGGTGACCGTTTTTGGCAACACTGTCAACGGCGCGTACACGACCGCTTTCGTCAATGGCTACGACGAAGATGGCAATGCGCTGTTTCAACGGAGTTATGTTTTCACGCTACTGGGGGGAACCAAGATTCAAGGATTCGTCGATTCGCCATCAACGAACGAAGCGTTCTTGGAGCTATCTTCCTTCAACCGGGATGTTCCGAGTGACAATTACGTTTACGTCGACGCCATCCAGTTCTCCAACCCAACCCAAGACGAG
Organism: uncultured archaeon; assembly: GCA_963829965.1. Classification (GTDB taxonomy): domain Bacteria; phylum Armatimonadota; class Fimbriimonadia; order Fimbriimonadales; family Fimbriimonadaceae; genus DASXZH01. Next base: position 79,743 of record CAWHLK010000038.1, on the reverse strand, counting down.
TGGCAGTCCTCGCACTTGACGACTTCGACAGGACCGCTATATCTTGATTCAAACCATAACTTGTACCTGGGGTCTTCCTCTCAACTCACCAAAATATCTGCGGGCGCCGGCAACAAAGGATCAATCCTTTGGACCGCGCCCGTTCCTTGCAACCAGATAATCTCGGGATACGCGGGCCCCGTCGTCGAGTCCTATAACTCGTCCACGTCCCAAGTAACGCTAACTTATATCAACCCTGCAGATGGAAGCGTTTCTTCTTCGATTTCGTTTGCTGCGGCCGGGCTCGGACCCATCGGATTAGGGATTGGATACTCGACCCTTTTTGGAGGTGCGACCACCGGTTCGTCGCCGGAATCACTGATCTTTTCCGCCGCCAACGGCCCCGCATTGAGCAATGCTTTGTGCCCGGCTTCGGTTGTCGGAGGACATGCTTTGGATCTCAGCGTCGCGCTCGATGGTCCGGCTTCCACAGAAGTTAATCTCGCCTTGACTTCCAGCGATACTCATGTTATCCCCAACCAGCAGCTTTCCCTCGAGCAAAATACGGACTTCAGCTTGGATACGGCGCCGGTAGACGTTGACACTCCGGTCACGTTAACGCTCGCGCAGGTCTTTCCATTCGTCCAGCGGACGGCAACCACAGTTGTAAAGACAGCCACGGTAGCAAGCGTCAAATTGGTGGCCGCCAGTTCCGGAACCGCAACGGGAACGGTCACGCTAACGGGCCCGGCCGGCCCCTCGGGAAAGACGGTGGCTTTGAGCTCAAATGAAGCGGCGGTGACAGTGCCGGCTTCGGTGACAATCGCCTCCGGTGCGGTAAGCAATACATTTACGGCAACCATTCATGGAGTGAGTTCGACCACGACGGTAACGATAACGGCAAAACTGGGCGGATCCATGATATTCGGGTCGCTAGTGGTGTCTCCGGCCGTCTTGTCCAGCTTGGTTCTAACGCCAAATTCCGTTGTTGGAGGAGATAACGTAGAAGCGCTCGTCAAATTCAACGCCCTCGCCCCTCCCGGCGGAGCGGTAGTGACGTTCAAGTCAAACAGCGTCGTCGCTACCATCCCTTCCACCGTCACCGTGCCCGCAGGGGCTCAGCAGTTGTATTTCCTGGTGAAATCCGCCAAGGTCACAGTGGCAACTACCGTGACCATCACCGCAACCTTCAACTCAACGTCAACCACCGCAACGCTAACTGTAACTCCTTAGCGTCAGAGCCACACCAACCCGCAGTCCGCCCTCAAAACCCGTTTCGTTGAGAACCTTCACTGGCAAAGCGAGCATTACCGCAATTCTACGGCACTACGCTTTGGCTCCCGATGAACCTGGACACGTCAAAATAAAGATATGCCGAAAGGGCTCCTTTTACCGTTGATTCTCGGTTTCCTGTTGTCTCGTCGCCGCTTCCCGTCCCGCTCCCCAGCCGAAGCCAAAGCAAGACGATGCCCTTGCTGAGGGCCTCAAACTTTTTAGGAAGCCTGGAGCGATCGACAACGGCGCGGCCTGTGCCACCTGCCATAGCCCTGATGGGATCGAGCTCGCTGAATACGGGTTCGACGACGCGAACATCAAGCGTAGGGCAGAGCCGCACTTGGGAGAAGCGGATGCGGAGAAAATCGTTGCTTACGTACACGCGTTGCGGCAAAAACTGGGCATCACCAAGCTAAGAGATCCCAACGAGGACCGACCGCTTCAGCCCGGCGGGGAAGTGCTTCCCGGCGCAACCGCGGCCGATAGGGACCTCGCCTTCGGTCAGGAACTGCAGCCCCTGCTGCCCACCCTGTTCGGACCGCGAATAGAGACCCTTGAGCAAGCCCAAAAAGCGGAACAAGAGGTTCTCAAGTTGGATCCGGTTAACCTCAAGGTCGGCATACCCTTGAACCGGTTATCGGAAGACTATTTCCATGGCAAGGAGCATTCGTCCATCGCCCAGTGGCTGCCGGAAGTTCCCCCCGCTATCCCGGCCGAGAACTTGGACAAGTGGTACCAGGCGGAGGACGCCTATCTCGCCAACCCTACCCCGGAGGCGCTGGCTAACCTCATTCAGCTCCACCGGCAATACTTCAGCACCGCGCGCTCCCTGGGTTTGGCCGCAATGTCCGCCTTCAAATTTAGGGCCATGCTTGTTCTGCAAGACCGCATGAGGCGGCACACTGAAGGCGTTCCCGGCGCGGAATCGCAGGACATGCTGGCAACCAATAATTTCAACGCGGTTTGGGAGGTTGGCGAGACTGCGCGGGATTTCAAAGGCAAAGGACTCATGCTCATGGGGATGCAGCCGGACGAGCAGCTTAAAAAGCTCATTGGTCCCCCCTTGGAACAGCAGCTAGGCGAGATGCGCGCAGGCTGGTTCTGGGCAGGGTGGCTCTCGGATCAGGGCCTGTTCCGAACCTCTAACGACGTAAAGACGCGCCTCGGCATGTGGTTCTCTCAGAGCATGTCCCAAGACGGTCCTTATCCCATTCATGACGTTTACGCGGCCACGCGTCAGCAAGCGGTCCTTTCCAACATAGCGGACGCCTGGACCCAAAATGAGAGCGTCGAACGCCACCGAATCTGGGATTACGCAGGGCTTCGCTCGTTCGGCGAATATTTCACCGACATCCCCAAGGACGAGCCGAACAAGAGCCTGTATCTGAAGTTCACCACGAACTGCTTCCGAATGAACTTGCTTCTTGAGCGCCAAGAGCTTAAACAAACCAATGTCGTTTGGATTCGGAGGAATACGGAATCCAACGCGAAGCAGTTGGCTGACTTCGTTGAGCAGGAGGATCCTAACGATAAGGCATCCGTCGATCAGGTCCTGGCCGAGATCGATAAACTGGCCGACGCCGCCAAAGAACGGATCTACTAAAGCCAGGGCAGTGGGGATCTGGGCACAAATAAGCCGGAACCTTGAAAGCTAAGGTCCCGGCTGTTTTTTGTTGCTCCCCTAGTGCTTGGCCGTAACCGGCTTTTTCACCGTGGCGACATAATTGTCGCCAAGCGCAAAGAGCACCGAGTTGTTGATCGCATAGATCGTCCCATCGGGGCCGATGGCAGTCGAGGTGTAAGCCTCGCCGGTTGCCGGCTCAAGCAGATGGTGCTCGGTAAGCGTATTGGTGTAGAAGTCCCAGCGATAAACGTGGCCATCTTCCGAGTTGATGATTGCCGAGTGCTTGTTCACGTCCACCGCTGCGGAGTTGATGCACCACTCGCGAACGCCGATTGGAGGAGAACCCCAGTCGTAGTCCGGCGTAACGCCGAGAACGGCTTCCACTACTGTCATGACGGCAATGCCGGTCTGGCGGTCGGTGGAGTTAGCGGTCGTCGGATCCAGCAAGGCGACCTTGTTATCGCCGATTGCGTTCGGGTCAGAGTTGTTGAAGTCCGCGTAGTCGTTGTATTTGCTTAGGATCAGATAGGGCGAAGATCCAGTATAGGAAGGCACGATGCTCGCGGGCACGATGCTGGCGGTATCGTCCCAACCAAAAGCGCCGACCGGGAACGGGTGGCCGCTAGAGTCGTTCGGGCTAAGGTTGCCGTCAAGCTCGAACATCCAGCCATGGCTCTCGCCGTAGTTGGCGCGGAACGCGCCCATGAACACCTTGCCATCGGGAGCGACCATCGGCGAGGCTGAGGACGCCTCGATGAGCCATGCGTTATTCCCAGGAACGGAAGGATCCATCAAAGGAGCGCTGGCCTCAAGCGAGAGGGTCGAGGCGTTCAACTTGGCCATGTAAGCGGGGCCGCTTCCGCCGTAATCCACGTAAACTCCAAGATAGATGTGTTGGCCGTCGATGCTGAGCGCAGGGGCCGCGTTGGTTTGGATCTGCGATGCCCCGCCGGGAATTCCCAGCGACGAGATGGAAACGTATTGCGACTGGTGGGTCGAAACGTTCATCTTCACAATGCCCCCGGCTCCAAGTTGCGGGAAGTTGGCAGGGTCGGCGCCCTCGACCTTATAGCCGAAGTAGATGTTGCCATTGCCATCCGCGGTGATCGGCGTGTCGATGTAGATGTTCGAGTAACTGCTCGCGTTCGCAGTGTAGTCGGCAAAGGTCGTGTAGAACACCACGCGGTTCTGAGTGAAGGAGGGCGTGTCCGCGTTGGAGAGGATCAGCACCGATCCGCCTGCCGCGCCGGCGGCCACTCCGGTATTCCACTCTCCATCCAACTTCACGGGCGTGAGGCTGAGCGGGAAAACGCTCGTCCAGTCGTTCGGCCAAATGACCGGCGCCTGGTAATCGGTCTTAACCGTGTAAAGTTTGTTGCCGTTCGACCCGTTGCGAGCGATCACATGCCAGTTGTTGTAGTTCGTGCTGCCGTTGGCAACCGTATCGAAACGGTATGCATAGACAACGGTGTTCGCGGCCGAGATCACCGGGGAAGCGTAATGGATCAGGACGTCGCCGCCATAGTAGCTTCGATCGTCGTCCAGACCGGCGTGCCAGTGGTCTAATGAGAGACTTTGGCTGTTCCCGTAGTAAATCGCCGAGTGTTGAGGCCCTCCCCCGTAAGATGGCCAGGAGGTCGTGTCGCTGACCGTCATTGCAGCCAGCAAAGAAAGCGCCACTATCATAGACTGTTATTATAAGGGATTTAATATCAGGGATGGCTAACAGTTTTTATTAGTGCCCAAAACTCTAATAAAGTATTAACAAATTTCTCCCGCCCCAGTGGAAGCACCAATGTCCCCGCGGCTAGTTAACGGCCCCCTGAATTAGGAGGCTATCAAGGTTGGCCCAGTGCGCGGCTCTATTGAGTGCCCTAAGTCTTTACCGGCACGGAAACCGACGACGAATAGTTGCCCTGGGTGGCCGTAACCGTAACGCTGGTGTTGCTTGTAACCGCCTTCGTGCTTGCTGTGAACTGTGTCGAGCTATTTCCAGACGTGATGGTGACCGAAGCAGGAACCGTAATCACCGAACTGCTGGAACTCAAATGAACCACCACCCCGGCCGGCCCTGCCGGTCCGGTTAGGTTCAGGGTGAAAGTTGCCGGAGAGCCGCCGGTCACGCCGAGGCCACTCAGGGAGATCTGCTGCAGCGTGGCGGGAGTCACGGTAAGGCCCGCTGTCCTGGACACTGACCCCAAAGTCGCCGTCAAAGCCAGCGAGGTTGACGCATTCACACCGCTTGCGGTAATCGCAAAACTCGCCGAATTGCTGCCGGAATTCACTTGAATAGAGCCGGGAACGCCCGCAATTGCCGGATTGCCGGAAGACAAGCTGACGACCGTTCCGGAAGATCCGGCGGGGCCTGTTAATGCAACCGTTGCAAGGGTTTCTGTGCCTGCCGCAATCGTGGATCGAGACAAAGTCAGGCTGGACAAACTTGCCGGCGTTAATGTTGTGGTCCCGCTGACCGACGAGCTTCCCACCGTCGCCGTTATTTTCACCGCAGTCGAAGTGCTCACGCCGGAAGTCTTCTGCACATACCAGTAGCTGGAATAGCCGGACGGGAATTTGATCGAGGCCGGCGTCACCAACGCGCTATTGTTGGAGCTCAAGGAAACCGTGACCCCGGAGGGCCCGGCCGGGCTGGCAAGATACACGCCTACCTCTTCCGAAGTGCCGCCCTGAACCGTCGGCTGGACAATGACGCTGGAAACGCCGGCAGGCAGAACCGTAACCGAACCGGTGAGAGAAACCGAGTTGACGCTTGCGGTCAGAGAAGTCGGCGTGCTCGTGTTCACCGCCGTAGTTTTAAGAAGAAACGAGAAGGCGGCTGCCTTGGCAGGAATCGTGATCGAAGCCGGCGGCGTCACTGCCCCTGTGCTGGAACTCAAAAACACGATCTGGCCGCCCGTGGGAGCCGGTCCGTTGAGTTCGAGCGTCGCCTCCACGCTAGTGCCTCCCGCGACCGAGGCTGGAGCGATAAGCACCCTACTCACCGTGGGGGGGTTGACAAGAACCGGCGTTAAAAGTGAATTCGATCCGAGGGCAGCGCTAACGTTAACCTGATCGGGAGACGAAGTGGGTGAGGTAGTTGCCGTAAACGAAACCGAGTTCTCACCGGCGGGGACTTTAACGGTGGCGGGCAGTTTGAGGGTAGCGTCGCCACCGTTTGATAACGTAATAAGATCGCCGGAAGGCCCTGCAGCGGAATCAAGGACAACCGTGATATCTGTGCTCGCCCCCCCTACAACCGTGGACGGGTAAGCAGAAATCGACTGGATAGAGGCAGGAGTCGTGGTAAAGCTTGTAGTTTTCGATGACCCATTATAGGTAACGGTCACGCTTTCCACAACGGCACTGCTCACGGCAGTCGTCGCCACCGGCACGCTGGCTACGTTTTGCCCTTGTCCAACGTTAACCGAACTCGGAATGCTCCAAGGGCCTGTACTTTGAAGCGTAATATCTGCTCCCCCAGGGCCTGGCGTGCCATTTAAAATGATGTCTAGCGAGCTAAGTCCTGCACCCTCCACATACGATGGCGCAAATGAAGCGCTTATCACCTTTAACGCGACGACGCTGAACGACCCTGTCACTGTCGTGCCGTTTAACGTCGCAGTAACCGTCTGAGATGTTGTGGTCGCAACGGCCGGAGCGACGATCTGAAAGCTGAACGAGCTCTCGTTTCTGAGTTGTACGCTAGATGGAAACGAACACGGCCCCGTACCCGTGATCTGGACGGTCTCTCCAAGGACAGTGCTGATAGGGCTCACGGTGAGGGTAACTGTTTCGAAGTTTCCAAAGGTGACGCTCGGGCTGGAGACGGAAATGCTCTGCATGATCGGCGAACACAGTGCGCCTGTGTTGAAGTAGCTGGCATAGAGAAAAGTGCAGTCCGAAACGGCGGGAGGAGTTGCCGGCGTTTGCCCCGTTCCCCAAGCTTGAACGGTTCCGTTGCTGAGCAACGCCTCACTGTAATCATTTCCTCCTTGTACTTGAATAACATCGGCGAGCCCGCTTGGAACCGTCGTTTCGCCGGTCACATTGCTTCCCCACGCAGTAACCGTTCCATTTGAGAGTTGAGCGAGGCCATGATAGGCGCCGCTCGCGATTCCCGCCACGCCTGTGAGCCCATTTGGCGGAACCGATTCTCCATGCAGGTTGCTGCCCCACGCAACCACGGTTCCGTTGTCCAGCAGAGCCAGGCCGAAATCAAATCCGGCGGAGATCGCCTTCACCCCGGTCAACGAGGGCAGGTTGTTAAAGCCTGGCCCATAACCCCAAGCGGTGACATTGCCGTTATCAAGCAGGGCGAGCGCGAAATCATTCCCACAGGCCAGCGCCTTAAGGTTCGTAAGGTTGCTGGGCGTACCCACAATGGAACTCCCCCAGTTCACAAGAGTTCCATTGTCGAGCAGGGCGTAAAGGCTCTCGAAGTTGCAGGCAACTTCCTTGACCCCGTTCAGGCCGGGGGGAACCTGATAGGTGATTGCGTTTGGGTCGCCCCAGGCGAGCGGCACACCATCCGTTTGCAAACCGACCGCCACATATTGGCCGACCGCCAAAGATTTCATCGGGACGGCGGATGGAATGGTTGATTCGAACTCTGTATTGTCGCCCCAGGCCACTGCGCTCTGCGATCCGACGATCGCCATAACTTGATCGGAGCCGGCGGCGATTTGAGTGACCCCGAAGAGGTCCGCCGGAACGTTGGTCTCACCATCCGGATTATTGCCCCAGGCCACTACGGTTCCATCAGACTTAAGCGCGACCACATCACCGTCCAAGGCACTTGAAACCTGAGTAACACCCGTCAGTCCGGTCGGCACGGTTGTTTGCCCATAAGTATTGTCGCCCCAGGCGACGACGGTGCCATTCGAGAGGAGAGCATAGGACGCATCGTCTCCCTGGGCAACCTGAATGACGCCCGCAAGGCCGCTTGGTATCGACCCCTCGCCGCTTGCATTAGCGCCCCAAGCAACGACCGTACCGTTCGAGAGAAGCGCCAGTGACTCATCAAAGCCTGCAGCAATCTGAATCACATGGCTTAGTCCGCCGGGAATCGTCGTTTGCCCCCTGGCGTTATTGCCCCAGGCCACCACGGTTCCATCATCCTTCAGCGCGACGGAGAAATCGTATCCGGCAGCAACTTGGATAACGTTCGTGAGCCCGTTCGGCACAGTCGCTTGGCCAACGTTGTTGTAACCCCATGCGCTTACGGTCCCATTGTCTTGAAGGGCCAAGGCGTGCTGGAAAAAGCACGACACCTGGGTGTACGTAGAGCCAGAAGTGGGGGTGGTAATACCAGAACCGAAGGTATCGACTCCGTAGGCCTTCAAACTGCCGTTATTCAGCAGGGCCACACTGACTCCATATCCGCTCGTTATTTGCTTTACATTCGTCTGGCCCTTCAGAGAGCCGATCGAACCGCTCTCGTCAGTGCCCCAACCGGTCACTTGGGCATCCGCTGCAGCGCTTAGGCAAAAAAAACAAAGCAAGAAGAAAAGAAATGACGCGGCAAAGCGGTTAATGTGTGTCGCTCGCATAGATGAATGCACCAAGGCCCCCCCCCAAATGTGCAGCGTTAATGTATTAACACACATCGCTGACACTTGCCTAACATCATATCATGCGGATAGAGTCAAGCGACTCTAGCTTTACATCGTGCCCTACGTCTTAACCGGCACCCCTACCGACAACGTGAAGTCCCCCTGTGTTGCGGTGACTGTCACCGTCGTGTTGCTTGAAACCGTTTTTGTAGTTGCCGTGAACTGGACCGATTTGGAGCCTGCCAAGATCTTTACCGAAGCGGGCACGGTGATAGTCGAACTGCTTGAATTCAGTGTAACTACCAAACCCGAAGGGCCGGCAGGGCCGGTGAGGCTGACTGTAAACGTCGCCGGAGATCCGCCAACCACGCTTGCGCCACTGAGTGAGATTTGATTCAATGTCGCCGGGGTTACGGTAAGACTGCTAAGCCTAGAAACCGAGCCTAGAGTTGTATAGGAATGCAACTACTTTCCCACCTGCGTAAGTTAACGGATGGCCGAATACTGATCGGTACTTGGGCGGACGCGGTGTGGGCGATCGGCTTCTACGAAAAGCACGGGTTCCAACAAGTGTCATCCGAAGAGAAGATCCGGCTTCTAAAGAAATATTGGACGACCTCGGATCGCCAAGTGGAACCATCGGTCGTTCTCGCGAACGAGCGATGGCGCGAACCCAAACGGGGCAGAGGCCTAGACGGCTTATCGGAACCATTTAGATACTTTAAGCTTCTAACAGCCTATGCGCCCGCCCGGCGCATGCCACGCTGCGTCGGGGAATTGCAAACTCATGAAAATTGTTTCCAACTTTCGCCTATTAGTGCAATTTTGGCCTTGGTCTGTGCCTCGGTTCCGTGTATGGCCAATGCTCAATCCTATCCGCCCGTCTGGAGCAACACAGGAACCTATGTGGCCGGCGATATGGTCACCGATTACGGAAACGTCTACCGCTGCATCAAATCGGTCACCACCCATTATCTCGACCCTTCAAAAACCTATTCGAATTGGGAACTCTACTACGTCCGAAACAACACAACGCTGGTGATCGGTGTCGGCCAGACATTTCCCACTCTGGTAACCGCGTGGACTTACGCACAAAACTGCCACGTTGCCCAGGGCGTGTATCTCCACCTATCAATCAGTACGGCAACGGCAAATCTTAGTGAGAATCTCGGGAACGGCATCAACCTCGACCATCCCTGTGGCGCAAGCATCTCCATCATCGGCGACAACGAAAACAACATCAACTTTACATCGTTGACTGGAATCGATCTGGATAACGGGCACACAATCGGACTGATTTCCGGCATTACGCTGTCAGGCACGAATTTCGGCCTGGGTTCGGGAATCGATCTGAGCTACAACGCCACCATTGGAACTCTAACAGAAACCACCATTCAAAACTCGCACACCCCGATTTTCGTTGACTCGGGAGCCAAGCTCCATTGCACGAACTCCGTGCACATCGCGGGATTCATTTATGCGGTTTATGCCCTGGAGCAAGGCGGCGTGGTGTTTGATTCGGGAGCCACCATTAACGGAGGTTCCACCGGCATAGCCCTATATGCTATGCTGGGGGGATATATTGCCGCCCCCGCGATGACAATCGAGTCCTGCCTGATCGGCGCAGTCGTGAACGAGAACGCCATCGTTAATCTCCAGGCTGCAAGCTTTGAAAAGAACACTTACGGCATGGATGTTAACACCAAAGGGCATGCCGACGCCGAATTCGCGACGTTTGGAACGGGTGGCGAAGCCGATAAAAGCACGGACATCAGTGTTTCCTCCGGAGGATCGGTGGACGCTTCGAATGCTTCGACCTTCACGTCTGCGGTTGGATCCAGTGACGGCTCGTATATTTGGAGTTGAACGGCTACGGCGCAGGCTGTTCCTCGTTTCGCTAGGTCGCTCGCGGACTAGTTTCGGAGTCGGAGGGCTCTTCCCTGTCCGCCGATGCCTGGCTGAGCGGCCGGGCCCGCAGTCAAAATGCCCACTAGGAATGCCATCGAACCGATGAGTATGCGGTGATATTTGTTCATCTATGGCTAGCTAGACGCGAGTTCCGGAAACCCGTTACCCCCAGTTCAGCCAACCTTAAAGTCTTCCAATGTATAGGATGCCTGGCCGCTGCTGACGATTTGCTGACGATGGCTTCATACAATGAGGTTTTTCGGGTGTTATCTTGCGAAATCTCTATCTAACCATTGCCATCCTGGCCGTTGCGGCCGTTGCGATTTGTTCCGGCCCCTCCAAAGAGCGGGCAAGGGAGAACGAAAAGGAAGTCATCGTCTGGCCCTTGGGGAAGGATCAGTCCAGGCAACATGTTTGTGCTCTCGTTCACGGACTCGGCGAGGTCGAGCGGTTCGATAAGGGCGTCAAGGGCTTTATCGTTAAGCTCGAAGGCCGCTTGAGTTCTGAAACCCTGAAGATCAAACTAGGAAACAAAGCCAAGGTAACCGAGATCCATCCGCGCGAAGAAGACGAAGAGGTAGCGGAAAAGCCGGAAGCCGAAGAGCTCCGCGAGGACTATCTCAGAAAGACGTCAAGACGCAAATGGCCAGATTGACTGGGCAAGTTACCCCCGAGAGATCGCCCATAGAGACGCGATGGACACGGGCCACATCGGCGCGGTCCCACTAGACAAAACGCCGGGCGATTTTTCTGGTCTGTGGGACTTCATCGGCCCCACCAAATTCACCGGCCCGAACCGCACCTACTACGGCAACTTCTATGTGAATGGGCGCATCAACGCGATCGCGTACGACGCGCTGGACGAGAATACAGTCTATGCCGGAGCGGCCGATGGCGGCGTCTGGAAGACGACCGATATGGGGAATACCTGGACTCCGCTCAGCGACAACTGGCCCCACCTGAACGTGAGCTGCATTACCATGGACCCGACCAACCACCTCACCCTCTACGTGGGAACCGGAGACTATCAGGGTTCATTTGGAGCTGCCGAAGGCTCCGGAAAGGGCTACGGAATCGGCATTATGAAGTCCACCGATGGCGGCCAAAGCTGGAACTCCGCAGTCCAGACTGCGAGCGCCACTGCGTTCGGCAGCTGTCCGGTGAGTTCTATCATCGTAGATCCCGACAATGCGAACGTCATCATCGCGACCACGGGCCGCGGCATCAAAAATGTTGGAGGAGTCTGGCGCTCAACCGATGGTGGTCTGAACTGGGCGAACACAGGACTGACATCGAGCGAGTGGTGCAGCTCTGCGGTCGGAATCAAGTCGGGCACAAACCCGCGAATCATCTACGTCGCTTCCGGAAATCCCAAGCCGTTCCTGTGCTATTCCGAAAACGATGGCGCGAACTGGAAGTTGATGACGGTTCCCGTAGGCGCGACCAGGATGGCAGGCCCTTACGATTCGATTATCATCGCAGCTTCTGCGATGACCTGGAACAGGCTCTATCTCATGGTAAACGCAACGAGCGGCGGCGGCATTGCCACCACCGGCGACCTCGGGGGCCACTGGTTTGACATCACCGGCAACTATGAATCGGATGCTTTGGGGACATCGAAGTACAACTGGAGCCAAGCCTTTTACAACTATTTCCTCGGCTGCTACGCCCGCTACAACTCCACAACCAACTCTTACCAAGACGCGTTGATTGCCGGCAATATCGATGTGCAGGCAAATCTGAACCCGTTGGCCAATCATTGGAGCAGCCTCGGCGGTCCCACGTGGAGCTCGACCAATTCCTACGTCCACAACGATCAGCACGCGGTGGCTTTTAGCCACCAAAACAGCGAGCACATGGCGTTCGGCTGCGATGGTGGCATCTACTTTGGCACGTTCGATACCAATGCCAACACGATCAACTACACCTCCGGCAACGCGGGGCTTGGCATTACTCAGCTTTACAACATCGACGTTGCGCCTACCAACCAATACGCCGTTCTAGCGGCGGCTCAAGACAACGGAACCCCAACCACGTTGCCCAACCCGGCCAGCGCTTCCACCTTTACCGGTTGGAGTCAAACCCCCACTGGCGGTGACGGCACCGTGGTGGCCTTTACGTCGAACCCGAAAGTTGCATTTTGCTCCAACTTCGATTTGGACCTTTATCGAACCAGCGATGGCGGCTATACCTGGTCCTACATTTCCTACCAATCGCTTTATTCGGACGGTTTGTACTACACCTTCGGCAAGCAGCCGAGGCTCTTTGTCGCGCCTATCGCGGTAGACAACACCCACGGTTATCTCTATGGCGGAACAACCCATGTGTGGCAGTACAACATCGCTAAGGGGACTTGGGCTGACTCTCCCAATCCCGTTGTAACCACAGCTAACGGCGCGGTATCCACTATTGCAGTTTCGTCGGATGGCAATCGCATGTTTGCCGGAGGCACGGACGGCTCACTGTGGATGAGCACCGATGGCGACTATTCCTGGACATCGATTCGCGGCGACATACCGTGGACCGGGCGCTTCGTTTCAGCGATCAAGCCCCAGGGAACGGTGAACGTAAGCTATAACGCGCCCTCTCCAAAGGGATCCACGGTTACGCTCACCAGCAGCGTGCCCGCGGCCGCATCAGTCCCAAGCTCATTCAATGTGCCGGCTGGGTATCAGGCTAGTGGTTTCCAGATAACGACTTATCCCGTGACCGCCGGCACATCGGTCACGATCACCGCGACTTTGAACGGTTCAAGCCAAACTGCGGTTCTCACCGTGATCCCGATCTTGGTTACCGGAGTGAGTGTTGCGCCCACCACTGCGACTGGCGGAGTGGATCAACCCTCGGGCGCCGTGAACATTAACTTTGCCGCTCCTTCTCCCAATGGCGCGAAGATTGGCCTAGGCAGCAGTGCGCCCACGGTCGCTTCCGTGCCTGCAAGCGTGACGGTTCCCGCCGGCTACTATTCCGTAGGTTTTACGGTCACGACGCACGCGGTGACCGCCACCACGACCGTAACCATCACCGCCGCTGCAAACGGTTCTTCACAGAAGACCACTTTGGTGGTTAAGCCTGCCACGACATTGCTTTTTGAGGAGATGCCAGACATTGCCGAGACGCGGAGTGTGATGTACGACTGGTTTGCGTACGATCTTGTATCTGATCGGAGATGGCTTGGTTAGCGATTCTCGTTTCCAGAGTGTCTCAACTCCTTATGTTATGGAGTAATGAAGACGGTGAGACCGTGAGCGAAAAGTTCAAAATCGGCGATCATGTGACCTGGAACTCTGAGGCGGGCCACGTCAGCGGGCACATTATCCGGGTTCATACCAAGGAAGTTGACTACAAGGGTTACACCCACCACGCTTCCGAGGAAGACCCGCAATACGAGATCCAGAGCGACAAGACCGACCACATCGCTATGCACAAGGGCACGGCCCTGACAAAGCTGGACAACTGAAGCCGGCTACGCTCAATCGTTACGGGCCATACCATGAGGCGGTGTTCTCGATCCCCCGAGCCTTCTTGCGGTCTTCCTCGGTCGGCAGTTTGAATCCGGCATGGTCGTCGCCTTCGTCGTTGTAGCATCGGATTTCTTCGGGAATCTCGTCCACCTCCTCCACGAGCTTGAACAGCCGGAGGTCGTCCGGCGCAATCGCGCCCGTCTCAACGAGGGTCTCGCCGAACCAGGTGACGAGACCATTCCAATGGTCTTTGCCTACGAAGAAGATGGGAAACGGGTGGATCTTCTGGGTTTGAACCAAGGTGAGCATTCCGGAAACTTCATCGAGCGTTCCGAACCCGCCGGGAAACGCCACAAAGCCGACGCTGTATTTGGCCAGCATCACCTTTCGGGAGCTGAAGAATTTCATGTTCGAGGGAAACGTTCTGGTATTTGTTTGGCATCTGCTCCTCGGGGAGCGCGATGTTGATGCCCACGCTTACGCCGCCCGCCTCGATCGCGCCCTTGTTGGCCGCCTCCATGATTCCGGGCCCGCCGCCGGTGACCACGCCGTACCCGCTCTCCACGAGTTTGCGGCCAAGCGTCTCCGCCTGCTCGTAATAGCGGCTCTTCAATGGCGTCCTCGCGCTGCCGAAGATGGTCACGAGTTGAACGGGAACGCGGTTCAGGCGGTCGAAGCCGATGGCGTACTCTCCCATCACGCGGAAGAGTCGCCAGGAATCCTCGGTAAGCTTGTCGATCTCGAAGTAAGTAGGATGCTGAATGGCCGCCTTCTGTTTCGGGGAAGATTGACTGATAGGTTCAGGCATTCCGACATTGTACGGGATGGGCAACGAAAATGTTGGCGAGCTCCGACAGACTGCGAATCCGTGGATTCAAGGCATCGGCCCCCCATGACACGATTCAATCGAATCCTATAGCCGGAACAAGGTGGCCGCAAGCCCTAAGCGGACATCGGTTAAAATAGTCACGACGAGCATAAAAGGCATGCGGAGTGCTACCTAAATGCCCTTTAACTTCAGTTGCGAACACCGATAAGTATGCCCAAGCACGATATATTTATCAGCTATCGCCGGGCAGGCGGCTCCGATGTTGCGAGGAACATTCTCCTTGCTCTGGAAAAGCGCGGCTATTCGGTTTTCATGGACGTTGAGGACCTGAAAACCGGCCCCTTTGACACGGCCCTCTTTAGCAAAATCGACGGGGCCAAGGACTTCCTCGTCATCATGTCGGAGGGGTGCCTGGATCGCTGCAATGATCCAAACGACTGGCTGCGCCTTGAAATCCGCCACGCACTTCAGAAAGGCAAGAACATCGTGCCGATCATGACCGCGAAGTTTCATTGGCCGACAATCGATCGGATTCCGGAAGACATAAGACCATTATCAACTTATAATGGCCTTCCTCCCAGTCATGAATACTTCGAACAGAGCGTTGACAAGCTGGCCGGCTATCTCAGCTCAAAGCCAAAGAAGGGAAACCTCTTCGCCACCTACGCAGCGGCCGGGATCGCTGTTCTTGCTCTCTTCGGACTCATTTTTGCTTTGCCGCGTTTAGCTGTCCCCGATGTAGGAGATGTTCCAAGTGCAGGTAATGTGAATCCAGGTTCCAGCAAAAGGTCCCGCAGCGCCCCAATCCCAACAAACCCCGACCCCAGCCCTCCTAGGGATCCGGGCAAACCCGCTGAAGAAGCCGCTTCGAATGCCGGGGCTGTAACTCAGACTCCCCCCAAGTTAGATCAAGCATCTGCTGATCAACTTCTTGTAGGGCTCTGGGCGCCGGACGGGAACCTCAGCAACCATCTGAAAGGAAACGTGACTCCCGACGCTGTGCGCGACGCTTTGGCCCGAGGCGCCAACCCTGACGCTCGCAGCTCCGGGTTCAATGAAACCACGTTGGGATACGCCGCTCACAATGGCTTGCAGCAGGTTGCGAAGATATTGATCGATGCCGGAGCAAACGTGGATGACGCCGGAGATAATAATGGTTATACGCCACTGATGGATGCTGCGTGCGCGGACCAGATGGCGATAGCTCAGCTCCTAATGGATAGCGGCGCGAAAGTCGACTTCACGAACTCAAAGGGCCAAACCGCTCTGATGATCGCGGCCCAGTTCTGCAGACCCGAAATCGTCCGGTTCTTGCTGGCCAAAGGCGCGTCCGTGAATATCGTTGACAGCAACCAGACCAACGCCCTTTATTACGCGCAACACCCTCAGCCGTACTACGATCGAGCCCCGTCCGCAGACGCTCAAGAAGCAACGATAGACGCACTCCGGCAAGCAGGCTGATGATTTGGCCAGCATCGATCACGAAATAGATGCTGTTCCTTCGTCACAGTCGCCTAAAAACGACCCACCGCCTTCGGATCATTTATTGCTGTTTCTATTCGCTATACTTGGCACGGAGGTATCAAATGATGTTTACTTCAACCGGCTCAGCAATGCGCCGCCTCTTGGGACTCTCCGTCGTCTTGTGCGCAGCCTCGATCTTGCAGGGGCAGCCAACCTACACCGTCCAGCCCATTCCAATTAGGAGCGGCTTCTACTATTACAAAGGCGTCATCGCCGTCAGCCCTCACGGCACGTTCTACATAACCAAGGAAAAGGACATTGAAAAGAGGGTTCACTACTTCCTCCATGGTCCCACCCTTGCAACCATTCCGCAGGATTTGAACGGCTCCGCCGGGCCGAACGGTCCCAGCACCGGCGGACAGTATTGGGATGGCGATTTCATCCTCGTGAACGACAAGGGGCTCACGATCGCTCAACAGCAGCTTACGGCGAACGGACCTACAACGAACTATCTTTACGACCACACGACGCACCAGTTGACGGACATCGGCCTTCCCGGCCCGAGCTTCACGCCAACTTGCCTTACCAATGCCAACTACATTGGCGGTGTCGAGTTAACCTCAACCGGCTCCCTCCCTCTAAGGCGTGTCTCCGACGGCGGACTAAAGGCGCCCACCTTTACCGGGCTCAAGGACCCGGCAGTGTTGCGAGGACCTTGGCTGACCGACACTGGCTATTTCGCCGGGACGATCACCTATACGGATTCCAGGGGAAACCGGGCACAGACCGGGTACACCTACTTCGAGAGCTTGCCGATCAGCTACTACGGCAACCAAACCGCCATCGTGGGAATCAACGACCCACTACCGGGGGTAGGAGGTTATATTCAGTCGTTCACAGTCCTCGGCTATCACTACAACAGCACGTACGGCTTCTGGACTGGGTTTGAATCCCCTGGGACAGATCTGCTGCCCCAGCAATCGGAATCCCTCTATTTGTTGGGCCTCGATAACAATGGAGATGCGCTTGGCTACCAGGAGGGGACGCTGGATAGCACGGTCAATACTTTGATGCTTTGGAGCGGCAGCAGCACGCCGATCCCCTTCAGCAGCCTGGTCGCCCTTGGGACATACGCGGACCCGGTCTACGGCGCGCAGATCGACCGCAACGGGAACGTCTACTTCAACGTCGAAGTGAACGGCCAGATGCAACCCTACATCGCCACGATCCTTTAGGATCGTCACGCAGGCCTCAAGGCACTTTGTCTTGGGGCCTGTTCGTTTTCGAAGCATGCTTGGCATTGGCATGCTTTAAGCACTATAATTTGGATGTCATGGCATCTGCCGGCTGGCTTATACGGGAAGACCAGGGCCTACGCATCGATGGTCCCGCCGGCGTCGAGATTCGATTTCCTTACAAGAAAGTCGACGAACTATTGCTAGTTCTTGCTCTCGCGGGAGACTGTCTGGAAAGAGATGGGGTGGCCGAGAAACTCTGGCCAAACCGATCGGTTGCAGAGCGAAGAACCAATCTCAGGCAGGCGTTGTCACAGCTTCGAAAGACAATCGGTGAGGAAAATCTGGTGGCTGACCGGTTCCTTTGCGGATTGCGGCCTGGGTTTCCGATTCGGGTGGATGATGGCTTGAAGAGGAGCCGTTTGCGTTCGATTGCGGTTCCCGAATCTCATGATTCGCCCGTGGCAGGCTTTGAAAAGACTCTTATTTGGCTTTCTAAAGAGGACCCGGCTCAAATGCTCAAGATCATGCGGGCATCCCATGATTTACTTGCGGCGATCAGCAATGGGATCATGTCGAGCATCTTGGCACGAGGTGAGGGGGCCTTAAAGCACGACCCGTCGCTGGTGGGATGGGTGCTGTATTGGCAATCCAATCTGGTGTTTAACGCGAGCCAGAGAAAGAGGATTGCCAACAAAGCGCTAAGATGGGCCGTTCAAGAGGGCGACAAGGAGTTGGTTGTTTCCTGTATCAGCTCTCTCGTTTCGGCTCAAATGACCTCCGGGCAGACCGAAGAAGCCCTCGGAAGCATCCAAGCGGCTCGGAACTTTGTAGGGATTCGAAACTCGCCTTTAGCCTCCAAACTCGATTCTCTTCGCGGAGTCGTGTTGCTTCATGCGGGCCAAGCGAAAGCCGGGCTTGACCTCTTGCAGCCAAGCCCGGGCTCCAACGCGCTCCTAGAATCCACCACTTCTTTGGCGTTGAAGGCGCTTTACCTGGCAGACAGTGGAGAAGGCATTAAGGCGCTTGAAGTGATGGAATATCCGCGAAGGATTGCGGAAGAAAGTGGGCACTTTAACGGCGCGATGCTTTGCGATCTCGCTTTGGCGACAGCCGTATCTCAGGACGATCCAGAGCTAGCCTTGGAGCTGTTTGACCGGGTGATCTCTCGCAGCAGCTTAGATTCGCGTTTAGATCTTATTGCACGTGAGGCGGCAGGCGCGATTCACTTTCGGCTTGGAAGCAGGAAGGAAGCGGCAAACTTAATCGGAGGCGCTGCAAAAGTGCGTCACCAGCTAGGATATGTATTTACCGCGTGGGACCGGTTGCGCTTACAACAGATTCCTCGTATTGATCTAATGTCCTTCCAGCCTGGATAGTCAGACAGGGGCTCGATGTGAAATTTTTCACGATACCGGGCTGAGCGTTTTGAACTGTTGTTACGCTATCTTCACAATGACTCACTTTCCGAAATTTCGCGGAATTCGGCTGCTTGCTCTTGCTACCGTCGGATTGACGTTCGCAACTTCGCAGGCGCAATATTCGCTGCACTTGCTTCAGCTTCCAAACCTCCGATCGTCCGGTCTGGAGATGAGCTTTGTCAACTCGAGCAGCTACGGGTCTTATGCGATCTACACGGCCTACGGATACGACGGCCTAACTCATTACATGCTCTATGGTCCGGACATGACGAAGGCGCCTCAAGATCTCAACCGCGCCGCAGGCCCGTACCCGACGGCTCCGAACTCTTGGCCCGGGCAGTTTTGGGGAGTCAACGAAAAAGGGCATTGCGTGGCGGAGTTGGTTTCAAAGCTCAGTCCCGTCCTCTATCAGCAGAGCATCTACTTTTATTCGCACGAAACTCATAGTCTAACCACCTTACCGCTGCCGAGTGGCACAAGCTTCCCCAACACGGCGTTTGCCGATCCCAACGACGGCCAGTTTGCTTATCGCCTCCTGATTAATAACCGCGACAGCATCGCAGGGACGCTGTGGTATGGGTACACGGGAAACATCGGCCTCCACACAAAGCCATTTCGATGGACCGCTTCGAGCGGCACGAAGGAGATCCTCGCCGGATCGACCGATGGGGATTCCCTGGCATTGGGCGCCGACGACTACTTGGTTGGAAGCTACGGTTTCGACATCGCTGCAGGGGGACTCTTTAGCGACACCGTCTTTGGTTACCTTTCGGGATCGGTTCCAACATTTACCGACGTTCAGGGAGGGTCTTCCAGTTTCTACCCAACCGATATCAACGACTTCGACTTTGTTTCCGGAGTCGGTGGGACGTCGTCCGGACTCACGTTCCCGTTTGTCGAAACCTACTGGATTCCCGGCTCTGGTGCAACGCAGCAAGAGTCAGTCTTGGGAACAATAATCCCGGGAGATAGCGCCTTTGCGGTGAATCTGGATAACTTCGGCCGCGTGTTCGGCACGGAATATATTTCAAACAACCCGGTCACGGTGCTTTGGCAAGACTTCAGCCCCGGTCAGACTCCGGTGACGGTGAATAGCCTCATTCCTTTGGACCAGATTCCGGGTAACGCGGTGTCCTGGTCATTCACCTCCATGGACCATGCTGGGAATATCTGGGGTGGATACTATGACGCGAACGGAAACTACTACCCGGTGTATCTCGAACCGAACCTGAGCGTTTCATAGGGGCTGTTCTGGCAGCCGGCAAGTGGAAGGGACGGACGCTGTAAGGCGCTGATGCAGACGATGGGTGTGGGTTGCAATCACGGCCTCCGTCGTCCCGAGACGCAAGAGGCGGATGCCGGCGGTATCCAGATCACCTGGACTCTTAAAACTTGTAGTGGCCGGAGCCCAGTATCCGTGGAGCTTGCCCAGGCAGCTCCACGGTTGCCTGAGAGTTGGGCGGCACCACGAACTCGTAACGAATTTGGCCGCCCTCTCTTCTCCAACTGCTTTCGATAAGGCCGTAATCACAAAGGTATGTCGCTTTGGCCCAGTCGAGTCCCTTCACCGGTGTAGGGTGAAGGGAGAAGTTCTTGAATCCATCCTTTGGCCGTATACCGCACAAATCGTGGTAAAGCCACTCGACGAGCTGCCCGAGCATAAAATGGTCTTGTGACGAGCTCGTGTGGGCGTCCCAAGCTTCCGTGAGGCTGGTCGCTCCCATTTTAAGTTGGTAACCATATCCTGGTTTGTCGGATTGGTTGTTCATTTCGAACACGAGATCGGAGCGCCCCGCGTCTGCTAGAGCCCGCAGAACAAATCGGTAGCCGACGTCCCCGGCGGTGATCTCGTCTCCCCGACTCTGGATATCTTGGACCAATTGGGCCAGGACGCTCGCGCGATTTTCCGGGCTGACGAGACCCATCACCAAGGGGATGGCGTTCGAAGTCTGGGAGCCGGTTGCGTAATAGCCCTTTTCAAGGTTAAAGAAGCGCTTGTTGAATGCGCCGGCAATTTGGCTGCTTTCCTTAGAGAAGATATCCGCGTCTTCCTGTTTGCCGAGAATCGCTGCGACTTGCGAGACGACCTTCGCATCTTGAAAATAGAATGCGGTAGCGGTGAGGGCGATAGGAGTGTTCTTGGCAAAGCCTGGTTCACCCGGGCCGATGTCGTACCAATCCCCCAATCCGTGCGAGACGATTCCTTCCGTCGCAGTGGATCGCAAATAAGCCACATACCGCTTCATTGCGTCGTAACTGCGCTTCAGCAGGTCGGTGTCTCCATTGAATTGATATTGCTGCCACGGGACCAGAACCACCGAGCTTCCCCATTCCGGCGAATCGCGGAACGGCCCGTCGAACACCGTGAACTCAGGCGCAATATCGGGCACTAAACCGTTCGGTAGTTGCGCATCCTCCATGTCCTGCATGGTCTTGGCAAAGAGGGTGGCAAGGTCGTGCTCATACCGAAGAGAAGGTCCGTTTAGATGGTACTGCTCCAGCCATCCCAACCTTTCCCGGTGTGGGCAGTCCGTCAATAAGCTGACCATGTTGCTTTTCTGGGCCCACCGGATAAGCGTGTGGATGCGGTTAAAAAGCTCGCTCGAGCAAGAGAACTCGCCGGTCTCGGGGGCGGAACTGTGAACCACCACCGCCTCCAAAGAGTTCAGGCAAGCGCCGCCGGAGCATTCAACTTGCAGATATCGAGAGCCGTGATAAAAAAAATTTGGGGAAGTACGAGACCCTCGTGCCGTCGAGTGTGACCTGCCACCACGCGTCTCCTCCTCCGCAGGAGGTCCTGTCCACGGATCGATCAGGCTTGAGGAGTTCGGCGGGGATGATCCGAACGATCGATCCCCGGGGGCCGGACGCGGTCAGCCGAACCATAATGGAGGCGTTCTGCCCCAAATCGAAGGTCTCCACGCCTTGTCGAACAGGATAAACCTTCTTGGGCTTAAGAACCTCGAAGGCGCGGATCGGTGGCGCGGCAAAGGCGATGCCACGCAGCTCGCCTCCGGGACCGCTTGTTTTCTGAGCTGCCGGCCACCTTCCGGCAAAGAGGGGCTCGTCCCAGCCTTTGGGTAAGCGCCGGAAGTCGAAGTCCTCTCCTCCATAGACGCTTGAGTAAGTAATAGGCCCCGGACTGGCGCTCCACCGATTGTCTGTACCGAGAATCTCCTTCGACCCGTCTGCGTAGAGGAGTTGTATCTGGGCGAGTGCCCGTTGCGGGCCGAGCGAGTTGATGAACTTCGTATAGCGGGGCCCGTGCACGTTGTCCATGCCGTTTCCCAAGAGGATTCCGGCCGCGTTGACACCGGTCTTCAACAGTGGAGTTACGTCGTAGGTGTCGTAGAGAACCGTTTTTCGATAATCCGTCCAACCTGGGGTGAGAAGATCGTTTCCGACTTTGCGACCATTGACGCTCAACTCATACTGGCCTAATCCGGTGACGTGGATGACCGCTTGCTTGAGACCCGCTCGAGTCTGAAACTCCCGGCGAAGCAAAAGAGAATCGGTTGGTTTTTCCGTTGGGGGACTGCCGATCCAGTCGGCGCGCCAGTCATGTTTGTCCAGTATTCCGGTGAACCAGCTGCTGACCGGACTCCATCCGGATGCCCTTCCCGCTTCGTCCCAGACCCGCACCTGCCAATACACCTTCTCCGAGGAAGTGAGCTTGCGCCCGGAATAAGGGACTCCGGAACTGTCGTCACTGCGGATGCGGCCACTGTCCCACAAGTCTGCGGCGCCTGGAGCGAAGCCCACGCGGATTTCGTAAGCGGACTGCCGGCGGTTTTCACCGTCGCCCGTTAACTTCCATGCCAGCCTGGGGCAGGGAATGTCGATCCCAAGGGGGGCAACGCGTCTTTCGCAGGTCAAGGAAGCCACGGATAGAGCTGGGGCCGGCTGGATGTACATTTCAAGTTCAGCGTATCTCAACCGGCGCCGGCAGTTTCTCCGCTTCCCTTAAACGATCACAATTTGCGCGATGTCGACCCAGAAGAGAATGCCTCACAGCCCCTGAAGAGTCCCTTTGAAAATCAAAAAGGTGTACCGCGTGTCCGACATGTAACCCATCTGTCCGGAACGGACATACCAAAAGTGGCGCCCTCGGAGGGACTCGAACCCCCGACGCCCTCCTTAGGGAAGCTACAAATGCGTCAAATTTGAACTTATAATTTGGTTCGATCAACAAGAAATCTGTCGTCGTTGAAATATACTGTGTGCGACAAGTGCTTATACTGTGTGCGCAAGAGGCCCCCTTTAGGTTGCGTACTGTGTGCGATAAATGACGATGGGAAAGAAATCCACGCGACCGAAACGAAAGACCGCCAAAAGGTGGGGCGTCCAGAATGTCTCCGAGGTTAAGAGAAGCGCACGGGATGGTACCATCTACACCGAATATCGATTGCCTTACTGGGCTTGGGTGCCCGTTCTAGACGATCAAAAGGCAATCATCGGATTCGATAAGAAAAGGCTTGTCGCGGCGTCCAGTGTAAGCCCCTCAGAAGCCAGGCAAAAAGCAGCAGACTCTTCTAAGGCATACGAAGAGCAGCTTGAGAATTATTGGAAGAAGGAACAGCGGAAACGGGGATTGATTGGTCCTGATCCGTTGCCCCCCGTAGAGGTCGAGCCTAGGAGAGTCAATCTCCTCTACTGCGCGGAGGAGATGATGCGATCTCGGGTTCGTTTCCAAGATGGCGAACTAAGTGGAGTTCGTTTTAGCTATGAACTAAAGCAGCAGTCTTATCTGACGATTCTAAAGGCATGGAGTCTGAGCACTCAACCGATGGACTCACTTATGCTTGCTATGGTGTCCGATTGGTTCATCAACGCATACTTGAAGGGCCACTCAGAATCGACGGCAGCTAGATTCAAGGATTGGCTGGTACAAGTCGGCGAATGGGGAAAGAGTAATCGCTATTGGCAGGACAACTTGTTTTCTCTATTGCCCGCACTTTCAAAAAGTTCGCGGGTCAGCGCCAGCCGTGTTTACACGCTTGATGAAATCGACCTCATATGGGATGCTGCGAGGACTCCCCAGGAAAAAGCCTTGTTGGTTCTTTTGAGGTGTGGCCTCCGTCAAGGCGAGTGCCTGGCTTTATGTGATGATCACATCGCCGACAAAAGCACAATAAACGTACAGTACACGTTGGGACGTGAAAAAAACACCTGGCAGGACAGGCTTCCGACAGGACTTGTTCCTGCCACAGTGACCTTCCTGGGACGCCCTAAGACAAAGCAGTCACAAGGCAAGGTGCACATCCCAGAGGTTTGGATGCCTCTTGTGCAAGAGTCGGCGGCCCTTAGCACACTTTCCTTTGTTCGAGCGTACGACGACGACAAAAGAAACGGGGGCCGTCCGCAGGGTAGGCGATTTGTGCTCCCCAATCGCTACGGACAAGTTTGGATTGAATGGTGCGCCTCGAAATGCCTGCGTCGAATTATGGATCGGGCAGGCGTCGAGTTAGGAACGGGCAACTCCACGTTTCATGTTTGGAGACACACGTTCTGCTCGGACCTCGTTGCTTTAGGATGTAACGACATTGAGCTAGCGTTCTTGATGCGACATGCGGACTTCAATTTGTCCAAGGCGGTTTACGCGAGCGCACGCGAAGAACACCTTAACCTCTATCGCAAGTACAAGCAGTCCATTAAGAAGCCCCAAGACTTCGTAAACGCTATCGCGAAGTTTGACGAAGATCGGCGAAAAGCCAAGGCTTCCTCGAAGGTGATTTTAGGTCAGTGAACAGCTACAGGGAGTTCAAGAAAGACGTTGCTTCGGTCGCGGTCGCGGCCTTCGTCGTGCTGTTCATTCTAGCTACCGCTCTTGTGGCTGTTGTGCTTGCGGTCCTGCCGTTTATTCTCGCAGGCGCTCTCGTCTACGGTATTTGCACACTGGTGCGGAATGCCTACCGTCATGACAGGATGGTCGAGAAGGAAGCTGACCAGGCGGTTCGGCAGCAGATAATGAAGCTTAATCAAGGCTCCCGACCCTGAACCTGAATAGCCGCCGTCAATAAGGCTGGCTGAGTTGAAGCGATCAGGCGAGGCCCGTGTGCTGGAATCAGAACGGCTCTTGCGCAAACGTTGGATTTTCGGACGTTGCGGTTTTTCTTAGAAAGTCCACTTTTCCCGCGCGGGAAAATTCGTTTTTGAAACTATCTGAAAAACTAAATCGTTTTTCCAATATATGGATACTTTCCCGCGCGGGAAACAAGCAGGAAATAGGAAAAGAATTAGTGCAGAACGAATTCTTCGCCTGGATGCATAATCACGACTTTGAATTCTCACGAACCAAAATTCGGTTGGTTTCTCTTGAACCACCCAGCCTTGCTGCCGATCAACCAGACGCTATCTTCGAAGTGCTCTTGCCTGAGAGGGTAGAGAGGTACGTAGTCGAATTTAAGTCGCAGAACCATCCCCAAGCGATTAGGGGAGCCATTGATCAAGCTCGCTTTTACGCAAAGCGCTTGGGATTGCACCCCATGATAATCGTGCCATACCTGTCACCAGATAGCTTGACCGAATTGGACGAAGCTCAGGTCAGCGGAATCGACCTTAATGGCAATGGGTTGATAGTCGCATCAGGCGTGCGCCTATTCAGCACGGGACAACCAAATCGATTCAAGGATTCTGGCCCCCTTCAAAATGCTTATGATGGTGATAGTTCCGTTGTGGCACGGTGCTTTCTGCTGCGGAAGGAATACGATTCACTGTCAGAACTGCACGAGTTCGCCAATGAGCGGCTTAACCGAGGTGTACCTAATCTCTCAATCGGCACGGTCTCGAAGGCTGTTAAATTACTGGCAAAAGACTTAGTTATCCACCGACAAGCACAAAGTCTAAAGCTTGTGGACGCCCGATCCCTACTGAGGAACTTACGAAGAGGATACAGACCACCCAAGGGATTCAGTCTTGAAGGTCGAAGTCCGCTTTCCCGCGATGAAATCTGGAATAAGCTGTCAGGTAATGCGCCTGACATGCAGCTTCGATATGTCGCAACAGGCATTGCCTCTAGCAGCCACTACGGTGTGCTGTTTGGTGTTGACAAAATGTCCCTCTACGTTAATATGGCATCCGCAACGGGACAGCTTCTTGAGCTACGTGAGGGCCGAGCATTCTCAAATGTTGAGTTGATCGAAACTGGTAAGAATTTCCCTTACTTTGACGCCCGCACTTCGGGGAAAGAGGTTTGGGCATCACCTATCCAGACATGGCTCGAACTTAGCGACAGTGGCCCCCGCGAGCAGGAGGCTAGCGATTCTCTTGAGGAATCGCTCCGTCAAGGTCGAGGCTCAGAACTATGAAAGACGAGCCCCTTTATCCATATCTTTTCGAGATCGCCGCTCGACCAGAAGCAGAAGGCATCATTGTTAGCGGCGGGTTTGGCATGCGGCTCAAATTGGCGCACCTACTCGAAACTGGAGCGCAAATGCTTGTCCAAGAAGTTCCGCAACCCCGAGCGACGGGAGACCTGGATATTCTGCTCCGCGTGCCATTCTGGATTGAACCCGAGAGAGCGTCGTCGATTAGGGGAATGCTGGAGCAGTTGGGCTACAAAGTCATCTTGCATAGCTGGCATTTTCGAAAACCATTTGCAGAAATCGAAGGTAGGTTTGTAAAGGTTGACCTTCAATCTCGAAGCCCCTTACCCAACGAACCAGTCAAGGTTAGGAGACGGCAGGTGGGCCGAGAGATGGGTACAGGGCTTTCTGGGTTTGAGACTGTAGAGGCATTTGCCATTGATTATTCCCCAGTGCAGATTCCACTCGTCCTAGACGGTGCAAAGGCCAACATCCTTGTACCTCACCCGTATGCGTGGTTAAATCTAAAAATCGCTGCGGCCTTCGACTGGCTGCAAGAGATTGAGGGAAAGCTAGCACCAAAGAAGAATAGTGACGGAGACCAGAGCCGCCGCCTTAAGCACGTTTATGATGTGCCCGTGCTTGTCGCTATGATGACTGCCGAGGAACTCGATCAATCATCGGCAATAGGAAAGAAGTTGCTTGGTCGTACCGAGGCCCAGGATAATCTCGTGAAGGCGCAGAGTTTATATGGGTCTGGCGACAGTATCGCCATGCAAGCTGCAAATCAGTACGCTAGCGATACGGGCCTCGACCTATCTCTCGACTACGACCTCTTCTGGACGACATTGATGGACGCGCTTGGAGCCACCTAAACGCGGGGATTTCCCTATAAATGTTTCGCCGCAAACTCCTATATAACTATCTCAAAAACATTTGTTTATGACACTGGATGCAAATGAGACTTTGCCTGAGGGTCCTGGCTTCGCCGAGGAGTTTCAAAAGTCAGTCTCAAATCCTCCAGCCCAATCTCAAGCTGATGAAGGGTTTTTGAGACTAAAAGGAAAGCAAATATGGCACTAATCGGCTACGGCAGAATTTCAACTTCAGAGCAAACGACCGATCTCCAAACGGACGCACTAACCGCAGCGGGTTGTGATCGGATTTTCACGGACCAGATCAGTGGTTCATCGGTTTCAAGACCTGGCCTCGACCAGGCGCTCGATTTTCTTCGTCTTGGTGACACTCTCGTGGTTTGGCGGCTGGATCGTCTCGGTCGAAGTCTTCGGCATTTGATTGATGTGGTCAACGATTTGTCCGAGCGGGGAATCGCATTCCGTTCATTGACAGAACAGATCGATACGGGAAGCAACGGCGGCAAACTCGTGTTCCACATCTTCGGTGCCCTGGCGGAGTTCGAGCGTGGAATCATCCGCGAGCGTGTCAATGCGGGTCTGGATGCTGCCCGAAGGCGAGGGAGGATAGGCGGTCGGCCTAAGGTCGTTACTGACTCGAAGGCAGCCGTAATTCAAGCATTGTCGGAGAAGGGCCTTAGCTCCAAAGAGATATGTCTGTCTTTGGCAATAAGCAAAGCTAGCTATTATCGTCATAGGGCCAAGCAGATTTTGCCCAGCCCTTAGCCATTTTCAGATGATCGAAATCAGTATTCCTAACCCTCGGATTGCAGTAAAACCAACGAAGCTGAGGTTGTACCATGGAACGAGTGCCGCTTACGTTCCAGAAATCCTAAAAAGGGGCTTGCTTCCGCGATCCAGTTCCCTTCAAAACAACTTCGGTTCACAAGATTTGGCGAGCATCGCCGAGCACATCTATCTCGGCACAAAGGAGTTTTTGTTCTATTCGGTCGTGGCAGCGACTGCCTCCTCGGAGCTTCACCGATTGGCAGTGGTTGAGGTCGAACTAGACTTTCTTGACTTTGACAAGCTGCACCCAAATGAGGACACGATCTGGTCTTTCCTTAGAAGTGAAGGGGTACCTGAATTTCAAACCATGCATCCTGTGCCCGCCATCAAGCGATGTATCCCCCTCGTCTTCGAGAATCAATGCCTATGGTACGAGTTACTGCTTCGGCTGTTCAGTGTTGCCCATAAGGGTCGGATTCCAATTTCAGCTATTCATCGTGTATCGGTCTTTGAGTTCAACGGAATCATCAATGACCTCTTCTATGAAAGGCAATCGACGCTTCGAGAGACAGAGGTGGATTTCATGCCTTTGTCCGACGGTTCCTACGAAATCATGGCAAAGTGGCTTCATGGACGCGGAATGAAGAAGGAAGCCTTGGAACTACTGAAGACCGATGCCGTCGCCAAGGGCTATCAACTGCCCAATCTGAAACATTGGAACTCAGAGTTCGAAAAAATGACGAGAAACGGCCCTGTAGTCTTCAATCCAGCCAAGCTTGACAGAAGAGACATTGACTTGGCTATTCGGCTGTCAAGGCCCTTGAAGAACTCTGGTTACCAAACAGTCCCCCTTTGGAATGAAATTCCCCTCGGCCCAAAATAGAAATCTTTAGGCACAAAAATGAACAAAGAAGTTGCTGGCACTGACCGGTCCCCAATAAGTTTCCACCCTAGGAATAGAGAGTGTCCGCCTCCGGGGTTGATTGTAACCTCTGCTTGAAGCCTGCGGGTGTCAGCCCGCCCAGCCCAAGATGGGGTCTGTGATTGTTGTAGTGATCCTGGAAATCCGCGAGGGCCGCTTGCAGTTCGGAGCCTCGGATGAAGAGTTCGCAGGACAGGAGTTCGTCGCGGAGCTTGCCAAAGAAGCTCTCGATGTAGCCGTTCTGCCAGGGTTTTCCCGGCTGGATGAACTGGTTTGAGACGCCCTCTGGAAGCGTCATGGCGCGGAACTCGGGCCCGTTGTCGCTGACGATCGCCTTGGGCTTTCCGTGAACGAGGTACAGCCAGTCGAGCTCTCTTTCCACCGCAAAGGCAGGAAAGGTTGAGGCCGTTTTGAGCAGCAGGCATTCTCTCGTGAAGCAGTCGAGCACGCCAAGTATTCGGGTGTGCCGGCCGTTTTCGAGCCGCTCGTGCGCGAAGTCCAGACACCATGCCTGGTTGGGCCCGGTAAGCACCGGCCCTTCAGTCTTTGGCACCACAAGCTTCCTTCGCTTGCGATGTCTAATGCCGAGTCCTTCGGTTCGCCAAATACGATGAACCGCCTTCACGTTGACGCCGGGAATGAGCGCGTGCACCCGCCTAAAGCCGTAGCGCGGATTCGCCCGGGCAAGCTCCAGAACCTTCTCCCGAAGCCCTGGGCTGCGTTCCGTGGGCGTGTGGCGGCTCGCAGGACGCGAGATGCGGCACACCCGGCAAGCGCACGTTCTTGGAAAGCCCCGGCCAAGAAGAAAGCACACGGCTCGCCGTCTGCTTCCGGGGCTCACCATTTTCCCTTTTGGAGCTCCTTGTGCGCCGCGTTGTCAAGACTCAGTTCGGCCACCAGATGGCGAAGCCGCCGGTTCTCGTCCTGAAGATTGCGCATCGCCGTCAGGTCGCTCTTGGTCATGCCCTGATACTTCTCGCGCCACGCGTAAATTGTTTGGTCGCTGATCCCGTGGCTCCTGGCCACCGAAGCGATGCTCGCGCCCGCATCGATCTCACCGAGAACCTTCAGGATCTGTTCCTCCGAATACCGTTTTCCTCGTGCCATGTCTGTCTCCTATTTTGGCGGCAAACTCTCTATTCTAGGACTGGAAAGTTTAAGGGGAACCGGTCAGCACCAGAGACGCTGACGGCCTTCTCAACAAGGGGAATAAGGCCCAATCACGGAATCTGGTAAAAACGATTCAGGTGATCGACTTCCTGCAACAGGGCCTCGTGCGACCTAATCAGTTTGTTCCGCGTCTTCCGCAGCAAGCCCACACCTCGTCAGAACAATCTTGCCTGGCTGAGCAATGACCCAACTGGCTGGCTCGAACAATTGAGTCCATTCAGAAGCGCTATGTGCAGGCGTCTGATTTTAGCGACCCTCCCTCTCGCCTGAACTCACTTTCAGATGCGCTTGGGCCAGCGTGAACGATATGGGAAGCGATGCGATAGAAAATGTAAGTCCTGGGTGGCAAATCTAGCTCCTTAAGGATTTGTGGCATTGAAACCGAACTGCAAATACGCTGGCGGACCATGCTTTCGGCTTGCTCACCGCCGCTCATCTTCGCCTCCTCAATAAGAAGGTCAATTCTTGCACTCCTCCGTTCTGTGCTCTCTCGATGTTCCATGGCAAGGCGATCATGAAAGGAGAAGTTGACCGATTTGAATTCGACAGCTAGCTTCTTAACGTAGTCTTCTTCCTTGGGTATCCAACGAAGCCATCGTGTCTCTCGTTCAATCCAGTCATTTGGTTCTGCCAACCAATTAGCAATGAGGCTTGATTCAAATGCGGATCGCAATAAGACCCAGGCAGGCAAAACATGTGAGCCAAGGTACGGGATCATAGCCACGGAAGACACGGCGTTGACATGTAAAAGTGTGGCCTGCATCAGTCTCATCGCTGCCATGTCCGCTTCGTATCGGTACGGGAACTGCATCCCCCTTCGGAGATTGATAGAGGAGCCCGTAACCTGGTCTAGCGCATCGACGCATGATCGATATGCCGCTTCTGGAATGCCCTCGCTCAAAGTCCCGTCACATCTTTTTCGTCTAGCAGTTGTCGCAATTCGGAAAAACGGACGCACTATTGCAAGTCTTTCTTCAGCATTCACCGCAGCACTGAGGTTCATTAACCTGGCAATGCCTATAGGCCGCTGACCGTTCTTTTGCATCTTCCCACACGCTTCCCATACTGGCTGCCCTGGCCCATTGTAAAGGAGCCTTATGGGAGCCCTGCGAGTCAACTGGATTGCAATGAGATGATCTGGGCAACTGCTTACAGTAACGCCTGATGTCCCGCCAGTCATCTTGATTTGAACCTGGGTTCCGCTTACGGGATCAGTAGCGTCGTGCCTATTGCTAGATGCCGTATGGAGGGTGAGGCCAAAGGAATAAGCAACGATCACCTCACCCAAACTGCCCACTAGATGCCCGTCAGGAGTGAACTTTCGCTCGAACTCAAGTTCCAATTCGTCAACGATCCTATAAAGATCACCGATCAACTGCTGAAGTCGTTTCGTTCGGGCGGGGCTCCACTCGTCGTTCATGGCTGTCTAAGCACGGGACTATCTTGATGAGGAGGCATCACGGCGGAGACCCCGAGTTCAAGTCCCCTTGATCTAACTTGAGTCACGACTGTCTCCCACAGCGCCTTTATTTTCCCAATACTCTTGCACTCAGTCCCTTTCTTGCCCTGAAAGAGCGTGCAAGTGATTGCGCCATCAATGGAAATCGTTGGCCTCTCGAAGCCCTTATCTGACACTGACCTTTGGAGACAAGGAAAGAAACTAAACATCCCATCAACAGGATCGTCAAGCGTAGCCCCGTTATAAAGCCTAAATGTCGGGCCAGGGCTTTCGGCAGAAACCACCTCTTGATATGGATCAAGGAAGTTGTGCTTCCAAAACGGTGAGAAGCTTACTGCCGCATACGTTGGATCAATGTGCGGTAGCACCTTGGTGAGACAGGAATTGCGGTCGTAATCAATCCAATCCTTCACAACAAAAACCGTGTCGATAACGAAATGATTCTTGGACCTGCATGAACCGAAAAGGATCACGGAGCCTCGGTCCAGGTTCCTTAAAAGAGTTGGTCCCCGCTTCGTATGTTGCTGACAGAAGGTGTAGTGAAATCTGTCGCCGTAAACGAACGGGTCGGTGTTCTGAAGAGCTTCGCCACTATACGACCTTGGCGTCACCCAAAATGGCCTGTGGACACAAGTCGGTCCCATCGGGAAGAGGACTGGCAACCGTTTTGGCGATTTCGGACTCAGGCTCCCATTCCCCCCAAAAATAGAGCATGTCTTCCAAAGCTTTTCCGTTCTTTGCATAGGAGCCTCTGATTTCGAGAAACTTTCGCTTATGTGGGCCAACGTTCCATGTTCTGAAGCGACCTGCGTTTGCAGTGTGCTCACCACCTGGGTGAATGAACTGAACAAAGAGCCTTTTATCAGCCACGGACTAACTCCAATATTTCTTGTCCAATCAAGTGCTTCGCCTTTGAGGAGACCGTGCCAAATGGTAACTGCGAGGCCTTCCCAAAAACGGTCAAGCTCGACTTGTTTGGGCTGACCTGGAGTCGGCAACCCTCTATTGTATAGGGGTTGTCTCGCTCTATACGATGCAGTGTTTCCCAAGGGCTCAGTGCTTTGAATCTCAGTTTTGGGAGATGCCCTTTGGCAACTGAGATAAAGATGAGATCAGGTTCGAGCAGTTCCACCAGCCGATGCCAAAGGGCTACTCCTTGAATCCATGAGGAGTTCCTTTTCATTCCGAGGAAGGCCGCTCCAAGTTGGATTTGTAGCAAATGGCGAACACAAATCGGTATGGAGAGCGACATTCTTACCTCCATAAAAGTTGGCCCCCACGCCTTTCAATAATCCGCCAAATGCAGGGTCGAACCACTTTTTATAGGGATGTTCCTTGAAATACGAAGAAAGCGCCTCAACATAAGCTTCATAGTCCTCCTCTGAGGAACACCCCGATTTGGCAAGTTGCCAAGCGGCTGGAAACCTGGACAAGGGATCGCCTTCGGGAAACTCAACGAGAGAGGGATTCAATCCCACCGTGATAACCCGAAGGTCAGAATCCATGAAAGCCCCGAAAATTTCCAAAAAACAGAATGGGAATTGCAGGTTTAACGAGGCAATCGATATGGGTTTTCTCGAAAGCTCGCCAGGTTTCAACAACAAGTTCTTTGAGTACGGCATCCATTAACTTCAACTATTCCTTTGCCACCTGCTCTTGCAGTTGTCGATCTTGGTCAGTCCAATCCATCGCCGCAGTGCCGCCGCCCCCGCGAGCCGTCCTGAGTTTCTCACTAACAGATCGATAAGCCAAATCCATGCTTCGTGAGTTCTTGGAGATGTTCATCGTTTTGTGAGCCTGGATACCCATCCCGCCAGCCTCAGCGAAAGAATCCTGGTCGGCCCCGAGATAGACAAAGCTCCATCTGTAAACCTCAGTTTGGTGTTCGATCGTCGACTTGATCTGATCCTTCGTGAACTCCATGGAGGAGTTTTCTTCGCCATCGGTAAGAATCACGAAAACCACGAGTTCGGGCCGCTCGGATTCATCCATAGCCGCAAATCTCGCTCCTGCCTCGTTTATCGACCGTCCAACTGCATCGAGCAATGCAGTAGCGCCTCTTGGCACATATCTCTTGGAATCGAGAGGCTTGGCCCCCTTGATGTCAACGCCCGTCTCCAAGAACTCATATTGAGTGTCGAACTGGACCAGCGTCAACTTAGCTTCACCAGGAGCCTCTTTCTGGCCCTTGAGAAAAGTGTTGTAACCGCCGATTGTCTCGTCAATCAACGGAGTCATCGAACCTGATCGGTCTAAAACGACGGTGATGTCTGTGTGTCCCTGTTTCATTCTTTCTTGCTCCTTCGCAACTATCGATGGGGGGAATGCGCTACCACCAAGTAATTTCCCAGGCGTCATTTGCCTTGCTCTTGGAAATATTGAGACTGAAATCGCCGCTTGTGTCAGAGTCTTTGATTGCGACCTTGTTATCCAAGCGACTAGACTTGTCGGAAACCAGCGCCCAAACGATCTTAACCAGATCGAGTTCTAACGGTGGTTCGCCCTCATTTTCAGGCGGTACGTCAATCACGCATTGAATGCGTTTGTTCCTGGCTTTCGCGCCTTTGACTGACATGCCTGATTATACCCCTTTTCGGAGTCACTTTGAACCTAAATAGTGGTTTGTGGCAATCGTAAACGAGCAGGAGTTCCTCGAATTTCTCGACATTGCAAATTAATGTTGAATATAGGGCCGATGAGCCCAACAAGGCGACGCGAAATCTAAGGCTAGCCGGCTAGTGCGCATTCTCGCGAAAGCGAACACCCAGTGGCGAAATAAGCGAACAGCAGTGGCGGAATTTCCGAACAGCAGTGGCGCTCAAAGCGAACACCCTCTCCTTTTGAAAGATTCCGGCTGTATTTCAAGGACTCGGTGACTGGTCGATGATACCGCTTTGGGAGAGTCCGCGCGCTTTTCGCATTGACTCCCCTTTAATTTCCAATCGGTACGCGTTGTGGACGAGGCGGTCGAGGATGGCGTCGGCCAGGGTTGCGTCCCCAATGGCTTCGTGCCAGAGTTCGACCGGCAACTGGGTTGCGATCAAGGTGGATTTGGTGTCGTACCGATCGTCTAGGATTTCGAGCAAATCACGCCGGTGGGCGTCTTGTAGGGGAGCGATCAGCCAGTCGTCGAGGACAATCAGGTCCACGTGGTTTAGGGCTGAGAGCTTGTTCTTGTAGGTTCCGTCGGCTCTTGCGATATCGAGATCGTGTAGTAGCCTGGGCGCTCTGAGATATCTTGCTGAGAAACCTTCTTCACAAGCTCTGAGGGTCAGGGCGGACGACAAAAAGGTCTTCCCAACCCCGGTGGGGCCAACAAGGATGACATTTCGTTTTTCCTTGAGCCACCGGCACGACGCGAGCGAATCGAGCATCGCCTTGTCGATGTTTCTGGCGGTGCGGTAGTCGAGTTCCTCGATTCTCGCGTTCTGCCTGATTTTGGCTTTCCGGACCCGAACCAGGATTCTGTTGCTGAGTCTCCATGCGTCCTCCGCTTCGATTAACAGACCGAGCCGCTCGTCGAAGGAAAGAGACTCAAAGCCCCCCTTGTCGACCTGCTCTTTCAAGGCCTCTCTCATGCCGTGCAGCCTGAGTCCGTAAAGCCGATCTAGCGTGATTTGGCGCATGTAGCCTCCTGAGAACTGTAATATGAGCCGCCGCGGACGTTGTCGTGGGTTGGCAAGGCTGGTAATTCCGACTGAATGGGGGCGGCTTCAAGCCCCTTCTCCAACATATGCTTCACGGTTCGGTAGCTCATCGCGCCAAGCGAAAGGGCTCTGGCGCAGGCCGCTTCTACGCGTGTGGGGCCGTAACGTTTAGCAAGGCTTATGACACCCATGCACATGCGGAAGCCGTGTTCGGGATGGACTTTACCTTCCAGCAGTCCTTGCGCGAAATCGGCTGCGTTCGGGCCGATGCTTGCTGCCCATCGGATCATCCTTGCGGGAGTCCATGCGGCTTGCTCTTTGTGACCCTCGGGCATATGCTCGGGGTTTGTTTTAGGGGCTCTTCCTCCGATGGACCGTATGTGCGAGGCGACGCGGCCGCTTAAGTGGAACACCTCCACCACGCTGGAGGCGATCCGCACGTCCACGTGCTTGCCGCAGAGCGTGAACGGAACGCTGTAAGGCCGGCCCTCGATCAGCACATGGTAGTCCGGACCGACCTTGAATCTCTTCCACTCGGCATATTCGTAGCGGCTTTCCGGCAAAGGGCGCATCGCGGGCCTGTCTTCGAGTTCGAAGAGTTCCTTCCGCGAGCGGTTTGGCCCTTTCATGATTTTCTCGTTAATCTCGCGGATCTTCTCTTGAAGAGCCTCGTTCGCCTCACCCAGAGAAAAGAACGTCCGGTCCCTGAGGGGTGCGAGTGCCCAGCGCTCCACCTGCTGCACACCGTTTTCCACCTTGGCTTTGTCCCTGGGTTTGTAAGGTCTGGTGGGGATCACCGCTACGCCATAAAACCGGGCGAGTTCGGCGTACGAGGGGTTCAGGGCAGGCTCGTATCTGCATGGCTTTTGAACCCCGGTCTTCAGGTTGTCAGGCACTACAATTTCCGGAACCGCGCCAAGGTCTTCGAACGCCTCGACGTGTGCCCGCAGCCACCACTTCAGCTCTTCACTCTCGTAAAGTTTGGCGAACAAATATTGGCTGGCGCCCAACGCGGAAACGAATACCGGCGCCTGCCACACTTCCCCCGTCCCCGGATCGGTGATCTCCATCTTGAGTCCTGCCCAGTCAGCGAACATCTTCTGGCCGGCTTTGTGGTGTTGGATCATCCTGAGGTCGGAGTTTTTCCGCCACTGGGCGTAATGCCTCGCGAAGCGGCTGTAACTGCACCCTCGCGGATTAACCGCCTTGTACTCTTGCCAAAGCAGCTTCAGCGTCACCCCCTTGCGAGTCATCTCGCGGCGAATCTCCGCAAAGTCGGGAAGGCCTCGCATGGATGCAGCCGAGTTCTCCTCGGCCGGGAACAGGATGCCGTGGAGATCGTCGTCCGACAGATCCACAGCGCAGGGCCAAGAAAGGCCCGATGCCCGGATCCTCGCACAATACTCACTAGCCGTCGTGCGAGAAATGTCGCAGGCACAGGCTATCTCACTTAGGCTCGCGTCTCGGTCGAGCCTCAAACGGATTAACTCTCGAATTTTGTTCATCTGGATGGGTTTCCTTGCCACCTCACGCTCCTTAACTCCCGATGACACGGGAGGCATGAGGCGGGACGAGGAGCCCTCAGAAAAGACAGCTTGGAATCTTACGAAAGGCGGTGTTCGCTTTGCCCGCCACTCCTGTTCGTTAATTGCGCCACAGGTGTTCGCTTATTCCGCCACTCCTGTTCGCTTTGCGCGAGATTCTGCAGCTAGGACGCAAAGATCATTGCTCCGCTGACCGCCGCCGTGTTCACTGTTGAATCGCCTATGGCATCGATAATCCCGAGGTGCCTCGCGGTCAAGTCGAACCCGCCGGCGGCGTCGTTAAAGGGTACAAATGGCAAGCAGCGCGTTGCTAATTCAGCTGAATCATTGGGGCGCGAATATAACGCCGCCATTCGTGGCCGAAGCGCCCGTTCCCGCGTAGCCATACGCGTCAATGAAGCCAAGATAGCTTGCGCTGAGATCGTAGTTGGTCGAAGCTGTGAAGGTGGAGCCCTCCGTTTTGATGTTGCCTCCATAGACTGCCTGGCATGCGTTGCTGCAGTTTTTGAAAGTACTGTCATCGCATTGAATAATGCCCCCGTAAGCGGCGTAAGCACCGTTATAGCCGCCCGTGATGTTGGCGTATTGCGCAACTATCCGGCCCCCGTGGATCGCCTCGAGTCCGTCTCCAGAGCCGATACTTCCCGTAAAATAAAGGGGGGCATTAAACTGGATGGATCCCCCATTGGTTGCATAGCAGCCGTAATTGAAGGTGTTGGTAAGAACCATGCCTTCGCCGCAGAGAATCTGCGCCGATTGCTCGGCATAAATCTGGTAGTTAAAGCCGGTGATGTCGGAGAAACTTAGGTTCGTGATCGAGGCATTGCTCCCTGCATAAACGGCATCGCTGGTGGACCCACCGGCCAAGGCGATGGATGAAATGCTTCCGAAGCTGTGCCCCGAATCGATGGTTAGGCCCGAGGTGTTCGGGAAGTTTAGAGAAATAGCGCCGGAGTCCCCAATGATGGATACCTGGGAGCCGGTGTCCATGTCGAGACTAAGGGGAGCGCTAAAGGACTCGCCGAAGCTTCCACCGGTGGTGACGATGCTGAGATGCAGGTACGCCGCCGTCGCTACCCGCGCATTCCTCACATAGTTCCAGGCAATAGCGAGGGTTGGAAAAGTCTGCCCCACGCCAATCGGAATCGTGGTGCCGCTACGGACGTAAAAGAGCTCCCAATTCTGGTAGGTCTTCGAGGGATCCAAATACGGCTTTGTGACGGCGGCCTCGCAGCGGTAGATGTTGCCGTAGTCGGTCACGAGGTCTCCCACCGCGTAGTGGGCTTGGTTATTGTAAGCAGGAGGAAATTCCGTTTGGCCCCGAGCTTGGGTTAGGACTATGAGCAATGACGCAAAAACAAGGACAAAGCGCGCGGAACGACCGGTGAACATCTAATACCTCCCAACTTTGGCTGAAGTTGTACCTGTTTCCTTGGTATTACTTGCTAATGTAAATCCCGTTCCTATTCGTGGCCGAATAGTTTGTGGTCATCCCATTGGCATCGATGGCGCCCCCGTCATAGGCAAAGAAATCATTGGTGTAGTGAATCCGTTCGTATTGGCGAAGCTGAGCTGAATGTTGCTAGCGTTGTCTCCCATGAGCGAGATCTGAGAGCCATTGTCCATATCCAGCAAGATCGCATTGTTCAGGGACTCGCTGAAATCACCCTGAGTTGTAACGATGCTCAAATGTAGATACACCTATCACTCGTCACGATGTAAATATCATCGCTCCGCCCCCGACGGAAGTGTTCATCGTTGAGTCGCCGATCGCATCGATGGTCGCCATGTGGTTCGCCAGCAAGTCCACACCGCTGGCGCCGTTAAGAATGCAGTCCTCGGCTGTGATATTGCCGCCGAAGTCGGCGAAACAACCGAAGTGATAGTTCGTAAACGTGGAATGGCTCACATCCACATAGCCTCCATTGCTCGCGTACGCAGCGGTATAGACGTCTTGGATGTTTGAGTATTCGGCGCTGATCCGACCTCCATGATTGGCATAAAGGTCCTCCGTTCCGCCCGCTGACGTTCCGGTTGTGGTCACCCCTTCATAGAAGATGATCGAAGCTCCCGTATCGGCGAGGCAGACCTGGCTGCCACTGCTGGCCAGCGTAATGTTCTGATCTAAAAAGATGGTCGCGCACTGCCCGGCGTAAATATTGATGCCGAAACCCTTGATCGACGCGTTGTCAATGTCCGCATAGGAAGCCCCCGTCCCCGCGTAGATACCGTCGCCACCACCCAACGTACCAACGAGCGATACGTGCGAGATGCTGCCAAAGGCGTGATTGGTATCAAGATAGAATCCCGAAGTGTTTGGGAAGGTCAAGGTGATATTCGCCTCACTGTCACCGATGATCGATACCTGCGAGCCCGAATTACTGTCCAAATTGAGTGGTGAGTTAAACGATTCGTTCAGCAAGCCGTCAGCCGTGCTAATGCTGAGGTGCAGGTAAACCGAGGGCGCGACTCTGGAGTTTCGAGCATAAGTCCAGGCGGTTGCCAGATCGGGAAAAGCCTGCTGAACGCCAATCACCAGGGTGGTGTTGTTCCTTACGTAGAACAGCTCCCAGTTCTTATAGCTGACGGAAGGATCGATATAGGGCTTGGTAACTGCGACCTCGCACCGGTAGATATTGCCGTAATCGGTGACCAGATCGCCTACCGCGTAGTGGGCCTGATTGTTATAGGCGGGCGGAAACTCCGTCTGGGCCTTGGCGCAAATGGGCGAGAGCGCCGCAAATACTGCGAGCATGCAGATGAGTCCATTTCTCAGCTTCATACGGTCATGATGGGCCGCGGCCGTGACAAGGGCGTGACAAACTCAAGGCGTAACCGTGAACTGCAATCTTTTACTGCTGTTTCCCACAGTCGCAGTGATGGTAGCTTATGGGACCGGTGGTTGAGATTGACACCATTTGTCCAGAACTGCCTGACAGAGCAGTGGAAAGCACATAAGCGTAGAAGTCGGAACCGCCTTCGACCCCATTGGGCGCCGGAATAATGGATTGGACTCCCGCAGGTATCACCTAAATGGAAATCTGTTTCGTAATTGAACCCAAGGTTGCAGTCATGGTCGCGCTCTGCACCGAAGTTACGACTTGGGTAGCGGGGGACTCGTCAAAGCTGAGATTTCTCTCAGCACTTCCCTTCAATCAAGGGATCAATATGGATGAGAACCAGGGAAACCTGTTCACGGAGGAAAACTAATGAAGACCCCATTCTCAAAGTCATTGATCTTTATCGCATTCGCCAGTGTTGCCATTGCCGCCTACGGATTCGAAAACGCTCTTCAAGACCGCGTCGGAAAAATAACGCCTTGGGAGGCGATGAAGGTCGCGGAAGCGCGAACCAGCGGAAAGGCGATCGAGGCCGTTTACGAGTTCGACGATGGGGCGTGGGGTTATGCGGTCTACGTTGCCGCAAAAGGCAAGCTGTACGAAGTGGAAATTAGCAAGACCGGCAAAGTCGGCGACGTAGAGGGCGCGAATCCTGCGGAAGAGGCCAAAGAGCTGGAAAGCGACCTCAATAAGGCAATGAAGTCCTAACTCATAATTGCAACGTGGCTGTGAGACTCTTGGTCGTTGAAGATGAGCCTGACCTTCGCGAGGTTGTGTGCCGGGCCCTTACCGAATCCGGCTTTGAGGTCTCTACCGCGGTAACGGGCAGAGAGGGTGCCAACTCTCTCTGCTCGAACACGTTTGCGCTGGGTATTGTGGACCTGGTGCTCCCGGGCATGAACGGCTGGGACATCATTCGCCATGTGCGCGAGCAGGGCGTTACCACGCCGATCCTCGTGCTTTCCGCGCGCAACGGTCTTCAAGATAAGGTCCGGGCCCTCGATCTTGGCGCGGATGACTATCTGCCAAAGCCGTTTCGAACAGAGGAACTCTTAGCGAGAGTTCGAGCCCTTCTGCGACGCAGCACCGGGACTCCCCAGTTTCTTTTATGTAGCGATCTATCGATGGAAACCGCGTCCAGAACGGTTCATCGGGCCGGACGCCAACTCGTTCTGTCGCCCAAGGAATATGGGATGTTGGAGATACTGCTTAAGAACGTGGGACAACCCGTTTCAAAAGCCGCTCTCCTTGCCCAGGTTTGGAACGATAAATCTCACCTTACCGACAATATCGTGGAGGTCTATGCGGGTTATTTGCGCCAGAAGATCGAAGAGGGTGGTCTCCCGCGGTTGATTCATACCGTCCGGAACACGGGTTACATGGCCAGCGAGAGTGGCCCGAATTAGCCATCGTCTAAGGCTGGTCCTCAGCACGCTCCTTGTCTCCGGTTTGGTTTTTGCGGCCGTTCTGTGTACCGCTGGAGCTTTGCTTTACCGCCAGGCATTATCCGACGCCAAAGAGACGTTGAATGCCGGCTTGGCCCAGGTCAGCTCCGATTCGTCGGAGTCCACATCACCGGACCTTGATGAAGCGCACGAGTCCTTTCCAATCCTACTTTTCGGTTTTTTCGACTCCAGCGGACGACTCGTCAAAAGCGTTGGTCAGGGGCCGATACCGAGTTCTACTGAGTTTGAACAGTCGAAATCAGGAGGCAGAGCCCTTTTGTCGGAAGGATTGATGAATAAGGGAAATACCCTGGTGGTTGCGATCGACTGGACCCAAAAACGGGGCGATCTGAACAAACTCTTCGGCTTGCTGGCCTGCCTTTGGGTAGTGGTGCTTGGCTTGGTTGGTACGGTCAGCTGGTATGCGGCCAAGGCAACCTTCAAACCTCTGCAAGAACTCACGGATCAGGCAGCGAGCCTTGGCGGTTCGGACCTGAGCGGACGGCTGCGCCTACTGGACGGCGCAGAATTCGGAGTCTTCGCGGATCGCTTAAACGATCTGCTTGCAAAAATCGAGTCCACGGCTCGTAGAGAAGAGCAGTTTGCTGCCGACGCTGCCCATGAACTCCGCACTCCCCTGACTACCCTGCTCGTGCGCCTTGAAACTTGTCTAATGCAAGAGCGGTCTCCTCAGGAATACAAGGCTCAGATTGCGGCTCTCATTCCCGATGTCGAGCGGCTCGCGCGGCTGGTTGAGCTCTTGCTGCTGTCAACTAGGGGGAAAGTTGAGGCTGCTCCGGCTATCTCGGTCAAGAATTGCGTCGAGAAAACGGTTGCCCGTTGGCGGGACCGGTTTGAGGAAGGCGGGGTTCACCTCCAGGCTGCGATTGAAGATGTTTGGACTCCTATCCGCCCCGAAGAGCTGGAAAGCGTCCTTGACAACCTCTTGGAGAACGCACTTCGCTTCAGCCCGCCGGCCACCACGACCAAGGTTGAAGTCTCGGTTGGAGACCTCTTCGGCGTCGTCAAAGTCTCGGACGAGGGCCCCGGCATCGCGCCGCATATGCTCGGCGAGATATTCGACCGTCTAAAGACACAGGAAGGGCTGCTAAGCCGTCCTCACGGTGGATTTGGCATCGGGCTATCAGTTTGCCGCACGATCGTGAACTCTCGTGGAGGTTCCATCAGGGCTGAAAATCTGAACCCAGGGGCAGCTTTTCATTATCGAGTTGCCGCAATCTCAAGTAATGACCACGCCACCGCTGGAAAGTTGAGTCGTCGGCGATGCAACGCCGGTGCCGTTAACAACTCCCTGAGTGGACGCCAAAAGATCATAGTTGCTGACGTCGTCGAAATTGCTGCCGGCCGCGTTTATGTACCCGGTTAAGTAGGCTGCGCAGCCGCTTGGTACAGCCGGAGAACGTCGAGTTCTGGACATCCACTGTGCTTCCATCAAGGGCTATAACCCCGTCGCCGGCATTGGTAATGAACGCCCCCTCCGCAACGATACGCCCGCCGCGGTCAGCATAGAGGCCGGCGCGAATTCTCGGGTTGCCCGAGAATGTGAGTCCTTCATTTGCGAAAGTCACGGAACCGCCGTCATCCACGTAGCAGCCAAAATCGATGCAAGAAGTTTCCACGATGTTGGGTCCGAACGCAAGCCGGCCCGACTGCTCCGCATCAATTTGCCTGTTGAAGCCATTGATGTCGATATTGTCCAGGTTGGTAATCGATCCGCTGGTTGTGGCGTAAACGGCCGAAGAGGTCGCGCCCCCGGTCAGCGTAATGTTTGAAATGCTGCCGAAGTTGTGGCCCGAATCGATGACGAGCCCGTTTGAAGTTTCGAACGTGAGTTGGATATTGGCAGCATTGTCTCCGATGATGGAGACCTGAGATCCAGTGTCCATATCCAAGTTCAGTGGCGCGTCGAAGGATTCTTTCAGCTGGCCGTTGCTGGTGACGATGCTTAAGTGCAGGTAGGCCGCGGTGGCCACCCGGGCGTTGCGGACGTAGTTCCAGGCTGCTGCGAGGGTCGGAAAAGTCTGCCCTGATCCGATCGTTATCGTGGTGCTGTTCCTTACGTAAAACAACTCCCAGTTTTGGTAGGTTTTGGCAGGGTCCAGGTAAGGCTTGGTGACGGCGCTTCGCACCGGTAGATGTTGCCGTAATCGGTAACGAGGTCACCGACTGCGTAGTGAGCCCGATTATCGTAGGCGGGCGGGAACTCCGCCTGCGCGTTCGCGAAGGCTCCAACGATGGCGAGCAAACCGGTGAAGGCGATTCTCAAGTTCATACCAACCATGATTGCGCGTCCTCGTTACAAGAGCGTCACAAATCAGGGCTTTGAGTCTAAGCACATGTAAAGTGAGCTACCACGGCCGTTCGAGTTTAAAAATTTAACTAATTGTTGGCGGTGGACTTCCCTTCTATCGATTTCTCGCGAAGTTCGGTGAAGCGTGCCGTCTCAATAGGGAAATAATCCAGACTCCTTGCGTGACTCTATCGACAATTATGGACCCTCCGGTAATTTGAGCACTCAAGAAAGAGAGTCACTACATGGTTCGCGCGGAATGTTCGAAGTTTCACCTAAACCTTGGTTGGGACGTTTATCTGCCTGACGCCAGCCCACGGTCAAACCGAGTTCCCGCCTACATACACCCCCATTCTTACTTAGTACATTTACAACATCATATGGTGTTGCAATGGACGCCGCTCTGCTGCTAATATTTCGGGCGTGCCAACTCACGCAGAGCGGCTAGCCAAGCGCCTCATCGAAGATGCCGACGTCGACCCCCTCATTGTGGAAGTCCCCCACGAACCCCTCTGCAGCGAGGTCGTCCAGTCTCTGGAAGAAATGGGCTATTTGGTGGTACGTGATCCTTCCAACCCGCTTCAGCTGGAAATCCACCTTAAACGAGTTTGAGAGTAAGACAGAAATAGCGGGAGCTAGATGACCAACATCTCGATTTATGCCTGATCATGTTCCGCATCGAGCCCTACTGTCGATCACACAGATTCTTATGAGGGATCGTACATCCTTAAGACTTGGGCCTGAAGCATTTTGTCCGTGGCAACGTCTCTTTTAGGCGTAGATCAATATGGGAGCGCGCATACCACTCTAATTGAGGCAAAAGCCACGAACGTACACCGTTGAGCGCCAGCTAGCTCACAGTGAGGAGTATCTACACCTCCTGATAGCGAGCGTGTCGGACTACGCCATTTTCATGCTGGATCCCGAGGGACTTGTGGCCAGTTGGAACCCAGGGGCCGAGCAGATTAATGGCTATCCGCAGGAAGAAGTCCTAGGTCAGCATTTTTCAATTTTCTATACTCCCGAAGACGTTGCCGCGGGGCTGGCCGAAACCGAGTTGCAAACGGCCCGCGAACAGGGGCGCTTTGAGGATGAAGGCTGGCGGGTAAAGAAAGACGGGACCCTTTATTGGGCGAATGTGGTGCTTACGCCGGTGGAAGAAGAAGGCGTTCTCAGGGGCTACGCCAAAGTGGTTCGGGACATCACTGAAAGGCGTAATCTGCTGGGCCAGGAACAGCGATTCCGGCATCTGGTGGAAAGTGTTAAGGACTATGCAATTTTCATGCTGGACACGGAGGGGCGTGTATCAAGCTGGAATCCAGGTGCTGAACGTATTAAGGGCTACTTGGCCGAGGAGATTTTGGGCCAGCATTTTTCCAAGTTTTATCCTGGAGAAGATGCCCAAGCCGGCAAGCCGGATCGCGAGTTGGAAATCGCAAGAACCGAAGGCAAGTACGAGGAGGAGGGCTGGCGACTAAGGAAGGATGGAACTCGGTTTTGGGCAAGCGTCGTCATCACTCCGCTTCGGGACGACCACGGCGAACTC
Source organism: uncultured archaeon (assembly GCA_963829965.1). GTDB lineage: Bacteria > Armatimonadota > Fimbriimonadia > Fimbriimonadales > Fimbriimonadaceae > DASXZH01. The sequence continues at coordinate 35,164 of CAWHLK010000038.1, read as the reverse complement.
CAAGGCTTCGCCAAAGTCACCCGGGACATGACGGACCGGCGCGAACTGGAGCTGCACTTGCGGGAACTCAATACACAACTGGAATCGTTCGCCTACTCCGTCGCACACGACCTGCGCGCTCCGCTCCGGAACATCGCCATCACCGCCCGAATGCTCATAGAAGATGCAGGCGAACAGCTTACAAAGGAGAATCGCGAACTTCTCGAGGAGCAAGTTCGAAGCGCTTCGAACTTGGGCCAGATTATCACGGATCTGCTTGCCCTTTCTAGAATCTCCCGTTTCGAAGTAAGTAGGGTCGCGTTGAATCTGAGCGCCCTGGCCCGCGAAGTGGCCGTTGAAGTAAGGCCGGAGGAGCAAGGGAGTCCATGCGTTTTCGATATCCAGGACAACCTCAGGGTCAATGGCGACGCGACCCTTCTCCGAGTCGTGTTGCTAAACCTATTTGAAAACGCCTGCAAGTTTTCTCCGCAGGGCGGACAAGTCTTTTTTGGGTTCGAACTAGTGGATGGCCAGGAAGCGTTCGTGGTTCGCGACCAAGGAATTGGCTTTTCCGAAGAATACGCAAAGAAGGTGTTCGAGCCGTTTGAACGCTTGGTGAGCGACGCGGAATACGAGGGCACTGGCATTGGCCTCGCAAGTGTTCAGCGAGCGATTGCCCGCCACGGGGGGCGCGTTTGGGCTCACTCCAAACCTGGCCAGGGGTCTTCGTTCTATTTCACGTTGTCATAGCGAACGCCCCCAAAAACTCGAAAATCTCAATTGTCCATGTTGGGCCGGTAAACCCGTGCATTAAGCGCACTCAGCCATATTCAACGCGACAGCGTATAAAAGTGATATTATTCCAAGTCCCAAAACAAGGAGGAACACTATAAGATGTCCTTAAAGCACGCCGAGCATTTCATCCTCGTCCTTGTCGTCATGTTGTTAGGAGAACTCGGGCCCAAGCCCAAACCGAGTTCCCGCCTGCATTCAATAACCAGGCCCACTACGCAGTCGGCGATCTGGTCACAGACTACGGCAACATCTACCGGTGTGAAGTCACGGTCAGCAAGCCCTATCTCGACCCAAGCAAGACCTACCAAAACTGGGAGTTGTTCTATGTGAGGAGCAACACAACCCTGGCCATTGGCGAGAAGCAAACCTTCCCCACTCTTGCGGTCGCTTGGAACTACGTGAGGAATGCACGGATCGCTACCGCTGCTTATTTGCACTTGAGCATCGTGACGACTAGCGGGGATCTAAACGAGTCCTTTTCTGCGCCGCTGAATCTGGACATGGCGAGCGGCGCGCAAGTGTCCATTATGGGCGACACCCAAAGCAAAATCAACCTCAACTTCCCGAACTCCGGCGGCATCGGAATCGATACTGGCTACGCGCTTGGCAGCATCTCAAACCTCAATATCAACGGCAACAATACTTCCGCCGGCATCTCGACGATTGGAAGCGCTTCCATCGCCAACATCAACGATGTAACTGTCACCGGCTTCAACTATGGCGTAGAAGTGGACCAATCTGCCAGGGCTACGTTTGGCCCAGACATCGAGTTGAACGGCGCTGCTTCCGCCGCATGCTTTGCTACCGACGGAGGCTCGGCAACGTTCGGGAGCGGCGTTACGATATCGGTCGTTGGAGACACCGCCGGTCTTGAGGCGACCTACGGCGGCCGCATCATCGCCGAGGTCTCGAATATTCAAGGGGCTGGATCCGGCGTTTCAGCGACAAATGGCGCCTTGGTTGATGTATTTAGCAGCACGTTCACTCAATGTTCCACATGCTGCTACGCGACGTCCCATGCAACAATTGAGGCCACGGCCTGTAGTTTCCCCGCAATCGCCGGAGTTCAGTTTTCGGCAAACGATGCCGCGGTCATCATTGATGATGGCGGAACCAACATTAATATTTCTCAGACTAACGGCGGCCAGGTCTTGTTTAATTAGCTATTAGAGGTTCCAATCGAGATACAACGCCCCTGTGGCAGCCACAGTGTCATGTGGAACGCATAATGAGCTTGATTGTTGTAAGCGGGCGGGAACTCAGTTTGTGCTCGCGCCTGGTTTAGCCAAAATAACGCGGATGCAAGGGCAAAGGTGACTCGGGATAAGGTGCGAACTAGTATAAGAGGGTCTTTACTAGCCGAATTCAATTTTGACCGCCGTTTGAGGCCGAGCTTCCGGCGGTTGGAATTCCATAAGCATAGATGGCTGCGTTGTACGAAGCGACAAGGGTATTAGTAAGGCAGTTAGAAAGGGTGCCTCCTCCTATTTGGATCGTTCCGCCGAAGGTGGCAAGACAGCCGAAGGTGCAATTGCTGCCAGTTAAAAATTTCAGCATCGACCGTCCCCCCGCTGTTGGCAGAAACGCAGGCCCCTGTATTGGAAACATTCGCTTCTTCCGCGATGATTCGACCATTGTTAATGCTGTAGAGCCCAGCCCCCAATTCGTAATCTCCGACGAACGTCAACCCTCTTGAAGCGATGACGATGGATCCGCCGTCCGCATAGCATCCGAAGTTGGTGCAATTCTGAAGGTCAATGCCTGTGCCGCAGGTGATACTACCCGCGGAGTCGGCGTACAGTTGGGCGTTAAAGCCGCTGACGTTGACGTTCGACAGATTCTGGATAGAACCTGCACCGGTAGCGTAGAACGCGTACCCCGAGAAGCCGCCCATAAGCGAAAAGTTCGTGATAGCCCCAAAGCCGTGTCCGCTATCAATGGTGAACGCGCTGCTATTAGGAAAGGAGAGTTGGATATTGGCCAGGGTATCTCCAATGATGGAAACTTGAACTCCGTTATCCATATCCAGATTCAACGGAGCAGAGAACGTTTCGCTAAGATTGCCACCCGCTGGTAACGATGCTCAAGTGCAGATACGCCCCCTGCGCCACACGCGCGTTATGGGCATAGGTCCAGGCGGTGGCAAGGTCGGGAAAGGTTTGCCCCACTCCGATAGGTAGGGTTGTGCTGCTTCGCACGTAGAAAAGCTCCCAATTCTTGTAGGTCTTACTCGGGTCCAAATAGGGCGTGCTGACTGTGACCTCGCAGCGGTAAATGTTGCCGTAGTCCGTGACTAGGTCCCCCACGGCGTAGTGGGCCTGATTGTTGTAGGCGGGAGGAAACTCCGTTTGGGCGTTTACCTGGGTTAGGCCGAGGATAGTCGCGGTGAGGACGAATAGAATTTCGCGTGAAAATTCGAATGGTCATAGGTTATCCCCACTCTCATTGTAAGCGCTTTCGGGGGAGATTTCACGAACTCTTTGCTTTCCGATTCACAAGGACTGAAGGTCTAGCAACACCCCAGACCCAAAAGCAAAACCCAAATCCCAGGGCCGCTAAGGGCGGCAACATTCTAACCTAAATCTAGTTGAGCTAGGGGCCATGGCTGAGACCGGAGGCGCCGTCTAGGCGCCTCCCTTTTAATTGAGTCCGATCTGGCCGCCAGTATTGGCGGAAACTACGACGTTTTGAACGCTAAGCGCGTTAACCACTCCATTGTAGCTAGCCTCAATATCGTACTGGAAATTGTTGGCGAAGCTGCTTTCAATGGCCGTAATCGTGCCCCCGTAGGTGGCCTCGCAACCAATGTTCGAGTGTGAGATCGCTGAATAGGAAACGTCTATGGTACCTCCGTACGACGCGACGACACACTGGTCATCGTTGGCAATTGACGAGCCCTCACAATCAATAAACCCATTATGGGTCGCCACGAGTCCTACGCCATCGCCTGGGGAGCCGCTGAAGTTCAAACCTTGATAGGCAATGATGATTGAACCGTTATCGGCATAGCATCCATAGTTGTAACAGTTGAGCAGTTGGAGCCCCGTGCCACAGACCAAGCTCCCGCGAGACTCCGCGTACATTTGGTAGTTGAAGCCGTTGATTCCGATGTTGCTTATATTGAGGATGGCGCCGCCCGTTCCGGAGTAAATGCCCTGGTGGCCGTTGCCTCCGTTCAACGAAATGCCGGATACCGTGCCAAAGGAATGATCGGAATCAATGGTTAGCCCGCTGCTACTCGGAAAAGCAAGTTGGATGTCGCTAAAGTTATCGCCAATCATGGAGACCTGCGAACCGTTCACCATATCCAAATTCAACGGCGCGCTGAATGACTCGCTAAGGCTACCGCCCGAAGTCACGATACTAAGGTGAAGATATGCATCCGTCGCCACCCTGGCGTTGTGAACGTATTTCCAGGCAATGGCGAGGGTCGGAAATGTCTGGCCCGCGCCGATTGGAATGGTGGTGCCGTTCCTTACATAGAACAACTCCCAATTTCGCGTAGGTTTTCGAAGGGTCCAAATAGGGCTTGGTGACCGCGACCTCGCAGCGGTAGATGTTGCCGTAATCGGTGACAAGGTCTCCAACCGCGTAGTGGGCCTGGTTATTGTAGGCAGGGGGAAACTCCGTTTGCGCTTGGACTTGCGTTAGGACAACAAAAGCTGCGGCAAGCGCAAGGAAGAGCCTGGTGACAGGTCAAATTGACATTTTATGACGTCCAACATCATTTTAAGTCAACTGAAGTCAAATCAGCCGCATATCGTAAAGTAATGCAGACGCGAACCCTTAGAAAGCAAATAAAGATGCCCGCTAACCGCCTGGACTCCTGTTATTGAGGTTGCGATTGTGAGAATGGCTAGGGAGAGGCGATTGATGCATTTTAACGGCACTAGTTGTATCCATCATCAGTTTAGACAAATTCTCGGACATATTGGATTGCTTTCGGATTCACCCCAGATGGCTTATAGGAGAATCTAGCCTGAGTAACTGACCAACCCGCCGTCTTTGCGTGGTAAAGGTTGTCTTCGCAGTGGCGGCAGCGAACAATATGCCGCGTGTAATCGGTAGAAATATCGGTCTCGTTTCTGCTAAATCTTGCGCCCACAACTTTGCGATAGCGCTATAGGTCACCCGTTTAACCCTACATGCAGTTTGAAATCATCGAGCTTTCAGCTTGAATGCGCCTTAATGGCGACAAGGGCTCCGCGGTTGCAGGACGGCCCGCGAAATTCATCACTTAGGGTGCGATAGTGTTGGTCTTGCTACTGACGTATAACAACTCCCAGTTCGCGTAAGTCTTGCTAGCGTCAAGATAGGGTTTGGTGACCGCGACACTGGCATGGTAGAGGTTCCCGTAATCGTTGACAAGATCCCACGGACCGTAGTGGGCCTGGTTGTTGTATGCCGGGGGGAAACTCAGTTTGAGCATGTGCTTGTTCCATGCCAATAGAGGCAGCACAAAAGGCTAGGAGCAGGCGCAAAAAAGGGCATGACATTCTGGGAAACCTCCGGGGAGCCAATCTAGGACGGGCGCCCTCGACAATAGTTCCCATGTATTCGCAATGAATCTAAGATATTATTCTAACTACTCCGGGATTGCGCATTGAATTGCGGACAGGTAGCCTCAGCGCAGTCTTTGACCTGCAACTCGATTTGAACTGGGAAAAGATCCATGATTATTCGCTACAAGAAAGCCTCTCATGCAGACAGTTCCCACACGTTCACCGCGATTCGAGAGGATGGCTCGGCGACGGGCATGGCGTCTACCGACTTCTTCATAAGACATGACTTAAGCCACTATGCGGTTGAAACTGTGCTAGGCCTTCAGCAGGCGTTCCTCGGGTTGCTTAGCCAAGGTTGGGACATCAATGATTTTGAAGCTAGGCAACCAGGCAGCAGAAAAGCGAGAATCCTGCCGGCGGAAACTTATTACGCCGAGGTGTTGGTAGGAGCGTTCGACCTCGAGTTGGCCCTTGGAGAGCAGAACGCGAGCTTCTTCTCGGATCGGTTAGAAGAGGCGATTGGTCCCGGGGCGAAGCCTTTGACCGAGGCCCAGCTAACTGGGATCCGTGAACTTCAGCGGACCCTCCTCGTGAAATGGGCTGCACTGGGAGATGGTGACGCGCTCGAGTTAAGATTTTGATCGCGTCATTTCAACTGGCTTACTGGAAACCTGGGTAGCTGCTAAACCTTGGCCGGTCGCACTGCCTGCCCGGACTTCGCGCTCGTAAGCGCTGCCTCTGCAATCGCCAAGGCTTTCAACCCTTCCGTCAATCCCACAGGAGGTTCGGTGTCTTCGATCACCGCACTCACAAATCCCTTGAGCTGCAAATAATAAGGATCATCCGGTCCTGAAAGGGGCGCCTCCGCACTGGATCCGGAAGGAGTGCTGGTTCGCAAGGTGGCCGCGTTCCGGCTGTCGTATTCGACGAGGCCCCCGCTGCCCGCTATTTCGAAAGTGGTCCGGAAGCCGCTAGTATCCATCCAAGTGGATTCAACTTGCGCGACTGCCCCATTCTCAAACTTCAGCGTGGAAACAGCGTAGTCCGGGCCGGACATCGTTTCGACGCCAATCGACCGCGCGTAAACGGTCTCCACTTCCCCAAGAGTCCAGCGAAGGAAATCGAACTCGTGAACCGCGAGATCGATCAAAACGCCGCCCGATCGAGCGTGGTCCTGAAACCAGGTTGCCCCCGCCTTCCCTGGCAAACCTCCGCCCCTCCTGGCACGCGCAGCCGCCGGCGTGCCGATCTTGCCCTCTTTCACAAGCCTGTTCGCCGTGCGGTATTCGGGAAAGAACCGGACGACGTGCCCCACTCCAACCTTGGAGCCGGATTTCGCTGCCGCTTCAGCAATTGCCGAGCCTTCAGCCACCGTGCGCGCCAGTGGTTTTTCGATAAAGACCGGCTTGCCGGTGGCAACCGCGTTCAATGCCAATCCCGCTCGGACATCGGTCGGCAGGCAAAGGTCAATCACGTCTGCTTCATTGAGCAATGCTTCAAGCGAGTCCAGCGCACGCACTGCGTGGCTCTCGGAAAACGATTTGGCCTTGGCCTGGTCAATGTCGTAGAAAACGACCTCGACTTCAGGAAGTGAAAGCAAGTGGCGGGCATGGACATTGCCCATGCCGCCTGCACCTACGATGCCGATCTTTAGCACATGCTAGAGCGTACCGCGAATCGCCTGTTCCCTTTCGATCGCCTCGAACAAGGCTTTGAAATTCCCCTTCCCAAAGCTCTTAGCGCCTTTGCGTTCGATGATTTCGTAAAACACGGTCGGACGGTCTTCGACTGGCTTTGAGAATATCTGGAGCAGGTAACCCTCGTCGTCCCTGTCAACGAGAACGCCGAGCTTTTGAAGCTCCTTAATGTCCTCGTCGATGGTCCCGACGCGCTCGGGAAGGAGGTCGTAGTAGGTTTGCGGCACTTCCAAGAACTCCACGCCTCGCTTTTTGAGTTCGCTCACGGTTTCCACAATGTCATTGGTGGACATGGCGATGTGCTGGACGCCGGCCCCGCCATAAAACTCCAAGTATTCGTCGATTTGGGACTTCTTTTTGCCCTCGGCAGGCTCGTTGATCGGGAACTTCACCCGGCCGTTGCCATTCGCCATCACCTTGGACATTAGCGCCGTATATTCGGTGGAAATATCCTTGTCGTCGAATGAGATCAACTGGGAAAAGCCAAGTACCTGCTCATAAAACTTCACCCAGTTGTTCATTTCGCCCAATTCGACATTGCCAACGCAGTGGTCAACCTCCTGCAGGCCGGTGGATTCACCTTTGAGGTCCAACTTCTGAAAACCGGGCAGGAACAAGCCGGCAAAATCATCTCGGTTCAAAAACGTGTGAACGGTGTCGCCATATGCATGAATGGCGGCGAGCCGAACGGACCCGCTCGCATCCCGCATGGTCCACGGCTCCTTTGCCGGTTGGGCGCCGCGCTCTACCGCAGTCTTGAACGCCCAATCCACGTCGTCAACTTCAAAGCAGATGTCCTGAACGCCGTCTCCGTGGCGTGCCAGGGCCTCGGCGTAAGGGTGCCCCGGCTTTACCGGCGCGGAAAACAAAAAGCTGATGTTGTTTTGCTGAAGCAGATAATCCACTTCATGCCGTTGACCGGTTTCTAGACCGGCGTAACCAGTGATGTTGAAGCCAAAAACATTCTGGTAATAGTAGGCTGCCTGCTTTGCATTGCCCACGTAAAACCGGATGTGATCAACTTTTCGGATTGGGAAACTGTCTTGCGCCATCGCATTCAACTCCATTCTCTAGTATTTGAATGATTATACGGCGGCGTTATGCGAAACGTATTGAGTTGGCGGACAAACAAAAAAAGCCGCAGCAGTGCTACGGCCTTAAACACCGAATTTGGCCTTATGCCTTCTTGCGCTTTGCAATCAGCATTACAGCGCCGGTTCCCAGAGCGATCATGCTCACCGGTTCCGGAACGCAGCCCCTCTTGTGGTGCCCGTGCGGGGTGACGCCTGCCAACGCGGCGGTGGCCATAATCCCGATAAGAAATTCCAACCATCCAAAATCTCTTCATAAAATCTCCCGTCGCCTAATAATTTCTAGCGCGGCTAAGATAGCTCACGTCTCTATCTGACTACTTAATTGTGCACCCTCCCGTTCGGCGGGAAGCATATTTGAAGCGATTGTTTTCTGGAAACTATCACAATTACCGGTAAGGTTAATCGAACAGAGCCCCTTGTCCAGCGTTGACAGCGGTAAGGGCGCCAACGTCGGCAGGCTTTTCGAACGGATTCTTGCTGAAATCGCTTGGAACCGCGATAGGGTAGTCGCCGTTAAAGCAAGCGAGACAGAAGCTGTGCTTCGGCTTCCCTACTGCTGCCACCGCACCGTCGATCGAAAGATAGCCAAGAGTCGTGGCGCCCACGTGTTCTCGAATCTCGTCAATCGTCATGTTCGCGGCTGCCAGTTCGCTCTTGGTGCACATATCAATCCCATAGAAACACGGCCACTTGATCGGCGGGGCGGTAATTCGGACGTGAATCTCCTTGGCGCCCGCCTCGAAAAGCAGCCGGACGATCTGCGAGGTGGTCGTGGCTCTTACGATTGAATCGTCCACAAGCACAAGGCGCTTGCCCTGGATATGTTCGACCAAAGGCGTGAGCTTCATCTTGACGCCTATTTCCCGAAGTCCTTGGTCCGGCGAGATGAAGGTTCGATGGATGTAACGGCTCTTCACCATTCCCTCTTGGAAAGGGATGCCGCTCTCTTTGCTGAATCCCAAGGCGGCGGGTATCCCGCTATCGGGAACGGGAACCACGACATCGGCTTCGATCGGATGCTCGAGGGCAAGAGCGCGGCCCATTCTCTCTCGCGCGGAGTACAGCAGCGTGCCATACATGGTGCTGTCCGGTCTCGCGAAATAGATGAACTCGAACATGCACATGGCCTTTCGTTTGCTAGGAACTCCTTGCGCATATCGGATTCCCTGTGCGTCGATAATCGCGATTTCCCCGGGCTCCAGCTCGCGCTCAACGGTTCCGTTCACCGGCGAGAAGGCGCAGCTCTCGCTTGCAATCATGTAACCTCCCTCCAGCTTGCCCGTCACAAGAGGGCGGACCCCCGTGGGGTCGCGAAACCCGACGAGCATTTTAGGAGTCAGCACCGTGCAGCTATAGGCTCCTTTGAGACGCTTCATCGTAGCGGCAATTGCGTTTTCGGGGCTGAGATGCAAATACTTCACGATGAGCCGCGCGATGAGTTCGCTGTCGCTCGATCCGTCAAAGCGCTCGCCCTCCGCTTCCATCTCTTGCCGGAGTTCTCGGGTGTTGATCAGATTGCCGTTGTGGGCGACGGCGATATCGCCGACCAGACTCTGGCAAAACACGGGTTGAGCATTTCGGAGAACGCTGGCGCCGGTAGTGCTATACCGGGTGTGCCCGACTGCCATATGTCCGGGGAGAGATTTAAGGATCTCTTCGTTGAAGACCTGGCTGACAAGGCCCATATCCTTGTGCATGCGGACCACCGACCCATCGGTTACCGCGATGCCCGCCGACTCCTGGCCGCGGTGTTGTAAAGCAAAAAGCGCGAAGAACGCGATTCGCGCTGCTTCGCGCTCAGGAGTGAAAACTCCCAAGACGCCACATTCCTCTTTTAGCGTGTCTTGGTCAAAAGACTGGAAGGGCACAAGCTGATTATGACAGGTCAAAGAAAAAAGGGCCGGCTCCTAGAGCCGACCCTTTGGGTAGTCGAATGATTGTGCTTACGCGTTCTTGTTTCGGCGGCGAAGGAGCATCGCAGCGCCAGGGATCAGAGCAAACATCGTGATCGGCTCGGGTGTGCATTGATGCTTGTGGTTATGGTTGTTGCTAAAGCCCGGGGCGGAAGTGGCAGAAGCGATACCGGCAAGAACTAAAACGGCGAGTGTGATAACAGATAGTTTCTTCATGAGTCTTTATTCCAAATCAACATTGACCTCGGCTTTGCCGGGCACCAATAGCAATCGCAAAAACCGTGCCATGTAGCCAAAAAAGAAAGAAGGCCGGCAATAATGCCGGCCTTCTTCGTGGTTTTGAAAAGATTGCTTACGCCTTGTTGATGCGTCGGCGGATCAGCATGGCAGCGCCCGGGATAAGGGCGAGCATGGTGATCGGCTCGGGGGTGCAGCAAGGGGTCTTGCTGGCGGCCGAAGCGATGCCGGCGAAAGCGAGAACGACGAGGGTAACAACTGTGAATTTATTCATTTTGTATAACTTCTCCTTCTGGGTAGGTGCGTCCACTTGGTCCGAACGACGCCTTGCAGAAAAGGGAAACAAGTTTCGTGCCAAAACATGCGGAAAGGGGAATTGGAAGCTGGAATGCCGCGTGGAGGCTGGCCGGCAAAGGGTAAAGGCTAAAGCCGCTCACTTAACGCTAAGATCGTTGCTAAGCCCGGAGCCGGCGCCGGTATTCCAATTCCTAATTACTCTTCCCTAGCTTCTACCTTGTTCCGCTAACTTGCCGGGTTCGTGAATAAGTCTTCCTCCGTCCCCTTTCGTTCGCCCATGTGTGAACCGAAACTTAACCTTGAGGAACTGCAATTATGCGAAGAAAGGGAGGCTATACGCTCATCGAAGTGCTGTTTGCTGTGTTCTTGGTCCTAATTTCCGCGATGATCGTGACGGCAACCATGCCCGTTTCGAACGTTTCACGCACGAAGGCCCAGGATCTGCAGAGGGCAATGAGCATCGCCCAAAAAGAACTTGAGGCCATCCAAGGACAAGGATTTAGCGGAGTGAACGCAAATGGCCTTGCAAACAACAATCTAATTGACAGCTCTACACCCATCGTCGTGGGCACGAACTCAAACACATACAGCTTTACGAACACCGATTCGGCGAACTATGACAGCCCTGCCCAATTGCTTACAAACGGCACGGGCACAGTTCAAATCACGCAAGTGAACCTCAATATGGTTCAGGTCGTGGTCACGGTCAAGTGGCGAGACCGGATTGGTTACAAAACTTATCCCGTAGGCACGTTAATTGCTAACCTCTAGGAGCCTGCCATGCCAAGGAATACAACAAAGAAGAAAGGCGGAACCCTCATTGAATTGATGACGGCCGTTTGCCTGTCAATCATCGTTCTGTCCGCTGCCATCAGCATCCTGTTCACCGGAACGGCCAGTTGGGCGAACGGTATCGGGAACACGAACTCCGAAAACGGTGCGGAGATGGCGGTCCGCTCCATCGCCGAAAGGATCGAACCCGCTATGTCGGTTTCCGTGAGCCCGAACGGATCCACCCTAACCTACGAACTGCCAAAAACCAACGCGAACGGAACCTACGTATTACCGCTGGCTTGGGATGGCGTGACCCGAACGATAACTTCGGCCCATAACTCGATCATTTTCACCGATGGCGCCAGCCAGCAGGTGTTGATCAACTCTGTGATCTACACCGACCCGCTGAGCCCCGGCGGCATCAGTCCTTACGTGGTGTTTACTCCTACTGCCGGATCCACGATCAAACAGGTAGCGGTCGAAGTAGCCACCCAATATCACGGCTATCAGGGAAACAAAACCCAAAATCGATGCCGTGAAATCATCAACCTTAGGAATGTTCCTGCGGTTACCGCAAGCTGAGGCTAAAGCACATGTCCAATGAACCCACTCTCCAACCCAGGCGCCGTAACAGCAAAAAGCGCGGTGCGGCTTTACTCACCACCTTTCTTGTCCTCATGATCGTGGCGACCGCGGCCGCCTCTTACATTTCGTTCAGCCTTCAAAGCATTACTCTCGCAAATCGCCAGCAGTTCGACATTCAAACTTCGCACCTTGCGGAAGCAGGTCTTCAAGATGAACTGGTGTATTTGTGGGAGGACTTCCAGACGAACCAAAACTTCACAGACCTTGACAACTGGTGCCAGGATGGAACAACAATCACTCCGGCGTCAACGTTTGCGGGATCCGTCACGGGAGTTGGCAACTATTCCGTCGGCATAACCTCTTACTCGAAAGTCGACAACTTTACGCGTCAGATGACCGTTCAGGCGGTTGGCTGGATCGATGGAGCCGGCACCGGCGTGCTTACCGCAACGGACCCTCAGCAAGTGGTCACCATTACCGAGACCTTCCAGCTTCAACGAAGCGGAGTTTTCGACTACACCTATTTTGTCAACAACTACGGATGGATGCAGGGATTCCAGCCCACTTGGCTCATCGTGAACGGCGATATGAGGTCCAACGGCGACTTCACGTTTAGTGGTGGTGACCCCACCGTCAACGGCTCTGCCATTGCATCCCAAAACAACTTGCTTGTTCCACCTGCACAGGGCCTGGTGAACGCGCCGCCGGTGAAGTGGTCCGATGCGACCTATACTGCCCAGTCGGCCGGGCAGACCCGCTGGAGACAGGTTTATAGCTCATCGGTCGAAGGCGCGGTGGGAAGCACCGCATTCATGAACAATATCGGCCTCATGTTCAACTCGATCGGTCAAATCGTGAACTCCCAAACCGCGGGCGCCGTTCTGGCGGACTCGACCGGCGAGCGAGCATGGGATTTGCAGAACGAAGGCGATTCGCCGACCATAACGCAGCTGGACCCAACTCCGACTTCCCAACTTATCATGCCGGACCTGTATAACATGTCCACCTACACTTCTTTGAGTGAGGCTTACCAGGATACAAACGCCACGTATGCCAACGGGGTGACCAATCCCTACTATGAGCAGGGCGCCTGGATACAGACCTGGAACTCAAATACGAATTCGTACCAAACGCTTTCCACGAACGGCGTGGTTAACGGAAGCGTAACGCTCATCGGCACTTCCGCGCACCCGATTAAGATCCATGGCCCGGTAACGGTCAGCCAGGACGCGGTGATCAACGGGTACGTGAGCGGCCAGGGGACGATCTATACTGGACGGAATGTGATGATTACGGGCTCCGTGATCTACAGCAAGCCGCCCAACTTCACCGACGTGACAGGCACGGAGGTCGACCAGTCGAATAGCAGCAGCGATATGCTCGGACTCGCCGCTTCCGGCTCGGTCATCATGGGTGACACCTCCCAGTTTTCAAACCCGTATCCGCTCTACTATATGGAGCCGCCGTTTACGGTGGGTCGATATGATGCGTACGGCAACTATATCCCGCCGTTCAATGCCACCTCGGTGGACTCAACCGGCAACATGCTTTACCAGAGCGTTTATGGCGACGCTTACATTCACAACGTTTCCTCTCCCGTGAATGAGATCGACGCGGTCATGTACACGAACAATGTGGCAGGCGGAAACATCGCGACCGGTGGAAGCGGCATTACCCTCAACGGCTCGATCATCAGCAAAGACGAAGCGATGGTTGTTTGGAGCCTGCCGATGAACGAGAACTATGATGAACGCATTCGAGACCAGGGCCCGCAGGACCAGCCGCTCATCGACATCGACCTTCCCCGGAGCCCATCGGTTACCCAAGCAAGCTGGGCGACCCAGGGATTCTCGATGGCCTATTGATGTGGATCAGTGAATGAGGGTGGAGACAGTCAATCATGCAGATAAAAACGCTAATTAAAATTTGGATCGGTCTTGGTTTGGGCGGGCATGTTAGTCGCGCTTTCTCCCGCCCCCAACCTCGTTCCCGAAAAGGATCGAAAGCACACGACGATAAAGACAACCGACAAAGACTTGGAACAAATGCAGAGCGTGGCCAAGGTGCATCCGGAAGTTGGCCAGGTTGATCTTAACAAAACTCACCCGAGCGCTCCTGAGAAATCAGACAACAAGGCGGCGCATAACCTGTCGTTTGCACAGCAAAGATCCGGCAAGCAAAACTCCCCCCAAGCTGCGGCTGCACTAAGGACGGCCCAGGAAACCTTGGAGAACGGCAAGCGCTCTCCGATGACGCTTGTGATCTGGCTGTTCATTGCCGCCTGCGTGGGTTACGGGTTTGTGTTCTTCGTGCGTCACTGGGCGGATAAGAACATCCCTTCTCCGAAGGGCGCCACCTCAAAGTGGTGAGGTGAGTTTGTCTTCCTGGGGCAGACAGGCCGCACCTGAGCGCTCAGTAAGCCCCCTATAGCTCAACAAACTGATCTAAAAGCGGTAAATACTGTACGACTCCCAGTCAGGCTGAAATTTGATTCTTAGCTGACAAAGCTGACCCACATGGTAGGCGTCGTGGGCGACCATGTAATCGTGGGCGGCTCTCAGTTTGTCGTCGTCGTCCACGCATGCCCCGGCTGCTGCAATCGCCCTTAGTTCGAACGTCTTGGCCAACAACGGGGCCCAATCCAAGCCCTCGGAGCTGAAGCTTCCCCACGCATACTTCTCCCCCTTGTTTTGCGCGTCCATGGCAAGATAGGACTCGCACAAATGGCCGGCTGTTTGCCGCGGAGTGAGTCCCTGCTCGGTAACCTGAGCGTCCAGTAAATCGTCCGGCAGGTCCTTAAAACACGCGAAAAGTTGATATCCCGTGTTCTCGATCTCGTACTCCATGAGTTCTTTGGCGGTCACGGCCAGATATTACTTGGTCTGGCGCGCGTGAATGGACGATGGTGAACAGTGAACGGTGGACTCTCGGACTGGTTTGACATGCAGTGTGCGGGGATCGCCGGCACCCCGAAAAGTTAAGCCAACGCTTAAGGGGTAATCGGGCGCATAGCCGTTACTCACCTGGATCGAACACCGGACACGAGCAAATCGGCCAGCGCATCCCGGAGATGGGGAAACCCAAACTGGAACCCTCCGGAAACAGCCGCCTGAGGAACCACTCTCTGCCCTTGCAAAAGCAGCGAGGCGTTGGGACCGCCGAAGAGGGACACCACTTTGAGCACAAACGCGGGCACCGGAGGCGCCCATGGCCGGCGCAAGATGGCGCGCATCATCGCCATCATGTCCGCGTTCGTCACCGGTTCGGGCGAGGTTCCGTTGAACACGCCGGTAACCTCGTCTTCTATCGTCCACTGCATCATGCCCACCAAATCCTGAACGTGGATCCAGCTCATATACTGGTTGCCGCTGCCAAAATGGCCGCCCACAAAGTAGTTCACCGCGTTCTTCATCGGCTCCAATGTGGGACTGCCTCGGCCAAGCACGATTCCGGTTCGAATCCGGACCTTTCTGGTTTTGGGCGTATCGGCCCGTTCGTGCTCGTCTTCCCAGGCCACACAAACGTCCACCAGGAACTGCCCTTTCGGGCCTGGCGCCGATTCTTCGTCCAGAAGCTCCGTTCCCCGGTCGCCGTAGAACCCAATCGCGCTCGAGTTGACCCAGACCTCGGGAGGCTCGCTTAGCTCCGCGATGGCTTTGCCAAGAATTTCGTGTGCTGTCTACCCGTGACTCCAATATCTCGAGCATGTTCGGTTCGCTCCATGGCTTGGCAATCGGAAAGCCGGCAAGGTTGACGACCGCCTTCGCGCCACGAAGCTCTTCCACCCAAGGACCCAAATCCCGGCCATTCCAGCAGAGATTTCCCTCCCCGCCGCGGGACAGAACTGCGGTTTCATACCCTGAAGAAGACAGCCGCCTTGCCAGTTCGCGCCCAATATATCCGTTTCCTCCCGCGATCACGATTTTCCCTGTACTCATCTTTCTTCAATACTTCCTTTACGCTCTAACAGGGTATCGCAAAAGCGCACTGGGCCGTCGCCCCCCACTCTCCTCGCCCGAGGAGCCGGTATCTCGTGCCAGCGCTTGCCTTCGGACCCGCAGAAGACTGTCTTAGCGTTCTCTAAACGGCTTCGACCCTTTACCCTCCTACGCTTTACCCCTTTACCTGTACCCTTTAGAGGCTATCGCAAAACCTAATCTGTCGGTCGGCAACGAGTTGTTGTTCCGCTTCGCGGAGTGTCAAGCTATCCTTCGACAAGCTCAGGACCTTCGGAAAGCTCGACCTACTTCCGCCTCTAGGGATTGCGACAGGAACCCCTTTTGAGTTTCTAAGAGGGTTTTGCGATGGCCTCTTTACCCTTTACCATTTACCCTCAACACCCACAACCCGAGGCCCCCCCAAACCCAACCCCCTTAAAGCTATAATTCTTCTATCTTTCCAACCGAGAATACGTAATCCACCTTCAAAATTAGGTTGAGAACAGGAAGTAAACACTTATGTACGACGTCGCTATCATTGGCGGGGGGCCTGCGGGAAGCACGGCTGCCAGCATCCTCAAGAAATACGCCCCTGAAATTAAAGGTCCTCGTTTTGGAACGCGAGAAGTTTCCGCGGGACCATGTCGGTGAAAGCCAGCTTCCTTCGATCTCGAAAATCTTGGATGAGATTGGATGTTGGGACAAGGTTGAAGCTGCCGACTTCCCTATCAAGATCGGCGCCACCTATAAATGGGGCAAGTCCCAGGAGCTTTGGGACTTTGAGTTTTATCCGCCCGCGGACTTCGTGGACGAACCCCGCCCAGCGAAGTTCAAAGGGCAACGAACTTACACTGCGTTCCAGGTCGACAGAGCGATCTATGACGAGATTCTGCTCGACCATGCGGCGGAACTGGGCGCGGAAGTGAGACAGGAGTGCAAGGTCGCCAAAGTTCTTCACACGGATGGCCGCGTGGATGGGCTTGAACTGGAAGACGGATCCGTTGTGGAAGCAAGACACTATTTGGACGCTTCCGGGTATGCCGGCCTTCTCCGCAGGGCGATGGGGGTTGAAGCCAACAAGCCCACAAATCTTCAAAATATTGCGGTCTGGGACTACTGGCAGAATGCCGATTGGGCGATCGAAATAGGCGTCGGAGGGACGAGAGTCCAGGTCATGAGCCTCGGCTACGGCTGGATTTGGTTTATTCCCCTTGGCCCGACGCGCACCAGCATCGGCCTCATTGTCCCAACTTCCTACTATAAGGAATGCGGGCTCAAATACGACGAGCTGTACGCCAAAGCTCTAAAGGAGGAGCCGCGAGTCAGCGAACTGATCGAGAATGCCAAAAGTGAAGGAAAGCTGCAATCGACCCATGACTGGTCGTTCCTTGCCGAAAGGCATGTTGGCGAGAACTGGTTCTTGATTGGGGAGAGCGCCGGCTTCGCCGATCCGATCCTTGCCGCAGGTCTAACCCTAGCCCAAACGGGCGCACGCGAGGCGGCGATTTCCATCCTTGAATTGGACAAGCAAAAATATCCTGCCGACTGGCTGAAGAGCGAGTTCGAATCGCGCCAGGTTAGACGAATCACCAATCATATTCGCTTTGCGGACTACTGGTACACGGCGAACGAGCAATTCTCCGATCTCAAGGCCTTCACCAAGCAGATCGCAGCGGATAACGGACTTGACATGACTCCGGAACAATCCTGGAGATGGCTCGCCCAAGGCGGATTCATCACGGACTCCGCTTCCATCAGTCTCGCCGGATTTGCGATCGATCAGGTGAAAGCGATGCATGGCCTCATAACCGATCATGAGGCGGAATCAGTTCTTGCGAAGAACAACACCTTTAAGCTGAACCTGACCGACGCCCAATGGAGAGAACTGCCAAACTACGGCGCCGGCGAGATCACCAAGTATGAGTGCTATCAGCGGGGAGACAAGGTTTTGCCCCTGGTGACGGTCTTGTGGCTTGTTGTGGACTTGCTGGAGCAAAGTCCGCGGCTCAGCGATCTATTGCCAAAGATTGCTAAGCTGGCCGAGGCCAACAAGCACGATCCTAGGTTCATGGAGAATTACGTGTTGGCAATCCCGAACGCATTGGAAGGGCTTATCCTTGATGGATGGGTGGATGCGTCGTACGATCCCGCATACCCGCTTGTAGTACCTCCACCAAGGAACACAGGCATCCACTGGAACGTGGATGCCGTGCCATCCAAGGGGTAACTCTAACCAGCTGTTTTTACGGGCGCTCCGTTGGCTGAGGGCGCAGAAGACGGATTGAGTACTTCAGGGGGTGCTACCTTTCCTTCCGCCTGGTACATCGCCTAATTCTCTGCTGTTTGTCTTCCAGCGTGCCTTGCCCGCTCATATAAATCTTGGCTCGTTCTTCAATCGGCTTTTTATCGAAGACAGCCTTCATTTCTTCGGGGCCTGCGCCCGGAGGGGCGTTACCGATATTGCAGCCTGCGCATACCGCGCAGAGGACTACAACTGCGCTGAGAGCTTGAATAGTTGAACTTATTCTTTTCATCGATCTCCTAAAACCGAACATTCATATACACTTTGGTTGCTAAAGACGTGCCCTTCGCCGGCAAAGCCGGCGAAGGGCCGCGCGTCCTAGGCAGTCTTACTGGAACGCAGGCGTTGCGTAAGAGGTGCCCAGAACGGCCAAGCCGTTCCGGCCCAGGCTAACTGCTGAGCGTTCATGTACTGGGCCTGAGAGCCGCAGTTGGCGCAAAGCCAGTCGTCGTCCGTGAAGTTCCAACCATTGGGCGTGAGCGCATTATAGTTGTAGAACTTCGCGTGGCTGTCGAAGAATACGGCGTTCTCGCCATTTCCGTCGATTCCTTGGTAGTTCTGGCCCCAGAACACCGGTCCAAGAGCGTCCGCGCCCGGATCGAAGTAGTGGTTGTCGCTGGGAGCGTCGAGCATGATGATCGCTTTGGCAACCGAAGTGAACGTTGGAGGCGCTTGGCCCGTACCGTTCTGGCCGCTGCCGCCTTGCACGCCGGACGAAATGTTCGGCCGGGGTGCGAGTAGCCACCGGTGTCGCCGCCAGTGGGACAACCGTTTTGGGTATAGCCCCACATGTCGCTATTCAGCTCGAAGTCTACGGGTGGGTAGACATCCTTGAAGTAATCGCTGGCGTTGCTCGCAGTTACGTAGCCGTAGTTGCTTCCCGTCGGATAGATCGATGTGCCTACTCCGACGCACGGATCGTTCGGCGCCTTCATGTAGACACCGTCGCCAATGCTCTCTGCAAAGTCAACCGCGCCATGCTGCATGGCGCCCACATTGTAGGGGCTCTGGGCATTTTTCCAAAGGCCGTTTGTCTTGATGTACGGATTCAACCGGACGGCAAGAACGTAGGTCTCGGACTCATCGCCATAGACCGGGCAGTCGCCGAGTTGGTCGTCATAGTCGTTTGAGTACATGTAGACGGCAAGTCCAATCTGCTTGAGGTTGGACAGGGTTACGGATTTCTTGGCAGCGGCCTTCGCCTGTGCGAACACAGGGAAGAGGATGGCTGCGAGGATGGCGATAATGGCAATCACGACCAACAGTTCGATGAGCGTGAAAGCGTTTTTAGTTTTATTCATTGAGTGCTCCTCATTGATACAGGCTTAATAGTCAGGCTCGATCCCTTTCGATGGGTTCGAGAACGAATGAATAAGGCTCCCCCGTTCTGCCCCCGAGAAAGGCAGAAGCGAGAGAACTGCTCGTAGAATCCGATAGCCACACCAGGCGCTTGTTGCAAACAAACTGAGTTAACCGTGAGAGGGTGAATGATGCCGGCCCTAAAGCCGCGGCTACCGAAACTGTTATAGGAAAGAGCGCTCACTTCTTTGTGCCTCCTACCGATGAGCCTCTGACCACTAGCTGCGTCGGGACGATGACCCTGTTCGGTCCCGAGACTTGCCGATCTTCCACGATACGTAAAAGCCGGCTGCACGCAACTTTCACAATCTCGGAAATATTGAGGCTTACGGAAGTTAAGCCTCCATCGACGAGATTGCATATAGAACTGTTGTTAAAACTGACCAACCCGAGATCCTGCGGGATCCGCATCTTGCTCGTCCTCGCGGCGAGGACAACGCCCATCGCCATGAAGTCGTCCAATACAACGAGAGCGTCAGGTTTGTGTTCGGAGGAAAAAATGTACATGGCGGCATCTCTCGCCGCTTCAAGGCCGAACTCGGAATGCCAGATCATCTCGTGGTCTTGGCGGCCGCTGATAGCGGTCTGGTAGCCGATGATCCGGTCTTCGCTCACGGTGACTCCGCGCGGGCCGGCGAGGATTCCAATGCGTTTGTAGCCACTCGCCACTAGGTGCCGGGTGGCAATTTTCTCCAGCAAGGATGTTATCGTTGTCCACGCTGAAGATATCCGTGTCTTCCTTGCTGATGGGGTTGCCAATGAGAACGAATGGAAACTGGTCGCGCTCGAGTTGCACGATGCGCTGGTCGCGAGATTCCGATTCCACCAAAATCAAGCCGTCAACTCTTCGAGTACGGAGCATTTCATCATAGGTATCTTGCTGAGTGCTCGGTGTGACCATTTCGACGCAGAGGTGATATGGACTTCCCGAAAGAAAGTCCATGATTTCGGAAACGAGATTTGCGAAGAACGGATCGTTGTGAAGGCCGCCCGAAGGGCGTTTGAAAACTAAACCGATGAGGCCCGATCGCTGGTTTCGGAGTGAGCGCGCTCGAACGTCGGGCCGGTAATTGTGCTGACTATCGCTTGCTGGATTCGCTCTTTGGTTTCGACGTCGACTCTCTCGTCCCCGGCCAAAACCCGTGAAACGGTGGCCTGAGAAACTTGCAAAAGTCGGGCGATATCTCTTTGCGTAACCCTCAACTGCTTCTTTGCGTTGGGCATATAAACTTCGATGTTTTTCGCTTTGCGAGAATACGTATCCAAGTTCAATAAAACCGCGTGAATACGTATTCAGGAAACTTACATGAATGGTATCACATTTTTAGCCAAAAGCCAAGAATTTTATTTTTTTGTCGTTTATCTGGCAAAAAGATGGCAACAGGCGAAACAATGCCGCTTTGTTTCGTCACCAAAGCTGGGCGGCGTTTGGGCCTGCGATCCCAATCACTTCCCTGGTGGAATTCTTTTTGTTGGATGACCGACGAGCTTTCCCTTGTTCTAAGTGCAGAATGGTTTTTTGACCCAACCGGCTCGGAGCCTGCACGAAACAGCGGAAGTGAGTCAGAATCTCTTGGTTCTCATGTTCTTTACGAAGTTTCCGCACCCTGCCAATTTTCATTTGCGGACCAGTTCAATAGTAAAACGGGACGGTTCTGCGCGGGCAAACGCGAGTTTGGTACGGTGGTGGAAACCTATGAGGATGGCATCTTCAACATTTGTGTTCAACACGACGTTTGGGGCGAGAACCGGGCCATCCACAAGCTCGAGCCTCCCGAAAAGTGCCAATGCGTCGGTTTGCATCCTGGGAAGCACTTCGAGCTGAGCTTTAAGAACGCCACCGAGAAAGAATTTCCAAAACGAACGGAACTGCCAGCTTCGGCGTTTCCGGCGAGTCCTGGCTCTTTCAGTTTGAAGTGCCGGAGGGAACGCGCTTTTACGGGCTGGGCGAAAAGAACTTCGGCCGATTGGAGTTGTCCGGTGTAAGAACGAAGTTCTGGAACACCGATGTTTGGGGTGATTTTCACTATGCCCAGTTCAAAGAGCACGTGGTGGACCCCCCTTATCTCTCCATTCCCTATGTGATCTGCAAACGGGACGAAGAGTATTTCGGCATTCTCGTCGATAGCCCAGGCACCGCATTCATCGAGACGCCCGGGAAAGACGATTTTCGCGTTTTCGAAGCTTGGGAGAACAAGAATCCCCTCATGGTGGTTGGCGCGGAGTGTGGTCAACCCAACCTCTGGGTGATCTACGGCCCAACCCTTCGCGAGCTCACGCGAAAGCTCCAAAAACTCGTGGGAGTTGCGTCAACGCCTCCTCTTTGGGCCTTGGGATATCACCAGTCTCGCTGGGGCTACGCCGGTGTAAAGGACCTGCTTTCTTTGGACGAGAAATTCGCCGAAGACGAAATTCCCTGCGACGGATTGTGGCTGGACATCGACTACATGAACGGCTTCCGAGTCTTCACATTCGACGAAGATCATTTCCCCGGCGGATTTGAGAAAATCGCCAAGCAGATCGCAAAAAGCGGGCGAAAGATCGTGGCGATCCTCGATCCTGGCGTGAAAAAGGAAAAGGGCTATCCGGTCTACGACGATCTCAAGAAGAAGGGGCTTTATTGCCACAATGCCGAAGGTGGCGAGTTCGTTGGCATCGTGTGGCCGGGTGAAACGGTTTTTCCGGACCTGATCCTCCAGGAGGGTCGCGATTGGTGGGCCGGTTACGCCAAGAAGCTGTTTGAAACCGGCATGGGCGGCGTATGGCTGGACATGAACGACCCTTCAACCGGGCCGGTCGACCCCACTGGCATGCTTTTTAAGAACGGAACCGATCGGCACGCCCTTCACCGCAACCAGTACGCCCTCGGCATGCAAATGGCGACCCATCAGGGGTTCTCCAGCGCCTTTCCAAACAAACGGCCGTTCTTCTTGAGTCGATCCGGCTCAACCGGAACTTCGCGCTACTCCGCGATTTGGACCGGCGATAACTTTTCGAACTATTTCCACCTGCAGATGGCGATCCCCGCCACCCTCAATCTATCGCTTAGCGGTGTTTCCTTTAACGGCCCCGATCTCGGCGGTTTTGGAGGCACGACTACCGAACAGTTGATCACCGATTGGGTGAAGGCTTGCTGCCTTTTCCCGTTCTTCAGAAACCACAACTCCAAAGGCGAGGGCGACCAGGAGCCGTGGCAGTTTTCAGAAAAGGTGCTCGACGTCTTGCGGAAATATATCCGGCTCCGCTACCGCCTTCTTCCCTACCTGTACAACATTTACTGCGAACACGAGGAGAGCGGCGATCCTGTCCTCCGGCCACTGATATATGAGTTTGAAAGCTCGGAAGAAGTGCCCCTTGAGGAAGTTTCCGATCAATTCCTCCTCGGCCCCTATATCATGCAGGCGCCCGTCATGCATGAGACCAAGCGCAGCCGCTCATTGATTTTGCCGGGCAGCGAACCTTGGCTTGATGCGCAGGACGGCAAGTGGTTAAAGCCCGGCATGGTCAAAGTCCGGCCGGTCCTGGACGAAACGCCGATGTACTTTAGAGAAGGCGCGATCATTCCCTTCCGCCCTGGCGTGCCGAAGGATAACAAACTGGACCTGGCCGCTGTTGACATGCTGGTCGTGGCGAAACCGGGGAGTTCGGGGGACTTCGACATTTCGATACCGCGCGGACGACGGCGAAACTTTGGATTATCGGAGCGGCAAGCGGAGCGAGACGGTTGTTTCCGTTAAATGGTCCGGAAAAGATCTGACTATTGACGAGGTGAAGGCGGCGACTGGGTTTGGACCGATCAAGTTAAGCTTCTTGATCCCCGAGGGGTTTGAGCAGGTTGTTTTGAACGGCAAGGCCGTGAAGCAGGCTCCCGAGCGCTTGGAACTCGCCGGTCGCCCGTTTGGCTGTTGCCGACTCTCGTGATGCCTGGGTTAACTTCTATTTCTTACCACTAACTCATATCGTAATCATTGACTTATACATGTAGCTAAGGCTAAAGAAAGTGGTATCGTCTACGATTATGCCAAGGGACCGAGCATTTACCCTCATCGAACTTCTCGTTGTCATCGCGATCATCGCCATCCTCGCCGCTATCCTATTCCCCGTCTTTTCCCAAGCCAAAATGGCAGCCAAGAAAATGACCTGCCTCAGTAACTTCCGGCAAATCGATCTCGCGATGATCATGTATAGCGGCGATTACGACGGCCTTTACGCCCGCACCCAAACCACGGACGGCCCCGGCGTGCCCGGCTATATCAACTGGTGGGACGCCTACTATTACGAGCAGGCCCTCAACGCCTACATCAAGAACGGTACTGGAGGAGTGGGCTCGAACGGCCAGGAGAACAGCAGAGCCGATGTGTGGTGGGACCCCAGCGACCCGGATAAATCTGATCCCGCAATGTGGGGTTCCATGCGCAACAACGGCCTCGTCACCGGCGTGAGCCGCTCGGAATCGCAAGTCACCCAGCCTTCCAACACGATTCTGATGACTCTCCACGTGGAGCACTGGAAGGACTACGAATGCGAGGCCAACGGCGGCCCCGGCGCTCCCGAATGCGAGCCAAACCCGTTGCCGGTCAACAATCCAAGCGACCCGTTCTGGTCTTCGGATTACTTCGATATCTGTCTGAACCCATGGAGCTACGCCAGCCTGCCCACCGACACCTACTATTGGCAAAAGGGGCTGGCTTCCCCGCCATGCGAGAAATTTCTGAACGACCCAACATGCATTCTCGAATACCAAAGCATCGACGGCCGATGCTGCACCCTTCCATCACAAGACGCGTCAATAGCAAGCTTCGCCCAATGGTTCTTGCCCACCGGCGACGACTTCGGCAACTTCCCTCCCGAGCATCCCCGATACCCCGGAGGCCACCCGTTCGCCTTCCTCGATGGGCATGTGAAAATGCTATCTTTCGATGCGACCTATATTTCAAGCACGAACAACATGTGGGCCACTGCCCAGTAGGCCCTTACTTTGGGGCAAGCGTAATTGAGCGATCAAGAATCACGCTCCCCGCTGTAGCGTGTAAGTACACCACCGTGTTTGTGGAAACCGCCTTGGTCGTGATCGTGAAGGAGGCCGTGCTCTTTCCTGGTTGAACGGTGACCGTCGCGGGAATCGAGATCAGGTTGCTGCTGGACCACATCGTCACTGTGATGCCGGTAGGACCGGCAACACCGGACAGCGTCAATGTTGCGGATGAGTTCACGCCCCCGACAACCGGATTCGGCGAAACGGTGAAGTTTTGCAGGGGCGCGGGCACAACCGTCAGCGGAGAAACCACAGTCACCCCGTTTGCGCTGCCCGTGATGGTCACAACAACATTTGATGACACCGGCTTGGTAGTAATATCAAATCCGCGAATAGACTGCCCGGCGAGAACGGTAACTCCCTCGGGCACGGTCACCAAGGGGTCGTTGCTGGACAGCCTAACCACATACCCACCGACAGCGGCAACGCTAGCCAAATAAGCGAATCCAACATCTGCTCGGCCACCCACCACCGGATCCAGTTGCATAACAAGCGACTGCAACGTTGGCGGCTCGACAGTTACCGCAGCACTTAAAGTCTGGCCACCATAAGTTGCCGAAATGGTGGCCTGCGTTGGCGTGTTTATCCCGATCGTCGTCAAATTGAACGATGCGGTGGTGCTTCCGTCAGGAACCGTGACTGTGGATGGGAAGTTAACCGGTCCCGTTGCGGAGATCTTTACAACCACAGCGCTTGAAGAGGAGTTCGTGAGAGATACCAGGCCGGTCACTTGGCTGCCGCCGGGGGCGGATGTTGGAGTAACCGTAACTTGGCCGAGCTTTGGAGTCCCGCTCACCAGATTAAGAGTGGAAGCAAAGTTGTTCCCTCGGCTCACCGGTTCAAATGCGCCTGATGTGGTCGGAAATGGTGTGCCCGGCGTTCCTATGACCACCGCGTACTGGCTTGAATTCACCGCAGTTCCCTCGCAAAGGTTGCCGAAAAGGGTGCTGTAGAGGAGATGAGTTCCATTCGCATTGAGTTTGCCGACCACACCCGCACGAAAATTATCGTCTCCTACCTGTCCGGCTCCAGTTGTCTGGATCGCCCCGGCGGTGATCGGGTAACCCGTCGTGTCGGTTGAACCGGCGAAGACCGCATTCCCCGCTGAGTCGACGGAAACTCCGGACAGCAGCGTTCCTTCCACTCCCAGATTCCCGGAAATGTAGCTTCCGTAAAGAAGGCTTGTTCCGGTCGGGTTGAGCTTCGCCACAAATCCAGCTTGCGCCTCCGATTGGGTTTTGTTGATCGTTTGGTAGGCGCCGGTTGTCACCGGAAAATCGGAGGCGTAGGTGTTGCCAACAAGAATCGTGTTGCCTGACAAATCGAAGGCAAGGGCTCCGATGAAATCACCGCCCGGTCCTATTGAGGAGTTGGAGCCGCCAAGGAAGGTGCTGTAAACCAGGCTCGTGCCGCTCGCGTTGATCTTGGTGATGAAGCCTGTGTACTCGGGATAGCGAGTGGACTCGCGAAAAACTGTCTGAAACACACCCTTGGTTATCGGAAAGTTGGGCGAGTAAGTAAGGCCCGCAACAACGGCATTCCCCGCCGAGTCCACTCCCACGCAGGTTGCCTGATCTTGAACATCGCCTCCCAAATAGGTGCTGTAGATAACGCCAGTCCCAGTTGGATTCAACTTCGTTACAAATCCCGTGGGACTTGCATTCGCGTTGTCCTTGGGTTGAAATGCGCCTTCAGAAACCGGGAAATCAATCGACCCGGTTGAACCCACTACAACCGCGTCACCCTTGGAATCCACCGCGATCGCGGCAGGCTCGTCATCGAAACTACCACCCAAATAAGTGGAATAAACCAACCCGCTCCCGGAGGGATCCAACTTGCTCACAAAGCCGGTCGTCGAGTATTGTCCCGACTTAAAAGTGTTGTTGTATAGTTCAAAGGAGTCGGCCATGACCGGAAAGTCGAACGAACCGGTGGTGCCAGTTACGAAGACGTTGCCCTCCGAGTCAACCGCGAGACCCCGAGCCTCATCTCCGCCCGAGCCCCCTAGGAACGTGGAATAAATCAAGCTGCTTTCGGAAGGGTTCATCTTCGTGATGAATGCCGTTCCCGTGTAATCGATCGCTTCGTAGTTGTCAGTCTGGTAGGCGCCGACGGTGGTTGGAAAATCAGAGGACTCGGCAAAACCCGCCAAGTAAATGTTGTTAGTACGGTCAACCGCAACTGCAAGCGCCCCATCGGTGCTCGACCCGCCCAGGTAGGAGGAGTAAACCAGCGGGTCGATGACAAGCTCTTTGGCCGTGTCATAGCCGCCAACGTCAAATCGCAATTCGTTGCCATCCAAGACCATCTGGCAAGGAACCTGGACCCTTCCTGCAGGCGTGTCCTGATAAGCGGTTAGCCCGCGCTCTTCAACCGCGCCAAGAGAAGTTTTGATCTGTAAATTGCCGTTTGGTAAGACCTGCAGGCCATCCGCGCCGTCGATTTTTACGCCGACTTGCGACGCGTCCACCCCCGGCTTGACGATCACGTCGTATCTTGGCGCGCCCTGATCGATCGAATACCGAACGGAAACTCCGTCGTACATATTCGGAGCAGTCGCGTCCGCGTAAGATTTCGCTCCCGTTTCCCACTTGGTCCGATCGTTGCCGAGAAGGTAGTTGAACTTACCGTCCTGCTCCATGTCTCCGGTTACCGGGCCGGATCGCGCGTTCACGAAGCTCATCTTTACGACGTGCCCTTTGAAATACCCGGCCGAATGATTTTTCGCTGGTGATCCAGTTTGCACAAACTTCCTAAACTCAAAATTGGGCCTAGTTGGGTGATCCACAAGTTCAACCCCGGTGTTTTGGATAGGTATAACGCCTGTCCATCCCATTGGCCGCGGTTCTCGATGAAAGCGGAGGAACCTGCCGCAGCCCTGGCGCCAAGGGGCGAACTCCAAGCATTCGATAAAAAAAACGCGGCGGTTAACATCAACGCGAAACGGACACCCGGATTATTGAACTGCATGTGATTTAGGCTCTACTTGGACTGGGGAATGACACAAAGACTTGAACGGGGAACGCTCATGGATTCAAGGTTAGGGTTTGGCTGATGGTCGAGGTTCCAAAACTCACCGTAAGAGTTACCGTGGTTTTGACGGTCACCGTCTTGGTTTTGATTGGGAACGACGCCGCGTAAGTGCCTGCCGGAACGGTGACCGATGGAGGCACGACAACATCAGAACTGCTCGATGTAATCGAAATCACGTCGCCGGACGATCCGGCATTGCCGCTTAGTCGCACGATCCCGTCCGAGTTGTACGCCCCCACAACGGTAGCGGGCGAAAGAGTAAAGGTCGCGATAGGCGCCGGCAAAACGGTGAGATTGGTGTATTCGGTGTAGCCGCCCGCGAGGACGGTGATCCGAACAACAGTTGAGGTCGAAACCGGCTTGGTTTGAATTTGGAAAGGAAACGGCGATTGTCCCAGCCGGTAAATCGACCGTGCTCGGAACGGTCACTATGACACTGGAGGCCGAGATTGAAATCGGAATACTATCCGACGATTCCCCATAGAAATGGACGACGGCATCCGAGTTTCGTCCGCCTTGAACCGTGGCCGGCGAAACGTAAATGTATCCCAGCGTGGCGGGTTCAACGAAAATCTCAGTAGATACGGTTTCGCCCCCATAGCTCGCATACACGGTCACCGTCGTTCTGGTCGCAACGGCTGATGCAGTGTACGAGAAATCGCCAGATGTCTGGCCCTCAAGAACTGCTGCGGAGGGAGAGACCTGAAGGACTGCCGGATTGCTGCTTGACAGCGACACATTCAGACCGCCTGCAGGCGCCAAGAAATTAAGCTGAACGTAGCCACCCGCTGGGCCAGTTCCTCCATAAATTGTTGTACCCATTTGGATGTAAGCCAGCGGAGTCGGATCCACTTGAAGGGTCGCAGAATACGACACACTTCCGGTAGTCGCCGTAATCGTAGCCATCGTTTCTTGGTTAATGGCCCTTGACGCCGTTACTGTGAACGGCTGCGATTGTACGCCGCTCTTGATGACAATGGCGGCAGGGACGCTGACTGCGGTCGGGTTGGTGCTGGAAAGTCCCACCGGTTCGCCATTAGGGGGCGCGCCGTAAGCCAGCGTGATATTGCCGGATTCCGTGGAACCGCTCAACATCTTCCCTGACGCAAGGCTCATCCCTCTAATGATGGGCGGCATTTGCCGAACCACCGCAACACCTCCTGTATTGCTAAGAGGCACCGCGTTGCCAACGTAGAGAGTGTCGTCAGGGCCGATTGCGATCGAGCCCGTCCCTTCCCCGCCAATGGGCAGCTTCCAAACAAACTGTCCGGTCGTTGTGAGGCAGTATACGTAACCGGCATGATCCAGGAAGTAAAGCCGGCCATCGGCATCCACAGATGCCCCAACTTCGCATATGCCATCCGAGGTGTAAGTCCAAAGCAGGTCACCGGCGGCAGTGCTAAAGGCAACCATGCTATTTCCCTTGGTTGGAATGAACACTCGCCCGGCGGAGTCAAAAGCAGGCGCGCCTTCCACGCCGCCCTTAAGCTCGTCCTGCCATACCTGGGCACCAGTTTTCGGGTTAAGACCGTAAACGTCTCCCGAGTCCGTTCCGAATACCAGCGTCCCATCGGGGGCGACGCCGGGCGCGCCCACGGAGACAGCACCCGGGTAGGAGTTGGTCCACGCCATGCTGCCATCCGCATAGTTGAGCGCGGTCATGCTAGTCCCGTTGGAAAAGAAGAGAAGATCGTCGGATCGGCTAAAGACCACCGTGTGACCGGCAGCGCCGAACCCATCCGAGTGCCAAACCAGCGCGCCGGTCGCGGCCTTCCACCGGAAAACATCTCCGCTCATCGTGTTCACCACCACGTCCCCATCGGGCCCGATGGTTGGCGACGAGTGCTGAGTGCTGCTCATCGCAACCGACTTTGTCGGGTGACACCAGACGATCGAATGAGCGGTTGGATTGATCGCAATCGTCTGGCCTGAAGTCGAGCTGTTTGTCTCAATGACAACCAGATCCGGCGAGCAGATTGCTGGAGATGAAGTCACCGGATTCCCGACAAAAAACGGCTCGCCGATAGCGATGCCGAAAAATGAGTTGAACGAATAGAAGCTATTCCCCTCCTCATCGCCGAAATAACCGACATCGCCAATGCCAAGCGTGGGGCCGCCTGACACGGAGTTCTTCTGATCGAGATAGCCGCTGATGTAACCCGCGATGAGGTTTGTCGGATGAGGACTGCTCGGCGCCATTCCCGTTCCATAACGGTCCTGCCTTTCCTGCGGCCAAAAACCAGACTGGGCTTGCGTCGCAACGGTAAGTCCGAAAGCCAGCACAAATAGAACAGCTCTCCTCATCCTTCGATTGTAACACGGTAGTTGCGTAACTCATCGTGGAAACTACTAGCATCCGTTCAACCGTATGTGTCACTATTTGAACAGCGCGTGAATACGTATTCTTAATCCGCCCCAACGGGAAAGGTGCCGCTCGCTGTAATCTTGGGTTACGTTCAATGTTGAATTCATGCCAAACCAAGTCGCACATCGCTTTCGTGCGCATTCTGGTCATCCTGCTCCTGTCGGTCCTTGCCTGCTTTGGCGTGGCCAAAGGCGGACAGAAAACCACCGTCTCCCACACGTTTACCTACCAAGCGGATCGAGATTTGAACTCGGTCAACCTTGCCGGTTCGTTCAATAACTGGGACAAGGGCGCCACTCCGTTCTCGCATAGCGGCCACACTTGGACCGTCACCGTTGACTTACCCGCCGGTCCCATTCAATACAAGTTCGTGCTGAACGGTCAGGACTGGATCACCGATCCCGCAAACGACAAAGTTTTCAAAGAGGCCGACGGAAACAAGAACTCCCTTCTAGTCATTGTCCCTGATGACTACGCTAAGCCCGCTGCCAAGGGCGATGGGGAAATCGCCACGAGTGCGCTCTATCACGTCCAAACCACTAAGTATTTGGACTATGACCGCGGCAGAATGCGCTACTGCCTCCGCGTAAGACCGAACGATATCGCAAGCGTGCAGGTCGTTGTGAATGGCAGGCCTCACTCCATGGAGCGCCTAAGCGGTGACACCTTTTACGACATGATGGAAACCTCGGTCCCGTGGGATAGAAAGACTGATCTCAGCTATGCGTTTAAACTCGAAGACGGTCCAACCACAGAGTGGTTTGGTCCCCAAGGCGTAAGCCGGGAACAAAGCTCGAAGGTGTTCCATGTAGACGCAAAAAGCTTCAAGCCATTGGACATTCCCGATTGGCCGCAACACTCAGTGGTCTATCAGATCTTCCCCGACCGCTTTGCCGACGGAGACAAATCCAATGACCCGC
The DNA here is from genome assembly GCA_963829965.1 of uncultured archaeon. GTDB lineage: Bacteria > Armatimonadota > Fimbriimonadia > Fimbriimonadales > Fimbriimonadaceae > DASXZH01. Next base: position 4,339 of record CAWHLK010000038.1, on the reverse strand, counting down.
CCGATGTGGTGCCATGGGGCGGCAAGCCGGAGTATTACAACTTCTTCGGCGGAGACATCGCAGGCGTGGAACAGCACCTGGATTATTTAAAGGATTTGGGGGTCAAACTTATCTATTTCAACCCAGTGTTCACCTCACGGTCCAACCACCGGTACGATACGCAGGACTATCTCAAAATCGACCCTCGTTTTGGAACGAACGACGAGTTCGCCGACCTGGTCAAGAAGGTTCACGCGGACGGCATGAAGGTTATGGTGGACGGGGTGTTCAATCACACGGCCACCAACTTTTTTGCCTTCAAAGACATCATGGAAAAGGGGCCGGCGTCCAAGTACACGGATTGGTATTTCATCAAGGGGTATCCGGTAGTAGACAGGACTCCATTGAACTATGAGGCGTGGTACGGTTTCGGGTCTATGCCAAAGTTGCATATGGCGAACCCCGAAACTGAGAAATATATGCTCGGAATTCCCGCATACTGGGATAACCTTGCCAAAGTAGACGGTTGGCGGCTCGATGTTCCCAACGAGGTGGTGGACGAGTATTGGCCGAAGTTTCGAAAAGTCGTGAAGCAGGATGATGATCAGCGCTGGATCGTGGGAGAAATCTGGGGCGATGGAAACCACTGGCTCAGCGGGAATATGTTCGATTCCATCATGGGCTACCAGTTCCGGTCCGCCGCCCTCTCTCTGTTGGCTGATCAGGATATCGGTCCGGAGGAGTTCTACAACCAGCTGATGGGTATTTATACAAGTTATCCCCCTCAAATTGCACGAAATCTGATGAATCTCATTGGGAGTCATGATACGCCCAGATTTCTGACCTTATGCAACAACGACAAGAACTTGGCAAAACTCGGTGCAACGATACAGCTAACTTGGCCAGGAGCGCCTTCCATTTATTACGGAGATGAACTGGGGATGGAGGGGGGCAAAGATCCTGACAACCGCCGAACCATGCGGTGGGATATCGCAAACGACCAAAACGACATGCTCACTTATTACAAGGAGCTGATCGCCGCCCGGAACGCCTCGGAGGCATTGCAAACCGGCGAGCCCAAATTGCTGGAGGCTAGCGACGCGGACAAAACCTTGGCCTACGAGCGAATTCAAGGCAAAGAAATCGCCCTCACTGCGGTGAATATTTCAAAGAGTGAGAAACACTTGACTTTGAAGTTCCCCCATAAGCAAAGCTATACCAATATCCTGGACGGCAAGAAATACGCCCCATCGGACACGTTGGACATCGACCTATCACCGGAGAGCGCCGCTGTTCTGTTGCCTTCATCCGAGGCACAGAGCATTCGAGGCGTCCGCAAATGAGATTTGGGAGCACACTGGATGCCTGGAAGCGCTTGTATTGCCGGCTAACCCCGGTTAGCCCGAAGCACCGACACATCTCTCCAACGGGTCCTGCCGCGACCCTGCTGGCCATGTTCGGTCTGATCGGCCTGACCGGAACCATACCCGCCCAGGTGCCTCACCAAAAGGACTTCATCATTTGGGGGCAGGCTCTTGGGCCGGACTCCAAGGGCATGGAAGCTCTTGTCCATGCATTTGCCGCTCAATATCCCCAATATAACGTTCGCCTGCTCAGCCTTGGCTCTGGCGGAATGGACCCTCAAAAGCTGATGACAAGCATCGTCGGCAACGTGGCGCCGGATCTGGTCTATCAAGACCGTTTTACGGTGGGGGACTGGGCAAGCCGCGGAGCGTTCTTGCCCTTAGATGACTATTTGAAGCGGGACAAAGATGACCCTACCTGCCCCAAGCCTTCGGATTACTACGCGGCCGTTTGGAACGAGGGAATGTTCGATGGCCACGTTTACGGCATTCCCGATGGTGCGGACGATCGGATCCTCTATTACAACAAAAAGATCTTTGCCGATAACGCGGACAAGCTGAAAGCAGCCGGATGCGATCCGAACCGGCCTCCGCGTACATGGTCGGAGTTACTCGCCTACAGCAAAGCGCTCACGGAATACAACCCGGACGGCACGATAAAACGTGCAGGTTTCCTCCCGAACTTTGGAAATTCCTGGCTGTACCTGTATTCCTTTCAAACGAATGGAGCTTTCCTGTCTCCTGACGGGAAGAAGTGCACGTTCGATACGCCGGCAAACCGTGAGGCCCTGGACTTCATGGTCAAGGGCTACGACCAATACCAACTTCCGGGCGAAACCGCACCTGGCTACGAAAAGGCCAACACATTCAAATCCGGCTTCCTTGCCAATGAGAACGACCCGTTTCTTGTTGGGAAGGTCGCCATGAAGATCGATGGCGACTGGATTCTCCAGGACCTCATCAAATATGCGCCCGGTCTTGACCTTGGAAACGGTCCCGCCCCGGTTCCCGATGATCGCTACAACCATACCGGCGAATTCAAGGATGAAAAAGAGACCTATATCACTTGGACAGGGGGTTTTTGTTACTCCATTCCGAAGGGGGCTAGAAACGCGGAAGCCGGATGGGACTTTATCAAGTTCGCCCTCAACACCAAGGGCAGGCTCATCCTCCATCAAGGGAATCTGGATTGGGCGAAGGACTCAGGGCGGTCCTATATCCCCCGCATGGCCGCAAGCATCTCCGGCAACGCCGCAATCTATCAAAAGTTCGCCCCACCCGATCCCAAGTTCGCCAACGCCCTCAAGATCCACATGGACATGCTGAAACACTCGCGTGTTCGTCCGCCGACATTTGTCGCGCAGCTCTTGTGGGACCAGCAAGTGAAACTCACCGAAGACGCCTGCATGCACAAGGAGTCCATTCCAACTGCGTTGCAGACGGCCCAAAACGTGGTGCAACGTGACCTCGACGAATTCTATAACCAAGATCAGTACCCGGTCATCAACCTCTGGATACCGTTCCTCGCCTTCTTCGGACTTCTGCTTGCCTTGCTGGCATGGGGGATTGTCGCTTTCCGAAAGAAGCGTTTGGGACCTCTTGGCAAGTCTGAGGCTCGTTGGGGCTACCTATTCATCTCTCCGTGGATGCTCGGCTTCATCGTGCTCATGCTCGGGCCGATGCTGGCTTCCCTATTCTTCAGCTTCACCTATTACAACGTTTTAACCCCTGCCCGCTGGGACGGTCTCAAGAACTACCACGACATGTTCACCACCGACTGGGGCGAAACATGGAAGGCGTTCTCCAACGTCGGCTATTTGGCCTTGGTCGGCGTTCCCCTTAACATCTTCACTGGACTCTCCATCGCGCTTCTCCTCAATGCGGGGGTGAAGGGCATCCGGTTTTATCGCACGATCTTCTACCTGCCGGCCGTTGTTCCCACCATTGCAAGTGCGGTTCTTTGGCTGTGGATTCTGTATGGCGATCCGAACCGCGGCTTGCTGAACGGCTTCTGGGAGCACACGATTACTCAATGGCTCGGTCTGGCGCCCCCCGGATGGATCAGCTCAGAAGCGTGGGCCAAGCCGGCCCTGATCGTGATGGGTGCATGGGGAGCGGGCAGTGGAATGGTGCTCTGGTTGGCTGGATTAAAGGGGATACCTACGCCGCTCTACGAGGCCTCTTCGATAGACGGGGCCACGCCCCGTCAGCAGTTCTGGTCGGTGACCCTTCCGCAACTTAGCCCTGTGCTTTTCTTTAACGTGGTCATGGGCTTCATTGGAGCCCTGCAAGAGTTTGATCGCGTGTACGTTATGGCGCCGACCGGCTCGGATAACGGAGCGATGGGCCCCGGCGAATCCCTCCTCGTTCCCGTTTACAAGCTGTTCCATGAAGGCTTCGCCTATTTCAAGATGGGCAGCGCCAGCGCGTTGGCGTGGGCGATCTTCATCATCATCATGCTCATCACCGGTTTTCAGTTCTACCTCAGCAAAAGCTGGGTGCACTATGAGGTGGAGAATTCAGCGGCCAACTCCTTTATCTGCTCGGCACGGTCGCCAACTGGACAGGGTGGATAGCGCTGGCCTTTGCGGTTTATCGCGGCGTGGATGTGCTCATGAAGCCGGCCGGCCTGGCCAGAGGGCCCGGCGTGAAGCAGTTCGTAGCCTCGGCGGCGGCTTGTGCATTCGGCTTCCTCATTGCCAATACCCTTCCCATGGATTCGGGAATCAAAGCAGGAGGAGTGAAGTTGCCGATAGTTTGGCCGGTGCTTCCTTTCGCGGCATGGGCTGCAGTAGTTTTGATAATATTGGCAGTCGTCCGGGGCTGCCAGTCGCTCGTAGATAGGCCAACCGAAGTCACCAGGGGCATTTCCGCGGTAATGGCCATGCGAAGAGCACGGATGCGACAGGCCATCGGCTGTCTAGTACTAGCGGTCGCTTTCTATTGGTTCTTCAAGAAGAGCGGCGATACGGCGATCATTGTGAAGGGAGTGATTC
>CAWHLK010000037.1:0-131493 GCA_963829965.1 uncultured archaeon | reverse complement strand
GCGCGCACATAAATCACTCTTGAAAGATCTTGTTAAAAAAGTAGCTAAAGAAAAGAGAGTAAGCCCCGAGTTTTGTAGGGGGGCCTGTAGCTCAGTTGGTTAGAGCACACGCTTGATAAGCGTGGGGTCGGTGGTTCAAGTCTACTCAGGCCCACGAACGAGAGGCGAGAAGGAAAGAAGACGGGGCCATAGCTCAGCTGGGAGAGCACCTGCTTTGCAAGCAGGGGGTCGTCGGTTCGATCCCGACTGGCTCCAAAATATGGAGTAGTTGGAATAGGATACAACCGAGAGGGTAAAGAAGAAAGAAAGAGAGTGATGAAGAACGGTAGGTTGGGTAGAGCGCAGCGAAACTCAACAACATAAAGAGAGAACCGAAAGGTTAAAAAAAGAAAAAAGTTCAGCCGACAAAAAACGTTTTTCGAGAGTAGAAATGAGAAACGTTTTTTGTACTCTGAAGAGTGCAAAAGTTCTTTAACAATTTGGTTGTAAGTAGAAGCGAAGTACACTGAGTGAAAACTCAATTCAACTTTCGATGACAAGCTTGAGTTAGTACGAATGAAGCGAGTGTTTACGAGAGTAAATACAGGCGAGTAAAAGTACAAATGAGCAAGACGATTTGGGGTTATATGGTCAAGAAATTAAGCGCACATGGTGGATGCCTTGGCAGTAAGAGGCGACGAAAGACGTGGCAGCCTGCGAAAAGCCCCGGGGAGCTGGCAACAAGCATTGATCCGAGGATATCTGAATGGGGAAACCCAGTAGGAGAGATCCTATTATCCTGGACTGAATACATAGGTCCAGAGAAGCGAACCCAGGGAACTGAAACATCTCAGTACCTGGAGGAAAAGAAATCAACCGAGATTTCCCAAGTAGCGGCGAGCGAAAGGGAAAGAGCCTGAACGTGGAAAGCATAACAGATCTATTTGAATGGTTTGGAAAGGCCAGCCGAAGAGGGTGAAAGCCCCGTAGATTAAAAGCTGTTATGTGCAAGCGTTCGAGAAGTAGGGCGGGACACGAGAAATCCTGATTGAAGATGGGGGGACCATCCTCCAAGGCTAAATACTCCTTACTGACCGATAGTGAACAAGTACCGTGAGGGAAAGGCGAAAAGAACCCCGGAGAGGGGAGTGAAATAGAACCTGAAACCGTGTGCGTACAAGCAGTGGGAGCAGGACGAAATCTTGTGACTGCGTACCTTTTGTATAATGGGTCAGCGAGTTACTAGTATTGGCGAGCTTAACCGAATAGGGGAGGCGAAGGGAAACCGAGTCTGAAAGGGCGACTATAGTCGATATTAGTAGACCCGAAGCCGGGCGATCTATCCATGACCAGGGTGAAGGGGCGGTAACACGTTCTGGAGGCCCGAACTCACTACTGTTGAAAAAGTAGGAGATGAGTTGTGGATAGGAGTGAAAGGCTAAACAAGCTCGGAGATAGCTGGTTCTCCTCGAAAGCTATTGAGGTAGTGCCTTGTGGGATACTGTGCGGGGGTAGAGCACTGTGCCGGCTAGGGGGACGTGATAGTCCTACCAAACCGATGCAAACTCCGAATACCGCATGAGTAAACCACAGGAGACACACGGCGGGTGATAAGGTCCGTCGTGAAGAGGGAAACAGCCCAGACCGTCAGCTAAGGTCCCAAAGAGATAGTTAAGTGGAAAACGATGTGAGAAGGCCGAGACAGCCAGGAAGTTGGCTTAGAAGCAGCCATCTTTTAAAGAAAGCGTAATAGCTCACTGGTCGAGTCGGCTTGCGCGGAAGATGTAACGGGGCTAAAACTATCCACCGAAGCTACGGATGCTCATCAATTTATTGGTGTGCGTGGTAGAGGAGCGTTCTGTAAGCCGATGAAGGTGTCTTGAGAAGGATGCTGGAGGTATCAGAAGTGCGAATGCTGACATGAGTAACGATAATGCGGGAGAAAAACCCGCACGCCGAAAGTCCAAGGTTTCCTGCGCGACGGTAATCGACGCAGGGTGAGTCGGCCCCTAAGGTGAGGCTGAGAAGCGTAGCTGATGGGAAGCAGGTTAATATTCCTGCACTTGGTGACTGGAGTGAAGTGGGGACGGAGAAAGCTAAGCTAGCTAGGTGTTGGAAGTCCTAGTTTAAGCGAGTAGGAAGAATAGTCTAGGCAAATCCGGATATTCATTATTCTGAGACGTGATGACGATTGTGTAGTTTATATAGGAGAAGTAGTTGATGCTAAGCTTCCAGGAAAAGCCACTAAGTGATGAAGGTCATTGAACCGTACCGCAAACCGACACAGGTGGACAAGTTGAGAATACTGAGGCGCTTGAGAGAACTCGGGTGAAGGAACTAGGCAAATTGACACCGTAACTTCGGGAGAAGGTGTGCCTCTTATAGGTGAAGGTCCTCGCGACTGGAGCTGAAAGAGGTTGCAAAAAATCGGTGGTTGCGACTGTTTATTAAAAACACAGCACTCTGCGAACTCGAAAGAGGAAGTATAGGGTGTGACGCCTGCCCGGTGCTGGAAGGTTAAGTGAAGGGGTTAGCGCAAGGCGAAGCTCTCGATCGAAGCCCCAGTAAACGGCGGCCGTAACTATAACGGTCCTAAGGTAGCGAAATTCCTTGTCGGGTAAGTTCCGACCTGCACGAAAGGCGTAACGACAGCCACACTGTCTCCACCCGAGACTCAGTGAAGTTGAATTTGCTGTGAAGATGCAGTGTACCCGCGGCAAGACGGAAAGACCCCGTGCACCTTTACTATAGCTTTGCACTGGACTTTGAGCGTGTTTGTGTAGGATAGGTGGGAGGCTATGAAACTTGAGGCGCTAGCTTGAGTGGAGCCGACCTTGAAATACCACCCTGACATGCTTGGGGCTCTAACCTAATCTCGTAATCCGGGATGGGGACAGTGCATGGTGGGTAGTTTGACTGGGGCGGTCTCCTCCTAAAGAGTAACGGAGGAGCACGAAGGTACCCTCAGCGCGGTCGGACATCGCGCAATGAGTGCAAGAGCAAAAGGGTGCTTAACTGCGAGACTGACAGGTCGAGCAGATACGAAAGTAGGTTCTAGTGATCCGGTGGTTCTGTATGGAAGGGCCATCGCTCAACGGATAAAAGGTACGCCGGGGATAACAGGCTGATACCGCCCAAGAGTTCATATCGACGGCGGTGTTTGGCACCTCGATGTCGGCTCATCACATCCTGGGGCTGAAGCCGGTCCCAAGGGTATGGCTGTTCGCCATTTAAAGTGGTACGCGAGCTGGGTTTAGAACGTCGTGAGACAGTTCGGTCCCTATCTGCCGTGGGCGTTTGAGATTTGAGAGGAGTTGCTCCTAGTACGAGAGGACCGGAGTGAACGAACCTCTGGTGTACCGGTTGTCACGCCAGTGGCATTGCCGGGTAGCTAAGTTCGGAAGAGATAACCGCTGAAAGCATCTAAGCGGGAAGCTCGCCCCAAGATGAGATCTCGCGAGTCTTAAGACTCCTAAAGGTCCGTTGTAGACCACAACGTTGATAGGCTGGGTGTGGAAGTGTAGTAATACATGTAGCTAACCAGTACTAATTGACCGTGAGACTTGACCATATAACACCCAAGTTGTTTGGATGAATTGGTTAGACACAAAGTGAAACGCTTCTATTTCAACCGCTCTGCGGAAAGACGGCAGAGAAAGTTACTGCCTGGCGACTAGAGCAAGTGGGTACCACCTGATCCCATCTCGAACTCAGAAGTGAAACCATTTAGCGCCTATGATAGTGTGGGTTTATCCATGCAAAAGTCGGTCATCGCCAGGCTCTTATTCTAAAAACCCTTGTTGGGAAACTGACAAGGGTTTTTTTATTTATGTATTTTTGATTGATTGAAATGCGTTAAAAAAAATTTCGCAAATAATTTACTTCATTGTTATTAACGAAAATTTATTAGGTTATTGATACAGTAAATTTGTAATTAGGGATTGCTATTTCTATCTTTAACGATAGAATTACGCCTTGCAAATACATAATGCTGGCGTAGCTCAGTTGGTAGAGCAGCTGATTTGTAATCAGCAGGTCGCGGGTTCGAGTCCCATCGCCAGCTTTGTAATATAATCAAATAGATAGACCATCGTTTATCCTTCCAAAGCGACCTCAAAATAGCGTCACGGGACACTGGCGGGGCAGTAAGTAATAACAAATCACAACAAAATTCAAACAAGGCGTGCATGGTATAATGTATATAGCCACCATATTATTTGGAGGTTGCTTATGAGAATCATCAAATATGTTTGCCTTGTTTGTGGTAATAGATTTAAAACAGAGGTTGCAGATGAGGAAGAGGTACGAGAAGCAATCCGTCAAGGCAGAGATGCTGTTCCTGCAAGATGTCCAAAATGCCATAGCACAAATTTAAGGTATGATGAATAAGCATGTCGAAAAAAGTCCCTGAAATTCTATATAAATATCGAGCCTTCAATCCGCGTACCCTTGAGATGCTTGCAAAGAACCAGATTTATTTTGCTAGTCCAAATGATTTTAATGACCCGTTCGATTGTTTGGCTCACGAAGGTATGGTGGAAGACTTTAGAAAGGGTATGGATGAAATTATTGCCGAAGAAGCCGCTCGGAGGGGGTTAACTAATGAAGAAATTGAAAATCACTTGGAAAGAATTAATCATGATGTAGGTATGATTGAGGCGCGTAAAGAGGCAGATGCAGATTTTCAGCGCGGTTTAGATTTTGTAAAGAATGAAATGGGTATTGTTTCTCTGTCATCATGTAATAACTCAATTCTGATGTGGTCGCATTACGGGGATTTTCATAAAGGATTTTGCATAGGATATAAAGATAATCTTAATGTACCCGTAGATGCTGTCCATGAGGTGGAATATTCATCATCCGTAGATAGAGGCTTTCTGTTAAATTTCTTTTTGAGTGGTGGTGATAAAAATGGATTTTTAGCAGAAATACATAAAATTATAGTTTTGACCAAGTTTCTTGATTGGGAATATGAGAATGAGTGGCGAATAATGGGTGTAAAAGGCGTAGGCACATATGAGGAGTCGAGTGTCTGCGAGATTATTTTTGGGCTAAAAATGCCGCAAGAAAATCGAGAGGTCGTAGTGTCGATGTTAAGAGGGAGGAATGTAAACTATTTTGAAGCGGTAAAAAGTAAAAACGATTTTTCAATTGATATTGTTCATTTTGCAGTCACCAATTCTTAACATGCGGTAACATAACCAAGGCTGCATAACTCTTCTATAGTACAATATTCCTTATTGCCGCAAGGTAGCGTAATTCCTTCGAGGATGATGCCAAAAGCATCGGTGATGCATGAGATAAATGAAGTATATGGAGGGATGCTGTCGTTAAAGCCAGTACTGTTTATACCAATCACATTGCCAGAAGAATTGAAAACTGGCGCTCCGCTCGCACCGGGAAGGATTTGCATGTTTGTTTGATAGCAGGCGTTTGGCAGCATGCTGGAATCTCTACCTCTTGGCAGATACTCTTCAATTAAGCCATCATAATATCTGCTACGAAAATTTATTTTATTATTATCATCATGCATAGTTTCTGGGTAGGCGTAAGTATGAATCTTGTCACCTTTTGATAAGGGGGTTCGACTGAGTCCATAAAATCCATTACCTAATAGTTTTCCTGATTCATCAGTGTTGGTAATAATGCCGGCAGCGATGTCGCCAGGAACATTTAAGAAGCCCTTAGTTATTCTGCGTATCTGAAAGCTTGTTTCAGAGATGAATAACAGAGCAACGATTGGGTGTGTCTGCTCATTGGAATTGTTATCTAATACGTCACGTAGAACGTGTTTTGCTGTTAAAAATATTCCATGCCTGGTAATAAAAAACCCAGTGCCGATTAAGCGCCAGTTGTTATCTTCCATTTGTTTGAGGATCGGAAAAATCACTTCATTAGGTGAGCGGATTTTGCCATATTTTGTAACAGCTACATATTCTTCATTTGTCATTAGCGATATTTCCCCGGGTTGATTTTGTACTCTTAGGGCTGTTTTTTGTTGCTTAGTGCCCCACAAGTGTCCCATTTATTATGGTGAAAGATGTTATATATTTGAAATTAAGATGTAAAGCATATTTATTTATTATGATTAATAATCATATGTTGTCTTTTGTTGGTGATTGCTGTACAGTGCCGTCAAAAAATAAGGCGAAAAAAAATGACTACAGAAGTGCAAGATAAAAATGTTGGGCAGTTACTTTGCGATCAAGCGAAAGAGCGAGATGAGATTGATCGGCAACGAAAACTAAAAGAGTATCTAGATATCTTTTATCAGCGCATCTACAGCACAAGAATGCTAATTCAGATGCATATGGAAATCGCTAATACCGTGCGAACAAAAAATTTACTTTATGATCAATATTGGGCATGTATGCAGGTAAGTGTATTTGTTGGTCAAATTACTTCTAATATGTTTGCTATATTCGATGAGAATAAGAAACATGCATTAAAACAATTCGTGGCTTTCTTACATCAGTTTCACGAGTACTCACTTGATGATGGGATTATTAAGTGGTTTGAGTTAATCAAACCTTTTGAGGAGTTTCGTAATTGTAAGATTGCGCATGTTTCAATTAAAAAACCCATAATACCTGATGTTGATTATGCAGTATTCCAAACAATACTGGATGAGTTTGAGAAGATGCTGCGTGATATACATAAAAAACATGTTACTCATCATTTAGTAATGAATGGCACTTGGAATGGCTCAGAACTTAATTTGGATGCGGAGGTTTTGACTGACCTGCGTAAAATCCTTGAACTTTCATCAGCCTCTAAGAAGACTGCAAATGGCTAACATAGAAAAACGTACAACAAAAGAAGGCCAAACAACTTATCGAGTTAAAGTTCGGCTCAAAGGATACCCGTCGCAAAGTGCAACGTTTGAACGATTGACAGATGCACGCAAGTGGGCACAGCAAACAGAATCCGCAATTCGTGAAGGTCGACATTTTAAAACAAGCGAAGCGAAGAAACATACATTAAATGAAGCGATTGATCGTTATCTGCAATATGTAATGCCTACTAAGCCAAAGAGCGAGCGTTGCCAGACTGGCCAATTAATTTGGTGGAAAGATAACCTTGGTCAATATTCACTTGCTGATACTACGCCTGCATTGATTGCACAATACCGCGATAAACTTGCCGAGGGTGATAAAACAGGTAACGAGCAAATCTCTCGTAGTGCGGCGACAGTTAATCGTTATATGGCAATTTTAAGTCATGTATTTACTATTGCTGTAAAAGAATGGGGTTGGGTTGAAGAAAACCCTCTACTTAAAGTTACCAAGATGAAAGAGCCACGTGGTCGCGTCAGATTTTTATCTGAAGATGAACGTAAAAATTTATTGGAAGAATGTAAAAAAAGCGATAGCCCCTGTCTTTACATTGTTGTTGTTTTAGCTTTATCAACTGGTGCTCGCCGAATGGAAGTGCTTAATTTACGTTGGCAAGACATAGATTTAACTCGTGGGATTATAACGCTGCATGAAACAAAAAATGGTGAACGAAGAGTGCTTCCGCTTGCGGGGCACGCATTAGAGTTGATTAAACATCACGCTAAGATTAGACAATTAAATTGCGATTTAGTGTTTCCAGGCAAATCTTTACAGAGTTCCGTTGATATACGTACCCCTTGGGAGACTGCCCTAAAGCGTGCAGAAATCAAAGATTTTCGATTTCATGATTTGCGTCATAGTGCAGCTTCTTATCTAGCGATGAATGGGGCAAGTCTTGCAGAGATTGCAGAAATATTAGGGCATAAAACCCTGCAAATGGTAAAGAGATATAGCCATTTGTCTGAAGCGCATACAAGTAAAGTGGTTGCTAGGATGAATGAAAAAATATTCGGGATTAATTAATGAACGATACTAAGTTTTTGTTATTTGATTCATGTTTTTCAAAAGAGGATCAATATCATTTACTGCAGAAAGCAATTGAAGGAATGTTTCAATTGTTTGTCTATTTTCGGTTTGAAGGGGTAGATCGATATTTATTATTAAATCGAGATCAATTAATTAACATAAAACATTCCGGTAGCAAACAAACGAATATTTATTTAACGGATGAACAAATTATCAATCACAAACTTATTTCTCCGTATAATTTAGAACGTTTATGTATAACCAATGATGGAACAGAAAAGTTATTACGTTTTAGGAGCGTGCCGATAAAATTGGATTCATTGTTTTTTCTTAAAAATGATATTGATAAATATAAGCGGAAACGTCCGAGTCCGATGCATAAGGTAATAATTCGTGCATATAAAAATAAAAAAATTGAGTTAAAAAGAGAGCCTACTATTGAAGAAGTATTGGTTGATATTAAAAATAAGAAATTTGATGAGGATGATTTGATAGAGAATATAGATAAAAATGGTATTTATTATGTTGATTATAACGATAATAAAAAGAAAATGAGCTTAAAAAGTGTGAAAAATTTCATCTCTGAATACAGGGGTGGCAAATATTTTGACCAGTAAACAATGATAGTCCCGAGTTTATCCTGAGTTTATCCCGCATTAACAACCCATAAAAATAATAGTGATATTGTTTGGCCATACATAACAGTTTTGTTATGTACTGCCAATTTTTAAAGGGAATTATTTATGGATAACAATGATCAAAGGGGTTCTTCTTTTACAAGATATATAACGGTTCCTAATTGGGAAAAACATCATGAGTGGCCTCCTATAGGTGGCTTGCGCAATCTTATTTTTAATCGTCAAAAAAATGGCTTTGATAAATTTGGTGTCGTTAAAAAAATCGGTAAACGTGTCCTTATTGATGAAGCTGCATTTTTTGAGTGGGTTGCTAATCAAGGAGGTGCAAAATGATTAGTAATGCTTGGCAAGAAAAATCCGATTCACTCATTAATAAATTTTCGTTTCTATTGAGAGAGTGGTATGCGCTTAACACAAAGCTGATACTCGATAATTCTTTGCCTGAAGATTATCGTTTTGAATTGCTTAGAAGTCGTCAAATATGCAGTGCATTATTTGATGCGGTGGAGGGTATTACTCATGACATTCAAAAATAAAAAATCCGCATTCGGCGCCAACCTGAATGCGGACTTAATTAATTCTAACAAATCATATTTTAAACCTTTAAATAGAAAAATAAAGCCCGTGTTTCCTGAAAAAGCAGACCCGCTTTTCTGTTCATTTGATAGTCGAATAGCAGGGCATATTAATAGAGTGGGATTTTGTTATTTCATTTATAAAAATGATTACTACTCTTACGATTTGAATTTTTCTGCGGGCAAAGAAATTTGGATTTTTTATATATCTCAGTCGCATCGTGAATTATCTATTAAATTTGGATACGCGCTACTACGCAATGGAGCAAGTAAAGTTCAAATAATTTTTTTCCCATTGGAGGACGTTAATCATGATAGATGATACCGTCATTCTTGAGAAAAAAGATTTGGAATCGCAGCTATGCGTTATTAACTTGCTAGATTTTTTGAAGCTTGACCTGCCGCCACGAGAATTGCTTTTGAGCCCATGGCTACCAAAAGCAGGGTTATGCATGTTACATGCCTATCGTGGCGTTGGCAAAACTCATATGTCGCTAGGTATTGCATATGCAGTGGCAAAAGGCGGCGCTTTTTTGAATTGGAAAGCTGATAAACCTCACGGGGTTTTATATATCGACGGGGAAATGCCTGCATCAACTTTACAAGAACGATTGGCAAGAATTGTTCTGATGAATGGCGATGCAACAATTCCAGGCAAGTTACGCATTATCACTCCAGATTTGCAAAAAAATGGGGTTCCTGATTTATCAACTATTGAAGGTCAGGAAATCATTGAGCAGTACATCGATGAAGATATCAATCTTATTATTGTGGATAACGTTTCATGTCTTGCCCCATCTAATAAAGAAAATGATGCAAATGATTGGGCGCCGCTTCAAACATGGATATTAAAATTAAGAACTAAAGGTAAAAGTGTTTTGTTAATTCATCACTCTGGCAAAGGCGGCGCACAAAGAGGTTCTTCAAAAAAAGAAGATGTGCTTGATACCGTAATCACGCTTGAGCGACCTAAGGATTATGAATCAAATCAAGGTGCGCGTTTTAATGTCAAATATGAAAAAAATCGTGGATTTTTTGGTGATGATGCTAAGCCTTTTGAGGCTCGCCTGTGTACCAATCAAAATGATGTTTTCTATTGGGAGGTGCTTTCTTTAGAAGAAGGCAATTACCAACGAGCAGTCACTCTGGCAAACGATGGGCTCAAGCAGAAGGATATTGCAATTGAGCTTGGTTTAAATAAAGGAACAATATCCAAATATATGAGCCAAGCTAGACAAGAAGGCTTATTAAGGGGGCGCAATGAATAACAATTTAGATAGTTGTAATGTTTCCTCCTTAGCAAAAAGCAACCATGAAACTTTACCTATTAAACTGGAAACTAAAAATGAAACTACAATGCAACCTAACGATCTCGTTGTTTTATCCAAGAGGATTTTAGAGAGAAATCAGTGCAACAAGTCATGCAACTTAGAGGCAACCAATAAGTTGCATCTTAAAAAAATGAATCGATTAGTATTAATCCAATTAGCACTAGTTGCCTGGTTGAAAATGCTAAGGGTGGCAACAAGGCAACTCAAGAACTTAATCGATTAATTAAATATGTAAGTGAGCAATATGGTGGTGACGATGCACTTTTTTTAGAAGAATACGTCATCAGCATTATTAATGAATGGTCACACGATATTGAGAAGGCATTAGAATGTTTTAGGGATTTGGCTAAGCAATCGCCTGCAAATTACAGGAAAAATACAGGAGAATAACGTTATGCAATATCAGCCAGGACAAAGCGGTAACCCGACCGGCAAAAAACCAGGCACACTCAATAAGCGGACACAGTTGGTTAAATTACTCGAACCTCATGCGCCTGCCTTGATAAACAAATGTGTAGAGCTTGCATTAGCTGGTGATACTAATGCTTTGCGTTTAGCTATCGAGCGATTAATCCCTCGCGCTAAAGATGAACCAGTCCCATTTTACCTGCCAAAAGAACTGAACCCAGATACATTCAAAGGTATCATTGAAGGCGTTATGCGTTCGCTTGAAAGTGCTGACATTACACCAGAGCAAGCGAAAACATTATTCGACGTTATTAAAGGATATCGGGATAATTTTGTGGCAGAAGAGCTGCTTGAAAATTATAAAGAGCTTGTAAAGAAATTTGATAGTTTTGTGCAGCGTGATAATTCTTGGATTAAATAATTAATAATAGGAGAAATTAAAATGAAGAATGGCGATAAATCGCAAACAATAGACAGCATTGTTGAAGATGTTGTGAGAAGTGCTTCGGAAAATAATTTATCCTTACGGGAAGCATTTGAACGTGCTGCCGTACCCTATTCATTGCTTACAAATAAGCGTGCTAAAAAGATGATTTACAATAAGGCATATGAAATAACAACCTTAATAGATGCTCACAAAAAAAATGCTGATAAATTTTCAAAATGATTACTTATTATATCTTCGATACAGCAAATATGGCATATATCCGGTCAATATAAAAAATAACCACGTGATAGGGTTGAGTCCACATCCAATTACGAATGCTATATAGTCTGCTATTTTTTGCCCCGACTCTATTCCTGGTGTGGCGTTCTCTAGCTCAACTACCTGAAGAAATGTAAACATAGCTTTGCCATCAACCGAATTGAAAAATGATCCATTGCGATTGGAAACCATGATAATTGGTTTAGCAAATCCATATAGAAAATTATTGTAAATCGAGCGGCTAAGCTTAGGATTGTTGCAGTTTGAAAGTAAATTGGCATAGTATTGCGTCTTGTGAGCTAATTTTTGTTTCACGTATAAGTGAGGCATCAGCCCCTTTGTGAATCCGGAGTTACTCCTTGCCAGCCTGCTCGGCCTAATGCTCATGTCGCATACGTTGGGCGAAGGCTTTGATGTGGGCGAGCGGCTGGACTTGATCGCAGGATCTCTACTAGCTTAGTCTCCTTTGGTGTCTTCCTTAGTTCTTGAGGCATGCCGTTTTAGTCAGTTTCAAGTCAAGCATTCTGGTCAGTTTCCGCACAATTTATCGATGACTTTTTGGACATCCGCTTCGTTCACTTCGTCCACATATTTGCAAGCCAGATTCCATAGTTGGTTAAACCAATGTGCGGAGAGTTGTCCTCGGTATGTGTGCGGCGGACAGGTTTGGGTTGCTTTATCTCTTGTCACGCAAATCCAGAATTCCGGTACGAGGTAACTAGTCTCAGAAGTGGTGTAGGTATTGGTCACGCCTTCAGTCAGAGTCGTCCCGGGTGCTATCTCAAGGTCTGCACCGCCGCCCCAGGTCTGTCGAACGGTGGTGATGTTTACCGCGAATGCCTTGCCGTCATGATCGAAGTCTGTCAGAAACACCCAAAGGTGAGGTTTAGGCTCGCCTGCGAGCCTTATATGAAAGGTTGCGCATTCCCTGGGACTACAGTCCAAACGCTTGCGAAATCCTCTGTTGTGTCATCGCAGACCTGGTTTTAGTGCGAACCTCTTCAGGGTCTTCCAACTCGCACTCTAAAACCGTTTTGTACATAATGAATTGGGATGTGCCGTGCGGGTCAATCCACTCAGGAAGTTTGTGAGCACGATCAACGATCTCGTCTTTTGAGAGATGCCCATATTCATTCCACACGCTTTCCAACACTCCCAATTGAGATCTGGTCAGGTATTGAGACGGGTCCAAAGTATTCTTCTTCCGAATAGTCTCATTTGAAATCGGCGATAGACTGCGTCTCCAAATGGCTCCTACGACTTCACCCTTAGACGGCTGTTTCATCGAGTTATAGGTCTCGGAGAGCACGGGGCCCTCGTCCATCGAATAAAAGTCGTCTTCAAATATGGTTACACCACGCTTCACCAACCACTGCCTATCAGTGAAATAAAGAAGCTTCATTAGCTTGACGTGCGGTATTGATCCACCGTGGCGGTCAACGAACCACCATGCGGCTGCTGCTGCTTTTTCTTCTCTAAACATCTTGTCCCCCAACTCCGAAGGGGCAAAAGGTCAGTGCGCCCAACGCTTTTGGGCTGCTAGTTTGGCGATCTCAGACCGTTTCTCAGGACTGAGTTTCTCTGATCGTGCCTTTCCTCGCTCTATGGCTGCGGAACTCTTGTCGTGAGGAATAGTCTTGGGCGCTTCACCAATCGCCTCTTGAACGACCCGAAAGGCATTCAAATTGGCATCTGTCGGTCCCTGCCGTTTACTCATTCCCAAACAGTGTATACGATATTGTTGGCATTTCAGCCTCGCGCGCGGTGTAATTTGAATTGCCCGCGCGGTCATTCATCGTATCATAAGACGTTTATATCCGTCTACTAGTTCCGCATATTTTGTATCGGCGTGCTTAGAATAATTGCCGTTCTAGGTGATATTCTAAGGAATGCAGAGCAAATTTTGCCCTCAATGTCACTGCGCAAGCCCGTTGGGTGCGGCATTCTGCCAACGTTGTGGGCATCAATTCAGAACGCAATTTGTCCCGCCGCCGCAACCCAGGCCAAAGATAAATGCTTGGTGGTTTCTGCTTATTCCGGCTTCTTTATTGGCCCTGTTGATATTCATATCCTCGTACGGTGAAAAGTCTGTGGCTCATCGCCCTGAAGTTCCTACAGCGGTCGGCCCTAGCGGTGAGGTTCTTACGCCTGACAGTGAAACGACCCCCGAACGGGCTGCACACCAAGAAATGGAGAATTTTAACGAGCGTCTTCATGAACTCCCCCCAGAAGCGCTACAGGGAGAGCGAGACAATCAGATTCAAAGTCTCAGAGACCAGGCGAAAGCGCAGGGCCAAGCAGCGCCCAATTCAAACTGACCCACTACCCACCAGCGTAGCCGGCGAGCGGAGGCCTGGATGCAGCGGAGGATCTACCTCTCGGGGCTGAAGGATTTTGGGAAGAACCCGCCAAACATACTTCAGCCCAGCGCCGGAAACAAAAAGACCCGGAACATATAGCTTCTCAATCGTATCTATTGAACGATGCATGCGTTTTCCAGTTTCTTGCGATTGCTAAGGCTCGGCAGCTTCCTTTTCCTTCTCTCCGCAATACCCAACCTCGCAAGGGCTCAGAGCTTTCCGCCCGCTTGGAGTTCCTCAGCCTCCTTCGCTGCCGGTGATATCGTTCAATACGGCGGAAACTGGTACCGCGCGATGACAGCGCTCAGCGCAGACGGCCCCTATCCGGCGAGTGCTTACGGAAAGTGGGAACTGAACTACGTCCGTTCAAATACAACCCTCGCTATCGGCGCGGGACAGGCGTTTGCCAATCTCGCCTATGCCTGGCAATTCGCACGCAACGCCCGCATCGCAGACGCCGCTTATCTTCACCTGGACATTGTCACTACATCGGGGAATTTTAATGAGAACTTCAACTCGGCTTTCTCGCTTGATCATAGCTTTGGCGCGCTGATCAGCATCATTGGCGATAACCCGAACAACATCATTCTCAACTTTACGGGCGCTACATCGAACGGGTTAACCATCGATACCGGCCACGTAATCGGTCTCGTGGACAACCTCGTTCTTACCGGGAGTTTTTCTACCGGCTCCGGCATCGTGGTCAGCAGCGGCGCGCAACTCAATGGCGAAAACCTCGTCGACAACACCTTTTCCGACAGGCATCACGGTTCAGACAGGTGGAAACGCTCAAATAACAGGCGCCACTTTTGAGCACAATACAGTAGCCGGTGTCTATGTCACTCAAGGCACTTGCAATCTTCCTGGCCTGCTGATTGATTATTGCCAGGCCTCTGGAATCGAGGCAGGGATCGGGGCCAATGTGAAGGCTGAAGGAGCCACTATTTCGAGCGCATTGACCTCAGGTAATGGCATTGACGTCACCGATGGTGGCGCCGTTTATGCTTCGAGCGCTAATATATCGGGATTCAGGTACGGAGCCTTTGCGAACGTTCGAGGCTACATCCAGGTGTCGAGCGGGACGTTTTCCGGCAATACTACAAAGGACGCCTACGCGCAGTACGGCGGGGCGATTTACGCCAACGGCGCCATGCTGCCTGACGGCACGAGCGTGGATTCCGGCTATGGATCTTTCGTGGCTACTTAGGCAAGTTAGGCCGGAGCGGACATAGATCAGCCTATATAATTGCTTGTATGGCTTCACTGTATGAAGATTTGGGCGGCTTTGACCGTATCCTGGCCCTGACGAGGCGTTGGCATGAGCTCTGTCTGCAGGATCCGGTTGCGGCGCACCCGTTCGAACATGGGCTTCACCCGCACCATGACGAGAGGCTTGCCGCTTACCTGGCGGAAGCTTTTGGTGGCCCGGCGCTCTATTCAGCCGGTTACGGAAACGAGTCGTACGTGCAGCAGTTGCATGCGTGCAACGGGATTCACATTGAGTTGGACGATGCTTGCCTTGCCGCCTTCGAGCGAGCCTTAACCGATGTTGGGATGGGCGGCGAGCCGGCTCGGAGAGCTTACGAATATTTCCGGAATGCGACAGAGGCTCAAAGAGCCTGGAGCGAAGACGGGGCAAAGGTTCCGGAGGGGCTGCCGTTTCCTGTCATTGACCAAGACGCCAGTTAGCCCTTGAAGACGCGCCAACAGGCGGCAAAATGGTCGTTCTCAACCTGAAACAGCCCGGGATCTTCATCTGACCGCGGGTCCCGCACCGGGCATCGAGGCGCAAAGGCGCACCCAACCGGCAGATTCGTAAAACTCGGCGGCTGACCCGCAATGGATTCCAAAGTAGTTGCCCCGACCCGGGGCAGAGCGTTTAACAGCGCCTTGGTATAAGGGTGCAGGGGCCGCAGCAGCACCGCTTCCGCAGGACCCATTTCCACGATTTTGCCCGCGTAGAAAACCGCAACCCGTTGGCTCAGCGAGCCGATGACGCCCACATCATGCGAAATCAGCATCACCGCGGTTCCCTCCTTCTCCTGCAATTCGCGGAGAAGTCGGAGGATTTGGGCTTGGAGGGTCACGTCCAACGCCGTTGTGGGCTCGTCGGCAATGAGAACCTTCGGCTTGCAGGCGAAGGCGATGGCAATCACCACCCGCTGCCGTTGGCCGCCGCTTAGCTGATGCGGATACTTGCGGGCGGATGCCTCAGGGATCGGGACACCGACGTCGTCCAGCAGCTCCACCGCCCTTTTCCATGCCTGGGTGCGGTCCATCCCCTGATGCAGCCGCAACGCCTCCGCGATTTGGTTGCCAATTCGCATCATCGGATTCAGGCTCGTGAAGGGATCCTGCATTACGAGTGCGATGTCTTTGCCTCTGATCGAGGGCCACTCGCGTGGCTTAAGGGTGGTCAGTTCGCGGCCGTCCAATTTGATCGAACCGGCGGTGATCTTCCCCGGCGGGAGCAGCATGCCCATGACGGCAAAACCGGTCATCGATTTGCCGCAGCCGGACTCTCCCACCACGCCTAGGGTTTGACCTGCTTCCAGGTCAAAGCTCACCCCACGCAAGATTTTGATGGGGCCGAAAGAAACTTCTAGATTGCGGACTTCGAGAATGGGCATTACGGTAAGAAGTGCTTTTCCTCCAAAAGAGCTCGTATCTGTTCTGAATCCACGAGAAACTCGTCGGGATCGTACTTGATCTTGCTCGTGTAATACTGCGCCAGGCTCTCGATCCCCAGGTCTTCGATCCGCTTTTTCACTTCCGGGATCGACATATACCGCTCCCAGCCCCGCACCTCCCGTTGTTTATAGATGTCGTTAACGTCATCTTCAGTGAGCGGTTTATATTTCTCCTGATGGATCATTGCTTGAAACGGCAGCCGGTCCCGCTTGGCGGGGCTTTCGGCCGGGTATCCAACCACAATGGAGGTCACCGGCAGGCAGGTATCGGGAAGTTCCAGAAACTCGGAGATCTTCTTCATGGAAGACAAAGTCGTTCCCATGTAGCAGATTCCCAATCCCCTTGCCTGAAAGCCGAGGCTAACGTTTTGGGCGATGATCATCGCATCAAAAGCGGCCACGTGGTAACCGAGAAGGTTATTGAAGTTGTCCCTCGCTCCACGCTGGGCGAGCCACCTTCGGGTCCGATACCAGTCCGCACAGAAGGTGACCACCAAAGGCGCCTCCAAAACCATCGGCTGCTCAAAGTGGAATTCGTAAAGCTTTTGCTTGCGCTCAGAGTCCTGGGTCAGCACGATCGAGATGCTGTTTAGGTTCCCCGAGGACGAGGCGCCCAAGATCGCTTCCTCGCATACTTCCTCGATGAGCTCAGGAGCTATGGGATCGGGCCGGTACTGGCGGATCGATCGATGCCCGCGCAGCAGGTCCGACGAAATTCATGTTGCAACTTTACTCTGATCCAGATTGGTCATACTCTATCCATGGCTTCGAAGATTCGGGTTGTCGTTGCGGAGGATGAACCCTCCTACCGAAATGCTTTGCAAAAAACACTTCAGCTGATGCCTGAATGCGAGGTGGTTGCCATCTGCAAAGACGGCGCTGAGGCTCTGGATTCGTGCCTCGCCGATCCCCCCGACGTTTTACTTACCGACCTCAACATGCCGCGCATGAGCGGCGCGGAGCTTGTCCGGCGTTTGCTGAAGCAGGAAAAAGACGTGAAGGTCGTGGTTTTGACCTCCCACGAGGAGGACGACCTCGTTTACGAGGCCTTCCGCTCGGGCGCTTTGGGCTTCTTGCTGAAGACTTCCACCCCGCATGATGTGATCGATGCGATTCGTTTGGCCTCCAAAGGCGAAGCCAAGATAACGCCCAGGATTGCAGCCAAGGTTATTGACGACTTTCGCCGCTTCCGAGACGACGAAGAGACAGACGATTCGGAACTCTATGTTCTGAGCGACCGCGAGGCAGAGATTCTGGACTTGGTCTCCGAAGGACTGCGGAACAAGGACATCGCCGCCCAACTCTGTATCGCGGAGAAAACGGTGAAGAACCACGTTTCCAACATTTTGAAAGCGCTGCAAGTAAACAGCCGCACCGAAGCTGCGATGAAGGCGGTAAGAGCCAGGATGGTGGAGAAGGCTTAGTGAGTTCGGTGAGCCGAAGGCGATACGGACGAGCGGAAGTAGAGGCTCCAGCGTTGCTCCACAAGCGACGATCCGTCACAGCTCCCTGTTTGCCGTTTACAGTTTACAGTTTACAGTTTACGGTTTACTCTTCCCACCCGTCACCCGCATAATGCCCTTTCCTACTTTCGACGACGAGCCCCCTTCCCTTTCCCGAAAAAACGGCCCATCCCTTGGCAAATGGATGGCCATTGGCATGCCGGCATCTCTCGCAACCCTCGTTCTCCTCGCCTACCTCTGGATACTGCCGGACATTCGCAAGGGCGACACCTCGAACATGACCGCAACCTGTATTTACAATCTTGGTGAGATTTTCGATGCTTCCCAGCTTTACGCGGCGGATCACGACGACTTGATCCCGAAGGATCAGTGGAACAACAAGCTTGCCCCCTATCTGCGCAAAATTCCTGACGAGGAATTGATCTTCGCCTGTCCGGTACAGAGGCGCATCGATCCCGAGAGCTCAGGCTACGCGCTAAACGACGCGGCCGCGGGCAAATCTACTAAAACCGTTGGCGTGCCGGAGCAAACCATTCTCGTTTTTGATTCCGAAGACACCGCAAAGAACGCGATCGAGCCGACTTCCCGCCTTGCCCATCCCGGCCGGCACGACCGCGGCAGCAAGGACAATGTTTTGTTCCTGAGCGGAGCGGTTAAGAGCGTCCCTGCGCCGTAACCACGGTAGAATTTAAGTATGAAAATCGAGCGCGTTTGGAAGCTGACGACGCCCGAAGAAGCGGAGGAAGCCGATAGGGAGTACTACCGCAATCTCACGCCACAAGAACGAGTAGACCACCTCCTGGAGATCATCAATGCCTGGACCACCCCCGCTGAGCGACGACTTGAAAGAACTTTTCGGGTTGTTTCGGTCCCACGGCGTTGAGTTTTTGGTAGTCGGGGCTCATGCGCTCGCGCATTACTCTCGCCCGAGGTTTACGGAAGACCTCGACCTATTCTTAAGAAGGTCAAAGGAGAACGCAGAAAACCTAAGAAGGGCGTTGGATGAGTTCGGCTTCGGAATGAGCGACGAGGCCCTGAATGAGTTTGTTACCGACACGCGGTCCATGATTGTGCTTGGCCATAAACCGTCGCAGATCGACCTGCTTAACTTTCTGGATGGTGTTGAATTCCGAGACGCCTGGGCTCGAAGAGTTGCCGGTCGCCTCGGCGAGCATGAAGTTTCTTTTTTGAGTCTGGAAGATTACGTAGCGACTAAGCGAGCATCGAGTCGGCCAAGGGATTTGGACGATCTGCGAAACCTCCGCGATCATTTGGGCAAGGCTCTCCCAGGGGACTAGAATACGACTATACAGGCCGCAGGATTGAAGCCAGCAAAACTAATCATTGGGGTACTTCGGGGCGGGCCCGTCGGGCTGGTTAGCCAGTTGCTGGATGTAGGAGACCAACTGTTTGTTGTTGGAAATATTGCTACTCCACTTGATCAGGCCGTGGCGGGTCTGAACTTCGTAAAACGCTCCTCGTTGCGCCCTGCGAACAACAAAGGTTCCAGGAAGCACATCTTGGGACTCACAGCTCACTCGAACTTCTCCTTTCGGCCCAAGCCAAACGATCCGATCTGCCGAAATCGTGATTGACCGAAGATCCTGCTTTACAAGGAAAGCAATAGCCGTAAAAGTCGGCAGCGATATGACCAGGAGCACTAATAGGAGCTCAGACGCATGGCCTGGCTGACGAATCACCGGTAGCTGCCACACCAAAATGCCAACACCCGCGAGCGCTGCCACTCCGGACAGGGCCGCCGAAAAGCGGTTCGAGCCGGTATAGGTGCACCAGATGTCCGCCATAACCGTTTCTATACCTTAACGTTGAGCTTGAAGAATCTTGAGCTAGGTTCGAAGAGCATCGCCGATAATCCATGAGCCCACGCGCAGGGCATCGATATCGCTGTCGTTGAGCTCTCCACAAATCACTTTCGGCAGCTTTCTGGCTCAGTTAATCTGACCCGGAAGGCCGTTGAGGACGCGGTGAAGGGTCAGGTTCTTCGCGTGGAAATCCCGAATCCCTAAACATTTACTCGCAGCTTATCCCTCACCTTCTTAAACGCGCCCAGCGCAAACTCCAAATCCTCTTGCGTGTGCGCGGCCGATGGCATCGTGCGGATGCGAGCTTTGCCTTTCGCGACGGTTGGGTAGGCAATGGAGATGGCGTAAACCCCCTCGTCCCAAAGCATGCGTTCCATTTCCTGAGCGGCGGCTTCGCCGCCGACGTAAACCGGCGTTATGGGAGTCTCGCTTCCATCGTGTCAAAGCCGGCTTCGTTCAAAGCGCTCTTCCACCAGCGGGTGTTGTCCCACAACCTCTGCATGGGCTCCAGGGTCGTTTTCCATGATATCGAGCGCAGCAATTAAAGCGGCTGCGACCATAGGAGGGTGCGCGGTTGAGAACAGATAAGGCCTGCCTCGGTTGATAAGCCAATCTCTTGCAAACCGCTGATCCGGCGATATAGCCGCCTACCACGCCAAGGGCCTTGGAGAGCGTGCCCAACTGGATATCGACGCGCCCGTAAAGGTTGAAATGCGAGGTGCTGCCCGCGCCGTTCTTGCCGAGGACGCCGCTGGCGTGGGCATCGTCCACCATCACGAACGCATCATGCTCCTCCGCTAATCTGACGATATCCGGCAGGGGCGCGATGTCGCCGTCCATGCTGAAAACACCGTCCGTGATGATCATCCTCTTCTTGAAGTGCTGGGCTTTCTTCAGAATCTGCTCCAGCTGCTCCATGTCTTTGTGGGCATAAACGTAGCCTTCGGACTTCTTGTAGTGGGCGGGACTGAGGCGGACGCCGTCAATGATGGAAGCGTGGTTCAGTTCGTCGCTGATCACCACGTCGTCGGGAGTGAGCACGGCGGGAATGCAGCCGCTGTTAGCGGTGAAGCCACTGGTGAAGACGAGAACTGCCTCCACATGCTTGAAAATGGCCAGCCTCTTTTCGAGTTCCTCATGGACGGACATCGTGCCGCCGATCCAGCGAACGGCGCCCGCGCCGACACCCCATTTCTCTATCGCTTCTTCGGCGGCTTGGCGCACTTTTGGGGTGGTTGGCGAGCCCCAAGTAGTTGTTGCTGGCGAGGTTGACGACCTCTTTTCCGTTCATTCGCACGCGTCCGCCTGCGGCGGACTCTAAGATTTTGGGGACCTTGTAGAGGTGCTGGTCTTTGAGGGAATCAATGTTTTCGCTGAGCCATGTTTGCAGATTGGCGTTCATACCCCGGAGTTTACATTGGGGCTTCGCCGTGACGGCGTGGACGTTAATCGGGAGACGAGTCTGGTTCAATGGGGGGTGCCCCCTCCGCTCATTTGGACGAAATCGAAATTCTCGACCATGGCTAGGAGTGGTAGCTACTCCAAATAGGTGCCATTCACGTTCAGAGTGAATTTGTAGCCAAGCATATCGGCAGCCCTGCGACACATGATCATGCGGCTGAGGAAGATCTCGAAATATTCCATCACGCTGGCGTAGCTGGTATCGATCTCCAGGGTGAGTTCGATCTTCTGCTCGCCCGGTTGCATCAGAACCCGGCTCTTTTGCACCGCATAGTTCACGCGGTCGTGGATGTCGAAGGTCTCCATGATCGGATTCTGGACGCGGCTGAAATGCACGTCGCTTTTGTCGGCGATGATCAAGGCGGCGGACATCGCGCTTACCGGCTGGCCATTGATTTCCTCATGGTTGCCAATGGCGCCCAAAATGGGGGCGATTTCCGCCGCGTCCATGCCCATTTCATTGAGGATCACGAACGCGAGGTTGGCGCCGGTCAAAGGGTGGTCGTTTCGGTTGATCACGTTGCCGATGTCGTGCAAATAGCCTGCGATCTGGCCAAGTTCGATTTCACGGGCGCCACGCCCAGGTTCTCTAAAATGTAGCGAGTGATGCTGCTGACCACTCCGACGTGGCGAGGGCCATGCTCGGTGTAACCCATGGCCTTCATGACTTCGTTTGCGCCGTCGATGAGTTTCTTGACTTTGGGGTTGGCTTTAACTTCCTTGAGGGTCAGGCCCTTGGGGTCGCCGACAACAGTGGGAGCGATTGTATCCATATTTCGTGTGTGACGGGTAACGGGTGGCGCGTAACGGGATTTAGGGCTCACCTCGCAATTCGGCATGAATATCCAGGTTACCGTTCGTGCGCTCATCCTGCTTGACAAGGCCGATTCCCTTGGCGTACCACGTATCTAGTTCTACAACCTTATTATTCGGCATAGTTACGGTCAAATCGGCGCGCAACGCATCCACATGCTTGGAACCGACGTCTACCGATTCGATTCTTTGCTTCAGGGTGGCCTTTGCAGGTTTGACGACGCCAAGCGTTTCCACATCGCCGGACCAGTTCACGGACGCGGTGGGATCTTGAGGGATCAGAAGCGGAATGGGCTTGTAGATTCTTGTGCTCGGCAGTTCACCCGCGTACAGCCTCCCGTCCCTCCAGGCCAAACGCGAGATGCCCATGGGGCCATCGAGTTCGTATCCCATGGTCAGCGCGACAGGAACTTGTCGCGTCACGCGCATTTCTTGCACACGGGTAGCAAATTTGTCTTCCTTAACCGTGAGCGTCCAATGCGCGCCCACACGAAGAGGGAAATAATCGTCCTTGGCGCTGCAACCGGCGAGGGCGATGGCCAGGGGTAATGCGGCGATGGCGAATACCAGCCCAGGCGTGAACGTTGAACGGTAAGCCATACGGAAGGTGAACCGTAAACCGTGAACCGTGAACCGCCGGAAAATTGAGTGGCTTTCTGCGCTGAGTTCAATACGCTCGCATGGCTGTTTCCAAGCGAACCCGCAATTCCCTATGCTTCTCATACCCTCCAAACCATCTTCTGTCGACTCACCGTTCACAGTTCACTATTCACCGATCACGTGACAAAGTCACCCGCCAACCGCTTCCAACTTCGCCAGACTCTGGACCAGCTTTTTCGTTCCCACTACGCCCGGAAAGACGACCGTGACCTCCGCATCGTTTCGCAAAGGATTGCAGGCGACCACAAGTCCGATCCCAAACTTGGCGTGCCGAACCTTATCCCCGACGTTGAAAGGCGGTTTCCAGTCCGGCCCCCGCAATTTCTTCGCGCTTTCCTCCAAATGAGGCACGGGGGGAGCGGGCGTTGAAACGGTGTAGGTACCGCTGCGCTGAAGCTGGGGTTGGCGGCCGGGATAGGCATAAGAACCGGCAGGCAGCCCCTGTTCGCGCAGATACTGAGGTGGGATATCGTCAAGAAATCGGGATCTTCGGTTAAAGCTCGGCGTCCCGTACAGGGACCTCCGATGCGCATGAGCCAGGAACAGCTCCTCCTTGGCGCGGGTCATGCCCACATAGCAGAGTCTGCGTTCCTCTTCTAGTTCAGTGTCCGACCCCAGAGAGCGGGAATGGGGGAAAATGCCTTCTTCCAGACCGACAAGGAAAACGACCGGGAATTCCAGCCCCTTGGCGGAGTGAAGGGTCATGAGCGTCACCGCTTCTCCGCCTTCGTCCGCCATATCGATGTCCGACATCAACGCGACGGTCTCCAAGAAGGAGGCGAGGGACGGCTCGCCGTCCGCCGTAGCATCGTATTGAGAAGTCACGTTCATCAACTCCTCCAAGTTCTCCAGCCGCCCTTCGGACTCGGAGGTGTGCTCCGCCCGCAATGCGTCAAGGTAACCCGAGGCGTTCATGATGTGCTTCAGAACCGGCGTTACCGGTCCATGCTCGGCAATCTCGGCCGCTTCGTTGATCGTTGCGAGCAATGCGCGTGCGCTGGAAGCAGTCTTCTTTGGAAGCGAGGCTTGCACGTCTTGGGCAGCAAGCGCCCGCATGAGCGGCAAACTGTGATCGGCCGCCCATTTTTCAAAAGCCTGAACCGTGGTTGAGCCGATGCCCCGAGTGGGAACGTTCACGATCCGCCGGAAAGACACGTCGTCGTTCTCGTTGAGGGCAAGCCGCATATACGAGAGCATGTCCTTGACCTCTTTGCGCTCATAGAACCGCTGCCCGCCTACAAGAACATGGGGGATCCGCATGGTCAGAAACGCTTCTTCCAAAACGCGGCTCTGCCCGTTCGTTCGGTAAAGCACCGCGAAATGGCCGTGGGTTCGGCGGCCACTCCGAGTATCGGCAAGGATGCGGTCGGCAACCATCATCGCTTCGTCCTGCTCGGTGCCGGCCTGGAACAGCGAAATCGGCGCGCCATCTGGGTTATCCGTCCAAAGCTGTTTGTCCGCGCGGGACCGGTTTCGCCTAATGACTTCATGAGCAACGCTGAGGATGTTTTTGGTCGAGCGGTAGTTTTGCTGAAGCTTGATGACTTTGGCGTCCGGATGGTCGTGGCTGAAACGCAAAATCAGCGACACGTCCGCGCCGCGCCATGCGTAGATCGACTGGTCATCGTCGCCCACCACCATGATGTTCCGGTGCTTGGACGAGATCATGTCCACGATCTGGTACTGGGCGAAGTTGACATCCTGATACTCGTCCACGAGCACATGCAGAAATCGATCCTGATACTTCTCACGCACTTCCTGCCGCTGCTCCAGCAGCCGCACCGTGTAATACAGCAGGTCGTCAAAATCCAGCGCGTTGGCTTTTCGCAAGAGCGCGTTGTAGCTCTTGTAACAGTCTGCAGCCAGGCGCTCCACAAAGCCGGTGGCGCGTTCGGCGAATTTTCGGGGGATAAGAGCTTTTCCTTTGCGTTGCTGATCTCGCTGAGGATGGCGCGAGGCTGGATGCTCTTATCGTCGATGTTCTTGAGTTTGAATATCTCACGCATCAGGCCCATTTGGTCGGCGTCATCGTAAACCGTGAAGTTGGGATCGATGCCGATGGCTTTGCCATCGATTCGCAGGATTTTGCTGCAAATCGAATGGAAGGTCCCCATCCATAAATGCTTTGCGCGGGCATCCACGATTTTTTCAATCCGTTCGCGCATCTCGCGGGACGCCTTGTTGGTAAAGGTAACCGCCAAAATCCGTGCGGGAGACACGCCCTCTGCGATAAGCCGGGCAATCCGAGCCGTGATCACGCGAGTCTTTCCCGATCCCGCGCCGGCAAAAATCAGCATCGGGCCACCGGGGTAGTCAACCGCCTCTTGCTGGTCGGGGTTGAGGGGAATTGCGGGAGATTCGGTAAACATCGAAATCATGAACTGGTCCAGAAAAGCGAGGGCTAAGGTCGTCTACTGCTCTTAGAAGCAAGCCGCTTTAGCGGGAAGACGGATCGTCAGCCCCGTAAGCTTCTTAGCGAACAAATGTCAACCAAAATGCGTTATTTCTATTATACGTTGGCGTTTGTTTTTCGCATCCCAGTGACAATGGGCATTGCATGAAGCGTCATAATAAAGCGATTGTTGTGAACCTAGAGGTGTCTTTGGAGGCTCTATCAATATCATGAAACGTACATTAGCCTGCCTTTTGGCGGCCCTTTCCGCGGGCATTGCCCTTGCGCAAGCGCCGTTCACCATTGTGAGACCCGCGGACGGCTCGAAAGTCCGAGAAACCGTTCATGTGCTTTTCCCGCTGAACAGCATTCCCAAGGGTGGCTATGTTGGTATTTTCGTGAGCCGCGTGGACGCCAACGGCCAGCCAACTCAGCGCAAGTTCATCGAAGCCTTGGTACCACCTGAGAACGGCAAATTCCTGGACTATCCGTTGGATACGATGGCCAATGGCATTCAGGATGGACAGATCATCGTGGAAGCGGTGCTGTACATCAACTTCACCGAACGCCCAAGGGTTGTAGACCGTTCGTCGGTGCAGGTCACGCTTTCCAACAAGGCGAACATCCCGATTCCCGCGAAAGGGATTGTGATGCGCTACAAATGGTATTCCGGCCGTACTTACCTTTACAATGTCGACGAAACGGTGACGGACTCCTCCATTACCGAGTCGCAGGCAAAACTGGGAGGCACCGCCGCCCAAGTTCCGGTTGAGCATTATTTCACCCGCGATGCCTTTGAAGTCGACAATGTTTACGACAACGGAGATGCGTTGATCCGACTGCAACTGCAACCTCCTCCCGGCGCCCATTCCTTCCTGGCTCCGCTTCAGGGAGAGACCACTCCGCGCCGAGTGTTCGACACGAACCTCTATCCTCTTTACATGCGCGTCCACCGAACCGGTGTCGAAGACTACGGTCTCATCCCCTCTTATTGGGGATTCGAGGGCGCTGCAAACACGGTCGATTCCAGCCTCGACGTCTACCGAGCCGATTCGCTTCCCATCCTTCCGGTTGGCCCCGTGAAGCCGGGAGACACCTGGTTTACAAGAATCCAAATTCAGAGCCCAGACGATGTGGATCAGGCTAAAGTGCTCGACAAGAACACCCTCTTCGACCGGCTGCCGGCACGCGGAGAGTTCGTTGGAGTCGAATGGCAGATGGGTTATCCGTGCGCCAAATGCCGGAACACGTTCTCCTTGGGCTCCGGTGGCCCAGGTCTAGGACGCGACCAGATCAAGACCAACGCACAAAGCGTGGAGGAAACCTATTGGTATGCGATGGACAGCGGCGTTGTGGTGAAGTTCGAACGAACTGAAGTTATCGATCAACTCGTAAACGCGCCCCAAACCAACCCGACCGGCGGAACCGTCGGCGGAACGACCGGCGGACAGGGACAGGGGAGGTTTGGGTCCGGCTCCTTTGCTCCTGGACAAGTCCCTGGCAGCTTCGGCAATCCAGCCGGTGGAGGCAAGCGAGAAGAGTCAATCACCAATCCGCTCAAGCAGTTCGGAGGGGGCGCGGGATTCTCGCCCCGAGGTCAAGGCGGTGGCCAAGGCGGATTCGCCCCAGGTGGCGCAGGGGCTGGCAATGGTCAGTACAACACGCTTACTCAAACCACCCAGCAAACACAGCCACAAGACCAAGGCGAACTTCATCGCGTGACTCGCACGGAACTCTATACGCTTGTTCACTAGGAGCCTCGCCAAGTAGGGGCCCGTGCTAAAAAAGCCCAAGCCAGTTAACTCCTCGGATGATCCCGAGGAGTTTCGTGCAACTCTGATCGAGCATCTCGACGAGTTGCGCGGTCGCATCATGCGCAGCTTGATACTGGTCGTAGCCGGCTGGGTCGCGGGTTGGTATCTGGAGCCCTGGGTTTACATCGCGATCGACGGCCCTGTTACCAGGGCGGTGAAGAGCCGCCTTCCTAAGGGCACCATCTACCAGCCCATGCTTCCGCAGGCGTATGATGCGTTTCTAATTCAGCTCCGGCTGAGTTTCATGATCGGCGTGATCCTCGCCTTTCCGTTTGTGGCGCTGCAGCTTTGGGGTTTTATTGCGCCCGGATTGAAGTCGCTGGAAAGGCGAGTCATTCAAACAGTTGCTCCCGTATCGGTGCTTCTGTTTGCCATGGGCGCGTTTTTTTGTTGGCTCGTCGTTCCGAGCGCATTCATTTGGTTCGTCACCTACTTCGATAACTTTCCTGGAGTCGCTCTCTTTCAACACGCAGGCGACCTGGTCTTCTTCGTTCTGAAGATGGAATTGGCTTTCGGAGTCGGCTTTCAGCTTCCTTTGGTTGTGTTCATCATTGGCAAAATCGGCTTGTTGACGCCCGACACGCTAATGAAGAACTGGCGCCAGGCAACCGTCGCGATCTTCGTGATTGCGATGATCGTGACGCCCAGTAACGATCCCCTGACCATGCTTATGATGGCTATTCCGCTATCGATCCTCTTCATTATCAGCGTTTATGCCCTGAAGTGGACGGCGAAGGATAACACAAAGACCAAGAAAAGGAGATGGGGACGCAGAAAGCCGGCGGAAACCGAAGGCGAGGACGTTGAGTAGGGCCGCCGAAGGCGATCTGCTCTCCTCGCTCCGTTCTCACCCCGCTTTCGCCGCCCAGATCACTTCGGTAACCACCTTCCCTGCCGTGTCGGCGCGCCTGCTCAAGCCAAACGCGCCGATGCATGTTCGTCTTGGCGAACGGCTAACCGACTTGGGAATTGAAGCCCTTTATGAGCACCAGGCATTAGCCTATGATGCTGTCGCAGCCGGGGAGGACATCGCGGTGGTGACCGGCACGAACAGCGGCAAAACGCTTTGCTACAACCTGCCCGTTTTGCAGAAATGCCTGACCGAGCCGGTGGCACGCGCCCTGTATCTGTACCCCACCAAAGCTCTAGCCCAAGACCAGCTTGAAAAACTGCTGCAACTGGCGCCGCTGGGAACGATCCGGGCCGGAGTCTACGATGGCGACACTCCTAAATCCCAACGCGGCCCCATACGAAACCTCTCGCATGTCGTGCTCAGCAATCCGGACATGCTCCACGTCGGCATCTTGCCGTCGCATGAGAACTGGGGCAAGTTTCTAAAATCGCTCCGAGTGATAGTCATTGACGAGATGCACGCCTATCGAGGGGTGTTTGGCTCCCATGTGGGTTGCGTCTTGCGAAGACTTTTAAGACTTTGCGAGTGGCGAGGCAGCCATCCGCAGATCGTTGGATGCAGCGCAACGATCGGCAACCCGAAGGACTTGTTCCAAAGGCTCACAGGCCGGACCTGTAGGCTCATCACCGACGACGGCTCGCCAAAGGGCAAGCGCACATTCGTGTTTTGGAACCCGCCCCATCTGGAAGATATGTCCAGGCTCAGTTCCAACATCGTCTCCTCCGAGATTGTTGCCACCCTCTGTGAAAGCGGCATGCGATCGCTGGCGTTTTGCAGGGCGCGGGTTACCGCTGAGCTGCTGCTTCGCTACACGCGGGAAAGACTCAAGAAAGGCGGCATCGTGCCGCCCGAACGGGTAGAAAGCTACCGCGCGGGATACACGGTCAAGGAACGGCGCAAGATCGAGAAATCGCTCTTCAAGGGGGATTTGTTAGCCATCGCCACCACCAGCGCCATGGAACTGGGAGTGGACATCGGAGGGCTGGATGCGGTGGTGATGAACGGATACCCTGGCAGCATCGCCAGCTTCTGGCAGCAGTCCGGGCGCGCCGGAAGGGGGACGAGGGAGGGCCTGGCGATTATGGTCGCCCATGACGATCCCCTTGAGCAGTTTCTTATTACCGAACCCTATCGTTTGTTGGAGGCTTCAAACGAGACCGTGGCGCTGAATCCGTCCAACGCTCAAGTCCTGACCCAGCAGCTTAAGTGCGCGGCTTTTGAGCGGCCACTGTCACCCTCGGAGTTGGAGCGCTTCGGATCCCACGCACTGGAAATCGCGGAAAGTATGGACCGTTCGGGCGAGCTGCCCTTTCGCGCCGGGCTCTTTATCTATCCCGCCTATGAGTCTCCCGCCTCCAAAGTTAGCATCCGAAGCAGTGGAGGCGAACAGGTCACGCTAATCGCTTCCGGAGAGGAATTGGGGACCATGGAGCGGTGGAGAGCCATGCAATCTGCCCATAAGGGAGCGGTCTACCTGCACCGAGGCGCCTCCTATGTAGTGGAAAGCCTGGACTTGGACCAGAGCAAGGCGTTTGTCGTGCAGCAGGATGTGCCGTATTACACCCAGGCTCTCGTGCAATCCGCCCTCGATCCGCAGGTAGATATTGAGATGAAGAGCTGGGGCAAGCACGACGCCCGCTTGGAGGGGCTCAAGGTCACCGATCTGGTCATCGGCTACAAACAGGTCGCTCTAGAGGGTCTCCGAATGATGGCGATCAACACGCTGGACATGCCCGCGGTCAGCTATGAGACTCTTGGTGTGCGCTTGGACCTGCCGGCGCTGCAGGACGAAGAAGACTTGCTCTCCATTTCGGCGATCCACGCCTTGGAGCACGCATTGATGTCGGTCGCTCCTCTCATGGCCGGCTGCGACCGTGGCGACCTGGGCAGCGGATGGTATTCCGCGTTCCCCGATACGTTCCGGCCCGCCCTCTTTGTCTTTGACCGCACACCCGGCGGCGTCGGATTGGCGGAGGCGCTCTTTAATCAACTCGGCCCATGGGCGATGGCTGCTTTACAGATGCTAACTTCCTGCTCATGTCTTGAGGGGTGCCCGAGTTGTTTGCTAAGTTCCAGGTGCGAAGCGAACAACGAGATGTTGAACAAGAAGGGCGCGATTTGGCTGCTGCGGGACTTGGTCGGGACCAGACTTTAGATCTCAGGATATGCCCTCGCTATCTCCTGGAGTGCAGCCAGCAGGGGCTGGAGATGATTTGTACAGACATCGATAACGATATCGGAATCAATCCCAAAATAGTGGTGAACAAGGATGTTTCGAATGCCGGTGATTTTTGCCCAGGGAATGTCAGGACGAAGTTCCCGCATTTCGTCCGGCATTTGCTTTACCGCCTCACCTATGATTTGAAGGCTGCGAAGCACCGCATCAAATCGCATCGGATCGGCGGGAAGATATTGAATGTCGACATTTGAGACATAATCGATCGCGCGCTCCGTGTATTTGATCGCGTCCTTGAGATATAGAAGGTCCCTACGCAACGGTTCGAGCCTTAGCAAGCACGTCCGGAGCGATCTCCGGCCGTAGGGCTTTTAATGTGATCAGGTCTATCTTGCGATTAAGGGAGCGCTCAAGGAGTTCGATGAGGTCCATATAAGGAGAGAACTTCGCCGGCCCATCAAACTCGACCACGAAGTCGATGTCGCTATCGGGTCCGTTCTTGCCGGTAGCTACCGAGCCTACCAAGAGAAGCCGCTTTACGCCCAGAGCCTTTATCTCAGGTCTCAGTGGTTCCAATATGTTCGCGACGGCGGACGCGTCCATGCAATGATTATAGACCTGATTTGCCAAGAGCTCACTCCGCGCCGCATCCACAGTCTCCTGCTCGGAGCCTGGAAATCGGTTCGGTTTACCGCATGCATCCCAACAACCCGCACCAACGTAATCATCTTGGAGGTTTGAACATTCCTTGGGCCCTGCGGTTGAGACATTTCTGACGGCCTTTGTGCCTGTCGTTCTCGCCATCGCGCTTATCGGCTACCTTGGGCGCGCTCAGTTCAAAGAACTTGGAAACTACATCCGCGTCTGGAGGGCGCGCGACGAAGTACTTGACAAGCAAGAACAAGAGGATCAGGATTGCCGCGAGCGAGCCGAGTCCGAGCTTAAGGATCTTCTCGGTGAGCAGGAACGGCAAGAGGGACGGAACAAAGCATGAGGAGACTTCGCTTTAAAACGGTGGTTATTGGGTTCCTTGGACTGGCGGTGGTGGCCGGTGGCTACTTCATTTGGACATGGAGCAGAACACGGTGGATACCGGCCGGATATGTGGGTGTTATCTACGATGCAGGCGGCGGCTTGAGAAAAGAGGTGATCCCGCCGAGAGCCGTAACCGTCGGCTGGCGCCAGCAGCTTTTCATTTATCCGACGAAGTTACAGAACGCAATCTACAGCCAGGATCCGCTTGCGGGAGAGGTTAAGGCTCCGGATGGAATCCAGGTCACGACCAATGACAACGCCTCCACCATTTTTGATGTGTCTGTTGTCTATCGCGTCCGCCCGGAAGATGTAGTGAGGGTCTTCAATGAGTTTGGCGCCATCCCAATTGAAGATATTCAGGCCCTCCATATTCGCAGAGCGGTTAAGGAAGTGGTCAACGATATCGGAACGCGCTATGACCTCTTTTCCTTAATGGGCACGAAGCGGCAAGAGGCGTCCCAGCTTATGACGGAGGGTCTTCGCCAGAGGCTCGGCCCGAAGGGCCTCACCATCGTAAGCGCGATGCTGATGAATGCCTATCCGGGCCAAGATTTCCAGAGCAAGATCACCAGCCGCGTTAACGCCTATGTGGACCTGGACATCTCAACTCTGAGGCAGCAAATCGCGGACATTGATCGTCAAACCGCAAACATTCGTGCGAAAGCCGAAACTGAGGCCGGCCAGCTTAACGCGGCACAAACAGCGGGCAGAAGCATGGACATGCTGACTCTCGAAGCTCAGGAAGAGGCGATTCGGAAGTGGGACGGCCGCCTGCCCACGGTTGTGATGAAGCCGGGACAAACGGTCGTTCTCGGCAAAGATTCGCTTATGCAAGTCCCAGGAGTGAGAAGATGAAAAAGTTGCCCATTATTTGCCTAGCCGTCCTTAGCCTCGCCGGATGCACCACGCAGGTTCCCCCTGCGTCCGTCGGAATCAAGTTCAACGCCACATCAGGCTTGCAAGAGACTCTGATCCAACCACAGGTTATTTGGGTTGGGCCACGGGATCAGCTCATCGTGTATCCCACAAGTATTCGAAACGCAACTTATACTCGCAATGCGAATGAGGGTGAGAGGTATGGCGACGATTCAATTCAAGCAAGCACTTCCGAAGGGAGCATTTTGCCGGTCGACGTGACGGTTGCCTATCACGTTCAACCTGAGAACGCCTTGAAGGCGTTTCAGAACTTCGGCACCGCCGACCTCAAGACGATCCAATCGACCTATATACGTTCGGTTACGAACTACGGCGTGAACGTAGTTTCCGGGAGCAAGTCGATTTTCGATCTCACTTCAAAGGATCGCGCCGTCTTCGGCCGGGAGGTCAAAGACGTGGTCGCGCCGATACTCGACGATTGGGGAATCACGGTGGACGACGTTTACATCGGTGAGGTCTATCCGAATGAGCAGGTCAAGGAAAAAGTTGACGAGCGCATCGCCACGCGAAACCAATTAGAGCTCTCCAAGGTGGCGCTGCAGAAGGCCAAAATCGACTCTGAGACAATCCTGACAAACGCAAAGAGCCAAGCAGACATCAGCGCGATGCTTTCCCAACAAGGAGACAAGGTCGTTCAGCTCAAGCGGCTTGAGTTGCAGAAGATGGCGATGAAAAGTGGGATGGGCATGCCCCGGTTGTTGGGGAATCCCAGATTCCTTTTACCAACATTGAGATCAAATAGCCTGGGAAGTTCTGCTTCTTAGCATGGTGCTCAATAAATCTCGTAGGAACGGTTAAATGACAGGCCGCATTTCGATTGAAGTTCCCGACAAGTTCCGACTCGCCATTTCCGACGCGCGAGGGGAGGACAACATCAGCCGCTGGGCTCTGGAGGCCGTGGTCGTGGAGGCCCTGCGAGAGGGGCTGGTTAGCCGCGGGTATGCCGGTGAGATCCTCGGATTCCCCGGCACTTTGCGGGAAGAGTTCTTTGCCAAGCGGGGAATGCCTTTCGAAGAACCCGAAGAGACGGAACCGGCTTAGATTCCGCGACCGTGAATCGGTCGAAAAGCACGTCCCGCCAGCGTATTGATGGGTATGAACCCGGGCAGATTTCTTTTGCTCAACCTTGCGCTTTCGTTTTATCTCATTGGCGCGATTTGGGCTCTGGAGGTCGATATCTTTCGGTCGTGGAAGCTTGTCGACGCCAAAGATTTCCATGCGATCCAGTCCGTCCACTGGCATAAACTTCCCTATTGGGTTTTTGTGCCACTTGGATTGGCCCTCCTTGGGTCCGTCGGTCTGGTTTGGTATCATCTGGCGGTTTCGCCGGGATGGGCCATATGGGGGAACCTGGGCCTGTCAGCTTGTTTCGCACTTGCTAACCGCCGTCTTTTGGGGTAGGTGGCAGGGCCGGCTGAGCAACGACCCGCGAGGCCCGGACAGCCCCTACCTAGGAAAATTCCTCTCCACCCATTGGATTCGAACCCTGCTTATTAACGTGTACGGTTTTGTCCTTCTCGGCTGGACGATGCTGGCATTATCCTAGCTAAAACAAGATAGAATCCGCGTAGACGAAATTCAAAGGAGAATTGACATGCCAAGGTACGTCAGACTCGGCGAGTTACCCGCAAAGCATCACATCCAATTCCGCCAGCCGGATGGCGCCCTTTACTCGGAGCAGCTGTTTAGCACGAGGGGTTTCAGCGGCCCACTTTCCACTCTCTACCACGTCCACTTGCCCACCGAAGTGTCCGGCTGGGAAGATCGGGGCCCCGCCGAAACGGAGCTTCTTCCCGACGAGCCACTAAGGCACCGTCATCTCAAAACAGCCCAGCTAAAACCGTGCGGCGACGCAGTAGATGGCCGCGTGACCCTCATGGGTAATCAGGACGTCACATGGTCTCACGCCCATGTGGCCGACCAGATGGATTATTACTACAAGAACGCCGAGGGCGACGAGCTTCTGTTCGTTCACAACGGTTCGGGCAAGATGGAGTCGCTGTTTGGAACGGTCACGTTCAAGCCCGGCGATTATTTGGTGATTCCGAGAGGAACGATCTATAAACTGATCTTTGACTCGCTGCCGGTCAAGATGATTGCGATAATCAGCCACGGCCCCATCGAAGTGCCAAAACGCTACCGGAACGAATACGGCCAAATGCTGGAGCATGCCCCGTACACCGAGCGAGATATCAGGCCACCCGAAACCCTGGAGACCCACGACGAAAAGGGCGAGTTCCACGTTCTGATACGAGCGCGGGGAAGGCATACGATGTACACGTACCCTCACCACCCGCTCGACGTCATCGGCTGGGACGGCTTTGTTTTCCCCTACGCGTTCAACATCAACGACTTTCAGCCGATCGTCGGAAGGCTGCACATGCCGCCTCCGATTCACCAGACTTTCCAGGGTTACAATTTCGTGGTCTGCCGTTCTGCCCACGACTGCTCGACTTTGACCCCCAAGCGGTGCCCATCCCATACAACCACAGCAACGTGGATTCGGACGAGGTGATGTACTACTGCAACGACAAGTACGGCGCGCGCAAAGGCATCGAGGAAGGCTCCATTACCCTCCACCCGCTGGGCATTCCCCACGGCCCTCAGCCGGGTACGGTGGAGAAGTCTCTGGGAGCTACCAAAACCGAAGAGTTGGCGGTCATGCTGGACACTTTCCATCCGCTAAAGATGACGAAGTCCGCCCTCCAGGTTGAGGACGAGGATTACTGGAAGAGCTGGAAAGTTACGACCTAAGGGGAAGTTCGGTTTTGGGTCTTGGGTTTTGGGTTTTGGGTTTGGGTTTTGAAGTTGGGGAATCCAGTTCCTCTTCAAATCCTAATACCCAAGACCAAAAACCCAAAACCTATTAGTTGCCCTGGATCCTCTTCTCCAACTCCGCAAGCTGGGAATCGACTTCCGAGGCAGGAACCTCTTTGGGTGCGGGAAGCTCAAGACCATCCGCAGGGGCGCCGCCCAAACCAACTGGCTGAGTCTGAGGCGTCTCCAGCGCCGGAACCGCCGGAGCGGCACGCATTCCAAGCTTTTGCTCCAGCTTCTGAAGTTCGCTCTCCGCTTCCATATCCATCGCGTTGTCTTCAAGCTGCATGACCTGCCCTTGAAGCGATCCCGCCATCATTTCCTGGCGAGCGGCGGTCTCGCTTTGCGCGGTTTTGATGCGCTCGGCGGCCGCGTTGAAGGAGTTGTCCATGTCGCTCTCGAAAGTCAGCCCTTCGAGGGCCTTGGAAATGGAATTCTGAATCTGGGCCTGCTTCCACTGGGTCTTCATGGCAAGCGCCTCGGCGGTCTTTCGGCGAGTTTCCTCTTCCTGCCGCTTAATGGCGATCTTGACCGAGTCCACCGCTTGGGTCGCCTGATCGAGGGAAGCTTTCAGCGAAGTCAGCGTTGAGTCATTGCCCGCCTTTTCGCGGATGAACTGCCTCGCCAAGTCTCGATTGCCCTGCTGGAGCGCCATCGTGGCACGCGCTTCCAGCGTGGCCGACTTCTTGGTCATCTCGTCGTACATCATTTGCAGACGGTTTTTCTGCGTAATCGCCATAACCGCCTTTTCGCGGTTGGCGACGAGGGCCTCCTGCATGTCGCGACGAGCCTGATCCAGCATGACTTCCGGATCTTCCAGCTTATCCATACCTCGATTGAAAATTGCCTTCAACCAACGAAAAAACCGATTCATTGAGCTCCAAGTGGGCAGAACAGGACGTAAGAGCGCCTGCTCTTCTGCACGCCAACATTATACACGCGCTTGGTTTGAATCTGATTTAGCCCATTAAATGGGCCCAGGACGGGGCTCCCGCGAGCAGTGATCTATAAGCGATGCAAAGATGCCTCCGCGGCTAAATCCACTCCTGTGAAGATAGGTTCCGGAGTCAGCCACCGATTGGCGAGAATTCGATAGCCGTTTTGTTTATGCGGTCTCGAAGTAGAATGGAATTAGGGTCATCATCTGCCGAGATCACCCGCGGGAGAGCGCTTGGGATGTGGTCATGCCGCAAGAAGCTAAGACCTATAGTCAAGATGAAGCCGAAGCGATTCTCCGGATCGCAGTGCGCCAGCCGGCGCTAGATTCAGTTGAACTTGCCAGTGTAGACGCAATCGGATACACCAAACTGGAGCAGATCGCACTCGAGCTTGGAATTTCCTCGGAGGCGCTTGCAAGCGCGGAAAACGAATTTATCCTCCAGAAAGCGGCTGAAGAATCCCAATGCGAGCAAATCCAGATTCGCAAGCTGTTTCTTCACTCACGAAAAGTCAGCTGCCTCAAGGATGTCGTCGCTTACGGTCTCCTGAGCCTAATTTCTATTGTTTTCTACTTCGCGGTCACGCCGTTTATGTTTTTTTGGCCATCTTTGCTGCTGGTAGGCTCGGTGATACGCTTGGCGCCCACGCTCGCGGGGTTTCTATCCAAGCCTGTCGCTGAAAAGCAATATCTGGCCTGGACCACCCAAAATTGGGGCGCAGCCATGTATGGGACGGATTACTGGCGCCACCGAGCAGGTGGTCACGATCCTGCCGCGTCGATGAACCCCAATGCAGACTATCCGCTCTATCTGGAGCTTCGAATGGCCAACAAAGAGTTCTTGAAGAAGGCCGCCGACTCGGGGTCGCCACAAAGTTGGAGGCGATGAAACGGTACCGGGAAGCGACTGGAGTTGGCCTTGGAACCGCCAAGCAGATCGTAGACGATTACGAATATCGAAACCCCGGCTCGTTCAAGTGAAACCTGTTACAGTCCCCCGTCACTCGTCACTCGTCACTCGTCACCCCGTATAGGCCATTGTTTTCGAGACCTTGCGATATCCGCCCTCGACCGGCTCGAAGATGTCGCAGTGCTCCAAGATCCCGCCGAAAACATGGATCGTCACCGAAGGCGTGTCAAGGCCGTTGCGGACAACATGGTGTTCCATGGGTGGTATGCGGAACTCCGTGTCGCCGGCAACTGCCTGTTCACGCGTCGTCGGATTAAATCGGTGGATGCCGTTCTCTTCCCCAAGGTATTCAAAGTTGGTCACCTGCATCTGGCCCTTGTAAAGACACTCGACAACCCAAAGTCCACCGTGGTCGTGGAGCGGCGTGCCCTGATCCTTGTCCCAAACCATAACCAAGACCGAATAACGGCCCGCCGGATCCACGTGCAATGGCCGGCGGGCGTAGGAACCGGTGTTCGTACGGAGGAATGTCTCAGGAAGGAAATCTTGGTGCGCGGCTGCTTCCGCTACCGCCGCCTGCGTTGCTCTGACCCTCTTTTCAACCGTGGTTAAGGACACGGCCCGGTCAAGCTTCTTGATGAGTGAAGCAACCGTATACTCTTTGCGGGCGGCGGTGGACGAATAGCGGGTGGAAAGAACGGTTGCCATGTAGGTTTGCTCCAAATGCGATCTATAATAGATTATATATCAGATTTATCAGATCATAATAGTCATCTATTATAATTTTGAAAAAATGTCGGGCCGGGTCCGTCAAGTCCTCAGACCGGCTACCGGAGAACTACTGCATGACGATTCATAACACAAGGCACATTTCGGTCATAGGCGGGGGAGCTTCAGGCAGTCTCGTCGCGATCCAACTCCTGAGAAGAATGGGCGCCGGCGATCGCGTGACCTTGATCGAACGGAATGCCGATGTAGGTCTTGGCGTAGCCTATGGCACCACAGATACCTCTCACCTACTGAACGTAAGGGCGATCAATCTAAGCCTCTTCCCTGACGACGCCGGCCACTTTTCAAGATGGTTGGTGGCAAAGGGTTTAGGGGCGCCCAACAAAGTGGATGACACTTACTTCCCGCGCACTTACTATGGGCAATATCTGGTCGATACCCTAGAATGTGAACGAAGAACTTCCAAGGCCGAACTGCAGATCCGCAGGGAAACCGCCCTCGCATTTCTAAGAATCGGGGAGAACTTAAGCCTTCTAACTTCGGGATCTACGGTGACGGCAGAAGCTTACGTTCTCGCTCTTGGCCACCTTCCGCCAACCGTGCCGATGCCCTTCGAAACAGTTGCCTCCGAACCACGGTTCATTGCCAATCCATGGGC
Organism: uncultured archaeon; assembly: GCA_963829965.1. Taxonomy (GTDB): domain Bacteria; phylum Armatimonadota; class Fimbriimonadia; order Fimbriimonadales; family Fimbriimonadaceae; genus DASXZH01. The sequence goes on along the minus strand of CAWHLK010000037.1, from coordinate 93,407 downwards.
TCCGGACGCCTTACACGGGGTGAGGGCAGATGACACCATCTTCATAGTCGGCACAGGCCTGACCATGGTGGACCAAGTGATGGCATTGGCAAACGCGGGCCACAAAGGTCGCATCGTTGCCCGATCGAGGCGCGGCCTGATGCCAAGCGTTCATCAGTTGAACACGCCGGTTCAGTTTCAGGCCGGCGACCTTCAACGACCGGACATACTGCGCTTCCTCTTCCGAGTCTTACGGGAATCGGGTAACAACTGGCGGGCTGTCGTCGACGGCCTTCGCCCGTTTACGCCCAAAATATGGGCGGCCCTTTCCGCCCGAGACAAAGAGCGCTTCTTAAGGCGCTTGGCGCCGTACTGGGATGTTCACCGCCATCGCATTCCACGGCCGGCCTACGAGACCCTTCAGTCGCTTATTGCGGAGAACCGGCTCAGCATTGGCCGCGGACAGCTAGCCAACGTTCGGTGGGACGGCAACCAGTTTCAGATACAAACCAGCCGCGGGTCCGAAACCGCCGATTGGATCATCAACTGCACCGGGCCCGATTGCAACTGGCGGGCAGCAAAAAACCCGCTCCTGGAGTCGGCCAGAGCCTTGGGGCTGCTGAACTATGACGAACAGGGAATCGGTATAGAGGTAGACGAAGACGGCCGAACCGAACGAACCGGCGCCCTATGGACTCTCGGGCCCCTCTGCAGGGGAACGAGATGGGAGACCATTGCCATGCCGGAAATAAGGGTCCAAGCTTTGCGGCTCGCGGAGTGCCTGATTTAATCGCCTTACCGTGACAGTTTCACGTCCCTAATACATGCCGTTCGAAGTCTCGCGTAGAGCCCTGCTCAAAACCGGCGTAGCGGCCGGTTTCGCCGCTGCCGGAAGCCCCCTTACGAAAGCTGCCGGACTTACCTTTTGGAGGCAGAGCGCAGTCAAGCCGCTCGTCATATCCGCCGCGAACGGGTTTACGGACCGAAACGGAGGGACCGAGCCCGGGGTTGGGCGCGCCTACAAGCTGATAACCGGCGGAAGCGATGTTCTGGACGCGGTCATCGAATGCGTGAACATCCCGGAGTTGGACCCCACCGACACCTCCGTGGGTTACGGCGGCTTGCCGAACGCGGACGGCGTGGTGCAGTTGGACTCCTGCTGCATGCACGGCCCCAGGAAGTGGGCGGGCGGCGTGGCTGCCCTGGAAGGCGTTCGAACTCCCTCCAAGGTCGCCAGGGCCGTGATGCAGAACACGGACAATCACCTGCTAGTAGGAAAGGGGGCGCAAGAGTTCGCCCGCAAAATGGGCTTCACGGTCGAGGACGACCTCAATACCGAACTTTCCAGAAGGCTCTATCTCGAATGGAAAAGACGGACCGATCCCGAGCATTATCTGAACCCGGAAAAGCGAGAAGAAGCCGGCCGACAGGCCGCGCTCTCGATGATTCGGGATGGGCTGATTAACCCGCTCCACTATTACGGAACCATCAACTGCAACGGAATCAACGAAAAGGCCGAGATCTGCGGGGTCACCACCACGAGCGGGCTGGCATTCAAAATTCCCGGACGAGTAGGTGATTCGCCAATTCTAGGCGCGGGGCTCTATTTGGATGGCGATATCGGCGCGGCAGGCTCAACCGGGCGCGGAGAAGCCAACCTGTTCAACCTCAGTTCATTCCTCACGGTCGAGTTCCTACGGCAAGGTATGCACCCAAAGGACGCCGGAATGGCGACCCTCAAGCGCATCGCGCACAACACGGTTGAAAAGCGGCTCCTCAACGATAGGGGCCAACCAAACTTTGGGCTGCAATTTTACATTCTGGATAAGCAAGGCCGGCACGCCGCGGTAACCATGAACGGCGCAAACGTGCCCTACGCGATCTGCGATGAGAATGGCCCCAGGTTGGAGCACTGCGACAGCCTCTTTGGCTAAAAAACTACTTCGAGTCGCCAAATGTAAAGGTGTCCGCCGGCTCAAAATCGCCGGGGCTGACTTCCCCTTTGAACGTCACCGTCACCTTGTCGCCGTCCACATCCACCACGCAGTAGCCGAGTTTGTTCTCCACATGGCCCAGATGGGTCAACTTCCAATCGCCGTCGGTCGCTTCCGTGTTCGTACCGCTGACAAACGGCGCCCCGGCCGTGCCCACCACAACCTGGTGGAGGACCTTGCCATCGGGCCAGCCGTTCTTCACCGCAACCTCGTGGTCGTAAAGGTGGTCGTGCCCGAAGAAAACCGCTTCGGCGCCCGCGTTCACAAGGCTGGTCAAAAACTTGTCCCGCGCCGCGGGAACCGTGTTCATGCCGTCCACATGGTGGCCGGACTTGAAAGCCATCTTGTGGGCAAATGCGAAAACGTGCTTGGCGTGGTTCTGGGCCAGCGTGGCGTCCAGCCACGTTTGGTTGATCGTCGGATCGTTGGACTGGAACTCGTCGAGCCCAATGAATAAGGTGTTTCCGTAAGGGAAGGCAAAGGTCAAATCCTCCTCGCCGGCGGGGCCGCCGCCGGGATTGGCATACGGACCGGCAAAGGTCTTCCGCCAAACATCGGCCGAGTGAGGGCAGTGCATTTCATGATTGCCCCGGATGGACAAGACCTTGATCCCCGCGTCGTAAATCGGCTTCATCGTGCCAATGAAGGTTTGGAACTGGGAGGCTTCTTCGTCGTCGGTCTTTCCTCCCCCCACACAGTCCCCGTTGAAAAGGAGTATCGCCGGCTTCTCATTGATGATGGCGGTGGCCAGCCGCTTCATCGCGGCAACATTCACCCCATTCTCATCCAATCCCTGTCGGGGTTGCCCGGTATCCCAGCGGTCGTCGCCCGTGACGATAAACCGGTAGTGGTCCTGGGAGTAACCAAGCGAGGCAAGGGCAACGAGAGCGGAAACGAGTGCGAGACGCATGGCTTCCAAATTATCATTTGAACCCGCCCTGATCCCGCACCGCGGAGTAACCTTAACAGCCGGTTAATATACTGTCCGTATTATCAATGCCCTAGAGAGGAGATTAAGACCGAGAATGCTCACCATTGCCCTGTTGCCATTATTGCTTTCACGACAAGCCGCTCAGCCACCGCTGGTTGCGCAGGCGCCCATTACCGTTCCCGGGGGTGCCGGCCATTACGATTTCATGAATTTCGACGGAGGCGAGCGGATGGTCTTTGCCGCCCATCCAGGTAAGTCTTCGTTTACGGTCGTGAATCTGGACAGCCGCGAGGTGAAAGAAGTGGATGCGACCTGCGAGGTCAACGGGCTGGATGCCGATCCCGCCGGACATAAACTTTACGCGGCAGGCCCGGGCAAGACGCTCGTTCAGTTCGATACCTCCTCTTGGATGAAGACCGGTTCTCTTCCACTCGATGGTCCGGGCGACTCCGTAATATGGGACGCCAAGCACGGCACGATCTATGTTGACAACGACGACGGAACCAACCTCTGGTTCGTGGACCCATCCACATTGAAAGTGGTGCAGACCGTAGCCATAAAGGAAGCACCGGAAGTGATGGTGCTGGACAACGGCCGCGGCAAGATCTTTCAGAACATCAAGTCTGCAAACGCGATTCAGGTCGTCGATATCGAGGCGCATAAAGTGGTCGCCGAATACCCGCTGGGCGATTTGACGAGCCCCCACGGCCTAGCGGAGGACGCGGCCATGGATCGGCTCTACAGCGTCGGCAAAAACGGCAAACTGGTAATCCTGGACGCGGATTCCGGCAAGATCGTGAGCACGATGGACGTGGTGAAAAACAGCGACCAAATCGCCTATGATCCCGGGCTGAAGCGCCTGTACATTCCCGGCGCGGGCCAAATCGACGTGGTGCAGATGTCCGATAACGGCGGGACGCTGCTGGGCCACGTTGCCAATCCGGCAGGTTGCCACAGCATTACCGTCGATACGAAAACCCACGACGTGTGGGTGGCCTACGCAGACACCACGAACAGCTACGTGATGATGTTCACCGCCCAACAGTAAATCCCGGGCCTTTTGGCCCAACTGGAAACCTCGCTTGGCTTCATCGCTGTATTTGCCTACATGCAACTGATGAAGAGCAACCGACGTTTGGTGGCCGGACGGGCTATGACCCTGAACGCTATTGGCAAGCGCCAGTCCGGCCGGGCCCTATTCCTAGATAAAACCGTGCCCGTGCACGTAAAGGTCCTCGCCCTCACCCTTGGGGCCTGTCTCACTTTTCTGCTCCTTGCGCTGGAAGTTCCGCTCGAAGGAGTAGCCGCCTTCGCCCTGCCGTTTTTAGGCGTGCCGCTGGACTTTGCCATCGATGGAATCGAGGCGTTTGTATTGCCGGTGCTGTTTGGCATTTTCATCCTGCCATCCCTGGTGAAAGCAAGGCGCTAAGGGTCCCGGGCCTTTCGGCCCAACCGGAAACTGGCCCGTCTCGAGGCTTGTATTTCTTAATATGAACACCATCAAAAGCAACCTGAGATTGGCCAACGGAAAGCCGGTAATGTTCGTTCCGATCGGCAGTTCCAAACCCCCTGTCGCGAAGCAGCCTGGCTTCATTAGCAAGCAGGCTCCGTCGTTCTCCAGAGTTATCGCTCTCACGCTCACCCTCGGCGCGCTCATCGCTGTCTTGCTGGTTAGGTAAGACAATCTCCCCAACCTAGCTAACAGGGTTATCTGCAACCGCGGAACCATGCACCGGCTTTTCTTTCGTCCGGCGTGCCGGACCCTTTTCCGGAACTTCCTGGCCAGGGAAAAGGACCCTCGCCAAGAATCCAGTCTCCACTTGCTCGATCTGCAACTCCCAACCGTCCGCGTGGGCTACTGCCCGGCAGATGGCCAGTCCCAAGCCGTTGCCGCCGGTCTTGGCGTTGCGGGCGTGGTCCGGGCGGTAGAAGGCTTCGTAAGCCTTTTCTCCCGTCCAGCCCGGGATGGGTTCACAGTCATCAAAGATCTCCAGCACGCTGCCGCTGTCGCCGGACCGGAACGTGACGGTAACCGCCTTCCCCTCCGTCGCATATTTGGCCGCATTCTCCAGCAGGTTCCTTACAAGGATCTCCGCGTGGTTGGAGATCGCAGAAACCGTGGCCTCGGGCGGAATGTCGATCGAAACCGAAAGTTTGCGCGCCGTAACAATCGGGTTGAGCTGCTGGAGCGTCGAGCGACAAATCGAGGCGATGTTGACCGAGTCTCGCTCCCTGTCCGCGTTGTTTTCAAGCTGGTGGAGCAAGAGAAGGCTCTGGACGAGCGACTTCAGACGACCGGATTGCTTCTTCGCCTCTTCAAGCGCGCCCCTATATTCTTCCGCCGTTCTTTCGCGGCTGAGTGCCAATTCCAGGTGGCCCGAAAGAGCCTGTAGCGGAGTGCGCAATTCATGGGAGGCAGCCGCGTAGAAACGGCCCTTGGATTCCGCGGTTTCCGCAAACCGGGTTAAGAAAACGTTGAGCATCGTCACGAGGTCCACAACCTCGGCATCGTTCGACGGCGGCTCCAACCGAACCGATAAATTCTCCGCCGAAGCACTCGCCGCTTGCCGGGCAAGCTTACGAATAGGCGACAACGTCATGCCCACTAGCAGCCACGCCCCCGCCCCAACCGCCAAAACCACAAAGCCGCCCATCAGCAGCATATCCAGGCGGCGGCGTTGGATTTCCCGCGCAACGCCCGCGTTAAGTCTGGAGGCAAGGACCGCGCGACCCCGCCCGGCCCGGCTTATTTCCACCGCGTATTTGTTGTCGTAAGCAATTTGCTCTTTCGTTTTCTGGGCAGTGTTATTGCCGCGTGGGTACTGCGGGGGAATATCGGCGCGTGACTGCCATAAAACTTCTTCCTGTCGAGGGTTCCGCCCGCCGTTGGAGTCTCCCTGAGATTGGGACCGCGCGTGACTGTCTTCACTGTCGCCACTACCCCGGTTATGGGTCTGCCCGCCATCCGGAGGAGGGCCGTCCGGACGCCGAAACTGCACCGCCCAAACCGTTATATTGCGTTCCGAAACCTCGGGGGAGGATGCCAACTGGATAAGCTTTTGCTTCCAGTCCTTGGCGTCGAGAACCTTTGCCCCCTCGTCTGCCACCTTCTTCAACATCTGGTGGTTGTCGTACTCGGCGTTGTTTTGCGCCATCGTCGTCAGGCCGGTGATCGAACTGGCCAATACAACACCGATGATCAGCACGAACCCCAGGGTCGTGCGCGTCCGCATGGATTTGAGCTTAAGATGCACGGGAATCCACCACTCTATAGCCAACGCCGCGAATTTCTGGATCAACGGCGTATCGTTGTTCCGGTCCACCTTCTTGCGAAGATAGCTGATATAAACGTCCAGCACGTTGTCGTTGCCGTCAAAATCGTACTGCCAAACGTGGTCCACAATCATCGCGCGAGTTAAAACTCGGCCCGCGTTTCGCATCAGGTATTCCAACAGCGAGAACTCGGTGGCCGAAAGCGAAACCGTCACGCCGCTGCGCGTGACCTGTCTGGACTCTGTGTCTAGCACCAAGTCCGCGACCTTCAAAGTGCCGCCCGATGGGTTGCCACGCCGAAGCAGGGCGCGGATTCGTGCGAGAAGCTCCGCAAGCTCAAACGGCTTGACAATATAGTCGTCCGCGCCGGCGTCGAGGCCTTTAACCTTGTCTTCCAGCGCGTCCCTCGCCGTAATGATGAGGATGGGCGTAGCCACGCCCGCCTCGCGTAGACGCCGGGTGATCTCGAAACCGTTGAGCCTCGGCACCATCACGTCCAGCAGGAGCAGATCCAGGTCCGTGGCCTTGCCGGCATCCAAGGCCACGTACCCGTCGTCAACCACCTTTACGCTGTAGCCGGCTTCTTCCGTTGCCTGCTGCAGCAGTCTGGCAACGCTTTCATCGTCTTCAAGCACTAATAGGTTCATTGACGCACACCACTCCTTTGTGACTTTCTTTGCAGTTTAGCGAGCGCCTCGCCCGCCTCCGGCACCGCCAGGGCCTCCGGGGCCACCAGGACCGCCGCGCCCACCAGGACCGCCGCGGCCACCGCCGCGCTCCGGCATGTCAGCCTCAAACTTGGCCTTTTGCGCGGGCGTCAGAACAGCTTCGATTTGCGTGCGATAGCCTGCCATCGCTTCGCGCATACCGCCGCCCGCGCCACGGCCACCGCCGCGAGTTCCGCCCCCGCCGCCGCCGGCCATCATCTGAGCCCGCATGGCCGCCATCTTGGAACCCATGTCGGCCAGGATAACGTTCGCCTTGTGCTTCTGAGTGGCGTTGACTCCGAGCTTCTCGAGCTCATGGCGATACTCGCCAACCGCGGTGGCGCCGCGGATGCCGCCATCCGCCGCGAGCTTGCTCTTTTGGGAAGATGTCAAAACCGCGTCGATCTGGCTTTCCTCGGCCTTCATCGCAGTCTCCATTTTCTCGCGCATGTCAGGAGGAGGGCCCCCTTGCGCGCCACCGCCGCCACCTCGGGCGCCGCCACCAAACATGGACCGCATTTGGGAACGCGTGTTGTCCATGATTGCCTTGATCTTGGTCTGCTGCGAGGAGCTAAGGCCAAGTTCGGCGGCAAGGCCAGGCATCGGGTCCATTCTCGGGCCGCCGCCAAAGCCGCCGCGCCCGCCACCGCCGCCCCGGCCACCAGGTCCACCAGGGCCCTGTTGTGCCATAGCCGGCATCGAAACCGTCATTACTGCGACGGCGGCCATTGCCGCCATCAGCATCTTTGCTCTTTTCATATTTTTAATGTTCGTCCTCCTGTTTAAACCTGGGTAACGCGAACGGAACCCCCACTACCGTATTCTATGCAGCCTTTCTTAAAACTTCGTGAGACCATGCGACGTCAAACAGAGAAGGCGGGATGGTGTTATGATTCCTTTTACAATGAAGAAGCTGTTGTTTTTTGTTTGCGCGGGTTTGGGTTGCTCTTTGCTTGCCGGTTGCGGCGGCACCTCTACCGGGGGTACGACGACCACAACGGTAAACAGCCCGTTCGTTGGAGTTTACGACGGGTTGTGGCAAGGCGCTTCCGGAGACTCCGGTTCGATGAACGTCGTGGTGAACGAGAACGGAGCGGTCGGCGGCACTTTTACCGAGTCGGGGGTAACCGGCCCTCTTTCCGGCTCGATCGCCGGCACCGGCGCCTTAGTTGCCACGGCCACGTTTTCAAACGGCACCGATAACCTAACCGGCACCCTCACGCAAAACGGCAACACGCTAACAGGCATGCTTCTGGAACAGGGCCTGAAGAACCAGCAGATCAACGTCGAAGTCAGCCAGGTGAACAAGATCAGGCCGAAGTAGCCCAGCGATCGCGGGCCGTGAGCATTATCTCCCGTATAGCCCTGGTAAAAGCCGCAACATACGACGCAGGCCCAAAGGGCCGAGTTGACATAGCGAAGGGTGGAGTGTTCCGCCGCAAGGCGGAATCACGAAGCCCTGGTAAAAAGCCCCCAGACAGTCCAGGCCCAACGGGCCGAGTTGACATAGCGAAGGGAGGAGTGTTCCGCCGCAAGGCGGATCACGAAGCCCTGGTAAAAACCGCCAAACGGGTCCAGGCCCAAAGGGCCGAGTTGACATAGCGAAGGGTGGAGTGATTCGCCGCAAGGCGGATCACGGAGCCCTGGTAAAAACCGCCAAACGGGTCCAGGCCCAAAGGGCCGAGTTGACATAGCGAAGGGTGGATTGTTCCGCCGTAAGGCGGATCACGGAGCCCTGGTAAACGCCGCAACACTCTGGGGAGCCCTGAAAGGGCGCGTTAATTAACCTATAGAACCGGCTAGTGGCAGCCGCAACTTCCGCAGCCGCCGCCGTTCTCCAGCCCTTCCATGCCTTCCTCGCCGGTCGAGAAGGAGGAGCCGCAACCGCAGGACTTGACTGCATTCGGGTTTTCGATCTTGAACCCGCCGCCGAACTGGTCGTTCGACGTAATCCACCACCGAGCCCGTCATATAACGCAGGCTCAGTTCATCCACGAGGATCTTGATCTCGTGATCGTTGAGGATCTGATCCCCTTCTTCCGGCGCGGATTCGTCCAGCGCCATACCGTACTGCAAGCCGGAACAGCCGCCGCCCGCAACCCAAACCCGCAACGCGGCGTCTGGCTTTTCCTGTTCGAGCAACAGGCTTTTAAGCTCCTGCGCTGCTCTATCGGTCAAAGTGACGGGGGAGCCGGCGACCTTGGTCTCCTGCTCGGTGGTAGCTATTTCTTCTCGAATGGCCATGTTTTTTCTCTCAGGAAGGATACGGTTTAAACTTGTGGAACGAATCTAAACTTGACGTTACAGTGATTATCGTCAAATTTAATACGAGGGCCGCACCCGGTTGACGGCAAAACGCGAGTTTTTTGCGGATCGTTGCTCGATTTGCGTCTAGAAAAGCCACCTGGGCCGCCGCGATTGCCTGCCCTTGCGCGCGGGAAAGACCGGAGGAACGGTCCCTGCCCCCATGCCTTGCTGAAGGATCGCGACGCACATTCGGTCCAAGTCGCTCTTCCCCCCCGACGAGTTGCGAACCGCAACCACCGCGACCCCGCGCGTGAGATCGATGACCATGCGCGAGTCAAACCCGCTGATGCTTCCCCCCTGGTCGGCAAGAAGGTCATGCCCAAGGATCCTTGTCTGCCAGCCCAGGGCGTTGTGGCCGTGAGCGGGCGCGGGAGGAACATTGGGGTGGAACATCTCCTTATAGAGGGGAACGGAAAGAAGCTTGGACGAATACATCGCCTCCTCCCACTTCAACAAATCACCAACCGAACTCTGAAGCCCGGCGGCGGGAACAAGATAGTTGGGAAGAGTCTGCTTGGCGGGGCGGAGCGAACCTTTTTCAATCTGATAACCGCTCGCCAAGTTTGCCGTAAGGCCAATCCCGGTATGCGTCATGCCAAGCGGAGTAAACACCGCGTCCTTCATGTATTGAAGGTATGGCTTCCCCGAGAGTTTCTCAATCAGCCGGCCAACAACCGCGTAGTTCCCAATCTCAAACTTCTGCTGGGTTCCAGGAGTGAACTGCATGGGCTCAAGCTCCGTCCGATCGAGCGCATTCAGCCAGGTGTCTTCTTGGACCTCGGTTCCGGTCAGAGCCTTCCGAAAGTTGGGAATGCCGCTGGACTGATCCAGGAACTGCCGAATCGTAATCCCCTGCCAAGCTTTGGGCAGCTTGTCCACGTATTTTGAGGCGGGCGTCTCCAGTGATATCTTCTTCTGGTCGATCAACAGCATCAATCCGAACGAAGTGAGCGAACTGGACAAGGGCCCGATGGAGAACACGGTGTCCAAAGTCGGCGATCCGCCCGACGCGTTATCGGTCCGCCCATAACCCTTCGCCACCACGGTGTGGTCCTCGAACGACGCCCCCACAATAAGCCCAGGCGAACCGCTGGCACCCAGTTCCTGGGTGGCCAGAGTATCGATGAGGTGAGGAAGGTCGACCTGCGCGGCTGCAGGACCGGAAGCTAAGAAAAGCAAAGCTAGGGGTAAGCACTGGCGGTAAGTCACGCAAGTATTGACGCCTCCTGCGTTTGAAAGATCAATCCTACGGAACTCTTATCATCTCCGTGACGACGCTCGCCGTCTCCACAAGCGGGTTCTCGTCAATGAAATCCAACACGTGCCGAAGCGTGCTCTCCGCTTGCACCTGGTTGTTGCTCACGCAAGAAACGCCCACCCCCGCGTTTTGCCAGAGATCCATGTCGTCAACTTCGGAGATGGCAACATGGAACTGATTCCTCGCCTTTTCAAGCAGGCTGCGTAAGATCCGCCGCTTATCTTTTAGAGAGCGGCAACCTTCAAGCCGGAGGTCCAAAAGCATCGCGCCAACGATCATCGGCGGATACTACCCCTGCTGTATGCATTTTTGAGCCTTGGGGCTATGCAGGATGCGATTACTCCAGGTTGGTGGCTCTGGCGGCGACTGAAGGGTAATGGCTAAGGCAATAAGGATTATCATCTCAACCGAGGCCCGTTACTTGAGCTCGAAGATTGGTTTCCCTACGTTCCCAAACTTCTTGACAATCCTCACGCAGTCCTGAACCATCAATGTTTCGTATGAGCGCCACTTAGGAGAATGAATTTCCGCCAACGCCTCCTCGGCTGCTTGTTCAGCGTCAAGAAGTCGGCCGGCCTCCAAATAGGCAGCAGACAACGCCGCGAGCGGGGTTGGGTCGCCAGGGTCCAAACGCACTGCTTCTTGCTCGTAGAAGATTGCCGCCTCGTAATCAGTCGGGACCAACTCTTCGGCTAGCGCAAGATAGCTGAGAGCAACAACCTCCTGCGGGCTACCGCCAATCGGCAATCTCTCGCCCTGCTCCTCGTACATTGAATGATGGATGACCGAATTCCGCACGAATTGGGCCTGACCCGGCTCAACCTGACCGTTGAGCGCCGCGACTAGCGATAGGCGAGGGAGGGCGGTGATATCGGCATATTGGTCGTAACACATCAAATCTCTGTAGGCGTCTTTGTTTCGGCCGAGTTCCAGATCCAAATCCACGATAAAGGCTCCTATGTCACCGTAGGGATGGTTAACATAGGCATCCTTCAAGAAATCCAGTGCTCCGGCCCTATCGCCCGACTTAATTATTTCCCTGGCCTTCGCCCGGAGCTGCTGCCCTTCTTTCTGCCAAGCCTGCCACCAGCCTTCATCCCTACCGTCGTATGGAAGCATAAACCGATTCAGGGACGTGCCCCCTGGTTTGGGCTGAGCCCCCGTCGAAGGGTTGGAGGAACTTGCGCTGCCCGCGGGACCTTGTGACGGCTGAGGCAAGTTCGTAGGCAAAGGCGCCTTTAATGATTTTGCGTCACGCGCGTATTTTTGGGCCTTGGCGCTGTGAAGGATAAGGCTCGCCCATTGGTCGTTGTTCGTTTGCTTTGTCTGAAGCGCGACCAAAGCGAATAACACTGGAACTATCATCTTAACCCCAGCATCTACTTGAGTTCGAAGATTGGTTTCGCTACGTTCCCGAATCTCTTAACTTGCTCTGTGAACATCGCTACCATCATCCTCTCGTATGAGCGCCACTTAGGGGAATGAACCTCCGTCAACACCTCTTGAGCGGTCTGTTCAGCGTCGAGCAATCGGCCAGCTTCCTCGTAGGCCCAAGACAGTGACGCCAGCGGGGTTGGGTCGCCAGGGTCTAAGCGTACTGCCTGCTGAGAGTAGAAGATTGCCGCTTCGTAGTCGTTCGGCCTCTCTTCGCCAGCAAGAGCGAGATAGCTGAGAGCAACAACCTCCTTAAGCGTATTACCACGTGGCAACTCCTCGTCTGCCTCATCGAATATGGAGCCGTGGAGGATAGTGTTCCGCAGGAACTCTCGCTTGTCCTGCGCTCAACCTGACCGTTGAGCGCCGCGACTAGCGATAGGCGAGGGAGGGACGTCAGGTCACCGGATTGACCGTAGTACATCAAATCTCTATAGGCGTCTTTGTTTCGGCCGAGTTCCAGATCCAAGTCCACGATGAACTCCCCAAAGGTGGCGTCGGGGTGGTTTATATAGGCATCCTTCAGGAAATCCAGTGCCCCGGCCCTATCGCCCGGTTAATTATTTCCCAGGCCTTCGCCCGGAGCTGCTGCCCCTCTTTTTGCCACGCCTCCGCCCATTTTTCAGCTTCTGGATCATATGGATGGATAAACCGGTTCTGCGTCGTGCTCCCTTTCTCGGGCTGAGCCCCCGCCGAAGGGTTGGAGGCATTTGCACCTTTTGTTGAGCCCTGCGATGACCGTGGCAATCTCGTGGGCGATAGCGGCATCGCCGCCCTTGCTTGCTGTGCAACTTTCTGGGCCTTGGCGCTGTGCAAAATGAGGCCCGCCCATTGGTTGTTGTTCCGTTGGGGCGTCTGAAGGGTAATGGCTGCTGCAATAAGGATTATCATGGATTTTCACGGTTACTAGGGCACGACGTTGGTCCAATAGGGATAGGTGATCGGGAGGAGCAATTACGAGTATCGTAATCTTAAATTTAACTGAGACCCGCGAAAATACCGGGCGAAGCCAGTTCAGCTGACCCCTTGGGGACTGTTGCATTGGGTTTCATCTCGGAAGAATCGTCCTTCGGGGTCCGGAATTGTTTTCCCCGCCCTCCCCGGTTCGCAAGCTCACCGCCCTCCCCACTGCTCTGGGCCTTGGGCCCGCCGAAGTTGCTAAGTCGGACACCTTATCGCGGACTGTTTCCCCTCGCCAAAGCTTGGCCCCCGCGTGCCGGAGGGTTGAGGTTTGGTTTTTCGGGCTTGCTAAGGCACGTAACCAAATCGAACTGGTCACAATGCAACAGACTCCCTTGAATCCCCGCCACCAGACAACTCAAATTTCCGTAGATATCTGCTTCAAACCCTGCTTGGAGAAACACGCCCTCGGAGACTTCGCGTAAACCGCGCCCACGCCCAGCAACTGGACAAAGCCAATAACCAAAACCCCAATGCCGCAGTTAACCAGATCCCCTAAACGGCAACCATGTTGCTGCGCAGGCAATAACAACGGACAAAGCCGAGAGCCCAAGCGCTCGCCAGAGCTTCCGCGCGTTCTCGCCCCGGGGGCGAAGGATGGAGAAAGCGGAAATCGCGGTCACCGAATAAACGGTCACCGCACCGGCGGTCAGCGCCTCAACCACCAGCGGCAAAGCCAAATGCCCCCGGTTGAAGAACAAAATGGAAGCCACCACCGCGTAAGCGCAGACCCAGCCGTAGAAGTTCAGCACCGGCTTGTTCATCGCGACCAGCGCATTGCCGCACAGCAGCCCGACCGAGCGGAATCCGCAATACGATCACCAAAATGGCCAATAGCGGCCCCGCCCCCTGAAAGCTCTTGCTTAGCAGCATCACCGTCAGAGGCTTGGCAAACGCCCCGACAAGCGCGTAAACCGGCGCCATCGCGAGGAGAGTGATGCAGATCGTCCTTACGAAGGCGTTCGTCAGCGCCTCCACATCGTGGCTCTTTCGCGAGTAAGCGATAAGCAAAGTCTTCGCAAGCGGCGAACCGAAAAAGTCCACCGGTTTCATGCCGAACGTGTATGCCGCGTTATAGTTGCCCAGGGCCATCGGTCCAAACAGCTTCAACACCATGAGGTTGTCGGCCACCGTGTAGAAAGTGAAGGAAAAGTTGTTCAGCAGATTGTGGCTCGCATGCTTCCCCACCGCTTTCACAACCGAGGAATGGATTCTCGCAAACTTCACCGGCTCAACCAGCCAGCAGCCGACCGTAAAGAACACGCTGCGTAGAACGAATTGCCAGATCAGCGCCTTGTAACCAAGTCCCTGGAAAACCAAAACAAACGCAACCGCGGCCGAAAGAACGGACGACGCGAGATCGATCATGCCCGCATCCCGGAACCGCGCATTCTTCTGAAGCTTGTTCGCGGGGACCGTGCTGAATCCGGTGAGAAGCACTGCAAGGGCCACCATTTGCAATCCCCAATCGAACTCCTGCCGGCCAAAAAGCCTCACCACCAATCCCCGGGCAAAGAAAATGATTGCGGCAAACACGATGGCGTTCAGCATCGCCAAGGTCGCGTATTGGCCCTCGCGGCTTCCGTGAGCGTCGCGGTCGGCCACGTACGTCAGGGCAAGACCGGCGTCGCGAAGGCTCTCGCAAATCATGTAGACCGGAACCATCGCCGAGTAGATTCCGATCGGCCCCGGCCCGAGAAGCCGATAGAAAACAATCTGGGCCGCCATCAGCACAACGCGAACGGCGACGTTCATGGAAGCGTTCCACGCAAATCCCTTGGCCACTTCCCGGCGACCGAGCGGTTTGCGTGTCTCTTCGGCGACAAAGGTAGGCTCAGGTTCCTTGGCGCCGGAAAAAGAGTTCATCGCTTGTACTCATTATCGGTTGTTTACGTCGAGCGGCTGTCACAATTGCGTGTCTCGCTCGTTTAATTCTCTTGGTGGTCACGGAGGACGCCAACAAAATATGATCCCAATTCTGATTCTCGCTGCCTTGGCGCCAATTCAGGCCAAGGCCTCTGTTCAAGTCAAACCCCTCAAAACCGTGGAAGGGATCCGGCCGCTGGCCCTCGCCGCCGGTCCCAAGGGTTCCCGATTTGTCTGTTCCTGCGAAGACAAAACCGTGCGCATCATGGATGCCGCCACCCATGCTACGATCCGGTCCATGGTCGGCCATCCCCAACCTCCGATGGCGGTTGCCTGGAGTTCGGACGGCGAGATCATCGCCTCCGGAGACGAATCCGCGCGGATCTTCACCTGGAACGCGGAAACCGGAGCCAAGCTCCAAACCATGATAGGCCACCAACGGGGCATTCAAGACCTGAGCTTCAACTATCCCCGAACCCTCCTTGTCAGCACGGGAAAAGACGACGTGGTGAAAATCTGGAATCCCGCGTCCGGTAAGTCCGTCGCAACGATTGCGGGCAACGGCGCAAATTTCTACAGTGCAACTTTCTGCGGGAAACTTAGTCGAATTCGGAGTAGGTATTCTCGGCCCGGGAGCCAGAGAATACGGCGCGAACGGCAAAGTAGACGGGTTCTACACCGATCCTAACAGCCAGGGCGTTTTCGATATCTCCTACAACCCCGCGGGCACCCGCTGCGTCACCGCCGGCCGCGACGGTAAGGCGGTCGTCTGGGATACCAAGTCCCACAAGAAGCTGGGCACCCTTTATGGCCACTCGGACTGGGTTGTGCACTGCGCCTACTCGCCCAATGGTCAATGGATCGCCACCTCCGGCGACGACCGAACCGTGCGCATCTGGAACCCCTATACGTTCAAGCAAGTAGGAGAACTGGACGATCAGCAAGCAATAGGCTCGCCCCTATGCTGGACCGCGGACGGCAAATATCTGATCAGCGTCGACTTTTCGGATTTTCTGGAAGTCAACTCCGTGACGCCGCCCCAGCCAGGTGGCTCAGCAGCGGCCGCACTACCAAAGCGTCGCCGCAGATGACCATCCCGAAGTTGTCCTCCCTGGCCAGAGCCTTGTCCTGGGCGGGAAGAAACTCCTGCGCTCGCGGCGTTTGAACCTGAGGAGGGCGACCCCTTGCTTTGCTCCGCGATCACAACGTTTGAATTTGAACTCGGCCAGCCATCCAGAACCTCTCTGCCCCATGCCGGAGGCATGAAACCCGGGTAACCGCGAAGCGACACCACCGGTAGGACGCATTTTTCATCCGGCACCCCGGCGGCGGTGCAACAGGGGCGACAAAGTTTAGCGAGGATAAAGTGAAGTGGAGGCACAGCCGGTCGTGAAAATGGGACCACAGCCCCGCCCAGAAAACCTGCCCTCCCCAGCCCAACAGGGACGACAAACTTTAGCGAGGATAAAGCGAAGTGGAGACTCAGCTGGTCATGAAAATGGACCATAGCCCTGCCCAGAAAACCTGCCCTCCCCAGCCCCAACGGGGCGACAGAATATAGCGAAGGGCGAAGCCCTGGTACTGGCGCCCTCCCTTCTTCTTGAAGCCCTGAAGGGGCGCAATGTGCTTGCGTATTCTTAGAGGACCACGGAGCCGCGCTCGTTTCTTATTTCCCAACAGCCCCTCTAACGGCCAAACCTCCGAGCCTAGGAATTCTCAGGAACGGGGATTTCTGTTCCCCCGGTGGTTGATTCCGGAAAACAGCGAAACCGTAAGGCCGCGAAGCTCCTCACTAATCCGCCCTAAAAACACTGCGCGCTAGTCCCACAAATCGTTTGCACGAAGTGGTCCTCCGCCTGAATGATCTTGGCGTGCGTGTCGCAAAAATCGATCGCCGTCCCCCCGGGGTGGAACTTCGCGAAATGATCGTAAATCGGGTTGAAGTAGCCATCGTTGGTCCCATTCGTATACCCGTACCCAAAAAGCGAAGGCCCCCCACACCCCTCCTCGCCCAGCAGCATCGTGCTCGAAGGGTAGGGGACGGCGTTGGAGTTAATTCCGGGGTTCAGCCCGCTCGAGTTCCAAACCGTAAGATAGCCGTTCATCGCAAACGAGTTGCCGGACTGCTGCGCGTCCGGATCGGCCGCGCTCTTGTAGACATCCTTGGAATCGACATAGGTGTACATCGTGCCTTTGGTGACGTCAAAGGTGCCCGCGTTGGTCCCCGTATAAGCCGAATAAAACACCCAACCGCCCAGAATTCCAACGCCCTGGCTCCCATCCGTTGCCGCCGGATACCCGTCGTCGTTGTCGCCGAGATAAAGCTGAAAGGCAGTGCCCATCTGCCGGATGTTGCTGATCGTCTTGGCGTTGCCTGCCGCCGCTTTGGCCTGAACAAAAGCGGGAAACAAGAGCCCCGCAAGGATCGCGATGATCGCAATCACAACAAGAAGTTCAATGAGCGTAAACCCACAACGTCGGTAAACCATATTGCACCATCCACCCCCTTGATATACATCATATCATGAGGTAGAGGCAAACTGGGGATTTGTCCCTAATAATTGGCCTATAGACTGTTCCAACCAAGTCCGCCAACTCTTTGCCTGCTTCTGTGCTCTGGGTGTGCTTTCATCTTCGTGTTGAACCTGCGGTAGCGTGACCTTTAGAGGCCATCGCAAAACTCGCAAGGGCCTTTCAAATCTGCCTTCATCACAATTCTGAAAACTGTAGAAGGGCCAGCTTTAGAGGCAATCGCAAAACCCAATGCGGGCGCGAAGGGCCCGCATTATTTAGAACAAAGCCACTCCCTCCTTTGAAGGAGGGTTGGGGTGGATGAACTCCAGGTTTCCCACCTCGTAGGTAGGATTTTAGCTTGAAGTAGGGGTGCCAGAAGGCGAATGGCATTTCTCTCACGCTACCCAGAGCAATGCGCTAGAGTTCACCCCTCTCGATCTCCCCTCCCTTCGACAGGCTCAGGGCCCCCGGCAAGGGGAGAAGTCGGCTCTGGCCGTTATAAATCGGGCGCTTCGCCAACTACCCAGGCCGTATTTCGGGTACACAGTATCCTAAGTCAATGGCAGCGGTCGCAGCAACGGAAACAGTCACCATCTCGGTCAACGATGTCGAGTTGAAAGTCCCGAAAGGGGAGGTCATCGTCGAATCAGTGAAGAGATTGGGGCTCGAAATCCCGATCTTTTGCTACCACTCTCGGCTCAAGCCGGTCGGCATGTGCCGAATGTGCATTGTCGAAGTTGGTTTTAAGGGCCCGGACGGCACGATTAAAAAAATGCCGAAGCCGCAGGCCGCCTGCACCTTGCCTGCTTCGGAAGGTATGGCGATCTACACCGACACCGAAGCCGTCCACCGGGACAGGCGCGGCGTCCTCGAATTCCTTTTGATCAACCACCCGCTGGACTGCCCCATTTGCGATAGAGGCGGCGAATGCCCGCTCCAAAACAACACCCTTTTCTACGGCCCCTCCACCAGCCGTTTCGTGGAGCTCAAGCGCCACCTGCCCAAGGCCTTTCCCCTCTCACAGTACGTGACTCTGGACTTGGAGCGATGCATCCAGTGCGGCCGCTGCGTGCGGTTCACCGAGGAAATCTCGGGCGACTCCCAACTGGCGTTTCGTTTCCGGGGCGCCTCGATGCAGCCCTCTACCTTCGAGCTAAGAGACTTCGAATCCAAGTTCAGCGGCAACGTCATCGAGATCTGCCCGGTCGGCGCGCTGACCAACGCCACTTACCGGTTCCGCGCAAGGCCCTGGGACCTGGAAACCAAGCCCGCCATCTGCACCGTCTGCTCGAATGGCTGCAATATTTGGTTCGACTACCGGGTCAACAAGATGGTCCGGATCAACGGTAGAACCAACGAAGCGGTCAACGAAGAATGGACCTGCGACCGCGGCAAGTTCGGCCACGAGTTTTATAACAGCGAAAAGCGCCTCACCACCCCGCTCTTAAGAGGCGCGGATTACCTGGGCCCCTGCGAATGGCCTGACGCCTACGCGGAGATCCTTCACGCATTCCAAGGCAAAAAGGTGGCCGCGCTCGTGGGGGGCACGTGCTCCAACGAAGACGTTTTCATGCTCCAGCGGCTGTTCCGCGGCCTGTTCAAGAGCAACAACATCGACCACCGCTTCACCAAAACCCTTCAGACCGTAGACCAGCGGCTGGAGCGCTCGCTCGGAAAACCGGAAACCCAGAATTCCATCCAGAGCTATGAGCACAAGAAAGGCATTTTGGTCTTCGGCTGCTCTCTCGCGGACGAAGAGCCGATTCTCTTCCTGCGAGTCCGCAAAGCATGGTTCAACGGCGGAGCGAAGGTGATTGTCGCAAGCGACAAGGCGACCGACGTCGACAGCTTCGCCCACGTGGTCCTCCGGTACAAACCGGGGACGGAAAATGCTCTCGCCGGCGGACTCCTCAAAGCCGCGGTGGACGCAGGGCTCAAAGTGCCGGACGCGGTTAAAAAGGGCCTGAGCGGAGTGACCGCAGAGGCCGCCGCCAAGGAAACCGGAGTCAAAACCGCGGACTTGGCCGAGGCAGGCAAAGTTCTCGCCGAAAGCGGCGCGCCCGTGATCACCACTCGCAACCTGCTGAATCTAGAAGACGCGAATGACGTGATCGGAAACCTAGCCGTGCTAGGCGACGCCACCGGCGGAGGCTACAGCCTCTACAGCCTGCAGGCAAACGATCAAGGCTGCGAAGAGTTGGGAATTCTGCCGGACATGCTGCCCGGCCGCAAGCCGATCCCCGAAAAAGACCGCGGGCTCGATACCGAGGGCATTCTCAAAGCCTGCGCCGAAGGCAAGATTCGCGCGTTGTGGCTTGCCAACGTAGACCCCTTCGAAGCCCATCCGGACCGCGAGTTGGTGCAGCGCGCGTTGGAAACCGTGGAGTTCTTGGTGTATCAAGGCATTTCGGAGTCCGAGGCCCTCAACTACGCAAGCGTCGTACTGCCGACGAACGCCCCGGCCGAATCCGACGGAACTTTCACGAACCTTGAAGGGCGCGTCCAACGCCTCCACCGCATCCTTCCCACGAAGGGCGAGTCGAAAGACGGCTGGAGGATCTATCAAGAGATTCTCCTGAGAGCCCAACTAGGCGCGCCGTTCTTCAACGCGGGCGAGATACTGAAGGCAATCGGAGACGAAGCCCCGCTGTACCAAAACAAGGCCCATACGGAATAGCCGCCGGAAACGAGGGTGGCGTGCACTTCATTGCATGATCCGGAACCGGGACAAGCGGCCCTAAATCGTGGTTTTCAGACCTAAATTGAACCGGAAGTAGCGCGAGCTTTAGCTTGCGTCCGGAAACTGCGCAAGTTAAGTAAACCGGAAGTAGCGCGAGCTTTAGCTTGCGTCCGGAAACTGCGCAAGTTAAAGAACCGGAAGTAGCGCGAGCTTTAGCTTGCGTCCGGAAACTGCGTAAGCTAAATGAACCGGAAGTAGCGCGAGCTTTAGCGTGCGTCCGGAAACTGCGCAAGCTAAATAAACCGGAAGTAGCGCGAGCTTTAGCTTGCGTCCGGAAACTGCGCAAGCTAAATGAACCGGAAGTAGCGCGAGCTTTAGCTTGCGTCCGGAACCTGCGCAAGCGCTCATCGACGGCGTTTAGAGACAACCCTGTCTATCTGATCCCGGGCGCAAAATTGTCATCCGGATTGCCTTGACGTCGCGACCCCCCTTCTTCCGGGGACAGCTCACCCCCCAGGCATGCCTTCCCGAAAACCCTAAACCCCCAACAACCGCTCCGCATTCCCATGCGCGATCTTCTCCTTGTCCTCCGCACTCACCGGCAGTGAATCCAGGAACGCCCGCCCCGTCTTGTTCGCGCTGAACGGATAATCCACCGAAAACAGAATCCGGTCCACGCCAAGAACGGAAACCGCGCATTCAAACGGCGGCAAGGTGAAATACCCGCTCGTCGTCACATGGAAATTGGACCGGAAATACTCGGTGATCGGACGCGACAACTTCGCCTGACGCGAGAGAACCGAGGCCGAGCGGGCAATGGAAAAAGGCAGATTCTCCCCCATGTGCCCGAGGATGATCTGCAGGTTCGGCAGGCGGTCGAACACCCCCGCCACCATCATCCGCAGGGCATGGAGACCGGTCTCTACATGCCACCCCCAGCCGGCAATCGAAAGCGCCTGCCCCACGCCATCCGGCAAGCCGCGGTAATAGGCATCAAACACCGCCTTCGGCGGCGGCGCGGGGTGAACGTAAAGAGGAACCCCGAGTTCCTCAGCCGCCGCCAGGACCGGCGTAAAGCGGGGATCGTCCAAAAAAAGCCCCTCGCTCATGCCGTTAACGATGCCGCCCGGAAAACCGAGCGTAGTCACGCATCGCCGAAGCTCCTCGGCCGCCTTTTCCGGCTCCTTCAATCCCAAAGCCGCAAAAGCGGCAAACCGAGTAGGGTGCGCCCGAACCCGCTCAGCAACAAAATCGTTGGCATCCCGGACAATAGCGGTCTGCGTAGCGGCATCGAAGGCGTCCAGCAAAATGCCGGAAAGCGAAAGAACCTGAAAATCCACACCCCCCTCGTCCATGTCAACAAGCCGCTGCTCCCCAACGTCGGACAACTTGCCCCGGATCGCCTCCATGTACGGGTTAGGGGCTCCGCCGCCGAAGAAGAAAGGCGCCGCTTCGGCGTACATCTTCGTCTCAAAATGCTCTTCAAGCGCGATAACTCTCATAATCTGCGACCCAGCATATTCCTATTTGCGTCAGCCAAGCTATTACACGGGCGAAGCCCATGTTTACGGGCGAAGCCCATGTTTATGGGGCGAAGCCCATGTTTATGGGCGAAGCCCAAGTTTACGGGCGAAGCCCAGGTTTACGGGCGAAGCCCAGGTTTACGGGCGAAGCCCATGGTTACGGGCGCAGCCCATTCAAGCCATGGATTCAGAGCAAGAGGATCCCAAGAAAGAAGAGACCAACGAAGACATCTTCGATGAGAACGGCGCGCTAACGCGAGAGTTCTTATTGTCACAGGGATCATGCTGCGGCAACAGATGCCGAAACTGCCCCTACGATTGGATTGCCGTTCCAAAGCAATGAATTAAGAGTGTGTCCGGAGTTTGAAAGGCGTGCTCGCCGAGGGAGCGCAGCGACCGAGGCGAGCACAACTTTATCTCCGGCGACGCGTCGTTGAGCGCAGCTCACACGACCGTCGCTAACCACGTCCCATCTTCGCAAGGGACTTCTAAATCGGGCGACATTGTATTATTCTCGGGCGTCTCCACTTTCACAATGGACGACTTGTCCGAAAGGTCCGCGGAAGATAGGCTCGCCCAGTGGCTCATGGCGAGCCTGGTCGATCGAGAAGTCATCTGGGCGGAAGTAGCGGAATTGCCCAACCTGCAGATTCCCAGCGGAATCTCCCACGGACTTAACTCTCGTATTCCTCCGCACCAGCCTTTTCACGCCAAAGGCCATAATATCTATCAGAGGAAGCAAATTCGATGACGATTCCCAATGAACTGCAAGATGTGCTCGTCAGCACTCCCGACACCCTTGGTGGAAGCCTCCGATTCAAGAACACGCGCGTGCCGGTGCAAGCGCTGCTGGATGCCATCACGTGCGGGCGCAGCGTGGAATACTTCCTTGAAGGCTATCCGGGTGTCACAAAAGAACAGGTGTTGGCTGTCATGAAGTGGGAGCAAAATAGGGCGCGCGAAGCTTTTGGGCTGGAAATGGCCCAATAAATGCGCGTTTCGCTCGATCACTGTGTCGATGTCCACTTTGCAAAGCTGCTGAGTGACCACGATGTGCGCACAGCACAGGAGATGGGCTGGCAGAGCCTCAGCAACGGCGAACTGCTTGCCGTGGCAGAGGAAGCGGGCTTTGTGGTAATGATCACCACTGATAAGAATGTCCGGCACCAACAGAACCTTGCCAAGCGCAAGATCAGCCTTATTACTCCGAGTCCGCGCTTCGTCGATTACGATTACCTGGCGCCAATGGCCGGCCGGGTAATGGCCACACTCAACGATGGCTTCCCACCTGGCTCAGAGATACTGATCGGCCCTTGACCGCCGCAAAAACCAACCCTCCCTTCTCCGAGGGCCGAGGAGCGCTTTCCCCTCCCGCCAAGAGGCTGCGCAGCAGCCCTTAAATAGAGAGCGAAGTGAACGTTGTCATCGCGAGGAGCGAAGCAACGTGGCGACCCGCCGAAAGGCTGCGCAGCAGCCCTTAAATAGAGAGCGTAGCGAGCGTTGTCATCGCGAGGAGCGAAGCGACGTGGCGACCCGCCAAACGGCTGCGCAGCAGCCCCTAGAGCGAAGCGTTGTCATCGCGAGGAGCGAAGCGACGTGGCGACGAGGCCACTCCCTCTTCTCCGGGGGCGTAAAGTCTGGCGCGCCAAGCGCCAGAGTTTACGCCCCAAAACAGGACCAACAGCAGCGAGCCAAACCCCCTCAGGAGGGCCAAAGGGCCGAAATGGGAAAGCCCAGTTCGAAAGCACGGCTTGCGTCCCCGGGGCATCCCCGCCAGCCCCGAACGGGACTCATCGGGCCGCGCTCCCCGGCTCGCCAACAATCACAATCGATCCAACATCGCCAAGCTCATGGTCTCCCCAAGGCTTCTTAACCTGCTTCGGGCGAACCGATATCCGCCAAGGTCCCGGACCCGTCGAAACAAAGGCCACGAATTTCGAGAGGCCCCTCTTGTTCAAGATGTTGACGTGAAGCTTCAACCCCTGAAGCCGCAAAGCGTCCTTTGCGGGGAGGATATAGTCCATCTCCCAATCGGGAGTGTGCACGAGATCATTGGCGATATTTGACGCTGACCGCTTCATTTGCGAGGCGTTCTCGGTAATCACCACCCTGAGCCCCCACCGCGAAACAGCAAAAAGGCGCCATCGCCCCGAAAGAGCATTCCGAGCTTCTTCACAAAAACGTAGACGAGAACGGAGAATCCGTAAGTTCCAAGGCGGTGGGAATCGGAATCTTGAAGACGCCAGGGTCAGGCCTGTAGTGCCGGCGCACCAGCGAAGGGGAAAACGCGTTTGCCCCCGGGCGTAAGGGCGCCCGGAGGACTTTGCTTGGTTGCTATCCCAAACATACGCCAAATCTCCAAGAATACGTCACCCCATATTTAGAAAATTAGGTAGGAGGCCCCGGCCTCTTAACCCTTTTCACGCCCGTCCTTGACTTCGGCTCTGTCAACGCTCGCTCCATCGGCCAACCGCGCTGGTTCACCCGCAATAGCAGCACGTTTCGAGCAACAGTGCATCGGCGGTCGGACGCCCATTGATCCACGGTCTTCTCCTCACCGAAGGCGGAGTGAAGAATGTGCTCCTTGGACGCGGGCCGCCCGGGATTTGGGCTAGGGTCAGCGCGTCCAAGAATGGCACGCCCGCCTTCAGCCGGTAGAGCACCGCCTGGCGCGAGGCAACCGCACTCCGTGGATCGCGGACCCAATCGCTCAAGGTCTTGTGCTCCCCAAAGCATTCATAAGTGACGGGGTCCCGTTTTGGTCGCTCAGGGCGCTTGGGCTTTTGGCGCGACGGAGGCAACGCGCCAACCGGAGTCGAGATTGCTTCCTCAGGCGGCCACCCAAGCTTGAGTCGGCTATCGAGAGTCGACCAGTTCACGCTGCAGGCAGGGTCTTTCACCCATTCAAAATTTGGCAGCCGCTTGCCGAAAGCCTCGACCAGCTTCGGCGGCGATCGATGGACCGGCCGGGTGAGCGCCTCTTCCATAGGCGTCCCTAGATCGAATTCGGCCGCTGAGTGTCCTCGCCGAGACGCACGCACCGCTCGTCCTTTGCCCATTCGTGCGCGGTCTTGGCTTCCCCGAAGGCTTCGTAAGTGGGCCAGGCCCCCGGTCCCAACGTCATTCGCCTCGCGGTCATAGCCAGCTTGAGCGGCATCCCGCGAGCGAGGCGGTACTCGAGGGTCTCCTTGGACACTTTGCACCGGTCATCCCGAGCCCAGTCTGCCAAAGACTTCTTCTCCCCAAAGCAAGACATCTTCTTTGGAATGAACTTCCCCTCTCTCTTGGCAGAAGCAACATTAAGCGGTGTCACCGGGTGGGGCGAGCCACTGCCCATCGGCACGACTAGGGCATCTTCGAGAGCCCACCCCGCGCGAAGGCGTTCCCGCAGCTGGTCGTAGCGAATCACGCAACGCTCGTCGGCCGCCCAGGCGTGAAGGCTCTTTGTCTGGCAGAAGGCGATGAAGCACTCTTCATGGCCGTTGGGCAACCGATCCTGAGGTTCCTTTCGGGGCTTGGACCGTGCGAGCTTGACCTCGGGCGTGGTCAGGCAACTCTCAAAATCCCAACCCATCTCGATTCGGCGAAGAAGGTTCCGCATAGAGGGCTGGCAACGGGGATCCGCGTACCAACCGCCCAGCGTTTTGGACTCTCCGAAGGCGAAATAAAGTGTTTCGGTCTTAGGGGCAGAGATCGCCTTCTCAGCCGGCCATCCCGATCGAAGCCGGTTCCGGATGCCTTGCACGCCAACCGAACATCGCCGATCCTCCGACCACTCCCGGATCGTTTTTTCCTGCCCGAAAGCCTTCACAAGAAGAGGGTTCGCTTTGCTCATGCAGTCCTTGACGCTTACAAATTAAACCGCAGGACGTAGGCCTTTAGTCTGCACGGAAAGAAGAATTCAAGCAAGATTTCCCGCAAGACATTTTCGTCTGGATTTGCAACCAGCGCAGAGCGGACGAAAGAGGCCCGACTATGCAGCCCCAACGGGGCGAGAAGAACTTAGCAAAGGGCAACGCCCTGGTAACGAGCCACCCTCCAAATCCTCCGGCGCGCTGAAAGTGCGCGACATAGGCCAACCTAAAAGGCCCCCCTTCCTCCGGGGTCTGGCGCGCCAAACGCCGGACAGCATTGTCATCAAGGGCTGCTCCGACGAGAGCCCCCAACCCGCAAAACCCACCCCCCGCCCCGCCAAAACGGCTGCGCAGCAGCCCCTAGAGCGAAGCGTTGTCATTGGGAGGAGCGAAGCGACGAAGCAAGCCCCCCTCGTCAAGCGCAGTACAATACAAAAGTCAAGGCAACAATATGGGCGAAGAAGAATTCACCCTCGTTAAGTGCCAAGGGCAGAAAGACGGCATCCTGTGCCCGAAGTGGTTGCGAGTCCCCTCGGACAGGGGCAACCTACAAATCCACTGCCCGAACTGCGGATGGAACGGCCGCTGGGCCCCTCCCCTCCGCCGGAGCATTTGGCCCAAAGTGGCGCTAGCAACAATCATCGCCGCCGGCCTCGTTGCGGGCTATCTTGTAGGACGCCCCGACCCGCCAACAAGCAAACAAGAAGCGGCCCTTTACACCGTAAAGGCCCCGGCCAATGCCACCCCTCCCGAAGGCGTTAGCCCAAGTCAACCCGCAATTCCCCCGGATGCCCCGTTGCATTGGCGGCTCGGCCCAATCGATCCAAGGTTCAACCTAACCGAATCGGACCTCAAAGAAGCCCTCAAAAAGGCGATGGAAGTTTGGAACAAGGCCAGCGGCAGGCAACTGTTCCGCAACGACGAATCCGACGGCTTCCCAATTTCCCTCGTCTACGACGATAGGCAAGCGAAGCTGGCCTCGGAAAAGGCCGCCAAGGGGGAGCTCTCGGCAAGCAAGGAGAAGGTCGATGCATCCAAGCTCAAGCTAGACGCCGCCGACGAAGAGCTCCGGCAAGCTCAAGCTCGCTTCAAAGACGAAGAAGACGCGTACTCTGCAAAAATCCGCGATTACAACGATCGCGTAAGCCGATGGAATGAGGCAGGCGGCGCCCTGAGGACGTAGCAAACGGCCTGGATGAAGAAAAGTCAACAATGGCGGCTGAACGGGCCAATCTGGAAAGAGACGAAGAACACGAAAGAGAGCTCCTCGAAACCAGAAACGAAATCGCGGACGAGAACAGCGATCTGGTACAGAGATATAACACGGCAATCGAGTCCTACAACAAGAACTTCGCTATGACCGAAGAAGAACTTGGTGTTTGCGAACGAGTTAACGGCCGCGTAGCCGGCATAACGGTTTATGCCTTCGAGAATAGCGACGACCTCACAATAACCCTGGCCCATGAATTGGGTCACGCAATCGGTCTTGAGCACGTCAAAGGGGACGGCTCGCTCATGAGTGCGGTCAAAAGCACAAAACACCCTACCAGTCTTAGACTGACAGAGGCAGATAAGGCCGAACTTCAACAGGCACTCGCAAAGCTCTAGCCCCTCAGGCGGTCCCGTCTTGCGGGCAACAGAGACCAGTGGCGGTCGCGGTGGACCCCAAACCTGAGGGGCACCCAGGCAAGCAACGTAAGCTCACGCAGACTGGCTGCAGAAGAGGGGAATGCTACGAGTCCTGCTTCCAGGACGTGCTGAAACCCAAGTCGCGATTCATCTTGAAGACCGTGCAGTGCTGAATCCCAAGGTCATTGCATACATCCGGCACGTGCCGATTTTGCCGTTGCATTCTTGGTTTTGAAATTCTCCGCAGTCACAATGATGCGTTCCGCTGGCGAGGCTAACGCGTAGGCGATAAGAATGGGATCCAGCCCAACCTCCTCCAGTTCAGTGTCCGTCAAATCCGGCCCATATCCTTCGTAAACGACGCGTTGAACATGAATCTGAATCACTTCTTCGTCCAGACGTAGCGCTTCTTGCACACCGTCGGCTTTTAGCCAAGCAAGCAATGGATCCTTATCCGGGTTCTTACCCCCCTTGAGAACCTCCTCTAAGATTTCCGCTGGTTGTTTGACCTGCCCTTCAGAAGCATAATGCAGCAACCAATCCCAAAACTCCGGCACCTGTTCGATAGGATAATAATCGCGCTCTGCGTTGATAAGAATATTCGCGTCGAGCAAATAGAGCATCAGGCGCCACCAGAAGCAAAGTTGAAGTCCCGCAGGAGCGGCTCAATATTTCTCAGCTTTACGCCGAGAACACGGCTGGCCTTGGTCTGCGACAGGCTGCCATCTAATAGGCTCTGCTGAACTGCGGCCAACAACGCATGGCCCAGACGATGCCTTTTCACCACGTAATAGCTCGGACCGCCTTCCTTCCCCTCCTGGCGTTCCTCGCCCTTTTGTTGTGCTGCAGCCCAGTCGTCCCGAAGTTGAGCCTGTATACCGCTCCAAGTCGAACGAGTAATCCGGTCACCGAGATAGAGATTGTAAGCAATCATCGCTCGACTCAACTTCCAATTCTCTGACCAATGACCAATCGCTCTGAGCAGTTCACGTTCACCAACCTTATCGAACACAGCCAAATCACTCGCAGGTAGCAACACCCGGCCAGCAGCGGCGTTGCACAGTCTCTCAACGTTGTTGTCCGATCCAATGGTTGCGCTCACCCCTGTTGCGTCAAGAAAGATATGCGCCAACTCGTGAAGCGCTGTAAACGACCAAGCGGAACGCGCGTCGTGATCGTTGATGACAATGAATGGCGCTACGGTATCCGCAATCGCGTAACCACCAAAGTCAATCGTGTCGATATTTGTGTGATGACTTCCCAGGTTTCCAGCTAGGAGAACAAAGACCCCAATGCCCTCGATTTTCCCTCGTAAATAGTCGAACGCTTCGTTGGCGTTCCTTTTCCTTCGGAAATCCTCTAGCGAGAATCCAATCCGCTGTCGCATTCGCTCCGCCAGTTCATCTGGATCATCCACTCCTTTCGCCGAACCAACAAACGTGAGCGGTTCTGGACCATCCTCCTCAAGCACTGAGCGAATAAGGTTTTGCCGCGACCGGATATCGCGGATCAGCGTATCCAACGTTGGGTTGAACTCGATAGGCACACCACCTGGCCTCGTGCGAAAATCCCGCCCGCGGTCACCGACACGAGGCTCGACTTGTAGGTAAAAGATGAGCAACGACCGATGGTACTTGTCGGCCATCTTCATTAGCATAGTCCGGCTGACGGCCACTTCACCCTTTTCAATAGCCTCTAGCTTCTCCGCCCCGGTCCGCGACTTCGAACTCGTGATAGCCAGTACCGCCGCCGCGCTTTCGGGTGTGAAGCCTGCGGTCTCTCGCGCCCATTTCAAAATCGTCGGGTTTACATTCGGCATCTCAGTCTTAATCTCTGGTTATTCACGACGATCAAACGCCGGGGTTAGAAACCATTTTAGCCACAGGTTCGCATCCAGTCACTTTTTTCCGAACGATCGGGGCCATTGAAACAGCCTAGTTGCTGAAGGACAAGCAATGCCATCCCACCTAAGCCGGAGGCGCCCGTCCCCAAACCGCTCTAAGCCCTGAGCCCGTCGAAGTGCCCAAGCGCCAAAAGGCGCAGCCCTGAGCGAGTCCAAAGAAAAATTAAAAAAATGAGAATAAAAGAAAGGCTCTCATTTACTCTCATTTACTCTCATTTTCAACCGGCCCATCCCCCTGCCAAACCAAAGCCCCAAAACCCAATGCTCGCCCCGCGCGACACTCCCTCCGACTCAGCCGTTTACCCGTTTACGGGCGCGAAGCCGAGCGGTATCGCGAGACCCCGGATGAGTGGCTTCGCCACGACATCGGGGCGCCATGTTTACTCGTTTACGGCGCGAAGCGCCATGTTTACCCGTTTACGGTGCGAAGCGCCATGTTTACCCGTTTACGGTGCGAAGCGCCATGTTTACCCGTTTACGGCGCGAAGCGCCCTTTCCCCTTCCCCTAAAACAAGTCATGCGAACGCGCTAGCAGGTAAAGTTAACACGGCCCGATGAGCGAGAACCATTCCTCAATCCTATATTGGCTTTCCTATAGAGGGCTTCAGGAACATGGGATTTGGGGCGCAACCGTCCGCGTCCTCATCGTCGTCGTCCCCATTCTGCTCCTCGTGCCCGGCCTTATTTGGTGGGAAAGGCGGCTTCTTAGCTGGATGCAGGATCGCCATGGACCGAACCGGGTCGGCCCTCAGGGCCTCCTCCAAACAATTTGCGACGGCGTCAAGCTCTTCCTCAAAGAAGACATCACCCCCGCCGCCATCGACCGGCTGGTTTATTTCACCGCTCCCGCCGTCGCCCTCTTCCCCGCTTTTGCCCTCGCCGGCACCCTCCCTTGGGGGCCGAACACGCTGCTTACGCCCATCGCCGATGTGAACATCGGCGTTCTGTACGTCCTCGCGGTCAGCAGCCTCGGCGTTTACGGCATCGTGCTTGCCGGTTACGCTTCCAACAACAAGTATTCGCTCATGGGCGGGCTGAGATCCTCCGCCCAACTCATCAGCTACGAGCTCGCGATGGGCATGT
Source organism: uncultured archaeon (assembly GCA_963829965.1). Lineage (GTDB taxonomy): Bacteria > Armatimonadota > Fimbriimonadia > Fimbriimonadales > Fimbriimonadaceae > DASXZH01. Next base: position 63,512 of record CAWHLK010000037.1, on the reverse strand, counting down.
CCCTTGCCGCCGCGGTTCTCGCGACCGGGTCGCTGAGAATGACGGACATGGTCAAGTTCCAGGAAGAACCCTGGCTCGGGTTCGTTCCCCACGTGCAGAACTGGCTGATCATCACGCCGTACGGTTTTATCGCCGCGGTGATCTTCGCGATCTGCGCCATCGCTGAAACCAACCGCGCGCCCTTTGACCTTCCCGAAGCGGAAAACGAACTCATCGCCGGCTATCACACCGAATACAGCTCCATGAAGTTCGCCGTGTTCTTTATGGGAGAATATGCCGCGATGTTTGTTTTCAGCGCCATCTTCGTGGCCGTCTTCCTGGGCGGCTACCATGCGCTGCCGTTGGATTGGAACAGCTGGCAGGGAACCGGCAAATTCACCGGATGGAACTCCGCGATCGCAGGCATCATCTTCATGGGCAAAGTCGCCACCGTCTTCAGCTGCTTCATCTGGATTCGCGCAACCCTTCCAAGGCTTCGGTACGACCAGTTGATGGCGCTTGGCTGGCGGTCGCTGCTTCCGCTGGCAGTCACCAACTTTATGCTCGTCGGCCTGTGGATCGTGGTGACCAACCCAGGCGACGATGAAACCGGAAACAAATACGGGCTCGGCTGGGCCGCGTATTTCGGCGGCCTGATCGTCGCCTTCTTGATCTATTTGATAATTCGTAGAATCTCGTCCGAGCGATTTGAATCGCTATCCGAAAGAAAGGTCGTGCTTACATCCGGCGTGGAGGGAACAAGTATGAGGGAAGGGGAAGTTGCCACCACCTGACGAACTGGCGAAACTCACCCTGTTTGGCGCATTGGCCGGCATTGCCGCGCTCGCGGCGGTGGGCGTGGTCGTATCTCCGAACGCGGTGCGTTCGGCTCTATGCCTCATCGCCAACTTCTTTGCGCTCGCCTTTCTCTACTTCACGCTGAACGCAGAGCTTTTGGGAATCACCCAGGTCATCGTCTACACCGGCGCGATCATGGTGCTCTTCCTCTTTGTGATCATGCTCCTCAACCTCGGATCCTCGAACCTCTTGAAAGAACCGCCGGACGTGCTGAAGAAGGCGATCGGAATCCTGCTGGGTTTGGTGCTTTTCGGCATGGTGGCCAGCCAGGTAGTCAAGCCCTTGGCCACGATCACCGCGACCAGGTCCCCCATCGGGTATGGCTCACCCCAAGCGGTCGGGCGCGCGCTTTTCACCACCTACGTGTGGCCTTTTGAAATCGCCAGCATCCTGCTGGTCATCGGTATAGTCGGGTCGATCATGCTGGCCAAGAGGAAGGTGTAATGGTTCCTCTCGCAGGCTACGTTGGGCTCGGGCTGTTCATGTTTGTGATGGGCATGATCGGCGTCATGATCCGCCGCAACCCCATCGTGATCTTCATGTGCATCGAACTGATGCTGAATGCGGTGAACCTCACCTTCTTGGCGTTCGCTCGCTACGGGCCGGTCCACAAAACGCTTTCCACCCACATGGCGGACGCTCATAACCAGATCCAGTCCTCCATGGCCGGGCAGATGATCGTCATCTTCGTGATGGCGGTTGCCGCCGCCGAGGTCGCCGTAGGGCTCGGCATTATCATGGCCATTTTCCGATTGCGTCAAAGCATCGACATCGACGAAATGAGTTTGCTTCGAGGATAAAAATGGGGGACAACAGCTACAGCTTAATCTGGTTTATTCTCGGGCTGCCCCTCCTGGGCTCGCTCATTCAGGCTCTTTTTGGCAAGAAGGTCATCGATTCCATGGGCCCGGCAAAGGGCCGCAAGGTCATGGGGACGCTGGCCGTTCTCCCCATCGCCATTGCCTTTGTGCTTGGCGTGATCATCACTCTCGCCCTCAGCAATCAGGCGCCCGATGCCCGCACGCATATCCTCACTTTATGCGACTGGATCAACATCAAGACTTTGAACGTGCCGTTCGAGACCCTGATCGATCCCCTCTCGATGACGATGGTGTTAATCATCACCGGCGTCGGCTCCCTGATCCATCTTTATGCGACCGGCTACATGGGCGAAGAGCGCGATTACAGCCGCTTTTTCACCTATCTGAACCTGTTTATCTCCTGCATGCTGATCCTCGTCCTCGCCAACAACCTGGTCGAGATGTTCATCGGCTGGGAAGGCGTGGGCCTCTGCAGCTACCTGCTCATCGCATTTTGGTATTCCGACGTCACCAATGCCAAAGCCGGCAACAAGGCGTTCATCGTCAACCGGATCGGTGACTGGGGCCTGACCCTCGGCATGTTCCTGATCTTCAGCTTCTTCGTATTGCATTCTAGAACGTTCGGCACACCCGCGGACGGCCGCTGGCTCAGTTACGACTATCTGCTGCCCGCCGCAAAGAAGCTGATCATGTATCCGGATACCGCGACTGCCATTGCCCTGCTTCTGTTCATCGGCGCTTGCGGCAAATCCGCCCAGTTTCCTCTCTACTTCTGGCTGCCGGACGCCATGGCCGGCCCCACGCCGGTTTCCGCGCTCATCCACGCCGCAACCATGGTTACCGCCGGCGTGTTCATGGTCAACCGGATGCACGTGTTTTACGAGTGCTCCCCTTTCGCCAGCGCGGTGGTCTGCTGCATCGGCGCCTTCACCGCATTGTTTGCCGCCTGCATTGCCTTCGGCCAAACGGATATCAAGAAGGTCCTAGCCTATTCCACCGTTTCCCAACTCGGGTTCATGTTTGTGGCATGCGGCGCGGGGGCCTATTGGGCGGGCATGTTCCACGTCATCACCCACGCCTTCTTCAAGGCCTGTCTCTTCCTTGGCGCGGGCGCGGTCATCTACTCCATGGCCCACGACCAGGACATGCGCAACTACGGCAACCTTCAAAAATATCTCAAGATCACGACTTGGACGATGGTGATCGCCACCCTCGCCATTGCCGGCTTCCCGGGACTCTCCGGCTTCTGGTCGAAAGAAGCGATCTTGGGCGGAGCTTTAGGCAACCAGCTCGCGAATCTTAACGGACTCAACCTTGGCGAGATTTCGGGCTATGTTGCGTTATTCGCGGCGCTGCTCACCGCCTGGTATATGTCGCGGCTTGCCATGCTCACGTTCTTTGGCAAGGAAGAGCGATGGCGCAAGATCGAGCCCGTTCACGAAGCCCACGCTCACGCTCATGCCCATTCAATCGGTCACGGAGAGCATGCGGAGCACGCCGCGCACGCCGAGCATCACGGCGAGGATACTTTCGGATTCTTCTACACCGAAGAAGAGATGGCGCAAAGAGCAGCGGCCGTCCCCGAAGAGCACCATCACGCGCTCGACAAGAATTTCGAACCCAAAGAAGCGCCGCCCAGCATGTGGTGGCCGCTGGTCATCCTCGCCACGCTTTCCGCGGTTGGCGGTTGGCTCCTCACCCGCGGCGACGTTTTTCACAACTGGCTCTATCCAGGTGGCAAGCTGGCCGTACTCACGCCCGACATGGTAACCGGCGAGCCAACAAACATCCCGCTGACTCAGCTTTCGCTGGTCGCCGCGCTTGGCGGACTTTTGATTGGATATCTGATGTATCGAAAGGGCCTTCCCAAGAGCGAGGGCTGGGACCTCAGCAAGTGGGGAACGTTCCGAAAGTGGGCAGGCAATCAGTTTGGCTATGATGCGGCGGTCGTCAACTCCGGAGTTGAAGGCGGCGGAGAACTCGGCACCGGCATTTGGAAAGTGTTCGACGTGGGAATCGTCGATGGCGTCGTGAACGGCATCGGTTCGGTCACCATGGGCGCCGGCCGCTTGCTCCGAAAGTTCCAAACCGGCTACGTCAGAAGCTACGCCATGTCCATGGCCTTTGGAGGAATTCTATCTTAGCCCTGGTGATTGGAGCCTTTATGGCGGGTGGGAAGTAGATGTCGTCTAGTTTTCCCCTGCTCACCGCGATCACTTTCCTGCCGCTCGTCGGCGTGCTGATCATGCTTTTCATGCCCGCCAAAGACGAAAAAGCGGCACGCTATTTTGCCCTCGTGGTTTCGCTCATCACGTTCGTGGTGTCGCTCCTCATCCTCCCGCGCTTCGACGGCTCCAAGTATCAGTTCCAACTCGTCGAAAACGTTCCCTGGATCTCGCAGGTCGGGATCAATTACCGCATGGGTGTGGACGGCATAAGCCTCTGGCTGGTCCTCCTCACCACGTTCCTTTCGGTCATCTCCATCTGGTTCAGCTTCTATGTCCAGAAACGGGTCAAGACCTACATGATCACCATGCTGGTGCTGGAAACGGCCATGCTGGGAGTGTTCCTGTCCCTCGACCTGATCCTCTTCTACACGTTCTTTGAAGCCACCCTGATTCCGATGTATCTGCTGATCAACATCTGGGGCGGGGAAAAGAGAGCCTACGCCGCGCTGAAGTTCTTCATTTTCACTTTCGCGGGTTCCATCTTCATGCTGGTGGGAATGATCGCCCTCTATCAGCTTCAAAAAGCGCACACGGGAATCGCCTCGTTCAGCATTATCGACATTCAGCAAAACGTGGCAAACGGCAAGCTATGGATGGGCTCCATTCAGCTTGAAGCCTGGATCTTTTGGGCGTTTGCGGTTGCCTTTCTGGTGAAGTGTCCGGCCTTTCCCTTCCATACCTGGCTGCCCGACGCCCACACCGAGGCCCCAACTGCGGGCTCCATCATCCTCGCCGGCGTCTTGCTGAAAATGGGAACCTACGGGTTCCTGCGCTTCGTCCTTCCCCTCTTCCCCGACGTCCTCAGCCGCAACGTGGTCCCGATCATGATCCTCGCGATCATCGGCATCCTCTACGGAGCCATTGTCGCCGCGGTTCAGCCCGACGTCAAGCGACTGGTCGCCTACTCCTCGGTCGCCCACATGGGGTTTGTGCTCATCGGCATCTTTTCTCTCACCCACACGGGCCTGATGGGCGGTTCTTTCCAGCAGTTGAACCACGGCATCAGCACCGGCGCTTTATTCTTGCTGATCGGCCTCATTTACGAACGGCGCCATACGCGCCTCTTCACCGAATACGGTGGCCTCAAAGCGCAGATGCCGATCTACGCGGCCATCTTCCTGATCGTCATGCTCAGCAGCGTGGGCCTGCCGGGAACGAACGGTTTTGTGGGCGAGTTCCTCGCCCTCCTCGGCACTTTCCAGGCCGGATTTAACGGCGCCAACCACCTGACGATTTGGTATGGGGTAATCGCCGGGCTCGGAGTCATCCTCGCCGCCGTGTACCTCCTCTGGATGTTCCAGAAGATGTTCTATGGCCAGAACGCCAATCCCGCCAACCAAGTCCTGCGAGACCTTAAGAAATGGGAAGTCGCCATGTGCGGCTGCCTCATCCTCTTCATCTTCTGGGGCGGATTCCATCCGGGCACCTTCCTGAAGCCGATGGAAGCCTCGATCTCGGCGGCGGAAGGGATGGCGGTCCAACCCAAGGGCCTGAGACCGGTATGGGCCGACGATCAGATGAGGGTCAGCATGGACGGCAAGATTGTGAGCAAGGCAAGCCTGGAGGCACGGCGATGACCTCAAGAGAAAGGGTCCTTGCGGTTCTCGCAGGTCAAGTCCCGGACGAAAAACCGGTGATGATCTGGCCGCACGAAGAGATGTATTCCGATATCGCCATCGCTCCCACTGGACGGCTGAACAATAACGGAAGCAAATCGAGAATCCAACTCGCCGAAGTTCTCAGCCCGTTCTCCCGGGCAATCGCCAGGCAAATCAAGCTCAACGAGATCCTTCAAGAGGATCCAGCCAAAGGCGAGGAGATTCTCGGCGGTTTGATCCAAGAAGCCAAATCCGAAATCGAAGCAGCCCTCAAAGCGGGGGCGGACGGTATCTTCTACCGATTGCAAGGCGCGGAACCAACCTACTCTAGTCCCATGGAATATGGTGGCCACTACCTGGAAGTGGACCGGGAGATCCTAGCCACGAGCACCCAAAGCCCGATACCCAATACCCAACACCCAACACCCAATACCCAATACCCAACACCCAACACCCAACACCCAACAAACCTAAACGTTCTCTTCGTGGAAGGCGGCCCGGAAACATATATCGATTTTGTGAGCGATCTGCCGGCCGCTGTTTTCGCTTGGGATTGCGAACGAACGGACGTTCCCGTCGCCACCCTGCGGCGTCTTCGAAGAGGCGTGCTCGCGACTTCTGACCGGGATGCCGATATCCTGTTCGGCAACAACTACGGCATTCTTCATCGACATGCAAGCGCGGAGGCTGCGACGAGCAATGTTTAACTTCGCTTTCCCAATCCCCGATATCGCCTGGTCCTCGATCATGCCGATTTTGGTGGTTGTGGTCACCGGCATCATCGCCCTCTTGATCGAGATCATCCGCCCCAAGCGAAAGAACCAGATCATTGTTGCCGCGAGTTTGATTGGACTGGCGATCGCCGCCTACTTCGTGACCCAGCAGCTGTCAGGCGGAAGCGCCGGCGGGTCGCTGCTGGTTGCCGAGGATCAGGAGACTCTCGGCGGCATGTTCCTTCTCGATCAGTTCGGGGTCGCGATGCAGCTCCTGGTGATCCTCGCCTGCTTCCTGTGCATCTGCTTTAGCGAGAATTACTTAACCCAGAAGAAGATCCCCTTCGGCGAGTTCTACCCGCTCGTCTTGTGGTCCAGCTCCGGCGCCATGCTGATGGCGACCAGCAAGAACCTCCTCGTCATCTTCCTTGGCTTGGAAGTTCTCTCGATCGCCCTTTACGTCATGGCGGGAATGAGCCGAAGCGAGGAGAAATCGGAAGAATCGGCAGTCAAGTATTTCTTGCTTGGCGCATTTGCAAGCTGCTTTTTGCTCTATGGCATCGCGTTCCTTTACGGCGCGAGCGGCTCGCTCCGGATCGACGACATTGCACCAACCTGGGCAACGGGAGACGCGACCTCGCACGCGCTGACGCTGTTTGGCGTCGGGCTCGTTCTCGTTGGACTTGGCTTCAAGAGCGCCTTCGTTCCCTTCCATCAATGGACGCCGGACGTGTACCAGGGCGCGCCCACCAATGTGACCGCGTTCATGGCGGCGGGCTCCAAGATCGCCGCGATAGCGGCGCTTTACCGTTTCCTCGATGCATGCGTCCCTCTCTCCGATTACTGGATGCCTGCGATGTGCATGATCGCGGTCTTGACGATGACAGTCGGAAACCTCGTGGCGCTGATGCAAAAGGACGTCAAGCGCATTCTCGGCTATTCCAGCATCGCCCACGCGGGCTACATCCTCGTAGCGATCCTCGCCCACTGCAAGTCCGCGCACACCCCGTTGGAGGGCGACGTAGGCTATGCGGCGACGGCTTACTACCTCCTCGCCTATTCGGTGATGACGATCGGCGCGTTCGCGGTCATCTCACTCGTCGCCAAGGGCGGAAGGGAAAAGACGAAGCTTTCCGATTTGAACGGACTCTATCAAAGAGAGCCGTTTGCCGCGGTCGCCCTCGTGATTTTCATGGCCTCCTTGATCGGCATTCCGCCAACCGCCGGGTTCTTTGGAAAGATGCTGATCATCAGCGACGCGCTCCAAGGCCACCTGGGATGGCTCGCGCTAGTGCTGGCAGTGAACTCCATCATAAGCATCGCGTACTACCTGGCCATCGCCCGCGCCGCGTTCGTAGCTGAAGACGTGGACCAGAAGGCCGAGTCCGCGCCGATGGGCACGGGCACCCTGAGCACCAGCGTCGTCTGTGCACTGGCGGTTTTTGCACTCGCTCTGTTTATGCAGCCGCTTATCACGATGTTTGGATACTCGTCCGGAGCACAGCCGTCCGCGGTAAGGATTTCCGGGCAGTCGAAGGTTTCATCCCGCGAGCCGTCCCCCGTTTCCAAGCCGTTGGTAAAAGCGCAGCCGCTAGAAGCCTATTTCCCAACCAACACCCCAAAAGCTCAAGTCGTAGCAGTGAACCAAAACCCCCCAGCGGCACCGTAACCAAACACTTTCCAACCCCAAAGCCCAAAGCCCAGCACCCAAAACCCAAAACCCAAAACCCAAAACCCAAAACCCAAAACCCAAAACCCAAAACCTAACACCTTCCCAACCTTTACCCCACCCCTCACCCGTCACCCGTCACCATAATATATGAACCTCGCCGTCAGCATGTACAGCTACTACCGCACCGTCAAGGACGGCGCCATGGACATTCCCGGATTCATCCGGGAGGCAAAGAAGATAGGCGCCAACGGCGTCGAGCTCCTCGACTTTTTCTACAAGGACCCCGAGGCGGAGAGACCCGCCGCGCTGGAAGCGCTCAAAGAAACGGGCCTTCCCTGCCCCATCTTCTCCATCGCCCAGAACTTCGCGAAGACCTCAGCCGAGGAGCGGGAAGTTCAACTAGGCAAGATCAAGTTCGGAGTGGACGAAGCCGGCCATTTTGGCTCGGGAGTGGTAAGAGTTTTTGCGGGAGACGTCGCGGAAGGAATCACTTTTGACCAGGCAAGAGCCTGGATAGTGGAGGGCCTCGCCAAAGCCTCCGTCTACGCCCACGACCACGGCGTAAAGCTGGCGTTGGAGAACCACGGCACCCTCGCCGGTCGCGGAGACCAAGTACGCGGCCTCATCGAAGACGTCCGCGCCATGGCAGGAAACGACACCCTGGGCGCCAACCCGGACACAGGAAACTTCTTACTGGTCAACCAGCCAAGCCACGAGGCCATCCAAGAAGTCGCCAAATACGCGAACATGGTCCACTTCAAAGACTTTCGCCACGACCCGGAAGGGATTTACACCGCCTTGAACGGCGAGAAATACACGGGAACGGCCATCGGAGAAGGCATGGTCGATCTCCACGCCTGCCTATCAGCCCTGAAAGAAGCAGGCTTCGACGGCTGGCTCAGCATGGAATACGAAGGCGTCGAAGACCCCATCACCGCCGTCCCCCGTTCGCTCGCAAACGCGAAGAAGTATTTATAGCCGGAAGGCGACGGTCGTGTGAGCTTCGCTCAACGACGCGTCGCCCGGAGAAATGGTTGTGCTCGCCTCGCTCCACTTCGTTCCGCTCGGCGAGCACGCCTTTCTTGTTTTTCTCGGAACCGTTCACAGTTCACCACCTGTTCGCAAGAATCCTCGCCACTTCTTCCAAGAACTTCTCGTCGGATTGGTCGAAGGCCCCAACCGTGTGGCCGTCGATGTCGATCTGCCCCAGAATCGATCCGCCCTCGTCCGAGATAAGCACCACGATCTCCGAGCGCGTCTTGATGCTGCAAGCCAGGTAGTTGCCAATCGCCTGCACGTCGTCGATCACCTGGTTGGAATTGGTGGCAACCGCGGTCCCACAAACCCCTTGGCCGATGGGGATGTGGGTGTGCTCGGTCTCCTCGCCCACATATTCGGCGAGCTGCAGTAATGCGCCGTCCAGGCGATAGATTCCGCACCAATCGTAGTGGGGGACATCGTGAAGCAAAGTCATCGCCTCACGCCGAAGATCGGCGCCCCAGTTCGAGGAGGCTTCAAGGGCATTGAGCACGTGGTTTGAATCGGATCCAGAAATCATGGGTAGGTCACTGATCTTCGGCAATTGGTAGGACGATGGCTCTGCTCACAATGGTTGCCGGGCTTTGGATACACTCTCAAACATGTTTCTTCCTTTGCTTGCTTTGGCGATGCTGCAACAGGCGCCCACATGGGAGGCTCTCCATGACGCCTACTCTTACGACAAGCCGGAATCGGTCCAGATCACGTCACTCGGCCCATCGAAATACGATATCGCCTTCACGAGCAGCCTTGGCGATACCGTTCACGCCGTTCTGGGAGAACCCACGAGCGGCACCAAGTTTCCCGTCGTGATCCTCCTGCACGGGCTCATGAGCAACAAGGACCAGATTGTGGACATGTTCGGCGCGGACCTAATCCAGCATGGTTTTGCCTATGCGGCGATAGACGCTCCGGGCCACGGGTCGAGGGCCACCGCCACCGATAAGCAGGTGTCGGGCAAGATCATGGGTGATCTGATGATGGCCCATGGGGATTTTCTGAAATCGGTTGCAACCGGCGATGCCGACAAGGCCGTCTATCAGTTCCTCGACCGCGCGGTGATCAACGGCATCGTCGACAACCGCAAGCTTCTGTCCATTATCTCGGCGAGACCAGAGATCGACGCAAGCCGAATTGGGCTGATCGGCTACAGCATGGGCTCGATCATGGGAGCGATTCTGGGATCGGTGGACAAGCGGATCAAAGACATGGCCCTTCTGGTTGGAGGCGATCCGGTTCTTCCCCTCATTTCCAGCGTGCCGGCAAACATCCGGCAGGAAGGATATTTCACTTCTTCCAGCCTCTACGCACCCCATTTCGGCGGTTTTGTGCTGATGGAAAGCGGGTCCAAAGACTCGATCATTCCTCGCTCCGCTACCGACCGCCTCTATTCGGCATTCCCCGAAACCAAGCGATCGATCCAGTGGTACGACTCCAACCACATTCTCCCCGCCAAAGCGAGCGACGATGCGGTGGATTGGATGGTTGGGAATTTCGAGGTGAGCCCCAGGTTCTTGGTCTAGTTCCGGCTTGCAGTGGACGCCCGCAAAAACCCGCCGCCTAAATACTCTCGCGCAAGAAAGCCGTCAGGAGTTTCAGCTATCTGAAGTTGGGGGAGCTTTGGAGCGTCTGAGTTTTTCCAGCGGAGGGCCGTAGCCAACGAGTCTGAGACAGCAGTAGCTCAACATTGCGATCGCGACAAAAAGCCCGAAGCCAAAGGGCCGGTTATGATGCAGCGAATCGATCAAGAGCGTTAACTGCCAGATAACCTGTAAAAAGGCGCCAAATCGCTTGGAGAACATCAGGGGCGCTGTCACAAGCACGAATATGAGGAAGATGGTGCTGTAAAGCAAAGGGTGTGAGCGGGGCTCTATCGTGCGCCACAGGATCGCTGAGCAAAACGCCAAATACGCGCCCCCAGCGATCCAATCTCCAATGAACTTGGTTCGCGGCTTCACGCTGACCACGTGCCCATCCAATGCACTGTCTTACATAGGGCGGCATACACGGTGCAACGGGCCGAGTGCCAAAATCCACTACCTTCACTCATGCACTCGTTGCAGAGTTCCACGCAAATCGTTAACCCGGTGTAGAGATTATCCACTGGAGTCCGCGCTAAGGAATCGTTCCCTCGCCTTCACTGCCCTTTCCACAAGCTCGCCAACCGGAATGCCTGGCATCCCTACCACGTTAATGTGCCCCATCTTGCGTCCAGGGCGCATCTCGCTTTTCCCATACCAGTGGACACGCGCTGCGGGATCGGTCAATGCCGCCTTGGTGGCCGCTACAAGGTCAAACGAGCCTTCCCGGCCGAGCAGGTTGGCCATACAGACGGGCACGGTTTGTTCAACAGCAGCGAGGGGAAATCCCATCACGATCCGCACGTGCTGCTCGAACTGGCTCGCCGATCCCCAATCCAGAGTGTAGTGGCCGGTGTTGTGGGGGCGAGGGGCGATCTCGTTCACCAGCAGTTCGCCTGACTCCAACTCAAAAAGCTCGACCCCAAACAACCCGTAGCCGCCTATCGCCTCAACTGCGGCAATAGCGATTGCGGAGCCGTCCGCATCGCATGGATAGACCAAATCGCAAACGTGGTGAGTTTGCACCGTTTCCATGGTTGGGAAACAGTAGGCGCCCCACTCGGAAAGGCAGACCATCACCGCCAGTTCCCGTTTGAACGGCACGTATTCCTCCGCCAGCCAGCCTTTGCCTTGCCAATCCGTTCTTAGTTTCGCGAGATCTTCGGGAGTACGCGCGTAGCGGGTTCCCTTGCCGTCATAGCCGCCAAACCGGGCTTTGAGAACCATGGGAAAGCCGATTTCGGAAACCGCGGTCTCGCCTTCCTTCTCCAACGACACCGCTTTTGGAGACGGCACCCCCGCCTGCTTGAGTGCATGGCGTTGAAGAAGCTTGTCCTGAATGCTGGCAAGCACTTCCGCGTTAGGAATGAGGTGGCTCCCGCTGGACCGGGCGCTGGCGTCCCGAATCGCCTGGGCGGGAATGAACTCGTTTTCCAGCGTAACCTTGGCGCATCGAGTGAAAACTTCAGCGATGGACTCCGGATCATCCAACGGCCCTCGAATAGTGTCCGCTATTTGCCCGGCCGGCGTTTCCTCACCCGGATCCAGCGAGAGACACCGCAATCCCATGCGCTGGGCCGCTTGGATGCTCATGCGCGCCAGTTGGCCGCCTCCGAGAAAGCCCAGATCGTATTTCAAGCGCGGACCCTATCCACAACTTGCTCCGTCTTGAAGGGCAGCCGGCTTGCACCAAGCACATCCCTTTCTCTTATCACTCCCACCAACTCGGTTCCCGCAACCTTCACCGCCGCATCCCGCGCGGTGGCCTGAACCCATTCGATGATCGGGTCCACCGAAGTGATATCCGGCAAGGTCAAGTTGAGGCTCACCTGCGTCATCATCCGCGAGGCAAGCGGGAAGCCAAGCGCGCGGACTCCGAGAAACCGTTCGTCTCCATCCAACCTCAGCGTCCGGATTCTCTTGGCGATCTCCGTCGCGACTTTCAGTTCGCTTGTGGCCAGATTCACGTTGGTCGCAATCAGAAAGTCTCTGATGCCTAGAATCGTAATCCCCAGACGAGGGTGAGCCTTGGTCGGTCCAAAGTCCGGCCGCAGCTCTCGGTCGGAGAGGCCGCCAAAACCGCCCTTTCTCAAAGATGGCAGGTCCGCCTCATGGCGGCCTTTCTCGGACTTCTCATAAAGAAACACGGGCAGATCATAGCGCCCGGCAAGCCGAGCGGCAAAGCGACCAACTTCGGCATCCAGATCCTTAAACGGCGCCTGCCATTCCGGAAGCGAAACGAATGGGCAAACATCCAACGCGCCAATCCTGGGATGAACGCCGATATGGTGGTTCAAATCGATGGTGTCAAAGGCAAGATCCGCGAGTTCGATGAGCTTGTCGAAAACAGCCTCGTGCTCGCCGGCAAAGGCGGTTACCGTGCGGTTATGGTCGAGGTCCGTCTCCAGATAGTGGAGGGTAATGCCGTCGCTGGGAAACCGGTCCGTGAACTCGCGCAAGAGGGCCTTCTCTCTTCCGAAGGACCAGTTTGGGACGGTAAGAACGCGCATTTACATACCAACGATGTTGTAGCCGCTATCGATAAATATTATTTGGCCGGTGACGCCGCGACTGAGGTCGCTGATCAAATAAACGCCCGAGCCGGCAACTTCCGCCTGGCCGTACGGCCGTTTGAGGGGCGCCCGCTCTTGAACATAACCGATCATGTCCAACAATCCTTTCACGCCTCTCGCGGCCACCGTATTCACAGGTCCCGGAGAGAGGGTGTTTACCCTAATTCCCCTCGCGCCAAGGTCGCCCGCCAGATACCTCACTGCCGATTCCAGGGCGGCTTTGGCAACTCCCATGACGTTGTAGTTGGGGGCGAAGCGAGTGCTTCCGAGATAGCTTATGGTGACGACGCTCGCGTCTTCGGCAAACACCGGTTCCAGCGCTCGGCACATCTTTATCAAGGAATACGCGGAAACGTCCATCGCCGTGTTAAAACCATCGAACGAAGTATCGATGAATCGGCCCTGCAGATCTTCCTTCTTGGCGAACGCAGCCGAATGGACGAAGAAATCGATCGTCCCGTAGGTTTCCTTGACGTCCTCGACGAGATTCGCGATGTCTTCATCGACCATAAAGTCGCAGGTGAACGGCGTGTACGCCTCGTTCCCTTCGATGAGTTTTTTGACGTTTTCGAGCGTTCGCTCGTTTTGCGCCCCAACCCCGACCTTGGCCCCATGCTGTGCGGCCGCCTCCGCAATGGCCCAACCGATACTGTTCTTGTTTGTGACGCTGAGGACGATCCCCTTCTTTCCTTCCAGAAGCATAGAAGGATTATGAACGCGAATGCGTGAACCGTGAACAGTGAACTGTGAACCGGGACCGGCTGAATAGCAACAATAGCTCCCTGACACGCTCAGCCGGCCGCTTAATCTTCTTTATGCAAGAGCCGCTTCTCGGCTGGGCTGGATGTTTTGGTTCACGCTGAAGAAGTTGGTTGGATCGTACTTGGCTTTGATCTGCGCGAGGCGGTCATAGTTTTCTCCGTAGGTTGCTCGGATGCGATCCTCACCTTCCTCCATCATGAAGTTCACGTAGGCGCCTCCCGCGCCGTAAGGATGCAGGGCCTCCCAATAGGCTTTGGCCCAGTTGGTGATCAGCGACTTTTTGGCAGGGTCGGGGTCTACGCCCACGATCACGGAACTCCAAGTCACATCCCGGTAATTCCAGGCCGTATCCTTCGAGCCAACCCTGTGCACCGCGCCGTTGATGGGATACAAATGCATGGTGCATTGGAAAGTCGGCAGCTCGTTCCCATGCTTTACGTGCAACGCGATGGCCTCGTCGGTCAGATCTTTGACGAAGTCCGCCTTCCAATACCACTGCAAACCCGGCGGATATATGCCATCGAACAAGCCCTGGAGCATCGGGAATGGCATGGGCGCGAAGAACTCGAATAATGGCGGGCGAAAGGCTCGCAACGGCTCCAGAATGGCGTTCGCCTGCTCCATCGTGCCGTTGTAGCACCAAACGATCCCGCATACCGTCTTCAAATGAAGTTCTTCGGGGAACGGCGGCCCGGGAGGAACGCCCATGAACGCAAACCAACCGTTCATCTCCTCAGGCGCTTGCTTGATGAACTCCCGATACCATTTCAGGATGTCGGCCGCTTGATCCATGGGCCAGAGCATGGGGCCGGCGCAAACCGTGTGCACCGGGTTTGCGTGGAACAGGAACGAGGTGACCACCCCAAAGTTGCCGCCCCCACCGCGGATTGCCCAAAACAGATCGCTGTTTTCTTCGGCGCTCGCAACGACAAAAGAGCCGTCCGCGAGGACAAGGTCGGCCGAGATGAGGTTGTCGATCGTTAGGCCGTATTTCCGGCTCAGATGGCCCAAGCCACCGCCGAGCGTTAACCCGCCAACGCCCGTAGTCGAGATAATGCCCGACGGCACCGCGAGTCCATACGCGTGGGTCGCATGATCGACGTCCGCCCAAGTGCACCCTCCGCCCACGCGGACCGTCTCTTCACCCGGATCGACGCGAACATACTTGATTGGACTAAGATCAATGACCAAGGCATCATCGCAAACTCCCAGACCGGCTGCGTTGTGCCCTCCGCCGCGAACGGAGACTCGTACGTTGTGGTTCCGGGCAAACTTGATTGCAGTGCTTACGTCCGCCGCGTCCACGCATTTGGCGATCAGGCACGGACGACGGCTGATCATCGCGTTGTAGACCTTTCGACACTCGTCGTAACAACTATCGCTCGGCTCAATTACTTGGCCCCGCAGCTGGCCCTTCAGTTCAATAACGGCTTCCGATTGCATGGTTTAACTCCCTCCAATATCCGATCAGTTTCGGATTTCTAAACATATTGTCACGCGAAGCGTTCTGAAACCGTTCTGCGAAAAAGTGGCAACGTTCCGCAGCTGTTAAAGGACACAGATATAGCTCTAAAACAGGAGAAGTTACTGCACGCCCGAATGATTCTTTATCTTGTCGTGCGCGGTTTGCAGCGCAGGCTCGCACCAAACCTCCCCGTTTTTGCTTCGGAAGGCGAGCCCGCTTGCGATCGAAGCCAGAGCCTCAGCCTCCTGCCCGGTTTCAAAGCAGGCTTCGGCAAGCAACAGGTAGTAGAACGGCAGGCGCAGCTCAGCCCCGGTTGCTCGCAAGTCTTCGAGCCCCTGACGGAGACGCGCGAGCCCCCGCGACCGGTCCGAATCCGCCCATCCAGCCAATATCTCGGCAATGGCCAGATAGTAGGCAAAACCGTGCCTGCGGCAAACTGCCGATGCCTCATCTGCAAAGGAATAGGCTTGCGCACGGTCGTGTCTGAACGCGTTGAACATTGCTCCGTAGTTAAGGGCAATCGCCAGGCTGAACGGATGGCACAGTTCGCGAGCCAACTCCAGCGCTTTCCCACGACACTTCGCCGCTTCTTCGGTTCGCCCAAGATGCCACAAAACATGAGGGTAATAAGCCCAGCAAAAAACCCCAAGGTCCGGGCCGGCAAAGAGGCTTACCGCGGGGTTAGAAGATCTCACTCGACAAGATAAGGCGCGATCCAAATGATCTAACGACTCGGCAAATCTGCCCAAATGGAAAAGGCTTGAAGCAAGTATGAAGCGGGCCGCCATTTCCTGCTCCACATCTTGATCTTGAAGCGCGACTTGAATCGATTCAATAGCTACTTCACGGGATCTTTCGATTTGGCCGCGCACAATTTCGTAGAGCCAGACTCCAGTTTGGAGGGTGAAGAAATGTTTCCGGCCAGGCGCCCGCCGGGAAAGGACGAGTGCGCTTTCGAGAGTCTGCCCAACTTCCGGATGACTATAGCCCAATGTGGTGACCAGCGCGAGGCCAAGCGAGGTTAAGATCTCAAGTTCCTCAGCTTCGCGTTGTGTCTTGTGGGGCAGATCCTTGCTCAGGAGAAGGGCATGTTTCAACAGATCCGCTGCCTCCGCGTCGGCGTACAGTTGCCGGGCAGCCGAAGCCGCCAACCGATAAAAGCCAATCGCCTCCGAGGCCATCCCTGCAGCTTCGTAGTGGGCGGCAATCCATCCGCTTACGCTTTCCAACTCCGTAGCGTGTAAGCCACGAAGCGCTTCCGCGATTCGCTTATGAAAGGATCTCCGGCGAAAGGGACTCAGCTCGCCATAAGCTACTTCCCGCACCAAATCATGAGTGAAATCAAGATTGCCTTCTCCCCGGCTTTCGATGATACGGCGTCGCCACAATTCCTCCAGGGCATGGAGCAGGCTGTCTTCATCCCAGTCAGAGGCCTTTGCAAGCAACTCCGAGGAAAAGGGGCGCCCCACAGTAGCGGCAAGGCCGGTTAACTCGTACGCGGATGGAGACAGGTTGCCTAATCGGCCCGCGATGACGGATTGGATCCTCGGCGGCACCGCGGCTCCCGATCGATCTTCAAGCGCGGCGCGCGTACTCTCCACGACAAAAAGAGGATTTCCCTTGGTCGTCCGGTAGATATCTGTAAGAAACGTGGAATCGCATGCTCCCTGGCCAATTTGAGCCGCCAGCAACGCCGATTCTTCCGTGCTGAGTGGAGCAAGAGCAATGTCTGTAACCAGGTTGGCTGCCCGTAAATCCTTTGCAAAGACGGTCAGTGGGTGTTGTCGGTCGGTTTCCTCTGCCCTCACCGTTCCTACCACCAAGGTTTGAGCCGAGGCTTCGGATCGAAAGAACGAGTGCAACCACTCGACGGACTCCGGATCGCACCACTGCAAATCGTCGATGAACAAAAGAAGCGGCTTTGGACATTTCGAGAATGGAGCGTTAATCGCCTCGAAGAAGTGTCGCCGTTGCCAACTTTCCGTCAGCGGGTCTGGGGCCGGAAGTTGGGAATCCTCTAACAGTTCAGGAAGGACCCGGGAGAGTTCAACCAGTTGACCCTGAGGCAGCTTTTGCCGCGCGTTCTTCAGTGACTCGCTTCTAAGCCATTCTGCTATGGGACCATAGGCCAAGTGTCCCTTCGCCGAGTAACATCGGGCGCTTGCTCCGGCCGCGCCCTGACTTTGAACGCAATGCCGAAACATCTCCTCGGCCAAATGCGATTTTCCTATTCCCGGCTCGCCGCCAATCAACACCAAATGGGCTTTACCCATAGATACGCTCGACCAGCAAGCCTCCAGTCGCTGCCACTCATTTCGCCTACCGACCATTGGCTGAGCCGACGGCGCCTCCGCAAGCGTTGGCGCGACGGCAGGGGGCGCAATATTTTCTGAGTTCAGGGCTTCTTCGTAGAGATCTTCGGTAACGCGAGATGGGCTAATCCCCATTTCGCGCCGCAACGTTCGCATACATTGGTGGTAAATCCGCAAGGCGCTGGGACGGTCGCCGTTCTTAAGATGCAACCTGATGAGCCTTTGGTATGACGGCTCTCGCAGCCCATCGAGCGAGAGCAGCCGGCTCGCATAACCGATCGCCGAGGTCCAATCACCTGAGGCTTCCAACTTTCCGGTAAGCCGTTCCAGCGCTTCCAGAAACAGGAGTTTTAGATGATCTCGTTTGACTGAAACCCATTCGTCATAGAGGTCCGGCAGCAAGTCGTCCTGGTAGAGTCGCGCGGCTTCGTTCCATGTACCCTGGGCAATCGCGGACTCAAACTCCAGGACATCGACCGAGCACTCTTCCGTCAAGAGCCAACTTACCGATTGATTGTCGATACGAAGCTGAAGGCAATCGTCGGGTAACGCGCGCCGCAGATGGTGCAAGAGCTGCCGGAGGTTTGTCCGAGCCTGTGGACCGTTTGACTCCGGCCAAAGCAAACTAGCCAGGCTTTCACGCGAAACCGACGCCCCTGAGTGCAAGGCGAAATACGCCAAAAGGGAAACCAATCGAGGCGTGTTGATCGAGGTGACAAGTCTCTGCCCAATCGTCAGGCGGAACGCCCCCAGCAACTCGACGCGAACAGGTTCCACCCTTACTATTATCCAACACGACGGAAAACCAAACTGAGAGTCAGCTTTGGAGGCACGGGTCCTTCAGAGGCAACATAGAGCATGCCTCCATCTAATTCAAGGGTCTCTGACAGTTACTAAACGGCCAAATCTAAATGGAATTCTCCGGGCGGCTCGTCTTCGTCATGCTGGGCAGCCTCAACTACGGGAACATCCTCTTCGACTTCGTTGCTCAGTTCGACCTCGTCGTGAGGCTTCTTCTTTTCTTCTTCCTGCTGCTTCTTGGAGTTACCGTCACCAGTGCGCTGCACCGAGGGCGGTGTTTGGGCAAGGGGAATTATCGGAACGATCGGATCGATTTCGCCCACGATGAACGTGGCGCGCGCCTTTTAACGCGTGTGTACGCCACCCTCCTGATGCATGTAGTTGCGAAGCCTGGTCATGGCCTGCGTGTGCAGTTGGTAGACGCGGGATTCGCTGACGCCGAGAACTTTGCCGATTTCTTTGAAGGTCAAACCTTCAAAGTAGTAGAGAGCGATGACCAGCCGTTCGCGTTCGGGGAGTTTGTCCACGCCGGAGGCGAGGACCCTGCGGATCTCCCGGCCTTCGAGCTCTCCGGCGGGGTTGGCTGTCTCATCCACGATGAGCTCTACAAAATGGATATGGTCGTCGTTTTCACCGGTGGCGAGAATGTCGTCCAGGCTGTAAACATTGGTGCGGCCCATTCGGACCATGAGTTCGTTCACTTCGCCGACGCTGATCCCGATGGTTTCGGCGATCTCGTGCTCGGTGGCGGGGCGGCCGTGCTTGGTTTCCAGGGCCATCATGGCGCGGTCGAGCGCTTTCAGTTTCTCTCGAATCGAGCGAGGGACCCAGTCTTCGTCACGCAGCATCTCCAGGATCGCGCCGCGGATTAGGGCGATGGCATAGGTTTCGAATTTTACATCTCGGGTCGGATCGAATTGGTCGACCGATTTGACGAGACCAATGACTCCCGCGCCGATGAGATCTTCTCGATCCATTCCCCCTGGCAGGCTTGTAACCAAGCGCCCGGCAGTGATTTTCACGAGATACGAGTAGTGGTTGATGAGTTCGGCTCTGGCTTCGGGGGCTTTATAGACCTTGAAGTCCATCCACGCTCGCTTTAACTGTTCGGGAGATAACGGCATTTAGTGATCCTCTTCCTTAGGGAGTCTCGCTTCCGACTGCTGGGACCTCGGTCAATTCCGCACCCACGTCTTCGGCAGATTCCTCCGATTTCTGCACTGTAAAGAACACGTACCATACTTGTGTTCCAACCCAACCCAGTAGAAATGCCAGGCTGGCGCGCCATATAGTAGCGACGGGATCAACCTGCGAAAGGATGCCCGCAGCCAATGCAACCATTGCTGCTAACCCGCCAACTATAACCGGCATTACGCCCAACTCTCCAATCTGAGATGTGCACAGCGCACATTGTAATCCTGGCGATTTTAGCGGGGTGCTTTAGGGCAAATCTGCCACTTTGTGTTAAGTTTTTCAACTCGGGAAGCTAGAGTGCGTTCTGAGGACGAGCCATCACTCGGAAAGCTCGCGTAGGGCGTTGCGATACTTGGCCGCACCTTCACTGGCGATCCGAAGCCCTTCGGAGTCGACAGCATCGTTTGATGTCAAGGGGTAGCCGTCCTCGGCTTCAGCAAGGTGCATGCTATCGCCAACTTCCACTTGCAAATGTCCAAGCACTTCCCTGGGGAGCAAGGGCCCCACTGAATCACCGATTTGAAGGAGTTTGAGACGAAGCATGCTGTTGGGACCAATATGAATATGACGCACTTCAGTCGTTCCGTGTGTGAAAGTGCGTCGATTAATCAGGGTCTAGAATGGGAAATAGATGGATGCGCGGCTTCCGTGGCTGGAGCGGCCGGAATCAAGCTTTGCTATCGATGGCGGGTCGCGTCTTGCTGGTGGTTCTCATTGTCCTGGCGATTATTTCTCCAACTCTCTTTAAGGATTCCCGTAGGGGATGCCTGAACCACGAGGACCACCTTATGTTGGCTGCCATTTTATATGCGAACGATTACGACGATACGTTTTCGCCTGCAGACTGGACCGACTCTATTGGAACTTATCTCGAATCGACCGGCGAGGCCGAAGAGCCGGCGCAGTACTACGTCGATCCTGCGAGCCGGACAAGCCTTACGGCTACGCAATGAACCAAGAAATCGTTGGACGGGACCGGAGCAAAATCGCCGATCAGAACCTAACGCCGGGATTGTTCGACTCTCCGCTGGAACGTGTAAACGCGGTTTCCAGCTACGAGGTGTTACCGAATCCGCCCAGGCATGGGAACACTAATAATATGGCCTTTGCGGACGGGCACACACAGGGCATTCGGCCGGAGATGAAACAGTGGCTCAAATGAGCCTGTTCCTGCCTAAGTCATTTGCATTGCGTCTTGTAGTTGGGATTCAGAATTGTGGAACAAAAAACCGACTTGATGATTCGGGCTTTTGGGCGACCGCGAACACGGAGGCGTGCCCGCGCGGTTCAAGTGGGTCTGGTTTTGTTATTCGCCTGCGCCATCGGTTTCGCGATCTTTTTTCCGGTACAGGGCGGCAGGTTGAGTACCTCAACGATGTGCATGGCGACGGAGAAGAACATCGTTCTTTCGGCAATCATGTATTCGAACGACTATGACGAGAGGTACCCCCTCTCGAATTGGATTGATTCTCTTACAAAGTATGTAACTGCGTCCTGGCATTCTATGAACCCGGCGGAATTATTCAAAAGACCCCGCCGAGCCGGATGAGCTTTATGGATATGCCGTGAACAAGGAATTCCGCCGGTTGCGATACAACAAAGGCCCAGTCGCTCGACACAATGGCTGCGTTTTTCGATTCTCCGCTCAATCGGCGCAACGCAATCTCTAGCGACAAACTGCTCCCAAACCCACCAAGGCATAGAGGGTACAACAACATGGCTTTCATGGACGGCCATGTTCGCCGATTGACTGCCAACGTTAAGGTCACCGAGCGGTGAGCTTCGTCAGCCGTCTTTAACAAACTCCAATTCATATCCCATGCCTCAGGGGCGGATGGGTCAGGTCCTTCAGTGCCAGCAGTTCCCCTAGCCACGGCTCGTACCTGCGCCATCGCTCGATGGAAGCGGCATTGACCGGCTGTCTCACCGCCCAAAGACTCGGTGTGCTGACTTGGGAGCGGTTTTGCTCGTGGCTCAGAAGCGAATCATCCCACTCCAGCTCGCAGAACTCCAAAACCTCCCGCAAAACAACTTCTTTGTTCGTCACAAGATCTTCGTAGTCGATCTCAATCATTTGGCGGGGGGGAATCACCGACCTCCAAAGATCCATCGTGCTCATGTAGTCGCGGTAATACTCGACGATGTTCGCCTTGTTGTAGGCAAACTGGGTTCCTCTTCCCAGAAAGGTCGTGTAAATAGACACGCAGGTGTCCATGGGGCTGCGCCGGATATGAATGAACTTTGCGCGGGGAAACACAATGCTCATGAGGCCCATATGCAAAAAGTTGGTGGGCATCTTGTCCACCACCCGCTCCGCACCTTGCGCCGCCTCTCTTAACACTTCGAAATAGCCCTTTTCCAACTCCTTGATGTCCGCGGCCTCACCGCCCGAAGCGAGCCAACGATTGTTGAAGCGACCGGCACTAACTTGCCAAAACGGCTGCTCTCCCGCGGACTGCACCTTGGGATGGCTGGAGAGGATCTGATCCAGGAGGGTCGTTCCTGTCCGGATCATTCCGACAATGAAAATGGGAAGGGGTGACTGGGAGCCAGAGACGCGTAACTTCTCGATCAGCTCTTTCGAATAGATCTTCGCCAGCGTATCGCGACCGGACTCAACCGGAGATGCATTGTTAGCCTCGCAATCGAAGACCTCAAACGCGGCATTGTTTGCCAGGTCATAGTTGGCCATGGCTTGCTCGTAGTCTTTGCTTTGGTCGTAGTTCTTTGCTAGCGCGTAATAGAGGAACATCCGTTCTTCGCGATCAATGGATTCCTCAGTGAGGAGGGGGGCGACTAACTCGACCAGCGACTTTCCGTCCACTTCGAAGCACTTGGCGATGGCCAGATTGTAATAGGCCTGCCCCTGCAGCGGCTTGCGCCGTATCGACTCTTGCAGAACAGGTATGGACTCTTCAAATCGACCCGCTTCCTGCAGCCAATGCGCGTAGGGAGGGCCGGCGAGACCATCGGCTGCGAGAGCCGACTTGAAGAGCTCCTCCGCCCTTTCCGGCTGGCCGACGTTTCCGTAGGTAATGGCCAGCATCACCTTCATTTGAGTTGATTCCGGATGGCGTGCCAGGCCTTGTTCTAGTAAAGGCAGCCCCTGATTCCAAAATACGAGCTGGCGCATCTGCTCCCATAGCTGCACATAGCTGTCGTGGAAATCGGGGTCGAGCTGGATCGCGCGCTTGAAGGTTGCAAAGGTTTCAAAGCTCTTCCCCGCCATTTTGAGCGCAAGACCAAGATTGTAATAGTTTCTGGCGTTGCCGCGATCCAACTCGACTGCACGCTTGAACGCAACCCCGGCGGGCACCGCCTCGCCTGCCTCCAGCCAACAAGAACCCAATTGGCTGTAAATATCCGGCCCCGCCTGCCCAAGGTTGATGAGCCGCTCGAACAGCCCCGCCGCGCCGACAAAGTCGCCCTGGGCTTTTCTGATTAGGGCCATAAGACCGATGGCGTCTTTCTGGTTCGGGTCCGCTTGAAAGACTAGGTTGAGGGCCGCGCTTGCTTCGGAAAACTGCCCCGTGCGAAAATGAATGCCGGCGAGCAGGAGCAGGGCGTAAATGTTGGAGGGTTCCTGGCTGAGAATAGCGCGGAGCTCACCCTCAGCGGCAGAATGACGGTTGTGCCTGAAATGCTCCCGGGCAGAGTTTAAGAGCGCTGAAGTTTCCGGGCCCATAAGATTTCCGAGACTATAATATAGCCGCTTTCTATGGAGATGAGTCAGCCCAACCCGGCTTTAGCCGAGGCATACGCAGCCTACCGCACGGGGCAACTTCCGCGGGCACGGCAGTTGGGGCTCGAGCTCCTCTCATTACAACCCAACAGGGTGGAGGTGCTGCACCTGCTTGCCATGGTCGCCCATGGAATGGGCGATATGCCACTGCACGTCGAGTATCTGCATCGTCTGCTTGCGGTCGCGCCGAATCATGCGCCGTCCCTGAATGCCCTCGCCAACATCCTTCGCGTGAGAGGAAGAGTGGAAGAGGCAATAGACGCTGCCAAGCATGCGATTGAAGCGGAACCGCAGTATGCAAGCGCCTACAACACTCTCGGGCTTTGTTACGGACAGATCGGCGACTACGAGTCAGCCGTGGACTCTTTTCAAAACGCGATCCGGCTTCAGCCCAAAGTCGGCCCGATCCATGTGAATCTGGCCGAGTCACTCCAGCAGCTTGGGCGGCTGAGCGAGGCTCTTGGCGCTTACCAACAAGCTTTGGAGCTCATGCCCAACTCGGCCGAGGTTTTCGAGGGAATGGGGCGCGTGTTCTCCACTTTGAAGAAGCGGCCCAAGGCTGTAGAATGCCTCGAACGCGCGCTCGAGCTGACTCCGGACTCCGTCAAGCGCATCCTTCAGGTCGCCGACGCCAAGGCAATGTACGGGCAGACAGCCGAGTCTCTTGCATTGGTGGAGCGGGCTCTTACCATCGATCCCAACTCCGCGCCTGCCCACTTCTTCTTCGGTCTAAGGATGCAGGACGTGGGCGAATTTGAAGCAGCAGGAACGGCTTTCCTGAAGTCAATCGAGATCGACCCGAACCAAGGGGAAGCCTATTTGGGGTTGGCTACCAACGCGCGGCTTACCGCCGGAGACAGCGGGCTCGTCGGCCAAATTCAGCGACTCATCGAAGCCAACTCGGTTTCCGATAGAGATTTTGTATTGCTGCACACGGCGCTGGGAAAAGCGTTCGATGATCTCGGCGCCTATGAAAAAGCCATCGGGCATATCGATGAAGCCAATCGAATCGAAACAATGGGGCGAAATCCCTTTGATCAAAAGGAGTTCGAGCGGTTTGTGGATAGGATCATCGGGCTCTTTACTCCCGCTTTCTTTGAAGAGCGGACAAGCTGGGTCCTAGATTCGGAGCTTCCGCTCCTCATTATTGGGCTGCCGAGATCGGGAACCACGCTCACTGAGCAGATCCTCTCCAGCCACCCCGAAGTAGCGGCCGCCGGTGAACAGCAGTTTTGGTCCGATGCGGACGCGAACGAATCGATTATCGCGCTGGGTTCTAACAAGCATAAATCCCAGGAGTTAGCCGTCGAATATGAGCGCCTCCTGCGCGGTTTTGGTCCCGAAGCCAGGTTCGTTACCGACAAGCGGCCGGACAACTTCCTGTTTGTGGGCCTCATCCATGCGCTCTTTGCAAACGCCCGTTTCATCCATTGCAGGCGAGAATTGGTTCACAACGCTTTATCCCTCTACATGACCCCATACCGAACGAGACCGCCTTTCGCCCATTCGCGGGAAGACATCGTCTTCTATGTACACCAGTATCAGAGGCTGATGCGGCATTGGACTGCTCTCTTGCCCAAAGATCGAATTCTGGATGTAGATTACGAGACCCTCGTGACAGACCGCGTTGCCACCACGAAGTTGATGCTGGATTTTTGTGGCCTGGATTGGGACGAAGCGTGCCTGCGGCCCGAGCACAACAAACGATCGGTGGCTACGCCAAGCAACTGGCAATCCCGCCAAGCGGTTTACGCAACGTCAATCGAACGTTGGCGGCGCTATGAACCCTGGCTGGGCGCCCTCAAAAGCCTGTTGCCTCCAACCGTATAGGCAGGAAACAAAAAGGCCTGGGCGGAATCTTACGATTCCATCCAGACCAACTAACACCACGAGCCGCGTTTACTGCGAACCGTTACCGTTAGGATTACTTATCGAGCCTTTTGGGGGAAGCCGCCTGTGAGCCCTCGCCCTATCCGCGCCAATCTGATCTGCAGCAGACTTGCCGCTGTTGTTATATTGGCTATGTGCCGTATTGGTTGGCGCAGTGTCGGATGCACCATGGCATCCCAAAACAGACAATCCAGACAGTCCAATGACTGTCCAGATTGTCAGCTCCCGTAACTTAGAGGAGTTGATTTTCATCTACTCGCTCATTGTGAAGTACGTCATGATGTAGTAGTTACCTTGGCTACTCAACTGGACGTAGTTCAACGGGTTGTTCGTGATTCTCTTTGCGTGTCCGTCAACGAAGCCATAAACGCCTCCGTTGTTGTAGACAGCGTCGCCGCCGCCTGGCCACATATACAGGGTGAAGTCCGGAACGCCGGCAGCGTTGAGCTCAACCTGCGTGGGGCCGTTACAGTCGATAACCGTTTCCGACGGTCGCGCAACGATCGTGCTTGAGTTGTTGGTTACCATGCCCGGCTGGAAGTCGTACGGAGTTGCGCCTACATGGGACTGATAGGTACCGGGGAATCCGGCGCCGTTTCCTGGAGGATCCATGCAAGGGTTATCCGCCGTACCCGCGTCACCAGATGAATAGTGGTGGTTATAAGCGATCGAAGCGTTGGAGCTGGGGCAGCCGTAGCCAGGGTCCTCAGCCGGGATGGTTCCAGCGTCATAAAGCCAGTCCCAGTAGCTATGCAGGGCACCGAAACCGGTGATGGCATAGGAGTAGTCGGAAAGAACCGTATTCCCGTGCGACCAGCATAATCGTAGCCCGGATAAACGGAGCTATTGTTGAAGGACTGGACGCTTGCGCCCGGATCCTGCATAATGCCCGATCCATGGGTCTGTCCAAGGGCGCCCGGGAGAACCTGGCCGCTCTTGATATAGGGCTGAACGAGGTCGCACCAGAAGCTCAACGGATAGGTTGTTTGGTTGGTAGGGCTTTCCCACGATGAAGGAGTCAATGCATAGGAAGGAAGGATCTGATCATCGTAGTCGTTTGAATACATGATGCCGCCGAGGGTGATTTCCTTCGTGTTGCTGAGGCTGGCAGCTTGCTTGGCAGCCTGCTTGGCCTGTGCGAAAACTGGGAATAGAATCGCGGCGAGGATTGCTATAATGGCAATCACAACCAGCAACTCGATAAGAGTAAATGCGCTTATTCGGTTTCTTTTCATTTAAATATTTCTCCGTCTTTGGAGCCCATCATTTCATGCTTTAGATCTTCGCAGATTTGCTTAGAGTTCCCTTTGGGTTGATCAAGTCAACCTTCCGATTGCTCAAGCAATCGGAGATTCGAATGAGACCATCTCTTACTGAGACGTCTTTCGGCCACCTTTCGATGAGCATCATTAGATGTTAATAAACTAGTCACGGCAGACAATTCCGCCTTAATAACCAATCGGGTGTCCTTAACCACACCTGAATACCAGTTTAACACACACCCTGCATAAGCGCCAAGCAAATTGTTTGCCAAACCGGAAAGATAGCGAGTGTTTTTAATGATTTGTAGACCATACGGCCACAAATAGGACCAAACCGCTGCGATTTTGGAGCATTTATTGCCAAATTGGTCCTTTGGACACACCCGGTATCGCTCCTTACAGGCGCTCAGTTTGATGCTAAACCCGTGGATTCAATAGTGGATAAGACGAGGTGGCGCTTCACACACCAGCGTCCGCGCCCCAGAGTGAAACAAATCAGTCACTTCTACCGGGCTCGTCAACCATCCAAAAGCCAGTTTTAAGGCTGCGGGAATTCCATATTGGCGAGATGCATGAGTCATGGTCTGTGACTTTCTGCCCAGCAAGTCGTTTCTACACGAACGATGGCTAGATATCAAGCGGTCGCTGAAGCATGGGAAAGAGCAAGAGCTACTGGCCGGTGCTTGCAGGGCTCGGCGTTTTTGGCATCGTCGTGTTGCTTTTGGCAGCGTCCATCACTGCCTGCGGCTGCAGCGGAAGCCATGCCGCGATAAGTGCGGCGTGTATGTCCAACGAAAAGCAAATCACTTTAAGCGCCCTCATGTACGCGGACGATAATGGAGACCGGTTCCCCCCTCCGAACTGGATGTTCGAGTTAACTCCCTGATGTGAAGACCAAAGAGGTCTACCACGATCCCTTGCTTCACAACAACGGTTATGGCTATGCGATGAATAAGGAGGTTGTGCGCTTCGAGATGGACAACGCCAAGAAACCGGAACAACTGCCAACGTTCTTTGACTCCCCGTTGATGACCCCGAACGCGGTAACAGATTTCAACGCCCAGCCCAATCCGCCCCGGCATGACGGACATAACAATTCGCTTACCTGGACGGGCACGTCCATATCCACATACCCAACAAGTGAGCCCTCGCAATAGGTTGCCGGCGCTTCGTTGGGCGGAGCGCAGGCGCTCTACGTAGGGCTGAACCACTCGGACAAGTTTGGCTGGGAAAAGTAGCGGAAGCGTTCCTTCATTCCCTTGCTCCGAAGGCCCCTTGGGTCTCCGGAGCACGTGCATTCTATAGATGGAGCGTCAAAGTTTTGTGACATCGCGGTTTCTCTTCTGACAGATTCCAAGAGAACACGCTTACAATCGGTGTAGTGGTCAGGCACGACAAGATATCTGATCGATTGTTGACTGAGAAGGCCGCAAAGCGGGTCTATGTTTTTTTTGGGCTGTTTATGGTTTTCTGATCGTCGGCATATTGTTTCCGATCATCGTTCCCCTTCAAACCGGTGAACGTCCCCATAAATTCCTGCCTGTCGAACCTCAGGCAGATCCAACTTGCGGCAATCATTTACTCGAATCGACTTTGATGACAGCAACGTCGCGTATGTTGATGGGCACGCAAGAGCGGTCAAGCCAAACCCTTAGATCGGAATCCGCAGCCCGTCATAAGCCAGCCGGATATTCTTTGGAAGCAAAGCTTCCGTTTTGTCGTGGTCGTAGTCGTGGCTCAAGTGGGTGAAGTAGGTGACCTCCGCGCCAATCTCCTCCGCCACGTCCAGGGCCCGGTCGAAATGAAAATGGTTGGGGTGCGGCTCGTACCGAACCGCGTCCAAAACCAGCGTTTTTAGGCCCCCTAACTTGGCCATCGCGGGCGCGGGGATCTCGCTAACATCGGTGACATAAGCAAAATCGTTCACCCGCAAAGCCAGAACCGGAAGTCTCCCATGCATCACCGTCAACACTTGAATATCCAGTCCGCAAGAATGAAATTAGCGGCGGAGGGTCAATAAACTCAAACCGGGGCACCTCGCCTGTCGGAAACTCGTCGAAAGCATATTTAAAAATCCGCTTGATGTCCTCTTGATACTCCGGCGTCGTGTAAATCGGCATCGGCTTCCGAGAGAGCATGCAGTAGGCTCGGAGGTCGTCCATCCCCATCACGTGATCCGCGTGGGTGTGCGTAATGAGCACCGCGTGGACCATCAAGATGTGCTCCCGCAATAGCTGCAAACGAAGTTCCGGCGGGCAATCCACAGGAAAATTCCCGGTTGGCCCCTCCAAGAGAATGCTCGGCCGCATGCGGTGGTTCTTGGGATTCGCAAATTCGGCAGGGTATTCGATGCCAAGAGAGGGCACACCGTTGCTGGTGCCCGATCCTAAAATGACGGCCTCCGGCATCTAGACGCCGGCCTTTTCCAGGATCATGGCGGCAACGAGGGTGCTGGGAACCTCGCTATATTGTGCGATCCTTTCGATGCAGCGGCCAAAGTTGCGCTCATTGGGATCGTCCTGAGGAGGTGCTGTCTTCAGCGCGTCGCTCACAATCTGGATGCCGTCGATCAAAAACTTGGCTCGGTTTTGCGGAAGAGATTTGTTGGTGACCGCAGCATAGCGCCTGCTGAGCTGTTCGTAAATTCCGTCCCAACTTGTTCGCGAGGTGATTTCGGCGCGAACCCTGGACTCCGCCTGCTCCCGCAGCCGCTGCGCTTCGGCGTCGCGCCTTTTTGCGCGGTCCCAATCGGCGGGCGTATCTCCCTCGATGATTCGGGTTTCCGTGGCTTTGCCGCAAAACCTTGGACACTTCCATGTCCATGACCCGTTTGGTCTGGGTCATCTTCAGATGGCCGGCAAGGTCGTTGTCGCGAGCCCTTAATCCGAGAACCAGAGTATCGTTCTCATAAGCGAGGGGGACGCACGAATTGAGCGCCGACCAAACACCAATGCCGGTCACTTTGGTTCGAACGACGGGAAGGGCTTGCTTCCAGATTTCTGCAGCGTCTGCCATGCGTTATTGGATTATAGATTTTGTGGGTGCTGCGCCGCCATCTCTGGCCGATAAGGATCGCCCTGGCCGTCCCCAAAAAGCGGAATAAACTGCCCGACCCAGTCTCCTTGAATCAAGGCGGTTCCGGTCATCATCTCCGCGCAATGCCCCCATACGATCTCGTTACAGTGATATTCGGCAGAATGTCCGTTGGGCAGTTGTAAACGCACGTAAAACTTGAGTTTCTCGTCCTCAAAGTTCATATAGCGCTCGTCAAAGATCGTCTCGCCGATACTGTTGATGGCGTAACGCGCAATGACTTTTACACCGTCGTGCTTGAAAACCTTCTTTCCAAGATTGTTGATTTTCCCAAGGCCCGCCAGGAGGGCGAACAATAACAGCAGAAGCCCGGCCACAAACGCAAGGAGAGCCAGGCCCGCAAGACCCATCGCGCCGGACTTCATTATTTGAGGAAATGGTAAAAAGCCCAAAATCAAGAACAAGCCCGCGCCGATAAATCCTCCAAAAGCCAAGGCCGCGCCCCAGAACATCACGTTTCCGTAAGCCTTGTCTTTCGCCTTCAGCATCTTTATCTACGTCAAGCTGCGAGAAACCATGGGTGCACCGGGAAGAATCACATCCGCTACTGCGAATGAGCGGCGAATGTCCTGAAGGCAAACTTTGGCCCGGTGGCCAATGTAGTCCACGCCATCCAAGAGCTCGATATAGTATCCGCCGTCCGTCCAACCAACGATTTTGTTAAGATTCTCGAAAGATGAGCGCCTGACGTTGCACTCGAGCACCTGGGCACGCCGGAAGCCCATCTGTTGACGGTCGAACTCTTCAATCGTCCCTGCCCGGATCTCGTACTCCTCGTACTCCATGTCGAAGTTCGCCCGAATGTAGATGCCACGCCGCATCTCGTGCTCCAACTCTTCCACGTTTTCGCCGTCGGCCCCGATGAGGGCTTCAACCGCAGCCGGATGGCACTCGATAAGGAACGCGTTGCCCGGCTCGTTAATGCGTCGCCACATATCACGCTCGATCCACAAAGAAACCGTTTCCTTGGAGGAAATCCGCCCACGGCCTTCGCACATCGGGCACACGTCGGTAATTGCCTCGGTAACCGATTCACCGGTTCGCTTTCTCGTGATTTCGACCAGACCGAGTGAGGAAATACGTCCGACACGGGTTCGAGCCCGGTCGCGCTCCAGCTTTTTGGTGAAGTGGTTGATAACCTTCTTGCGGTCGTCGGCCGACTCCATATCGATGAAGTCAATAACGATAATGCCGCCCATGTCCCGGAGCCTCAGTTGACGGCAGACTTCTTCCGCCGCTTCCAAGTTGGCTCTCAAGATGGTATCGCTAAGCGAAGTCGACCCCACCTGCTTGGCGGTATTAATGTCGATGGCGGTGAGCGCCTCCATTTCGTCAACTACCAAGTGGCCGCCCGATTTGAGCTGAACCCGGTGTTGCAAAAGTCTTTCTAACTCTCTCTCGATGTTGTAAGCATCGAAAATAGGGGTTTCACGGTCGTAGAGGAAAACCTTGTCCCGCATGGCCGGCGCAACCACGCTGGCGGCGAGGTGGACCTTTTCATACTCGTCCGGATCGTCGATGACCATCTTGCTGATCTCGTCGCCGAACAGGTCTCTGACGGTTCGGTAAAGCAGCGTTTGGTCACGGTGAACGCAAGTAGGAGCCCTTTGCTTCTTTGCGGCAAGTAAGACTTGACCCCAAAGCTGCTGGAGGAACTTGACGTCCGCTTTCAACTCAGCTTCGGTTCGGCTCTCGCACTCGGTTCGAAGTATAGACCAAACCCTTCGGGGATGATCTTTTCTCCAACTCGTCGCAGGCGTTCTCTTTCCGCCCGGTCTTCGATCTTGCGACTCACGCCAAGGTGGTTGGCTTCGGGCATGAGCACCACATAGCGGCCGGGTAAGGCGATCCGGGTTGAAACCCTCGCGCCCTTGGTGCCGCGCGGGCCCTTTGTGACCTGAACCATAAGCTCTTGGCCGGGCCTTATCAATTCCTTGATCTTGCGGCGTCTCAGTTCGCTTCTCTTTAGGGAAGCGGGGCTGTTGTCGAGCGGGTCGTCGGGCAGGATGTCTGCCACGTACAGAAAAGCGTTGCGCTCCAGGCCAATGTCCACAAAGGCGGCGTCCATGCCCGGAAGCACGTTCTGCACGATTCCTTTGAAGATAGAGCCAACCACGCGTTCCTCTCGCTCGACACGGTATTCCATAAGGTCGCCGTTTTCGAGCATAGCGATGCGCGTCTCTCGGTTGGAGCAGTTGACGATGATTTCGACGTTGTCGGACGCAGGCTCGGATTGCTGTTGCCTGGCCGGGGTTGCCTTGCGGCGCGGACGACGGGGTCGCCCGGTTCTCTCTTTTGCCATGGGTAGTTTAAGCGGTAGACTCCAAGTTTACCAGTTGGTGCGGATTAGCCCGGATGCCTATTTACGAATACCGCTGCCAGGCATGCAATAAGAAGTTCTCCGCTTTGATCGGAATGACCGCGGAGCCAGACGAAGAACGCTGCCCGAACTGCGGCGGAAAAGACACCAAAAGGCTCATCAGCAGGTTCGCCAGGCTTCGCACTGAGGATGACCGCATCGACGAAATGGCGGACGAACTGGAGATAATGGGCGAGCCCGACAGTCCAACCCAAATGCGTACGATGGCCCGAGAAATGGGTAAAGCAATGGATGAGGACATGGCGGACGAAATGGAAGAGATGTTCGAATCGGACATGGAAGGCAAGCTGGAGGACGAGGTCTGAGAAAGCCCGGCCAAATCACCGTCATTTGCGGAAGCATGTTCGCAGGCAAATCCGAGGAGCTAATTCGGCTCGCCCGTCGCGCCCTTTACGCTAAAAAGAAGGTGCAGGTCTTTAAGCCTTCGATCGACGCCCGTTATCACGAAACCATGGTCGTGACCCACATGGGTGTGAAGCACGAGGCGGTGCCCGTGAAATCTGTTTTGGACCTGGTGAGCAAAGTTTGCGAAGACACTCAGGTGGTTCTAGTCGAAGAAGCCCAGTTCTTTGATCGTTCGCTGGTGGACTTTGCGGTTGAATATGCGGACTCGGGTCGGGAGATTATTCTCGCCGGCTTGGACCAAGATTTTAGGCGCGAACCCTTTGGACCGATGGCTGAACTATTGGCCGCTGCCGATGAAGTGGTGAAGCTGAGGGCCATTTGTATGAAATGCGGCGCCCCTGCCAGCCATACCTATAGAGTCATTGACGGCAAACCCGCCAAGTGGAACGATCCCATTATCATGGTCGGCGCGACCGAGTCGTACGAGGCGCGATGCAGGAACTGCTTTAAGATTCAGGGCGCGAAGCCAAAAACAATGCTCAAACGCGTGCGCAAGCCTTGACCCTACTGCAAGCATCGACTGTTCAGTTTTGACTGTTGAGAAATCCGGCTCAATGCTCAAAACTCAACACTTAACACTTTCCCTCTGTCCCGTTCACTCGTTACCCGTCACCCTTTCCCAAGAGACATGGCCGCTGACCAGCGTTGAAAGCCCTAGCACCGGCGCATTCCGCCATACTTCTTCCACCTTCACCACGGTTCCGTCTTTCGGATCGACCCATATCGTTCCCGTCTTGGTCGCGTGGATGCCCTGGCTGTTCTCAGCATATTTTTCCTCGATTTTAAGCGCGGTAACACCGTCTACGGGTGTGGGATCTATCCCGTCGCTTGTGTAGACTACGCTCGCACCGGGGGTTTTGCGGTCCGGCTTGCCGGGAAGATTTGCGGTCCAGGTATCGCCTTTGTTGATGGGCTTGTCGGGAAGGATGAAGCAGCTCAGGTTTGCGTCCCGCCAAGATTCCGCCGAATCGTCGCCTTTCAGCTCCAGAACTTGGCCTTTGGCATCGTAAAGCGTCTGGTAGGGCTTGCTATTCTTCTGAACATTGAGGTCCTGGCCATTATTGGCGTTGATTTCTTGCTGCGTGCTCTCCACCACGTAGCTGCCATCTTTTGCGAGGCTTACTACTTTGTCCGTCTCAATGGCCGTGTAGAAAACGTCGTTGCCATAGACGGGAAACACGAAGGTGACCCTATATTTGATCACCTCGCCCACCTTGGGAGTGTGCTTGATGGTCACCACTTGGCCGGCGGCCAAAACGGGAACGAGGGCTAAGAGCGGCAGTAGGCGCATGGGTCTATATTAGACGGTAGTACAACCGCAACTGATCAGTGAACTGTAAACTGTTAACCGTCGGACCGGGCTGTTCACAGTTTACGGTTCACGGTTGACCGTTTTCGGGGGAGTGGATCGGTGCTGGTGTGCTGCCTGGTCTTCAAAACCAGTGTGACGTCTTTGGGCGTCGGGTGGGTTCGATTCCTACACATTCCCGCCAATTCACGCTTTTGATTTATGGTTAAATCATGACGTTGTACGTCTGGAGAGCGTCCTCATGAAAGATATCCATGCCGTTATGCTTTTTGCTGCGCTGCTGGCAGCGCCTCTCAGTTCCTTCGCCCAGTTTGGGTCTCAGGGACCTCCGCCGCCGTTTGACGATCACGCGGAAATGATGAAGCAGCTTGGTCTGAACGAAATCCGTCCCGGGCCCGACCCCAATAACCAAACAACGTTCGACGAGGCGGTCGCCAATCCTTACAAAGACTCCATGCCGGACGTTCTGAAAATGAACGACGGAACCGTATTGTCCGACCCAAAACAGTGGCCGAGAAGGCGGAAAGAGCTTGTGGAGCTCTTCGAACGAGAAGTCTACGGTCGCGTTCCCAAAAACGCGCCTAGAGTGAACTGGGAGGTGACTGGCATGACCCCGGGCGAAAGCGGCGGCATTCCCACCCTCACCAAAACACTCATCGGCCACGTGGACAACCGGCTCGATCCTAAGGTTAAGGTCGAAATTCAGGCCAGCTACACGGTGCCCGCGTACTCGACGGCGCCCGTTCCTATCATCATCGAATACGGCTTTGGCGGCGGTTTCGCATTTCCCAGCGCCAGGGGCGGCAAGCCCTGGACGGAGCAGGCCATAGAGCGGGGCTGGGGTTACGGCACGATTGTGCCGAACTCGATCCAGCCGGACAACAACCACCTGGAGATGGGCGTTATTGGCCTCTGCAACCTGGGTAAGCCGCGCAAACCAGACGATTGGGGCGCGTTACGCGCTTGGGGCTGGGGGCTTAGCCGCCTGATTGACTATTTTGAGAGCGACAAGAAGTCTAAGGTCGACCCGACCAAGGTTGGAATCGAAGGGGTTTCGCGCTACGGGAAGGCTGCGCTTGTTGCGGAAGCTTTTGACCCGCGGGTTGCAGTTGGGTTTATCGGCTCTTCCGGCGAAGGGGGTGCAAAGCTGCATCGCCACATTTTTGGCGAAGCGGTCGAAAACCTTGCCGGAGGCGAGTTCTATTGGATGGCAGGGAATTTCATTCAATACGGCGCTTCCAATCCTTCAAAAACCGCCGCCGATCTGCCCGTGGATTCGCATGAGCTCATCGCCCTTTGCGCGCCACGACCCTGTTTCATAAGCTACGGCTTGGTGGAGCATGGGGATGCCAAATGGGTAGACGCTCATGGCAGCTTTATGGCAGGTGTACTTGCAGGGCCTGTTTATAAGCTGCTTGGCAAGCAAGATTTCGGCACCCCAGGCAACTATTTAACGGATCCCATGCCACCAATCAATCAGTTAATTGGAGGAGAACTGGCTTGGCGCCAGCACGATGGCGGGCACGAAGTCACCCCCAATTGGCCCTCATTCTTCGATTGGGCGGGGCGCTATATTTCCGCGCCGCCGCTGTCTACCGACCGGACTCCGGTCCGCGTTCCACCCGATACGCCCGTCTCGCGAACCGACATGAATTCCATGATCGCCCACTATCAATTGCTTCAAAAAGCGGCTAAAGGCGGCATCGATGTCTACTTCGAAGGCGACTCGATAACCCGGCGCTGGGGCACCAGCGACGAAGCTTGGAAAGATAATCTTGCCAACTGGAAGGCGAACTTCTTCGGCTGGAACGCGGCCGACTTTGGATGGGGCGCGGACAGCTGCCAGAACATTTTGTGGAGGCTGAGGAACGGCGAATTGGATGGCGTGAATCCGAAGGTCATTGTTCTGCTGGCCGGCACCAACAACATAGGTGCAGGGGAAAGCGCCGACGATGTAGCCCTGGGCGTGCAAGCAGTCGTCAAGACCTGCCGGAAGAAAGCCCCGAACGCCACTATCATCCTCACCGCCATCTTCCCCCGCAACGACAATGTGGCGTATCTGCCAACAATTCAGGCGGCTAACGAGAAGTTAAAGGGCTTTTCGGACGGCAAGAGAATTCGCTTCCTTAACATAAACTCCGGACTCGCGGATGCCAACGGAAGGTTATTTGAGGGCATGACGGTCGACAATCTTCACCCAACGGTGAAGGGCTTTCAAGTCTGGGCGGATGGCCTTAAGCCGGTCCTTACCGAACTGCTCGGCCCTCCGGCCCCAACCGACCATGCGCCAGCCCCAACCGGCGACCCAAGTCAGGCCCCGCGAAGAGGCGGCCCAAACGGCCCGGCCAGGTAGCTGCTAATCTAAGTATTCGAGAAAACTATGGCGTATTTCAACGAAATCTCATCTCCCATTTCCTACGAAGGCCCAAAGAGCAAGAATCCTCTTGCCTTCAAACGATATGATGCGAAAAATAAAGTCGGCAAGAAAACGATGGCAGAGCATTTGCGCTTTGCCGTCTGTTACTGGCACACGTTCAAGGCGGTGGGTACCGACCCCTTTGGCTCGGCCACCATGGAGCGGCCCTGGCAAACCCCGAAAGAAACGATGGACGCAGCGTTCGAGTTCTTTACCAAACTTGGCGTGGGCTATTGGTGCTTCCATGACCGCGACATCGCGCCCGAGATGGACAACTTTGACGAGAGCGTGAAAGAGCTGGAAGAGCTGGTCCAATACGCCAAGAAGAAGCAGGCTGAAACGGGTTTAAGGCTGCTTTGGGGGACTGCAAACCTGTTCAGCCACCCAAGGTATCAGGCAGGCGCGGCCACCAATCCCGATCCCCACGTTTTTGCGTACGCAGCTGCGCAGGTTCGGCACGCTTTGGATGCCACGCTGGAGCTTGATGGCCAGGGCTATACGTTTTGGGGAGGGCGCGAAGGCTACGATACGTTGTGGAACACGGATATGAAGCGCGAGCGAGAGCAGTTCGCCAAGTTCCTATGGATGGCGGTGGACTATGCCAAGAAAATCGGCTTTAAAGGACAGTTCTATATTGAGCCGAAGCCGAAAGAGCCAACCACACATCAATACGATTCCGAAGCGGCCGCCTGTTTGAACTTCCTGCGCGAGTTCGGTTTGATGGATCACTTGAAGTTAAATCTGGAGACCAACCACGCGACCCTCGCCGGCCACACCATGCGGCATGAGATCCGGGTTGCGGTGGAAGCGGGCGCCCTTGGTTCTATCGACGCCAATCGCGGTGATGAGCTCATTGGCTGGGACACCGATCAGTTCCCCACCGATGTCTATCTCACGACTGAGATCATGCTGGAGGTTCTTGGAATGGGCGGGTTCATCAGTGGCGGGCTGAACTTCGACGCCAAGGTGCGACGGCAGTCGCACGAAACCGTGGATTTGTTCTATGCGCACATTGGCGGGATGGACGCCTTTGCCGCCGGCCTTGAGATCGCCCATGCGATTAGGGAAGACGGGCGCATCGAGCAGATGCTAAATGAGCGCTACGCCGGTTGGACTCAAGCGGCCTTCAAGTCTTTGGAGGATTGCGAGGCTTACGTAAGGGAGCACGGGGAGCCCACGCGCAAATCCGGAAGGCAAGAACGGCTGGAAAATCTCGTGAACGAGTTCATCGGCCCCTCCTCCTGAAAAATCTAATGTATCGATAAATCAAAACAGCGTATTCTTCATACATGGTGTGCGATTACGCTGTGGTTGCGACATTGGTTTTGTGCTGTTCGGCTCTTGCCATGGGTCAGAGCACCATCGTTTCCTACGAGCCGGAGTCTGGCGCTTTTCCGATCGTTAGCCGGGGTCTGGCTACCCCGATTTACGTGGCTTCCAACGATTGGCCGGGAGTCGCTCGCGCGGCTCGCGATCTTCAGAGCGACTTGTTAAAAGTCACCGGGCACAAGCCGGTTTTGCACGATGGGTCGCCCGACGAAGATTGCCTGCTGATCGGAACGATTGGAAAATCGGGACTGATCAACGATCTGGTCAAGCGCCACAAACTCAATGTTAACGCCATCCAAGGCAAGTGGGAGGCGACTCTTACTCAAGTTGTGAAGCACCCTTGGCCCGGAGTTCATCGGGCGTTGGTTATAGCAGGCAGCGATAAGCGGGGCTCAATTTACGGCATTTACACCCTCACCGAGCAGGCAGGAGTTTCACCTTGGTATTGGTGGGCGGACGTTCCCGTCAAGCAGCACGCCGAACTTTACGCTAGCGCAGGACCGCATATCCAAAACTCGCCGGCGGTGAAATACCGTGGCATTTTCATCAACGACGAAGCCCCCTCCCTCACCAATTGGGTCCACGAGAAGTTTGGCAACTACAACCACCAGTTCTATGAACACGTTTTCGAGCTTCTTCTTCGGCTCAAGGCGAACTACCTCTGGCCCGCGATGTGGGACAACTGCTTCAGCGAAGACGACCCCCTGAACCCCAAGCTGGCCGATGAATACGGCATCGTGATGGGGACTTCTCATGTTGAGCCAATGATGCGGGCGGACAAGGAATGGAACCGCGCGGGCTTCTCACCCGACGCTTGGAATTACCAAAAGAACCCAAAGGAGTTAGAAGATTTCTGGACGCAAGGGATCGAACGCAACAAACTCTACGAAAACATCGTGACCGTCGGAATGCGCGGCAAAGTGGACACGCCGATGTCTGAGACCGCAAACATCCGGCTTCTCGAAAACATCGTCGCCGCCCAGCGGCGCATCCTTGCCGACCATGTGAACAGACAGGTCGAGAAGGTGCCTCAGCTCTGGTGCCTCTACAAGGAGGTCCAGGAATATTACGAGAAGGGTATGCGCGTGCCGGACGATGTGACCCTCCTTTGGGCGGACGATAACTGGGGCAACATTCGCCGCCTGCCAACCTTGAGCGAGCGCAAAAGAAAGGGCGGCGCGGGAGTTTATTACCACTTCGATTACGTGGGTGGTCCGCGGAATTACAAATGGCTGAACACGGTTCAAATCGAGCGGGTTTGGGAGCAAATGCACCTTGCCTATGAGGCCGATGCCCGCCAAATATGGATCGTGAACGTGGGCAGCATGAAAATGAAGGAGTTTCCCGTGGATTTCTTCCTTCACTATGCTTGGGCCCCCTCGAAGCTGGACATTTGTGACCTGCCTAAATACTATGTTCAGTGGTGCGCCCGGCAGTTCGGCGCGGAGCATGCTTCTGAAATAGCGAGGCTGATGGAAAGCTACACCAGATTCAACGCCCGCCGGAAGCCCGAGCTATTGGATCCGACGACTTATAGCGTAGTGAACTACAATGAGGCGGACCGAGTGGTGAACGCCTACAACGCGCTCGCCAATCGCGCTCAGTCCCTTGAAGAGCAGTTGCCAACCGAATACCGGCCAGCCTTTTACGAGTTGGTGGAGCATCCGATCCTAGCCTGTGCGAATCTGACCGATCTGTACGTTTCTGCGGGCAAGAATAAGCTGTACGCGGACCAAGGCAGGTTCTCGTCCAAAGAATACGCGGAACGGGTTCGAAGGGATTTCGCCAAAGACGCGGAACTCAAACAACGCTTTCACAAGCTGATTGACGGCAAGTGGAACCACATGATGGATCAAACCCATATCGGCTACACCGGGTGGCAGCAGCCGGAGATCGATGTGATGCCAGTTGTGCAAGAGGTTCAGCCGAAAGCCGGATTTGGCGTAGCTATCGACGGAGACGGATCTGGCTACCCGAGCCAAGACAAGCAGCCAGTGTTGCCCGAATTAAGCGCATACGCCAAAAATCGAACCTGGTTCGATGTCTTCTCCCGAAACTCCGGAACTTACACCGAGCAGATTGGCGCGCAGGAACCATGGCTCGACTTTAAACCGGAGATCTTGCCTAGTGGCGACTTTCGGATATGGGTGAGCGCGATTTGGGACCAGGTCCCCGCAACCGCGACCGAGGGCGAGATCAGTGTTCCCATGCCGGGTGGGGAGCCAGTGACGATCAAGGTTCCCATACGGCCCTACGTCGGCTCGCTTCATGCTTTCGTAGAATTCGACGGCTGCGTTGCGATAGAAGCGCCGCATTATAGCGAAGCGGTGAACGGGATAGGGGCTTACTGGAAGGTTTTGCCGAACCTTGGGAGAACCTTCGGCGCGATATCCGTGTTCCCTCCAACAGTTCCCCGTCAAATTCCGCACAAGGGCGGAATGAGACTGGAATACAAGGTCTTTCTGTTTTCAAAGGGCCCGGTTACCATAGAAACCTATCTCTCCCCAACCCAACTCTTCTGGCCGGCAGGCGGACTGAAATATGGCATCTCCATTGACGACGAGCCACCCCAAATCGTGAACATTCACGAAAACTACGTATATTTCACGCCCACCTGGGAGAAGTCTGTGGCGGACAATATCATCGTCCGCGAAACGAAGCACCAAATCTCGGGGCCCGGCTATCACGTGGTGAAGTACTGGGCATTTGACCCGGGAGTCGTGCTCCAACGGATCGTTGTGGACACGGAAGGGGTTAAGAACAGCTATCTCGGCCCGCCGGAAAGCCCGTATGCGCCTTAGCAGACCTGCCATGAGTTCAGATGGACCCGGTAAATCCTGTTTTGCTTTAAGAGGCGTTCCCCGAGTGTTTCTTCGCACTGCTCGGAACCTTTACCCAAAGCAAGGCGAGGAGGACCGGCCCTCCAATGCAAAATAGACCGGCTAGAAGAAGAGCTAGGTTGAGTTCCTTGCGAAAAACATCCTCGTTGCCAAGGACCGTTCTGTCGGGAAAGATGTCGATTATGGCGATTTGCCCACCCAGTGGGTCTCGTCTCATCTTCTCCGGAAACTGGTCAAGAGTCCAGCTATTCTTTAGGTGCGCCGCTCCGTCAACCGTCAGGTCCAAGGTGTCTCCCATGGACATTGCGTCCATTTCGGCCGTCTCGCCCGTAGAAAGTCGGGCGCTTATCGGGGACTCCTTCTCGAAGCTATCCTTGCCTTTGGCGTAGCTCCAGGCCGCATGGATGGAAATTACGCCATTCGCGCGATTCTTGAACAAAACCTTGTTTGGCATGTCACAGCCGGCTATCGCTAATAGGCACGCGAGAACTAGGCCGCCCGCCCGACAGACTGTAAGGTGTTTGAGTCCGTTGAAGACGCATTTCATAACCGGTTTGTGATTATGATGCGAGCTATGGCGCTACATGTCACGATCTGGGGCCGTCGGACCAAGCCTACCTAGTACATATTGGCTAATCGGGCACGCCTGTAGTAGCGCGACCTTCAGTTTGCGATCCGTAAGACAGACCTTGGTCTGGCCGCCATCCGTCGCAGTTTGCAATAGGGCCTCGCATTGTGCGGCATCCCGGACGCAAGCTAAAGCTCGCGCTACTACTATTCCGTGTCGTCCAATCAAATGGGCTTCCCCATAAACCCAACCTGGTCCTCGGGATGTTCCCGGGCATGTGCGTAACCCAATTGCAAGGAATTCCTATTTTCTAAAATTATTCCCTCAAAACGAAGAATTCGTTGTATGATGTATCCGTAAATCGTTTGATTTAAGCGTAAATCAAGCGTAAATCAAACATGAAACCTACCATTCGAGATGTTGCAAAGGCTGCGGGCGTGTCTGCCATGGCCGTCTCTTACGTTCTCCACGGCACGGGCCGAAATGTCCGCGTATCTGAAGAGACGTCCGAGAAAATCAAGCGAGCAGCGAGCGATCTGAAATACGCGCCAAACATCATGGCCCGCACTTTCCGTTCGGGCAAAACGCGAATGGTCGGCGTCGTTTTCCAGCACCTCGACCGGTTGTCCGACGACAATCCATACTACCCGCTGCTTCTAAACGGCATCATGGCCGCGCTGTTCCCAGCGGGCTACACGCTTGCCTTGTGCCCTAAATTGGTGCAGCATGGCGACATGGCGGCCATGCTTGACGGCCGATTCGACGGCGTGCTCTGGGCGCGCCCCGACTTTACCGAGGCCAACGTTGAGAGCTTGCGCGATTCCAGCGTTCCTCTCGTGATGCTTCACGCGCCGGATGGCTCGGCGGACGGGATTTCCACTTTCTGTGCGGACAACGATAACGCGTTGCACCTCGTTATTGAACATCTTTATGAGCTCGGACACCGCAACTGCACCTTCGTGATCGACGAAGTCAACGACCACACGGCCGAGGGCCGTGCACGGTGTCTCGCCTTTCTTGGAGCCATCCAGTCTTATGGAATGAGCGGAGAAGTTTGGACTTGGGACGAGCGGTCCCAAAGCCTATCCGACTATCACCAGGCCAACCGCGCTCGTACCGCGATGGTCTGCTTCTCCGACACTCTCGCCGGTCGAATCCTGACCACGTTCCACACCTTTGGCATAAGCGTGCCCAGAGAGGTGAGCGTGGTGGGATTTGACTCTTCAACGTTTTGCGATCGGACAACCCCGAAGTTGACCTCGGTCTACCAGCCGGTTGAGAAGATCGCATTTGAGGCCACTTCCCACTTGCTCTCGCTGATCGCAGCGGATGAGAGTGTGGGATCAAGCTCTCAGCACTCGTCAACCTTATACGCTTGTGGGCTCGATGTTCGTGAGTCCACGTGTCCACCTTCATTGCGGAAGTAAACTCTATGAAATCGAAAGCCTTCACTCTTAATTGAACTGCTCGTTGTGATAGCCATCATTGCTATCCTCGCAGCCATTCTCTTCCCGGTCTTCGCGCAAGCCAAGCTTGCAGCCAAAAAGACGGTAGACCTTTCCAACCTAAAGCAGCTTGGACTTGCGATCATCATGTACTCGAACGACTTTGATGACTCGTTCCCACGCGGCGACTACTACGCCCCGAATCGCAACCAGTACAACGGCATCACCTGGCGCGAGGCGTGTTTCCCCTACATCAAGAACGGAGAAATCCAAGGAAACGTCGGCGGAAGCGATGGCAATCAGCCAGTCGCGCAGACCGGACTCTTTTCTTCGCCGGCCGCTCCTGCTAACTCACTGGATGATTACGGTGCGAACCCCTTCCTGATGCAGAGCGAGGCAGCCTGGTGCGAGGAGAATGGCGCCGCTAACTACTGCGATTCCAACATCGTTTCGCCTTATACGAACGTGACGCTCACCGGCGAGACGGCAGCTCCTTCTATGACGACGACGGCACTCCCGTATCCCTCCGACACGGCCATGCTTATGGGCCAGGGCGTAAACCCAACCTACAATGCGGGCAACGAATA
The DNA here is from genome assembly GCA_963829965.1 of uncultured archaeon. GTDB lineage: Bacteria > Armatimonadota > Fimbriimonadia > Fimbriimonadales > Fimbriimonadaceae > DASXZH01. The sequence continues at coordinate 20,652 of CAWHLK010000037.1, read as the reverse complement.
CCTGGAGGGTAGCAGCTACTGGTGGGAGGGTGCGTCCCTGGACATCAGAGGCGGCTATCCGCCTGCGAACTACCTCGTGGATGCTCAGCCGGATTACAATGGCAGCGGCGCTCCGACCACGACCGGTGCGGCCACCGCTTTGCCGATTTTCCGCTACAGCCAGAACGATAACGTGGCTTGGGGAGATGGGCACGCCAAGAGCCGCCATCAAGGCAACCTCGGCTGGTGCAAGGACATGTATGTTGCCGGCGTGCCGGTCGACGCTTACAACACCTCGGACTTCAACGACAGCTACGAATGGACCGTCGGAGTCTGCGTGGGGTACACCCAGTCATGAAACAAGTCCTGCTTTGCATTGCGGCTCTCGTAGTCGTTGCCGGTTGCAGTTCGGGCAATACGGACGACGGCACGGCCAAGTTGCCGCCAGGGGCCGGACAGCCGATGAATCCTTCGGGAAAAGTAAGTGCTGACCAGCAACAGAAAGCCGATCAAATCTCTTCGGACGCCCTTAAAGCGGACAAAGCGAGGGGAGAGGCTCTACGCTCAATGCAGGCAGGCGGCAAGTAAACGAGTGAATGCACTGACGAAGAGTTGTTTTATGGCTTTTCTTGGCGGAGGCCTAATTCTCGTCGGATGTAAAGCTCCATCGTCGGCGGATGATTCCGTCGACGATGGCTCGCCGAAAGCCAACATCGTTTCCTTTCAAGGATCTCCCGAGACCTCGCTTGTCGGTACCTGGACATCCACCCAAGGCGACTCCATTTACGAACTGGACAAAGACGGTAAGCTCAAAATGACCGCGCTCGTTCGCATTCCCGGTAGCTCGGAACCTCAGAAACACGAACGCGACGGACAGTGGGGCGTGTCCGGAAAAACGCTCTATATCAAGACCACTGACTCGACCGGAGACATGGTGGCCCAATACGCCTTTGAGCAGAAAGGCAGTACCCTGAACCTGACCGTAGCGAACCTAAAGATGAAAACCGTCTTCCACCGAAAGTAGGCGATCCAGGAATCAGGAACTTAAGATCTCATGGACGACTCGATCTTCTTTAATGCCCACCACTCGCCTATTGGCGCCTTTTCCACCCTGACTCTGGGATGTAAAGGGTCGAGAGGCGGATTCGGAGGTGGCCTTAAGGGCCCCGCCGATGAAAGCGTTTTTGTTGGCATAGAAGAAGCTCGCCGCCCAGGAATGTTTCAATGCCTGCCCTTCTTCGATGGAAGCGACTTTGGCCCCGCGCCCGAGTTGTTTGATGTGGAGGGACTGTCCGATCATCACCTTCCCAACGCGGTCCTTCCCTTCCTCGACGATCAGATTTCACGCAAGCTGGGCGCTGCAACGGATGTTTGGACTGCCGGCGATCTGACTTTTTCGATCTACAACCAGGTTGCCTCCGTCCCCGATCCCGCTACGGCCGAAGCAGAGGAACTCAGGAAAGCCTGCGTTCCGGCCTTCATCGTTGAGCTGAAGGTCGATAACTCATCCGGAGTCCGCCCACGGAAGGCTTTTTTCGGATTTGCGGGGTCCGACCGAAGAAGAGCCATGCGGCCAATCGATTCTCATGGCCTCGTCGGCATCGCCCAGGGAAGAAGAACGGGAATCGCTACTCGCGCGCGGAATTCCTACTCCGGGATCGGACTCCAGCCAGAGTCTGTACTTAACCCGAGACATTCGGAGAATCTGCTCTTTACCATCGGTGGATCGGGACTCGTGGTAGTCACGGTGCCTGCGGGCTCCTGTCAGATTATTCGATTCGCGGTTGGGTTTTTCGAAGATGGCATTGTCACGACCGGCCTTGAGACCTCCTACCTCTATTCGACCCTCTTTTCAAGTTTAGAAGAGGTGTTGGCTTATACGCTTACTCAAGCGGACCGAATTGTGGAATCCGCCCGCGAAATCGATGCGCGCATCCTGGGCCGTGTGGGACCGGAGCGCGCCCGAACGATTGGGCATGCGATCAAAAGCTATTACGGAAACACGCAGCTACTGGTAACCAAGGAAGGCACCCCTATCTGGGTCGTCAACGAAGGCGAATATCGGATGATGAACACCTTTGACCTCGGGGTGGACCAGATTTATTTCGAACTTGCACTAAACCCATGGACGGTTAGGAATGTTCTCGACCTGTTCGTGGAGCGGTACGCCTACATGGACAATGTGAGGTTCCCCGATAGCCAACAGCTTTATCCCGGCGGCATCGCCTTCACCCACGACATGGGCGTGGCAAACCACTTCAGCCCTCCCGGACGATCTGCCTACGAACTCGCCGGCTACAAGGGAGTGTTCTCGTACATGAGCTGCGAGGAAGTCGTTAACTGGATTCTTTGTGCCTGCATCTACGCCTCGCATACTCGGGATACGGCCTGGCTGAAAAGCCGGGGGGCAACCCTGGTGAGCGCGGTTCAATCCTTGGTAAACCGGGACGATCCCGATTCGCAAACGCGCAACGGTGTGATGTCCCTGGATTCTTCCCGCTGCAAAGAAGGCGCGGAGATCACCACGTATGACAGCCTTGACGCGTCCCTCGGCCAAGCCCGAAACAACGTCTATCTCGCAGTTAAAACTTGGGCCGCTTACCTATTGGCGGAAGAACAGTTTTCAACGCTTGGGGATAACCTAATGGCGGAAGTAGCAAGAGCACAGTCCAGGCTCTGCGCGGCCACGCTTTGCGCGGCGGTTGACGAGGAGGGTTTCCTTCCCGCCGTGATCGGCGAGGGCGTGGACGCTCGCATCATTCCCTCCATCGAGGGACTCGTCTTTCCGTTTATGGCAGGCAGGGCCGACCTTTTCAGCCGGGAAGGACCGTTTAAACAGCTGCGACAGGTACTGGAAACGCACTTCAATCAGTGCCTCGTGCCTGGCATTTGTCTATTTGAGGACGGCGGTTGGAAGCTAAGTTCCACGAGCAAGAACTCGTGGCTTAGCAAAATCTACCTGTGCCAGTTCGTGGCCGAAACCGTGTTCGGACGGGCGATTGATTCCCGGGCGGACGAGGCTCATTGGAGCTGGCTAATGGACGAGGACAACGCCTATTACGCCTGGAGCGACCAAATGGTCGCCGGCAAAGCCCACGGCAGCCGCTATTATCCGCGTGGCGTCACCTCGGTTTTGTGGCTGGCTGACCAGAACCGGCCGCTCAAGTCCATCGCCGATCTCTTTTCTTCCGAAAGCTACACGGCACGTTCTGCGGTTGTGTCTTCCACGTAGGTTGGATCGACCTACCGCATAACGCCCAGCGGTTTGCCGCAGTAGGTGCAGGATTCAGCATCCCCGGCATTTAACATTCCACAAATCGGGCACATCCACCCGATCTTGCCCATTTAGTAGATTTAATACTAATCAGTCCGCGAAGAGTGCTTCATGCTCAGGTTGTCTTACTTAATCCCACTCATCACGACACCCTTCACAAAGTAGCGCTGCCCCACGAAGAAGATCACGACGAGAGGCAGCATCACCATCACGCTGCCGGCCATGAGCAGGTGATATTTCTGCTGCTGCGCCGCGTTGAAGGTTTGCAGGCCAAGCTCCAGGGTCTGCTTATGAGGGTCATTCAAATAGATCAAGGGCGCTAAAAAGTCCCGCCAGTTGAAGATGAAGGCAAACACGCCTACCGTTGCAAGCGCCGTCTTGGATAGCGGCATGATAATGCGGCTCCAAATGGTGAAGTGCCCCGCCCCATCCAGCAGGGCCGCTTCATCCAATTCTCTCGGAACCGACATGAAGAACTGACGAAGCAAAAAGATATTGAACGCCCCGCCGCCAAACCAGGCTGGCACGATCAAAGGCAAGAACGTATTGATCCAGCGCAGTTGGGCAAACAAGAGATAGGTTGGGATCATCGTGATGATCGTGGGCAGCATCATCGTGCTCAGCATGAGGAGGAACAGGCGATCTCTGCCGCGAAACTGGAGCCGAGCGAAGGCATAGGCGACCAACGAGGAGGAAACAATGACTCCGATGGAGAGAAGCAAAGCGATGATTAGCGTGTTCCAGAAGCACTGGATAAAGCTGACGTTCGGATTGCTGAGCACTTCCTTGTAGTTGGCAAAGGTGGGATGCTGGGCGACCGCCCAGGCCGAAGTGGTCTTGAGTTCGGCTTCCGATTTCAGCGACATATTGAACGCCGAGAGGAACGGGACGAGAAAGACAATGGAACCGGCTATTAGGAGGATGACTGCGGCAACTTTCAGCGCGCGTTCCCAATAGATAGACTGGGTTGCTCTCGTGGACGTGGTCATTTCTTCGTTCCTCCCATAACAGCCTTTCGGAAGTTCGTCGCCGAGTAGGTCGGCTCCAACCCGGTGTTCACGATTCCAGCCCTCCCTTAAGCGAGGGGATAAACATTGGGCAGGAATAGTTCATCGCACATCCGCCTCGTAATAGACTTTCTTGTTCAATTGGAACTGAAGGAGGGTGAAGATGAGAATCACCACGAACAGGATCCAACCAAGGGCCGACGCGTACCCCATCCTCAAATTCTTGAACGCGTTATCGTACATGTGGAGCATGAAAACGCGGGTCGCGTCGTTTGGCGAGCCGGTGCCCATGGTGATCACGAAGACCTGAGTGAACACTTGGAATGAACCGATGACGCCTGTAACCAACACAAAGAACAAGGAGGGCGTAAGCATTGGGAAGGTCACGGCCCTGAATCTCTGCCAAGGGTTGGCGCCATCCAATGTTGCAGCCTCATAGTAGAACTGTGGTATCCCCTGCAAGCCGGCAAGGAGAATAATCATCGCCCCGCCCACGCCTAACAGCGAGATCAAAACAAAGGTTGGAAGCGCGAGATGCTCATTGCCAAGCCAGTTCGCCATTTCGGTCGGCTGGCCGCTCGCCTTGCCTAAGACCGTGCCTATTCCAAGCAGGTTTCCCTTTCCGCTTGAGCCGTAAATCAAACTGTTTACAAGGCCGCCGTCTTGTTGAAAGATCTTCTGAAAGATAAGCGATAGCCCAACCGTGGATCCAAGAGCAGGCAGATAAAAGCAGGTTCGGAAAATGGCGATTCCCCGAACCTTGGTGTTGAGCAACAACGCCAAAGCAAGGGCCACGATGATGCCAAGGGGCACCGACATGAGCGTATAGAGGCCCGTCACTTCCAGCGACTTCCAAAACCGCGGATCAGAACCAAAGGCTTCCGCGTAGTTTCCTAGACCACGAGCCTTCGCAGGCATGATGATATCCCAGTCGGTGAAGCTCATGATAAAGGACACAAGCATCGGGCCAAGGGTGAACAAGAGCGTGCCAAGAATCCAAGGAGACAAAAACCAATAAGCTACGCGGCTCTCCGACTTGAGCCTCGGGGTTAGCCTCTTACGCCGCTCCGGCACGTAAACCCAACCGAGAACCGCGCAAACAATGCCAAGCATCAAGAGAATGGCGCCCGTCCAGTTAAGATTGGGCAAGTTTTCCTTCTTAAGAACGTCGTTCAAGCGTCCCGTCGCCATGTCTTGTGCCTGATCCAGGCCTTCCTTGGGACTCAGGAGGCCGCTCCAAATGGAATCCTCTTTCGCCGTGAGCATGCTGTAGAGCTCCGGAAATGCGGAAGAACTGGGCAGGAAAACCACGTAGGGAACTTCCTTATCCGTAATGATCCGGTTCTTTGGGTATTGCTCCTCGATAGGAGTCTTGGGCCCCGGAATCCAGGCGTCGCTCAACGCGTATTCTCGAATCGCCGGTTGGGCGATTCCGGCTTTCGCCATGGGGACCATGCCGTGTCTGCCCGCCATCCACGCTGCAAGCTCGAACGCCTCCTTCGGGTGCGGAGTCGAGCTCAGGATCGCGTAGCCTGAGCCGCCGGTCGGGTAGGCCCGAACCCCATGGGCATAGGAGGGTCCCATGGCGATATCCCAATCGAAAAATTTGGGGGAGCCTGGTTTAAGCGCTCGCCGAATCTTCACCGCGTCCCAAATACCACACACGTACATGGCCGACTTTTGCGAGGTAAAGAGTTGATCGGCGGTGGAAGACACCACGGAGGCCATTTCGCTTGGCGAAGCGGAGTAGTGGAATTTGTTGTAAAGGTCGGCCAGAAGTTGATGCGCCTTCACCGAGGCGTCGCTATTGAAGTTCACTTTGGTCGGGTTTTCGCTGTTGTCGGTATACCGTCCGCCCTGGCCAAAAAAGAACAAATCGAGAAGGCCATGGGGATCCCATGTAGTGATTGCGTATCGCGTAGGGCGGCCGTTTTCATCCTTCTTCGTAAGTTTGTGAAGCACCCAGAGGAAGTCCTTTTCCTTGAGTTCCGGCCGCTCTTCAAAATCCCAAGTCCAGCTACCGTCAGGGTACGGAACTCCGGCCTCGTCGAACGCCCTCTTGTTGTAGTAGACCAGTCCCTCCGGCGCAATATCACGGGGCAGAACGTAGAGGTTTCCGTTCCACATGTGGGCCCTGACAATCGGTTCGTAATACTGCTTGATATCGAACCCTGGAACGTCTTTGAAAAGGGGCTCGAGCGGAAGAAAAGCCCCGCGTTGGGCAAACTTCTCAAAATCGGGCGGATCCATCATCGCCACATCGGGCGCAACGTGGGCAGCATATTGGGCGAGAAGCTTGGTGAAATAGTCGTTGTAAAAAACGCTTTCGACCTGGACTTTGATGCCAGGATGGGCGGATTCAAACTCTCTTGCCGCTTGCTTGAGAACACCAAGGCTCTCGTCGCCGTCCCAGACTGTGAACCGAAGATTGATTGGCTCGGCAGGGCTGGGGCATGCAAGGAGGCAAAAAAGCGGCAACAGCGCCAGCAGCCAAATATTCCCCAGTCTCACTTTCATCGTTACAGCATCCTCGCTGATCCGGGACTTATCGATAAGTCCCTAACATCTACCTACCCTAACACCCAATACCCAACACTTTCCGCGCCTTTACCCTTTACCCTCGAACTCACTTTCCCTCCAGCGCCTCCAGCATCGCGCCCCAAGCCGGTTTCTTATCGTAATTGGCATCCCAAGGAAGCCCCCAGCCTGTGCCTGCGGCAGGATTGCTGATCCAGGAATGCTTGTCCGTAAATCCCCAGGTCTGGATGAGTTTAACTGCAGGTTGCGAGCCGGCTATGCGCACGACGTCCCGGTAGATGTCCGCCTCTTGCTTGAAGGCTTCCGCCGAATCGCTGTGCAGAGGAAGGTCCAGTTCAGTGATATGGATGATCAGTCCGAGGTCAGCGAATCGCTGTAGATTTTTGCGAAAGGCTTCCAGATTCTCTGGGCTGTTGAATCCCGGCCAAAGATGGCACTGGAACCCAATACCGTCAACCGGCACGCGACGGGCCTTGAAGTCCTTCAACATCGCGTAGATAGCGTCGGACTTCGGGTTGAACATTTCGTCGCTGTAGTCGTTGTAAAAGAGCTTTACTTGAGGGTCTGCTTCGCGCGCCCACCGAAATGCCTGCTCAATGTAGCGGGTTCCCTGTCCAGCGAAACCGAAGCCTGGTTTGTCATACCAAACGCTATGCCGCACGGAACCATCGTCGTCAATAGCCTCGTTTACCACGTCCCATGCATAGACCTTGCCCTTATAGCGCCCCATTACGGTCTGGATGTGCTTGTGCAAAGTTTCCGCCATCTGGTCCGGAGTCATTTTGCCGTCTCTGACCCAGTACGGCACTTGGCGATACCAAACCAAGCAGTGTCCGCGAACCTTCTGGCGATGCTCACGGGCAAACGCCACGATTTGGTCGGCAGCGGTGAAATCGTATGGATTGGGGTCCGTGTCCGGGCGTGGATGAATTGGCTCGAACTTCATTGCGTTTTCCGGCTCGACCACGCTGAACTGACTGGCAAGTATCTCGCTGTAAGGCTGCTCGGCGAACCACCGCGGATCTACCGCGGTGCCGACCTCCAGCCCCTTGCGGGCGGCTTGTCTAAGCGTGGTCGGATCTCTTTGTAAGGGCTGAGCCACGGTTAGCTCCGACAGATGGCAAAAAGCGACAGCCATTAAAGCACTAATCATCTTCTTACATTCACCTTCTCACCGCGCGCCAGGGTTGCAAGCCATTCAGCTGCACGGTCCGTATAAGGCCGTTGCTCCTCGGGAGTAGCGGTGTTATTATGGGGAGAATCGAACATCGGCGCGGCCTCTTTCGGACCCTTGATTTCGTAAAATGCGGTCCAAATTCCGGCGGGCGGTGCGAGAAGATCAATGAATCCCATCGCCACCAGACACGTGGCCCTTACGCGCGGCGCAAAGTTCACCACGTCTACGTAGCGCGCGGTTTCCATGATCTTCGGATCGTCGCTGGGAAAGAAAGGATAGCCCTCCGACCGGCCGTGAAGCCAGGCGTTAAGATCGCAGCCCGCCGGCTCGTCCACAATGACATGCGTCACCCTGGGGTGCAGCCCCGCAACGCAAAGGCTTTGCTGCCCGCCCATGCTGGTGCCTATCACAATCAGCGTTTTGCCGTCCCAATCGGGCCTTTGCGTAATGTAATCCACCGCTCGGTAGTCCCGTAGGTACATCTCCACAAAATAGCTCTTGTCTCGGTCATCCTGGCCAATTCTCTGGTAGTTCTTCAAAGCGTCAGGTAACGCATCGTAGTAAGGCCTTGGCTCGATTGGCAGAACGTCGTGCGGCTCGATATTCAGCGCAAGATAGCCTTGCGATGCCGGCTCGATGACCCAAGATTTCTCCAATGGATAGGGCGGGCTCGCCCACTGGAAAATAATGACGGCCGGATATTTGCCCTCTCTTTTGGGCTTCGCGATCTGCCCGTAAACGTGAGTCCCGTTGACGTGATCCATACGGATCGTCGCGTAATCCACGTCCGGCTTATAGCTTTCTCCAGGCGTAAGCACGGGATTCTCAGGAACCTGATGAAGCATCTCGATTTTCGACTTCCAAAAGGAGTCGAAGTCCGCCGGACGGGGAGCGGCCGGTCGCAATTTTCTCGGGGCGATGGCCGCTCCATAAGCGGGCAGATGGCTCCCCTCAGCACTCAGGGTCATGTAAAGCATTGCCGGTTCGGCTAACTTGATTTCAATCTTCGCAGGCCCGTTGGCCAAATCGACCTCGCCGGTCTTGATAATGTCCGCGTTGTTCCTCTTGATCGTGTACTTGAAGACGGCGGGCGCAGCGCCTAATGGTGCGGAGACTGTCCATCCCGCATCCTCGTTCAAATCGTAAATAGCCGATGGCTTGAGCGGAACCACGCTAAGCTTGCTGGTCTGACTCTGAGGCTTCAGGGTTTGTGCCGCTCCCGCGAGAAAGAATAGGGCGACAAACGCAACAACTGGCTTTGGGGCACTAATCATTTCACAGAGTCGCGCTATTTAAGCGCTTCTGCTATTCTAACTCAAAAATGGATTTAACGGTAAATCTATTTTTGGAAATTTTTGTTGTTGGCTTTGGTCGCACTCCGGTCAAGAACAGAGGATTCGGTAGCATGGTGTCGAGATGTTAGCGCTCCTGTGTAGCGTCGTCTATCTGCAAGCGCCAACTGTGCACCTGCTCAGTGAACGCATGTCTAACATCCGGTTCGATTCTCCCTCTTTCCATCAAGTGCTTCAGCAATGGCTAACGCTCAAGGGCGAACGCATGACTTGGCAGCCGACTTATGGCCCGACGCCCATCAAGATTGGCAGCGTCGAGGTTGGCGATCCTAAACAAGACCTAAGCTATGCGATCGCGAGTATAGCTTTTTGGCCCAGCGGCAGGGGAACGGCTGTGGAAACTCTTGACACTCTTCCTGACATAGGGGGTGAGGGAGAACTGTGCGTTGGGGAAGCTTACAGGATAGCAAACCGGCTCGTTCGCTGTGGGGATGCCCAAGGATCTGGAAACTGGCAATGGCCCTACGTTCGGATATATAAGTTGGTCCGTGGAAGGTGGAAACTGGTCAAGAATGAGGGGGACGATGGCCAAATTTCGTCGCTGCCCGGCACGGAGTTTCTCAAGCGTAATGGCACGGCGGACCCTAGCACCGTTGTTGCCTATCTGTCCGTTTATCCAAAATACTTGAGTCAGCCGCACGCGGGGCCACTCCTCCTTTATAGGCAGAGGATTGATATCCAGGGGCTGAAGATTAGAAGGGAACGGCCCAAGCTGGTGGAAACTGCTCTATCCGAATTGGAGCACCTGGCAAACCTGGTTCAGCACGGAAGACGTAGGCAGTTCAATTCAGACGTTCCTGCAAAACTTCGGCATCACGTCTGGGAGCTCTTAGAAGATCAAATTACGGTGACATGTCCCAATGACGTCGAATACAACGACTGCCGGGATCTGAGAATCGATGACACTGGAGTCACCCTGCATTTCGAGCGCAAAGGCGCTCACTACCGGCTGACTAATGTGTCATCGAAGTAAGTGGAATGGGTCCATCTTTGTGCGAAACGCCGGACCATCGACCCACGTCGAACGCTCGAGCAGGAGAAACCGGCCGGTTCCTATCTAAATCAATCTAGCGGGAGCGGTCCGAAACGTTAATTGCCTAATCTCGGCGTCGGTAACCTCGCCCAACATTGCATCCAACTTCGCCCTATTAGGCGAAAAGCCGCAAACCGGATCGGTGCTTGCCGCATCACCGATGAGCAAGGCGGCTTGGCAGCGGCAGCCGCCGAAATCCACCGTTTTGAACTCGCAGCTTCGGCAAGGTTCTTGCATCCAGTCAAAACCTCTGAATCGCTGAAAGGCCTCCGACTCTTCCCATATCCACTTCAGCTCCGCGTCTCTGATATTCGCAAAGGACATTTCAGGAATAGAGCGCGCGGTTGGGCACGGCAGAACAAACCCCTCGGGATCGATGGTCATGAAGCGGCTGCCCCAGCCGCCCATGCAGGCTTTGGGGCGGGAGTCGAAATAGTCCGACTTCACGTACAGCACTTCCATGCTCCCGCGATATTTCTCCCGGATGCCATGGATTGCATCATCCGCACGCGCCATTTGTTCCTGGGTGGCAAGCAACAAACGGCGGTTCTCAAATGCCCACCCATAAAACTGCACATGCGCCAGTTCAATTCGGGTAGCGCCAAGCGAGTGAGCCAGCGCCGCCATCTCAGGCATTAAATCAACTGAAAATCGGTGCATCACCACATTAACGGAGAGATTCAGACCGGCATTGCGAACGACTTTCGCCGCTGCCAGTTTTAGCTCATGGACTTTCGCGCCTGCGATCGTGTCGCCAAGCGCAGCCGAATCCGCTTGAAAGCTGATTTGGATATTATCGAGTCCCGCTTCCTTTAGCTCCGTCGCCCGAGTGGCGTTCAAGCCTACCGCGCTGGTGATGAGATTGGTATACAAGCCTTCCGTGCGCGCCCGAGCCACCAGTTGCGGCAACTCCTTGAACAGCAAGGGCTCTCCACCGGAAAAAGAACACTGAAGAACGCCAAGTTCCGCCGCCTGAGCGATAACATTTTCCCAATCGCTTGCAGCCAGCGAGGAGCCGGCCGCCCCAGAAATGGCGAGAGGATTCGAGCAATAGGGACAGTGCAGCGGGCAAGCGTGGGTGAGTTCAAGAAGCAGCCCGAGCGGCCTTGAGGCGTTCACGGCTTCTTCCACCGGACGTAGGCCTTTTCGGTGAGCCGAGCCAAGAACTCCTGGGCGTCGGCGAGAATGGCGTCCTCGGGCGCATCGTATTCTTCGGCCAAACTCTTGGCAACTTCGGCTAGGGACCGCTTACCGTCGCACTTCTGAAGAATCGCAACACTCGTATCGGTGAGCGTCATTGCAACCTCCGGGCCAAGCAAAAGCTGCTCGCCGGTTAGGCGGTCCGTCTGAACGCGCATTTGCGGCGCCAGACTGGGAATGTCCTCACTTTGCAGCGTCAACCCCTTGAACCGCGTCGAGCAGGCACCAAAGAACGTCGCATTTGAATTCGAGCGCGGCAACTGCCCGCCGCTGAAGTTCGGGCGTGTCGCAGTATTTGACAGTGAGCAGCAGTGCCTCTCCTGAGTCCACGGCCGCTTGAGTGATCCGGCCTCGAAAATAATCGTAGCCCCAAACAGGAATCCACGAGTAGTGCTTTTCCATGCCCTCAACACGGATCTTCATGTGCATGGGGGCGAACAACTCAGTGAGCGAAGAGGCCACGGCGATCGGCCATGGCTCGCTCTTGGCGAACTGGACATAGGCGTCCACCGCGAACCTGGCGCCGGGTGCCACATGCCGGTGATCCAGCATTTCTTCCGCCTCTATTTCAAGAGCCGAGCCCAACCTCAACCAAGCGTCCATGCCTCCTCCGCCTGCATCGGAAGTGCCATCATGATCGAGGATCCGGTGCATCCAGGCGCGCCGAACATCGCGCAAAGGGCAGTTCGAAAGAATCGCCGCATCCTTCATGGGAATGCGCGTCTGATAGTAAAACCGGTTAAAGACCCATCGCTTGATCTCATCAGGCGTCAAGCGCCCTTCGTTCATGGCGATATTGAACGGATGGAGGCTATGGTATCGCTCGGTTCCCACATTGCGGAGTCTGGAAACAAACTCGTTTTCCGACCACAGTTCCAAGTTGCTCATATCGTCCACTCCATGCCGTCTTCTCCTACTACAACACCGGCGACTTCCACCTCTTGTCTTTCCGGTGAGGCCGGATCCAGCATCGGATTGGTGTTATTGATATGTGAGTATACGTTCCTATTAGGTTCTCGCGACAGCGACTTTAGCATCGCTAGACTCCCGTTTTCGCCGGAAACAGGCCAATGCCCCATATCGGTCGCAGTCCTTGTGGAAAACCCCATTTCGATCATTTCGCGATCCGACCAGAAGGTTCCGTCCAAGATAACGAGATCGGCATCCGCCATTTCTGTTCGAAGTTCCTCGTTTGGCCCAGGTAGATCGATGGCACACACGAACTTTGCCCCGGCTTGCGGGTCTCTGATCGAAAACGCACACGCGTGCCCGTTCCCGCCTATTACGCCCGGATCATATCTGGGTGACGTCCCTCCCAGAAAGATCGTTTTGAGTTCCAACCCAGTGCTCTCTCCGACAGATGTTGCAAGCTGAATGGGCTGTGGTCCGAGGATCCGCACGTCCGTGCCCACGTCACCGAAATAGGAGCGAAGCGTGCGCTCAAAGCCGTTTTCGCCGCTAAGTGACTGCCAGACGTCTTCGGAGCAATAAGTAGTCACGGGACCGCCTTCCCTGACCACAAGCAACCCAAGAGTGTGGTCCAGGTCAGCATTGGAGAGGATTACCGCTTCAAAGATATTGTCTCTTGCAGACCGAGCTTCTGAGGCTGGCAAATGGGCTAGCTGTTGGCGAATATCGGGAGACGCATTGATGAGGAACCAGGCACCACCATTCGCGCTGAACGCAACACAGGACTGCGTGCGCTCTGATATGCTGCCTTGTCGGGCCTTCTCGCAGTTTGAGCAGAGGCAGTTCCACTGAGGAACCCCTCCACCAGCTGCGGAGCCAAGCAACTTTACGCGCAATTAAAAGCCCCGCCCGGAAATACCCCCAGCGGAGAATGCCGTATGCGAGAGCTTTCGCTACTCAGCGCTTGAATAAGCGGCGCACTCGGCACAAATGGCGATCTCTTGAAAATCAGGTCGGGTCCACTTCATAAGAGTTCAATGCTACCACACGGTTGGCAAAAGAAACGGCTCGTACATTAACTGTTCGTTTAGGAATTTCAACACGTCGGCTTTTCACCTGCCGAGCGCTCAAGGTCGAAAGACTATCTCGCGGCCATTCGGAGCAGCAGCCTTGCCGCTTCATCGGCGGAACGAAAAACTGCCATGCCACTACGCCTTATTCTGTTAGCGAGTTCGTCGTATTCCGGGCCGCTATCCAACACAAACAAGACAGGTTTGGTGCTCATCGCCAGCCACTTTTTCGCCAGATGAACAAAGGAAGATGCGGAATCGGCATCGGCCGCAAGCGTTCGCAACGATGGAGCCAGAGGGACGCAGGAAACAACCACTGCATCGACTTCGTCCGCGTTGAGAGCCGCGCAAACAACGTCATCGTAGGCCGCTTCATTTGCAGTTGGAGTGATATCGAGTGGATTTCGAACATCGACCAGCCGGTCTAATTGGCGGCTGCTTAACACTTGCCGGAGCGATTCGCCAAAAACGGACGAAGGAGGCTCGAATCGAAGCCCGGCATCGGCCATCGCCACCGCTTCCATTCCTGCGTTAGTCACCGCGAACACGCGGCCTGCTCCAATGCACCGTCCCAGCAGGCAGGTGGCCAGGTCAACGGCTTGGCCGAATTCGCGGAAATCCTCGGCGACAAAGGCGCCGGCGTGGCGCATGGCCGCTGTGCAAACATCGTAGTCTCCCGCAACGGAAGCCGTGTGGCCGGCTGCCGCCGACCGGCCGGACTCAGTTCGGCCCGCCTTGTAGATCACGACCGACTTCCCTTCTGCAGTTATTTCCGCAACTGCACGCACGGCCTCCAATCCATCCAAGTCGGAAAAGCCCTCCAGGTACAGGGCAAGAACCTGCACGTCGTTCCTGTCCGCGAGCACACGCAACAGATCGGAAGCGGTCAGATCGCATTGGTTGCCGATGGAAACGGCGAACGCCGGATTAAGATGGGTTTGGGAGCTTAGCCTTGAAACGATAAACGCGCCGCTTTGCGAAATAATCGCAACAGGTTGCGGCGCCCCTGCTTTCGGCGGAAGTTTGTTTTCATCGATGAAGAACGTGTCGTAATGGCCAGGTAATGACCGTACGCCCATGCAGTTCGGACCGAGAAAGACGGCGCCACCATCTTGCGCGGATCGTCCCCTAATCGCTGCCGCACGAATCTGGTCGCCGACGACCTTTGAATCCTCGGTTTCGCCCGCCCCACCGGAGATGATGATTCCGGACCTCACCTTGCCCGACCCATTGCAGGAGTCAACGATTTCCGGCGTCATTTGTGCGGGAAGAGCAACGATCAAAAGGTCGATAGGCCCTTCCAGGTCTTCGATCCGCGGAATGCAAGGAATCCCGTCCAACTCCTTTACATCAGGCTTAATAATCGCTATTCTTGTCCGATCAAAGCCGCAACTCAGGATGTTCTCCAGCATGATCCTACCGAAGCTGTCCGGATTGGAGGAAATACCGACCAGAGCGATAGAACAAGGCTCCAGCAAACACTGCGCTTGGGCTAAGGGCCGCGGCAACGCCGCTTTTGCGGCGGGCCTCAACGAGCCGCGCCCGTCTAATGGAACAAGGCGCTGGCCGGTGAACGCAAACGGGTTAACTTCAAGTTCGCCAATGTCGGGCCCGTCCATGCCGCGATCCACACAGAACTGCCTCGCAATAGAAATAAACGCCCGGAAACAGCGCAGGAGTTCACCATCGGAAACCGAGCGTTCCACCCCGCGGATCCGGCCCGAAAGCACGTCATAGGCGGCGGTTTTCTTGAACATCTCCAGGAACTCTTCGGCGTCGACGTCTTGAGCCACTGCCTTTGCGACGGCCACTCCCGGCAGCATTTTCGCGGCAAGATACTCGGTCTGAACACCGCCCAGTCCTGCGGCTATTACCGGTCCAAACTCGCGCGTTGCGCGGATTCCCACGAACAACTCGCTGCCCAAACCATGCGAATCGTGCTCTACAAATTCAACGACGAGGACACCCGCGACCGAAACTTGTGGTGAGTGGCGCGCAATCATATTCGAAATCTCTGAACGGACACGATCCATCTCTTTGGGGATCACCAAAACTGCGCCGCTGTCCGACTTGTGCACGATTTCCGAAGATACTAGCTTCAGCACGACCTTCGAGCCCGGATAGTTGGCGAGCACGTCCTCGGAGATCGTCGACTCCTTTGGCACAAACGTATGCCGAGGTGGAATGATCGCCCCAACAAGCTCGACGAGTCTATAGACTTCATGCTCATAGAGCTGCCTTCTGCCCTCCGTATAGGCGCTCATTAAGAGGCTTTCAAAGGCGTGGGCCTCCGCTCCCGTGAGCCTCGATTGGTCAGCTCCCGCGATGAGACCGGAAAAATCCATGTCATCCTCGGATGCCAGATGATCGGCGGATAACGTGGAAATCCATCCCCTCGCAACATTCGCCGACGCACCTCTGAGCAACGCTTCGCGATAGGCCATTGCAGCCGTATGTCCAAAACGGAGCGCTTTTAGATTGGTCTGCACCACCCGCTCGCCTTTAGCTCCGAAGAGTTCCTCGACGGCCTCTTGAAGTTCGCCCATACTGAACCCGAGATATATCGAGGCTGCCCCAAGCGCTACGATGTTGGCGGATAGAACTCCCCCTGCGGCCCGAGCCAAGAGCGCCATGTCGATTGCGATGTGGTTCTCAAAGGTCGACAGATGCGAGAGCACCGTCTCGATTTGCGGATAATCCGGAATGTTGACTTCGGCGTTCGTGCTCGCCACGATCGTGCCAACTTTTCGAAGCATCGGCACATATCGGAGCGCTTCCAGGGGCTCAATCGCCAAAATCATATCGGCATGGCCGGCCGGAATCATGTCGCTAAAGATCTCTGAATCCGAGATCCGCAAATGAGAGTACACGGCGCCGCCCCTCTGGGACATTCCGTGGACTTCCGACTGTTTGACATTCAGCCCTCGCCGCACCGCGGTCGTAGAGAGAACCCGCGCGATGGTCAGGATTCCCTGCCCACCGACCCCCGCAATGACAATGTTGTGTCGCATGTTTCTCCCTTAGGTTTCGAGTATTGGCAAAGCGTCTGAACTCTTCCTGAGCTTCAATTGGATGCAGGGTCTTCGGGCGACAATCACACTGAGCCCTCCATGTTCGATGGCTGTTCGAATGGTCTCCACATTCTCGGAATGGTGTTTGGGCAGCGGGTCGATAACGTGGATATCCCGGACACCAAGGCCCTTTAGCAGTTCGAGAAGTTGTTCTCCAGTGGCCATGGAATCTTGCCCCCCGGTCATCGCCGTCGTCGAGTTGTCCAGGATCAGAACCGTCATATTCGCGTTGTTCTGAACAGCGCCCAACAAAGGGGTCATGCCGGAGTGAGAAAACGTCGAATCTCCAATGGTACAAAGGACCGGGTGGGCGCCGGCTCTCGTTGCTCCGTGAGCCATGCCAATGGAAGCTCCCATGTCTACCACGGAATGCACGGATCGGTACGGCGGCATGATGCCGAGCGCGTAGCACCCAATGTCGCTGAAAAGAAGTGGATGATCATAGCCCGATGTCGCGTCAATCAGGGCATTCATCGAACTCGAATGAGGGCAGCCCTTGCAAAGTTGTGGCGGCCTCGAAGCAACGATTGGGTCCGGCGCCGGCGGCTTTCCCGTGGTCGCGCCCAGGCATTGCGACACAATCTCCGGAAGCAGCTCGCCATCCATTGGCAGAGCTCCATCGAGTTTGCCTCGTATAACCTTTCCCGGCAGGCCGAACATGCCCTTAATTCGTTGCTCGATGAACGGATAGCCTTCCTCGATCACTAGAATCTCATCACAATGTTCCACCAATTTCTTCGATTAGCGAGGTGGGAAGCGGATAAAGCCCGATGCGGAGCAATGAGTCTTCCGGCATCGCGCCAAGCGCCTCCCTCACATAGTTGTAGGCGGTTCCCGTGCAGATCAAACCACGTTTACCCTTCAGCACCAACAAGTTCCGAGGGCTCTTCTCCGACGCTTGCAAGAGCTTCGGCTGAAGCTCTAAAAGATGCTTGTAGCGCAGCCTGGCATTTGTGGGCACCAGTGTCCAGTCATCTGGATTTGGCAGGGGCAAACGGTTTAGACGCCGGTCCCGCTCCTCGTCGTGGCGAAGCTCAACCTGCGAGCGGCTGTGCGCCAACCTCGTTACGAGTCGAAGCATGACTGGGATCTTGAATCGCTCCGAAAACCCAAACGCCTCCCGCGTCATGTCGTAACATTCCTGCTCGGTACTCGGCTCGAAACACGGAATTTTGCGCGAATTCGGCAAGAAACCTGGAATCCTGCTCGTTCTGGGAAGAATGCATCCCCGGGTCGTCGCCCACTACTAGCACGAGTCCGCCAACCACCCCGGTAATCGAAGAGCTCATAAAGGGGTCGGCGGCTACATTGAGGCCGACATGCTTCATAGATACGAGCGCTCGTTTCCCGGCATAGGACATGCCGAGAGCTTCCTCATAGGCAACCTTTTCGTTAGCCGACCACTTGGACCAGATCGAGGGGCACGCGACCTGGATCGTCTCCATGATTTCGGTGCAAGGAGTGCCCGCGTAAGAGAAAATTCCAGCGATCCCGGCATCGATGGCTCCCCAAGCGACAGCTTCGTCGCCCAACAACAACCCGGCGTTCATGTTCTCGGTCCCCCGGATCATAAGCCTGTAAAGCGGGCAGCGATCCGTTACAGCCGCATTGTACATGCAGTTCATGGATCACTTCTGCCGAGATTTCTTATGACAAAAGAAGGGGGTCAGCTCCTGGCCCTCTTCTCTTCTTCGTCCCATCCGGCCTCGATCTTGGTCCAGGCTTCGTCGTCGAGCCTTAGGTCAGAAGCCTCCAGCTCCGAAGACATCTCATGGACTTGTTCGTTCAACTCGCGCAAGCCCTTTAAAGCTGCCTTGCATTGCGGGCAGGTCATCACGTGAAAATCCGTGTACCACTTCGCCGGCCCGGACAGCGATCCGTCGGAACGGCGGCTAATTAGGTTGGTCATGTGAGTGCAGGGGCAGAGTTCGGGTTTGGTTTCCATCAGACGAGTCTCCGAGATTTAGCATAGGGCAACAAAAGAGTATAGAGTTTTAGGCGAGCACGGGCAAGCCTGGACCTTACGGTCCCAACCGGAACGCTCAGAATTTTGGCTGCTTCCGAGTATTCAAGCTGTTCGATATCGATGAGAAGCACGCAAACGCGCTGCTCTTCCGGCAAAGCGTCCAATGCAACCTGCAATGGCTCCTCCAGAACGCCGGTAAAGGCCAAGTCTTCCAGTGAGGAAGCAGGCGCCGTACGCGTAGTAGCGCCTGGGTCCAGTTTCTCAATATCCAAACCGGACTCCCACTTCTTCTTCCGGTTGTATTGGTTGATGAAGACATTGACCAAGATGCGGGAAAGCCAGGCCCGGGCGTTCGTGTCTTGCCCAAAGCGAGACTCGCGAAAGGCCGAGTAGCCTTTGATAAGAGCCTCCTGAGCTACATCCTTCGCCCAGTCAGTGTCTCCCGAGCATAGCCGGACTGCGTGAGAAAGCAGAGCCTGTTCCAGGCTTCTGGCAAGCTTCCCATATTCCTCTCGAAGGTTATCCATGACTTGCCGTTCTTGTCTGTCCGTAACTGGCATGCTGCGATCAGAACAAACAGCAAGCACTCAAAAGTTCCATGCCTCCCCGGAACTTTGAAGGACGCTCCATCTGTTTTGATATCGATTTCGATAAGGAGAAAGATGAGATTACCAACCTTCCTTTTGGCAGTGTCCGCTGTAATGACCCTGTCGGCTGCGGCCCACAGCCAGGGCCCCCGCGTAGGGCAACTCGCGCCAGAACTTATTGGCAAGGAGTGGCGAGGCGCTTCGCGTCCCTTGACGATCGCTGACCTAAGAGGCAAAGTCGTCCTCGTTCATTTTTGGACGCTCGGCTGCATTAACTGCAAACACAACCTGCCCGCTTACAACAAGTGGCAGAAGGAGTTTAAGGATGCGGATTTTCAGATCGTCGGTATCCATACGCCGGAAACCGACTATGAGAGGAGTTTGGGCCATCTTGAGCAGTCCATATCGGAACGGGGGATCACTTATCCTGTTCTCATCGATAACGAAGGCAAGAATTGGAGGGCGTGGGACCAGGAATATTGGCCGGCTATTTACTTGATTGACAAGCGTGGTCGAGTTCGGGACTCCTGGCAAGGTGAATTTGGAGTACGGCGGCGCAGCTGGGACGGCAAAACTGACAAAAGAGATTCGCGCGCTGCTCGCAGAGAAATAATAAAATGTGGGAGTGAGCGAAAAGCCAACTCTCTATCTATTGTGCGGACTTCCCGGTTCAGGCAAGACAACCCTTGCCAAGAGGTTGGAGCAAGAATCCCCTGCCTTGAGACTCACACCAGACGAGTGGATGACTCCGCTTTACGGCGCAGAGATTTGCGAGCCCGAGGTTTTCGAACATTGGAGCGACGCCCACGACCGGGTGGAGAAGGTCCAGTGGCAAGTTGCCGAACAGGCCCTATGCCTTGGATTAAACGTCGTCCTGGATTTTGGGGTTTGGGCTCGAGAGGAGCGCGAGGACTTTAGGGCACGGGCGGCTGCACTTGGCGCAAGGTCGGAGCTCAGGTTCCTTGACGTGCCGCTCGAAGTGCTTAGGGAGAGAGTCAAAGCAAGGAATAAAGCTTCAACTGAGGCCGCTTATCTCATCACCGAGCTGAACTTGAGGAATGGTCCTTATTGTTTCAGCGACCTTCCGACGAAGAGCTGAAGCCACGCGACTAACTCCCCGCAGGGGTATCTTGAATGGACCCCGATGTTCCGAGGCATTCTTTTCGACTTCGACGGCACCTTGGCCGACACCATGCCCATCGCCCTCGAGGCGTTTCGCCGGGCGGTGAAGCAGCACCGCGGCGCGTTACTCAATGACGAGGAGATCAAAGCCCATTTCGGCCCCAGCGAAGCGGGAGTTATGACCGTTCTCACCCCGGAAGCCCCACAAGATGGTCTCGATACCTATCATCTGCACTATGAAGGTTTGCATGGCGCATTGAGGTCTCCGTTTGCCGGTCTTAGCGAACTCTTGCCGGAGTTGAGGAAATGCAAGCTCAAACTGGGAGTGGTGACGGGCAAGGGGCAGCAAAGCCTCGAAATATCTCTC
>CAWHLK010000036.1:0-172781 GCA_963829965.1 uncultured archaeon | reverse complement strand
CTCTGGTATTATGGTTTGGCGGAGCTATCGTAGTAAGCGGTCAGATGGACGCCGCCAGCTTCATTCAGCTTATACTCACCTTTGCCTTGCTCATACAGCCTGCCAAAAGCTTTTCTACTTCCTATAGTAAGATCAATATCGGCCTCGCTTCATCGCAGCGTATATTTGAGATACTGGATGCTGAAAATACGATCAAAGAAGTCCCCGATGCCGCTGCTGTATGTCGCGATGGGAGCGATGCTGGGGCTGCCGCTCCCCTCAGCCCTCAGCCCGATGGAAGCCCCGCTGCGATACGCGCTCCTCGAAGCAGACCCTGGTCCTTCCGGTCATCGCTGCCGGCTACCGCTTCTACCTCGTCGGCTACAGGGCGATACTCCGGCTCTCGCCGAACATGGACAGTCTCATCGCGATGGGCACGTCGGCGGCCTTTCTCTACAGCGTCTATTCGGTATTTCAGATCGCGGCCTGCAATCTCAAAGCGGTCGAGAGCCTCTACTTCCCGAACACCGGCGTCATCATCACCCTGATCCTCCTCGGCAAGTCGCTGGAGGCGGTCACCAAGGGCCGCACCTCGGAATCGATAAAGAAGCTGATGGGGCTGGCGCCGAAGACGGCCACCGTCGTCCACGACGGCGTCGAGATCGAGATTCCGATCGACGAGGTCGAGGCCGGCGACGCCATCCTGGCTCAGGCCCGGCGAGAAGATCCCGGTCGACGGCGTCATCGTCGGCGGCCACAGCGCGGTGGACGAGTCCTACCACCACGGGGGAGAGCATTCCCGTGGAGAAGGGCGTCGGGTCCGAGGTAATCGGCGCGAGCATGAACGGGAACGGCAGCTTCACCTTCCGGGCGACGAAGGTCGGCGCGGATACGATGCTTTCGCGGATCATCAAGCTCGTCGAGGACGCCCAGGGCTCGAAGGCGCCAATCGCCCAGCTGGCCGACGTCGTTTCCGGCATCTTCGTGCCCATCGTCTTCGGCATCGCGCTCGTGACGGCCGGAACGTGGCTTATCCTGGGGCACACGGCCGTCTTCGCGCTCACCGTCTTCGTCGCCGTCCTCACCATCGCCTGCCCCTGCGCCCTCGGCCTGGCCACGCCTACGGCCATCATGGTCGGCACCGGCAAGGGCGCCGAGTACGGCGTCCTCATCAAGTCGGGGGCCGCCCTCGAGACGGCGCATAAAATCGATACCATCGTCTTCGACAAGACGGGCACCATCACGAAGGGCAGGCCCGAGCTCACCGACATACGTCCCCGGGCCGGAGCTCCGCTCCCTCGGACTCGACGAACTCGGCCTCCTTTCCCTCGCGGCTTCGGCGGAAAAGGCCTCCGAGCACCCGCTCGGCGAGGCGCTGCTTCGCGCCGCCGACGAGCGGGGGCGCGGCTTCGGGCAGCCACGGATTTCTCCGCCGTTCCGGGCCACGGCATCATGGCCCTGATAGCGAGCAGGAGCGTGCCTGCTGGGCAACGCCCGGCACCTCCTCGCCGAGGGCGTCGATCCGTCGGCCCGGCCGGCGCGGGGCCGATGTCGATCGCCTCTCCGGCGAGGGCAAGACCCCGATGCACATAGCCGTCGACGGGAAGTTCGCCGGCCTCATCGCGCGTCGCCGACCCCGTGAAGGATTCCAGCGCTAAGGCATCGCGGCACTGCACAAGATGGGCATCTCCGTGGCGATGATCACCGGCGATTCGAGGCGGACCGCCGAAGCTATAGCCAAGCAGGTCGGCATCGACTCGGTTCTAGCCGAAGTCCTGCCGCAGGACAAGTCGGCCGAGGTGAAAAAGCTGCAGGCGGCGGGCAGGAAGGTCGCGATGGTCGGCGACGGCATCAACGACGCCCCGGCCCTGGCACAAGCCGATATCGGGATCGCCATCGGCTCGGGCACGGACGTGGCCATGGAGAGCGCGGACATCGTGCTCATGCGCTGCGACCTCATGGACGTGGCCGCGGCGATCAAGCTGTCGAAGACCGTCATCCGGAACATCAAGCAGAATCTGTTCTGGGCCTTCGGCTACAACGTGCTCGGCATACCCATAGCTGCCGGCATCCTGTACGCCTTCGGCGGGCCATTGCTCAACCCCATCCTCGCGGCGGCCGCGATGTCGATGAGCTCGGTCTCCGTCCTGACGAACGCATTGCGACTAAAGGGCTTCAAGTCCATCGCGTAATTCTTACGCGAGAATGCAAGGAAATTGTTTGTATGGTTCGCCTTCGGCGAATTGCATTAACGTTTTCGGGAGGTAGTGTATGAAGAAGACGCTTTCCATCGAGGGCATGAGCTGCGACCATTGCGCCGCGCACGTCAAGGAAGCCTTGACCGGCGTGTCCGGCGTCGAGAGCGCCGAGGTGAGCCTCGAGAAGAAGAGCGCCGTCGTGACGGGCGGCGGCTTCGACGACTCGGCCCTAAAGGCGGCCGTGGCCGAAGTCGGCTACGAAGTGGTCGCGATCAATTAAGGACGGCATGCCCGCGAAAATACTCGTCGCCGACGATGAGGAGAAGATCGCCAAGATGGTGGGCAGCTACCTCGAGGCCGCGGGATTCGAGGTTATCCTCGCCTTCGACGGCTTTCGGGCGCTCTCTCTCTTCAATAGCGAGGCGCCCGATTGCCTCGTCCTCGACATCAACATGCCCGTGATGGACGGCCTGGAGGTCGCGCGGGAAGCCCGCAGAAGCTCGACGGTCCCGATCATCCTGCTCACGGCCCGAGCGGACGAGGTGGACCGCGTCGTCGGCCTCGAGCTCGGCGCGGACGACTACATCGCGAAGCCCTTCAGCCCCAGGGAGCTCGTCGCGCGGGTACGCGCCGTGCTCCGGCGCAGCCCAGGCGGGGAGCTCGCGGCGGCAAAGCCGACGGCGCGCTCGCGAGCGGCGACGTGGCGCTGGACCTCAGAAAGCGCAGCGCGATTGTCGCCGGCAGGTCCGTGAGCCTGACCGCGATCCAGTTCGACATCCTCTGCCTCCTCATGCGCGAGCCGGGCAGGGTATGGACCCGCCTCGAGATCAGAGCGGGCCGTCGGCGCAGCTACGAGGGCTACGAGCGGACGATCGACGCGCACATCAAGAACATCCGCAAGGCGATCGGGGACGACAGCGAGAACCCCAAATACATCGGCACCATGCGGGGCGTCGGCTATCGGTTCCTAGAGCGATCCGATGAAGCTTAGGCGCCGCCTCTCCCTTTGTTCTGCGCTGTCATCTTGTCGGATCGCCCCTCCCTGGTGCTCGTGCGCTCGACGACCGAGAACCTCTTCCGTTCTTTGTCTTCTCAGGGGATGCCGCTAAGGCCAAGGCTTACGCCACTATCCTGAGCGAGTACTACTCGGCCCATCACGGCTGGGAAGGGGTCCAGACCTTCCTCTCCGAGATACCGAAGCAGGTTTTCCTGACGCTCGACAAGAGCATGCGCGGGGTCGGCGACGGCGATTCTGGGCGCGATGCGGCCACTATCGCGGCCTACCCTTACGATACGATTCGGAACCTCTTAGCCGACCGCGTCGCGGTGGCCGACCTGCGCGGCGTGACGTCGCGGACACTTCGGCAAGCTGCTCGCACGTCCACCCGGCCCGGCACTCGCCCACGGCTTCCTGATAACCGTCGACTTCGAGAAGGTCGGGACGGTCCTGGTCGGCTCGATGGTCGACTCCTCGCTCACCGGCTCGACGAGGTCTTCCTCGACTCGGTCTCCGATCGATCCTGTGGGCCACGCTCGGCGCGAGCCTCATCGCCCTCCTCATGGGCCTCCTCTTCACGGCCGCGTGACCGGTCCCCTCGCCGTCGCTCAACGCGGCGGCCCGAAGGGTGGCCGCGGGCGACCTGTCGACCCCGTCGAGATACGGAGCAAGGACGAGAGCCGGAGCTCTCGGTCTCGTTCAACACGATGACCGAGGACTCAGGCGGCTCGAGGAGGCCAAGAAGAGCGTCATCGCCGACGCGGCGCATGAGCTGCGGACCCCCGTCACCCTCCTGCAGGGCACCGTCGAGGCGATGATCGACGGCGTCTATCCGCTCGACATCGCGACCCTCGAGTCCATGCACGAGGAGACCGATGCGGCTTTCGAGGCTCATCGACGCCCTCCGCGAGCTCGGAGACGATCGAATCGGAGAGTTCGAGCTCGACTTGAGACCGTCGATCCCCTGGACATCGCGCGGAAGGCCGTCTCGCTGTTCGCGTCGCAGGCCGGCGCCAGCGGATCGAGCTGTCCGTCGAGCGGCGGCGAGCGGCCATGGACTCGTCGCGGACCACCTCCGGCTCGGCGAGGTCGTCTACAACCTCATTTCCAACGCGATCAAATACAGCCCCTCGGGAAGCCAGGTCCGGGTGAGCGTCGGAGAGGAGCGGGGGTTCGGTCTGCATCGCGGTCGAGGATTCGGGCCCGGGCATACCGGCGCCCGAGCGCGAACGCATCTTCGAGCGGTTCTACCGCCTCGACCGATCGCGTTCGCAAGACTTGGGCGGCCGCGGCCTCGGGCTGGCAATCGCCTCCGAGATCGCGAAGGCGCACGGCGGCCGCATCGAGGTCGGCGACTCGGAGCTCGGCGGCGCGCGCTTCGTCGTGAGCCTGCCTGCGGCTTTCGTCGACGTCACGGAGAAATAGTCTTCCGGTACTCACACACCTCGTTCATCGGGCATTCGGGGCAATGGGGATTGGTGGGACGGCAGATTTCCCTGCCGAGGAAGGTCAGGGCCAGGCCTAGGACATGCCAGTCTTTCGCGTCGACTTTTTCCATCAGCTGCTTTTCGATCTTTTCCGGCGTCTTTCCCTGCGCGATCCCGATCCGCGGAGCGACACGCAGGGTATGGAGGTCGACGATGACGCCCTCGGCCGTGGCTCCGGCCTGGCTCATGATGACGTTGGCCGATTTACGTCCCACGCCCTTGAGAGCGACGAGCCCATCCATGGTGAGGGGGATCGCGTCGTCGGTCTTCACCGCCTTTGCGATTTCGATCAGCCATTCGGCTTTGGTCCGAAAATTACTGACGTCGTCGATCAAGGGAGCGAGCTCATCGAAGCTCGCCTTGGCCAATTTGGCCATCGTGGGAAACTCGGCGAACAGCGCTGGCGCAAGCTTGTTTATATGCTTGTCAGAGTCCCTTGCCGACAGCACGACCATCACGAGCAATTGGTACGTGTTCCCGTAGTCCAAAGGATGCTTGCGCCCCCGATACTTTTCGATCAAAGGTTTCAATTCGGCTTTCCAATCGACGCTCGCCATGTCGGCCCCTCCAGAAATCGCTCTTTATAGAAAAATACCGCGTTTGTTCCGCTCGGGAAACAGAAAAAGTAGACCGGGTTGATGGACGCATCGGGATGCTTTCCTGTTTGTAGTATCCGCGCCCCGACCGGTAGCAGACTTGGCAGGTGTTGAGGGCGGTCTGACTATGCCGTCGGAAGCCTTGACGGCGATGATCTCCATCTTCAGGGCCATTATACGTATAGGGGATGAAGGTCGCGGTCTCGGTGATGTCCTTCTTCATTATGACAATGCCAAAATCGCTGGCCGGGGCAGCGGAGATCCGTGTCGTATACATCAATTTCGCATCCAGTATTCATACTGCGTTCACACTGACTGATTATGGTGCAACCGGAAAAGCTTGAAAGGAGCGAGGTAGCCTTGATGGGCAAAAGCAAACGACGCTATTCGTGGAAGGCATGACCTGTTCGTCCTGCGAGGCGAGATTCCCGCGGCGCTTCGCAAGGTCTCGGGCGTGGTCGGAGCCAAGGCGAGCCTCAAGGGCGGGATGGCTTGGGTTGAATACGAAGACGGAAATGTCTCGGTCGATCAATTGAAAATGGTTATCGAAAAAGCCGGCTATACGGTCAAGGACAAGAAAAGCGCGGCGGGAACGACGATAGCCCTGGGAATTGGAATCGTGCTCGTAGCCGCCTATATGGTCGCGACCCAAGTCGGATTGTTCAATGCCCTTCCGAAAGTGGATGCCTCCATCGGCTACGGCATGCTCTTCGTGATCGGCCTCCTGACCTCGGTCCACTGCGTCGCGATGTGCGGCGGCATCGCCTTATCGCAGAGCCTCGGCCCCGTCGAGGCCAGCCGGGCGCCTGTCGCGAGCAGCGCGCCGGCCGCAGAAAGACTCAGGCGCCTCGGCCCCGGCCTTCTTTATAACGGCGGCCGCATCATCTCCTATACGATAGTCGGCGGCATCGTGGGCGCCCTGGGGTCGGCTTTTAGTTTCTCACCCATCGTTAAAGGCGTCATCACCGCGGCGGCAGGGCTCTTCATGGTAGCCCTCGGGCTGAAGATGCTCGGGATCATCTCGAAAGCACCATCGCTCTCGAGGCTTTTCCCCGTGGCGATCCGCGAATCGATTGGGCGTTTCGGGGTCGGCTTTCGCAAACGCGGCCCATTCGCGGTAGGACTTCTCAACGGCCTCATGCCGTGCGGCCCACTGCAGACCATGCAGCTCTACGCATTGGGAACGGGGAGCGCATTTGCAGGCGCGCTTTCGATGTTCATCTTCTCCGCCGGCACTGTTCCCCTCATGCTCGTCTTCGGATTCGCGGCGGCCCTTCTCCCGCGCAAAGTCGTGCCCGTCATGGTTCGGGCCAGCGCTGTCCTCGTCATGTTCCTCGGCGTCGTCACCTTTGCTCGGGCAGCTTCGCTGGCGGGCATCGCGCTCCCGGTGCCGTCTTTGTCGCGGGGGGCGGCCATCGCCCCCGATGCGGCTGCGATCGCGCTCGCGAACGGCCGCGCCGTCGACGCCGGCACTACTGGTACAACCGTGTCAGATACTGCTCCGGGCGCGGGCGGCCCCCTCGTGGCGACGCTCGCCGGCGGCTTTCAGGCCGTCACCACCGCCTTCACATCCGGCCAGTACGTGCCGTTCGTCGTCCAGGCGGGCGTGCCGCTCAAGTGGACCATTCGCGTCACCGCGGACGATCTCAACGGCTGCGACAACCCCGTCACCGTCCCGGCCTACGGCATTACGAAAACCCTGGTACCCGGCGACAACCTCATCGAGTTCACGCCGAAGGCGACGGGCGTCATCGGCTACACCTGCTGGATGGGCATGATCCGCTCGAGGATCACGGTCGTATCCGATCTGGGCAAAGCGGCGACCCTCGCGCCGGATCAGCTGACCGGCCCAGCTGGGCAGGGGGGCCGAACAGCCAGGGCGGTGGACTCGGTGCATTGGGCGGAGGGTGCTGCTCAGGCGCGAGCAATCCGGCCTTCGCCGGAGGCAGAGTTCCCGTCGAAACGATCGGGATCCCTGTTATCGAGAATGGTGTGCAGGTGGTCACGGTCAACGTCACGAGTACAGGCTACTCGCCGGCCGCCCTCGTCCTTCAGAAAGGCATGAAGGCAATCATCAGGTTCAAGGCGCAGGGCCTACATCCTGCACGAACCAGGTCATCTTCCCCGAATACAACGGTGGACTGGACCTCTCCAAGGGCCAGCTGGAGACGCCGCCGATTCCGATGCCGCCGACTTCACCTTCCAATGCGCGATGGGGATGCTCCACGGATACGTGAAGACGGTCGACAACCTCTCGAGAGTCGTCGTTCAGCCGATCCGGAATGGCCGATCCAACTCCCGCGTGATCCTGATGGTTGCAGACGCCTTGGATTTCCACCCGCTTGCCGTTCAAGAAAAAGCCCTTGTCCACGTCGAACTTCAGGGTTCGTATGCCGAACGGGGTTTCATAATCGTCGCTATCCGAGCCTGACGCAACCGATGAAACCAGTTTGTACATGCTGGGAGTTTCAATCGACCAGAGCGCCGGACTGCTTACTTCGATGCTTTGCTGAACGGTCTCGGTGCTCCGTGGCGCAACTTTGATTCCGCCGCTGATCGTCTCGCCTGCCTCTTTGCCGCTGGGGCCATAAACCTTGGATGCCAGGCTCACAGTCTTGGTCTCGTCAGAGTCGTTGACGACGTCCGTCTGGATCTTCACAGAAGCGTGCCCTTTGCTCGCATCAGGCGTAGTCACGTAGGTTCCGTACTCCGCAACATGAACCGGCGAGGTTTTCAGAAGCCAAACATGACGGTAGATGCCGCCACCCTCATAAAACCAGCCTTCGAACTGGGTTGCATCAGCTCTTACGGCAAGGACGTTCTTGGCGCCGTAGTTCAAGTAGTCGGTGATGTCGTAAGAGAAGCCGCTGTACCCGGAGGGCTGCTGGCCCAGCAAATGCCCGTTGATCCACACCTGGCTGTCGCGGTAAACGCCGTCGAACTCGACCGAAACACGCCTGCCGTCATCTTCCTTTGGGATATCGAAGGTTCGGCGATACCACCCAATGGAGTTCGCAGGATAATTTCGGCCAACCGGTTTGGAGCCATGGGCAACATGCAGCCCGTCGTCCGATTGGGAAAACGGGAGCTCAACTACCCAGTCGTGCGGCAAGTTGACATCTCGCCAGCCGGAGTCATCGAACCTGCGGCCGGCCGCGCCAAACGCTTCGCCCGCTTTCGCCAGTCCCATCCCGGCGCCAAATCCAAAATCCTGGGCAGGATCCGCCGCGTTGCCCAAGTGAAACTTCCAGCCGAAATCAAGTAATTTTCGCTCACGGGTAGAAGCGCCCATCGCAACGGAGACGAATACGAGTAGAAGGAAAATGAGAGCAAGCCGGCACATGGGGCCTAGTTTATTTTCTTTTTGTTTGCGAACACACGCCAGAATGCTCGCGTAAGGTATTGTAATCACGATATAAAACATAGTGAGGTAAAAAATAATGCAGCCAACCGCAGAAGCTTTGAAAACGTACACCATCGATGAGAACCACTCGACCATTCGATTTTGGGTAAGGCACTTGATGATTTCGAAAGTGCATGGGGAGATTCCGGACGTAACCGGCACGGTTTCTTACGACGAGGGCAACCCGACCGCGACTTCTATCGACGTCACGATCAAGCTCGAGTCCTTGACCACCGGTCAAGATCAGCGGGACGCGCACCTGAAGAGCGGAGATTTCTTTGAGCTCGACAAGTTTCCGACGATGACCTACAAGTCCACGTCGGTGACCAAAAGCGGCGAAGAGACTTATGCAATCGTAGGAGACCTGACGTTGCGCGGCGTAACAAAATCGGTTCCGCTTTCGGCGGAGGTTTCGGACGAAGTGCCGAGTCCGTTCGGCGGATTTAAAGTCGGCGTCAGCGCCAAAGGCGTTCTAAACCGCGAAGATTTTGGAATCCACTACAACCAGGCGTTGGAAACCGGCGGCATCGCAATTGGCAAGGAAGTTCACTTCGAGATCGATCTTGAGCTTGACCGCCCGGCGTAAGCGGACCGCTTCGCGCCGTAAACAGGTAAACGTGGCAACAGAGGCTATCGTCGAACTCGTGCAGTGAATGAGGTCAGCAAAGGGCCCTTACGATAGCCTCTCGTTCATTCCAGGTCATAATTCGGGAACTTGTCCGCCAATCCCAACGAACTTATCGAGCGCGCGTTCAGCGCGCTCGTCTCCAAACCGGGCTTTATCGAGCGGCCGGATCAACTGCAGCTTTCCCTCCTGATCTCGGATTGCATGGGCGGCGAGTGTTCAGGCGCTTTCGAAGCGCCCACCGGCCTTGGCAAATCTCTCGCCGCGCTTATTCCGGCCATCGCCCACGCCATCGAGAGTGGCAAGCGCACGGTGGTCGCCACGTACACGAACGTGCTTGCCGAACAGTATTGGCGGAAGGACCTGCCTCTCGCCATGTCCCTTTTCGACGAGCAGAACCTGCCTAAAGCTCAGTTCCTGATCGGCCGCCAGCGGTATGCATGCCTTGCGGCCATGAGTGAGCTTTCCAAATCCGAGATGGCGGCGTTTAAGAACTCGGCTTCCCTTGGCATTGAGGCAGAACTGCGAGGCGCTTCGAGGAAGTTTGGCCGCGAACTCACAGACCTATGGCATAAGATGGCCGCGCCGCCCGTCTGCCCGGGGCGGCTGTGCGAACACTATCAGCAGTGCTACTACTACTCGGCCCGCCGAGGCGCGGAAAAGGCAAGCGTCATTATCACCAATCACAGCGTGGTGATTCAGGACGCCCTGCTGAAAAAGGCTTCCGACGGGGAGCTGTCCATGCTCGGCGACTACGATTTCCTGGTCATCGACGAGGCCCATGACTTTGCGGCAGCGGCGGTGAACTCGCTTGAGTTTGAACTAAGTGAACCCAAGCTCGGACTGATGTCGGCGATCGCCACGCGCATGCAAGGCGCGATCCAGCCGTTGGCGTTTGGAGCAGGCAAGCCCGGCGAGTGGAATACGCTTTGCGATAAGTTTCGCGAAGAGTTCGCGGAGCTGCAGCGCAAAGTTGGCGCGCAAACTTCTTCGCTTGGCGCGGGCATTCTGCGGGCAACACCGGCGGAGCTCTTTGCCCATCCGCAGGTTAAAGCTCGATCGACCGCGTCCGGAGATCTTGCCCAGGAATTCGCCGGCGAAGCCTCTACCGCAACGCTGAGATTCGTGAAGAATGCAGAGCAGCTTCTAGCCGCCTGGCGCAGGGATGGCGACATCTCCCAGGTCCAGCTCGATGAGGCCACCGATGCGATCCACAACTACTGTATGTATTTGAAGGAGTTTGCGGTCGGCTGCCACATGCTCTTTGCCGAGGATGACGGCGATGATTACGGAGTTGGCGTCACCTACGTATCCGGGGGCGGACAGCGCGCCACGATTATTCGGAGGGACGTGATCGGCCTGACCGAGCCGTTGCGCGAACTGATCTGGCGTCAGGTGCCGACCGTCTCCATTTCCGCAACTCTTGCCGTGGATGGGAGCTTCGACTTCTACAAGCGAATGACCGGGGCGGAGCCTGTTTTTGAAGACATTTTGCCGTCGCCTTTCGATTTCAGCTCCCAGGCCGCACTCTATCTGCCCAAGCACAACTCCATTCCCGACCCAACCGAAGCGCGCAAGAACGGCACTGAAGACGAGTATTTCGACGCGGTGGCGTTGCAGCTCAGCGAGATCATCCACGCGGCCAAGGGCCGAACGCTTGCCCTGTTTCACAGCAAGCGCGAAATGGAAGCGGTGCACCAGCGCGTGGTCGCCTCGCCGGACCACCCCATTTACATGCAATGGGGCGCCAGTGTGGGCTGGGTGGGCGAGCGCTTCAAGAAGGAGATCAACTCCTGCCTCTTCGCCGTCCGCTCGTTTTGGACCGGCTTTGACGCGCCAGGTGAAACGTTGTCATGCGTAGTGCTGGTCCGGGTCCCTTTCGAGGTCCCGGTCGACCCGCCTGCAGTGGCCCGCATGGCATGGCTGCAAACGCAGGGCCTGGAACCCTTTTCTTCTTACTCGCTTCCCAATGCGAAAATGCTGATCCGCCAAGGCGCCGGGCGGCTCGTCCGCACGGCCACCGATCGCGGTGTTATTGCCCTGCTCGATCCCAGGGTTAGGACCAAGAACTATGGGGACGAGATCTTGCGGAACCTTCCAACCGGCATGTCAGCTTACGAGACTATCGAGGAGGCGCTGAGCGCCGTTGGACTATTGGGCGCGGAAGTAGGAGCTTAGCGATCCGGCGGTAGAATTGCACGGTGGCAGACATGTCTAGGGTGGAGAAGGTTGTCCAAAAATTTTCTTCCTTTGACGAAGCGGATAAAGCCGAGGAAGAATATTATTTATCCCTTACTCCGGAGGAACGGATTGACATCATGCTTGAACTCATGAGGAGGGCACAAGGTGGCACTTTCAAAAGACTGGCTCGAGTTTGTCGAATCCTTCCTCTTGGAAAAAGTTGAGTTCGTTGTCGTTGGGGCATTCGCCTTAGCTTTCTATCGGTTGCCGCGCCAAACGGGCGATATCGATTTGTTCGTGGGTTCTTCAGGCGAAAACCCGGATCGTATTTGTCGGGCAATCGAGCGATTTGGCTTCGGCAGTCTCGGCCTGTCACCGGATGATTTTCGCATGGAGGGTCAAGTAATTCAGCTCGGGAGACCACCGGGGCGAATTGACGTTCTGACTGGTATTTCCGGTGTCACTTTCGATGAGGCCTGGAATAGCAGGATTATGGGGCCGTTAAATGGCACGGTTGTGCCATATCTTTCCCTGCCGTTATTGATTCAAAACAAGAAAGCCTCGGGGCGGGAAAAGGACTTGCTCGACGTAAGAATGCTTGAGAGACTCAAGGACCAGTGATGGGAGGTTGGTTGCGCCGAATAACTCGCGCGTCAAAAGCGGCGAAGGAATCGCCCCAGTCCAAAGCGCTCCGCGCCCCCGAAACAGCGCAATCCCGCCTTAGTAATGCCAGTCGACGTTCAGCGCCTGCTTCGCGTGGCGCTCGATGAACTCGCGCCTTGGCTCAACTTTGTCGCCCATCAACCGGGAGAACATGCGCTCGATCTGCTCTTCGAACTCCTTGTCGAGTTTCACTTGGAGCAGCCGTCTCCCTTCGGGAGACATGGTGGTTTCGGCGAGCTCGTCGGGATTCATTTCGCCCAAGCCTTTAAACCGGGTAATCTGCGGTTCCTTCTTCTTCTTGAAGTTCTTCACGATCTCGTCCCGCTCGGCCGCGTCCGCCGCATAGTAGCGTTCATTGTTGCCAACCTTGACCACGTAGAGCGGAGGCTGGGCCAGGTAGACGTATCCGCCTGCCACCAGCGGCCTCATATAGCGATAGAAGAAGGTGAGCAGCAGCGTTCGGATATGCTCGCCGTCCACGTCCGCATCGGTCATGATGATCACCTTGTGGTAGCGGAGTTTGGTGATGTCGAATTCGACGGTGTTTTCTCTTTTCTTGCCCTTGTCTCCCGCGAGAGTATAGGCTTTGAGGCCGTTCGACTTCTTGGTCTCGCCATTCTCGTTCTCCAAGTCGAGAACTCCGTTCTCGTCCTCGGAATCATCACTGACGCGGCCAAAGGAAATGTCTATTCCGATACCGAGTGCAGAGATGAGAGCCTTTATTTCCTGATTGTCGAGCGCCTTGTCCACGCGTGCCCGCTCCACGTTCAAGATTTTTCCACGCAGGGGCAAGACTGCCTGGGTGACGCGGTCTCGGGCGCCCTTGGCCGAGCCACCGGCAGAGTCGCCTTCCACGAGGAATATCTCGCATTTGGTTGCGTCTTTGCTCACGCAGTCGCTGAGCTTGCCAGGTAAGCCGAACGAGTCCATGGCGTTGCCGCGACGGATGCTTTCCATCGCTTTCCGAGCCGCCTCGCGCGCGCGCTGCGCCATCATGGATTTGTCGACAATGGCCTTCGCCATTTTGGGGTTCTCTTCAAAAAACTCGGTGAGACCATCGCCAACCAGCGAGTTGGTAAGCCCCTGAACTTCGGGCGTTACCAGCTTGACCTTGTCTTGCGAGTTGTAGCTGGGGTTGGCAAGCCGCAGAGAAATCACGGCGGTAAGGCCGTCGCTCACATCCTCCGAAGTGAAGTTGGCATCCTTCTCCTTCAGCAAGTTCATTTTCTTGGCGTAAGAGTTAATGGACCGGGTCAGAGCCGCGTTGAAACCGGAAACGTGAGTTCCGCCGTCGGGGTTGTGGATGTTGTTTGAGAACGCGAGAATGGTGGTCTGGTAATCCTGGTGATATTGGATCGCGACCTCAATCTCGGTCCCCTCTTTAAAGCGCTTGAAGTAAACGACAGGGTGCAGTTCGTCTTTGCCCTCGTTCAGATCTTCGACCAATTGCGGGATTCCGCGCTGGTAGAAAAAGACTTCGCTTTCCTCGGGGTCCTGCTCATCAATGAACTCGAATCGAACCTTCGGGTTCAGGTATGCAAGCTCCCGCATTCGGGTCTTGAGGACGCGCGGCTCGTAGGTGGTATCGGACAAGACGGTCGAGTCCGCCAGCCAGTGAATGAGGGTACCCGTTGTCTCTGGCTTCCCAGGAATCACCTTGACCGGTTCCTCGGGACGTCCCTCGTGATATCGCTGAAAATGCAGTTGGCCGCCACGCTTTACAGTTGCTTCCAGCCACTCGGAAAGTGCGTTGGTGCAGCTAACGCCTACACCATGGAGACCACCGGAAGTTTTGTAACCACCGCCGCCAAACTTGCCGCCCGCATGAAGCACGGTCATAACTACTTCCAAAGCCGACAACCCGGTCTTTTCGTGGATGTCCACGGGGATGCCGCGGCCGTTGTCCTCCACGCTCATCGAATTGTCCGCGTGGAGGGTAACCACGATGTTCGTGCAGTAGCCGGCGAGCGCTTCGTCCACGGAGTTGTCGAGGACCTCTCGAAACATCTGGTGGAGGCCTTTGCGGCCATTATCGCCCACGTACATCCCGGGGCGTTTTCGAACCGCCTCAAGGCCTTCAAGGACCTGGATCTGGTCAGCGTTATAATCGCCGAGCACCTTGGAAGTTAATTCCTCGATGTTCTTAAGCTGATCGTCGCTTTCTTCGGACGACTTTGGAATTACTTCCTCTTCTGGGGATTTGTCTTCAGGCATGTTTGGAATGGCTCTGGGCCTTTCAAATTTGCGGACTTGGCCGGACGCCGCGCAGCTAATGCGCTACCGCTAAAGTAGTGAAAGTATACCTTACAGACGGGTCAATCAGGTTCAACGATTCCCCAGACGGACATAATGATGGGGTGGACTTCTACAAGTCGGTTCTGCGCCCTTTACTGTTTCGAATGGACCCGGAAACCGTTCACGAATGGGCGCTCAAAATGGCGGCCAAGGGCCTGATCAAGGAACATCGGAGCGTCGAATACACGGCTCTGGAGCAAGAGTTTTTCGGCGCGAAGTTCAAGAATCCCCTCGGACTCGCTGCCGGCTTCGATAAGAACGCGGTTGCGTTGGGGCAATGGGAAGCGGCCGGGTTTGGGTTTGTGGAAATTGGCACCGTTACCTACCATGCGCAAGACGGCAACCCCAAGCCCCGTTTGTTTCGGCTTCCTGACGACCAAGCGCTCATCAACCGGCTTGGGTTCAACAACATTGGCGCGGCCAGAGTAGCTCGGAATATTTCGATGATGCGATGTGAGATCCCGTTCGGTATCAACGTGGGCAAATCCTACGTTGCGCCGATTGAAGGTGCGGCCGAGGATTACAAGAAGACCTTCGAGACCATGCGCGGCCTTGGAAACTACTTTGTGGTCAACGTCTCCTCGCCAAACACGCCTGGACTTCGTTCGCTGCAGGAGAAGGACAAACTCACCGAGGTGCTTTCGGCGATCCGGGACGTGGCGCCCGTGGTCCCGCTCTTCGTGAAAGTGGCGCCGGATCTGGAGCTGACGGCGGTGGACGAGATCATCGATGTCGCGTTCGAGAACCGAATTACGGGGCTCATCATCGCAAACACCACGATCGGCAGGGCAGGCCTGACGACTCCAACGTACGAAGCCGGCGGACTGTCGGGACGCCCATTGCGCGCACTTTCGGACAACATGCTGGCCCACGTCGCCAGGCATACGGAAGAGAGACTCTATTTGATCGGAGTCGGAGGGATATTCACCGGCGAGGACCTGTACCGCAAGATCTCGCTCGGCGCTCACCTATGCCAGGTCTACACCGGCTGGGTCTACGGCGGCCCGAACATGGTGGTCGACACGCTTGCCGAACTTGTCATGCTCATGGAGCAGCGAGGGTTTAAAAGGCTGGACGATTTGAGGCGAACGGGGCTTTAGCTAGCGGACGGCGACGTTTTTTCCGTCTGTGGTATCCAATACCACAGTGGCCGATTTGGCTTCACTCAAGCTCTGAAGAATCCTCAACTTCATTAGGTCCGGATTGTTTTCCAGCATCTTGGCCGCGTTCGCCAAGTGGCGCAGAGCCGCGGATTCGCCTCTTGCCCGCTCCAGCGACGCAAGTCCCTCTTGCTTGGCCTGTGCGACCTGGCTAAAGATCTTTTTCAGCTCGCCGGGAAACATAATGTCCCGGATCTGCAGGCTCTCCAGATTGACACCAAACGCCTCGAAGTTGGACGAGCACTTTTCGGCCAGTTCCGGTCCGAGACTCATGCGCTTTCCCAACAGCTCTTCCGCAGTTAGCCGTCCTATCACATCGCGGACCGCTGCCTGCACGCCCACATGAATGGCTGTTTTGTAGGAGTCGACCGTTAAAACGGCCTTCTCGGCATCTGTAATCGCGAACTCAACGATTGCGCTCACTTTGAGTGAAATTCCGTCAGATGTAATAATCTCTTGATTGGCCACTGCCTGAGCCGTCCTGCGGGTATCAACCGTATCGACTCGGTAGCCTTTGCCCCAAAACGTGTGCCTTCCGGGCGGCAAAAGACCAACTCTGCGGCCAAATCGAAATAGAACGGCCTTTTGGTAGTCGTAGACCCAGTATTCGGTCCGAAGTTTGGGCACGAAGAACACGAGGAGCCCGGCGAGCACGACTATCGACACAAGAATCTCGATTACGGCTTCCATGGCGGCACTTCTGGGTCCGGACCAGTCTTCGGCACGAAACCCGGCGGAGGTTTTAGCCTGCAGGGCCGGTATCCCGCTGGCGCTCGGGGCGCCTGCCTAACAACCGGGCCGGACTTTTAGAACTTTGCAGCTTGCCGCCACACGCGCCAATCTGCTCGAACGGAGCGGTTTGCGCTTCAGCGACGAAGCGTCCTCGGTATACCAGACCAACCGCTATCTAAGCCTCTTACGCCGCCTTAATCATGTCGTTCGTGTGCCGAACCACGTTTCGGCCGGCCTCCTTGGCTGCGTACAATGCTTTGTCCGCCGCCTCGATGAGCGCAGCCGGCGAATCAAGCTCCTCGGTTAGGGTGGCCACGCCAAAGCTCGCGGTCGTGGCTCGTTGGGGCCAATCCGCTGTTTCTATGGTAAACCGCATGCGCTCCGCGACAAATCTTGCGCCTTCTGCATCGGTGCCCGCAAGAATCGCTACAAACTCTTCGCCGCCATACCGGGCCACTAGGTCCGATTCCCGGCTGCAGCTTAGGATCAGGTTTGCAAATTTCTTAAGCACGGCATCTCCGGCCGGATGGCCGAACGTGTCGTTGTAGCTTTTGAAGTGGTCGACATCGATGAGCACGATCGACAATGCGCCGCCATCGCGTTCCACTCGGCGCACATTGCGAGCGAGCTCCTCTTGAAAGGAACGGTGATTGAGCAAGTCGGTAAGACCATCGTGCCGGGCAAGCGCGTGCAGACGCTCGTTAGCCTCTTGCAGTTCCCACTTCTGCTGCTCGATCTCAACGCTGTACTCGTTGATGCGGGTCAGGTGCTCTTCGATTTGCCGCTCGTACTTCTTTTGGGCGGTTACATCCACGCAGGCAAATATCGCGCAGTTTACGACGCCATCCGGCGCATGCACGGGGAACGAACTGCAGAGCAGGTAGCGCACTTCGTCACCAAGCTTGGACTCGATCAGAACGGATGGACAAGCTTCGTTCCGAAAGACCTTTTGAATGATCTCCCGCACGTTTTCTTCGTCTCTAACCGGCGCCAACAGTTCAAATAGGTCGACGTGGAACAGCTTTGGAGCATCTCCAAACATCTCTTCAGAGGCTCGATTCCACTCTTGAATGGCTCCGGATGTGTCAAAACCGAGACAGGCAATCGGCAAGCCCTGGAACAGCTCCTCAAACCTCTTTGCCGCGACCTCGATCCTTTGGTTGGCGGCCTCGAGTTTGGTGGCAACGCCTTGGAGGGCATGGTGTCCGGCCCTGAGCTTCTCATTTTCGGCCTCAAACTGCCGGCTCCTTTCTTCCGCGGCCGCCCCCTCAACCTCCAACGCATCCACGCGCGTTCCCAACTTTTTAACCCGGGGAAACAGCAAGAGTCTTGCTTCAACTAGCAAAACCAGAATGGTCAGCAGCATGACGCCCACCTGAATTGTGGGAATGTAGCTTGCCCTGTGCTCGCTTTCAAAGGCGAGTCCCTTTACAAGATTATCAAAGCTGTTCTCCGTAGATGCCTCTTGCTTTGCCAAGGAGAGCACGGCTTGATCGTACTGCGGCTCAAGCAGCCCGCCCCCCGGATCGATCGAGGTGCGCACGGCGTTGCTTAGCGTTTCGTTGCTTTGGTCAAGAGATGTTCCTGAGGCAAGAAATGGGGCGGAATGAGGATTGTGAAGGGCCCTCAAGGCGATGAAATCGGCTCTACGACGGGTTTCATCCTGGCGCACCAGGTTCAAGCGGGCCTCTAGCTCCGGACCGGTAAAGAGCTTCAGCGAGTAAAAATCTTTGTAAAGATTGAGCGTGCCGATCCGCAGCATCGCGCCAAGATGAACAGCCTCCGCGGCTTTGTACTCCTCGGCCAACGTTCGGGTGACCAAAACCTGTCCTAGAATGGCAAGAGTAGCCACTGTGGTAAGGGCGATTCCGTAGATTCGGCGAAATGGGATGATGTGGTCGCTGACCATGCCCGTATTTGTTCGGTGTATGCGATGCACCGTCATTGATTGTCGGCAGAGTTGGGTTCGATTTGGACGCCCGGTTTTAGATTGATTAACTTGGCCCTTTAGGCGGCGGCGGCGTCTCAGTGGCGTAGCCTGTGGACTGGCTGCGAATCAAGGACATGGGCGGCGCCGCGCCGCCAGATGGCATTCTTAGAACGATTCCCCAGACTCGGGTATCATTGACGGAGCAAATTTAAAGGACCGCAGAATGAAACGAACATACCAGCCCAACAAGAGGCACCAGCAAACCACGCACGGATTTCGCGTGAGGATGCGATCCACCAACGGCCGCAACGTCTTAAAGCGGCGACGCCTTCGCGGCCGGGAACGGCTCTCTCACTAACGGATCGAATCGGACGAGGTCCTAGCAAGAGTCGGTTTGAACAGATTTATCGGGACGGGAAGCGTGCCGCCGGGAAGCTTTGCCGAGTTTCGGCTTTGCCGGGGCAAGGACTTGTCGGTATCGCCACGTCTCGGAAGATTGGAAATCGCCCGGCACGAAACCGAGTTCAAAGGAGGTTTCGAGAAGCGCTGAGGCTAAAGTCCGGTTGCATCAAACCTCTGCTCGATTATGTAGTAGTTATCGGAGTGGTGGGCAAAGATGCCTCCGTACAAGACTTGGCGAATGAAGCGGAGGAGTTGCTGACGGACCTTCAGGCGAGATGGGCAAAAGAATTGGAGTGTTCTTGATCAAGGCTTATCAGAAGTCAAGAGCCGTGGTTCTTCCTGGCCAGTGGTGTAGGTTCACCCCCACATGCTCCCAATATACGCTGCAGGCGATTCAGAAATACGGCCTGATGAAAGGAAGTTGGTTGGGCCTGAAGCGCCTATGCCGATGCAACCCTTTTTTCCCTGGAGGCCACGACCCCGTACCTTAAGATTTAGATAGATGCAGAACGCACCTCAAAAAAACAACTGGTGGACTACAGCCCTCATCTTCATGATGATCTACCTGGGCTTTAGCCTATTCATGCAGGGCAAAACCGGAACCGATCCGCGCGCGCCCGACATGATCATGAAGGATATCGAGGATCAGGCGGCCCTTGTAAAGAAAACCGCCGCCGACCAACATGTCTCGAATTCATGACGCCATCGCCGAGTTGCGGGCCGGCGCCGATAAGCTCACCGATCTCTTTATCGCGCATGACAAGCTCAGCGCCGATCAAGACATGGAGCAGATGCACCTTCTCAACGGACTCATCTCCGACATGAGCATTTCCGCGGTTGAGGGCGCCTACGAGAAGCAGGTTGATCTGATCAAGGGTCTCAGCAGCGATCAGAAGAACAATCTTAAACTGCAATCCCAACTCCTTGTCGCCGACACCCAGCTCAAGGGAGCTTCCCAAAGGCGGGAAATGGTTCGCCTCACCCAAGCGAACGACACCGTTACGAGGCTGGCGCGCTTTAACGACCAGAAGCCGATTTGGCAGCAGCCCATCGCGGTCGCACCGACCAAGCTGTATCCGCAATCCCAAGTCACGCCGGCACAGCTCGTCTCCGAAATCGATACCCTATCGACCGATATCGGCAAAAACACGCCCGTCTGGGGCTTTTTCCCCGGCTACCAGTTCGTCGATTTTCTCGTTCATCTTTCGGGAGCCGCGCCGGCCCTGAGCTATTGGCTCGCCGCCCTTATTCTCGCCTTTGTCGTCCGAGGCGTGGTGTTCCCCATCGCCCAAAAGCAGATGATGTGGTCTCGCCAGATGCAGCAGCTCACGCCGCTCATCAACGAGATCAAGGAGCAATACAAGGGCCGCCAAGATCCCGCGTCTCAGACTGAGATGAACCAAAGGACGATGGCGCTCTACAAGGAATACGGCATGAATCCGCTCGCCGGATGTGCTCCCGCGCTCCTGCAGATGCCGCTCTTCCTCCTGATCTACAACTCGATGCTGAACTACCGCTTCGAGTTCCAGCGCGGCACTTTCCTTTGGATCAACCCGCACACCAGCGCAATGACCCACGGGTTCCTCGCACGAAATCTGGGCGAAAAGGATTACGTGCTGATCGTGATCTACGCCATCTCCATGGTCACCACTGCAATGCTCGCGCCCGTCTCCGATCCGAGCAATATGAAGCAGCAGCGCATGATGGGAATTTGCGCCTCCGGCTTTTTTGGTATTCTCATGTTCTTCTGGCCGGTGCCATCGGCGTTCGTGCTGTATTGGATCTTCACGAATACGCTGGCCACCGCTCAGTCTTTCCGAGCCTACCGCTTGCCTTTACCGCCGCTCGTAAAGAAGAACGCCCCTAATGGAGGAGTGTTCCCAACCGGAGGAAACATCATGGGACCGACCAAAGAGGGCTCCAATGGCAAACTGAATGGCAAACCAAAGAGCACCGGAGCGCCAAAAATCCATAAACCAAAGAAGAAGAAATAAATGCAAACGATTGAAACGACTGGTAAATCGGTAAAAGAAGCCACGGAAGCGGCCGCCAAGAAACTCGGCGCCTCGTCCGACAAGCTTAAGATAACCGTGCTGGAGGAGCACAAAGGCCTCTTCGGTAAAGCAAACGTTCGAATTCGGGCCGAGTTGGAGGTCGAGGAAGCGGCCGTTGCCGTTCCTGAACCTGTTGCCGAGCCGGAGCCTGAACCAGC
The DNA here is from genome assembly GCA_963829965.1 of uncultured archaeon. Taxonomy (GTDB): domain Bacteria; phylum Armatimonadota; class Fimbriimonadia; order Fimbriimonadales; family Fimbriimonadaceae; genus DASXZH01. The sequence goes on along the minus strand of CAWHLK010000036.1, from coordinate 151,921 downwards.
GCCGGAACCGGAGCCGGTCGCGGCGCCTGCTACAAACGGCGCCGTAGAAGAGGCCGCCGAGGAAGAGACTGGTGAAGTCGTCGAAGCCAGAGCCGAGGGCCAGCCACATCAGGACGCCACCGAAGAGGATGCATCCAAGATTCTGAACCTTCTGGAAGGGATCCTGAAATCCGGCGACCTGGAAGTGACCGCCAAGATCACGGGAATTAATGGCCGGTATGTGAATATCGAGCTTGATGGCCGAGATGTGGCCTTCCTCGTGGGCAAGCATGGAGAGGTTTTGAACTCCCTGCAGTACGTGCTGAACATCATCGCGAACCAGCAATACAACAACGGAATTCGTGCGACTTTAGACGGCAACAACTACCGTCACAAACGAGAAGAGGCGCTTACCAAACTGGCAACGCGGATCGCGGACCAGGTTAAACTGCGCGGCGAAGAGGCGGTTTTGGACGCCCTGCCCGCATTTGAGCGCAGGATCGTACACAAGGCATTGGCCGACTATGAAGGGGTGAGCACCTACAGCGAAGGCGAGGAACCAAATCGGAGGGTCGTTATCGGTCCCACTGAGGAATCATAAGGGAGTCAATGGACTCCCCGCTCTCCGCCGCGGAGCTGAAGCCAAGAGCGCTTAAGCAGGGCGATCTCGTCGAGATCGTTACGCCTGCTTCACCGATCGACGTCAGCAAAGTCGACTTCGTCACCAAGCTTCTGCTTTCAGAGGGTTACCGAGTTCGCCTCGCCGAACACGCCCTGGATAGGGACTGGTATCTTGCCGGAAGTGACGATCAGCGCGCGCGGGACTTGCAAGGCGCGTTTGCGGACCCGGACGTCAGCGCGGTTCTCTGCTCGCGTGGCGGATACGGCTGCGCCCGGATCATGCCGTTGTTGGACTTGGATGCAATCGCGAACTCCGGCAAGATGTTTCTCGGTTTCAGCGACATCACCACCCTCCATCTAGCCCTCAACCGGCGGGGAATGCCAACTGTCTACGCGCCAATGGCGCTGACCCTCTCCAGGCAGCGTGAGCACTGGGTGATCCAGTCTTTCTTGCGCGTCTTGGTGGGAGACACGATGATACCGACCGATGCCCCCGTGGCCGACACCATCGTTGGCGGAACCGCGGAGGGCCCCGTCACCGGCGGCTGCTTGTGCTTGTTGGCGGACAGCATCGGCACGCCTGACGCCCTGGAAACGGAGGGCAAAATCCTAATTATCGAGGACGTGGACGAAATGCCCCACCGCGTGGACGCCATGCTTACCCACCTCCTCAACAGCGGCACCCTTTCCGGAATAGCCGGAATTGTGGTTGGAGAAATGACGCGAACAGACGAGAAGATGGACACGGATATCGGTTTCCGCCGATGGCAGGAAATCGTTATCGACCGCCTGGAGCCCCTGGGCGTTCCATTCGTGCTGAACTACCCCTTCGGCCACGCGCCAAACATGCTGAGCCTCCCGCTGGGTATCAAAGCGGTTCTCAACGCGGATGAAGGCACCCTGACGTACACCGAGCCTCTTTGCTCAAGCCAGTAGTTTGGCGAACGCACCTTTACGGCAGCTTGCGGGGCAGCCTCAACACTCAACACTAAACACCCAAAACCCAAAACCCAGCGCCCAACATCCAGCTAGGTAACCTGCACCCATGGACAAAGTTCGCGTCGCCATGGTTGGCTGCGGGGGTTATCAACGCTACCGAATCTCCAATCTGCTCAAAGTGCCGGAGGCGCAGATCGTCGCACTTGTGGACCCAAGCGAAGATCAGATCCACAAGACCCAGGTGGCCCACCCCCAGCTAGCGGACACCGAAGTCTTCAGCGACTATCGGAAAATGTTGGAAACCGCCAAAGTTGACGCGGTGATGATCGCCACGCCCCACACCCAACATATGGATCAAATCTTGGATTCCTTTGCCGCCGGCGCGCATGTGTGCTGCGAGAAGCCGCTTGTAACCTCGGTGGCAGACGCGCATCGGGTGATCGAGGCGCGCGACAAAGCGGGCAAGGTTGGAATGGTCAGCTACCAGCGGCATTTTCAAGCCGAATATCGGTTCATCCGGGAGAAGATCAAGAGCGGCAATGCCGGCAAATTCCAGTTCGTTTCCTCCATGCTTGGGCAAAGCTGGCTGCGCGCCACCAAGGGTACGTGGCGTCAGGAACTGGCCCTGTCCGGAGGCGGCCAACTCAACGATTCAGGAAGCCATGTGCTGGATATCATCCTATGGATGTCCGGAACCGGGCCGGAAACGGTATGCGGATTTACCGAGAACTTCGACAGCGAAGTGGACATCAATAGCGCCCTGTCGGTGAAGTTTAGAAACGGCGGGCTGGGCTCCTTCAGCGTGGTTGGAAACGGGTTCGATTGGCGAGACGATGTGAGCATTTTCTGCGAAAACATCGTTTTTTACATTCGGGATGGCAAGCTGACGATGATCGACCGCAAGGAGAATAAATTCTTGGCGGAGAATCTCGGCGGAGGCAGCAGCCCTGACCAGCATTTTATCGACTGCGTCCTTGGACGCACGGAATGCGATGCGCCGTTCGAGTGCGGCTTGGAAGTCATACGCCTCACCGAAGCCGCGTGGCAATCCGCCGCCAAGGGCGGCGCACCGGTCCACGTCGCCTAGCGGGTGACAAGTACCGGGTGACGAGTGGCCGGATGGGATCGGATCGGCCGGAGGAACCGCCTCGGAAAATGTGCATTTTCCGGGCTCTGCCTTCCGGACACGTCACCCGTCACCCGTCACGCGTCACTCCTCACGCGCTTGCTATACTGCCTTCATGGCCGATTTCAAGGACACCCGCTACAACGACATGCTTTACCGGCGCTGCGGGCGCAGCGGGCTAAAACTTCCTGCCATTTCCCTTGGCGCGTGGGAAACATTCGGCGGCTATCGCGGACCGGAAGTGGCGAAGGAATGCCTGTTCGGCGCTTTTGACCTTGGAATCACCCACTTCGATCTCGCCAACAACTACGGCACGCCACCGGGAAACGCGGAGATCGTCTGCGGAATGATCATCCAGGAAATGCCGCGCGACGAGCTCATCATCTCCAGCAAAGCGGGCTACTACATGTGGCCCGGCCCCTACGGCGAGTGGGGAAGCAAGAAGTACATCATCGCCAGTTGCGACCAGTCCTTGCAGCGCATGGGGCTCGAATACTTCGACATCTTTTATTCGCACCGCTTCGACCCGGATACGCCCCTCGAAGAAACGATGGAAGCCCTTGACCATTTGGTGAGGCAAGGCAAAGCCATTTACGCAGGGATCAGCAGCTATTCCGGCGCGGCGACCAACGAAGCCGCAGCGATTATGAACGCCCGCGGCTACACACGGATCGTCATTCACCAGCCCTATTACAACATGCTGGGGCGAGGGATCGAGAAGGATCTTGTGGAGCAGTGCCGCCGGCAGGGGATTGGGATTATTCCGTTCTGCCCCCTGGCAAGCGGCATGCTGACCGACAAGTATCTCAGCGGCGAGATCCCCTCCGATTCCCGTGCGGCGGAAAAGTGGGGGAAAGAATGGGTGGAAAAGGGGCTGACAGCAGAGAGGCTGGAAAAACTCAAGCAAGCCAACGAGTTGGCCCAAGAGCGCGGCCAAACCCTCGCGCAAATGGCGCTTGCTTGGATTTTGCGCCTGCCCGAGGTCACGAGTGCGCTGATCGGGGCATCCTCGTTGAAGCAAATAGAAGAGAATGTCGCGGCGCTGAAGAATTTGAATTTTTCGGCGGAAGAATTGGCAAGAATCGACGACCTGTTTCCGGTCGGATAAGAAGAGTGTTGAGTATTGGGCGTTAAGTGTTAAGTTCGGACTCAACACTGAATACGTAAAGCTTAACACCCCATCGTGTCGCGACTCGCCACCCAATATTCTCGTAAGACCTAATCTATGGGGTCTCAACTATTCTCGCCGCTTCGCATACGTGACATCGAGTTTCGCAACCGAATTGCCGTCTCGCCGATGTGTATGTACAGTTCGGAGGACGGCTTCGCCAACGAGTGGCACATGGTTCATCTTGGGAGCCGCGCGGTTGGCGGCGCGGCTCTGGTATTCACCGAGGCCAACGGGGTTGAGGCCAGGGGCCGCATTAGCCCTCAGGACTTGGGGATTTACAAAGACGAGCACATTGAAGAGCTGAGCAAAATCACCGCCTTCATCAAGTCGCAAGGGGCCATTGCGGGCACCCAGCTTGCCCATGCGGGCCGCAAGGCAAGCACCGCGAGGCCTTGGGACGGCGGGAAGCCTGTCGCGCCGGGCGACGGTGGCTGGCCTATCGTAGGCCCTTCGCCCACTCCGTTTACGGATGGGTATCAAAGCCCTGCGGAGTTGGACAAGGCAGGCATCGCGGAAATAGTTGCCGCGTTCGGGAAGGCGGCGGAACGTGCGCTGGCAGCAGGTTTTGAGGTTGTGGAAATCCACGGCGCTCATGGCTACCTGCTCCACGAGTTCTACTCGCCGCTATCCAATGCGCGGACTGACGAATACGGCGGTACCTTCGAAAATCGAATCCGCATTGTTCGGGAAGTCACCGAAGCGATCAGGAGAGTTTGGCCCGAACGGCTGCCGCTGTTCATCAGAATCTCCTCCTCGGATTGGACGGAGGGCGGCTGGGACGTGGAACAGTCCGCCGAACTTGCCAAGCAGCTCAAGCCGCTTGGCGTGGACTTGATCGATTGCTCCAGCGCGGGCAACACGGCTGCCGCGCAGATCCCGGTGGGCCCCGGATATCAAACCCCGTTCGCCGAATACATAAGAAAGAATGCCGAAGTGCTGACCGGCGCGGTGGGAATGATCACCTCGCCCGAGCAGGCGGACCACATCCTTCGCACCGGCCAGGCGGATATGGTGATCCTCGCCCGCGAAATGCTCCGCGACCCCTATTGGCCCCGCACCGCCGCCAAAGCCTTGGGACGCGAGATCAAAGCGCCGGTCCAATACGGGAGAGCATGGTAGTCGGGTGACGAGTGACGGGATCGGATGGCAGGCGTTCGAGTAGAGCGCATTTCACCGCGGACGTTTGATTGGGCCCCTTCAGCAGGCTCCGCCAAAGTATTTCGCCGTTGTATCGCGCGGTGGACCGGCTTGAGAGTTCCTGGCCGAACCCGTCACCCGTCCCTCGTTACTTGTCACCCCTCCCCATCTTTCACTATTTTCTGAAAGTTGGTACGTATAGAAGGTATAACCACCAAATCTCCAATGGTTCAGGCTAATTCCGCCGATCAGACGCCGTGGGCCGCCGAGGGCCAGGAAAAGCGCATGGCCGTGCAGAGCATGTTTGCCGAGATCGCTCCTACCTACGATCTCTGCAACAGCATCATGAGCTTCTCAAGCCACCGGCGCTGGCGCGCGTGGGCGGCTTCGCAATTGCAGCTGAGGCCAGGAGACAAAGCCTTGGACCTGTGCAGCGGAACCGGCGACTTCATCCCCCCTCTTCGGAAAGCGGTTGGAGAAAGGGGAATTGTGCTCGGCGCGGATTTTTGCTTGCCCATGCTCCAACGGGCAGCGGACAAGCCTGCCATTGGCCTCGTCCTTGCCGATGCGGGCCGCATTCCTCTCGCCGCAGAAACATTTGACGGCGTAAGTGTGGGCTGGGGCATCCGCAATGTGCCCGACGTGGACCTTGCCCACAAAGAAATCGCGCGGGTATTAAAGCAAGGCGGAAGGTTCGTGTCGGTGGACATGGCAAGACCACGCAACGCCTTTTTTAGATCCACGTCCGAGTGGATTTTCAACCATATGATTCCCGTCTTGGGCACGCTCTTCAAAAAGAGAAAGGCCTATACCTATCTGCCGAAAAGCACGGCAAAGTTTAAAAGCCGGGAGGAGCTCAAGACATCGATGGAAGCGGCCGGCTTTGTGGATGTCGGCTGGCGGGACTTCTTTTTCGGAAACATCTGCGTTCATTGGGGGAGAAAAGCATGAGCTTTCCAGCTTTAAGCGAGAACGTCGTGAGCCCGGCAGCGCTGGACGAAATCGGCGCGGAAATTTCGGCCGTCGAACTTGAACTGATGCGACAGATCCGATCGCAGGTTCAACTAGTCTCGCAAATCGGCGCGCATGTTCTCCAGAGCGGCGGCAAGCGCTTGAGGCCGGCGTTCCTGAGCCTATCGGCAAAGGCCGTTTTGAGCGACTTTGAATCCGAGCGCGCCCACAAACTGGCCGCCTGTATGGAGATGATCCATATGGCCACGCTTATTCACGACGACGTGATCGACCACGCCGCTACGCGGCGGGGTCGACCCACCGCCAACTCCGTGTTCGGCAATACACCAAGCATTCTTTCCGGCGACGTTCTTTTGAGCAAGGCGATGTCCATCCTCGCCCAGGATGGAGACCTCGAGATCATTCGGGCGGTTTCTTCCGCTGTTGTGGAGCTCGCCGAAGGCGAGGTTCGCGAGTTGGAGTGCCGGAACCGGTTTGATCTCGATGAACATGAGCACTTTGAGATCCTTCGCATGAAAACCGCGTCGTTTATCCAGTGCTGCTGCGAAGTCGGCGCGCGACTTGCGGGTGCGCCAGCCGAATGGAGAGATGCGCTTGGCGCCTATGGCCACCACATCGGGCTCGCCTTCCAAATCGCCGATGATCTTCTTGATTACACAGGCGACAAGGCGCAAACCGGGAAACCGGTTGCAACCGATTTCCGAGAAGGTTGCGCAACCCTTCCGCTCATTTACCTCCTGCCCCATCTCACGGATAGCGAGCGACACCTCACCGAGCAGAGATTTGGCAACGGCGCCACTGAGGATGAGATCCGGTTGATCTGCCGCTGGATGGAATCGCGCGGTGCGTTGGACCGGACCCGAGAAACCGCCCAACGCGAAGTGAGTCTGGCGAAAGACTGTCTGGACGCGCTGCCAGCGGGCCAAAGTGTGGATCTCCTCAAAGCGGCCGCCGATTTCGTGGTGATGCGCCGCTCGTGAAGCCGTACCGGCTCTATATTTTCGACCTCGACGGCACCCTTTATCGTGGGCCTGAAGCGGTTCCGCAAGCGGTTTCAACGGTTCAAGAACTGCGGAAACGGGGCGCGCTCATTCGTTTTCTCACCAACAACTCCGGCCAGACCCGCCAGTTTTACTTTGAGAAGCTCACCAAGCTCGGTTTTGAGCCGAGTCTTGAAGAGATTCTTTCCTCAGCGATCGGAGCGGCCAAAATTTGTGCCGAGCGGGGCCTAACAAAGCTGTTTTACGTTGGCGAACCGGGTCTAAAGGAGACATTGGAAGAGTCTGGGGCTCATGTGGTGAACCCGGGGCCATACGCGGAAGGGGACGCCCAAGCGGTGGTTGCGGGCATCTGCCGGTCATTTACCTATCAATGGCTGAACGGCGCGCTGCAGCAGCTTATTAAAGGCGCGCAGTTTGTGGCAACCAACACGGACGCCACCTATCCCATCGAAGACGGCAAAGTGGAACCCGGTGCGGGCGCCATCGTCGCCTCCATCCAAACCGCGTCGGGCGTCAGCCCGACCGTTATCGGAAAGCCAAACCCTTTGCTTATGGAGATGGTCTTGAAGGAAACCGGCGTTCCCAAGAGCGAAGCGCTTGCGGTCGGCGATCGGTACGAGACGGACATCGTCAGCGGCAAGAACGCCGGAATCGATGCACATCTGGTTCTCACCGGGGTCACCCGAACGGCCCCCCCGGGCCAAAGTTCTAGCGAAGATTTGTCCGCGCTCCTGGTCGAATAATGGGTTTCCTCTCGCAATCACATTACTGCTAGAATTATGCAAGTGTTGGCTTGATTGAGAAGCGTGCAAACTTTCTCTGACGTCAACTAATCTGTGCCGACCACTACCCATCCGCCAGTTCAAGAGGACATTTGGTCCGAATGGCTGTTGCATCACCGTCAAGCAGACGACCCGCACTATGCCAAGGTCGTGCGCAATTTCGGTAGAAGGTTACGTTGATCGCCTTCTTGATGGCGCTCAACTTCAACCCGGCATGACGCTTGTGGATATCGGCACGGGAGAAGGAGTTGTTCCCCTTCGAGCCATCGAACGGGTCGGGGAGACGCTTCGAGTAATTCTCACCGACGTCTCAGCGCCGATGCTCAATCATACAAGGACCCGCTTTGCCGAGCTCTCGCTGGATCGTCAATGCTCTTTCATCGAGTGTCCGGCAGAAGATCCGAGCCTCATCCCTGATGCCTCCGTCGATGCCGTTACCACACGCGCGGTATTGGCCTACGTAGCCGATAAGCACGCCGCTCTTGGCGAGTTTATGCGGATTCTCAAACCCGGTGGGCGCATCTCTTTATGTGAGCCCGTTCTTCAGGACGAGGCTCTCTACGCAAGGGTCCTGAAAAAGCAGATTGAATCAGAACCGCGGCCAGACGACCGGTTCTTGAGGCTGTTGCATCGTTGGAAGGCAGCTCAGTATCCGGACACCGAAGAAGAGTGCGCCAAGTGGCCTCACGTGAACTACTCCGAGCGAGACTTGCTAACCATGGTTCACCGAGCGGGATTTACCGCACTGCACCTTGAGTTTCACATTGATGTCAAGCCGTCGCAGGTCGTTTCCTGGGAGGTCTTCTTAGGCGTTTCGCCCCATCCATGGGCTCCCTCCCTCAAAACCATTCTTGCTCAAAAGTTCTCGCCCGAGGAGCGACAGTTTTTCGAAAGCGTTCTCCGCCCGACCATTGAGTCTGGCGGCTATACGGTTACCGACAAGATCGTTTACATCACCGCTGCTAAACCACTGTCCACTTTGCCGGCAGTGTAAACGATACTTAACGATAATTCACATTGTTGAGTTATCATCAAGTGATGTACAGCACGCATCGATGCTTTCGCCCATTCGCCCTCAGCACGGTTCTGGTTTGCTTGGCGGCACTCGGGGTATCTCAGGGCACTCCGGCTTCTCCGCGCGAGCTGCTTCTCGGCCTGACCAATGGCGGATCGGCAGCGGCAGCCCAGTCAGTTGTGGGGGTTGGAAAGGTTGTTGGGATGGACAAGGAATCAGGGATGTTTCTTGTGGACCTGGATCCTACCATTCGTGAAAGCGAGGCCATCGCTGCCCTCAAAAAGCGCGCCGGCGTCAGGTTCGTCTTGCCTGCTTCGGCACGGGAGGTCAACAAGAGTTCTAAGCGTTCGGTCAAGGCTCACGTTGAATACCTTCGAGATTCCGACCAGTTGAAAGCCGAGGAAGAAGTGGAGAACGGGCGTGACAGCGCCGACTTCTTTGGAGCCCTCCAGTATTATCTCGAGCGGCATGTTGAGGCTGGATCCGATACGGTTGACCCGGCGGCGATTCGCAAAGGGCTTGAGCAGGCGGCCCGGATGCTGGTGGGAAGGATCAATCGGAACGACGAGTTAAAGCCCTCCATTGGGGGAAACACGTGGAACTACATCGGTCCGGTCAATCTGGGCGCGGCGCGGCAGCTATACGAAGGGATGCCGCCGCTTGCCGGAAGAATTTCATGCGCCGCCTACGACCCTACGAATGCGGAAATCATTTATGCCGGCTCGGGTGGCGGCGGGCTATGGAAAACGACAGACGGTGGAGCGACTTGGGCCTGTATCAGCGATAAAGCTCCCTGGATTTACGGAGCGGTCGACAGCATTGCGATCGACCCGTTAAACCATCTCACTCTTTACGTGGGCACAGGCGACTTCGACGGATTCTATGACAACTACAACCAAGGGATCATGAAATCAACCGATGGCGGCGTTACCTGGACCAACTACGGCGCGACCACGGCCGGGATCGGCGATGTCGCGGTCAGCCATATCCTCATCGATCCCGACAACGACAAGATCCTCTTATGCACCACCGGGCGCGGCTACGATGGCGGGTCCAACGCAATCGACGGCAATGTTTTCCGGTCCACCGATGCCGGAGCCACTTGGAAATCGGCCGGACTGGCCTCGGGAGGCTATTGCACGATAGACGTTTCGCTGCCGAATGCCGGCAAAGTGCGCACTTATTATGTTGGCGCTCCCGGGGAGGCTACTTACTATCAGTTTTATAAGTCGACCGATGAGGGCGCCACATGGACGGCGGCGACGCTTCCTGCATCGCAAAAGCAATTTAGCATCGCTTGCTCAAAGGTCAGCGCCTCCACCCTTTACCTTCTGTCCGGATACAACAAGACACTTTATAAGTCACCGGATGGCGGGACGACATGGTCGGTCATCACGAACAATTTCTTGTCAAGCAACGCTAACGACAACAACTGGTCACAGTCAACTTACGACTATTTCATCAGCACCTACAAGGCGCCTGAAGCCGAGGCCGGAGAGGTTGTATTTGTCGGGCTCCTTACCGCCGAGTACTCCACGGATGGCGGAAAGACCTGGGTCGACTACGCCCTGAGCATTGATAACGACACCCTGATCCACACCGACCAGCATGAGTTCGCGATAAGCCCGAGCGACCCCACCCAGGTTCTCTTAGGCAACGACGGCGGATTGTTCCGCCTCAAGTTCGCTTGGACAGGGAGCACCCCGACGATTACACCGACATCTCTCAATGCGAATCTGGGAATCGCCCAGCTTTACGCGATCGCACCTCATCCGACCAACCCCAACTACGTGCTAAGCGGCGCCCAGGACAATTCGTCCCCCAGTGCCCTCGGCAGTTTGACAACTTGGGACAACTTGTACGCGGGAGACGGTGGACAGTGCGGTTGGGACTTGCCATTGAGCCTTTGTTTCGTGTCTTTGGAGTACGGGGCAACCGACCTTTATGACCTGACGGGTGGCGACCAGCGAAATCTATCGAACGGTTATTATTACAACACAGCGTTCGTCGCCCCGATGGCTCTCTCTCCGGACGGCAAGACCTTGTATCTTGGCGCCAATGATACGATATACGCGGCAGATCTTACTGCTGCCAGTCCGAGTTATGCGGTCGGCACATTCCCTCCTTACGACTACCTGACGGCAGTGGCCGTTGCTCCAAACAATGGAGACCAGATTTACGGATCTACAGAGGGCGCCATCATCATGTCGACCACGGGTTACAAGGGAACTTGGAGTGTGGTTCCCGGAACGCCCGTCCAGGGGGTAGTGGCCAGCACCATCAGTCCCAACCCAACCAATGCCGATGACGTTTTGATCGGTTATACCAACACCGGAATCCCCCATCTTTATCGGATCGCAGCCATTAACGCAAAAACTCCGGTCTGGACGAATGTTTCCGGGACAGGTTCGACCGGGCTGCCGGATGTGCCACTGAATACCATCCTTCGCGACCCCACAACGCCTACGACCACCTGGTATGTGGGAACGGACGTCGGCGTATTCATGACCACCAACGCTGGGACAACTTGGACCAACGTTACCGGCAATATCCCCCACACCCAGATCATGGATTTGAAGATCGGCAGCGGATATATCTATGCCGGCACCTATGGCCGAGGGATTTGGCGGATTTCACTGTCGAAAGGCGTCGCGGTCTCGACCGTCGCTTTGAACTTGCCAAAGGTGGCAGCCGACACGCCCGTGGTCGGAACGCTCACTTTGGCTTCGGCCGCCGCATCCGGAGGCACAACGGTGGCGCTGAAGTCCTCGAGCGCCGCAGCCACGGTTCCTCCCTCTGTCGTCGTTCCCTCGGGTGCCACTTCAGAGACGTTTTCGGTTACCACGAGCACGGTAACGGCCGCAACCAGCGTCACCATTTCCGCAACTTCGGGCGGAGTTACAAAAACCGCCGCTCTTACGGTGGAACCGGCGGATGCGGTGGTTTCAGTGCTGCTCGCCCACACTGCCGAGGTTGGGGTCACTCCGGTTGAGGGAACCGTCACTCTTACCTCCACCTTAACGGGGACAGACATCGTGAAGCTGTCTTCAAACTCGGCGGACGCGACAGTCCCTGCCACATTGACGCTGGAGGCGGGGGTGAAGACAGGAACGTTCACGGTAACCCCGCTCAAGGTGACTGCCACGACGGTCGCCACAATTTCCGCCACCGGCGGCGGCGTCACGAAGGCTACGACGCTTACCATTTTTCCGGCAGACCCACTTGCGAGCCTCGCCATCTCAAACACGAGCGTGACGGCCGGCGCATCCGTCGTCGTAACGGCAACGCTTGCCCATGCCGCACCGGCAACCGGGGTGGTTGTAAGCATCGCCAGCAACAACGCGGCTGCAGTCGCGCCGGCAACGTTGGACATCACTTCAGGCGAACTGAGCAAGGAATTTACGGTGGCGACCTATTCGGTTACCGCTGCTCAGGACGTGACCATTACGGCCAGCGCCCAGGGCGTGACGAAAACGGAAAGCCTGACGATCAATCCGGCCTCCTTCTCATTGGTTCTTTCTGAAGCCTCCCTCGTTGGCGGAGGGAAAACGACGGGGGTTGTGCGGCTTGCAGCGAAGGCGGCCTCGGCGACCACAGTGAAGATCGCCTCGAGCAGCACCCTCGTTACCGTTCAAAGCGCAGCGACGATTGCGGCCGGCTCAACCGAGACCTCTTTTCCCATTTCAACGAAAGCGGTGACGGTGAAGACAGTGGTTACAATCACCGTGACGATAGGATCCGTTTCTCAGGAGGCCCTCCTGACGCTGGAGCCGTGACAGGAGGGCCGAGAACCTTACGAGCCCTTTTTCTGCCAGTCCTGTTCTGCTTTGACTAGGTTATCGATGAACTTCTGAGGCAGCTTGGCCGCCTTTGCCTCGTCGATCGCTTTGTCCTGATATTCCGTCGCTTTCTTCACCTGGTGGACCCGGGAATAGGCACGGGCGATTTGGCTGTCCGTATACCATTTGCCTGGGTCTTTCTCAGCGCTCGCGAGGATAATGGGCAGCGCCTTCTCATAGGCGCGGTCGGAAAGAGAATCCTGTCCGATGACCATCGAGGCACGAATCCCGTCCGCATCTTTGGCACTCGTTTCTCCCATCGGCTGCCCAAACTCGGACAAGGCTTTGTTTTCGTCCACGTGCAAAAGAGCCTCATACCGCTCATAGCGAGCGAAGCTGGCCAAGTCGGGGTGAGAAGTGATGAGTCCCTCGCAAGAAGCCAGAGCGGTCTTATAATCATGGCTGGCCAACGCGTCCTGGATCGGTTTGATCAGCTTGGCCGTGACTTCCTCTTCCGCCTTGATCTTGGCGCCTGCCTCCACCAACTTCTTGTTGAGCATATCGGCATCGGAATCCGACATTTGGTGGCTCGTCGTTCGGAGCATCTTCATAAAGATCGGGATTTCGGTGGCTTCGCCAGGGTAGCCGATGTTTTGCCCTTTGTCGTCTTTCGAAACTGCGAGGATGTCGTTCTTGGGACTTAGAATCGCGTAATAGGGGATGCCTAGGTCTTTACCGCCAAGGTGATCGAGAAGCTCGTCGCCTCCTGGGTTGTCCAGGTCCTTTTTGTCGCCGTTCTCCTGCACAACGATGTGAACGGTCACGTAGTTCGCATCTATCAGAGGCGCGATCTCGGGCCTTGCCAGAAAATCGTCAAGTTTATGGCACCAGCCGCACCACGAAGCATGGAAGAGTACGAAAACGTTCTTGTTTTCGCTTGCCGCTTTCGCTTCTGCGCTCGCGATCACTGAAGATGCCGTGGGAGTAGGGTCATGGGTGGGCGTCCCAAGAGCGCTTTGCCCAAGAAGCAGCGCACCGAGGAATACGGCACAGAACATCGACTTTCTAAACTTCATAGTGATCTCAGTATATGCCCAAGCGCTCCCAGAAAAATCTCCTACTTGAGCCCGGCCTTCGCCAGCATCGCCAGCATCTGGTCCATCGTGCGCATGTCCATCGCGGTGGCCACCAGGCTGCCGTTGCTGTCATACAAGAAGCTGTTCGGTATTCCTTGGATTGAATACAGCTTATTGACGCTGCCATCGGAATCCAACAACACCGGAAAGTCATAGCCCTTGTCGGCGATAAATTTGCTTACGACAGGCGTTTTCTCGTTTGAGATTGCCAGGATCACCAGCCCCCGATCCTTGAATCGCTGATACACCGTTTCAAGGTCCGGCATCTCTTTTTTGCACGGGGGGCACCACGTCGCCCAGAAATTCACCCACACAACTTTGCCGTGAAGGGACGAAAGCGTCCAAGATTTGCCCTGGATGTCGGTCAAGGTGAAGTCGGCTGCTTTGCGCGCCGCGTCGGTCTCATCGACTTTCGCAAGCGCGGCCTTGAATTGCGGATCGTCTAGCCGTACCTTCATCTGTTCGTATCGGGAAAGCTGCGCAAGTTCGCTGTAAGCGTACGGAGCCATTTGGCTTTGCGGCGCCTCTTTGACCGCCGCGACAAGGGAGTCGGTTACCGACTGCAGGGTGCCAGGCCCAAAATATCCTTCGGTGGACAGGTTCGCAAGGCCCAAGGCAAGGTCCAACTTGACGTCGTCTTTGGGAAGCTGCCGGATTTTAAGCGCCAGATTCTTCGTCGCAACGGCTCTATCCGCGTCGGAAAGCGACCGAAGAGTGCCCATTTGCTTTGAAATCGCCTTCTCGGCATCGGACATTTGTGGCCCTTGCGCCGCAAAGGCGGCCAAAGACAAAGGGAGCGAGAAAGCAACAAGCAACTTCGTCAGCATAGCGTCACTATACCAATGAAGCTGGGACGCAATCTACTAACTCCATCCGGGACGGGCGTCACCCCATCACGGGTCTATTTCCAGCGGCTCGCTGATCTGGGTCGATCCCACGTCGGCTGAGATGGAAACCTGGGTGGATGCAGACACCGCCAGCGTGGTAATCGTGAATATCGCGGCGGATTGCCCCGCTTGCACGGTCACTGAGTTTGGCACTACAGCATGTGGGTCGTTCGAAGACAGCCCGATTACAGCGGATCTCGCCACGGGTCCGCTAAAGACCACAACTCCCGTGACGCTCTGGCCCCCGGTCACCGTATTTGGAATAAGGCTCAGCGACGAGAAGACTGCAGGATTTACATCCAAGGTCTTGGATAACGTCACCGTCCCCCATTTCGCTTGAATGACCGCATAAGCGGTCGCCGTCACTGGCCGGGTTGAGATCGTAAACGGTGCGCTCCATTGGCCGGCGGGGATGGTCACATAGGGTGGAACGGCCGCGGCAGGGCTGTTCGAAGACAACGTCACGGTTACCGGCACGTAGGCGAAATAGCCCATGGAGACCGTCGCGGAACATGACTCGGAGCCCGTCACCACGCTGGGACTCAGTCCCAGGTTGTTCAATGGCTGCGGATAAACCGTAAACCACCCGACCGTCCACGAGTTGCCAAAGACTGCATAAATTTGAACAGCGGTCGGCGATGAAACCGGTGAACCGGTAATCGTGAACGTCACTGACGATGCGCCGCCCGCCACTGGCACAGAGGCGGGAAAGGTCAAGGCCGCGTTAGTCGAATGCAGGGAGAGCGAAGTGGCGACTGCAACCGGATAGTTCCACTGGACGGTAGCCGCAGTCGATTGGCCCACAACCAACTGATTGTTGGGCGCTGTGAGGCCGGTAACGCCGGGAGGATCGATGGTCAAAATTTGGGTTTCGGTGACCGAGCCCAACGTTGCCTGAATGGTCACGAAAGTCTGGGTGGCCACGGGCGTCGAAGTAATCGTGAACAAAGCTGTGGACTGCCCTACCGGAATGGTCACCGAGGCGGGTACAACCGCGCTCGGGCTGCTCGAAGACAGCGTCATCGTTGTTGCGGACGCCACGGGGCCACTCATGATGACCTCGCCATGCGTATGCTGGCTACCCCAAAGCGCCCCCGCCCCAAGAACGAGTCCGGTAAATGTAGGGGGGATGAGGGTGATCGTGGTTTCCTCCATAACGCCGCCCGCCTGGGCCGTAATCGTCACCTGGGCATTGGAAGTAACTCCATAGGTTGTGATCGGAAAGAATCCGATCGATGAGTTGCCGGGCACATTGTATACGGCGGGGACGGTCGCAAGCGAAGTGTTCGAAGAACTCAGCGAGATCGGAGTCCCGCCGGGCGCGGCGTTGCCCTGGAGTTGCACCAGGCAGGGATCGATGTCTCCGCCGCCGATGGTAGGGGAACTGGCCGTGATCGCTTCAAGGCTCGCGGGAGTTACGGTGAGTGTGGCCGTGGCAACGTTGCTGCCCTGCGTCGCGGTAAAGGTCACCGTCGTAGGTGTGGCCACGCCGGAAGTTTTGATCGCGCCGCCCGGCGCAATGTTCGCCACGGAGGGGTTGTTGCTGGTCACTTTCACAGCACCCGGCCCTGCCGTCCAGACCGAATAGTCCATGGCGAGTCCACCAACCACTTTTTGGACGTCGGAAACCGAAGACGTCCCAAGCATGAGTGTCAGTTGAGACGAGCCAAGGGCTAAGACGCCTTCGTACCCGTTGAAGCCCGATTCGTATTCGCCGAAATAAACGGTTCCGTCTGCCCCGATTGCGGGAGACGAATCAGGCGCATAGCCGGCGCCAAAGGTCCATTGCGCCTCGCCGGTCGCGCCATTCAAAACAAAAAGAGTCGAGTTCGAACAAATGTAAACGGTGCCGTCTGCCGCGACTGCCGCCGATCCATAGATTATCGAGCCTGTTTGATAAGACCATATTTCCTGCCCCGTTGTGCCATCCACCGCATGCACAACGCCTCCCGTGTCGCCGAAGTAAACGTTCCCGGTAGGTCCGATCGCCGGAGAAGAGAAACTGCTGCGATTGGAAAAGGTCCATTGCACCGCGCCGGTTGTCTCGTCGAACGCTTGCATGCCGTCGACGGCTGAGCACACGTACACCAAGCCCGCCCCGACCGAGGGGGAACTTGGATAGAGTGCGCCCGCAGACCAGACCAGCTGCCCGTCAGCACCGTTCAAGGCATAGATATTGTTGTCTTGGGAAGTCACGTACACGGTGCCATCCGGGCCGATAGCAGGGCATGTGGCGACTGCCCCGCCGGTGGTGTAGGACCATTCCAGA
The DNA here is from genome assembly GCA_963829965.1 of uncultured archaeon. Lineage (GTDB taxonomy): Bacteria > Armatimonadota > Fimbriimonadia > Fimbriimonadales > Fimbriimonadaceae > DASXZH01. The sequence continues at coordinate 135,107 of CAWHLK010000036.1, read as the reverse complement.
GATCCGTCGGCGCCGTTCAGGGCATAAATCACGCCCTCCATCGAGCCTATGTAGATCGTGCCGTCGGAACCGATGGCAGGAGAAGACTTAAACTCTCCCCCGGCGAAAGACCATTTCATCGTGCCGGTCGAGCCGTCAAGCGCATAGACGTTGCCGTCTTCGAATCCAACGTAAACCGTGCCATCCGCCCCGATCGCGGGTGTCGAGATGACTTCATAGTAGTTGGTCGTGGTGGGGAACGTCCACTTTATGTGCCCGGTTGCGCCGTCCAACGCGTAAAGGTCTCCGTTATCACATCCGATATACACGGTTCCGTCCGCTCCGATCGCGGGACTTGACTCAACGGACGCGTCCCAGTGTCCGGTCGCTGAAAACCAGTTCACCATTCCGGTTGAGCCTGCGCCGGTTCCGAGACCCGTATTTTGGGCGTTGGCAAGAAATTTGGGCCACGGCGCATTGGGTTGAAGCTGGCCAAACGCCGCCGCAACCGTGAGGAAGAACATTAAGCCGGCCGCTATCCTGCTTTTACTTATCACCACATTCCGTGAGGAATTCACTAGTCTAAGAATCGGTTGAGAGCGCCTATTTCCTTTTGGCGCCCCTTCGAGGCACCACAATCGCTAACGCTAGCAAAAGGGCAAACATCAGAAAGAAGGAGCCAATGCCAACCCATTGGATAATGGGCCCTGGGATGAGTTTCAGGATGGCGTTCCCACCCATGCCCAGCGCGAAGGATAGGACAAACAAGATGCAGCACGCTGCTATTGCACCGCAGATGATTCTTTCCACCTTTCTCATGACCGGTTCCCCTTAGGCTTTCCAGTCCTAGAATAGAGAGTTTGCCTCCAAAATAGGAGACAGACATGGCACGAGGAAAACGGTATTCGGAGGAACAGATCCTGAAGGTTCTCGGGGAGATCGATGCGGGCGCGAGCATCGCTTCGGTGGCCAGGAGCCACGGGATCAACGACCAAACAATTTACGCGTGGCGCGAGAAGTATCAGGGCATGACCAAGAGCGACCTGACGGCGATGCGCAATCTTCAGGACGAGAACCGGCGGCTTCGCCATCTGGTGGCCGAACTGAGTCTTGACAACGCGGCGTACAAGGAGCTCCAAAAGGGAAAATGGTGAGCCCCGGAAGCAGACGGCGAGCCGTGTGCTTTCTTCTTGGCCGGGGCTTTCCAAGAACGTGCGCCTGCCGGGTGTGCCGCATCTCGCGTCCTGCGAGCCGCCACACGCCCACGGAACGCAGCCCAGGGCTTCGGGAGAAGGTTCTGGAGCTTGCCCGGGCGAATCCGCGCTACGGCTTTAGGCGGGTGCACGCGCTCATTCCCGGCGTCAACGTGAAGGCGGTTCATCGTATTTGGCGAACCGAAGGACTCGGCATTAGACATCGCAAGCGAAGGAAGCTTGTGGTGCCAAAGACTGAAGGGCCGGTGCTTACCGGGCCCAACCAGGCATGGTGTCTGGACTTCGCGCACGAGCGGCTCGAAAACGGCCGGCACACCCGCATACTGGGCGTGCTCGACTGCTTCACGAGAGAATGCCTGCTGCTCAAAACGGCCTCAACCTTTCCTGCCTTTGCGGTGGAAAGAGAGCTCGACTGGCTGTACCTCGTTCACGGAAAGCCCAAGGCGATCGTCAGCGACAACGGGCCCGAGTTCCGCGCCATGACGCTTCCAGAGGGCGTCTCAAACCAGTTCATCCAGCCGGGAAAACCCTGGCAGAACGGCTACATCGAGAGCTTCTTTGGCAAGCTCCGCGACGAACTCCTGTCCTGCGAAACTCTTCATCCGAGGCTCCGAACTGCAAGCGGCCCTCGCGGATTTCCAGGATCACTACAACAATCACAGACCCCATCTTGGGCTGGGCGGGCTGACACCCGCAGGCTTCAAGCAGAGGTTACAATCAACCCCGGAGGCGGACATTCTCTATTCCTAGGGTGGAAACTTATTGGGGACCGGTCAAGAGCACTTGTTAACCTGGCTTTCTTTGGTTTTCATCCCTATAGCATGGGGTTGCGCGCCTTTGAAACAAGGATCCCCCTTGTCAATCGCTTGGCCCGGACAAATGGGCGCTCCAGGCAACAGCTTTTCCACGGAGCAACCACTTCATTCGTGTAGAGGCCTGTTGCGTTGGGCGGTTGCGCCTGGGAGCTTATCGCATGCACCCGTGGTTGGGTCAGGAATCGTCTTTGTTTCAACCAACGGGACAATCGAGGGCGCTGACGAGCCGAAAGACGCATGCGCCTACGCTTATTCGGAGGCCAACGGCCGTCAGCTTTGGCGAACAGCGTTGAATGTTTCCGGCGACACAGTTCCAACCCTGGCAGGCGACCGATTGATAGTAACCTCAATGGATCACGCTCTTCCCCTCAAGACGCAGGTAGTTTGCCTCGATGCCATATCGGGCCGAGAAATCTGGCATAGGACCTTCCCGGCAATCATGCTTCCAATCTGTGGCACTTGGACAAATAAAGTAGCCCTCATAACTTGCCTAACCTCGCAACAATCAAAAGAAGACTTTTATGCGCTTGATTGTGCTTCCGGTGATACGCTCTGGAATCACTCAACTGATGCCTTCGGGCCGGCTCCCGTTTCCCCACTGGGTACGGTGTATTTTGTGGAAGGAGGCAAAGCGGTAGGAAGGCAAGTTTTGACCGGCCGGCTGGAGTATAGCATTCCGTCGACCGGGCCGATCTCCAGCTTATTCTGTCCGACCAGCCAACTGCTTGCAACGATAGCTGCCGCAAGAATCCCTCCTTATTCGGCAACCCTAAGAATCTTCAATCTTGCTACAAACAAGCTAGGGGCCATCTCATTTCCAGCAAATGGTTGGTTGTCAATTAGTTCATCTGCCATTTATGAATCGAGCGATAGCGCCGTTTACGCTTGGTCCGCTTTAACAGGTAGCAAACTGTGGGTATCTCCAGGACATTCCGGCAGACTTTATTCGTCTGAGGACGGCACCGTTCTATGCCTCGAAAACTCGCGCCTCGTTTGTTTAAACCACGGAACCGGACATGCAGCGTGGTCTTACGATTTCAAAGGTATGGGGGCGCAAGGTTTAGCAATAGGTGCGAAGAACGACGTTCTTATAAACACAGATGATGGTCGTTTACTTTGTATCCAATAACTTTAAGCCAGATGGAAATGGGAATTCGGGTTTGTCCTCTTGGGAGTATTGAACCATGCCAGTAAGAAACTATTACACATTCAACGGGGCCGTTGTGGCGGAATATACGCCTGGGGTTACCGGCTACCGAACGTACGGCAAAGACGCATTGGGCTCGGTTGTGGCAACCTATGACAGCACGGGCTCGTCTCAAAACAGCTATCGGTATTCCCCGTACGGCTCGACCCTGTCTTCGACTACACCAGCCGCTTCACCCTACTTCACCTGGGTCGGGACGCAGGGCTACCGGAATACTAACCGGCCGTATGGTGAGTTTTACGTTCGGGCGCGGCATTATTCCGATTCGCTGGCGCGGTGGACGACGGTTGATCCGCTGTGGCCGGCCGAACCTGGGTACTCTTATGTTTCTAGCAACCCCACCTCAGCAAGCGATAAAGACGGAACGCAACCTTGCGTTCAAGTTACACAGAAATATAAGAATCTGTGCGCTAGTGGGGACAAATTTGCATGCTGTGCAGCCGGAGTTTCCAATTCACTATGCAACTTGATCAAAGCCGGAATCATTGCTTGTAACGCTGACTGTACGCTTTGCTTTCCCGATGTAGGTCGTTACTTTGAGTGCCTGCTTGCCAGAAACGCTGCATGCGTATTGGAAAACCAAACAGGTTGCCAGAACAAATGCATGAGCGACGGATATCGCACTGATCCTATATGGCAAAACGCCAATAGGATTTGCCAGGTGTTTGGCTTGCAATCGAAGAACTGTTGCGTGGCATCGGTCCAGGCAGAACAGAGGGTTTACAATAAGTGTGCCCAAGTGTGCTTTCCCGCCCTGTCAATCATTCCGTACAATATAAGGACCCAGTTCGCATTAAAGGTGCTACATTGCTGCGGATGATGGCCCTCCTTGGAGCAATTGCGCCGATACTTGTGTCGCAAGCATCGGATCGAATTGCACACCAGTTTACGAATGACCTTGGCATGAGATTCGTGAAGATTCCAGCGGGCGCATTTTTGATGGGATCTGATCAGCTGCCGTTGACCCGACCGGTCCACAAGGTGACCTTGTCCGCATTCTATTTGATGGCAACCGAGGTAACGAACGTGCAATTTGAAAGGCTGATGAAACATAAGAGAAACCAATACACACTGCTAGACAGTGATCCTGTTTCGGGGCTTCACCGCAGAGACGTTCTCCGGTTTATCTCGTTGTTGAACAAGCGGAGCCGTTTCAAGTATTCGCTGCCCACCGAAGCCCAGTGGGAATATGCGGCCCGGGGTGGTCTTGCAGGTAAGGACTATCCGTGGGGCAATGACATTGACGCCACGAAAGCAAATATTGGCCCTGGCAAAGCGAAGCCTGTTGGCTCGTACGCTCCAAATGGCTTCGGGCTGTACGACATGTGTGGAAATGTGGCAGAGCAAGTCCTTGAAGTTCCCTATGACTACAAGGAGGGCGAAACTAAAAATCCTGTTGGACCCACCAACGCAAGAGATTCGAGGGCGGCTACGCACGGCACTCACGGAAGAGTTTTTTATGGTCATATCGAACGCGGGATTGGTATCGGGCAGTTTTATCCACAGGTATGGTTTCGAGACTATTTTTCTGATGACGTGCCCAATCCTTTGGCTGGATTCAGGCTCGTAGCCAGAATTCCTTGAGGGCGAGTGTGCGGCGTGCCCATTTTGGCGGCGGGGAACATTAAGCCGGCCGCTACCTGCTTTTACTTATCACCACATTTCGTGAGAAATTCACTAGTCTAAGAATCGGTTGACACCGCCCAAATCAGAGGCAGTCTCCGAGAGCGGAGATGTGTTAATCGGCTATGGCGCGGTCAGGCTTCGCCGGCATAAGAAGGCACCCAAGAAAGGCAGAGGTAAACGCACCTCGCCTGCTGTCCGCTGCAATGTCAAGCCTCCGGGTCCAGGGCCGCCCTTTCGAGAAGGCAATCGGGAGCATTGGGTCGCCTTGCTAAGCTACAGCCGCGCTTGGCGCCAGCATGAGCGCTACCGCCAAGAACAGGAACAAAATCGGGCCGGTTGCGACCCTTCGAAGTGCGCGAATTCGCCCTCGCATTGTATGTTGGACGCGCAAACGACGAAAAAAATCTGGTGCGCGGGAAAGGACTCGAACCTTCACGCCTTGTGAGCACTACCACCTCAAGGTAGCGTGTCTACCAATTTCACCACCCGCGCGCGAGGAACCGAATTTTAGCACATGCGAGATCACTTTGAAGCCAAGATGCTGTAAAGCAGCAGCACCAGCACAACTGCGGTGAACATTGCGTACAGCCGGTCCCGTTCCCGAAGGAACGTGATCATCGAAAAAACAACCCGGGCAACCGGGGTTGCGATCAGCACAACCAACCCCAATTGAATCAAAGCCCGGCTGCTGAGGCTTGCCACATCCCGCCCGATTCCGCTGATTCCGCGTAGCTGAGGTGGCTCGGAATGGAAGACGCCGTAGTTCGGCGTTTCCGCATGGTGTCGGAACAAATAGACAACTGCCCCGATAAAAACCAAAGCCGCCGAAAGGCTGACGCCGATCTGCAGCAGGCGACCGATGATGATCCGCATCTGGTCAGGGTGGGGAATATATTTCTTCACTTGAACCCTCGCGCTCCCTGAAAGAGCATTTCGCAACCAAGCGCGCCAATCGCAATCGCAAAAACGAACCGAAGTATCTTCACGCGAGCTCCCGCCAGCAACCGGCTGCCAACCAGCGAACCTCCCAAAACACCCAACATCACCGGCATGGATAAAGCGGGATCGATATAGCCCCGATTCAAATAAACGCCCGCGCTGGCGGCCGCGGTCACCCCAATCATGAAATTCGAAGTCGTCGTCGATACCTTGAACGGCAATCCCATGATCCGGTCCATCGCGATGACCTTGATCGCTCCCGACCCTATTCCCAGCAGGCCGGAAAGAAGGCCGGCAACCGTCATGACCCCGAAGCCTTCCAGGGGCCCCCGAACTCCGTAGGGCATATCTCCTTCCGGTCCGGGATAACTGGAACCCAGACGAAGTTTGGCGGACATCTTGTCCGAATCCCTTACGCCGCGGTCCTCGCCATGACCGCGAGACGTTTCATAGGCCGAGTAGATGAGCACCAAGCCGAAGATGAGCGCGATCCAGGAAATCGGCAGAAAGGCCACCAGGGAAGCGCCGACAATGGCCCCAAGGCAAGTTGCCATCTCGAGGAACATGGCGACCCTCACATTGGAAAAGCCCTCCCGCACATAGGCGGCCGCCGCGCCCGAGGATGTTGCGATGACCGATATCAACGATGCGCCCATCGCATAGTGGATGTCGATGCGGAAAAGAAGGGTCAGCACGGGCACCAAAACAACCCCTCCGCCAAGCCCGGTCAGCGCACCCAGAAGCCCGGCCAGTGCGGACACTGCGAACACCGCTGCCGTAAGGTCAAGAACGCTCATAGATTATCAAGCGTATTTAAAGACGCGGGCGAGGCCTTGGCGGATCGCGGGTTATTTTAGATGACTTAACGGACTCGCTTTTGCGGGAGTGCTAATGCGATTGTTAATGTCAGGTTAACGAATCGGGTCGTCCGTGTTAAGGCTTGGTTAACCAGACTCCCAGGAATTAACTTGTACCTCTACACTATTTCGTCGCCTGAACTTAAACGGGTCCGTAAAAGGGGCCACTCGCGATTAAGCGAACTAAAGAGGCATGCGACTACATCACACGATACGTTGATCTTCGGAGGACATATGTCTAATTCACGCAAGGGCTTTACCCTCATCGAGCTCTTAGTTGTTATCGCCATCATCGCGATTCTTGCAGCAATTCTATTCCCCGTTTTCGCGCAGGCCAAGCTTGCGGCCAAGAAGGCTTCGGACCTCAGCAATCTCAAGCAGATTGGTCTGTCGACGATGCTCTACACCAACGACTACGACGACGAGTACTACGCACACCGCATTAACTGCACCCTGGCGGATGGTGTAACGTACACGGTATGTTCGCAATATCTTGACGGCAACGGCAACATTCTTCCTGAGGCCCAAATCCTCGGAACCACCGTTCCTGCCAACGGCAGCGCCGCCAAGGCTTCCGCCCTATCTCGCTTCTTCTATGTGTATGCCCTTCAGCCCTACACCAAGAACTATAGCCTGTTCAAGGATCCTGCCACCAGCGGATTCTATCCTGGTTCGCAAGCCACTCCCGGTCCCGTCTGCTCCGGCGCTGGCTGCACCGGCACGGGCTACGGCGGTCAGAACAGCTATGGCCACAACGACATCTATTTGAGCCCGGCCGCTCCGTTCGGCGGTAGCGATACCGCGGTTTCAGCCGTGAGCGAAGACACCGTTCCCCGCGTTTCGTCCACGGTTCTTCTCACCGACGCCAGCTACTACGGCGCCGCGTTCGACGTGACCAACCAATCCGGTCTCCTGAACCTTGGGCACATGAGCGGCGTGATGGTTGGCGGAATCAGCGCTGAGGAAGCTCAATTCGACAACGTCGCCGGCCACACCGGCACGGCCGACCAATACATCTTCTACTGGAAGAACATTGGCGGAGCAAACTGGAGTTATTCCGGTGGAGAGTCTGGTCCCTTGGCCGGTACAACGTCCACGGCCCCAGGCGTGCAGCAAGCCCTCGCTCTTGGCGAGGGTCTGTTCAACCAAAAGTTGAATGCACAGTTCGCCGATGGCCATGCCAAGGCCACGGCCTATCAGGCTCTCGTGGGGGACGTTTGCTACTGGACGACCGACGTGGAAGCTTCGCACCCTGCGTGCGGCTAGCTTCTTAAGCTAAACAATTCGCGCCGCAGACCCCTTAGTCTGCGGCGCATTTGTAATTACTTGGCGGGTTGTGGCTGGTAGTTTGAATACCGCCCGAGCGCTCGGTCCAACTCAGCTTCCGCCGTGTTGTAATCGTAAAGGGCGTTAACCTGGTTGCTTTCCGCCTGGGTGAGCGCGTCCTGCGCGTCGCTCAGCTCGATAAGGGGTGAAACTGAGGCGTTATACCGGCGTTGAGCGATCGCAAAAGCCTCTTGCGCTTCCGCAAGCGTTTGGTTGGCCACACGCACCCTATCTCTGGCGTCTTGCACGGCAAAAAGCGCCTGCTCCACTTCCAACGTCACCTGATCTTGCGTGTCTCGCAGCAGCGAAGTCGAGTTAGCCACCAGGCCACGCGCCTCCTTGATTCGAGCCGCGGCCAAACCACCATCAAAAATGGGCACGGCCAGTTGGGCGGAGAGAAGCCACGTGTGGGTGTAGGGGTGAAGTCCCGGCGCGTTCGGTGCGTACACATAATCCCAGCCCACGTCCGCCGATGGCAACTCAGAGCGTTCGGCATATTTGACTCCCCATTGAGAAGAAGATATACCGGCTTTGGCCTCCCCTATTTCCGGCCGGTTCTGCAGGGCCTCCTTCAGGTCCCCGTCGAAATCCGGTCCGAGGGTTGCCTGGGGAACATCGGTCCAACTCTGATTGATCGGCGTTGGCATCATCGCGGTTGAGGGCTTCTGCACGACGGAAGCGCCTGCAGGCGGATTCGGAGTCGGAGCGGACGGGGTTGCCGGGTTCGGCAATGTGCTTGGCGCTACGGGCTGGGTCTTGGAAGGCGGAGGCACGGCCGCCGGCATGCCGGCGATTGGGGTGGCAGGGGTTGGCTCTTTTACCGCGCCGGTTTCAACCGCGTGAAGGCGCGTGTTTACTTTGATCCCGATCGTTCGATTCAACGAGGCGTACAGGGACTCAACTTCGTTTCTTGCCGAGATGAGCTGCTGCTCGGCATTGGCCACGTCCACCTGGGCGCGGAGCACGTCGAACTTGGTAACCACTTGCGCCGCGTACTTGTTCTGCGCGTCCGTGTAGCGCACCTGCGCGTTCTTGAGATTATCCTCCGCCACCGTTCTCAAAGCTCGCGCCCTGAGGACGGCATAAAACGCGGTTTTAACGTTGGTGACCACGTCGTTTTTTGTTTGGCTCACGCCATATTGCGCTTGGACTCGACGATATTTCTGCTGCTCTCCCGATGCGTTCAGCGCGCCACTGATGTCCAGGGGCAGACTGGCGCCCAGTGCGACCAACGTTTGCTGGATGTTCTGCGTTGCTACTCTCTTGCCGATAGGCGACGTCAGAGTTGCCGGGTCCGCGGTTACCAGCGAGGTTGTCGTTTGCTCTTCGTTCCATCTCAGACCTGTGAGAATCGTGCCGATCGTCGGGTTAAGCGCCGAATATGCCTCCTGGGTCCTGCCTTCAGCGATATAGAGATCGGCGTTGGCTTCGGCGAGGGGAATGTTGATGGCGAGCGCGATCTGGATCGCGTTGTCCATCGTGATTGTCCGGCCATTCAGAACCTGGTTGAGGAGTTCCAGACCTGGCGACTCATGCAACGACTTATCCGCAGGCCGCCGAAGTTTGGTTAGCTGCTCGGCTCCCGGCTGCTGGGCAGAGGCATAACCACTGGCCGCGCAAAGCGCCAGTAAAAACATCGATCTGCGAAAAATCATTAACGCTGATCCTCTACCGTTCGAACTTTCTCACCCTCTGTCAGGGTGTCATCCGGGTTCGTAACAATCGTTTCGCCCCCTCTTAGCCCTCCAAGAATCTCGATCTCATTGCCGAGATCCCTGCCCGGCTTGACCGTCTGGAAATGGAGGGTTCCATCCGGTTGAATCACCGCTACTCTTGTCCCTTCCGCGTCGAAAACCACCGCGCTTGGCGGGATCTGCAGGACGGGCGCCGAGTTGAGCTTGTTGAAGTGGACTTCCGCGTACATGCCTGGTTTGAGAATGCCACTCGGGTTTGGAACGCGAATTTCAACCAGAAGTGTTCTTGAGTCTGCATCGAGAGCCCCGGCAACGTTAAAAACGTTTCCGGGAAAAGTCTTCCCCGGGTATTCGCTGACTTCGATGTCCGCCTGCTGCCCTTTGCGCACGGACGGCACAAACGCCTCCGGAACGTTCACCTGGACACGCAACTCGTCGGTTCGTGCGAGCCCAAACAGGCCGCTCTTGGTGACCGTGCTCATGGGATTGCTCGCGCCCGACCCCCCGTTGTTCGGATGGACAAGGTCGCCCACATCCACATTCCGGGCCGTAATGACGCCGGAGAACGGCGCGACGATATTCTCGAAGGACTGCAAGGCGCGGATCCGGCGCACGTTCGCGCTGTCCGACTCCACCGTTGCCGAAGCCGCTTTGATGCCGGACTGGCTGGCATCGTAAGCGGATTCGGCCGCCTGAATGTTCGCTTTTGCCGCGTTGACGGATGCCTGCGCGGCGGCCACTCCCTGTGCGCCGCTCGCCACGTCGGCTTTTGCTGCTGTCTCCTCCGCTTGGGCGGATTTCACCGCGCCTGCCCCTGCTTCGACGTCCGCTTGGGCCGAACTAACATTGGCCTGAGCCGCTTCAACCTGAGCAATACTGCCGTCGTAATCCGCCTGCTTTTCGTCAACATCCTGGCCGGAAACCGCGTCACCTTGGAGAAGGATCTTCCAACGATCCAACGTCTTTTTCGCGATTGTCATTCCCGCGTTTGCTCGGTTCAAATCGGCTTGAGCTCCCGCATATTTCTTGGTAAGGCCGATTTGCTTGGACTTTGCGCTGCTGACGTAGGATTCCGCTTGAAGTTCTTTGGCCTTAAGGTGGTCCAGGTTTGCCCTTGCCTCCATAAGAGAGGCCTGGCTTCGTACGTAGTCGGCCTCAGCGGCCGCAATCGCGGCATGGAGCTTGGCCGCGTCCGCGCTCGACTGGCCGAGATCGGCGACGCCTTTGGCAACCTGCGCCTGGCCTTCTTGAAGCTGTTGATCGACTTCCGGCGATTCGATGGTCGCGAGAACTTCGCCTTGATGAACCTTGTAGCCTATATCGACGAAGCGCTGCCGCACATACCCGGTGGTTTGCGCGTTGAGAATGGTCTCGTCGATTGCCTGGATGTTGCTTGGCAAAGTCAGGTCGTTTTGGCCGGATGTGGGCTTCAGCTTGACCACGCTCACCACCGGAACCTCGTGCTTAACCGAGGAAACCGACTGATCCAGCCGCCTTGCGTGGGCCAATCTCGGCGCAATTCCGAAGTAGGCGAGCACAAGAACTACAACGACGATTACGTAGAGGGCCTTCCTGTTCTTTCGGGGGCGTCTAACGCGCCTGGGTTTTATCGGGGCTTCCTCAACCGGAACCTCAACAAGCGTGGGCTCCTCTGCGGGCAGGTCTGGTTCGTGGTTTGGGTTATTGGGATCCATGGTTTTTCTTTATTTCTTCAAACGTTGCCTACGCCGGCAAGGGGCTTATCCGCCGGTTCCGATGCTGGAGCGGCATCGTCCAGATCAAGTTCGATTCGATTTGGTTTTCCTTTGCGCAGGACGCTATAAACGAGAGGGACAAAAAGCAAAGTGGTGACGGTGGCGATTGCAAGACCGCCGATGACCGCGCGGCCCAAGGGAGCGTTTTGCTCGCCTCCTTCGCCGAACGTCAATGCCATGGGAAGCATTCCAAGCATCATGGCCAGAGCCGTCATAAGAACGGGGCGGAGGCGGGTGCAGCCGGCGGTGATCGCCGCGGTGATCGCGTCGTCTCCCGCAGCCCGGCGATCATTGGCAAATGTGACCACAAGCACGCTGTTCGCCGTAGCCACGCCTACGCACATGATCGCTCCCATCAGTGCGGGAACGCTGAAGGTGGTGTTGGTCACAAACAGCATGAGCAGAATGCCGCTCAACGCGCCCGGCAGCGCCGCAACGATAATGAGCGGATCGATCCAGGACTGGTAGTTCACAACCAGTAGGAAGTAAACGAGAATGATTGAGAAGACGAGGCCAAGGCCAAGGCCCATGAAAGTAGAGTTCATGCTCTGGACTTGGCCGCGCATCACAAGCCGGGTGCCTCTCGGCAAGTGGCCGTTGAATGAGTCCAGCGTCTTCTGGATGTCGCTCGCCACTCCGCCGAGATCCCTATCTTGGATATTGGCGTAAATGTCGATTGTGGGCTGAACGTCGTAATCGTTCAGAACCTGAGGGCTGGTGGTTCGGGAAAAAGTCGCCAGGTTGGAAAGCGCCTGAGGGGGGCCATCTTTCACCGCGAGGGGCGTGTTCTCAAGGTCCTGCAGATTGTGAAGACTGAATTGAGGGGTTTGAACCTCAACCAGGTAGCTCACGCCGTTCGTTGGGTCCACCCAGAAGTTCGGCAAAATCTGCCCGCTGGAGCTAAGGGGGATAAGCACGTTGTTGGCGAAGTCCTTTTGAGTTAGGCCAACCTCTGCCAAGCGCTGGCGACTCGCGGAAATGTGAATCTCCGGATAATTCACTACCTGGTGTATGTGCACATCCGCCGCTCCCGGAATCAGCTTGACCTTCTGAGCGATCTTTTCCGCGAGAGCGTAGTTTTCTTTGCTCCTCCCGACCACTTGCAGGTCGATGGGAGCCGGAAGGCCGAAGTCGAGGATCTGGGTGGTGATATCCGCCGGCTGGAAGAAGAACGTGACGTTCGGATAATCCTCTCTCAAGACGATTCTCAGCTTCTCGACATACTGTTCGGTTGGAGCGTGCCCCTCTTTGAGCTGCACGAGGATTTCGCCGTCCGAAGGCCCTACTGCTCCCGTCGTGTTATAAGCCACGTTCACGCCGCCCACCGCGATGCCGATATTGTCCATCACCAGGTCGGTTTCTTTGGCAGGAATCACCTGATGGATCGTGTCTTCCACTCGAGCAAACAGTTTCTGCGTTTCTTCCAGGCGAGTGCCGGCCGGCGCTCTCACGTGAAGCCGGAACGAGCCGGCGTCCACTTCGGGAAAGAAGTCCTCGCCAATGAACGGCGCCAAGAACAGCGAAGCTACGAAAAACCCTCCGAAACCGAGCATTACCGTTCCGCGATGGCGAACCGCCCAGGTCACTCCGTGACGATAGGCGTCGAGCAATTTCTCGAAGCTCCTGTTGAACACGAGGTGCATCCGCCAAATGGCATCTCCCTGCGGAGCAGACTTCGCGCCCGTCCCATCATGGCTTGGTCCGGAGGCGTGGTCGTGATGGCGCATGTGCTTGTCATCGACTGGCTCGTGCCCGTGGGCATGAAGGTGCGCCTCTTTGCCGATCAGCTTGGCCGCCATGACGGGCACGAACGTGCGCGAAAGCAGATAGGAGGCGATCATGGAGAACACCACCGCCATTGCCAGCGGCTTAAAGAGCGAGCCTGCCGCTCCGGTGAGGAACAGAATCGGAAGGAAGACGATGCAGATCGCCATTGTCGAAACGAGCTGGGGCGTGCCAACCTGTTCCACGCCGTCGACGATGGCGCTATGCAACTTTTTGCCGAGCCCTAAGTTGCGATAGATGTTCTCAATCGACACAATCGCGTTATCAACCAGAATTCCAATGGCAAGGGCCAAACCTCCCAACGTCATCACGTTGATCGTTTGCCCCAGGCCGCTAAGGCACATGATCGAAAAGAAGATGGAAAGCGGGATTCCCAACGCCACAATGAGCGTGCTGCGCCAGCTTCCAAGAAACAGCAGGATCATGAGCGCGGTGAGGATCGCGGCAATCAGTCCTTCCCGCATGACGCTGTTCACCGAGGCTCTCACAAACATCGATTGGTCGGAAACGATGTTCAGGTGGAGATCCTTGGGCAGCGTTGCCTGAACTCTCGGAATCGCCTCCTTGATCTTGTCCACGATATCCAGAGTCGACGCATTGCCGCTCTTGAGAACCGTGAGCAGAACGGACGGCTTGCCGTCCTTATCCACCACGTTGGTTTGAACGGCCGCGCCGTCGTGCACTTCGGCGACATCTCCAAGGAAAACGGTTGCCCCATTGACCACCTTAACCGGCACTTTGTTGAGTTCATCAACAAGGGTAGGGCTGCTGTTGATACTGACCGTATACTCGCGTCTCCCCATTTTTTCCGTACCGGCGGGAATGATGAGGTTTTGAAGGTTGATCGCGTTCGCCACGTCCATCGGCGAAAGCCCTTTTGCCTGCAGAGCGCTTTGGTTGAGATCGACCATGATGGTGCGCTGGGTTCCCCCGTAAGGCGAGGGAATCGCCGCGCCGCGAATGGCAGCCAATTGGATTCGAATGAAATTCTGCGCATAGTCATTGAGCTGCGCCTGCGTCATGTCAGGACTGGAAATGCCGAGCTGGAGGATCGGCACGCTGGAGGCGTTGAACTGCAGGATTAGAGGCGGAGTTAATCCGGGAGGCAGATATTTAAGGATTGACTGGGAAGTGGCCGTGATCTGCGCCATGTCCGAGTCCACTCGAGCGCCGGGCTGGAAGAAAATCTTGATGACCGACATGCCCGGCATCGTCTGGGATTCCATGTGCTCGATGTCGTTCACCGAAGAACTGTAGGACCGCTCGGCGGTCTGCACAATTCGAGACTCCATGATGTTCGGTGAAGCGCCGGTGTACGTCCAGATCACGCTCGCGACGGGAATGTCGATGTTGGGGAAAACGTCGGTGGGGGTGCTCGCCGCTGTAACTAGGCCAAGGAGCATGATCAACAAAGCGAGAACGATGTACGTGTAGGGTCGTTGAAGAGCTTTTACGGCGTTCGGCATAATTTGGGCGGGGAGCGACCGTCCATTGCTCGCCCTAATGAATCAACGCGATAATGGCGCCTGTTGTTCCACAAAACGATGACTTTATGTGCATGATTTATGCATTACGCTAAGGGGACTGAATGCCTTAGTTTTCCGGTCCACTATGTCATTTTGAGTCTGTTTACTTTCGGGATTTGGTGGGAAGCCAGAACGGAGAGCCATTATTCAGAACTGTATGCCATAAAGTATTTTAATATTCTACTGCTTTCGGTGGCCCCGGATGGGCCGGCAAAAAGAAGCGCCGGCAGGGAAAGCCCTGCCGGCGCTGATGGGTTCGTGATTCTAAGCTAGTTCTTCGCCCCGTCCTTGATCCATTTCTTCACCAGGTCCACCTGGTCGCTCTTTAGGGGCTTGCCCCTCAAGGGCATCTGCGGCTTCTTCGTGCCCTCGATATACGCAAGAAGATTGCTCTCCTCGGGCTTCTTGGGAACGACGATCGGCTTGTCACCGCCGCTCTTCATGACCGAATCATACGTGCTGAGATCGATGTTCGCCGAATGATTCTTGTCGTTATGACAGGAAACACAATTGTCGTGAAAAAGTTTATAAACCGGCTCGAAATTCTTGCCAGGCTTGCTATCTTGCCCTTTCGCCAAGGACGGACTAACGCCAAGCGCCACCAGGGCAAAGGCGGCTAACGATAAACAAAATGATTTCTGACTCAATCCAACACCTCTTTTCAACACTTCTACGCAGGGGAAAGCGGAATGGGTAAAGGGTCAGGGCTGAAAAAGTAAAATATTTTGAACTAACGGGACAGACCCAGAAAAACGTTCAAGCTGCTTGTAACCGTTTACCGTTTGCCCGTTTACAATCTCCACGCCTCTACCCGGGTTCCTGTCGCAATCCCTCGAGGCTGAAGTAGGTCGAGTCTTTAGCTTGACACTCCGCGAAGCGGAGCAAAAAGCTCGTTACCGACCGACAGATTAGGTTTGCGATAGCCTCTTTACCTTCAACAGTTCACAGTTCACAGTTCACAGTTCAGAACTTCACCGTCAATTGCGTCGTCAACAGATAGCCGGCCAGGCGCGGATTCGAATAAGGGTCAACGATCCCCTCGCCGTCAAAGCTGCTGTACTGCAGCACAAAGTTGATGAACGCGTCATGGCTCAACTGATCCCGCAAGCCGACCGTGTACCAAGACTCATACGGGTTGTTCGGCTGGCCTGGAAAATGCCAGTTCACAAAGTCGATGCTGAACAGCGTGCTCCAGGACTCGCAGAACCGGTAGTCCAGTTCAGCCTTGTAGTCATAGAGCGTGTCGTCGTTCGCAAGGCCCGTGCTCGTCCCGCCGCCGAGGGAGGTGGGGAGGCTGAATTTTGTGTTCGTGCCGCTGTCCCACTCGCCGGAGACCTTGAGCCCGAGCTTGTCCGTAAGATTGACATGGGCGGCTGCCCATGGGCCCTCAATGTCGGTTGGGTTCCACCAAATGCCGATCCGTCCCCAATCTCCCGGCGCGCCAAACTGCGGCTCGATCTGCCGGTAGCCGGCTTCCAACCCCCACTTGTCCGAATCGTAGGCAAGCGAGCCGTGCCAAGAATAGTTGTCCTTGCTCGTGAGGTCGTGATCGCCAATTCGGAGGTCGGAAGCGGAATACCCGCCTTTCAACTTCAGATGGCGTTCCAGTTTGTAACTCAGGACTCCTCCATAAACATCCGCGCGGTTCGCGGCGGGGAAGCCGGTCGTCACGCTCGCTTCGGTGGATCCGCTGTTCGATTCAAACTCAATATAGGCAAGGTCCAGGTTGCCGTTCGCTCCAAGCGGAACGCCGAGGTTTAGCCCGAGCTGCTCGTCCACCGTGATTCCCAGCGCATCGGCGCTGTTGGTGATGCCCGAAGGAACGGCTTTGCCGGGGGTAAACGGGTGCCCGAGCGCGCCGACGAGCATGGGCTGATAGTTTGTGCCCGCAGTGTCGGTTTGGTCGCTTTGCTTGCCGCCGAAAACATCCAGCTTTGCGCCATTGAGATGGAAGCCGAGGATCCCACCATCGAAATACCACTTGCCGTCGCCCCAGAAGTCGGTGACGAAGTAGTAGGGGAGCACGTCGATTCGCCTATAGATATAGGGATCGATCTCGTAGCCGGTTCTTCCCAGCTCGGCATTGAATCCTTCGCCGGCAATCTTCGAACCAAAATCGACCGCGAGATCTTGAATATAAAGAGCCTCCGGCCCGGCTCCGTGAGGAACCTTGTTCCCATTGTGGGACTGGCTGGAATATGCCGCCGTGGTTGCGCCCGACGTGGACGTCTGGAGCAAGTTTCCTATGGAGATGTCGCCATGCCACCTGATGCTGCTCTCGTCGTTGCTCGTGAGCTTTAGCACAAGCTCTTGGTAGACGGTCGAGTTCTTTTCGAAGCCGACGGGCACCAAAACTTGCTTCCCGGCAGGCGTCGTCACTACCTGGGCGCCGACCGGGCGGCCAGAGGTGGATATGCCGAAAAGGTTGCCGGAGCCGTTCCCCGCGTAAAGGAAGAAATTGGTGTCCCCGTGAATGTCAAAGGGCAGATGGTGCGCTTCGAGCACTCCCACCCGCTTGGCCAGTTCGCCAATGTCTTTCTTTAGTCCTTCGACGTCCACACCCAGGGAAGCAAGTTCCTTCTGGAACTCGTCGGCGAGCTTCTTGAGATTGTCGATGTCCGAGCCCCAGCCCTTCATGGCGTTGAGCTCGTCCTGGAGCTGTGCAACCGCGTCCTTGAGCGCCTGGAGCTGCGAGGCAGCATCGCCGCCCTTCAGGTCGTCGATTTCGGATTGAAGCCCATCGGTGATCGATTTCAGATGAACGTAGGTCGCATGGATCGCAACCGCTAACTCGTAACGACTAGCGGGACGGTTGCCGCGAAAAAGGCCGTCCGGGTATCCAACCAATAGCCCGTCCTTCTTAAGCCGGCCGAGCGCCTCGTAAGCCCAGTGATTCTCGGGGACATCAGGGAAATTGTCCTGGGCAAGGAGGGGCACAGTCAATCCTGCGAGCAACACTGTGCAGAGGGCCGATCGGAGAGTCTTCGTTACCATTTTTCTTCGCTTGAGCGGGACAAAATCATTGCCCAATCTCAGGAATAGTATACATAAATGATCAAATATATTTTATATTTCCTGAAGATTAACTTTGATTTCAGAGGCGGTCCATGAAAGGCGGGAAGGAGGTTGATCTGGTAACGTCAAAACCGCGTGGACCTGGAACGACTCATTAATCGCCACAAAGACTCCGTGTATCGGCAAATGATTAGGACATGCGGCAATCAGGACGATGCGGAAGACGCGCTTGCAGACGCGCTCCTGGCTGCCCTAAGGGCATCGGTAAAGCTCAAAGACCCCACCAATTTTCAGGCGTGGCTGGCAAAGATCGGAGCCCGTGCGTGCGCCCGGATCAGGATCAAGGATCGCATGCTGAGCTTTGTCTCTTTGGCAGACTTGGAAGCGAAAGGCTTTGAAATTCCAAGCGAAGAGCCGAGCCCCGCCACGGAGCACGAACTGGCCACGATGAAGGACTGTGTTGCCGGCGCCATCGAATCCCTCCCCGATCACTACCGAGAGGTTTATCTGCTTCGCGAGATTCGGGGCGACAAGGCAGAGGACGTCGCTGCTCAGCTCGGCCTATCGGTCACGGCAGTAAAATCGCGTCTCCATCGGGCGAGAGGGCTAATGAGAGCGGCGTTGGATTCCGGTTTAGGATGTGAGAACGTCGCCTAAGTCAATGGCGTCGGGATCAAGTCCTTACCGATGTGCGCGGTTTGAGCGGCCGTCGTATGCCGTTTTTCAGAGCCGCGCTGAGAGAGATAGTACAAGACGGGCACCGCAAGGCGGGAGAGCAGGGTCGAAGCTATTTCGCCCGCCATCAGCGAAATGGCCAGCCCCTGGAAGATCGGATCAAACAAGATCACAAACGATCCTACAATGACTGCGGCAGCGGTGAGCAGCATCGGCCGGAAGCGGATCGCCCCCGCATCGACTACCGCTTGTTCCAAGGTTGAGCCCTGACGCCTTCTGAGTTCGACAAAATCGACGAGGATGATGGAGTTCCGGACAATAATTCCCGCCCCTGCGATAAAGCCGATCATCGAGGTTGCCGTGAAGAATGCTCCCATCAGAGCGTGGGCAGGCAGGATGCCGACCAGGGTCAAAGGGATCGGCGCCATGATCACGAGGGGTGTTTTGAAGTCTTGAAACCACGCGACGACAAGAATGTAGATCAGGACAAGGACCGCGGCGAAGGCTACTCCTAGATCCCGAAACACCTCGTAGGTGATTTGCCACTCGCCGTCCCATTTCATAGCGGCCGAGTCTGTATTCTCTGGCAGATGCGTTGAAAGGACATTTAGCTTGACCCCTTGGGGAAGCTGCAAATGGTCAATTGCCTGTTCCATTTTCAAAATGGCGTACACCGGACTCTCCTGGCGGCCAACCACGTCTCCGGTGATATAGACAACCGGCAACAGGTTCTTGTGGTAGATCGCTTTGTCGGTTGGTATCTGCTTCGCGGCGACCAGCTCGCTCACAGGAACCATTGCACCGGCGTTGGAGCGCACGCTGATCTGGTCCAGTTCATCGATGCCGCTGCGCTCACTCCGTGGAAACTGGGCCAGGATTGGTATGTCTTCGCGCGAGGTTTCGTCATGAAGAAGCCCAACTTGGCTTCCGTTAAGCGCTGTCGATACGGCGTCATTGATGCTCTCCGGGCTCACTCCCACTAAGGCGGCTTTCTCCTTGTCGACCTGGAACTGGTAGGTGGTCTGATTATCGTCCACGTACCAATCCACATCGGCGACACCCTCGGTAGTGCTGAAAATGCCCTTGATCTTCTTCGCGACCTCCAGGCGGAATTGTTCGTCCGGCCCGTAAACCTCCGCAACCAAGGTTTCGAGGACGGGCGGACCGGGAGGCACCTCGGCGACCTTGATCCTCGCCCCGTAATTGGCAGCGATGCGGGCCAAGTCTCCTCGGATTCGCTTCACGATGTCGTGGCTCTGCGCTTTGCGCTCGGATTTGCCGGTGAGATTGATTTGGATGTCCGCCTGATAGCTTTGATCCCGAGTGAAATAGTGGCGCACAAGTCCGTTGAAGTTGTAGGGGCTTGCCGTGCCTACGTAAACCTGATAGTTGGTGACCTCCGGAATTTTCGCGCTATAGCCGGCAAGCGCACGGGTCGCGGCAGCCGTTTGCTCAAGCGTGGTGCCCGTCGGCATGTCCACAATGACCTGGAACTCGTTCTTATTGTCGAACGGAAGCATCTTCACCGTAACCGATTTGAAACCGATGAGAGAAACCGCTCCCGCCATGAGAAGGCCGATCGCGAGAAAGAAAACGCCTCGCACTTTCCAGGAACGAAGCAGCGGCGTCATGACTTGCCGATAGACCTTGGTGAGCCGATCCTCCTTCTCATGGTCCTTCCCCGACGCCTGTTTCCCATTTCGGCTCTTTTTAAGGATGCGGACAGCCGCCCACGGGGTCACGATGAATGCGGTGAGGAGCGAGAAGATCATAGCGGCCGACGCGCCAACCGGAATGGGCCGCATATAGGGCCCCATCAGCCCGCCAACGAACGCCATCGGGAGGATCGCCGCGATGACTGCGAATGTCGCTAGAATGGTCGGATTGCCAACCTCATCGACCGCCTGAATGGCCGTTTTGAGGACGCCATCGTTCTTTGCCTCCGGCAGGCGCAAGTGCCGAACGATGTTTTCCACCACCACAATCGCGTCATCGACGAGAATGCCGATGGAGAAGATGAGAGCAAAGAGGGTGATCCGGTTCAGGGTGAACCCATAGAGATAGAAAACGAGGAGCGTAAGCGCGAGGGTGACCGGAATGGCGATCAAAACGACCATAGACTCTTTCCGCCCGAGAGCCAGTGCGATCAGAACGGTTACGGAAACCACCGCGATGCCCATGTGATAGAGAAGCTCATTGGACTTCTCCGCGGCGGTTTCGCCGTAGTTCCTGGTGGTGGTAACTTGGATGTCGCCGGGAATCAGCGTCCCCTTTAGCGTGTCAACCTTCGCGAGAACCGCGCCCACGACGTCCACCGCGTTTACGCCCTGGCGCTTTGCGATGCTGATGGTTACCGCCTGTTCAAGATCGTTGCGATGATCCCGGCCGGCAGGACCGTTACCAAACAAAACGTAATCCTTGGCTTCTTCCGGGCCATCGCGAACTTCTGCCACATCGCCCAGGAGGATGGACTTCCCGCCCGAGACACCGACGACCGCGTTTCTTACATCGCCTGCCGAGTGAAAGAACTGGCCGATTTTTACAGCGACTTGATTGTTACTGCCTGCGAACTGGCCGGCTTGGGCCTGATGGTTGGCCTCATTCAGAGCCGAGGTCACGTCTGCGGGCCCCAGTCCAAACGCTGCAAGCTTGGATCGATCGAGAATAACCCGCACCTGGCGTTTGGCGCCCCCGATGATGGCCGTCTCGCTTACATCCGGCACCGATTTGATCGCCTGTTCAACCCTGTCGGCGACCTGGCGAAGGGTGTAGGAGTCCGCGGTTTGGCTGTGGAGCGTCAGAGCGAGAATCGCGACGTCATTAATCGAACGAGCTTTGATAATCGGCTGGGAAGCGCCGGGGGGAATGATATCGTAGTGGCTTTGCAGCTTTTCGCGCAAGCGCACAAGCGCCTTTTCCTCATCTTGGCCGACGAGGAATCTCACAACCACCAGTGACTCGCCCGCCGTGCTTGTCGAATACACATATTCGACTCCCGGCACCTCCCAAAGGAGCTTTTCCATGGGCGTGCTCACCCGATTCTCTACTTCCTTCGCGGAAGCGCCCGGCATTTGGACGATCACGTCCGCCATCGGCACGATGATCTGCGGCTCCTCTTCCCTTGGTGTTTTGAGCACCGCAAAAGCGCCAAGCAGGAGGGAGGCTACGATGATCAGGGGCGTAAGCTTGCTATTGATGAAGGCAGCGGCAAGCCGGCCCGCAAAACCCACCTTCATTCACCCTGCTCCTCGACCTGAGAGCCTTCCGTGACGCCGTCTCTGGGACCAATAATGATTCGGTCGTTTTCATCAAGCCCAGAAAGAACCTCGACTTGATCGTTGGCAGTTTCTCCGAAAGTAATGATCCGGATGTGGGCAACCCTTCCCCCATCAACCGTGTAAACATAGTGCAAACCATCTCTCTCCCAGGTCGAGGTGGCCGGAATGAGGAACGCGAACTTCGATCCGGTATGGATCGCGACCCTGCCGAACATTCCGGACTTGATGAAGGGGTCGGAGGGCAGATCGAACTTGACGATAAAGCTGTGGGTGGCAGCGTCGGCTTGAGGGACAATCTCTGCCACCTTGGCCGAGAACTCTTTGCCCTTGAGCGCCTCGATGTAAACAGGCTCGGTCATTCCCAAGGAGAGCGCGCTCAGCACATTCTCCGGCACGCTCGCCTCCAAGCGGTAATCTCCCCCTTCGATCTTTAGCAAGGGCAAACCGGGACTTGCCATGGCGCCGGGGTCCGCGAGCCGCGAAACCACGTGGCCATCGAAAGGGGCAGAGATTTGCGCGTAGGATAAACCAATCTTTGCCGCGTCGAGAGTCGCCGAAGATTGGGCTATTTGAGCCTTAGCCGCTTCCACGTCCTTTTGGCGAACGATGGCCTGAAGCGCTGCGGCCTGAGCTTCCGTAACGCCGACTTTGGCTTGGGCCAAAGCTGCCTTCGCTTGGCTAACCGCATCCTGCGCGGCGCGAATATCTTGGGATCTGGACCCCTCGCGGGCCATGTTCTCTGCCTGAGACGCATTGTCCTTTTGCCCCTTGGCGAGGTCATAGCGGTTCTGCGCCCGGTCCAACTCTTGACGCGAAATCGCGCCCTGCCGAAACAGCACCGTCGCCCGATCAAGATCCAGACCGGCTAATTTGGCATTGGATTCTGCTTCTACAACTGCGATGTGGGTTTGCGCGGTCTCTTGGGGACGAGGGCCGGCCAGGGCAAGGTCTTCTTTCGCCTTGGCTTGGGCGAGGGCTGCCTCCGCTTGCTGAACTCTAGACTCCGCTTCCGCAATGCGAGCCGCGCTCGTCTTCTTTTCCATGGCTGCCGTTGTTCCCGCACTGTCAGCGGCAGCTAAGGAAGAACGGTAACTCGCATCGGCCACACCCACCGCCGCCGACAGGTCCCGCGAATCGAGCTCGATCAAAGGCTCGCCTTGTCGAAAGCTTTCGCCCTCATGGAGAGCGATAGAAACCACGCGGCCGGTGATCTTTGCGGCCAAGGTGGTATTCAGGAGAGCCGTGACCGTCCCTGTCGCGAGGAAACTCTCCGGTACCTGGCTAGCCTTAACTTTCTGAACCTGGACGCGTACCATTTTGGAATCCGGTTGCCTCTTTTGTGTGCGCCCCGACGGGCCTAAGCCCGGGAAACCAAAAGCGACGAGCAGCGCTCCCACCGCAATTACTCCCACTCCCGCTCGCCATCGCCGGATATTCTCGTTGATCCTCATTGAATGCGTCACCTGCATCTAGAGGCCCTTTCGTCAAAAAAGGATTCAAACGGCGGTTCGCGGGTTCAAGGAAAGGAATGTCCGGATTGCGTCTTAAGCATAGAGCACCTGGAAACTCACCTAACTGCGTATCAAATAGATGCAACCTGTTTGGCTTCAGGGCTTCCGCAAGGCCCACCCATGTCGAATTGTTAAGAGAATGTTAAGACCACCCATCTTAAGGGACAATTCGATCCGGACTCCGGACTGTGCGGGCTAACAGCTTGTTAACAAAACCAGGGTAGGGTTTGTGATGGAATGCGAGGATTAATGAGATCGTTCAAGGGCCGCTTTTCGGCGACAACGTTGGCACAAGGCATCGTCCTTTTTGCCTGCTGTGCATTTTTGGTTGCCTGTAATGGAGGGGATACCGACGGTCCAGCCGGAGGCAAAACCGCGGAGAAGGCGACTGGTGGCGGCGGAAGCGCGGACGCGCTGCAGGGAGCGGGGTCCACACTCATCGATCCGATCATGGAGCAATGGGTTCAGGATTACAAAAAGAACGGCGGCACCGATATCAACTACCAGGCCATCGGCTCGGGCGGCGGGATCAAGAACCTCATCAATAAAACCGTGAGCTTTGCGGGCAGCGACGCACCGATGAACGACGAGGAGACCAAAGACGCCAAGGACCCTGTTCTGCATTTCCCCGCGGTTATCGGAGCTGCGGCGATCGCCTATAACATCGACGGCGTTCCGAGCGGGCTGCATCTCAGCGGCCCCGTGATCGCGGACATTTTCCTCGGAACGATCACGAAGTGGAACGATCCCAAGATCACCGCTTTGAACCCGACCTCCAAACTGCCGGATCTGGATATTTCCGTGATCCACCGATCGGACGCATCGGGAACCACTTACATCTTCACCGACTACCTCTCCCAGGTGAGCCCCGATTGGAAATCAAAGGTCGGCACCGGAAAGTCAGTCGACTGGCCGGTTGGAACGGGAGGAAAGGGCAGCGAAGGCGTAGCCGGGCTTCTTGCAAACCACAAGGGCTCGATCGCTTACTTAGAGCTCGCCCATGCGGTTGAGAGCAAGATTCCCTATGCCTCGGTGCAGAACGCATCGGGCGCCTTTATCGACCCCAGCTCCGATTCGGCGTCCGCTGCCGCCGAGGGCGCGAAGATCCCTGACGACATGAAGGTCTCGATCGTCAACTCGCCGGCGCCCAAGGCCTATCCCATCACGGGTTTCAGCTATCTCATCGTCTTCGAAAACTCGGATCGTGGCGCGGACCTGAGCAAGTTCCTGAAATACGCTCTGACCGATGGCCAATCCCTTTGCAAGGGTCTGTCCTATGGACCGATTCCGGATTCCCTGGACAAGCGCGAGCTAAAGATGCTGGAATCGGTAAAGTAGTTCGTTTTGGGACTAGCCACCGCTAAAGGAGCTGAATCCCATCCAACGCCCCGCTCGTTAAGGGGGTTTGGATGGGGAGACCGCATTTACCGACTGGTTCTCCAGCTTTCCACGCTCACCACGATTGCTATTATCGTCGGCATCGGCATAGAGCTTTACCTCGGTTCTAAAGAAGCCCGCCAAGCTTTTGGGCCTCACTTTCTCAGCAGCATCGATTGGGATCCGAACCGGAATAAGTTCGGAGCCCTGCCGTTTATCATCGGGACGCTGTACACTTCTTTTCTTGCCCTGGTGATCACGCTGCCGATCAGCATCGGCACCGCGGTGTTCCTCTCCGAACTCGCGCCCCGCTGGATTCGAAACCCCGTTTCCTTCCTCGTTGAGCTACTCGCTTCTGTCCCGAGCGTGGTTTACGGCTTGTGGGGAATTTTCGTTCTTGGTCCCTGGCTTGCCGCCCACGTGGAAGCGCCCCTCGCCAACGGCCCAATGGGCAAGTTCCCGCTATTCAATGCCCCACCCAACGGCGAAGACGTTTTCACCGCGGCCGTGATCCTGTCGATCATGATTCTGCCCTTCATCACCGCAGTGTCCCGCGACATTCTCTTGGCGGTACCCCGCGCGGTTAGAGAAGGCTCTTATGCACTCGGCGCAACCAAGTGGGAAACAATCAAAGGCATCGTACTCCCCTACGGCCGTTCGGGAATCATCGGCGCCATCGTCCTGGGACTCGGCCGCGCGCTTGGAGAGACCATGGCGGTCACGATGGTCATCGGCAACAGCTCCAAGATCAAGCTGCCCTTGTTCAGCCCCGGATACACCATGGCCAGCGTCATCGCGAACGAGTTTAACGATGCCACGTCGCATCTTCATGTGGCTGCCCTTATCGAGGTCGCGCTTTGCCTGTTCGCCGTGTCCCTGCTCGTCAACACGGGTGCAAGGCTTCTGATTTACTATGGGTCCCGTGGGTCCCGGGGAGCGGCTTCCTAGACATGGCCCTCACGGAAGCCCCGTCCCGGCGAACGAGAATGCGCAAGCTGCATAGCCAAATCATGATTTGGCTTGCTGGGCTCGCCGCGGTCCTTGCCGTCATTCCCTTGATTCTGGTCATCGGCTACGTGGTGATGCAGGGCCTGCCTGCACTGCATTGGAGCACCCTTGTGGACCTCCCCAAGCCCACTGGCGGGGGCCTGCGGGTTGCCATTCTCGGAACCCTCGAACTTTTGGGTCTCGCAAGTTGTTTTGGCTTGCCCCTGGGCGTGCTCGGCGGGATTTACATGGTAGAAGCCGGAGGCAAGTTCGCCGCTACCGTTCGATTCCTGACGGACGTTCTCAATAGCGTTCCGAGCATTATCATCGGTGTCTTTGTGTATGTGGTTGTCGTCGTACCCACCGGCGGCTTCTCCGCGATGTCGGGCGGTTTCGCTCTTGGGATCATCATGATCCCGACGGTGATGCGGACGACGGAGGAAATCATACGCCTCGTCCCTTCCGGGCTGCGCGATGCTGCTTTGGCACTCGGCGCCTCAGGTGGAAGGCGATGTTCGGCGTGATCCTTCCCGCCGCGCGCGGAGGCGTAATCACAGGAATCATGCTCGCCCTCGCTCGAATTGCAGGCGAAACTGCCCCCCTGCTCTTCACCGCTTTTGGCAACAGCTCGCTGAACTTCAAGCTGAACAAGCCCGTAGGCGCTCTTTCGCTCGACATCTATCAAGATTCGGGCAAGCCGGACGCCTACTCTCATCATCTCGCCCAGGCGGGTGCGCTGATCCTGGTTTTGCTCATTCTGCTGATGAGTTTCACCGCCCGGCATTTCACGCGGTCCAGGTTCTCGAGCGATTCAAAATGAGCGGCTCAGCGAAGAAGACTCCAAATGGTTCAAAATCTGCGGGTATGCGTCAAGAATCGCTCGATTTCTTTCGAGCATTAGTCAATGTTCCGTCACCCTCCGGCTATGAAGAGCAGGCGGCGGAGATCTATCGAAACTACACCAAAGGCTTTGCGGATGAGATCAGAACGGACGTTCACGGCAACGTTTGGGCGATCAAGAACCCTAATGCCAAGATGCGGGTGATGCTCGCCGGCCATATGGATGAGATCGGGTTTCTCATTCATTACATCAGCGACGAGGGCTTGCTTTACTTTAGCGGCGTCGGCGGCCACGACAGCACGATTCCCGTTGGGCAGCGTGTTTGGATCCACGGCAAGTCCAAAATCGCTGGCGTGATCGGCCGCAAGGCCATCCACCTTCTAGAGGAAGACGAGCGCAAGAAGAAGCCCGAACTGAAGGATCTTTGGATCGATATCGGCGCATCCAACAAGAAGGAAGCCGAAGAGTTTGTTTCGCTGGGCGACCCGGTGACCTTTCAATACGAGTTCCAAGAGCTTCTCGGAGACCGCATTACCGCCCGGGGCTTCGACAATAAAATGGGCGCGTTCGTAGTGGCGGAAGCCTTGCGCCTGGCGGTGGAAAGCGGGAAACTGAGCTCCGAAGTGGGCGTTTACGCGGTTGCCACCGTTCAGGAAGAGATCGGTCTCAGGGGCGCGCGCACTGCCGCATTCGGCGTAGACGCCCAAAGCGGCATCGCGGTGGACGTGAACCACGCGATCGATTACCCAACGGTGAGCAAAACGCGTTACGGCCAGCTCGATATCGGCAAAGGCCCCTCGGTGACTCGCGGAGCCAACATCAATCCGATCGTTTACAAGATGCTGCTGGAAGCAGCCGCCGAGGACGAGATCCCGTATCAGGTGGATGTCGCACCGGGTGGGACCGGAACCGATGCCAACGCCATGCAGATCTCCCGGTCCGGCATGGCAACCGGTCTCTTAGGCGTGGCGCTCCGATACATGCACACGCCCTGCGAGCTTTTGAGCCTCAAGGACGTGGAAGACTGCGCCAGGCTCATGGCGGCTTACTGCGAGCGGGTAAAACCCGACACTGATTTCACGCCCCGGCTTTCACACGCGGGCATTTTAAACCCCTAAAGGAGAACCAATCAACGGATGGAAAAAACACTAGTCTTAATCAAACCGGGCGGAGTCCAGAGAAACCTGATCGGCGAGATCACTCGCCGAATCGAGGCCCGTGGCCTGCGGGTGGCTGCCCTCAAACTGATCAACGCCGACCGCAAAATCGTCGAAGAGCACTACGCCGAACATAAGGGCAAGGGCTTTTATGAGGGTGTTGTTTCGTACCTCACCAGCGCGCCTATCGTGGCGATGGCGGTTGAAGGCGAAAACGCGGTGAAGGCAGTGCGCACAACCATGGGCGCCACCAACCCCGCCGATGCCGCCCCCGGCACCGTGCGCGGCGATCTGGCGCTGTCGATCGAGGACAACCTCACCCACAGCAGCAGCGACCCCGTAGCAGCAGCCAGGGAACTGGCGCTATGGTTCCCCGAAGGGACGTTGTAACGGGGCCGTGAACGGTGGTTTCCGGGCCAGGGCTATTCTGTGCCCGGAAAGGGCGATCCCCTGCCAAGTTTCCGGATCATGCACTGAAGTGCACGCCACCCTCGTTTTCTGGAGAATCCTACGGACGGCGCGCCCCTGGGTTGTGTGGCGATACCTTTGAGATCGAATTGCCCCCAATAGCCAGTTCCGGGGTGGCGTGCACTTCAGTGCATGAGTCCAGCCCTGCTGGACCTACCTTCGGTTCAGATCCTAGCTAACTCGTCGCAAAACAGTCGCCGACTTCAAACCCGGCGACGAAATCGTCACAATGGCAGTCCCGCCCCCATGAAGACTCGACTGCACGATCCCGAGGCAGCGGCCATTAAAGGCGTGCCGCTGCGCGGCGCGATCGGGCTCGTGGCAGCTCGGATCGCCGTTCCCAACTCCAACGACGGTGGCGGGTCCGGTGACGGAAAACTTGATGAGGTTCGAGGCAGTGGGAACCACGCGTCCCTCCGCGTCCACCACCGAAACCTCGATCATCATGCAATCCTCCCCATCTCCATTGAGCCCATCTCTGCTCGTGATTGCCTCAATGGCAGCAGGCGCGCCGGTGGTCGCTACGCTGTCCTTCGCATACTCTTTGCCGTCTCGGTAAGCAACGGCGCTTAGCGTCCCTGGCTCGTAGGGAACTGTCCATTCCACATGCCTGTACTTCGGCGCAGTTTTACGGCCAAGGCTTTTGCCGTTCAAGAATAGCTCTGCTTCGTCGCCGTTGGTGAACGCCCAAACCTTGATCGGTTGGCCCTCTTTACCCGGCCAGTTCCAATGGGGCTCAATATGGATCACCGGCTTGTCTCCCCACCACGCTTGGTAGTAATAATAGTTGTCCTTGGGGAAGCCGCACATGTCCATGATCCCGAAGTGCGAGTTCACGCAGGGCCACTCGTAGGGCGTGGGCTCACCTTTATAATCGAACCCGGTCCACACAAAGCCGCCCGCGTTGTAGGGCTCTTCGGCAATGGGTTCCCACGCACTTTCCGCGTTGTCGCTCCCTTCCAGGTCGTACGCCGGAACATAGCCATGCACTTTGTCGACGCTGTACTCGCCCCGATCGGTTAGCGTGCTCGCGGTCTCGCTGGCGAACATCGGATGGTCTGGATGGGCTTGGTGATAAGGAGCATAACCGGATGGGCCGTAGTTGAAACCTTCCAAGTCCAGCACTTGCGAAAGATAAGACCCATGGCCACCGTTCAGCGCCGCGGTGATCGGACGGGTGTCGTCCAGCTGCTTCACCGCATCGTACATCGCCTTGCCGATGCGCGCGCCGGTGGGAGTGGTCTGCACGCCAAATTCCTCATTCGCAAGAGACCACATGATCACGCAGGGGTGGTTTCGGTCTCGCAGGATCTCCTGACGAAGATCGCTCAGGTCGTTCGTCGTCGTGTTCTGGCTCGCTTTGCCGGTGAACGTGTCGCCGAACTCCCGATTCTCATCCATCACCAGCATGCCGAGGTTGTCGCAGGCATCGAGGAGCGCGGGCGAGACCTCGTTGTGGGAGCACCGGTAAGCGTTGCTGCCCATCTCCTTCAGCTTCCTGATCCGCCATTCGAGAATGCTGTCCGGCATTCCGATGCCCACTCCCGCGAAGTCTTGGTGGTTGCAAGTTCCTTTGAGCTTTACGGGCTCGCCATTCAGCAGAAATCCTTTGTCCGGATCGAACTTGATAGTCCGGATTCCAAACGAGATTCTGTTCTCATCATATAGTCCATGGGTGCCTGTCACGATGACTCGAACTAAGTAAAGAAAGGGCGACTTGACAGACCAAAGACGTGGCTCGTCAACGTCGACAGATTCGTGAAAGGTGTGTTGGCCGGGCTCGATCGTATGAGGAAGCAATTTGCCTAACATCTCTTCCCTGGGACTAACTGAGACGTAGAATCCGCAAGTCACGGGATTGCCAGTTTCGTTCTCGAGGGTGATCGCCACATCCACCTTGGCTTTTAGGGCAGCGGTGTTTTCTCCCGAAACCTTGCTCGTAACATAAATTCCGCCCAAAGGCGCAATGTGAACCGGATTCGCGATAGTCAGCCAAACGTGACGGTAAAGTCCGCCGCCCTCGTACCACCAGCCCTCGGTCTTGCTCGCATCGCATCGAACCGCGATGACATTATCGCCGCCAAAATGGGCGTACTTGTTAAGGTCGAACCGGAACCCGGTGTAGCCACTTCGGTGTGAACCTAGAAAATGCCCGTTCAGCCAAACGTGAGCGTCGCTAAACGCGCCTTCGAAATCCAACCAAACGCTCTGTTTCGCCGCCTCTGCCGGCAGGGTGAAATGCTTACGGTACCAGCCGATGTTTTTCGGCAGCGACCCGTGGCCGGCGTCTTCGTCGGGAGAAAATTTGCCCTCGATCACGAAGTCATGCGGCAGTTGTACCTTGCGCCAGGAGTGGTCATCATATGCTGCCGCCGCCTGGGGAACCCCATCTTCAGCCGAATGCCGCAAGTAACTAGCGGCGGCGATACCGCCAGGTCCACCCGTGTTCTCGACAACCACTGCCAACTGGTTGTCCTGGCCGTCGCGCCAGCCATCCAAGGGAATGTCGAACGGATCGCTCCAGCCTTCGTGATGGAGAAGTCTCTTACCGTTCAAATACACGGTGCCGTTATCGTCGACCGAATCGAAGTGCAAAACTTTGAGCTCGCCCTTGGCAAAGTCATGCCGAAGCGTTGTGCGAAACAGCGCGAAGCCCACGCGCCCATGAAACACATCGTCGCCTGGTTTTGCCGGAGCGGTCAGACCCGAGAACATGGGGAGCGATGGCGCATCCGCATCCACCTTGTCGATTGGGCTCCAACGCCACTCTTTGATGTCGCTGACCGGGCGCTGGAGCTTCACTTCCTGAAATCGCCAGTCGTCATCAAAGCCTTGGCGCCCCTGATAAAACTCCTGTGCACAAGAACTAGCGGCAAGGCAGACCGCGATCAAGCATAATTGAAATCGGTTCATGGCTGAAGCATCGAGTTTACCGATGCTTCCTGGCCCTCGCAAAAAACACGATGAATAAGAAATTCGGCGAATTGCCCCAAATAGTTCAGGACCTGTTGAAACTCGGGCTTGGTTTCTACGGCGCGATCGCCGCGATCGCCACATTTGCGAACTGGAACTCCGAACAGCGGGCCTCCGTGATGATCGTCTTGCTTATCGGCCTCGTCCTCGTTCTCATCCTGGAGACCTTGGCCGGCACCCTGGCGTGGTTCGTGTTTCGTCCAAGGAAGCCGCGAGACAACGGGTAGTTACCTATGCATATGCATGCAAGAGTCTCTCGAATCTGCAACAATGGAGAAAGAGGGCAGGGAAGAGGATGAAGAAGTTTTCGCTATCGTTGGTTGCTGTTGCGCTTGTGGGAATTGCCGTTGCGCAAGATGAGAATCCGCATATTCCGGCGGCAAGCGTCAAATATCACGAATACCGCCTCCATATCTCCACGCCTACCTGGGGACTCAAGAAGGTCGAGGCGATGATCAAGGGCATCAAGGATACCGATGATGGGAGCGAACCTCTCGCCGACGCAAAGTTCAACTCTCTTTCCCTCAACGAAAAGTTCACGTTCACGATGATCCACGGTGAAGCGATGGACCAGAACTGCGACCCGATGCCGGGCATCGTTGGCGAGGAGCATCTCATCTTTGGCCAACTGCCGGGGAATTTCGACTACACGATGGCATGGAGCGAGCGCCAAGAGGCGTTCCTCAAGAACAACCGCACCAAGGTTATCGCGCTCATTCGCGCGACGATGAAGCGAAGCCCCCACGTCGGACTGAACCTGAAGCACGCGATCGTCGAGATCGATGCCTATGAGATGATCCCGGACATCATTAAGGCCTTCGAAAGAAACAAGAAGGACCTGGACCTGCTCACCACCCTGTTCCTGCTGATGAAGGACGGCAAATACCAGCCGTTCGTGGATTCCCAGACATATAAGAAGTGCTACAGCGCCAACGCGGACTACAAATCCTCGGTGGTAGGAAACGAAGCGAACCAGAAGCTTACGATTGACCGGGCCGAAGCTTTCTACAAAACGCGGTAAGCGGGCGGCCTAAATGCTGGGACTTGCCCTTGGGCTTTCGTGGCTATTGTCTCCGGATTCCACCTTCGATTTTGTCCGGATACCCGCGGGAACCTACGTGGTCGGGAAGAAAGAGTATCTCTTCAACCCCCTGCGCAAGGTGCAGCTCAGCGCTTTTTGCATCGCCAAATACGACGTCACGAACGCCGATTTTCAGGCCTTCGTGCAAGCCACTCATTATGTGACCGACGCCGAGAAGCGGCACAACTCGATGGTGTTCGAGCCACCCCTCAAGGAGTTTCGCTGGATCCAAGACCCAACCGCCTATTGGCGATTCCCCAACGGAATCACCCGTGGCGGCATTGAGAAGAAGATGGACCATCCCGTCACCGGCATCAGTTTTCACGATGCGGAGGAATACTGCCAATGGGCGGACGTGCGCCTGCCTACTTTGGACGAATGGGAAGTTGCCAGCCGAGCCGGCGCCAAGACCGATTATTTCTGGGGCAACGACCCCGATCAGATCGGCAAATACGCCAACGTCTGGCACGGCCGCGACCACCTCAAGCCGGACTACTCGGACGGCTACATGTACACGTCCCCGGTTGGGCATTTTCTACCCAACCCATTGGGCTTGTACGACATTTACGGGAATGTCTTCCAGTTCTGCACGGGCCGCATGCCGAACGACCGTTCGGCCATTGGAGTTCACTCCAGGGGCGGCTCCTGGTGGTGCAGCCGCAATGCATGCTGTTTCTTTAATTCCGTGGATATCGGGACCGTGAACATCCACGCGTCCTTCAGCAATCAAGGGTTTCGCGTTGCGAAGAGTGTTGTGGAATAGGTTTTGGGTTTTGGGTATTAGGCTCGTCTACTACAGAAGTTCTCGTTCCGCGCCTCACGGCTAACCCCAATACCCAAATCCCACAAACCTAACCTAGTTATAGCCTAGCCGATCGTCCAGCCGTTCCTTCGTGTCCATCCACTGCATGGGATACGCCGTTGCCTCCGATCTCACCTCAAAGCTCAGTGGCCTCGCATGAGCTCCCTTTAACACGGTATAAGCGGCCAAACGTGCCTCTTGTTCGAGGCGCTTAAGCCCTTCGGCGGTGTCCAACATGCGGTTTGCGCCTTCGTCTTCGTCCTCTTGTAAAAGGAATGCCCCTTGGTCCAATCGCTTGGAAAAGCGGCCAACTAGGTGGCTGAGAGCCAAAAGGCGTCGTGCCTTACGAATCGGGGAATCGTCGCCGGTGGCGATTTTTTCAATTTGCCGTTTAAGTTCAAACTCCGAATACATTGCAACTCCTTTGTTAGGGTTTGGGAGTTTTTGCGCCGTTCGGTGGTAGTCCGAACGGCGCTAATCGTGGGGTTGTCACTTACTCCATCGTAAGTGAGCCCGATCTCTTGACGCTATGCCAAAGCCAGGTCACTTCCAACCTCACTCTTGGACTCGCTCCGAATCCGGTCGGCCACCAGCCTTACATCGTTGTACTGCTCTCGGAGGCTCCGAATTCGGCGATCCATGTGCGCTGCTGTATTGCAATCTGCCGCTTGGGCGGATAGGGCACGGGCGTGAAGAAGAGCTTGAGATTCGCGTTTGAGTATTGTTGCGAGCTGAATAAGCCGACGAACCTTGCGCGGCGGAACCGCTTGGGACATCACGATGTCCAGAACGCTATGTCGAACCTCGAACTCAGTTAACATTCACGACCTCCTCCAGACCAAATGGGTCTGGTTCCTGCATAAGCCGACGAGGTTAGCTGACGGGTTCGGGCCAGAAACCACCCTACTCTTAATCAAAGAGATACACCCCAAATATCGGTTCCCCCGTAGCCGCCGCTGCGGCATTAGGCTTCGGTCAAACGAGAAGCATTTATTACTTCTCGACAACTCATGATACGGCAAAGAGACGCGGAAATTGATGTCAAAAGATTTGACTACACCCGCTTTTTTTCCACATCTTTTCGGATGTGGTATCCGACATGACTGCCAGGATTCCTCCAAGCAACATCCACGCACTTTTGCGGTGTAGTTTCTCTGACTAAAGATCCGCTTCTACAATCTCTCTCCTTACTCGGTTGATACGCCGAACGAACACTCCATCGTTGCAGCGCAATGCAGAAACTTCTCCGTTTTGTACGAGGATTGCTCCCAAGTTATCCACCGCATAACCTACACCGCCATATTTGGCGATCATGCGTTTGAAATCGTCCATCCGCCCTTCGCCCAACACGTGCGGGCAATAGGTCCCCGGCACAAGTCCCAGGCACTTGACGCGCATGTACGTGGTCCTGGGTTTCTTAAAATAGAAACCCCGAATCGCTATGGCTATACTGAAACCAGCAGTTGGCGCCTGCGCTGGTTCCGGAGAGCACAGTGCCACGCTCCCAAGCCGTTCTTAGCATCTTGTCAAGCCCGGTTTTCCGCCAGATCCTCATCAAGTTCAGCGTGCTTCCCCCACCAACATAAACCAGATCGGCGAGGGCCACTTTTTGTGCGATCTCAACCTGGTCCGGCCTCTCGCTTACCAACCGAAGAACGTCGGTCTTGCAGCCCAGCCGGTCCCGGTAGGCAATTTGAAATGACTCAACATAGTCCTCCGAATCGGCCAAAGCGGTGGGAATAAACAAGGCATTGGGCTGAGATTTGCCGGTAAGGCGGAATTCTGTGCTCGTCGATTGGCTGGGTCTCACCCGAGCGGATATCTCCACCCCCAATCGCAACAATCGCCCCTTTCATCCTCTCAAGTAAGGTAAGGGGTTGACCGGGCGGCCATTAATACGAACCTCGAAGTGGCAGTGGTAGCCGGTAGCAAGCCCTGTTTTACCAACGCGGGCCACAACGTCGCCCCTTCGGACATGCTGGCCGGGGTGGGCAACAAAGCTCATACAGTGGCCATACAGCGTGGAATAGCCTCCGCCATGCTCAATGGTGACCAGGTTGCCATAGCCGCGCGACCAGCGGGTGGATACCACGATGCCGTCCGCTGCCGCATGAATGGGTGTCCCACCGGGAGCCGCCAGGTCTTGGCCGGTATGCATGCGCATTCGATGGAGAACGGGATGAAACCGCATGCCGAACCCGCTGGAAAATCTGGCGCCATAAACCGGAATGAGGAATCGGCCATGAAATGCGGGCATGCCGCGCGCCACTGAGCCGCCTTCAAAGGCCTGGATCTCGGCCATGGTTTCCTCGTCTTCCTTGTCCAGTTCCTTGAGGAGCGCTTCTACTTGCCCTTCTTGATTCTTTAGGTCGTCCAAAGCATCGGCTTTGTCCTGGCGCTCATCTTGGAGCTCGGCCTCGGCGGTTTTTTCATCGTCTTCGTCTTGCCGGACCTGAACGATGATGCTGTCGACCTCGTTCTTCTTGCGAACAACGTTCTGCTGCAGTTCTTTGACTTCCTCAAACAGTTGGCGATCACGCTGAGCGATGCGCTCGAACACGAACTGCCGGGCGGAAAGATCGGCAAGTCCGTCGGAGCCGACGATTGCGGAAGCAAGCGTTGACTCGCCGTGCATATACATTTGCCGGATACGCAGCATGGCCTGCATGCTGCGAACCTTGAGCCTCTGCGTCGCCACCTTTAAGTCGCTCGCCAGCGAAACCTGCAGCTTCAGATTCATCTTCAGCCGAGCCTGGATCTTTTCGACCTTTTCCACGTGCTCGCCGATCTGGTCATCCAGCGTATGGATGTCCATGCGGACATGGCTCGCCTTCCTGCGAATGACCTTTGCCTTGTTATGAAGCGCCACGATCTGAGAATGCTTGGAAGCATGCTGCTTCTTGAGCTCCTTCAGGTTGGGCTTTTTGTTCGGCTTTTTCGTGTGTTGGGCAAATCCCAAGCCGGCCGCCAGCAGCAGGGCCAATAAAAAACAAAAGAGACGCCTCAACGCAGGGCTCCGATCACCTGGCGGAGCGGTTCGCGAACGGCAATTGCCGAACAGCAGAACCCATAGCCGGCTCCTATCGCCGAGAGGATGCCCACCACCGTCCACAGAGGGAACGCAGGAAACGCAATTTGGCTGGTGATCCCCTCGACAAACTTTTGAAGCCCGCCTTGCGCCCCCCACAGGAGAAACGCGGCACAAAACCCTCCAATCATCCCTTGAATCATGCCCTCGATAACAAAGGGAATCCAAATCGTGGAATACGAGGCGCCCACAAGCTGCATGATTCGGATTTCTCTTCGCCTGGCGATGACCGTCAACCGAATGGCGTTGTGTATGAGAATTCCGGCCGTAAGCAGAAGCACAATGCCGAATCCGCCCCCCACATAGCGCACGAGGGTCAACATGGTGTCGATCAGGCGTTGCGCGTCCTTCGAATACTCCACCCCCGAGGGCTGATACACCTCGGGCATAAGCTGAATCGAAGTCGCAAGGTTATCCGCCTTGGTGGGATCGGTGAGCATGACCCGAAGCTTGTCTGGCAAGGGATTGTCTATCCCCTCCGGACTCAGGTTCAGCTTCTGCTGCCATTCCTTCCAAGATTGCTCTTTGGGCAGGAGAGTGACGCTTCGTACGCCCGGCATCTTCTTGATTTTCGCGGCAGCGTCCAAAGCTTGCGGCCGGGGAAGATCCATTCTCATGAACACGTTCATTTCGAACTTGTTCGATACGTTGGTGGTAAACCCGCTCACACGGTAATAAACATAGGCCAGACCGCCAAGCAAGAAGAGCGAGGCGGCCGCGGTGGTGACTGCGGCAAAGGTCATGAGGCCATTGCGGCGGAGGGCTGTGAATGCCTCGGTCAGGAGGAACTCGATACGGTCAAGCACCCTTATCCTCCCTTTGTTCCCATTCCTGCGGCGCGGGAGGATCGTCCGATCCGGCCAGGCCTCCGTTCGATTGAAAAATGCCCGGCGTGATCTCGGGGTGGCTGTCCGTGACGATCTTGCCCGAATCCAGGGTGACCGTCCTCCGCCCCATGCGCTCAACTACGACAATATCGTGGCTCGCGACCAGAATCGTGGTTCCGTTCTCATTAAGCTGCCTGAGAAGATCCATGATTTCCCAGCTATGCTGAGGGTCCAGGTTGCCGGTAGGCTCGTCCGCGATTAAAAGCTCGGGGTGGTTGATGAGAGCCCTGCCGATGGCCACGCGCTGCTGCTCGCCTCCGCTAAGTTCGTGCGGAAACGCGTCTGCCCGATGGCCGATATTGACGACCTCCAGGATCTGCGCGACCTTTCTTCTTGCCTCCCTCCTGCTCGCGCCGATGGCGCGCATCGCGTAAGCCACGTTCTCCCAAACCCGCTTTCGAGGCAGTAGGGCAAAATCCTGCGGCACGATTCCCATTTGCCGCCTAAGGGCGGGAATATCCTTATCGGCAAGCTCGCCAAGGTCCTGTCCACGCCACGAAACATGCCCGGCCGTATGCCTGACCTCTCTCGTGAGAAGCTTCAGCAGCGAACTCTTTCCGCTTCCGGTTTGGCCGACAAAGAACACAAACTCGCCGCGGGGAATGTTCAAAGAAATACCGGCAAGCCCCAGCACTAGTTCGCTGTAGCGGACCTCGACTTGGTCAAAAACAATATAGTTGGGGTCAGGAGGCCGGCTCAAAACTTCGTTCCGTAAGACAGCATGACAACGCCATGCTCTCTACGGTGTACTGCTGAGGTTACCCGGGACGTTGCAAAAACTTGCATTGAGTGACGCGTTCGAAGATCTCGCGTAAAAGGAAGAAGGTCCAACTTGAAGTCGCTGGCGGCATTGGGGCCGGCGAGGATAGAAAAGAGTCAGGATCGCGAGGAATGGTTCGATCCCTCCCTTCCGAGCCCGTCAACCGTCACGCGTCACTCATCACCTGCCTAGACCTCCAGCACGGTTGGCATGACCACGGGCCTAAGCTGCGTTTTCTTCTGAATATGTTTCTTCACGATATCGGAAACCTGATGCCGCAGCCGGTCCACATCCCGAATATCGTTCTCATCCAGATGATCCAGCGCGTCGTTCAGAGCCTCCGCAACGGCCTCTAGCGTGCCCTCAGCAGCGTGGAACCCTTTGGCCTGCAGGATCGGGTCACCCACGATCTCGCCGCGCTCCGGATCGACCGCAATCGTAACCGTGATCAGTCCGTCCCGGGCCACGTTGTTTCTGTCCCTCAAGACCTCATCCGTAACTCCGGGCATTCCCGCGCTGTCCACTAGAACGCGACCGCACTGGACTGCCTCGCCCAGGCTAGCCGATGTCTCCTCGATATTCAGAGGAACGCCGTCCAGCATCGTAAAGATTCGGTGCTCGGGGTAACCCATATTTCGCGCGATCTCCAAATAAGCGTGCTGATGCCGTGGCTCGCCGTGAACCGGGGCAACGTAATACGGCCGCGTCAGGTTGACCATCATTTTGAGCTCTTCCTGATACGCGTGGCCGCTGACGTGGGTGGGCACTTTCGAGTCATAGACAACTTCCACGCCTTGCCTAAACAACCGGTTGATGGTCCGCCAAATGGCGGCCTCGTTGCCCGGAATCGGGCGCGCCGAATAAATGAGCGTATCGCCCTCGATCACGCGCAATCGCGAATATTCTTCCTTCGACATCTGCACCAATGCGGACATCGGCTCGCCCTGGGAGCCGGTAGTGAGAATCGCCAGTTGGTCCGCGCGGTAATTCTTCGCTTCGTCCAGGTTGATGCGCGTTCCCTTGGGAATCTTGAGATAACCCATGCGAACGCAGATATCCACGTTCTGCTCCATGCGCCGGCCAACCGTGGCAACTTTCCGCCCAACCTCGGCCGCAACGTCGTAAACCTGCTGCATTCGGTGGATATTGCTGGCGAAGGTAGTCAACAAGACCCGCCCCTTGGCGGTGGTAAAAACCCTTCGTAATCCGGTGCTAACCTCACGTTCGCTCGGGCCCCAGCCCGGGCGCTCCACGTTCGTGCTGTCACTCAAGAGTGCGACGACCCCTTCATTCCCCAACTCGCCAAAACGGGCGATATTGGAAAGTTTCCCATCGACCGGGGTGAAATCGAATTTAAAGTCGGCGGTCATGAGAATGATCCCATGCTTGGTCCGAATCGCCATTGAGCAGGTCTCGGGGATCGAGTGGGTAACCCTCACCGGCTCAACTGTGAGGGAACCGGCTTTAATAATGTCGCCAGGCTTGAAGACGGGAAGCTGGATTTTGCGCAGATCGAGCCGCTCATCAAGCTTTTGGCGGATCAATGCGTGCGTAAACTCGCTCGCGTAGATCGGCACGTTTATCTGCTGCAAAAGATAGGGCAGCGCACCCACATGGTCTTCGTGGGCATGGGTGATGAAAACCCCGCGAACTTTGTCTTGATTCTCAACCAGATAAGTGAAATCCGGAATGACAATGTCGACTCCGAGCATTTCCTCGGTAGGGAAGCTCAACCCACAGTCAATAACAATAATATCGTCGTCTTGCCGGATAACTGTACAGTTCTTCCCGATCTCGCCAACTCCGCCCAATGGAATAACCTGAACAGCGCTCATTGCCAGATAGGGTACCAGTCTTTAGGGTTCTAGCGGAAACTTGCGATTTTGCCGCAATTCTAAGGTAATTTGCCCCGCAATTATCGCGGAATAAACCTAATACCCCTTAGAAATGGATAATGAAAGAACGATACGCAATCATGGGTGTCGGGTATAAATCTACATTGCGAACAACTGTTCACCGGGTGTCGTCCAGTATGTGGGATAGCCCTCGGCAGGGCCAGAAACGGAACAGTTGGCATGATGTTTGCTTACCTTTCCAAACTGGGTCTGCGCAGATCGCAAATTGATCGGATTTTCCGAATCAAGGAAACGATAGACGGACGACCCAAGCTGCACAGTTCATGGAACACGAAGAAGGTATTCCAAGCTATTTAAATCGGCTAACACAAGCGCCGCTCCTTACTGCGAGTCAGGAAGAGGAACTTACGATGCTTGTCCAGCAGGGCAACGAGCTTGCCCGTCAACGGCTCATCGAGTCCAATATGCGGCTCGTGATCAATATCGCCAAAACTTATCGAAGCAAGGCCATACCTCTCGAAGATCTGATCCAAGAAGGAGCCATCGGCTTGATGCAGGCCGCCCAGCGATTTGATCCGAAACGAGGGTTCCGATTTTCCACATACGCCACCCACTGGATCCGCCAGGCGATCGGCCGCGCGATCGACAACAAGTCGAAAGCCATCCGCCTTCCCGCCCACGTTTCCCAATGGCTGCGAAAATTTGAAAAAGAGCGTCTTCGCCTCGTTCGCGAAATGGGCACTGACCCTTCGACAGACCAGCTTTCCAGCGCCCTCGGCATCACACCCCGCAAACTCATGACCCTGCTGCAATCCAGCCAGGACATGCTGAGCCTGGATATGTCGGTCGGCGAAACGAACGGCACCACTCTTGGCGGCCTTATCCGGGACACGGTGAACAGGGATCCCGAGGCCCTGGTTCTAAGCGATGAAATGGCTCACGAGCTCCGTCGAATCCTTTGCGAGCTCAATGAGCGCGAGCAGCGCGTCATGCTTCTCCGCTTCCAGCTTGAAGAAGGCGCCGAGCAGCAGGTTTTGCAGGACG
The DNA here is from genome assembly GCA_963829965.1 of uncultured archaeon. Taxonomy (GTDB): domain Bacteria; phylum Armatimonadota; class Fimbriimonadia; order Fimbriimonadales; family Fimbriimonadaceae; genus DASXZH01. The sequence continues at coordinate 94,585 of CAWHLK010000036.1, read as the reverse complement.
ACATCGCCAAAGAGATGAAACTCTCCCGGGAAAGAGTTCGGCAGATCGAGGTCCAAGCGATCAAGAAGCTGCGCGCCCTCGCACAGCGCCGACGCCTTCGCGAGATCCTCAGTGGCTAACTCGTAAAGATAAAAGACCCGTGGGAATCCACCTCAGTCTTGGATTCGCTGTAGGTGGCCGTCATCGCAGAAACTGCGCCACCATCGTAAGCAACAATGTCTTGCGTGTTATTGGAACATGTCGAATACGTGGCATCGATATAACCTCTGAGTCCGGCTTGAATACCAATCTCACAGTGTGAAGTTGTGCCCGATTCGAAGTTGACGATTCCGCCGTCAATAGCGGAGACTCCAACTCCGGCCGGCGAATTCTCTATGTTGCAACTTTGCGCCGAGATCGTCGCTCCGTAATCCGCCTTGATGCCGATCGAGATGCCTGAAAGGGTCTCGTCACCAAGAGTAATGCTGGCGCCATAGGAAGCATAGACGGGAAACTCGAAGCCCGTCATCGGGACGTCATATACGTTTTTCAGAACTGCGTTGGTTGTGGCTGTCAAGCCGAACAGGCCGACAGGGTCTGTGAACGTGGCGTTGAGCGTGACGTATTCAAGGCTGGCCAAAGCGTGCCCCGAATCGATGATCACCCCGTTACAGTTGGAAAAGGTCAGAACGATCTTTGCGGGATCGTCACCTATAATACTGATATTGCCGCCGAACGGATGGTCAAGATTGAGCTGCGAAGTGAACGTTTGGGCGTAATCGCCCTCGTTGGATGAAATATTCAGATGCAGGTACACGCCCTGGGCAATGGCGGCGTTGAGCGCATAATTCCAAGCCGTTGTAAAAGTCGGGAAGGCCTGGTTCACACCAATCAGCAGAGTCGTGTTGTTTCTCACATAGTGAAGCTCCCAGTTCGCGTAAGTCTTGGACGGATCCAAATAAGGGGTGGCCACCGCTTTTAGGCAGCGGTAAATATTGCCATAGTCGGTGACAAGGTCTCCCGGCGCGTACTTGGCCGTGTTGTTCCAAGCCGGAGGGAAAGACTGCGCGTTGCCTGGCGCGGAAAGGCAGAACAGAGAGGCGACAAAGGCGCAGACAAGGATGAATGAAAGCTTCATATCAAAGCACTCCCCAAAAAAGGCGACCCGGCCGGTTTGGCCGGGTCGCCCAGTTCATTATGATGAAGCAACCGTTAGCAGCGCAACCAGCCGGTACCACTCAAGCTTAAGGCCCGCTGGTGAAAATCGAGCCGCCCGAAGCGGTCTCAGTCTTGGAATTGTTATAACTGGCGCCGCTTGCCTGCACGATTCCCGCAGTTAAAGCCGAAATATCAAAGGAAGAATTGCCCGTGAAGGTGGCGCTCGAAGCGTCTGCCTGACCATTCATTTGCGCCTCAATGCCAGTGAAGTTATCCGATATCGTGCCCCCGGATATGTCAATATTGGCGCCGTTTCTGACTTCGACCCCAACTAGGCACCCCGTGACGGTGCAGCCTTCCATGTTGACAATCGAGCCATAGGAGGCATCGATGCCATAGGTTGGCGAATTGTCCGGGCTGGTTTGAGGAATGGTCTCGCTCGTCATCGTGACATGCGCACCATACTCGGCCACTACCGGAATATTGAATCCCTGAATCCCCACATTCGAGAGTCCGGACAATTTCCCCGCCGTTGATGACGATGCCGTTATAGACGTCGTTCTCATCCGGGGTGCTGATCAGTTGCACGCCGGAGATTGAGCCAAAGCTGTGGCCCCCGTCAAGGGCGAGTCCGTTAGAATTATAAAAGCTGATCGCGATATTGCTTTCATGGTCGCCAATGATGGAGATATTTGCTCCAAAAGGGTGATCCAAGCTAAACGGAACACTAAAAGCCTCGGCGAAATTGCCCTGCGCGGTGTCGATGGACAAATGAAGAAAGGCGCTCTGAGCGATCCTGCTGTTCATGCAATAGCTCCAAGCGGTGGCCAGGGATGGGAATGCTTGACCCTTTCCGATGAGAAGCGTGGTGTTCGCCCGCACGAAGAACAGCTCCCAGTTGCCATAAGCCTTCGAAGGGTCAATGTTTGGCATGGAAGCCGCATGAGTGCACCGGTAAATATTGCCATAGGCCTCAACCAGATCTCCAACCGCATAGGTCGAGGTTGAATGCCAAGCCGGCGGCACCGTTTGTGCCGCGCCGGACTTTGATAGACCACCTAAAGTTAGCAAAAGAGCCGCCAAAAGGGCCAGCGTCCTCTTGATGGAAAATGGCATGTACTTCATTGAGCCTCCGTAACGAAAAGCCGCCCTTGCCCGCTTGGCAAAGCCGCCCTCAAGGTGATTATATTACAATGTTACGCCGGGGATTTTCGGATTTGGCGCATTACAACTCTTTCACTAATTGTAAGACCTGTCGGAACGCCGGGTCCTCGGCCGAATCCATCCATTCGTAAACGATGGATTCCGTCTGGCCCATAACCACGCCGGCGGATTGTAGCCGCTGGAGGGCAAGATTGTGCATTTCGATTGAGCGGCCGCCAACCGCATCGACAGCCAGAAGGACCTCGTAGCCACGCTCGGTCAGGTCATGCGCGGTCTGATTCACACAGATCGGAGTTTCAATGCCGATGAGAACTGCTTGCTTCTTGCCGGAGGCCTCAAGCTCTGACATAAACTCCGCCGATCTCGCGCAGGAAAAACACATCTTCCCAATCGGCTTCGCCTCCAAAAGAGACGCCAGCTCCTCGTGTGTTCCGCCCATTCGAGAGGGGTATTGTTCGGTGGCCAATAGGGGAACTTGCAGCAGTTTGGCTGTTTGAAGCAAGAATTTGCAGCGCTTGAGCACCTCATCGGCGTCCACAATGGGCCTCAGGAAACTGGGCTGCATGTCAATGAGAACGACGATGGACTCAGAGCGCTTTGCAAGCATTTGATTTATTATGGGTTAGTCAAGGAAGTCCGAAAATGATCCCCTCAAAACGGGCTTTACGACAAAAAACCGACCACTTTAGCACGAAACGCTTGGAATCCGCCGTCAATGAAGTAAAAATAGAGGGAACGTGAGGGCTGTGCAAATTGCGCATCATTTTCCTTGTCACGCTCAACAACCGGAGGATCGAAATTTTGAAAGCAGGACATGTCATCGCGGCAGTGAGTGCGCTCGCGCTCGGCTCGCTCGCTTCGGCCCAAACGGGCAACAGCACGTCAACCAAATTGCTCACCAACTCGCTGGGCACAACGACCGCAGTACAAGGCGACTTGGGACCAACTCCCTCGCCGGCGTACTTCACATTGCGGGGCGGCGTTGATTTCTCCATCGATTCCCAACTTTCACATGCAAGCAGCGTGTTGCTCGGGTTGGGCGTGGACTACACGTTCTCGAACAACATCTTCAAGAACGCCGAGACTTACATTTCGATCGACTGGCTGGCGAGAACTCATGGAAACGAGCGGTTCAACCTCTTTCCAATCGCATTAAACGAACGGTTCTATTTTTCACCCAACCAGACCGGCAAGTATGGTCCTACCGTAGGCACTGCATACGCGTTCATCGGTCTCGGCGGCACACTTTACGACTTTGCAGATAGCAACTTCCGGTTTTCCGGCCGCCTTGGCATAGGTACCGAGTTTGCTACTCGATGGATCGCTGAAGCAACGCTGATCCTGGCCGAACCAGACTATGGAGTCCACGCGGACGCGATCGGTCTGTACGTCGGTTATAAGTTCGGCGGCTAGAAATTCTCGTTCTATTCAGTGAAACTGGGGCCGAAGATTTGGATATGAATCTTCGGCCCCTTTTATCGCCCGCCGTGCAAGGAAGAATCGAAAGGCCCTGACTTGGACTGGTTAAGAGGCTGCGCCTCGACACTCTTCCTGCTCTTCCGTCACCTTCCCCTGGCTCACACTAAGTATTCGCGCCTGCGAAAGGATTCCCGGCCCGGCTGCGGCCGGCTCAGTGCAAGTAAGCAGAGTCTGGCCCGCTCGTTCCAGAACCCAATCCATCAACCTCGCTCTCCTTCCTTCATCCAGGTCAGACAGGATGTCGTCAAGCAACAAGAGAGGCGGCGAACCACGCTCTCCGCGCTCCAACTCCATCGATCCCAGCTTGATGCTGAGCATTGCGGTTCTCTGCTGGCCTTGGCTGGCAAAGAGCCGCGCCTTCATTCCTCCGACCTCGATGCGGAAATCATCTCGATGGGGGCCAACCGTTGTGAGGCCCCGGTGAATCTCATGCAACCGAGAACTCTCCAACTGGCCGCGCAGTTCGTCTTCACTCATCCCAGGATCCTTGGGCTCGTAGGAGAGCTCAATCGTTTCCCCTCCGCCCATTTGGGAATGAGCCGTTTGTGCAAAGGGAGCCAGCCCGGTAAGAAAGCGGGTCCTGAACTCGCGGAGAGCGGCCCCGTGGCCCGCCAGCTCCGATTCCCAGGTTTCGAACAACTCTGCGCTGATATGTCTCGGTTGCGGCCGTCTTTAGCAAGGCGTTGCGGTGGTCCAACGCACGCCGGTAGACCGCAAGGTGCCGAAGATAGGCGGGGTAAAGCTGGCTGAGTTCCAGATCCAGGAACAGCCGCCGGTCGGAAGGCTCTCCATGGACGATCGAGAGATCAGCCGAAGAAATGCAGACGCACGGAAGACGGCCAAGGACATCGGACGCACGGGGCAGAGCCAGCCCATTGAGCAGAACCCGCTTTCTCGCTGAGCGGTCAAGCACCACCGAAACCGACGTGGAAGAGTGTCCCACTTCGGCACAAACCGTGGCTCCCCCGAATCCCTCCTGAATGGCCTCGCTGTCCTTCTGCCCTCTAAGCAGGCGGGTGGTGGAGAGCAGATAGAGGGCTTCCAGAAGATTCGTCTTGCCCTGTGCGTTCTGGCCCGAAACGAGGTGTATTCCCGCATCCAGAGCAATGTCCAAAGAATCGTAGTTTCGGAAGTGGTGAAGGGTTAGGCGGTTGACGATGGCTTCGGGCTCCGCCGCGTAGTTGTTCACTCTGTATCTCTTAAGATCTAGGCTTTATATGAATTCTTATTGTTATAATTAGGGGCTTCCTGAAATTGGGGATAACTTACAGCCGCCAGCCTTGCATGCCTTTGCAAATACTCGATTTGAAGCTGAATTTGGCGCAAAAATCCAAAGGTCCAGAGTGGATAACCCTGTGAATAAACCGCCAATTACGCCTTTTGAAGGGCCTTGATTTCCTCCCTCCAAAGCTTTGCACAGTTTTCCAATTGCTATCCACATAAGTTATCAGAGCAAACCCTGCCTTCGACCATATTTCATGACGACGGCCTCCGCAAGGTAAACCGGATGGACGTTTGGCAGGGGTGAGATTTTGAAACGTTGGGCGAACGGCTGCCAAACCTCGGCGATCAGTTGGTCCTGTACCCGAGTGGGTAATTTGGGAAACCGGTCGCAAAGTCGTTTGAGAACTGCGTATTCGTCGTTTGTCATTCCCCGCAGGTCCCCAACCTGGCTTTCGAACGGGTGGACGCCCAGCACGTACGGCGCGGGGGAAAAGATCGCCATCGGCTTCCTTTCTCTCAGAACCACGGTTCCCGCGACCATGTCCCCAATGCGCTGAGACCTCACATTCGTAAACATGGCGAGGAACCCCAGGAAGTAATAAAACGGCAGCAGATCCGCAGGCCGGAGAAGATTGCGGGCCAGAGCGGCGCGAAATGTCAGCGGCGTTCCGTCCGCCATGCGCACGCGTATGCCGAGGGCTTTCTTCCCAAGGGTTTGCCCGTTCCAAAGCCCTTCAAAAAGAATGAAATAGACCAGCCAGCCCAGCGAAGCAGCGAACAGCATTGGAGCGAGGCCCAAGGCGCGAAAGCTCGGAAAGATAAGGACGAGCGCCACCCCAATATAGAAAACGATGACCATGCCGACGATAATCAGCAGGAGATCCAGCAGTTGAGCAAACACACGCGAGCCCGTTCGAGCCAAGTCGAATGAAAGAACTGTTTTTTCCGGGCTAAGAACCAGCAGTTCCTGAGGCATACTTCATCGTACCTTTTGGAAGCAGCGACGTCCGCTGCCTCGCAAGTGAAGCAATTTGGTTCCTACGAAGCGTTTTTGGCTGGTATTTGCCGTCGGCATCCCTTTCGCCGCAGTTGCGGCCGTTGTGGGCATGGCCTGGCTCGCTTTCGTCTTTGATGGTTTTCTGCTCTTAGTGGCCTACATAACCTGGCGGCTCTGCCCTGATACGAGCGGCCTGCGCTTTGAAAGACGGTTTGATCCGGTTCTCTCCGTTCGAGTCCAGAACAAAGTGGTGCTGCGGATATTCAACGAGGGAGCCGAAGCGGTTAGGGCGCGCCTCCGGGATGAGCCGCCTTCCCGCTTTGAGGCGACCAGAAAGGAGTTCGACCTCGCCTTGCAGCCCGGAGGCATCGAGGAGCTTTCTTATATGGTCACCCCTGCCGAACGTGGGGAGACCTTCTTTCAGGGCACCTTTCTGCGTATCGCCTGTCCGCTCGGGCTCGTGGAGAAACAGACCAGACTCGATACCGAGCAGCCGGTCCGCGTTTATCCGAACGTGCTCGCAATGCGGGAGTTCGATTTCCTCAACCAGAAGGGGAAGCTGCAGGATCTGGGTATCAGGAAATCGCGCATGCGCGGCCTGGGCTCGGAGTTCGAATCGCTAAGGGAATACGTGCTCGGGGACGATTTTCGGAAAGTCGATTGGAAAGCTACTGCCAGAAGAGGAAAACTGATCGTTCGCCAGTACGAGCAAGAGCGCAATCAGCCCGTGATTATCTGCATCGATGTCGGGCGTCGCATGCTGTCCGAAGTTAACGGCATCACGAAGCTGGACTACGTTCTCGACTCGCTTTTGATGCTCGCGCAGGCGGTTTACGTGGCCAACGATTATGTGGGACTGTTGGTTTATTCGGACGTCGTTAAGCGCTACATCCCTCCTCGAAAGGGCCGAAACCAGCTCGGCTTTCTGATTGAAGCCATCCACGATCTTGTTGCCGAGCCGGTAGAAAGCGATCCCGCCGCCGCCTTCAGCTTCCTCGCCTCCAGGTGGAAACGCCGCTCTCTCATTGTGAGCTTTACCGATGTTGAAGATCCCGGTCAGGCCAAGGAGCTCAGCGCCGCGTTTGGTCCTATGGCGCGACGGCATCTGACGCTTGTCGCGCGCGTTTCCGATCCGCGGTTGGCGGAACTCGTCAAAGCCCCGATCGGTGACCCGGACGACCTCTATCTCAAGGCAAGCGCTTTGCTTTTTGTGTCCGACCGGAGGGAGGCGTCCGTGCCCCTTAAGATAGCGGGACTGCATAATCTGGAGGCCGAGCCCCAAGACCTTGCTGCCGCACTCGTCTCCTTTTACTTCGAGGTTAAAGAGAAAGCGCTTATTTAAGATTGCGCTTTCATTGCCAGGTTCGCAGCCTAATCCGCCCCATTGAGGCAGGCGCGGTGATACAATTTCACCCGGAGGATCACAGTATGTTTCGCATTCATCGATTTGCCCCAATCATTCTTATATCTGGTTTGCTTGCCGGCTCGGCCTTCGCGCAGGAGCTTATGGCTGTAAAAGGAGCTCCTAACCCTTCAAAGTTCAAGGCGACCGCCTCGCCGGTTTCCAAAGAAACCAAACTTCGAATCGGCCTTTCTTTCAAGGGCTTCAACAAGGCGGGGGCAAATGCGTTGTTCGCTCAGCTTTATGATCCCAACTCCCCGAATTTTCATCATTGGATCAAGACACGCGAGTTTGGCCGGCGTTTCGGGCCGAGCGATGCAGACGTAGAGGCAGTCACCGAATTCTTGAACGATCGCGGATTCACCAATGTGAGCCTGGCGACAAGCCGCTTGTTTATTTCAGCGGAAACGACAATCGGCAATGCGGAAAAGGTGTTCACTACCCACTATTCGAACTTTGCGAGACCGACTGAACTGATCGCGGAAGGAGAGCCGGCCGAGTTCTTTGCCCCGGCGACCCAGCCCAAACTGCCCGCCTCGATCGCCTCCAGAATTAACGGGGTTCACGGGCTATCGAATCTCGCAATCCAGCATCCTGCAGGTTTCCATAAGGTTGCCAAGGTTCAGGCGCCCCAGCAAAATAGCGGCGGTTATGTCCCCAGCCAGTTGTCAACCGGGTATGACTCTGCGCCCTTGCAGAAGACCTACAAAGGGCAAGGGATGAACATCGGGATCTACTCGCCAACCCTCCGATATTTTGACGATCCTATTGAGTTTGCGAAAGATATTGGCGTGAATCCATTCACCATTTATGACGTCCTCGTGGACGGCGGACCCACGACCGGCGGTGACGCGGCGGGCGAAGCCGCTCTCGATATCGAAACGATCGGGGGCCAAGCGCCGAGCGCGACCATCTTCGCTATCGATGGTCCAGGGGCCAACGAGACGGAACAAGGAGAATTGGATTGCTTCGACGCGGTTGGCAATATCGAATCCATTCCCGTGCTCAGCTCGAGCTGGGACTTTGAGGAAGCCACGATCATCGCAGGAGACGAACAGGCTTTTGCCACCGATTTCGAAGATCTTTGTGAGGCCCTATCGGAGTCTGGGGTATCGATTCTGGTCGCCAGTGGTGACTCCGGCGCCTATTCCAACACCGGAAGCAACGCGATCACTACGAAGATGGAGACTTCCTGCCCTTACGTGACATCCGTTGGAGGCACTGCCCTTTACCTTACATCTGCGAACGCCTATAGCCACGAAGCGGCCTGGGATTACACAACATCGCCCAAGCCGAGTGGCGGCGGTGGCGGCCTCAGCAAGCTCTATGCCAGGCCATCCTGGCAAGTGGGTCCCGGAGTGAGCAATTCCCATTCGAACGGAAAGCGCCAAGTCCCGGACGTCTCCGCAAATGCAAGTGGCCTCACCCCATACGCGATCATCGTAGATGGAGGCGTTGAATACGTGTACGGAACCAGCGCGTCCACTCCGCTTTGGTCTTCCAATATCCTGGATATGCTGGGTGAGTACAGCGCGATATACAAAAGCACAGTCTTTGTTGGCTGCCTTAACCCAGCCCTCTACCAGTTGGGGAACTGGTTCGAAAATCCGGCCCAAGACATTTCGGCGGACTTCTATCTTTACCATGACATCACCACTGGCACAAACGGCGTGTACAGCGGGACCGTGGACTGGGACTTCGTCACCGGATGGGGCTCTGCCAACTTCTACAAGCTTTGGCTGGACCTCGCCTTTTATTACAATCTCGGATCCTACAAGCCGGATTACATCCCCTACGATCCCGCGTCCGGCGGATGGACTCATCCTCTCATGATTCACGCTTCATCGACCTCCATCGCGGAGCCGGCGTCGTTCAGCCACACTACCCCCTACTACATCGCGGTTTGCTCGAAGAACCAGGGCGCGGCCGATGGTCCTAGCTGCGCGAACACGATCAAGGTGGACGGGGTCGTAGTAAAAACGGTGGAGATTGCAGCGATTCCTGAAGGCAGCTACAACACGGTGGTGGACGCGGCCTACCTTACGTTCACCAAGGGAGCGCACACCATCACCTTTACGGTGAATAGCTCGAGCGCGATCAAGGAACAAAGCACGACGAACAACACATACAGTCGAACGATCACGGTTAACTAGATGGGTTCGATCCGGAAATCCGGCGCAAAGTCAATATGCCGACCACTCTGAAAGACATAGCAAGAAAGCTCAATATCTCGCTGAGTACGGTCAGCTACGCGCTGAATGATGGCCCTCGACCCGTTCCTGCTGAGCTCAAGGCGAAGATCATTCAAACCGCCCGAGAGCTGAACTATCGCCCCAATCGTGTGGCCCGGTCCATGGTCACAGGCAGAAGCCACACGATTGGGGTGATCTTCCCCGAACTCATTGACAACCCCTTTTCAAGCGTCTATCACCAATTGGCACTCAACGGAATCGCCAATAAGGCGCGCCAATTGAACCAGGACGTGCTCATGTTCACCGGATACAACGGTGAGGGGGAGGACGAGCTGCTGTCGATCATGGCCGACGGCCGAGTCGACGGCGTGGTCTTCATCGCCCCCTATGCGGATCAGGGAGAACTCATCACAGCCGCCAGCAAGCAGCTTCCCTGCGTCATCGTTGCCGGCGAGCCGCCTGTGAACGTCGCATTTTTCGGTGTAAATAACCAGAAGGGCATGGAGCAGGCGATGCAGCACCTCTACGATCTTGGGCACCGAAAGATCGGCCACATTGCCGGCGATTTGGGGATGCTGGATGCTCGCATGCGGCTGGATGCCTACAAAGACTTTCTAAAGCGCAAGGAAATCCCGTATCGCGAAGACTATGTGGAGTCCGGCAAGTTCTTGATTCAGGAAGGCAGGACGGCAGCCCGAAAGATCCTCTCGGTGGACGATCCGCCAACCGCCTTGGCCTGCGCGGACGATCTGATGGCTCGAGGCGCTCTTTACGCAGCTTTGGAGAGGGACCTTTCTGTGCCCGAGGATTTGAGCGTCGTCGGATTCGGCATGATCCCCGGAAGTGAGGACACTTATCCCCCGTTGACCACCGTCAATCATCCGGTCACAGACCTGGCATCGGCCGCGTTCGAAGCCTTGCTGAGGCTCATCGAAGGCCACGGTGTTCCCCCTTCCACCATGCTGAACACCGAACTTGTGGTCAGGCGCTCAACTGCAAGTCCTCGCGGTTTGTGACTTGCCGGCATTTCATCCGGCAGTCCACTATTGCTAGAATCCACAAGTGCTTTCTCGCCGCGAGCTTCTCAAATACTCCCTTGCCGCCGCCACCACCCCCATTACGAGCCGCTTGCTGATGGTTGATTTTGCGAAAGGCCCGGAAGCGGTCCGCTGTATTAACGTTGTGAACTTCATCCGTGGCGTTGAGCCCCGGTTTAAGACCGATCTTCTCCTACCGGTACAAAAGCAAATGGAGTCGATCCTTGAGCATAAGCTTCCGGCGACGTGGCTGCTCCAATATGACGCGCTGGTCAGCGGGCCGTTTGTGCCGTTTCTGAAAGAACATATGGCCGCGAACCATGAAATCGGCACTTGGTTCGAGATGAACGAACTGCACTGCAAGGCGGCGGGAGTGGACTGGCGCGGAAGACCGGGCTACGAGTGGGATTACAACCCCTGTGTCGCGTTTTCCATCGGCTACTCGAAGGACGAGCGCATCAAGCTTGCCGATACGGCGATGAAGACGTTCAAGTCGGTTTGGGGCAAGTATCCGAAATCGGTAGCGAGCTGGAACTTGGACTCTATCACCATGGCTCACCTGACGGAGACTTATGGAATCGACGCCTACGCGGTCTGCCGGGACCAAATCGCAACCGACGGCTTCACCATTTGGGGCGCGCCTATCGCGGGCTACTATCCAAGCAAGGTCAACTGCTGGAGCCCGGCCCTTGCTTTGGAAAACCAGATCAATACTCCGGTCTTCAGAATGCTCGGCCAAGATCCCGTTTATTACTACTACCGAGATGTGCCGATTCCAGGCGGAAGAACGCTTAACCCACCGGACACGATGGAGCCCGTCTGGATCTCAGGCCAGGACCCTACATTCATAAAGACCTTTCTGAACATGATCTCCAAAGCCCCAACCGGCTATTTCGCCTACGCCCAGCTTGGCCAAGAAAACAGCTTTCCATGGCCAGAGATGGCGGAAGCATATCCTCGCCAAATGGCGGCTTTGGCCGCTTTGCGCGAAACCGGTTCGTTTCATGTGGAAACCATGGGCGATTCCGGTCGTCGGTTCAAAAGGGCATTCAAGTCCACCCCAACGCAAGCACAAGTCCAGCTTGTCGACCCGTTCGGAAATGAAACCGGCGAGCGTTCGAGTTGGTATCAAAGCCGCTACTACCGTGCGAATCTGCACATTAGAGGCGATCTCTTTTATCTAAGGGACTTGACGGTTTATTCCGACAGCAACCCTCAACCCTTTCTTGACCAAGCAACAAGGGAGGAGAGTGTGGAGCAGAGGATGCCGGCCGTTCTCGACGGCTACCTTTGGAGCAGCCATCCCGGTTCTTTTGGAGAAGCCGGCGCAGGCGGGTTTTTTGAAGTCGATGGGAAGCGCTTGCGGCTGACAGGCGAAGTCAAGGTTTCTGAGGTCGATACCAGAATGACCGTGGAACTTCCCGCTGACAATGGCCAACTCCTGACCGTGCATTTTGACGAGACAAGCTTGTCTTTCGAGCTTGGGGCCTCTGCCCTGCTAACGCTCTCCTTCGAGTGGGATCCTTCTAAAATGGCCGTCAAGAAGGTTGAGCCGGATCGCGTCCACTATGAGTGGCAGGGATTTGAATATATGGTTGACGTGAGAGGAGGGAAAGCAGAGCAAACACCAGTCGGTTGGAGGGCTGCCGGGCAAAACTTGACCATTTACTTCAAAAAAAGGCTGAATCGCCAAGGAATATAATCTCCGAACCCGTCACTCGTCACGCGACTGTCACCCACGTTCATTCATGCTCAGGCGGAAAGAGCGACTTCGTTCCCGGGTGCTCCATGAAATACGTCTGGACCTGGAACTCCGGGCTGGGGCCGGTGCGGCGCTTGTACGTTCCATCCGAGCCCATGATCCACGTGTTGGCCACGTCCTGCAAATAGTGCTCCAGCACCTCGTTCCGCAAATAGCTTACGAACTCCGGTTTCTGAACCGGGCATAAAACCTCGATTCGCCGGTAGATATTTCGGCGCATGAGGTCCGCGCTTCCAATCAGCACCTCCGGATCGCCGCCGTTCTCAAAATAGAGGACCCGGCTGTGCTCCAAATACCGCCCGACCACCGAGGTAACGCGGAGGTTCTTGCTGAATTCCGGCAGGCCCGGCCGTAGCGCGCAAACGCCGCGAACCAGCAAGTCGATTTGCATTCCCGTCTGGGCCGCTTCGTAAATCGCATCGATGACCTCCGGCTCAACCAAAGAGTTGACCTTGAAGATCAGCCGCCCCACCCCTGTCTTGTTGAACCGCAGCACCTCGCGATGGATGCGCTTCAAAATGCCTTCTCGCATGCCAAACGGGGAGACCAAGAGCTTCCTGTATTCGCGCTGACGGGAGAATCCGGTCAAGTAGTTGAACAACTCGGCGATGTCCTGCACGATCTCCGGATCGCAGGTAAACAGCCCCAAATCCGTGTAGAGCCGCGCGGTCGGTGGGGTTGTAGTTGCCGGTGCCAACGTGAGCGTAACTCTTGAGGCCGTTCGGCTCGCGCCGAACGACAAGGCATAGCTTGGCGTGGGTTTTGAGTTCAGGAAAGCCGTAGCTGACATGCGCGCCTGCACGCTCCAAAGCCTTTGCCCAAACCAGGTTGTTGCTCTCATCGAAACGAGCCTTAAGCTCAACCGTGACCGCGACCTGTTTGCCGTTTTCCGCCGCCTTAAGCAAGGATTCGACGATGGGCGACTCCGCGCCCACGCGGTACAGGGTCTGCTTGATTCCAATAACGTCAGGGTCGTTCGCCGCGGATGCAACGAAATCTTCAACCGTTCGGAAGCTGTCGAAAGGATGGTGAACCAAAACGTCGGTCTTGGAAATCGTTTCGAAGATCTTCTTGGAGCCGGAAAGCTGCTCCGAAATGTAAGGCTGGTAAACCGGGAACTTGAGAGAAGGGATCTCCAGATCGGCAAGCTCCCAAAATACGTCGAACCCAAGCAGTCCTTCCACACTCATGACCGACGCCGAAGTGATGCCTAGCGCATGGGACAGCAAATCGCGAATGTCCTCGGGCATTTGCGAGCTCACCTGGAGCAGAACCGGGTCGCCAAATCGCCGAAGGCGAATCGTTTTCTCAATCGTCTCGAGGAGGTCCTCTGCTTCCATTTCGCGGATCTCGATGTCCGCGTCTCGAATAACCCGAAACACGTAGACGCCAACGATCTGCACACCTGGGAACAAGTTCTGCAGGTTGTTGCGGATCACATCTTCGCAAAGTACAAACTCGTTGCGTTTGCGATGGACGCGGATGGCACGGGGAACAACGGTTGGGATTTTGAGCCGCGGAATTTTCTGCGCGCCGCTATCATCCTTCAGCACCACGGCCAGATTCAGACTTCGATTGGAAATGAACGGCACGTTGGGCGCCGGATAAAGCATGAGGGGCGTGCAGACCGGAAAGATTTCGTGTTCATAGATCCGCTCCAGTGCACGTTGCTGCCGCTCTTGTAAAGCGCCGTACTCGCCAACCAGTACGCCCTGTTCTGCCAGCAGAGGCTGCAAAACGCGTTGCCAAAGATCGCCTGCCTTCCGCCGTAGAGGAATGACGGTCTTGGAAATAAGGCTGAGCTGCTCGGAGGGTGACATGCCATCCGGCGAAAGTTCAAAAATGCCGCTTTCCTGCTGCTCGATTAGGCCGGATACTCGAACCATATAGAACTCGTCGAGATTGGATTCAAAAATTGCGAGGAACTTCAGGCGCTCAAGCGGAGGGTTCTTGGGATTGGCCGCTTCTTCCAAAACACGGCTGTTGAATTTGAATCCAGCTGTATTCGCGGTTGATATAGCGGTCCGAACGGAGCCACTTCTTTGGCCGCAAGGTCCGCTTCACACTCCTCACAGGCTGATCCGTCCCTCCGACATCTCGAGCAGTGCGCCTTCGCGCACGCCGAAGCGGCTGATCGTCATTTCTTCCTGGCCGGCGCGCTCCAATATTTGCCGGTAGACAATCGCGCCGGGCAAAAGAGTTTGTGCCCTCTTGGGCTTGACCTGAAACCGGCTCCCGATTTCATCCACTTCCAGCCTTTGCGTAGACCAGATCAAGTAGTTCAACTCTTCGATGTTCAAAACCCTGTTGCCGTCCGGGTGCAGCGCGCGCCAAAGTCCGCGCGCAACTCCCCCGGAAGCCACAATCGGCCCCGTATCATCCAATAGATCGGCTACTTCAAGAGATTGCTGTACAAATCTTTGGGTCCTTTTGAGATGCGCATAGTCGCAGGGGCAGGTCAAACCCATTTTCGCGATCAGCATCCCGGTGCCAAGAGGCAGCGAAACCTCGTCCTTGATCTTCTTTCGCGAGCACTGGGCAACCTGAGCGCTGCCGCCACCCACCTCCACCAGCAAGAAGCTTGCCGCTCCGCTGTCGAGCAGCGTCCCGCGTAGGCCGAGCTCGGCTTCCCGCCGGCCCGAGATCAGCTCCACGCGAATGCCGGTCGTTTCCTGAACGCGCTTCAGGACCTCGGCGCTGTTGGCAGCCGCGCGCAGGGCTTCGGTCCCGAACACGTAAATAGAATCGGCCCCGTATTCCTTCGCGTATTGCTTGTAATCGACCAGGGTCTTGATCAGAGTGTCTTGAAGCGGTCCGGGTATCGTGCGCAGGCGTCCGACCACTTCGCCCAAAGAAAGCCAGTTAGTTTCGTCGCGGATTTTGCGAACCGAACCGGACCCGGTCTCCGCAACCAATAAATGGGCCGTGTTGCTTCCTATATCAACAGTCGCCAAGACACGGGCCATGAAATAAAAGTATGGCTTAGTGGGGTTCGCTGTATGATAAATGTATGGCAGGATTTACAATGCTCCACAAAGCGATCAAGTTCGCGGCTAAGGCGCACAAGAAGCAGGATCGTGATGGGGACGCCCCGTTGCCGTACATCACTCACCCCATTGATGTTCTGAACCGGCTGCGTTACGACGCGGATGTGACCGACGAAGTCCTGCTCTGCGCGGCGATTCTCCACGATACTTTGGAAGAAACCGATGTCACCGAAAAGGAGATCGAGAAGGAGTTTGGCAAACCCGTTTTGGCGCTGGTCAAAGAAGTGACCCGCGAAGAGCCGGATGCGGAAATGAAAAAGCTGCCGGAGAAACAGCTTTGGGAGATCCGCAATACCGCGCTTTTGTTGGAGATCGACAAAATGAGCGTGCCTGCGAAGAAGATCAAACTCGCCGACCGATGCTCCAATCTAACGGGCGCCCTGAAGACCCGCACAGGTGAAAAGCTGGACCGCTATATAAGCCAGAGCCGCCAGATTCTCGAGCATATCGAGCGGGAAGTTTCCCCGCCGCTTTGGGATCGCATTCAGGCGTTATTGGAAACTCCGGAAGCGTCTGTTCCGAGCAAGAGGAAGAACCTAAGGGAAAATGGCGCGGCCAAGTCCATTACGAGCTAATGCTGGATTTTGCTCAATTCCTGCCCAAAAGTTGTCCCCTTAAGGGTGAAACAGCGTTGACAGCGTCAGACGAGTTTTTGTCGACCTAACCCTCTTCCACAATCGCTACCGCCGCCGCATAATGCCGCTCGTGGGTGATCGATAGGTGCAGCCGACTGCGGTAGGAATCAAACTCCAGGGAATGGATCTGCGCGATTGGCGCGCCTGCCGAGTTTGGCAGTATCTCCACATCCTGCCAACGCAGCTTAACCCTCACCGCCTTCGCAATCGCCTCTTTTGCGGCCCAGCGGCCCGCGACTTTCGCGGGTGTGGTGCATATGGCTCGCTCCTTGGGAGTCAAGATCCTTTCAACAAACCCCGGTCGGGCCATGGCGCGCTCGATCCGGGCAACTTCCACAATGTCCAGCCCAACTCTAGAAATCATCGTTGCGCCTCCTGGAGCATCTCCGCAATGTCCACCAGCCGTATTTCTTCTTCGGTCTCGGACTTAATGCCCGCGTCGAGCATGATCCGGCAGAACGGGCAGCCAACCGCAACCGTCTTCGCGCCGGTTGCAAGTAGTTCGTTCACCCGGCGGTTCGCCGGGCGTTGGTTCGTCGGCTCCTCCATCCACATCCTTCCTCCGCCTGCGCCACAGCACAGAGTCTTGCGGCCGTAGTGCGCGGGCTCCGCCAGCGTGCCTGCTTTGTGCGAAACCCCGGTCAGCTCTAGTCCCTCCGGGTTGTGGGAGTTCAAGTTCGTCTCATCGCCAAGCACCGTTCTGGGAGCGTCGGATTCGTTGTTGACCCTCGCCAGATAGCAGGGGTCATGATAAACCACGTCGCCTTTTGGCGAACTGTTGGCTTTGAGTTTTCCGGCCTGGACGAATTTCCGCCAAAACCTGGGAGTGGTGATAAACCTCCAGCTTGCCCTCGAACTGGCCGTACTCGTTTTTGAGTGTATTGAAGCAGTGGGGGCAAGCGGTCACCACTTTTTTCACCTTGTATCGATCAAAAACGGACACGTTTTGCATCGCCTTTTCCTGGAACAAGAATTCGTCGCCAACCCGCCGCGCGGGGTCGCCGGTGCAGGCTTCTTCCTGACCCAAACAGGAGAAACTCACGCCGGCCGTCTTAAGCAGTTCCGCAACCGCTTTCGTGGTTTTCACCGCGCCGGGATCGGTTGCGCCTGCGCATCCAACCCAAAACAAGTATTCAAACGGGGCGCCATCGCGGCAAAGGGGAATATCCAGCCCCTTCATCCAATCCTCGCGTGAGGAGGCGGGCGTGCCCCATGCGCTGGACGTCGAGGCAGTCTGCCGGAGCATCACCGCCGCTGTTCCCGCCAGCTTGCCCTCCGCGACGATGTTTCTTCTTGCATCCACGATGAGATCGACATGCCGGATCAAAACCGGGCAGGCTTCCACGCAGGCGTTGCAAGTGGTGCAAGCCCAAAGCGCTTCCTCTGAAAGGGTTTCAACCACGTTTGCGCCCGTTACCATCGCGCCTCTTATGTCCTGAACGATCTGCTTGGGGTTCAAAACCTTGCCTACATTCCAGGCGGGGCAGACCTCGGTGCAGCGTCCGCATTCCATGCAGGCATCGAGTGACATGAGATGCCATCGGGAATAATCCTTGGCCGTGGCCACCCCAATCTGGCCGGTTTGCTCAACTTCCTCCATCGAGATCGGCGTCAGTTCGCCCATCGGCTTGTCGGGCTTTCCGGCGGTGGAAAAAATCGCCATCACGATGTGTCGCAGCCGCATCTGCGGGATCCACATGAAGAACATGAATATCCAGAACATGTGGAACCACCAGATGAAGTGGTAACCAGAGGGAGTTAGCGTTATCCAATAGGTATTCGTAGTAAATCCACTTTGCCGAAACTGGACCGTCCCTCCGACAGAATGCACCGGGAATGCTTTGCTGATCAGCAGCCCTACCGGCCCGGCCCAGTCGAAGGGCTTCGGATTGACCGCCATTCTCGCGGCTTCCAAAAGAAAACCAGTCGAACCAACGATGAACAGCAGGCCTAGGGTTATGTAGTCGCCCCAGTCTCCGCTCAAGGGCCGTCTTCTGCCCACCATGTGCTGTTTTTCATATTGAGGGTTCGACGAATCGATTTTTGCCCGCCCAATATCGGCCCGTGTCATTTTCAAGCGCCGGAAGAACGCCCAGATCACGCCTACCAAAAACAGCGCGCCCATGACGTCCAGGGTCATCTCGTAAACGAGATAGAAAACGCCTCTATAGAACTTGAAGGGCGAATAGGTGTTGATCGCCAGAATCACAGTTCCGATGAACAGAGTCAGGAACCCGTAAAACAGGAGCAAATGCATTGGCGCCCCGGAGCGCTTGCGCGAGGAACGCACCTTGCGCTGCTCGAGAACATATTCCCAAACGTTCTTCAGCCAAAACTTGCACAGCGCCCAAGAGGGAATTTCGCCCTCTGCTCGCAGGGGCCCAATCCACCGGATTGCCCTGCATCCACACCTTCACTCGGCGGTAAATCTGCCAAGCCATCACCGCCAGCGACAGATAGGCCAGCGTGTAAAAGAGATAGTGCTCTGGCTGCGGGATATAAAGGAACTCTTTCCGAGTCGGTTCCACTCAGATTAGTTTGGCGAAATGGCCCTCGGAAACGCCATGCTGCTATTGAGGAAGATCCGCTGACTGGTCAATGCGCACCTCGTGCTGAATCGGTCCCGCCGGCGTGTCCTCCTGGTAGTAGGCATGCAGCCGCACGATGTCGGCGTAGGGATAGGGCACCGTAAGCGTTCCCCCCTTGCCCGCCGGAAGCCCATCCTGACCCGGATAGCTGATGACAAGGGGATCGGACCAATCCAGGGTCTCCTTCGTCATGACCTGAAGGGAAAGATTGGGCAGGTCTTGGCTGCTGGTGTTCCGAACCTCCGCTTCCACGCTGTTGGCAGTGGAGTTTGACCAATGGATCGAAATCCGGTAAGGCGAATTTGCTGCCTCATCGTTGAACATGTTGGTTGGCACGCCTTGCCCCGGTGCAGGGATGTTCACGTTCATGGTTGCGCTGGCTGAGCGTTGGCCGCCGGACTTCATCTTGAACATCAGATAAACGCCCACCCCCATGCATGCAAAAACCAAAAGTCCAAGAAGCCACTTACCCGCGGTCTGCGCGCTTGAGCGATGAGGCGGCATATATCCGTATGGGCCTGGCGGGTACTGCCCAGGAGGATAGGGTGGCTGGGGATACTGCGGCTGCTGAGGATACTGTTGTTGGGGAAATTGAGGGTACTGGGGTTGTTGAGGAAACTGCGGCTGTTGGGGGTATTGCGGCTGCTGCGGCTGGCCCGGCGGGCCAAATTGAGTTTGAAACCCATGCCCGCAAAACGCGCAGAACGTGGCGTCTAATGGGAACGAGTTGGCGGCAACGGGGGCAAACCTTAGCGAGCGCCGGCTGCATTGGCCTGGCCCTCCAAGACGTCTATCGTAAATCCGCCGACCTTTTTTCCGTCGCTCTGATAGATCCAGTCGGTGACGCTTTTCTTGTCAACGGTGACCGTATCCCCCTTGTGCTTGCCGGGCATCGAGTTCGGTTCGTCCGCCAAGCGGCCGGTGAAAACGCCGTCCTTGTAGCTGTCCAGATGGACCCAAATATGTTCCGGCTCCGCGGGAGTGCCAAATATTCCTTGCACGCCAAAGCCCAAATCCCCGCTCTTGGGATGCTCGTAGCGAGCAATAAAACCGTCCAGTGACTTCCTTGCCTTCTGAACCGCAACGTAGAGCTCCGGGTTGTCCTTGGTTTCCGCCACGCCGGGCGAGAGAAGCTGCACGTTGACGCGCGCGCAACTCAGCCTGCCGATCACTGCGCCCAAGATCGCGATTCCGAAGACCACCACCAGTGCGGGCCAAATGACTTTCATTCTTAGATTCTGACGTCCGCGCGGTGCGATACCAATCGCGCCATTTCTCCGAACGTATCAATCATAACGTTCTCCCGGGTCCCGGCGAGCCACTCAAGAAATCTGGAATGGCAATCGGTGTCAAAAGTTGTCCCTTGCAAAGCGTTGAAAACCAGCACAACCCAAGCGCCTTGCGAGATGCCGATGTGCGTTGCCGTGCATAGGGAATCCGAATCCATTCCGTCTGCAACAAAGCATTTGACATTGGACGGATCTGTTTCAGGCGGGTGATTGAACCCTTGGATCGGCGATCTGACCGCGGCAAAGCCTTGTGCCTCAATTAATGGCCTCAGGGTCTCCTCGTTTACTTTGACGATGGTATTGAGCAGCAGCCTCTCAACCACCGGCAAACCGCCCTCGCCCCACTGAGTACGCACGCAGGGCAGCGCGAAGCTCTTGGTTCTACGCCCGCCTGCGAGCTCTTGAAGGAGGACTTCAGCGTCCTCGATCTCCCCAGCGAAGGCCGCCGGCGGCCAATCGGGAATGAATCCGTCTTCGTCAACTGAGCCATGAAGAAACCCGTTTGCCAACTCATGGTGCGACGCCGCCTCCCGCCACTTGACGAGGCAGCCGATGAGTTCCGTAGGATTCGCGAAGAAAGTCGCTTTCAGACCGTGCCGATCCAGCAAGGGGACGACGTGCTCAAGCTGCTCCTCCGTGCTGCCGTCGTAGGTCAAGGTCAGGCCGGCAACATAGGGTTCGGGCCACAGCCGGGCAGACTCCATGGTTGGGATTATGGCGAATGAGTTCGCTTGATGAATTGCCAAATTTGGCCCTGCTAGACGGTTCCGACAGGTCAGATGAGTCCGATGCGGCGTCTCGACACTCCGGACATTTCAATGTGCGATTCGCTAAAGAGGCAATCGCATAGCTCCCAATGGCGTTTCAAGTCTGTGCTCTCACAATTCTTGGAAGCATGAAGTAGGTCGAGCTTTCCGAAGGTCCTGAGCTTGTCGAAGGATAGCTTGACACTCCGCGAAGCGGAGCAAAGAGCTTCAGGAGTAGTTCCTTAACTGGGTTTCTCGATAGCCTCCAAATTGTTCGCTACTTCTTAACTTGTTGGATCAAGATTTCTGCCGGAATCTTTAATTTCGCATGTATCGCTCGTATCATCTGAATGGATAAGCCCCGCCGTCCGTTAAACACTTCGCTCATGCGCGATCTCGCACCGAACATTCGCGCCGCCTCAGCTGGGGACATCTGCATTTGTTCAATACGGAATTTGATGGCCTCGACTGGTTCTGGCGGGGCTATCTCGTGATGCTTGTTTTCGAAGTCGTCAACGAGAATTGAAAGCACCTCAAGTTCGTCCGCCTCGGGTGACCCGTCAGGGCTAGCCCAAAGTTCGTCGATCCTACTCAGTGCCAGGCGATGATCTTCCTCGTTATGGATGGCCCGTACTCTTTCTGTCTTCATTGTTTTTAAACCGTGCCCGCATCGATCTTATCGTATGCCTCGTGGGTGCCGACAAATCGCACGTACACGATCTTTAGCTGGTATTTGATGGCTACGATAAGTCGATACTTGTTTCCGTGGATGTTGAATACAACCCGATCGTTGCCTACTGACGATGCAGATGCAGACACGGCCTTTATATCTGCAAAACTCCCCCAGGATGCTTCCTTGGCATAGCTATACCAGGCGCGCAACGGCTGTTCAGCATCTTCATGTATTCCGTCCTGCCAGAAATCACTAAGCGCCTTTCTGGAAATAATACGCACCCATCTTGATTATACCGCAAACGATACCAAAATGGTAACATACAGTTTTCCAGCTTGTACCTGGGTGAGGTGGTTCCGGGCGCCCGCGGTCCTCCGCCGGTATACTTTTTCCAATGACTCAGCGCCTCCCAGACTGGTTGACGATCCGCCTGCCAAGGCCGGATACCATCCGCCAAGTGGAGGATATGATGCGCACCAAGAACCTTCATACAGTTTGCGAGAGCGCCCGCTGTCCCAACCTGCCCGAGTGCTGGAGCAAAAAAACCGCAACTTTCATGATCCTCGGCGACACCTGCACCAGGAGCTGCGGATTCTGCGCGATCAAGGTTGGAAAAGGTGAGCAGGTTGACCCCTTCGAGCCCCTCAACGTGGCCAAAGTGACCGGCGATCTGGGCCTGAAGCATGTGGTGGTCACCAGCGTGGCAAGAGACGACCTAAAGGACGAGGGCGCGGAGCAGTTCGCAAAAACCATTCTCGCTCTTAGAAAGGCCAATCCTCTCACCATCGTCGAGGTCCTGACTCCCGACTTCAAAGGCAAAAGAGATCTGATCAAACTCGTCACCGACGCACGCCCCGACATCTTCAACCACAACATCGAAACCATCGAGCGACTGCAAACCGTGGTCAGGCCGCAAGCCAAATACTCTCGAACGCTCACTGTGCTCAAAACCGTGAAAGAACTGGATCCCACGATCTACACCAAATCCGGCATCATGCTTGGTCTGGGCGAAACGCGGGAAGAAGTGCTCGCCACCCTCCAAGATCTGAGGAATGTCGGCGTGGATGCGGTGACCATCGGCCAATATCTTCGGCCCACCATGAAGCACCTACCGGTCAATTCGTTCATCCATCCAACCGAGTTCGCCGAATACGAAAAAATCGGCGAAGACATGGGCTTCAGCTTCGTGGCCAGCGGGCCCTTTATTCGCAGTTCTTACAATGCCATCGACTTCAGCAAGAAGGTCATGGCCGAGCGGCTCGAAAAAATGGCATCCTGAACTGAACTCTGGCTAGCCGCCGCCGTGACTTTTTGGGACAGGCGCTTCCTCGAGGACAGGTTTTTCGACCTTCTCGCCCCAACCAGTCAGCACTTCGTACGCAGCCTTGCGGATCGGATACTCCTTCCGCTCGAATCCCAGGTCAACGTAGTGACTGGTAACAACATCCGGGTCTTTCAAATAGGGAATTAACAGACGGGCATTCGCTCCGCTCTTAAAGAACTTCAGAGCCTCGATCCCAAGGGCCCGCAGTCGGTTTTCGCCGGATCTTAGGAGATTTGACTTTTCGAAGTCTGAAAGCTTTGGACGTGCCTCTGGCGGCCAGTAGCGGAAAGCGGTGGATGGGTCAATGAAGGACTCGGGTTTCCTGACCAATCGAAGAGCGATATCTTGCAGCTCATCGGCTTCGGGAACATAAACCAGGTTGTAAAGCCCTGAGCCGCCCGGCAAATCGACAAATCCGGGGACATCACCAAGTTCATACTCCGGAACCTTGTTGGGATGCCTCCTCGAGAAAGCCGCGATATCCTCTACGATCTTGTCCGGATCGGAAACCGTTCTCAAATCCATCGTCAACATGCCGGGATCTTGAGACTTGTAGATCTTTTGAGCAGGAACCGTTGGCCCGAGCTGCCAGAAATCCCACTCCAGATATTCGGTAGGAGCCACTTGATGACCGTCGTAGAAATACAAGAACGTCGTCTTGTCTGCAATCCATTGTTCGTAAACCCCTTTGTTGAGAAGAACGCCGGTTTGATCCGTTGTGTACTCGAATTTCTTCTCGTTTCTCGCCCTTTAGGACGCGATCGACGTGAACCTGATAAGTTGCCTTAGCCCGATCGTTTGGCAGAACTTGGACTCCCGTGAAGTGCCCCTCATAGATGTCGATGGCCCGTCCGGCGTGGTCCTCGAGGGTGACAAAGCCCCGGCCGGTTTGGGCGCCCGCCCTTAGACTCGCTGCAGCTAGAATAGCCAGGAGGATATTGCGCACAACTTTTGGACGCTTGGCTGCTCGCAGGGCTTTGCTCAGCGTGTTAGAGATTCACCTCAAAATGCGCAACCCGTGGATGGATCGATCAACGTCGGACGTCCTAAGAATTGATTCGTTCCGTTGGAAGCAGGAAAGGCAAAATACGAGCGTTCGTTAAAGTTCTGGCGTTGGCATGGATTTGGGTCCCACCCCTAATTTTGGGGTTTTTGGGATACTCCTATTTGCGCACATGTCTATCTGTTTTAACGTCGGCGACCGGGCCGGTTCTCTATAAGTTCGTTTCCCCGGGCGGCAACCTGACCCTTCGCGCGAGCGCGGTGCAGTTCGACGGGGCCCACAACTTCATGCACCTTGAAAACGTGAGCGCGTTGCGCCCGGACGGTACCCCTCTGGTAAAAGCCAACAGCGTTACCGTCCAAAACGTGCTTCCTGAAAACATTCTCGGTGCTCATGCTGCCGTCCTCGTTGAAATCTCGGGAGTTTCGGGCACATTAAAGCGTCTTCAAAACGGCGAACTCGAGTTTCAGAGGTTCTTGCCCAAGGTCCGGACGGAAACAGGCAGGGTTGCCTATTCGGTAACTCTCGTCAACGCGGACCGTAATCCGGGGCTTGTCCATGTGGTCGACCTGCACGGCCCAACTCCCTGGGTTGGCAACGCGAAGATATCGGAGTTCAAGTTAGATGGCATTGGCCCACGTTGGCTGGCAACTGGCCATGTGGCCCTCGAAGGCGCGGGGGACGCGGACGCGGAAGTCAGCAACGATCCGGATCAAGGAATTTCGATTGATGGAAGGGCTTCCGATCTCGATCTGGTATCTCTTACCACCCATGTTCTTGCATCGGTGGGTTCCCATGAAATGGCTTTGAACGAGGATAGGGTTATCCAACTCGTCCGTTCGTTTAGCGCCAGGTCGCTGGTCGTAAACGGTCCCGTCCATGTCTATCTGCCCAAAAAGGGCGCTGTCAGTTTCGCTGCCAGCGTGGTGGCAAACGCCAAGGACTTTGCCTACAAGAATGATTTCCTTGCCGAGAATGCCCACTTCGAGGGGGTCTTCACCGACCAGGGCCTCAAGGGCGTACTTCGTGCCAACGGGCAGGGAATCACCCTCGATTACACGGGCGCGCTGAGTTGGGGACATTCAACTGTCCTGGGCGGCTCGCTAAACGCAACTTTTACGGGAGGGGCCGGAGCGCCGAACATTTTGAGACAGTTTCTGCCGCCCAACGCTTCGTTTCAAAATGGCAAATTCCAAGGTTGGGTTGCTTACTCGGGTGGAGGGAACATCTCGGTTTCGGGAACGGGTGAAGCCGCTTCGGCCAGATATGCAGAACAAACTTTGGAAGCACCGCTATTTCAAATCGACGCCTCCACCAAACGTGTGACCGTTGGCCTGCGATCCGCGGAATGGAGTGGCTCGCAGGTTACAGGGGCGTTCAACTATGTTCCCGCGACGCACGCGATCGAAGGGCTTTTGAAGACGGACAACCTGTCTATTGCCCCTATGGCCAAGCGGTTCGGCCGTAATAATCTGAGCGGTTTCGGCGAGTTGCAGGCATTGATCTCCGGCACATCTCAATCTCCCCAATTTGCGTTCCGGGCGAATGGCAACGTAGTCGCCAGAGCCAGAGGGAAGAAGGTCGATCTGGGCACGGTCGTCGCATTCGCCGACTATACGAGGGGCATTCTCAAGCTGAATCGGCTCTTTATCACCGGGCCCCACGGAGTGGCTACGGCGATGGGCGTTTGGAACTCCCAAACCGATGCGCTCGACTTGGACATCGTCGGCAACGAGGTGCCCCTTTCTGAAGTAGATTCCGGCTTGACCGGTGAGGCTGCATTTACCGGCCGGGTTCGCGGCAAACTTCAAGAGCCACTTGCCGAAGGCCGGCTCGAAGTATACGGCGCTGAGTACGACGAAAAGTCGGTGCCCCTCATCCTTGCCGACGTAACTGCCAATGCCCGGACCCTCAACGCGTCGAAAGTGCAAGGCTTTCGTGGCGCATCCAAGGCTACCGGCCAGTTTAGCTTCGATTTTAAAACCCACGCGATCAGGGGCGCCGGCGAAGCGGACGACATCAGCCTGAGCGATGTGATCGATCCCAAGGTGGCGGGCACGGTCAGGGTCTCAAACGCAACGTTAGGGGGCACGTTGGAGCACATCATGCTTCACGGCCAAGTTGAAGGCAAGAATATAGTTGCCCGGGACGTGAAGGTTGATTCGGTGAAAGGCGAAGTGGTCCTGAACGGCGACCAGTTGCAACTGCTTAGCCTGGAGGCTGCCTTCGACCAGGGGTCGGCAACCGCCTCAGGGACCTATAACATTCGCACCCATGCGGGCGACGCGGCGGGCTTCGTCACCAATCTTGGCTTCAACGAGTTCGCATCCCTCTTGCGTAAAGACACAACCCTCACCGGAGACCTTTCCGCCCGATTTGTCACGAACTTCAGCGACAATAATCTGAATATTGGGTCCGCTTCCGGCACTCTGGACAACGTAGGTTTGAACGGCTTTGCCATCGGCTCGGGACCGTTCACTCTCAACGATAACCAGGACCAGTGGTCGGGCAGCGTGAGCATTGAGGGCGGAAACCACAAGCTGGACATTAAAGACGCCTCCTACGACGCCCGGACCAAACTGGCTCAAGGGGAGCTTGATGCTGTGAACTTCCCCTTGAAGGGTCTTTATGCGGCGGCGACTCCCTACGTAACTTCCCAATCTGCGCCGGCCGTTCGCAAAGCAAGCGCGGTCGTTGTATTGCCCGACCAGGTGGCTCAGCAGCTTCAGACCCTCGATGGGACGCTGAACGCGAGCGCGTCATTTGGCGGAAAAGCAGACAACTCGAGCGTTAACGTGGCCAATCTGACGCTCTCCAATCTTCAGTTAAGCGGGGAGCCAAGTGGAACGATTCAGGCCACTGCTCAGCGCAACAACGGTATCTGGAACATCCAGGCCTTTAATTGGGCGAACGGACCGGGGACAATTGATGTAAAGGGAACCATTGCCGAAGAGGGCAATATGAACCTGAGCGGCTCGGTCCAGGATCTGAACACGCGTTGGCTCTCGCTTTTTGAAGAGGACTTCGGCCGGTTTACCGGCAGCGCCAACCTCACTTTCAATGCAACCGGTCCCTCCCGTACTCCCACGATCACTTCAAAGTTGGATTACTTGGAAGGCAAGGCGAGCGATAAAGCGAGGCGGCAAGTATTAGTTGCGGCAACCGTCAATCAGGGGCAGATCTCGGCAACCGGAACCTATTTCGCGGACGGGATCGGCGGCCCACTAAGCGCCACATTACCGTTCGAATACCCGCTCACTTTTCCAAGGGATAAACCCGTCACCGGAGAGATCGCGCTGCCGAGCGTTTCTCTCGCCGACTTGGCGGAGCAGGCGCCGTGGATTGACAAAAAGCGATCTTCCGGGCAAATTGCGGGCGACGTAAAGCTGCAGGGCACATTAGGGCATTTGCAGGTTGTTGGCCAAGCGAACCTGGTAGCCGATTCTCTTGCCTCGAATGGCTACCAGACCGCGCTCACCAAAGTGAAGGCCGACGCCCAATTCGCCGGAGACAAGCTCTCGGTGACTGCTTCCGCCAACGGTTCCAACGGTGGCTCGGTGGTTTTCACGAAGGGATCCGTAGCTCTCCCGGATGTCTCCGACCTTTTCGGAAACTCCATTGACCAACTTCTCCAAAACACGATTTCCGGTGAGCTGGACATCGATAATCTCCACGTTGTCCAAAAGGGCCCAAACCCGGTGGACGCGGTTTTTGGTGGCAATCTGAAGATGTCGAACACACTCAAATCGCCGTTGATCGCGGGCCAGCTTGATTTGTTATCGGGCTCGATCTCCGCGCCCAGCGAGGAACCGGGAACTGTCCCCCTTCATCCCATGATCGACCCCGCGCTCAATGTGAAGCTTTCGATGCCAAACCCGATTAGCGTCAAGGCCGGCGCTGGACAATTCAAACTGACAGGCGATGGAATGCTGCTTGGATCGTTGGCTCTTCTGAACTTGGATATGCAGTTAGTGGTGGACCGCGGAAGCGTTCAATTGCCCAACGCTCGAATCACGATCGATCCGGGGGGAACCGTTCACATCAGTTATAGGAGCAACACTTACGGCGAGCCCGTGGAGAGCGCGGCCGTAGACTTGGCCGGCACGACCGCCTTAACCGCGAACCCTTATGCGAACATCATTCAGCGATACGATGTGTCGCTTCAAATCCGCGGCGACCTATTGTCGGCGAAAGGTCTGGACATCAGCGCGCAGGCGGACCCTCCTGATTTGACCCAGGACCGGATCCTGATGATGCTTGGGCAAGGCGGTCTTTTTCAGCAGCAGCTAGCCGGACAGCAGCCGTACACCCCGCAACAGCAACTTCAACAGGCCGCCTATACCGCATTGCCCATTTTCTTCAACCCGATAACACAGCAGCTTGCAACCGGTCTCGGACTCGACTATTTCAGCATCGAATACGATCCGTTCGAGGGTCTTGCCGCAACCGGCGCCAAGGCTATTGGCAAAAACCTGGTTCTGAGCGCTCGAAGAGAGATTTCTCCTCCTCTTCCAGGGCAATTAGTCGATTGGGACTTTCGTTTGTCGTATCGCCTTCCTTTCAAGAACAGGATTAGAGATTTGAACCTGAGCGTCAGCATGGACGAACAGGATCCCTGGCGTTTGGGCCTTGAATACGGTTGGCGGTTTTAGAAACGTTTTTGCTGATTGGCTGTCTAACGATTGATATGTCAGACTTAGCAGGCATAATTGCGGAATGCTAAAAAATGCCATGTTGCATTTTATGCGGGCTAGTTTGGGAACGGTAAAGTCTTGGGGTCCCTTGGCGTGTATGTATGTTTGATCGCCGGCAAGCCTCAGAGTTGAGTGGGGAGATAGAAAAGGGCATGGTTATGGAGGAATCGTTTTGAGCATTAGGATTGCGTTGGTTGCGTTACTGTTGATTTTTCTAGCTGCAACCGGCCTAGCCCAGGACCAGGGCGCCCTTACGGGGATTATTACGAGAATTTGACGTCGAAGGCACGGAGCACACGAACAAAGAGTCGATTCTCACCGTGATGAAAACCAAGGTCGGCCAGCCGTACATCCAATCCCATTTGGACGACGACCAGGCCGCGATTTACTCACTTGGGTTTTTCAGCGCGGTCGACGTGAATGCGACGCCGGACAGTTCCAACTGGATCGTGACCGTTAAGGTCAAGGAGTTTCCGGTTGTAAAAGAGATCCGTGTTGTGGGAAATACCGTAATTCCCACGGATGCGATCCTGAAAGCTGTTACCGTGAAAATCGGCCAGCCCTATAACCAACGGGCAGGGGACCCCACGCAGATCGCAATCTCCAAGCTCTATACGGACAAAGGCTACTTCGCGCTCGTGCGAGATATCGAGCCTGAGCCGGAATCGCCGGGAACTGTCAATATCGCCATTCAGGAAATGCGAATCGCCTCGGTTGGCGTGGAAGGCAACACGAGAACCCGGAACTCGGTGATGAGGAAGCTGATTCGCTCCAAACCCGGCGCCGCATATAACAGCAAGAAATGGGATGACGATCTTAAGCGCATCTACTCCACGCGCTGGTTTGAAAAGGTTGAGCCGGACGATCACTATTCTGAAGACCAATCCCAAGCGGAGCTGATGGCGGTTGTCAAGGAAACGCATACCGGCAATGCAACCGTTGGAGTTTCACTTTCGCCTACAACCGGACTCGCGGGAACCGCCAGCATCGGTGACAGCAACCTTAATGGAACCGGTCAATCGGTTGGCATTTCCTTCATGGAAGCGATCACAGGTGGTGGCCCCAGCGTAACCCTCAACTACGGCAACCCGTTCATTGATAGCAATGGAACCGGTTTCAGCGCTTCGGTTTACAGCCAGTTGATCTACCGCTTCTCGGGTTCAGGACTGGGCGAGATCACCAGCACGAGCGAACTCTATACGGAACGCCACACAGGCGCCTCGGTGGGCTTCACCAAGCCCTTCGGCGAAACCCTGACCGGTGGTATTGGGCTGAAGGGCGAGGACGTAGTCACCTCCCATATCGGCAGCATTCCGCCATCTTCCCTGGTCAAGCAAGACGACGATCAGCTCATTACGTCCTTCTACCTAACACAGGATCGCAGAGACCTCGCTCTTGACCCCTCAAGAGGTGATTGGTTCAATGTCATTACGGAGCCTGGAATAGCGCACATCCGCGACGAGGGTGGCGCACTGGCTAATTCCGATGCGCTCGGCACTCACGTTTTCGCTCGAAACACCGTCGAGTACCGTGCCTACTACACCAAGCAGCCGCCCAGGGGCCGGAACTTTGACGCGCCGCGCCGAGTCTTCGCGTTCCGCGTCCGCTACGGCTATCTCGGTGGCGTGCCTCCGTTCTTTGAGCAGTATTTCGTGGGTGGAGCGGACACGCTCAGAGGCTACGACGACGACCGGTTCTGGGGAACTCAGGAACTGATCTCTACCCTCGAATATCGGTATCCTATTCAGAAGTCGTTCAGCATCATCCCGTTCATTGATTACGGCGGAGCTTGGGGCGGCTATGGAACTGTAAATGGATTTAATCAGTACAGTTCGTTTAGGCTTCACTTGGCCGAAGGCCTCGGCGTATCGTTTAGAACCCCGCTTGGACAGATTCGCATCGACTTCGGTGTGAATGAAAACGGCGGAAACCGAACGACGTTCTTAATTGGAAACTCGTTCTAAGCGCCGGACATGAAGCGTCCCTTTTTAATGCGAGCGACGTTACGGAGAATAGTGTGAATAATAAATTTTCGAACTTAGGATGGATTGTTGCCGCCTGCATGGCAGGCGTTATGATCGCAGGCGGATTCCAAGGAGCATCGCCCAAATTTGCGACTGCGGACATGGACCAGATCGTGCAAAAGAGCGACTTTTGGAAGGCGAGCGAAGCAACCTTTAACGACTACAGCACAAGGCGATCTCAGCTGCTTCAGTACATAGACCGCAACGGCGTTATGGAGGAGGACCAGCTCAAGCAGCTTGTCGATCTTTCAACCAAGGATGAACCGAGCACCCAGGACAAGGCTGCTCTGGAGAAAGTCAAGAGCGATGTGACCGCGGAGGAGACGAAGCGTGAAGGGCTGGCGGTTAAGACTACGGCTCTTACCACGGATGAAACGAACCTTATGCGGCACTATCAGCAAAGAGATGATGCGAACAGACAGAACCTGGAAATTTTGCAGCACCGGTTCAACGATGAGATCTCGGTCAAGCACCAAAACATCATGAACGATGCGATCGACCGCGCAAAGAAGGCAATCCAAACCGTAGGAAAAGCTCAGGGATACACGGTTGTTTACAGCACTGCGGCCGCGCCCTATGCGGCGAATGACATAACTGCCGATGCGACTACCGCTATGAATGCCGAAAAATAATCGCGCAGTTCTTTTGATTTTGATTGCGGGGGCCGTTGGCTGCAAAACGAAGCAGCCGGCGGTCTTCGTTGATTTGAACCGTGTGTTGGCCGCTGAAAGTCTTCCAAGTGCGCCGTCCACTCCACGCCCGCTAGCCACGCCCGGTATCCCCGCCTCTGTTCTGAGCTTTCCAGCGGTCCCTGCCTCGGCGTTTTCACTTGGAACCGATAAAGGTCGCATTCAGCAAGTTGAGAACGTGTTGGCCCAAAGTCGCGAACAAGCTTTCGACCAAATAGCCTCCAGCCTAAAAGACAGCTACCGGGCCCAGATAGAGCATGACCGCCAAGTCGCAGTCGCCAACCTGCAGCCCTCGGAGGTGGCGGGCTTGGCCGAGGCAAATAAGCAGTACTCGGCCGCGTTCGATTCCTGGGCGAACAAGAGGGCGCCGCTGGTGGTGAAACTGGCGCTGCTCGCCACTTTTCCCGACCCGGACCCTCAATCTCTCAAAATTCCCCCGAGAGATGCCCCACTGGATATTCTGCGCTACAAGCAGGCGAAGCCTCTGCGCGAACAGATCGCGGCGTTGGACGAAGGTTTACGCCGAAAGGCCACGATATTTGCAAACGCCTCGAGTGAAGCGGCCCAGCGCCTGCAGGCGCTGAACGGCGATTTCGATGCCAAGATCGCTCAGGCAGACGCCAAGGCGAACGAAGAGGCAGGGGCCGAAGTAACGAAAGAGCAAGAGCAGCTAAAAGCCGTGCTCGCCGATAAGTCGGTGGTGGAGTTTCCCGCCGAGCCAGGGCGAACGGTAACCATTCAACCTACTGCGCCTCCCGCCGCCCCTCCTGCCGTAGAAGTTCCTGGCAAGGCAGAAATGCAAGAGCATATGCTTGCGGCAGACGTCTCGGATCTAAAGATATGGGCAGCCCTCAGAGGTTACGTGATATCCTCAAACCGTCGCGGCGTTAAAGACGCCACCGACGAGTTTCTGGAATGGAAGAAATCCCACCTCGCTTCACCTTAGGCAGCCTTGCTCAGATTCTTGGGGGCGAAGCCCATGGGCCTCTCGACAAGGGCTTGGATCGGCCCGCTTCCGCCGGCCAGGAGGATTCGCAGGGCGTCACATTCGCGGAGAGCGAAAAGTATCTGAAGCTGGCCGAGAGCAAAGAAATAGGAGCGATCCTGGTGACGCGTGAAATGCGCGACTCCGTATTCCCGGTGATTCGGGTGGACTCGCCCAAACAGGCATTTGCCCAATTGCTTGCCATTTGCCGGCGGGAACAAACACTCGGTCCCGGTATTCATCCCACGGCAATCATCGATCCCTCCGCGGAAGTCGACGTGAGCGCTTCGGTTGGACCCTATGTGGTCGTGTCTGCAAACGTAAAGGTTGGCGCCAAGGCTCGCGTTTTCCCGTTCTGCTTTGTTGGTGACCGTTGCGAACTCGCCGAGGGCGTCACTCTTTATCCGCACGTTGTTTTATATCAGGATGTAAAGTTGGGCCGCTTCACCGTGGTGCATAGCGGCTCGGTTCTCGGCTCGGAAGGATTCGGCTATGTCTGGGACGGCGAGAAGCGATCCAAGATCCCCCAAGTGGGCTCCGTGGAAATAGGAGAAAACGTCGAACTCGGGGCGAACATCACAGTAGATCGCGCAACCGCCGGCAAAACTCACATTGGAAGCGGAACAAAGTTGGACAACTTGGTCCAAGTAGCTCACAACGTCACAATCGGCGAGCACTGTGTGATTGCCGCCCAGAGCGGCATCAGTGGCAGCACTACGGTCGGCGACCGCGTGGTCATGGGGGGAAACGTGGGAACGAACGACCACGTGCACATCGGAGACGATGTGATGCTTGGAGGAAGGTCCAGCGTGGACCGGGATATCAACGAGCCGGGCCCCTATTTCGGCACGCCGGCGCGGCCCTTGGGCGAAGCAAAGCGCTCCATGGTGCTTTCCACCAAGCTTCCGGACCTGCTTGCCAGGATCAGAGAATTGGAGCGGCACGTAGAAGAACTGAGCCACAAATGACCTACGCGCGCAAAACCGTTAGGCGTCAGGCCGAGTTCGAGGGGCTTGGGCTGCATTCAGGGGTTCCCGTACGCGTTACCGTTAATCCCGGAAACGGCGGCATCGTGTTTCGCAATGGAGTGCAAGCATGGCCCGCAACCCCGGAAAGCGTCACTGATACTCGACGCTGCACAAAGCTTGGCGATATTTCGACCGTGGAGCATCTCATGAGCGCCTTGGCCGCCGTGGAAATCACCGACGCCGAGGTGGAAGTCTCAGCCCCCGAGCTGCCCGCTATGGACGGCAGCGCCGCCCCCTATTACGCAGGCCTTTTGGAAGCAGGCTTGGAAGAGCTGGGCGAATCGGAGACGGGCGAGCTCTTTTCGCGTATATTCGTTCCGGATGGGGAAGCCAAGGTTGCGATTTCCGCCGGAACCGGCCATTGGCGCTACGAGTTTCACACCGGGGACCGCTGGCCGGGGCTCCAAGTCTTCGAAACAAAAGATGTTGTTGCCGATTACGGCGCGAAAATCGCGCCGGCAAGAACGTTTGGGTTCGAGGAAGAACTGCCGATGATTGCCGCCGCCGGCCTCGCCAAGGGGCTGGACGAGACGTCTGCCTTGGTGCTGGGGCAGCACGGCTATTTGAATGAAGCAAGAAGCCTGGACGAGCCTGTGCTTCACAAAATGCTGGATGCCATTGGCGATCTCTATCTGGCCGGCATCCCTATCCGGTTCCTAAACGTCACCGCGGCAAGAACAGGCCATACAGCGAATGTGAAGGCCGCAGCGCTCCTGTTTCGCGCGGTTAACGGTGGGTAAGAGTTAAGAACCAATGAGGTTGTCATGTCTGACCCTCTAGAAAATGTTGAGAAGGCTGTAACCGAGTTGCACCTGAACGAACTGCGGGAGCTTTCAGTATGGTTTGCCGATTTACGACCAGAACGCTTGCGAGGAACAAATTGGCGTTAAGGCTGACCCGATCTATAACACTCAAAACTCAATACTGAACACCCCGCGCGATCACACCCGGCGACAAAAATACATCGCCTCGGTCTCGTCCAGCTTCACCGGCGCTTTTCGCCATTCTCCCGCGGTTCCTCCCCAGACATTCAGGACTTCAAACCCAACGTGGGTCAGCATGGCCACAACCTCCGGCGGAATAAACAGCCGTTCGCGGATATTCATCACCTTCTTTCCTTCCGGCAGATTCCACTCATCCTGGTAATAGGCGACCATGGTGGCGGGATCAAAATGCTTCTGCTCCACCATTTCATCGTTCATTTGCCTAATAATCGCGTAGCCGTTCAGGCAGGTCAGTAAGAAATACCCGTTGGGACGAACGGACGCGGCAATGTTTCGAAGCATTGCGAGATCATGGGCAACCGGGTTTTCGTCAAGCTCGGAGAGCCCAAATCCACCTTCGCAAAGGCAAATTGCAGCGTCAAAGAGCAAATCGGATCGCCACTCCGTTGCGTCCGCCTGAATCCACTCGACACTCACGCCGGCAACGGAAGCCGCCTTGCGCGCTTCATTCAGCATGCCGTCAGAGAGATCGACTCCCGTCATCCGCATGCCGGCTTTCGCCAACCCGATGGAATGCCGGCCGGTTCCGCAGCCGATGTCCACAATAGAACTAGCCGGGGGAAAGCCAAAAAGGTCCAAAATGAACTCGACTTCGGCGCGCGTATTGCCGGTAAAAGCGTTTTCAAGGTAGCGGGGGGCGTGTTCGTCGAAAAACGTCTTCCAGTTCTTCTCTTTTGGCGCAGACTCCAATCCTAAGAGCCCCCAGTTTGAAGGCCTTCGGGCTGCCAAACCACGTAGTTGAGATGGAAAAGAGTGTTCTTCAGCACGTCGAGGGTGGAATCCAGCAGCTTGCCGGGACTCATGTTCTGGGCCAACGCGTCCTCGGGTGTCACGGTGAGCACGGGCACACCCCGGTAGCATATCGAGTCTGTTTCGGGGCTCTCCGTCACTTCAAAAAGCTTCGGGACCGAATCGAAGAAGCTATTCAGCTTGGGCAGGGCAGCGGCCGCGCGGGCTTTGGCATTTTGGCCTCCAAATCGATAGAACGGTGCCTTTCCGAAAACAACGCTCACCGTTCCGTCCTTATTGGCCACCGAGGTGACCCGAAAAGCGGCTGAGGCCTTACTCCGTAGAATCGGTACGCCCGCCCGTTTTAAATCGTCCATCAAGGCCTGGGCCCGCTCACTCGTAATCGGGTGCGTTTGCATCACGGTATTGTTCAAAACGCGATCGAAAAACCCGATCTTAAGCGCCAACCGTTCCATAAACGTCAACATCGCGACCGGATTGTACTGAGTGTGGCTGAGGAACTGGAACCCGCCGTAGTCGGCCGCCTTTTCAGCCTCAATGCTCCAAGCCGATTCGTAAGCCGCGGAAAACCCTTGGACTGCCATAATGCCGGCCGGAGAGTGCGCGATAACAGCTCCCACCAAAGCCGCGATTTCAGGGAGCTGAACTTTTTGCTCCTGGGCAGACCGGGTTGCAATGTGGCGAAAGGCCGCGTGAGCCGTTTCGTGGCCGAGGACGCCGGCGAGTTCGTCATCGCTCTCCACAAAGTCCAGAAGCCCCTCGAAGACGAAAATATAGCCGCCTTCGATCGAAAACGCGTTGACCTCATCTCCCTTAAGAACCGTGTACCGGTAATGATACGGCTAAACCGCTTGTCGCCATAAGTGGCAATGGCGTGCATATGGTTCGCGGCGTGGGCAATGATCTGCCCTATACGCTCAACCCTCTCCTGGTAGGCCATGTTCGTGCTAGGTTTGATTTCCTTCAGCACTTCGATGGCGTCGGCCCTGCCATCTTTCGCGTCCTTCGCAAGCTGTTTGCGCTTTTCGGGGTCGGCTGGCAAGTCGAATGTGTCTTCGTCTTTGTCGAACCACGGAGTTGGAGCTACGAAGGGCTTCTTATCGTCGAGCTTTTGCTGTTCAAGCGTTGCCTGATCTTGCAAAAACTGGGGCGTAGGACCGCCCAACCTCGCAATAGCCGACGCAAGAATGAATCCGGCAAGCATCCTTAGTTAGTTTAACGCCTGAAAGAGACAAAGTGGGTCTAAGAAAAAAGTGCCCACGAACTCTTCGCGGGCACTTGCGTTTCCCCAAGGCATTCACTCTCTACGGTTTCATGGTATCAGGCAATTATTAGAAGATTCTTAGTGTGTATAGCTCAAAATAGGGTCATGGCAACTGTTGAAACCACCGCTTGGATCCATGCCCCACTGGCCAAGGTTTACGCCGTGTCCAAGGACAACCGCTCCTTTCCGGAGTTCATGAAAGATGTGAAGTCTCTAGAAATTGTCGAGGAGGCTGATGGCAAGGTGGTCAGCGACTGGGTTGGGATCGTGCCCAACTTCGGGATCAAAATGCGCTGGCGTCAGGAAGACAAATGGGACGACGAGGCACTAACCTGCCATTTTCGCCAGGTTTCGGGCGACTTCGATTCCATGGAAGGGGAATGGACGTTCCACGAAGAAAACGACGGAACCCGGTTCGACTCCAAAATGGAATACGAGTACACGGTCCCAACCCTGGGCCCGCTGGTCAAAAAAGTAATCCACGGGATTGTGACCAAGAACATGGAGAACCTGTTGGCCGCGATCAAGACGAGGGCTGAAGGCACTCCGGGTCGTGGTGAACTGTAAACGGTGAACTGTCAAGGTTGCCAGAGCAATATCGGGACACGTAAATCAAAGCAGCGAAAGTAGGACCCATGGAAGCGGGTTGGACTTATAGTTCACAGTTCACAGTTCGCGGTTCGCAGTTCACAGTTCACAGTTCACAGTTCACAGTTCGCAGTTCGCAGTTCGCAGTTCGCAGTTCGCAGTTCACAGTTCGCAGTTCACAGTTCACATTCGCAGTTCACAGTTCACGGTTCACAGTTCACTCACTAATTAGGGGTTATCCACTCTTCCAGATCCTCGGGTCGAAGCTTGAAATACGTGGGCGCTTTCGCTTCGATGATCTGTTCTCCAAAATCGGGATCAAGCCCTGGATCCTCTCCAGCGTGTCCGTGGTTTCCAGCAGCCGCTGTTTTTCCAGGTTTTCAATGGGCAGCAAGTTGGCGATCGCAAAGGACAGGGCCACCCGGTCCTCAGGGAAACGAACCTGAACGTTAAAATCGCTTCGCGAGATCAGCTTTTGAATCCAAATCTCAAAATCTTCCCTCGCCTTCATGATCAGAGCATCCGCGCGCGGGCTGTCCTCCATCTCAAGTTCAAGTACGGGTTCCACAAACCCGACCATGTAAGGCTTGGATTCCTCGAGTTTTCGAATTCGGAAACGGCGCTCGCCTTGAACTTGAATGTCCATGCGGCCATCGTCGTACGTGTGA
Source organism: uncultured archaeon (assembly GCA_963829965.1). Taxonomy (GTDB): domain Bacteria; phylum Armatimonadota; class Fimbriimonadia; order Fimbriimonadales; family Fimbriimonadaceae; genus DASXZH01. Next base: position 57,192 of record CAWHLK010000036.1, on the reverse strand, counting down.
ACTTTGGTGATCCGAACGGTCGTTCCCACCATGTAGGGCTCGGCGTTCTCACCGACCTCCGAACCGGAACGGATCAGCACGATGCCGAACGATGTATTGAATTGCAGGCAGTCGCGAACAAGTTGCCTGTATCTGTCTTCAAACACGTGGAGCTGTACGGTGGCGTATGGAAACAGAACGGTGCTGAGTGGGAATAGTGGCAATTCTTCAAGTTCGTGCGACATGCCCATTGACATTATAACGCCGATCCGCCGCTGCTAGGTTCGCGTTGAACCGTGCTTCCGTACAGGTAAGCTTTAGTGAGCAAAGTGGAAGTGTCGACAGGAATGAAAACTGCCGGGGGTGGTCCGGATGGACCCGAAGATGTTAATGCGTTAAAGCACCAGCTTGACGAGGCGCAGAAGCGCATCGACGAGCTTGAGCGCCAACGCGAAGAAGTTAAGAAGGCAACCGGCGGCGGCATGGAGGAAATGGGAACCCTCCCGGAAGCCACGGCCACCCTTCGCCGTTTGGTTCAGCGCATTGCGATGATCCTTCAGGCCGAGAAGATCGTAGTCATGTTCTATGATCGCGATACGGGCGAACTCGGGGGCATTCCTCCCGCGTACGGCATCGATGATGAGCGGCTCAAGATGTTCCGCATGCGAGCGACGCAAGGGATTTCGGGCCAGGTTTTCAGGGATAACGAGCCGGTTATTTTCCACGATGCGGCGGGTGATCCTCGGACGCAAAAAGACCCATTTTCCATCATCGGCGTTCAGAACGGCATCACCGTTCCCCTCGTGATTGAAAAGCGCGACGAAGAGAACCGCGTGGTCGAGCGCACCACTATTGGCGTGCTTCACGCCTTTAACAAGCGCCACGGCGAGGATTTCAACGATGAGGACGTGCGGCTCCTAGAGCGTATGGCTCGCAACGTCGGCGCCATTATCGCCAACCTTCAGCTTTACCGCGAGGTTTTGGAAGAGCGCGAAGAACTTCTTCAAACATTTGAATCGTTGGCTGCAGGCCTCGTGCTGATCTCGCCCGAGGGCCGCATCAGCCAGATGAACGCTTCGGCAAGAGCTCTTTTTGGCGTCACTCACCCTGGCCAAAAGGCGACCGACGTTATTGGCAAGCAATATTCCGACATCATCCAGAACGACGGGTTCAAAGAGCTATACAAGCAGGCGATGGACGGAGAAGACATGGGCGCCGTCATCGAAATCAGCGTTCAAATCGCCAATATCGACCGCGTTTACCAGTGCCAGGCCGCTCAGGTTCGTGGCGAAGACGGCAAGAGCCTCGGCATAGTCGCGATCATGAACGACATCACGGACATGAAGAACATCGATCGCATGAAGAGCTCCTTCGTGGCGATGGCCTCTCATGAACTGCGAACCCCGCTCACCGCGATCAAGGGCTTCGTCAGCACGCTGCTGATGGATGACGGTTTTTCCGACGACGAGCGACGCGAGTTCTACATGATCATCGATCAGGAGTGCGACCGCCTTACCCGGCTGATCAACGACCTGCTGAACACGGCCCGAATCGAAGCTCAGGAGAGCCTAAAGCCGCATTACACCCAGGTTGACCTCACGGCATTGCTGGAAAAGACGCTTTTGATTCAAAAGCAGTCCACCACGCGGCACGATCTCAAACTCGATATCCGAACTCCGTTGCCGAAGATCATTGCGGACGAGGACAAGCTCGATCAAGTTCTTACGAACCTCCTCAATAATGCGATCAAGTATTCACCAAACGGTGGAGAGATCATTATCCATGTGGTTCGCGACGAGCATTGGATCACCGTCGGCATCCAAGATCAAGGCCTCGGCATTCCCAAAGACCAGCTTAACAAGGTTTTCGACAAGTTCCATCGCGTGAACAACGAAGACAACCGCCGGATCTACGGAACAGGCCTGGGATTGTTCCTGGTCAAGCACTTGGTTGAGAGCGTTCACTTGGGCAAGATCTGGGTGGAATCGGAAGTCGGGAAGGGGTCAACGTTCCTATTCCGGATTCCGGTTGAGCTTGACGTTGAAATGGCGCTGCAGCTGAACTCGTAAGGATTCGCTCGCGCTACTTCGGATCGCGAAAGGGCAAATTGTAAAACCCCATGCTCCCCTCAACTCGCGATCTTCACGAAGTTCTCCACGATCCGCATCCCGTTCTCGGTCAGCACGGATTCCGGATGGAACTGCACGCCTTCGATCGCCAAGGTCTTATGCCGGAGGCCCATCACTTCGCCATCGTCTTCTGAGGTCGCCGTGATCTCAAACTCCTCGGGAACGGAATCGCGTGTGACGATCAGAGAATGGTAGCGAACTGCTCGAAAAGGGTTCGGCATGCCCTCAAACAGACCCTTGCCGTCATGCCGGACCATGGAAGTCTTCCCGTGCATGATATGGGCTGCCTTGGTAACTTGCCCGCCGGATACGTGCCCAACCGCCTGGTGCCCCAGACAGACGCCAAAGATAGGCACTCCCTGGAGGGGGGCGCCCTCCGCGTCTGCGCCTAGCGCGCCTGCCAAGATGCTAAGGCATATCCCCGACTTGTCCGGCGTACACGGCCCGGGTGAGAGCATGATTCCTGAAGGCTTGAGGCTTAGGATTTCGGGGAGGGAGATCTGGTCGTTCCGGCGAACAACGACCTCCGCCCCACACTGGCCAAGGTATTGGACCAGGTTGTACGTGAAGCTGTCGTAGTTGTCGATGACAAGGATCATGGGAAGATTATGGCCGTTTGGGGACAAGTGCTCGCCGCCGCCGTTTTCCGCGCGACTCAACATTATGCGAGAGCCTCTTCAGGGGCATGATCCGGAACCTGGCAGACGTGCTTGTTGTTATTAATCGCGGACGGCAAGGGCCGGTTCGTTACGGAAGATAACTGAATAATGCACGAAGAGTTCGGACCCTCGTTTCATTCACCAGATTGACTGGGTTTGAACCTCGGTCCGGAGTTTAATAAATTGAGAAAATAAAAATACACTCTCAAAAACTCTCAAAAACTCTCATTTTTGCGCAGCCCATACCGGTGCCCGGCGGCCAGTGGCTCAAAGCCAAAGACCATCTTTCGCTCGCGGAAATGTTTCTCGTGAAACATCCGAACAGTTCACGCCTCACTCCCCCGCAGGGTATATTCGCACTACTTTCACGACAGGAAAGGAGGTTCGGACAATGTCAGAAAATGAGTTGCCGACGCGCTATGACGCGTCGTCCGTTGAGCAGAAGTGGTACGCCCGCTGGGAAGATGCCGGACTGTTTGGCCCCGATCCCAACAGCACGGCAGAACCGTACGTTATCACGATTCCCCCGCCGAACATCACCGGCGCTCTGCACATGGGCCATGTGCTTTGCTACTCCATTCAAGACCTTCTTGGCCGCTATCAAAGGCTGAAGGGCAGAAATGTGCTGATCCTTCCCGGCCAAGACCATGCCGGTATCGCCACCCAGAGTGTGGTGGAGAAGAAGCTGAGGGCTGAAGGTTCCAGCGGCGCCCAAATCGGCCGGGAAGAAATTCGTTGAAAGGGTTTGGGAGTGGCGAAAGGAAAGCGGCGACACCATCATCCGTCAATTCCGCAGGCTCGGCCATGCCTTTGACTGGAGCCGCCTGAGATTCACGCTCGACGATCAATACGCCGAGGCCGTTCTTAAGGTGTTTATCGACTGGTTCGAGCGGGGACTTATCTTCCGTGGGAAGAGGGTGGTCAACTGGGACCCCGCTCTCCAGACGACGGTTTCCGATATTGAAACGGAAAGAAAAACCGTCAAAGGCAAGCTGTATTACATCAAGTACCCCTATGCGGATGGCAGTGGGCACATCGTTATTGCGACAACGCGACCTGAAACGATGCTTGCCGACGTCGCGGTGGCCGTGCACCCCTCCGATGCCCGCTACAAAGACAAGATTGGCAAGAAGCTCATTCTGCCCCTCATGAACCGCGAGATTGAGCTTATTGCAGACATCTATCCTGACCCCAACTTCGGCAGTGGAGCCGTAAAAATTACGCCTGCCCACGACCCGAACGACTACCAGGTCGGTGTTCGGCACAACCTGCCGATGCCCATTCTCCTCGACGGAACCGCCAAGGTCACCGCGGAGGGTGGCGCCTATGCAGGTCTAGAGCGGTACAAGGCGCGCGACCAGATCGTGGCGGACTTGGAAGCAGAGGGCCTGTTGGAAAAAATTGAGGACTACGACATCCCCATCGTGATAAGCGAGCGCAGCGGAGTGGCCATTGAGCCGCTTCTGAGCGAGCAGTGGTTTGCCGATCAGGCGGCTCTTGCAAAACCTGCCATCCAAGCGGTGAGAGACGGCAAAATCAAGTTCATTCCCGAGCGCTATGAGCGAATCTATCTCGATTGGATGGAGAACATCCATGAGTGGACCCTCAGTCGCCAACTGTGGTGGGGCCACCGAATCCCGATCTATTACGATGCGGAAAACAAGGCTTATGCGGCCCTAAGCTGGGAAGAGGCTCAGGAAAAAGCGGGCGACAGCAAAATCGTCCGCCAGGAAGAAGACGTGCTCGACACCTGGTTCAGCAGCGGCCTCTGGCCCTTCGCCACGCTTGGGTGGCCGGAAGAAACCGAAGACCTGAAGCGCTATTACCCCACCAGTGTGCTCGTCACCGACCGCAACATTCTTTACCTTTGGGTTGCCCGCATGATCATGATGGGTTTGGACTGCGCGAAAGACATCCCTTTCCACGAGGTGTACATTTACGCCACTGTGCTCACTGAAGACGGCAAGCGGATGAGCAAAAGCCTTGGCACCGGCGTGGACCCCATCGGAGTCATTGATTCGATCGGCGCGGACCCTCTCCGCTACACGGTGCTCAGCCAAACCGGCTACAACCAAGACATCCGATACAGCGAAAAGCGCAACGAGGAGTCTCGAAACTTCTGCAACAAGATCTGGAACGCGGTTCGGTTCACCCTCATGAACGTGGAGGGAATTCCCAGTGAGCCGGAAAAGCTGGAACTCGTGGATAAATGGCTCTTGAGCCGGCTTTACCATGTGGAGAAGGCGGTCACCGCAGCATACGAGCGCTATGACGTCCAGGAGGCCACGCAGGCCCTTCACAAGTTCTTCTGGGCCGAACTCTGCGACTGGTACATCGAAGTGTCTAAGAAGCGATTGAGCGACCCCGCGCAGAAGCAGACTCCGCAATGGGTGCTGGTCAAGTGCATCGAGGCCTTTGTGACGATGATGCACCCTATCATGCCCCACATCACCGAGGAAATCTATTCCTTCCTGCCGCTTGAACACAAATCGCCCTTTGTCATGGCGGCAAAATGGCCGGAACTTCACGAATCCTACAACCAGCCGGGCATTGAGGAAGAAGTTGAGAGGCTGTTCGCGATAACGAAGGCCCTGCGGGCCCTTCGCTTCGATCTTGGAATCTCCGCGATGAAGGAGATTCCCGTGGTTTACTGCGAAGGTGATATTGGCCCCGGTGCGGACATCGTCGCGTCTCAGGCCTGGGTGGCGGAGATCAAGGGCGGCAAACCGAGCGGCGGACACTTCCTTTCCACGAGTGTCGAAGGCGTGGACCTGTATCTGCCGGTAGAGGGATTTGCCGATGTTGAGAAGCTCACCAATGGTCTGAAAAAGGATCTCGAAAAGATCGAAGCCGAAAGAAATCGCATCGATGGGCAGCTTTCTAACGCGGAATTTGTTCAACGCGCTAAGCCCGAAGTTGTCGAAAAGCTTCGATCCCGTCAAACCGAGATTGGCCAAGAGGTTGAAAAGATCCATGGCCGCCTTGCGTTGTTTGCTGACATTTAAACCGAAACCTTCGGTAGGTGCAACCCGTCTCTAGCCTAAGAAACCGGTAAAACAACCAGTTTCGAAATAGTTGCTGTAGAATAAAGAGCACTCGGAGAATAATGAGCGAAACAATGCAAGTCGGCATCAATCAGGCCGCGCGTCTCACCGGAAAGAACAAATCGGTTATTTGGCGAGACACGAAGGCCGGCAAGCTTTCCTCCACCCTGGATGGAAAAGGGAAGACGGTGTACAACCTCGCGGAGTTGGAACGCGTATACGGCCAGTTGCGCGATCCCAGTTTAGAAACCGTTGCGCCTGTGGTTGCGAGTAACCAACTTCAGCTGGACTATGAGCGCGAGAAGCTGGAAATGAAAATGCAGTATTTGGAGCGCGAGTTGAGTCTGGTGAAAGAGCAGCTTTTTGAGTTGCGCGATGACCGCGACCAATGGCGTGACCAGGCCCAAACTGCGTTGCGAGCGTTGCCGCGCCCATCCACCGCAACCGATGTCGATGCGCGACAACCGCTCAAGAGGCTTTGGCCCTTCCGCGGCCTTAGCGGTAGTGCGTGATTTGTAAGCGGCATCAATCGCCTATGTGAAAGTGATAGGTGCCGCCCTGCTCCACTACAAATCTCGCGCGGTATTCCCTGAACTCTAAAATGTCCGCACTTCCGAAGGAAGAGCGGACTTTTCCATTTTCATCGTAAACTTTTGCCTCGTAGTGCCCCTTGGGAACCGTTGTTTGCCCGGTGGAGTGGGGTTGAACGGTCAGTTCAAAAGCCCTTCCTTCAGCACCGTTCATCAGGAGATGAAGCACCGCATAGGTGTCGTTGTCGATCACGACCGTTGGCTGCTCCTGGGTTTGAGCGGAAACGAGGAATAGGCCCTGCTTCTCCGGGGCCGGTGTTGCCAAAGTGGCAACCTTCGATTGGCACCCAATCGCAAGGATGGCCAGGCAAGCCGGCAGTAAGTGCCTCATCGGATCCGAACTGTCCCGTTCGATCCCTTGTAAACTCGCGCGCCGCCCTTTTCGATCGTCGGTGGACCATCCGGCGTGAACCTCAGCTTGCGCAGAACTTCCAAGTCATCCAGGTCGTGGGAGCGCTGGTCGGGATATGTGTAGCCTGGGCTGCCAGGTCCAGGCGCCGCGTCGGCAACCTTCGTTCCCGAGGAAGGCGCCGGGCTGCCGGTTGGCGGCGGGGTCGCGTTCTCTGGAGGTGGGGACGGCGCGGGGGTGGCGGATTCCGGGGGTGGGTAATAGGGAATCGACTGTGTGTAGGTGACCGATGGCACGGGTGGATTATTGAGGCTTGGATTCTTCGGGGCCACTTCTACTTGCCCGGGCTGAATCGGGCGGGAAAGGCTCAGGTTCTGGTTCAAAGGCATTTGGCTGGAATTAAGAGCGGCAAGCTTCTGCTCTGCCTGAAACTCGTCTTGCAGTTCCGAGACCAGTCTTTCGCGGTCGCCTTGTCCCAGCGCTAGATAGTCCTTTCCAATTGTCTGCCGGCACCAGGTATCCAATTTGTCGGTTTGAGCGCCGGTCGCAAGGGAGCGGTACTCGGAAGTATTCGCCAAATCATGTAACGAGTTATGCTCCCAAGCCTCCTGATACACATCCTGCAGAGACTTCCGAACGTCCACTTCGGGCGGGCTGTACCGAGGTGTATTCGAAGCCTGTACCGGGTTATGCCGAGATGTCATGGACACCCAACCCGCACCTAGACCCGCTGCAGCAACGCAGGTTGCAGCCCAAATCAATGCCGTTTTCATTCCGCGCCTCGGAGCCTTAGACGGCGGACCTGGCGCAGCAACGGGATCCGCCGCGGGAGAAGAAACCGGCAGCGCAACTGGCTGTTTGAATGCAAGTAACATCTCGAGCGCGGTTTGAAACCGTTTGGCAGGATCCTTTTCGAGCGCTTTGGCGACTACTTGCCTTATCTTGAGGTCGGCAATCAATTCGAGGTCCGGCTCCTGGTTCAGCACCGAACTGCCGATCTCCATCACGCTGCCGCCTTTGAAGGGCTGCGAGCCGGTCGCCATTTGATAGAGCACGACTCCAGCCGCCCAAACGTCCACGCGCCGATCGATATCCAGTCCCCGCACTTGCTCCGGCGCCATATAAGCCGGCGTTCCGAATATTTGGCCGTCCGTAGTGACCGAGGTTTCGGATTCGATCCGGGCAATCCCTAAATCGGAGATTTTCAGCCAGTTGCCTTCGCACACAAAGATGTTGCTCGGTTTGATATCCCGGTGCACCACTCCTTGAGAATGCGCATATCCCAGGGCCGACAGCAGCTGGGCTGAATACTCGGTGGCGAGATCCGGAGAGAACGGCCCATCTTGAAGGAGCTTGTCCGCAAGCGTCGGGCCCTCTACAAATTCAAAAACGAGAAAGTCTTGGCCACCCTCGGTCCCGTAATCGAACAGAGTGACAATGTTGTTGTGATGCAGTCTGGCCGCCGCACGCGCCTCTCTTTCAAAGCGTTGCTTCCGGTCCGCCTTCTGGGTGTCGCTTGCACTGGAGGGAAGGTTTAGAACCTTGACCGCAACCCTACGCTGGGTAACCGGGTCCCAGGCTTCGTAGACGATGTCATTCGAACGGGCAACTTCCCGAATGAGCTCATAACGCCCCAAAGTGTTCTTCGATTGCGCCGACATGCTTTGTGGATCCCTGCCGTATTCTACGAAAGTAGACGGGGCGAATGGTTGCGCCCGTCCATATCGACTCGTACCAGGGCTTAAGAGTTCGACGAATAACTAAGGCCTCTGCGACACGACGAGCATATTGCAGAGCTTGCGTTGCGGCTTGATAAGGTAGGAGCCGTTGTAATAGAAGCAGGTGGACGCGCCCCCATCCAGGCTCACGCCGTTCCGCACGCCGCGAGACTTCATTGCGTGGCCAAGTTCGCTTAGGGTTACATGGTCGGTCGTGGCGAAGAGCAACAGCTTCCCGCCTTTTGTCAGGCCAAGGCCCACGCGGGCTGCGTTGCCCCAAATCGCCTTGTCATGAAACCTCTGCGCAACCGGGTCGGGTCGCACGGCTCCGCCATCCACTACCCTCACGGCGCCTCGAAGGCCGAATTGATATTGGCCCCAGTCGATTCGCTTGTTATACGGGGCGTCAAAGATCTGCACGCCACCGTACCAGTCGACCGCGACAACCGTGCCCCGAGCTCCCTTGGACACAAGGTTGCCATCGACGAGGATGTCGGCCACCGCCTTCTCTGATCCGGGAGAGAAGAATGTGCCGGTCACCGCGCAAAATGGGTGGGTGTTCGCTAGAAGCTTGTGGGCAGACACCAGCCAGTTCTGATGCACGGTCTTCACCTCGCATGCGCCGCTGGGAAGGTTGGCCACCACCACGTGGAACAGGTGCCCGTTGTAGTTAAACGAGTTGTAGGCAATTGGACGTGCCTTTCCGGCAACGGCCGCGCAAACCAAGGTCGCAATTCAGACTCATGTTGGAAACTCCCGGACGCCAGATCCTTTAGAGGGATTCTCGGCTAGAACTTATTCAGCGAGACCTTTGCGGCACAAAGAAAGATGCCAGATTCTCTTACGGTAGCTGAATTAGCGGCAAAACACACAACACTTCTCACATGCGATCTGACGGGCATCCATCGCGCGAAAGTTTGCTCTCTTATCCGCCTCTCAAGGATTGCCCAATCATTCCGCAAAATCCACTAAACTTAGAAGCGGGCACGATGATTCAGGAAAGACGAACACCAAACCTCGGACGCAACGAGGGAATACCCCTCGACCTTGATTGGATCGAGGATGTCCGCGTGAACCGCAGCGCGGTCCAACGGCGCACCGCTACCCTTCCCGCAAGACGGACGGTCAAAAAGCAATGGCAGGCGGCCTGGCTCCTACGCGCGGTTACCTGCATGGATTTAACCACCCTTAGCGGCGACGATACTCCGGGAACCGTAAAGAGACTCTGCGCCAAAGCCCGCCAACCGATTCGACAAGATTTGTTAGCCCAGATCGGAGCGGGCGAAATGGGTGTCAAGGTTCGGGCGGTTTGCGTCTACCATGCTTTTGTTGCAGCCGCCGCAACCGCCCTTGAAGGAAGCGGCATCCCGGTTGCCGCGGTTGCCGCGGGGTTTCCGCATGGTTTGAGCCCGTTGGGCGCAAAGCTCGAAGAGGTCCGAGCCAGCGTGGAAGCAGGAGCTTCGGAAATTGACATTGTCATAACCAGGGCCCATGTCCTTAACGGCGAATGGAACGCTCTGTACGAGGAAGTTCAGGCACTGAGGACGGCGTGCGGGGAAGCCCACCTAAAAACTATTCTTGCAACCGGTGAGTTAGGCACGCTAAGAAACGTGATGAAGGCCAGTTTGGTATCGATGATGGCGGGTGCGGATTTCATCAAAACTTCGACCGGCAAAGAAAACGTGAACGCAACGCTGGATTTTGGGCTTGTGATGACACGGGCGATTCGCGAATATCGAGAACGGACAGGCTATACAGTGGGCTTTAAGCCTGCGGGCGGCATTAGGACCGCTAAGCAAGCGTTGGACTGGCTAATTCTAATGAAGGAAGAACTTGGCGACCAATGGCTTCACTCGGACCGATTCCGCCTCGGCGCAAGCACTCTGCTAGCCGATATTGAGCGCCAGCTCGAGCATTTTGCGACCGGGCGGTACTCAGCCTACAATCGCCACCCCATGGCCTGATTTTCGAGTAGGGTAACTTGAGATTTATCTCAGGGGGTTATCCATAGATGTTCTTACTTGCCGTCGCGTTGCGTCTTGCCATCCAGCCATCCACACCACCGCCAGAAATGAGGCTGATGCGGTATCCAAGCGTTCATGGCGATGAAGTGGCATTCACTTACGCATCGGATATTTGGATTGCCAACATCCATGGGGGTTACGCGCGACATGTGACCACGAGTCCGGGGCAAGAAGTTAAAGCCCAGTTCTCGCCGGATGGAACCGAAATCGCGTTCACCGGCCAATACGATGGCGGCACCGATGTCTATGTGATGCCCACTAACGGGGGCGAGCCGAAACGGCTGACCTATGAGCCGGCGGCAAACACGTGCGAAGCCTGGACCCCCAACGGAAAGATCGCGTATGTCTCGACCTACGGCGCATTGAACGCCCGCCAGCAGCGGCTGTGGCTGGTGGATCCCAAAGGCGGATTGCCCATTTCCACGCCCGTCCTGGAAGCAGCCGACGTTTGCTTTTCACCGGACGGGCATAAGGTCGCCTACAACCGCCAGGGCTCCAACCGGTTCAACTGGCGCAGGTATCGCGGCGGCTCCCAGGGGATTATTTCGATCTACGATCTCCAGACAGGAAGCTACAAGGAGTTGCCTCACGGACGCGAAAATGCGTGGAACCCGATGTGGGTAGGCAACTCGATCTACTACGTTAGCGACAAAAACCTGCAGACGGTCAACCTTTATCGTTACGATTTGAATTCCGGACACGATACTGAGCTGACAGGCTATAGCGATGCCGACATCCACTGGCCATCCACCGATGGCAAGACCATCGTTTTTGAGCGGGACGGTTACCTCTTCCGATATGACATCGCCAGTGCCGCAGTTGACAAGATTAACCCTTTGGTTAAGAGCGATTTCAACGCAACCAGGCCGGCGCTCAAGCATCTTGGCACTGCTATCTCCGACATCGATATATCGCCGTCCGGCGTTCGCGCGGTCGTCGAAGCCCATGGCCATTTGTTCTCCGTCCCCGCAAAGCACGGCGAAACCAGAGAGTTCACGGAAAACGAAAGTGGGACCCGTGCGAAACAGCCGAAATTGGTCTCCTGACGGCAAAACCATCGCGTATATCGATGATAAGTCGGGCGAGGATGAAATCTATACGGTTCCTCAAATGGGAGGGGCAGCGACCCAAATCACGCAGACTCCCGGCGGCCCCGCCATCGTCAATCTCACTTGGAGCCCGGACAACAAGCACATAGCTTTCACAAACGACGGAAACGATCTTCAGCTCCTTGACTTGGACAGCAAGAAGATAACCACCATCTTTACCGATCCCTACAGTCCGGTGAGCAGTTACGAGTTTTCACCAGATGGTAAGTGGGTTGCCTACGTCGGAAATGTCAAGAATCAGTTCGGGTCCACATTTCTGTACAATCTCGATTCGGGGAAGTCTACGCAGGTTACATCGGGGTTCTACAACGACGACCGCGTCTCGTTTGACCTGTCCGGCCGATATCTCTATCTGATTTCCGACCGCACGTATGATCAGGTAACCGCGCCGTTTGGCGAGCACCTTTTCTTGGCCCCTCCATCGCGGGCTTATGTCATGACGCTGTCCAAGGACGCCAAGAATCCTCTGGAAGCAGAAAACGATGAGGAAGCCGGCGCCGCACCTGCAGGGGGCGGCGGAGGGGGAAAGCGGCCTCGAGGCGGCGGTGGCGGAGCGAATGCTGGTGGTGGCGGAGGAGGAAACAGTGGAGGCGGAGGCGCCGCGGCGCCCGAATTGCCGCCGGTCAAAATTGATCTCGACGGCCTTTCGAAACGCATTGTCCCCCTTCCAATACCAGCGAGGCCTTACAGTTTCGCTGTTGGTGGACAGGCAAGTGTGTTCCTTGCCTCAGAGGGGCAGCTCATGCGCTTCGATCTGCATGAGCGAAATGTTAGCCCGGTGCTTGTGGGATTCAGTGGTTCGCTCGCTTTTACCCCTGATCGCAGCAAGTTGGCCTATTACTCGGGCGGAACGCTTGGCATTGCGGACATTCACCCCGGACCACCGATTACGGTTGGTGAAGGCAAGGTGGACACCACCAACGTTGAGGCGGTCATCGATCCGAGGGCCGAGTGGAAGCAGATATTCTGGGAATCTTGGCGATATGAGCGCGACCACTTTTACGATAAGAACTTCCTGGGTCTGAAATTGGGCGGCGATCGGAAAACGGTATGCAGCCTATTTGCCTTATGTGGCCTACCGTGCGGATCTCAACTATGTCTTGGGTCTCATGATTGGCGAGCTGGGGACCTCCCACGCCTATGTCATCGGGGGCGATCTTGGCGCAACCGTCACGCCCATTCCGGTGGGGCAACTCGGCGCAGACTTCGAAGCTGTGAATGGCAAGGTTCGCATCAAGAAGCTATATTCCGGAGAGGACTTCTCCGAGACTCGGCGGGGCCCGTTGTCAGATCCTGGCGTTGCAGTTCGCCAAGGCGATTACATTCTCGCCATCGACGGCAAGCCGGTTGACGAGCAGCATCCGCCCGATTCCCGGATGATCGACAAGGCTGGAAAGGAAGTGACGCTTACCGTCAACTCCTCGCCCGATACAGAGACCGCACACACGGTTGCAGTCAGGCCGATTGCCTCCGAAGACAGCCTTCGCTACCATCAGTGGGTGGCAGACAACCGAAACTATGTGGCAAGCAAATCGGGCGGGCGCATCGGTTACGTTCATGTTCCCGACACCAGCGAAGAGGGAATGAACGAGTTCTTGGAGGGCTACTACTCTCAGAGCGACAAAGACGCAGTAATCATCGACGAGCGCTGAAATTCGGGCGGCAGCCTGCCAACGTTCTTCGTGGAATGGCTATCCCGGAATACGGTGGCAATCATGAAGTCCCGCTATGGAGATCCGGTGACCATGCCCACACAATCGCTTCCATTTCCCAAAGCAATGCTCATCAATGGGTATGCCGGCTCCGGCGGAGACATGTTCCCCTATCTGTTCAAGAAAGCGCGACTTGGGCCGCTGATCGGCGAACGGACCTGGGGCGGCTTGGTAGGTATCAACGGGTTTCATACGCTTGTGGATGGCGGGCTGATCAGCGCGCCGGAGGCAGCGTTCTTTGACCCGGATACCAACAAGTGGATCGCGGAAAACAACGGGATCGAGCCGGATATAGAAGTGGACGCCCGACCGGATTTGATTGCGAAGGGTCAGGATCCGCAACTGGATGCAGCCATCAATTACCTGTTGGGGCAATTGAGCAAACAGCCGACAAAGCCGACGCAAGTTCCGCCCTACCCGAAGGTAAAAACGCCCGCTACGGGGGGGGTTAACCCTTTGGTTAAACTATGATCGACGACGGTCACATAGGCGTTGACGAGAGCGGTAAGGGGGATTTCTTCGGACCCCTCGTCATCGCCGCATGCTACGTGGGCCCGGAGCACTTGGCAGAGTTGGACGGGGTCAAGGATTCGAAAAAGCTCACCGACCCAATGAGCATGCGACTAGCCGATCAGATCAAGCGGTTTTGCCCCCACAGTGTCATCGCTATCGGCCCTGCGAAGTATAACGAGTTGTACGAGAAGTTCCGCAACCTCAACCGGCTGTTGGCTTGGGGCCACGCGCGGGCAATCGAAAATGTTCTCGAGTTACAGCCTTGTCGGTTGGTGATCTCCGACCAGTTTGCCGATCCGGCGGGCCTCAAGAGGCAGCTCTTCGAGAAGGGGAGGACGATCGAGCTCCAGTCAATGGTGAGGGCCGAGGCGGACATCGCCGTGGCTGCCGCTTCCATTCTCGCGAGGGCTGCCTTCCTGAGAGGCCTCAAACGTTTGGGCGAGGAGGTGGGCGTCGAACTGCCAAAAGGTGCTTCTCCGCTCGTCATCGCAGCGGGTAAGAAACTCGTTGTAAAGAGCGGTCCTGAGAGTCTTCGCCAAGTAGCGAAACTGCATTTCAAGACGACTCAGAATGTCCTTGGATCAAGATAGCTCCCGAACTGCCGGAAAGGGCATTCTGCTCGTGCTGCTATCGGCCACGTGCTTTGGCGTCTTGCCCACCTGTGCTCAACTCGCCTATCGATCGGGTGGCGAGCCGTTTACCGTGTTGTTCGTTCGCTTCGTGATCTGCTCGGCTTCCCTGACCCCGCTTCTTATTCGATCAAGGGCTAAGCTTCCCCGAGGTCCGTTGCTGGCAAAGCTCCTGGCCCTCGGCAGCATCGTCTATTTTGGGCAGTCCATCGCCTATTTCAGCGCGGTTACTCTCATCCCCGCCGGTCTTGCGTGCCTGCTGTTATACATTTATCCGGCCATTGTGACAGTGGTTGCGGTCACCTTCCTGCATGAGAGGATTTCCTACCTGAAGATCCTTGCCCTCGTTCTCGCGCTCATCGGCGTCGCTTTGACTTTGGGTGGCCCTGGGCAAATTGGAAGCATTGACCGGAGGGGCATTTTGCTCGTCCTTGTGGCCGCGGTGCTTTACGCCAGCTTTATCGTATTTGGCACCAAGCTCCTTGAGCAAGCGGCCCCCCTTGTGACTTCTTGGATCGTGTTCGTTTCGACAACGGTGGTCTACGGCGTAATCATTTTGGTGAGGGGCGCTGCTTGGCCCCACGGCATCGCGGGGTGGGGCGGGACCGTTGGCCTTGGCTTGTTCTCGACCGTGGCTGTCACGACCTTGCTGGCAGGATTGCGCCTAATTGGCCCAGTGACTACGTCCACGCTTTCGGTGTTTGAGGCGGTCGTCACTGTCGTTTTGGCCGCGGCGGTCTTCGGCGACAAACTGACGATTTTGCAACTCGCGGGTGGTTTATTAATTTTATCAGCCGCCATCATCCTTGCCCGTAGTCCGGCCGAGCGCCAAGTGGGTTAACTTAGATCATGTCCATTCTTCTGGCGGCCCTGTCGGCTGCGTTTGCCCTACACTCCGGGGACGTTGTCGTGTTCTATGGCGACAGCATCACCCAGCAGCAGCTCTATACGACCTACGTGGAGTCGTTTGTCTACGGCAGGTATCCGAAGCTGCAGGTGAGGTTCTATAACCGTGGCTGGTCAGGTGACTCGACCTGGGGCGGCGGCGGTGGCACTCCTCAGCTGAGAGTGGATCGCGATGTGAAACCACTGAAACCCTCGGTGGTTACCGTGATGCTCGGTATGAACGATGGCGGGTATGTGCCTTACGACCCCAAGATATTCAACACCTTCAACGAGTGGTATGGCAAGCTCCTTGGCTACCTGCAAGCCGATGCGCCCAATGCACGCGTCACCCTGATCCGAACCTCCCCATGGGACGACTTCGCCCACAGGCACGAGGCTTATTCTGCGGCTTCCTGGCACCCATGGCAAGGCTACAACGATACGCTCCTTCAATATGGAAGCGTCGTTGAGGCGTGGGCGAGCAAGAATCGCGACACCTACGTGGATTTCAACGCACCCGTCGCCTCCATGCTCAGAGGGGCCGCGGAGGACAATCCCGACGTCGCCAAAGATATCATCGCCGACTCTATTCACCCCGGCCCGGCAGGCCATCTGATTATGGCCGGAGCGCTCCTGAAAGCTTGGGGCGCAAGCCCGGTAGTGGCCAGCGTGGTCTTGGATGCCACGGCCAAAACAGTTGTAGAGTCCGAGAACTCCAAGATTGCGGACTTTGACGGCTCCTCCTGGACAGAAACCGACGGCTCACTTCCGTTTTGCGTTGATCCCGAGGATAAGACGATCCAACTGGCCTTGGCCCATTCTTCCTTCACCCATGACCTCAACATTGAGACCTTGCGGGTTCAGAATCTTGATCCCGGAACCTACACTCTTTCCATTGATGGACAAGCGGTTTCCGAAATTCACCGGCGAGCAGCTGGCAGAGGGGATAAACCTCGCCGATTTCGGCACTCCAATGCGGAAGCAGGCGCTAGAACTCTTGGACCTGACAGCCAAGCGAAGTCACATTGATTTTGTGAAATGGAGAGATGTGGAGTTTGACGAAGCCGGGCTTCATTCGACCCCTGCCGCTGCAAAGGCATTAGACCAGTTGGAGTACGAGATCTACACTCACGAGCGGGATACCGCCCAACCTAAACCGCACAAGTTCACACTCACCAAGTCTTAGTGGGCTTCTGCGGCGGCGGCCGGAGGCCCTTTGGGCTTTTTCAGCAACAAGACGAGCGGCATAACGCAAGCAAAGCTCACCATGATCACCCAGAACGCATTGTCATAGGCGAGCACCATGGACTGCTGGACCAGGTTTCCGTTCATGGCCGCATAAGCCATTTGCTGGGCAACCGGTCTGCCGTATCCATGCTGCATCATCACCTGAGTAAGGCCCTCCAACCTTTGAACCAGCAACGGGTTAGAAGGGTACAGGTTGCTTGCCAGGTCTGAACGGTGAAACGCCGTTGTATTGGCCACGTAGGCCCCAAGGGCGGCAATTCCGAACGACCCTCCCAACTGTCGGGCAAGGTTGATGAGACCGGACGCCTGTTGAGCTTCCTGTGGCTTGATCGAGGCGTAGGCCACCTGGTTGATGGGCGTGAAAAGCATTCCCATGCCAAAGCCGCGAATAAGGAGTGCCGTATACGTGTCCGGTTGGCCACTTTGGGGGCTCATATTGGCAAGATCGTGCATCGAGATGAGCACGATGCAAATACCGACATAGATGAGCACCCTGGGATCGAGAAGCGGCTTCGCGCCGTTAAGCATCCTTCCGCAGAAAATCGCGCTGACTGCAGTTGCAATACCACCGGGCATTAACGAAAGGCCGGTCTCGGTCGGCGTAAAACCGAGGATATTCTGCGTGAACAGCGGGAACAGAAAAGTAACGCCATAGAGGCCAAACCCCAAAGTGACGAAGAGGAAGATTGACGCTGCAAGAGACCTATTCTTGAGAATGCGAAAATCCACAACCGGCCCTTTGTTACGGGGTGAGAACTCCCACCAAAGCATAATCGCCAGCGCGACGCCGGAGATAATCGCCATCTTGAGAATGAGCGGATCCTGGAACCAGTTGTTCTCCTGGCCTTCCTCTAGGACATATTGCAAGGAGCCTAAGCCCACGGCCAAGAGCCCGATCCCCCACCAATCGATATGTGAGTTTGGGTTTCTCATCCCAGGCGGATCGTGGAGAAATGTGGTGACAAGAAAAACCGAAGCCAGGCCGATGGGGATATTGATGAAAAAGCACCAGTTCCAGGCGTAGTTGTCGCTGATCCATCCGCCCAACGTTGGCCCGAGAGTGGGCGCAACGATAATTCCCATGATGAAAATCGCCTGGACAATGCCCTGTTCCTCGGGAGGGAATATTTGGCGCAACGTCGCTTGCGCGGTGGACAGAAGCGCGGCGCCGCCGGCTCCCTGGATGATCCGCCAAAAAACCAGTTCTACCAGCGAGTGAGAGGTTCCGCAAAAGAACGAGGCGGTAATGAAAAGGCAGATCGAGAAAGTGAGGTAGTTCCTCCGCCCAAACCGTGCGGAAAGAAACGCGGTCATTGGCAGGACAACCACGTTCGATAGGATGTAACCGGTGGCGACCCAGCCGATCTCCTGGTTGGTTGCCCCCAGGTTTCCCGCCATGGTGGGCAGTGCCACGTTTACGATCGTGGTGTCGAGGACTTCCATGATCGCGGAGGTGATGAGGCCCGCGAGGATAAACCAGCGGTATTTGGCAATGCTCTCTGCGAACTCCTCTTTGGTCGTAGGCGTAGCCCCACCGCGACGAACGGCGCTACTCGCGCTCATGAGTTCCTCTCGTCCATCGCTCGCTCATCCATGGCTCTCACGGTTTCTACGTTCAACAGCCTGGGATTTCATGCTGTGGCTCCTCAAAAGCTGTCTCAATCTCTAAGACTGCGCCCAGTCAAATGCAGAAAGACCTCTTCAAGGGTTGGCCTCTCCGTTTGCACTTCCTCGATCGAAGGGAATGCCGCCAAGGCGACGGGAAGATCCATTTTGAGGTCGTCCACTTCAAAGCTCACGCGGCGGCCGTGCCGCTTCACGTTTCTCGCTCCCGGAATCGTCTCCGGAGGGCTCGCACCGTGCGAGACCTCCACGTGAACGGTGCAGTCGCTCGGTATAAGACGATGAAGCTCCGAAATCTCGCCTTCGGCGATCACACGTCCGCCATCCATAATCGCAACCCGCTCGCAAAGGCGTTCGGCTTCTTCCATGTAGTGCGTGGTGTAGAGCAGGGTTTTTCCTGAGTCTCGCTGAGCTTCCAGTGCTTCAAAGATGAGGTTTCGGCTCTGAGGGTCAACGCCTACGGTTGGCTCGTCCAGAACGAAGAAATCCGGATCGTGGAGCAGGGCGGACGCAATATTCAATCGCCTCTTCATACCGCCCGAGAACTCTCGGACCGGTTCCTTGCGGCGGTCTTGCAGCCCTGCAACTGATAAGCCGTAATCGATTCGCCCGTCCAAGTGGTGGCCGCTAAGCCCGTACAGCATGCCAAAGAACCGAAGGTTGTCCTGCGCGGAAAGGTCCTCGTAGAGGGCTAAGTCCTGGGGAACGTAGCCAATTCGGCTCTTCACGTCCAGATTGTTGGAGCTGATTGGCCTGCCGTCCAACATGACGGAGCCGGCATCCGCGTCTATGGTTCCGGTCACGATCGAGATGGTTGTTGTCTTGCCCGCTCCGTTGGGGCCGATCAACCCGTAACAAGTGCCCTTTGGCACAAAAAAAGAGGCGTCTTGCAAGGCGACGGTTTTGCCGTACGCCTTGCGAAGACCCCTTATATCAAGCAATCGATACGGCTCCTAGTTCGGCCACCAGTTCATGCAGGGAGCGTTTGTGCCGCAGGGCGCATTTCCTGGGGGAACGAACTCATCCGGCAATGTTACTGCTTGATTGCAAGGAACGGGCGGATAGCTCGGATCCAAGAACGAAACGTCCACCGGAGCTTCGCTGGTCAGACAGTACATGCTCTCGCGAAGGGCTGAGTTCTTGGGAACACCCACATAGATGGTGTTGTATCCGGACACGCCTCCAGTGTTCAAGGATCCTCCCATGAAGGCTACGTTCTTCGCATGGCCATCCAAGAAGTTCACGTTGAACATGCCGCCATGTCGGATGTTGCTGTTATGCTGAACCCCCGTGCCAAGTCCGAGAACGTTCTGATCGAGAATCGAAGCAAGCGCCGACATCTTGAAGCGAGAGGCGTTCGTTGTATCGGCCCAAACCGCAAACGCCGAAGGGTTATCGGCCATTGTGTCCGATACTCCTGCGTCGACAAGGTAGTTGCCGTCTGCGCTTAAGCTCTCAGTGGTGAACAATCCGCCACCAGCCTCAGGAATAAAGCCCCAGTTGTAGCCGTAGCCCAGGCACTGCTGGGTAGTCTGCGGCGCACCAGGCAGGCCAGGGTACGTCGGAAAAGAACAGAGCGGGTTTGTTTGGTTCCAATCCGGGCAGTAAAACACCTGCATGTTTTTGATGTACGGCTGCAAAAGCTGGTACACGTCAGCAACCGGGGCTGTTGGCACCGGAGGATAGGTGGCGTAGACCGAAGGCGTCGTGTCGTCGTAATCATTTAGATAGATTTGAACGGCGAGCCCAATTTCCTTGGTGTTGCTAAGGCAGGCGGCGCGCTTCGCCGCTTCCTTGGCCTGCGCAAAGACAGGGAAAAGGATCGCCGCCAAGATGGCGATGATCGCGATGACGACGAGAAGTTCTATAAGAGTGAAACCACCTCTTGCCTGGTGGGCGCCTCCGGGCACGGCACATGTTTCTCCGTTTTTAAATGAGTTCAATCGAATCCCTCCACGAGTTCATTGAAATGAATATACGAAATCGTTGCGATAAGGTGCCCGACCCGCACCCAAGGGACATTATAGCTAACGAAATGGATTCCGTTTAACCTAACGAGTAACATTTGTTACGATGCTACGTATGTTGCTAGGCTTCTTGTGGAAGGATGCGAAGCTTTTTAGCGTTGATCGGCAGGCTGTGGTGATGTCGTTTATCATCCCTATTCTCGTTGCATCTATCCTAGGATGGCTTGATTTGACCGCCTCCGATTCCAAGCCAGGGCAAAAAGTCAATCTTGCCCTCGTCGACCAAGACGGATCTGATATTTCCAAATCACTCCTGGACCGGCTAAAGAGCGATGACACCGTGACTCCTCAGATAATGTCAGATACAGCAGCCCGCCAAAAGGCAAAAGGCGGAGGCGAGGTAGTAGCAATCATCCCTCCCGGCTTTGGCGATCAGGCAGTGGCCGCTATGAAAGGCGGACCCAAGCCTTTGATCCTGCTCCTTACCGATCCCGCAAGGCCAACCGATGGCCAGGTAGCTAAGGGGGCCCTTATCGGAGAAGCCTCAAGTGTTGTTGCTAAGCAGGTTTTCGGTCTTTTGGCGGGCGATGCGAGCGCCCCGTTGGAAGTTCAGGAACAGACCTCCGCAGCGCAAAAAGTCGCGTGGGGCCAATCGGCGCATGACTTTGCGGGATTTGGCCTAATGGGGCTGCTGTTCTTTGCAATCGAGTCCGCAGTAGTTCTTGTTAGGGATCGACGCCTAGGGATTTGGCGCAGGCTTCGGGCTTCGCCGGTTTCCCCCTACGTGTTCTTTCTTTCCCGAGCGGTCAGCTCAACCGTCATCACACTAGCGATCATAACTGTGATGTTTGGCTTTGGGGCGCTCCTGTACGGCATTCGCATTCTTGGCAGCTTCCCTGGCTTTGCCCTTGTGGCCATTGCAACTGCCCTCATGTCTGCCACTCTCGGTCTTCTCATAGCCACTTTTGGACGTTCGGAAAACCAAGCGCGCGGCATTTCGATGCTCGTGATTTTCCTGATGCTGGCGACCGGTGGCGCCTGGTTTCCCTTAAGCCGCATGCCGGACTGGATCCAAAGCGGCGCGCTCTATTTGCCGGTTCGCTGGTCGGTGGAGGGCTTCGATGCCATGACGTGGCGGGGACTCGGCTTAGCCGATGGCGCCCGGTATGCCGGGATGCTATTGATTTTTGCGGTCATATTTGGAGCCTTTGGGCTCCTGGGATTTCGACGGCTGGCGAAGGCGTAATTCCGGGCCGTTCGAGACTGACTGTGGCATTGATCGATATTATCGCCTTTGAAAGGTAGCGCATCTTCAGCGCGCCAGAGTTAATGTGCGAGATCGGGACCGGGCAGAATCTCCATCGCTATAATATTTCGACCCTTCGGGCCGGCGGGAGGATATCGCCGGCACCGGGCTTCTACCCTGGAGCCGATAGGGGATGCTTGCGACTTGTTCAACTGGGGAAAGCGGCTCCCGGTGGCAGTGATGAGATTCGGAGGCCGGCCTAGAGCGGTAGAGGCTGCGAGGCGATTACGAGTTCATCGGAATCTTTAGTGAGGAGCCGATTATAGACAGAGGATGGATTCGGCATCCAATAGGAACGGCGCCACCTGCGCTTGTATTGAGGATAGGGGCAGGACATCTTCCGGTAACTCGATGCCGATTTGGCTCGCAACCAAGGTGCGTCGTCGCTTGATACGTTCTGCAACCTTCGGGAATTCGCGTTCCAAATCGTGCCTCAAATTCTCATTGGCAAGAACAATGCCGTCTTCGGTGTGGATCCCGTAGAGCGGAGCGCCCGGTGCTGGGATGATGTCGCACTGGAAGAACATTCCGCTCTTTAACCTACTGGATGAATTGTCATAAAAAGGCGTTGCCGGCCATTCATCCAAGTGGATAAGATGGCCTGGATTGAGTCCCACAGCAAATTTAGGGTCCTTTGTAAACCACTTGACCTTTTGGTTAACGTGGCCACCCATTCGGTCAATACCCATTGCTTCGTACCAATCCTTGAGGCATTTAAGATAGGGGACGCATAGATTTTCCACGTAGCCAGCTGCCGCTTCCGGCAACTCGGTTTGCGCTGCAACCCCGAAACCGGTCCTCGCGATGTTGGCGCCCCACAGTCCGAAACCAAATGTAACCGGGTCGCCAAGTTGCAGTCTTTGCAAGAAACTGGGCGAACCAAGTCCCGCATTGACGTGCGTTTCGCCAAATCCGAGTGCGATGTGATACGACAGGGGGATGCCGCCGGAAAAGCCAAGTAGTGAAGCCGCTTCCGCTTCGGACATGCCGGGCTTTAGCCCGTTAAGCAGCCGGCGCACTCCGGAGTAGGAAACTTCTGCAGCGAATTCAAATTGGGCGATATCGCGAGCCGTAGTGGTAATCCCGCTCGTTCGCAGTCCTTCCGATGGGTCGATCATGAGGGCAGAAGCGTTGAGCGCGCTGGCTTTGCCCACACGGGCTCGGGCTGCGTCCACGATGAATCCGGGAATGTCGCTGGCGCCTTCCGCCCAAGAACTCTCTTCCTGGGTATAGCACTTCGCCCCCACGAGGCCGATCGACGATGCATCCGAGATCTTCGATGCCAGCCAAGAGTCAAGGCTCCTGTTTCCCATGTCGCGCGGTTGGCCGTAAAGGCTGAAAGTGGGGCAAAGGCCCACGTCCACGCAATTCAATGCGGCCACGCTCTGGGCGTAACCGTAGCCTTCGTTACCGACCAATAGGAGGGCCTTTTGGTCCGAATTCACGATAAGGAGGGATTCTTCAAATCTCGGCTCGTATCCTGTTAGGAAAGCCAAGTTGGCAAAACGCTCGCGATCGCCGTAAACCAGCAAAGCTTGATAACCCGCGGCCTTCATGGAACGTCGGAGTAGTTCGAGCCGGTATTGGTAAACGTCGGAGCTAGGTGGAGCGACCGGTTCTATCTCCGGCTCGGGAAAAGGGATACGCGTCCAGTTGGGCACGATTGATCTTGACTCGAAACTGAAGCGAGGCGCAAGTCTCAGAGAAATCTAAGGTTCACGGAAGGTTTTTCAAAGGTTTTGACCGAAGAATATACATGGAACTGAGGGCACACGAATGATTATCGAACTGACAAACGAAAGGATACGAAGACAGGGCGAAACGATGGCCGCTTTGCGGACAGCTACCCGGAAATGGCAGGATCGACTGGACACATCGGTCAACTTGTCGCGCTTGATTGCGAGCCGATGTCGCTATCGAAGGCTATTGGAAAGACTGTTCGGCTTCTTCGTGCCCATGGAGTTCAAGCTCGATGAAGTGGGTGTTCCTGAGGCTTTAGACCTAGACGCTCGAAGAAAATCTTCGTCCCTTTTGCTGGACCTCATGAGCCTCGGCGCCACCAAGATCTGTCTTGATGAGCTTGGAGTCTGCGAGCAGTTGCCCGAGATTTCCACACCCGAGCAGGTTCTCGGAGCTGTTTACGTTTTGGAAGAGACGCTGATCGGCGGGCAGTTCATCTGCCAGCTACTACAGCAACGGCTCGGGATTGCTCCCGAAGCGGGCGGTAGATTCTTTTCCGGTTACGGAGCAAACACACGTTACATGTGGAGGAAATACTGCGAGATTCTGGAAGCTGCAGTAACCACAGAGGAACAACGCGAAGCTGTAATCCAAGCCGCAATTGAAACTTACTCGTGTTTGCAAGCCTGGCTTGAGGAAGACGGATGCGTTTCCGAACCCTCCAGAGTTGCCTGCTGTTCGGCGTAAGCCCTAAGTTATTGATCGTCCCTCCTTAGCCGGCCGCATGGTGTATTGCGGCCGGTTGCATTTCTGCTGCCCAGTGCCGCATAATCTCCCCCACATGAAACTTCGTTGACTTCCGGGCGGGCCACTGTCTCCCCCCGGGCTCGCCAAACACTTGACAGCATATCGGTTTGCGCCGGCCTTTCCGGTGCCCTTTTGCTATACGGAAGATCGAATTGTTTCCCTCTAAACCACTCCACATACGCCCGTTTCGCAACCTCTGGCTAGGCCAGGCTATCTCCCAATTTGGAGATTCGTTTTACTACGTCATCTTCATGTTCATGGTAGGGAAGACTACGGGCTCGGCTGCCATGGTCGGATTGGTGTCCGCCGCCGAGACTTTGCCGTTCCTGCTCTTCAGTGCCTATGCCGGAGTTCTTGCCGACCGAGTGAACCGGCGCGGGATCATGCTGTTTTCGGACCTGGGCAGCTCGGCTGTGCTGATCTCGTTTGTGAGCCTGGTCTTCTTCATGCCAACGCCGCCGGCTTGGACCATGGTTTTGACGCCGTTCGCGTTGTCCTGCACGCGAGTGTTCTTCATGCCCGCCAAGAGCGCGGCGATTCCCGCGTTGGTGCCGGAATCGCTCCTGATGGCAGCCAACGCTCTGAGCAGCTTGACCCAGAGCATTGCGCCGATGATTGGGCTTGCACTGTCGATGTCGATCCTTGGGGCGCTGTACAGCCTTGCCAAAGGCTTGTTCTTTCCAGTTGCGATTCTGGTGAACCTCGCCTCCTTCCTGATCTCGGCCGCCTATGTGCGGCTGCTGCCCGCAATCGTTCCTGAGCGTAAGCAAACAAACACTCATCCTTGGGCGGAATTCAGGGAGGGATTAAGCTACCTCAAGCACCACCCGGTCCTACGCGTTTATTTAGTGTCGGGAACCCTGGTCAGTCTCATGATTGCGCCCTTCTTTGTTGCTTTCGTGGAGGCAAACAACCACAGGCTGGGCGGGACGCCCCAAGGCTTGGCAGGAATGGAGCTCACATTCTTCATTGGACTTGTGATTTCCAGTGCCCTCGTATCGCGGTTCAAACACAGACGACCCGGTTTGGGATATATCTACTGCGTCGTTTCTGTGGGACTCGCGGTTGCCGGGATGGGCTGGTGCAGAACGATCTGGGAATTCTGCATCCTTAACATCATCAGCGGTCTGGCAATCCCCTTCTGCGATGTGCCTCTCAACACTTATATCCAGCTAGAGGTTGAGGACGCGCTTAGAGGTCGTGTCAACAGTGTGATGAACATGTTACGGATGGGAGTGATGCCGGTTGGCGCATTGATGGGCGGGCGGCTCGTAGAACAAGCAGGCGTCACTGTTGGTTTCCTGGTTATGGGCGGGGGCATGGCCCTCGCAGGATTAATCGGTCTCTGCAGCCGAGCGTTCCGAGAAGCCAAAATTCGGGAAACGGAACCGCAAAGCTTAGCAGAATCTTCATTAAAACTGGCATCCAGCGAATGAGATTCTAGGGACGTCGTATTCCATAATAAGACCTTGCCTACCCTATACCAAGTGTTGGGCGTTGAGCGGGCGGCCAAGCCGGAGTCGTTAAGAAGGCAATACCGCAAGCTGGCGCGGAAATTCCACCCGGACGTCAATGCCGATCCCAAGAGCCATGACGTCATGGCGAAGATCAATGAGGCGTTTGAAACCCTTATCGATCCCACTCGCCGGTCCGAGTATGACGCCATGCTGGACGGAGGCTTCGGGGACGATCGAAAGGCGCCTGAAGCTAAGAGCCCTGTTCAAGTTCGGGTTTGGAAACGCTTGCGGGGACATCGTACGCCTATCTATGCCATGAGCTTTGATCCGGAAACGAATGCGTTGGTCACCGGCTCGTTTGACAACGAGATCGTCTGGTGGGACGTGGAGAGCGGCGCGCCAACACGGCGCAAAAGGCTTGAAACCGGCGTGTTATCCACGATGCGGGCCTTTACCGGCGATCGGTTGGTTGCCGCGGGCAGCGCCGAATCCCTTGTTTCTATGTGGGATCTTCGCAGCGGTGAAGTTCATTCCTGGCAGAGCAGCAGCGACGAGTGGGTTTCCTGCATCGCGATCTCCGGTGATGGAAACAATATCGCGGCAGGCTCTATCCATAAGACGCTTGTTGTTTCAGATACCCGGAATGGCCAGAAGCTTTTCACGAGAAGAGACCATGAGCAGTCGGTCACGGCGGTCGCTTGGTCGCCTGATGGGAAAGTGGTCGCAACCGGTTCCGCGGATAACACGGTCAAACTCTGGAACCCCGCTTCGGGGGCCCTGATCCACACGTTCAAGGCGGTCCGCTCTGCCGTGACAGCTCTTGCGTTCAGTCCAGACAACCGTTTTCTTGCAGTGGCGGCCGTTGACCTTTCCATTCGAGTCTTCAGCCTCCGCGATGGGACCCTTCAGAAGATGATGTTTGGTCACGAACGTCCGATCGAGGCTCTTGCGTTTCACCCGAATGGCTGGCTCTTTGCCAGCGCTGGCAGGGACGGAGCCGTCAAGCTTTGGAACGCCGATAAAGGGCTTGGCCAGCTGCATATCTCGGCGAGTCCTTTACCGATCCTGACTCTAGCGTTTAGCCCCGACGGCAGCTACTTAGCGGCAGCCGGATTGGACCGGCAGGTCAGGCTATGGTCGGTGAATGCCAAGTGTGCCTAGCCCGCAGCGGCGATCACACGATAATTTCTCCGAGTAAGCTCTGATCCGCGTCTCTAAGGGAAAGTGGTCGTCGAAATCACGGTTGAGAATCTTGCGATTATCGAGCACACGCAACTTGCGTTGGGGCCCGGATTCACGGTGCTGACAGGCGAGACCGGTGCGGGTAAATCCCTTCTTGTCGACGCCATCGAACTGGCCCTTGGTGAACGGGCGGACTCTGATTTGGTGCGGGCGGGCGCCGCGCGGGCCGTAGTCTCGGTCGTGATCGACTTGTCTGCCCAGCCTGCGCTTCGTAAGCATTGCGAAGAACTGGGCATTCCGCTGGAGGACAACCTCCTCTATATCCAGCGCGAGGTGTTTGCAGAGGGACGGTCGCAGTGCCGGGTCTCCGGCAAGCTGACACCGGTAGCGGGACTGAGGCAACTAGGGACCCTGCTGGTAGACCTACATGGCCAGCATGACCACCAAAGCCTCCTCCATGCGGATCGGCACCTTGGGTTTCTGGACGGCTTTATAGGGCCACCCGCGTTCGCGTTGATTTCCCAAGTGGAGACTCAGTTGGCTGAAGTTGAAACCCTAAAAAGAAAGCTCTCCGCTATTCGTTCGGGACTTCGGGACCGCGAAACAGAAGATCGATCTCCTCAACTATCAAATTGCGGAGATTGAAGCTGCCGAACCGCAAGAAGGCGAGTTGGAAATCCTGGAAAACCAGCTTTCCAGACTTCGAAACGCGGAGAAGCTATCCACTGCAGCCTCGGGCGCACTGGAGGTTATTGCCGACGGTGAAAGCTGCGCAACCGACCAAATCGGTTCGGCGGTCAAGGCTTTGGAAGATGCATTGAACCTGGACGAATCGCTTGAAACCGTTCTGGAACCGCTGCGAACCGCTTTTTATTCGCTTCAAGACGGCACTCACGAGTTGCGAGCCTATGCCGAAGGCGTTCAATCCGACCCGGTCAAGTTGGAAGAAACCGCCGAACGCATTGACACGCTAAGAAAGCTCCGCCGCAAATATGGCGACGATGAAGCCAAGGTGCTCGAATGTTTGGAGAATGCGCGGCGGGATCTGGACCTTTTGACGGACGTCGAAGGAAACGAAACCGAGATTTCGGCTCAGCTTGTTCAAGGCGAGACCGTTTTGAAGAACACCTGCGGCGACTTGACGCAGATGCGGCAGGACCGAGCCAAAGAGTTTTCGGCCCTGGTTCAAGGTCAGCTCAGAGACCTCGCCATGGATCGCGCGGTTTTTGAGACGAAATTTGAACCGAAGCCGGTTGACGCTACCGGGGCGGACCAAGTGGAGTTCTTCTTCAGCGCCAACGCCGGTGAACCTGCAAGACCGCTGGCGAAGATCGCGAGCGGGGGCGAGATCTCGCGGGTCATGCTTGGCATCAAGTCCGCGATGGCGGGTTTGGCCACCGTGCCCACGTTGGTATTTGACGAGGTGGACGTCGGCCTTGGTGGCCGCGCCGCCGCAGTCGTTGCCCGCAAACTGGAACAGCTGGCGCGCCATTCTCAGGTCCTCGTCATCAGCCACTTGCCCCAGATCGCTGGACGGGCAACCTCGCACTACCGGATCGAAAAGTCCGAACTGTCGGGACGAGTGCGAACTGTCGTTCGTTCGCTGTCCGGAGACGAGCGAGTCGACGAAATAGGCCGGATGCTGAGCGGTGACGAGCTTTCCGAAAGCGCCCGAAGCGCTGCCCGCGAGCTCCTTACCGGAAGTTGATGAAGTTGACGGGAATCGGCAGATCCATCGCCTTCACCATGTTGATCGTCTTCTGAAGCTCGTCCTTGTCCTTGCCCGAAACCCGCAGTTCGTCGCCCTGGATTTGGGATTGGACCTTAAAGCCCCTGGTCTTGATCGCCTGGATGATGGTCTTGCCTTGCTCCTTGTCGATGCCCTGCTTGAACTCCATTTTTTGGCGAATGGTGAGGCCGGTGCCCGGCTCGGATTTTCCGTAGCCGATCTGGCGCATGTCCACGCCACGCTTGAGCAGTTTGGTTACGACGATATCCTTGAGCTGGTCCATTTTGAACTCGTCATCGGCGACAAGTGTGATCTCGTCCTTTTCGAAGCGGATCTCACACTTGGAGCCTCTGAAGTCGTATCGGTTTGCGAGTTCTTTTTGAGCCTGGTCGACCGCGTTTCGGACCTCCATTTGGTCCACTTTGGAAACGATGTCGAACGAAAAATCCTTCGGTGCCACGTGACTAGTTTACCGGTTGTGAGTTCGCGCGAGATTGTGACCCCGGCCAGCAGTTCCCCTAGCATACGCTCGCGTACTTGGTTGGCAGGATAAGCTGGTTATAGAGGGGATGGGCCTTGACCTAGCGAGCTAGTGTGTCCTCAATGCTACTAGAGCTGTTACCTAACGTTGCTCGCAGTGAAGTCTATTGGATCGAAGGGCCGCACCCCAAGCGTCGCTGAATCTACATCCGGTGCCATACTGGGGGACAGGATGATAATTCCAAGCGAACTGGCCGCCGTGTTAAAGAGTGATCCCGATATCCGGGCTGGGAGGTTGTGCTTCGTCGGAACGAGGGTTCCGGTAGAGGCTCTTCTTGATTATGTGAATACCGGCGATTCGCTGGACAGCTTCTTACGGGGGAACGCCAACGTGACCCGGGAGCAAGCTCTAGCAGTTTTGGCTTGGCAAGACCGGACTTCTAAAGAAGCGCTCGGACTCGACAGCTAAGCTCCTTCTATTCGGCCAGCAGGGCCTCGATCCGCTTCTCGACCTTTTGCTCGCCGCCTGAGCCCATGGAGTTCAATTCTCCGATCCACAGCATCCGAACCTTGCCCTTTTTGTCGATCAGATAGATCGCGGGCCAGCTTTGCTGATTCCACCGGTCCCAGTTTTCGTTCTTGTCATCCACCAAGATCGGATAGGCGATGTGGTTCTGGGCGATGAAGCTCTTAAGCTTCGCCTCGTCCCGCTCCACGCTTAGCTCCGGTGTGTGAATACCGATGATGGTGAAACCCTGGGGCGAGTATTTGGCCTGCCAGCGCTCATAGGTTGGAAGGTTGGCTTGGCAGTTGGAGCAGGCGAATGCCCAGAACTCAACCATGGTGACCTTTCCCCTCCGGGATGCCAAGGTCATCGGCTGAGCCGAATTCAACCACCTGCCGCCCACCAGTTCCGGCGCGACCTTGAACGGAACTGGGGGCGACTGCGCTGAGATGTGCTGTGCCCTTGACCAGAGAATTCCGGACATGCCGGCTAGCACCAGCAAGCCGATCCGGTAGGGCTGATATTTTCGGTCGAGGACATTGAGCATTGGTCTCAATTCATTTGTTCCATTTTTGCGGGGCAACGCAGGTAACAAAAAAGGGCCAAGCAGTAAACCCGCTTGGCCCCATTTCAGCGCTTACTTGGATTTGCAGCAGCCGCGTTTTTGCAGCAACCTGCCCTGAAACAGGCTGGCGTACACTTTGCGCAGGATGCAACGGTGCACTTGCCGGCGCAGCAACCAGCCGGGCAGCACTTGGACCTGCAGCAAGTGGGTCCGGAAGCGACGGAAGCTGCGGCAAGGAAAAGGCCCACAATGAGGCCGAGAATTGATCGATGTAACATTTTGATCTCCTGTATTGAATTGCGTGTTCGTGGGGTGGGCCGCTACGCGGCCCGCCGGATGCCGAGGTCACGCGACAGGAGGGGCACAAGGTTGCTGCGGTGACCGAGCACCTTCGGAGGCGGACTGGCGTCCGTCGTGAAAATCGCTGGACTTTGCTCTTTCGCCGCTGGGCTTTGGGTTGGGGATCGTTGTATTTTAGAGCCCGACACCGATAAGGGTATAGCCTTCCGGGGCAATCGTTCGTCGGAGTTGGGCTTAAAGCGTGGCGGCGAGGAAGTGCCGCCACGTGCGGAAGCTATTTAACGGAAATCGCAATCTCTCGGCCGTGGGACACGTCCTCGGGTGGGAGCTTGACTTCCACGATGGGGCCGGCTTCCGCGGGCGGAGCTGACCCTGCGCCGAGGAAGGGGATTTTAACCGGCACATTCGAAGGCTGAAGGAGTTTGTAGTCCAGCTTTTGAGCTGCAGCACCCCGTACCCAGGCAACGGTCTGGCCTTTGCGCAGGTGAAGACGCAAGGTCCAGCTGCGCTTGGCAGGGGCGTCGGCAAGATCGCCGCTTGCGGCTGCAATAGAAATCAAGTAGGGTTTGCCATTCTGTTTTGAGATGCTGACATCCGTTGTTCTCAGGGAGCCCTTGAGGTAAGCGTTTGAATCGCCGTCGTCTTCGTACAGTTCCGTGGTGCTTTGAGAGGACCCCGAATATAAGTCGGCAGTCAATGAATCCCAGGGTTTTTGGCCGGTGTAATCCATGTCCGGCCCGGTTAAAATAACGCCGCTGCATCTCGCAAACATCGCAGTCTGCCTCAGAGGCGAATCGACGGTTATCGTCTTCGGACCCGCGAGCCGCTCCCCGGACCACAGGCTCTCCCAATCGCCGGGCGGGATCCAGAGGGTGCGCTGCGCGACTTTTTTGTGTTCGCTGGGCTTGCGCCATTCCAGGTGGACGAGGTCATCCGCGCCTAACTGCAGATATTCGAGACGCAGGCTATAGATGTGCCCTTGTTCCAAGCGCACGGTTGCCTCGTCGGTGATTTCGGGATGCCCACGCCAGTCGTCAATGAGGTTTTTGCCGTCCAGGAACAGGCGGCAGCCGTCGTCCATTCGAACGGCGAGCTCGTAGTTTCCGGTTTCAGGAACGGGGCCGAGCTTGCCGGTCCAGCGGATGGAGAAGTTTTCCGCCGGCATGCTTGCCGCGGGGGAGCCCGCGTTCCAATCGAAGTCGATTGCAGGGTCCACGCGGCTCAACACGGGCTGGCCCTCCAGCTTGGTGTTGGGGAAATATTCGCCAAACATCCCCTGCTCGCCGTTATCGGTGTGGATCAAATCGGCGGGTATGAGCTTAGGGTTGGCATTCAAGCTTTCCAGAGTTGGCGCAACCAGCAAGTTATCCCCCAAAAGATATTGCGTGTTGGAGGCCGCTTCGGGGTAGTTTGGCCAATACAAGTCGCAGCGGCGCAGCATGGGCGTGCCGTCCACGTAGGCTTGGTGGGCGGCTTGGTAGAAGGTGGGAATCAGACGGTATCTCAGCTTCACGTAGTCGCGGACAATGTCCTCCGCTTCTTTGCCGAATATCCATGGCTCGCGGTATTCGCCCTTGGTGCAGTGGAGGCGGGTGATGGGTGAGAGCGCCCCATATTCCAAATATCGGGTGTAGAGCTCGGGGGTGGGGTGCCCGATGTGGCCCGACAGGTCCTCGTTCACATAAGGCAAGAGTCCCAGGACACCTTCGTCCACGCCGTTCTCCACGCCGTACACGAGATATGGGAAGTGTGCGGTGGTATCTCCGGTCCACCAGATCGGATACCGGTGAAAGGCGGGGTGGGGGGCGTAATGTCGAAGGCCGTTATCGATGCCCTGGACATTGGACATCAGGATCGGCCGCTTGTCCGGATGGGCCTTGGCAGTCATGTCGTGGTAGATCATGGGGCCCCAGGTTTCGGCCGCGATACCCGGCGCGGGTTCGTGGAGGTGGGTGCTCCAG
This sequence comes from uncultured archaeon, assembly GCA_963829965.1. Taxonomy (GTDB): domain Bacteria; phylum Armatimonadota; class Fimbriimonadia; order Fimbriimonadales; family Fimbriimonadaceae; genus DASXZH01. Next base: position 25,042 of record CAWHLK010000036.1, on the reverse strand, counting down.
TTGCGGTCGTACCACCAAACGTCAGCGCCCCAATCCAGCAGCTCGTCCACGCCGTGTTCCCTGTACGTAAACTCTTCGGGCGCAAGCGCGTTGGGTGAAACCGGTTCAGGGTGGTCGTTGTACATGAGCTTCACATGCTTGGCATGCGCGTCGGCGATGAACAGCTTCATGTTCGGAAAGTCATTGGTCGCGACGTCATATCCGTGGGATCCGTTTACGCGCCAATCGGTGTCCACCACAAAGAAATCCAGGGGAAAGCCGTGCTGGCGGTATTGGTCGATGGTGTCCAGGGCCTCTTGCTGCTTGTACTCGTAATAGCGGCTGTCCCAAAGTCCAAAAGCTGCGAGCGGCGGCATGGGAGTGTGGCCGGTGAGGTCAAGGAAGTCTTTTCTCAGGCCCTTGTAGCCTTGGGGGCCCTTGATGAAAACGTAGATGTCGGGAGCGTCGTTCGTGACGTCCCAGCCCGAGTTCTCGGGGAACTTGGTGTTGTCCGGCGGGGGCGTGGTCGCACCCCAGGCGGGCGGGACGATCCGGGGTGTATCTTCGATCGCGTAAGTCTTGAAATTCTGGCTCGGGGAAGGGAGAAAGGAGTGTTCGATTTTCTTGCCATCCCACTGGTAGAGGATATTGCCAAGGTTGTCCTCGATCTTGACGTCTTCCGGCTTGGCGTTGGGCGGAATCTCGATCTTGAACGAGCGGAGGTCGACTTCGTCGCTGCCCATGTCGACGAATTGCTCCGGTCTTGACACGACCGTGAAAGTGTTCCGGCCTTCCCAACCCTCGGGGCCCTTGGCCTCGATGCGAACGAGGTTGGGAGTGAGGATTTGCACCCTTACCGAGTCCTTAACCACTTCGATGGGAGTGAAGTCACTGGATTGGGCCTTGGCGATTGCGAGAGCAGCGACGAGAAGCATTTCAACAGGTTACCGTCAGGGCATCTAGAAGAGATCGTTCGATCCAAGTTCGATGACAAGGCAGGATTAGATTGGCGCGCGGTAGTCAGCACTCCGAGTTAGTTCGGACCGGTCTGGCTAGACTCCCCATCTGAGATTCGGGAGCTCGGCACTTCCTGGGTATGAAATGGAGTTGAGGTTCGTTCTGGGGCATGCACACGTCTAGATAAAGCAAAACGATCGCAATTGAAAAAACGTGCACCCGCTATTCTCGTTTCCATTCTCTTATCTGTCGGGGTGGCTGCCTTTGTCCTAATCTATCGGCAGTATCTGCTGTATTCGGACTTGGCGAACCATGGTATGACCACCTTTGCCAGCGTATCCGACGTGCAGAAGCATTCGAGGGGCGGACCCTACGCTAAGTACACCTACACTGTCAATGGAGTTGATTACGAGGGTGAATCCGACGTTGACCTACCGTACGACTATACGGGACCGCTCAAAATCACCTATTCGCCTACCAGTCCGGGGTTCGCGGATGCAAACCCACGTTCAGAAGTGAAATCCACAATCAGCGGCATGGTGACTTCTTGCGTTTGGGTGGTCTTTGTCATTGTCATGGCTGTCCTTGGCAAGAAATCTCCAAAGGCGAAGAACAAGATTGAACAACCGACAAAGTGACTGCTCCCTAAATTGTCCCTCCGATTTTGAGTTGAAAAAGTGATGCCCAAGCCCAAAGGACTCTATGCCTTCTTGTTTCTCATTGTCTTGGGGCTAGTCTTCTTGCTCCTGGTTGGGCGGTCTTACCTGCGATACGCGAATCTGGAATCCGGCGGTTCGTCTACGGGAGCGCAGGTCACCTCGGTTTGGCATGATAACAAAGGGTTACGTTATGTCAATTACTCCTATACAGTGGACGGTAGACAGTTTGACGGCAGTTCGGACACGGACTTGCCCTACACCTATGAAGGCACCATTCCGATCAAGTATTCGGCGTCTGACCCCAGCTTTTCAGATCCGAAACCGGCGGATCAGAAGGGCACTTTCTTTCGGCTTCTCATCCTCGTACTCCTTTGGAACCTGGGAGTTTGGGTCACGGCTTTTTTGACCTTCACCGGACGGATAAAGCCAAGACCTAAAGCTGCAGGCTGAAGAGCATCTAATGACTAGCGCTTGCAAGGATATTTCTCCTCGTCCTGTCGAGCCACAAATGACGCCAAAGACGAAAGGCGGCCAACCTATTGTGCTGCCCTGAGTTGTTCCAGCTTCTCTGACTGCTCTTCCCACGTGGACATGAGGCCGGCGATTTGCTCTTGAAGGCCGCTATGAGATTGGGTGAGCGCGAGGACGTCTGCGGTGGGGGGAAGGTTTGCGAGAGTGTTTTCCAGATCCACCAGTTCTTGTTCCGCTTCATGGACTTGATCCTCAAGTTCGGCCACGAGGCGCTCTAAGCGGGCGATTTCTTTGCTGAGCTCTCGCGGGCTGAGAGCGGGCTTTTCGGCGGTTGCGGTCCCGGCTGCCAGTTTTAGGGCGGCTTGTAAGGTGCCACCTTTAGCGGGCGCGGGAGCCGCCCGCGGAACCGCGGGCGAGGAGGTGCGGGTGTGATAAACACCGTAAGAGGCCGGATAAGTCACGGCGCCCGACCGGCGCAGGTCAAAGGTGTGGTCGGTGACTTGGTCCAAGAGCCACCGATCGTGGGAGACCAGAATGAGCGTTCCTTTGAACTCATTTAAAACGGCGCATAGGGCCTCGCGGGATGCCATGTCGAGGTGGTTGGTCGGCTCGTCCAGAACTAAAAGGTTTGGGTGAAGGGTAGTCAAGGATGCCAACACCAGCTTGTTTTTTTCGCCGCCACTAAGGGTTTTGATGGGGCGGTAAACGTCGTCACCGGTCAGCAAGAATCGGCTTAAGAGATTCCGGGCATCTGCGGGGAGGAGATCAAAGTTATAGACCAATGTATCCAGTGGCGTAACTTCGGGATCGAGGGTTGCGGTGTCCTGGGCGAAATATCCGACGCCGACATGGCTCCCAAGCCGGACCTTCCCGGACCAAGGCGCAAGCAGGCCAAGCGCGTTGCGGATGAGAGTCGATTTTCCGGCGCCGTTCTCGCCTACGACCCCCCAACGTTCGCCGTAACGCACGGTCCAGTTTAAGTCTTTATAGAGGGTTTCCGAACCGAAGCCCATAGACAGCCCTTCCACCGAGAGGACAATATCCCCGCTCCGGGATGCGCCTCCAAAGGAAGCCCTCATCCCCTTTTCCTGTTTCGGCGCAGTCACTGCGACGGCTTTTAGCTTGTCCATTTGCTTGAGCCGGCCGCGCGCCTGCGCCGTGCGCTGGCTGTTCATAAAGCGGCGCACGTATTCGTCCAGTTTGTCGATTTCTTGCTGTTGTCGCTTGGCGACCTCGGTCTGGCGGACTTCTTCCTCTTGCCTTAGCTTCCAATACTTCTCGTAAGGTCCCGGGTAGCTTTTGACCGCGCCATCCCGCAGATCCAGAACCCGGCCCCCAAAGTTGCCCAGAAAGGCCCGGTCATGAGAGACTAGCAGGACCGCACCGGGATACCCGCGAAGCCAGCCCTCCAACCACTCGGTGGCCTGGAGGTCTAGGTGGTTAGTAGGCTCGTCCAACAGAAGAAGATCCGGTTGTTCCAGCAAGAGCCGGGCCAGGGCAAGGCGCGTTTTTCTCCACCGCTCAGGGAGGCGGCGGATTTGGAAAGCTCGTCTTCGGTGAAACCCATGCGGAGGAGGACCGTGCGCATGTCCCGTTCGGCGGAGTAGCCCTCCATTTCCACGTAATGCTCATGAAGGGTTGCGTATTCTTCGAGATCGGCTTCGGTTGCAGTTCCTTCGATATTTGCTTCTAATTCCCTTAATCTGTTTTGGATAATGAGGGTTTCGCGGCGGGCTTCCTCGGCTTCCTCCAAGACCGTTCTTGTTGGGTCAACTGGCGCCTCCTGCCGCAGGTAGCCGATTTTGGCTCCCCGAGCAAGGTTGACCGAGCCGGCATCCGGCTCCAACTGCTGGGTGATGATTTTTAGGAGGGTGGATTTACCGGTTCCGTTTCTGCCGACGAGGGCCACCTTTTCGGTGCGGTCTATTCGAAACGAGACGTCGCGAAGCACGACATCGACCCCGAAGGCCTTTCGAACACCCGCGACATTAAGGAGCACCGCCTAATTTTAGACGGCTTTTAATGCTATCGCTCTCTTTCGCGCGTCATCCCGTGAGATTGTAGGGGGATTTACAGGTTACGCGGAAACGAGAGTTGGCGAAGCCACGCAACCCGGTGCCATGCCGCCTCGGGGAGGGTTGAGGTTGATTCACGCGAAGGCACGAACCCAGAAATTGCAACGAGCCTCTCCAGGATGCATTTATTGCCCGCAAAAACAACGAGCGAATTTAAGGAATTAACCTCGTAGCCTTTGGAGCGGGGCGGGGAGTGTCTTGGCCCGTGGTGCCGGCCCCGGTATCGCTGAAGTGCGGGGTGATGAGAATGACCACTTCCTTCTTGCTGGTGGTGTTCGTTCTCTGGGTAAACAGTTCGCCAATGAGCGGGATGTAGCCGAGCAGCGGCACTTTGGTGTTGCTGTAGGACGTGATCTCTTGGATCAAACCGCCAATTGCGATCGTGTCGCCCGGCCTGCAGCGGACCATGGTGGAAACGCGACGGACGTTGGTGGTCGGATTGCCGTTCACCGACACAACTGCGTCGCTCACTTCCGGCGCGAGGTTCAGCGTGATCATGCCATCGTCGCCGATGTAACCGGTGAAGTCCAGCGTCACACCTGTTTTGATCAACTGAATCTGGGCGGTTGGGAAGGTCACGTTGCCGGTCAGGATCGAGAAGTAGGTCTCCTGGCCGATGGTGAGGGTGGATTCCTGTCCTTCGAAAGCGGTGACGCGCGGATTGGCTCTAAGCGTGGCTTTACCCGCTCCGATGAGGGCCATCAACGTGGCGACATCCTGCTGCGAAGCTTGGGTGTAGTTCAGGCTCAAGTCGGTACCCACGGAGAAGTTCTTCCAGTTCCAGCTAAATCCGGTGTTAAGGCTGCTCGTGTTGTCCAGTTCGGTGACAAGCGCTTCCACTACGAAATTGGCGCGGCGGTTTATCCATGTTGTGGATATCGGCGAGGATGTGCGGCATCAACTCAGCGGGCGCCATGACGGAAACGCGGTTCGATTTCACGTCGAACTGAACGTAGGGTTTGTACGTTGTTGGGAGCATGGACTGGATAACGGCTGCGGACGTGTTCTGTGTGAAAAAGGTCTCATTCTCTGCAAACATCCTGAACAGGCCCGCGTCCGGCGTGGCCTGGCTCACCAAATAGACTCCCGGCGACTGCTCCTTGACGTAGGCGCCGCTCAGGAGCGCAAGCTTCTCGATGGCCGAATCGATGGGTTCATTTCTGAATTCCATGTAAACGAGCGTGTTCTTGATCGTATCGTCGGGGATGATCGTCACCCCCGCGGTGGACGCGATTTCAGAAAAGGCCTCACGGATATCGGTTCCTGCAAAGACATTGCTTACCAGCTTCTGGCCGTTCGCAGAAACCTGGGGTTGGATGATAGGCTGGGGCGGTGGCGCAGGCGTAGTCGTGTTCGGGACAATCGGAGTAATTTGCGTCTGCGTTGGAGGCTGACTTGGACTCTGACTTTGAGGCTGCGGCTTCGCCGGGGGTTGATTCTTTGGCGGGCTTTGAGTCTTCGTTGGGGTCTGATTATTGGAACTGCCCTGGGGCTTTCGTTTCGGCTTTGTTGCTTTCTTAGCCTTGGGGGCTGGGCCCGCCGGCTCCAATGGCGGCACGACCGCGGGAAACACGTAAGACTTGGCAGAAGTTTCCTTGGGAGCAATAATCACCGCGGTTTTCGGCCTGGTGAAATTCGGATGTCCGACCACAATATCCCTAACGGTAAGCACGTTCGTGGCGGGCGGTGGGCATTTCTTGAGTGCGGCGGCAATGCTCAACCAGTCGGCGTGTGCAGCGGCGCACAGAAGGACGGAAACGCCCATTGCGGCCCCAACTCTCGATGCCTTAAGCAAGAGTTTCATGGTCTGGCAGCTCCTTTAGGCTTGGTTTTGGCGCCGGGGACAATAACAGGCACGACCAAGTTCGCAAATAGATCCTGCCCGTATTGGTATTTGAGGTTGACGGTGTAAGTTCCCGGCTTAAGATTCGGGGGAAGCAAAACTTCGTTGCGGAGCTCGGAACCAGGAAGCACGCCGCCACCCCCCAAAGAGGGCACCTGCAAACTGGCTATGGGAGTGAGCCCTTCTTCTAGCACTTGGGCAAACGGGATGGGTTTCAACGACATGCTGCCCGAATTCAGAATCTGAAAGGTGACCGAGTAAGGGTATTGGTTGACTTTTTTCAACTGGACCAGCTTGAGTTCAAGTTTTGGAGTGCCGTTTGGGATTGACAGATTGCCATAAATCTGTTCGGAAATTTCGTGGCTGTCGCTAGTTGTGGCTTCTACGGCAAACCAATAATCGCCTGCAGCGCCTTTAGAGCTTGCGATAGCTAATCGCAGCGCCCCGATTCTGCCCGGATCAATTTGCAAAGTATCCGGGTCGGGCGAGACTACAAAGGGCCCATCAGGTGCCGTGCTCCCTACCGTAAAGGCGCCATCCGGGTCCTGCGTGAGCGCTCGAACCTGAATCTTCACGGTTGACGGCGTCGAAGAGTTGTTGGCAATACGAAGGACAAAGCTTCTCTGTCCGCCGGCCGGCATTTGTACGTGAACGGCTCCCGGGTCGAAGGTGAGGGGGGAGAGGTCGAACGTTTCTTGATCGGTAATGGGTTTGATGCCGGTCTTGGTAACTTCAAAACGGCGAGTCATCGGACTAAAGCCTCGGGATCCGGCTTGAGGCTTGCTCGTTACGATGTATTGACCCTCATCAAGCGCCTCGGTGCTAAATGTGAGGTATCGCTTCGATCTCGGATAGAGGTTCCGGTCATAGTCGTAAAACGTTTTCAGCAGTCTCCCGGTGGACGCAACACGCAATTCAACACTGGCACCGACTACCGTGAAACCGTCCCCCGGATTTTCAAAAGGAATCTTGATTTCGGTTGCTGCCCCCTGATTAACCATTTCGGGGGATGCCAGTTTGAGAGAGGGGCGCTGCTGGGCGCCCACAAATAAAATAATGGGAACCTGATATTGCGCGCTGATGGTGCTCGAATCACTCTGGAAATGGGGCGTTACCCGAGCCATGCACCAATACACGCCGGGCCGCGTATGAGGAACTTTGACGCTGAAGGTGATCACGCCTTGAGCGTTCGCCCCCACGATTTGGTTTACCTGGGTAGGATCAATCCAGCTCGCACAGTCGTTTGCGCTTACCGCTCCAAACTTAGGAAGGTATGTCCAATCGTCGAAAGTGACGGGCACAATGTCGGTGGCGACGCTTAGCGAGTCCTGCTGAAGGTTCTGAACCTGGATCTGTAAATTGATTTTGCTCCCTGCTCCAACCTGAGTGCGAAACATCAGTGGTGCAATCGTCATCCCAGCCAACTGGGCAGACGCTACTAAGGGAAGCGACACCGACAACAATGTCGCGAGTACGACTAATCCCCGCACTCCCAATCTCATTTATTCACCTTGGACCCTGTTAATTTTACCTGATGAAACCAAAAAATCAGTTTATTGATAAAACTAAGGTTCCAGAGGCGGTGTAAGTGGTTGCACCAGCCGCCAATTGATTAAGGGTTAACGTACGGCTAATGCGCAATACGACTTCCCCATTACCTGGAACTTCAGCGCTCGTTAGAACCAACTGCGCGCCGTTGAAACCGGCATCGGTTCCACTGACGTTTGCGGTAATTGCTGCGCCCACGCTGGCGGCGGTCCCGTAGTACAGCTGCATCTGATATTCGATGCTTCCGACCGTGCTTGCCGAACTGCCGCCGCTCATCAGCGTCGTAAAACTGGACGCTGTAAAGCTAAGCGGCTCGTTCGTTGTGATGTTGATAAATTCGTCTTCGCGGCTGCTAGTATTGGAACCCGCGCCATTGACACTAAAGGTTGCACCGAAGTTTCCGGTTACATAAACTTGAGTTCCGCCACTCTGGGGCTTTTTCTTCTGCTGGACGGCTTGAAAGGAGGTTCTTGCTGCAACGGTTTCGTTGCTGCCATAAGCATACACCCGTCCTCGTTGCCCGCCACCGGGGAGTGCAAGCAACGCGGCCAAGCCTATCGCAAATGAGTGCAACGCCATGAGTCAGTGTCATGACGTTCGAGAGGGTCAAAAAAGATTAAGGGCCCGGCATTCGCCAAGGCCCTCGTCTACCCTCCGGGAGTTAAGTTGTTTTTTTAGTTGATCGCGAGAGCGATGATTCCGGAAGAGGTGTAGGTGGTTGCACCCTCAGCCAGCTGCGTAAGGGTCAGTGTTCGAGCGATGTCAAGAGTCATCTTGCCATCGGCAGGGAGGTCACTCATGGCGAACGAAAGGGTTTGCGTGTTGAAGGCTGTGTCCGTACCTGTCACTGCGGCGCCAACGATGGTCGTGTACGGGTAGTCCGCGTAGATGGACATTCCGTAGAGGACCGAGCCCGAAGTGGCGGCCGAGTTGGTGCCGTTCATCAGCGTTGTAAAGGCACTTGCCGTGAAGGTAAGAGGCCTGTTCGCGCGAATCTCGATGTAGTCGTCTCGCTCGACGTCCGTGTTGGAACCTGCGCCGTTGATCGTATACGTGCCACCGAAGTTGCCGTTAAGATATACGTAGGTGAGAACCTGGACAGTCGTGTTCACCGCAAAGTCCGCGCCTGTGGCTAGCGGGTTGGTGACCGAGTTGGCGGTTGTAGCGCCGGCGGTGCCCCCGTTGGAGTACACCGTCGTGTTGTTGACTTCGAAGGTCGAAAGACCGTTGGTTGCTTGAGAGGCGTCAAACGAAAAGACGCGAGTTGCCAAGTTTGCTGCCTGCCCGAAGCTGGCTGCTGCCAGCAACGCGATGCCGGCGATCACAAGAATTTTTTTCATTAATCGTTCCACCCGGAGATGAACTCCTGCAATGTTTATCGGGTGAATCGAAATCAATATTTAGTCACTGAGAAATTTATATGTCTTTGAATCTAGTTTCGGTCCTTTGCATACTGAAGATGACTCGATATTGCATTGAGCACCGAAGCAAAGGTGTATGCCTCGTGCACTCTTTGTCGAGCATTCTTGATCAGCTTTTCTCGGTATGGGACGTCGATCAGGAGCCGTTCCATGGCTTCGCTTAGAGTGTCCGAATCCCCTGGGATCACTAATTCGGCGCTTACGCCGTTGGAGACTATTTCATGGATCGATGGAATATCGGTTGCAATCAATGCCGTAAGGCAAGCCATTGCCTCGATGTTCGTGCGGCCGAATCCCTCGACCTCGATAGTTGGATTGATGGCGATGGTAGCCGCCTTCATTTCTTTCAAAAGCGCAGGCTTATCTAGTTTTCCCAGGAGCCGTATCCTGTCCCCCGCCTGTCGTTGCAACACTGCCACGTAGTCTGCTTCACCCGAGCCGGCGATCTTTAGCTGCCATTCCAGGTCCGGATGCCTTTGTGCCAGTTTCTTGGCCGCTTCGATGGCTATATGGACGCCCCGCGCCTCGCTCAGCCGACAAGCAATAAGCATGGAGGGCGGCCGTTCTTTCTTGATCTCGCTCTCTTGTGGGAGCTCGAAGTCAATTGCCGGGGCACGACTTCGCAGACCCCCGGCTGGATCCCTGCTTTCTTGAGCTCTTGCCTTACAAAATCGGAGGTTACGAGCATGTGGGAGAAATCTACCGACTTCTCCCTTTGGTGCCACTTACGGCCCACCGTGTTGAACGCAAGCCAGTAGAGCCTCGTTTGTTTTGGCAGCGAAAAATGCACCGGAATGGCCACATCTCCCACGCTCCACACGATGGGAATGGCGTTATCTGTGAACGCGTGTGCCACGCCCAGGCCTATCCTCAGAATGCCGAAGACTAGCGCTGCATCGAACGGCCCGTTTTCCTGCAGCCAGGCTCTTAGTGTCTGATAATTCTCGCCGCCTACATTGATTTTTCGCTGAATCGAGCGGAAAGTTTGAATTTTGCCGCCCTGCCCCGCACCGCCTTCGCTGACCGTCAGGATGCGATGTATGTACGGCTGCTCCGTTTTTTCCCCTTGGTAAGTCGGGCGCCACATGCCGCAGACAAACTGGACGTCATGCCCCAGACTTCTTAGCCCTTCGCCGATCTCTTGGGCGCTGAGCTCCAATCCGCCATCGCTGTCCGGAGGGAGTAAATCGTTAAGGAGAACAACCCTCACTTGCCCAGCACCTTTGTGTAGAGGGCCAAGTGAGCTTTGACAACGCTTGATTCGGAGAAGCGGTCCTGTATTGCGAGGGTAGAGGATAACCCTTCGATGGGCTCAGCGTCATCGGGAGGGTAAAGGGTAGAGGGTAAAGGGTAAGGGAGAGGGTCAGATGAGTGTTGAGTGTTGAGGCTTGAGGTTGAGAGGGTTGGGTTTGCGCTTTGGGGTGTGGTCCACTGCTTTACGATGGCGATGCCGAGCTCGATTTCGCCTTCCGAATCCCACCATTCGATGGAGTCCAGGTCTCCGTACATTTCTTTGAAAACGGGAATATTGCTTGCCACGCATGGGAGTCCCAACGCTACTGCCTGAAGCAGCGTTATGCAAAACGATTCGTAAGCCGATGGCTGGACGAAGACGTCTGCGATTGAATAGAGCGTCTCCACGTCGTTGACATAACCGAGCAACTTGATGGGCAGGTCTTTGGCTGCATCTTGGCATTCTTTTGCCAGTGAGCCGCTGCCGGCCATGACTCCATACGTCTTTGGGTCTTTGGCGGCCGCATGCTCAATGGCCTTTATGAACGCCATGGGGCGCTTCTCGGAATCGAGGCGGCTACAGAATAACGCCACTTTGGCATCGCGGGGGATGCCGAAGGTCTTGCGTGCCTCGCATTTATCCTTCGCCTTAAAGAAGCGAACAACATTCGGAATCGCCACCACATTGCCTGAAAGCGGGGTCATCTTTTTCCATTCTTCAACCTTAGCTTGGGTCGGTACGATCACCGCCTTGAACCATTTGGCGGAAACAATCCGGCTAAGGCGGCTTTTCCAGCCGCCATAGGTTATTTGGTCAAGCGGAGTTGGGCCGTGAGCGGTTAAGACCATAGGTGATTTTCTCGCGACGTGACGAAGCGGCACGATGTCGGTTCGTTTAGGCACAGCACGGCCGTGGTGAACGTGGATGAGATCGAAGTCGCTTCTATTCAAACCGGCTTCAAAGGCTTGATTCGGCTCGGCGATAACCGTTGGCTCAGAAAGTCCGGCTTCGGCGGCCTTTTGTTTGAATACCTCCGGGTTCTCGAAGGCATAGGCCACAAGTTTTGGGTTCACGCCGGCAGAGGTCAGGGCGCGTGCGAGTTCAATGCAGGCGCTAGCGTCGCCACCATCGCCGCTCCCCCAGAAGTACAGCAGCAGCCTCATCCGGCTGACCGGCTCTTGATCGCCAGCTCCTTCTTTTGCAACGGGCCGCGGTTGAACTTATAGAGCAGGCGATTATAGGCTGCCCGCAATGCCCAGGCGAAGAAATAAGGAATGGCGCTGGGCCGTTTTTTGAGAAACGCCCACAGCCGCTCTTTGCCGTGAGGGCCGCTTTCCGTGAGGATTCGAGTGAAAACTCCGGCGCAAGAAGTGAGGAGCATGATCCTTGAGTTCCACCAGTAGGAAACGGGGCCGATAGGCGTGAGCTTCTTGTGCTTTTTAATTACGCGCCGGACGTGGTCGTAGTTGTGCGAATGGTCTCTCGAGAGTGATCCGGGGACTTCCCGGTAAAGCATGCGGATCTCGGGATCGCAAAGGCATTTGTATTTGGAAAGGATGCGTAGGCAGATGTCGTAATCTTCGAGCGCGCGTAGGCTTGCGTCGAAGGGGCCGAGGTCTTGGATGACTGAGCGAGGGATAGCCCAGCCGCTGATGGGGCCGGGGATTCGGTGCATGGCGTCTATGTAGCTGACCCCGTTGGGATAATCGGGCTTGAGATCTACTGCGCCTGGGATTGGCGCGCCAGCTTCGTCAATGTATCCGGCGATGCTTGTGACCAACCCAACATTGGGCTGGCTTTGCAGCAGTTTGACTTTGGTAGAAATGGCTTGGGGTAGGAGGATATCGTCCGCGTCCAGTATTACGATTATGTCTCCCGTGGCCGAAGCCAGAGCCGTGTTGCGCGCGCCTGCGCAGCCCTTGTTTTCCTGCATGATGCCGACGATACGTTCGCCGTATTCGGCCATGATTTGCGGTGTGTCGTCGGTCGAGCCGTCGTCCACGACGAGGACCTCGACAGGGCTGTAGTCCTGGGCCAAGGCGCTGTCAACCGCCGCGCGCAGAAATCGCCCGGTGTTGTAACAGGTGATGAGAACGGAAACCTTGGGGTTGGACATAAGGGTCCTACCCTATTTTATCGGCATCAGAACTCGCATAACTCTCTCAATTCCTTCCGGTTAAGTGGTGATTGCGAACCTGACGATGAAGCTTAGGATGTCTGCGGTTCTGGGTGGGGGGCATCCGTCATCTGGTGGTATTTGGCTGCCGCCTCTTCTGCCTTGGCCTCTTCGCCGGCTTGCTCGTAGCACCTGGCGAGGGAGGCGTATGCCTCGGGGTCATCGGTTTCCAGTCGTTGTGCAGATTCGAGGGCGTCGATTGCTTCATCAGTTAAGCCCTGGAGTTCCTGGCATCGTCCAAGGCCGACGAAAGCGTGCGGATTCTGCCCGTTATATTCGATGGCGCTTTGGTAGTTACTCGCTGCCTGCTCGTAGTTTCCGGTGTCAAAAAGGCAATCGGCAAGCAGAAGGTAAGTGTCCTCATCCGGTTCGATGTCCAGAGCCTTCTTGCAGCAGGCTGCGGCGATTGCCGGTTTCTCCTGGCGGTAAAGAGTGAGGCCGATGTTGTAGAGATCGACCGCGTCGGGCGACGTTTCGAGCATGAAACCGCGCATGAGTTGGCGCTCGGCTTCGTCATATTTTTCATGGCTAAGGTATTCGGTTCCGAGTGCCACGTATCCGGCGGGATCCTCCGGGCTAAGCTCTGTGACCTTTTGGTAAGTTCTTATTGCATCCTCCGATGCACCTGCGGCCGACTGGGCGTCTCCTAGAGCTTTCCAGCCATCCACGTTTTCGGGATCTTTTACAAGAGCGAACTGAATAGTTTTCATGGCTCCGGCGGGATCTGTCTCGAATTTGCGCCCGAGCTTGAGCGATCATCGCGGGCACACCGCTCTTTTGCAACTCGGCTGCGCTCGCTGCCATATTCTGAAGTTTGTCTAGTAGTCCCATTCTTGTCCCCAATCCTCTCCTTACTCACAGTTTACGGCACTGCGGATACAACTGGCGATTTCGGCGCATATTCAGTATCGACTCGTGTCATGTACCTCGGATCAAACTGAAGGGTTGACTTCCCGTTGGGAACAGCGATTCGGATATATCCCGCTGCCGACGGCGCCGGAGCGAAGCCCGATTTGACTTCGGGCCTGGTCGGATTTGCTGCGCTCCCGACAACCTGGACTCCTTCCTTGGTCACGATGAGTCGCACATCCCTCGAAGCAAGCATTTCCTTGTAGGATCGTCGTTGCAAAGCGATCATCACGATGCCAATGGCGATCATCCCGAGCCATATTGGTTCGATGAACAGCATCAGGGGCACATTCACGACCCCTTTCTCGGGGAGGGCTGTCACGACTGCCATGAATGCAAAGAACGGAAACCCAACGAAGGGAGCAAGTGGGAGCTTGGATAGCGTCTTCAGCCTGCTTTCAAAGAGTTGCGGTTCTTGGTAGGCATACGTTCCATAGGTTGTGCCGTTTTCCTGGGCCGATCCGTTTAGAAGGAGTTCGAAAAGCGAGTCCCGAGCGCCCCACTCGTGCACGTCTACCGACGCGTAGCTTTTGTCCATGTACAGGTCGGGTTTTCGCCTGCGGGCGAACTGCAGGGTTCCGACGGCAACACCGATCAAACCAACGGTAAGACCGAGGCTATGCCAGAGCACAAAGTTATAGTCAGGAACAATTTCGGGATGCAGCAGCAGATTCGGGGGCCGATAGCTCCAAATTGCAGGTAGAGCCGGCAGTCCCCAACCCAGTGCGAGAATTCCAATGATCAAGAAGGTTAGCGCTTCACTCTTCTTTGAAACCGGCAACGGATCGGGTGGGTCGTGCATCGGTGAATCCATTGGCGCGCGAGTCCAGAGCATTCGACAGAGCTTCATCGCCGGTTTCATCCTCTTCGAAGGCATGAAAAGTCGCTGGTGAAGTTCGATCGGTATTTCATGCGCAGCACCCGACTTATCGAGCACCTCAAGTGGCCCTTTGACGCCTTGCGTACTGGGATTACGCACTCCGGCATAATCTTCCCATTTGACTTCCCAGTCGATCTTCCCGAAGGTCTCGAGTTTGAGTGTCTCCAAGTCGAAAACCACGACTTTGCCCTGCTTCCTTTTCAAGTTGCTCAGAAGTCCCCAAGCCAAGAAAGTGTAAAAAATGGTTGCAAGGCAGCTAAACCATAGGAGAAACACCTGGACAGATCGAGGTGTCACAAAGGTGATAACGGGCCATCCTGCCATTGCGAAGAAGGCGATTGGGACGAAAATGTAGGCGGTTGTGAGCCTATCGGGGCCAAGCCGGACGCGTGTCTCCATCGATTTGTAAAGATCGATACGTATCAGCTACCGATTCGGGTTAAGGTGTTTCTTCCTCAACCAGCCGCACGTTTGGGTGTGAAGCTTGTGCCGCAGCCACAGGTCCGGCCAGCGTTGGGGTTTTGGAATTGGAATCCGCCGCCAACCAGGTTGCCGGTGAACTCTAGCACTGCGCCACGGAGATAGACGGCCGATTTGGCGTCGCAGACGACGGTGACGCCTTCGAACTCCGCTTCCATGTCGTGGCTGTGCCTCGTCGTGTCTGACTTCAGGACGTACTCCAAACCGGAGCAGCCACCGCCCTTAACGCCGATACGGAGGAATTGACCTTCCTTTGGGTCGCGGGCTAAAACCTTTTTGATCTGCAGGACCGCCTTGGGCGTGACCTGCACGGGAAATGTTTCTTCGTTCATTTAAGCATGCGCCTCGGATGAGGTCCGGTATCGGGCCGGCGTGGTTTGCACCTGGATCAGTTCGCCGCTTTCTTCGCGGACGATGTCGGCGAGGGTGATGTGGTCCACCACCGCGTCGACGGCTTCCTGAACCCGATTCCAAAGCGATTTAATGCTGCAGCCTTGCGCGTGCGAGCAGGTTTGCTGCACGCCGACATGGCGCTCGCAGAAGTCATCCTCGTAGAGTCGGCCTCCGAGAATTTGGAGCACATCTCCTACACGAATGTCGGTGGCGGGCCGGGCAAGCGTGTAACCGCCCGCGTGGCCGCGGGTGCTGTTAATTAGCCCGCCCTTGCGAAGCACCATCAAGAGTTTGGCAACGTAGGGCTCGGTGAGCCCTTCTCTACGGCTGATTTCGGGAATGGTGATGCTGCCTTCCGGCCCGGATCGGGCAACCTCTAACAGGCACCTAAGGCCATATTCTTCCTGAGAACTGAACTTCATTACAGCAACCCCAGCATGAGTTTCACGTCCTCCGACATCATGTCCATACTGAACGGCGGGTCCCAGGTCAGGTCTACGGAGGCCCTATCCACGCCGGGAACAGAGGCGACGACGTTCTCCACGTCCACCGGAAGGGATTCGGCGACCGGGCACATAGGCGAGGTGAGGGTCATCGTCACTTTAGCTTCGGCATTATCCGAGACTTCTAGACCGTAAATGAGACCCAGATCGTAAATATTGACGGGAATCTCCGGGTCGTAGATCGTTTTCAATGCTTCGACGATCTCATTCTTCAGCAGCGATTTCTCGATCGGGTTGAGGATGCGCTCTTCCATCATTCGGTTGTCACCACCGTTCCAGCTTGGTCGAGTGCGGCCAATAGCGTATGCCAGGCAAGTGTCGCGCATTTCACTCGTACCGGAAATTCTCTAACTCCTGCCAACGCGACAAGGGGATCGTATTCGTCGAACCCGCAAACGCCGTCATCGACGGTAACCATGTGGTGAAATGCGGTGAAGAGCCTCTTGGCTTCCTCCGGCGTTTTCCCTTTTGCCGCTTCGGTCATTAGGGATGCGGACGCCTGAGAGATGGCACAGCCCGCGCCTTCAAAATGAACGTCTTTTATGAGGCCGTTCTCCATGAGAATCGAGACGGCGACCTTGTCGCCGCATAATGGGTTATAGCCCTCCGATCGGGCGGAAGCATTCTCCAGCGGCCCAAAGTTTCTGGGTTTGCTGTTGTGGTCCAGAATGACCTCTCGATACAGTTCGCGCAGTTCGTTCATCCAAATATCTCATGCAGCTTGCCAAGCGCAGCCACCAAATGGTCAACTTCCTGCTTGGTGTTGTACATTGCAAAGGACGCCCTTGCGGTTGCAGTGACTCCCAGCCGTTCCATCAGCGGCATGCAGCAATGATGGCCTGCCCGAATCGCAACGCCCTCGGTATCCAAGACGGTTCCGATATCGTGGGGATGGATGCCTTCGATCTCAAAACTGACGATGCCGGAACGCTTCGCGGCAGTCCCAACAAGCTCCAGACCTTTGACAGAAGGCAGACGCTCAAGGGCGTAGGCGGTTAGCGCATCTTCATGGGCGGCTATTTCGCTCAATCCAATCTTCTCGAGATATTCGACCGCCACACCAAGACCGATGAAACCGGCAATGCCCGGCGTGCCGGGCTCAAACTTGTTGGGCAAATCGGCATAGGTGGTTTTTGCGAAGGTGACGGTCTTTATCATGTCCCCACCCGCTTGGAATGGAGGCATGCTTTCCAATATCTCTTCCCGCCCATACAACGCGCCTACGCCGGTCGGGCCATAAAGTTTGTGTCCGGACAGGGTATAGAAATCGACGTCCAAGTCCTGTACATCGACTGGAACGTGGGCAGTTGCCTGGGCGCCGTCGGCGAGAAATTTGGCACCAACCCGGTGTGCCTTCGCTGCCATTTCCTTGATCGGATTGATTGTTCCAAGTGCGTTGCTGACGTGTACCACTGAAACCAGTTTCACGTTCTCATTGAGCATCCGTTCGTATTCGTCCAGCAAAATCTCGCCGGCGTCGTTGATCGGAATGACCTCGATTTTCGCACCAACCTTATCGCACACGATCTGCCAGGGAACGATGTTGGAATGGTGCTCCATATTCGAGAGCAGCACTACGTCTCCGGCCTTGAGGTTTTGCCGGCCCCAGGAATGAGCGACCAGATTGATAGCCTCCGTGCAGCCTTTGGTGAAAATGATCTCTCTCGCGTTCTTTGCGCCGAGATAGCCCCGTATCAGATCTCGCGCTTGGTCAAACTTGGCGGTGGCCCGTTGGCTTAGCGTATGAACGCCCCGGTGGACGTTGGCGTGATCCTTCTCGTAATATTGCTTGATCGCGTCAATGACGATGCTCGGTTTTTGTGTGGATGCGGCGTTGTCGAGGTAGACGAGTTTGTTGCCGTTTACTTCCTGATTCAGGATTGGAAAATCGCGTCGCACGCTTTCCACGTTGAGCCCTGTGTAATCAAGCAGAGTTCCTGCATCGCAGGGCCTTGTTCCGCCTACTTCTTCAACTATGTCGGTTCCCATATTAACCACTTGGCGAGCCGTGTTCCAAGCGTTCCCGAAGGTTCTCTTCAAGCAACAGCTTGACCTTTTCGACTCCAATCTTTTCTAACGCTTCCGCAGCGAAAGCGTATACGAGCATGGCGCGGGACTCCCCCCTTGGAATGCCCCGCGACCTGAGATAAAACAGCATTTCATCGGATAGCTGGCCCACGGTTGCACCGTGGGTGCATTTTACGTCGTCCGCAAAGATTTCAAGTTGCGGCTTGGTATCTACCGAAGCGTGAGATGAAAGCAATATGGCTTGGTTGGTTTGCTTGGCGTCCGTCTTTTGCGCGTCTTCGTAGACAAAGATCTTTCCGTTGAAGACGCCCCTGGCTTTATCGTCAAGGATGCCTTTGTAAACCTCGAAAGAGTTGCAGTTCGGTTTCGCGTGATCGATGCGTGTGTGGTTGTCCAAAAGCTGCTCGCCCTGGCCAAGGTATACGCCGTTCAGCCACGTCTCACACCCTTCGCCACTCACGAAGGCGTTGGCGTCAACTCGGCCGATCGCCGAGCCGTACTGCACGTTGTTCGAGGTGAAAACCGAGGCCCGTTCTTGCGTTGCCTGTATCGTTCCTATATTGAAACTGGTTTCGGTTTCAAGCTGAACACGGTTATGCTCGATCTTCGCGTCCTGACCGAGCCAAAGTTCGGTGACGGAACAGTTGAAGTAGGTGCCCTCCAAGCCCTGGTAGAGCTCCACAACTTTGGCCTCGCTTTGTTCTTCGGCCACGATGAGCACCCGGGGAAACGCCGCAAACGGCTTATGGTCGGCTTTGCTTGCAAAGACGATCTGAATAGGAACTTCACAAACTGCCCCTTTCGGAAGGTACAGGAAAGCGCCCTCACCGATGTGGGCATCGTTCAATGAGACAAAGCGCGTGTCGTTGGTGGAACCGAGTTTGCCCTCTAGCGTTGCGATTTGCCCAAGATATCGCATCACGAGGTCTTGGTCAACCTCCAGCGCAGTGTTGAGAGGCATGAAAAGCGTGCCCTCCGGCAGGCCCTGCACATCGGAAAGCTCGGGCGCATATTGGCCGTTCACAAACATGAGAACGGGGCCATCTACCTTGCCGAGCAGAGTTTTTCTCCACTCCTGGCGCGTTACCGTCGCACCATATGCGGGCTGAAATTCGGTCTCCTCAATCTTTCGGAGGGGTGTGTATTTGAACTCCTCCGCTTTGTTAGTGGGGAAGCCCACGGCGCGGAACTTGCGGATCGCCTCCTCACGGCGCTCCGACAGGCTGGGGGGCCCGTACGTATCGAGGAGCGGCTGGAACGTGTGCCAGTTGGAAATCAGCGGATGCGTCTTCTCGACTTGTTCAATCATCTTCAAGCGCGGGCCTTGGCCTCTTCTTCAATCCAGCCGTAGCCTTTCTCTTCCAGTTCCAATGCGAGTTCTTTGCCCCCGCTTCTGACTATTCGGCCTTCCACGAGCACATGTACGAAGTCTGGCACGATATAGTTGAGCAGGCGCTGGTAGTGGGTGATCACAAGGAACGAACGGTCCGGCGAGCGGAGGGAATTCACCCCTTCCGATACGATTTTAAGGGCATCGATATCGAGTCCGGAATCGGTTTCGTCGAGGATTCCCAGCTTAGGTTCCAGCACCGCCATTTGAAATATCTCGTTGCGCTTCTTTTCCCCGCCTGAAAAGCCCTCGTTGACTGAACGGTTGACCAAAGCGGAATCGAGATGGAGGGCTGCCATTTTTTCGCGCATGAACTTCAAGAAGCTCACCGCGTCCATCTCCTGCTCGCCGCGATATTTTCTGGTGGCATTGACGGCGGCTCTTAGGAAGTAACTGTTGGAAACGCCGGGTATCTCAACAGGGTATTGGAAAGCGAGGAACACGCCTTCGCCGGCTCGCTCCTCGGGAGCGAGATCGAGAAGTTCCTTGTCCTCGAACAAAACCTCGCCTTTGGTGACTTCGTAGGAGTCCCGGCCTGCCAACACGCTGGCAAGCGTGCTTTTACCGGAGCCGTTCGGCCCCATCACGGCGTGAACTTCGCCTTTGCTGATGGAAAGGCTCACACCTTTTAGGATTTCTTTTTCTTCCACACGCGCGTGGAGATTTTTGATCTCAAGCATTTTTCCCATTTGATCTACTCTAATTATGACCGTAAAGTTTACGAAGTCGTCAAGTATGGGGGGTGTTGGCGCACGTGACGGGTGACGCGCGACGGGATCGGAACTACCTCCGAATCCGCACATGGAGAATTGGGCTACCCATGCCGGTAGTTCGACGGGCCATTGACAATACGGAAATTCGTTAGCTTGAGCCTACTGGGCAGCCCCACTTTGGAGTTGATGGAGAGGGGTGGCTTGTCGCCGAATAAAAAATCGCCTCCGGGTCAATCCCGAAGGCGATTCGAAGCCTTGATGGCTAGGAAGCAAACGGCTTACGCGCCGCCGCCACCACCGCCACCGCCGCCGCCGCCGCCGTTACCGCCGCCGCCGTTACCACCGCCACCGCCGCGCCGGCCGCCCGGGCCACCTCGGCCGAAGCCGTTTTGGAACGTGCCGGAGAACGGAGCGCCTTGAAGATCCTTGAACTTGGAGACCTGGTCAGGGGTCAGTACACCAGCGAGGGCATCTTTCAACGCACTGTCGTTCTTCTGGATGATCGGTTGGGCATCCTCTCGGGTCATTTCCTGGTTTCTCACCTTTTCCATGACCGCGCCGTTGGCAGTGCTGTGATCCTCGTTCAGGCTCTTGATTTTTGCAATCTGGTCGCTGGAAAGGCCGAGCTTCGCTTGGACTTCAGGGTCCATGAGCGACTGCTCTTTGGTCCATTGAACGTAGAGCTGCAGGAGGCGAGCTTTTTGATCCGGGTTCAGAACGGCATCCAACTGAGGGTTGTACGTGTCGTTCATCTTCTTCATGGTCGCTTGCATCGCGGCGGGGTCGAACGATCCCGAGGCGCGAGCATTTTCCATGTTGGTCCTCATCTCTTCCTGTTCTTTTGACTGAATGTCGTCGATCTTTTTGATCTGATCGTCGGAGAGCTTCAGATCGGTCCGCACATCCTTTTGGTTTTGCCCCAGAAGCATGTACTTGTTCCGCTGAAAGCCTCGTCCACCGAAGCCTCCTCGGCCTTGGCCACCTTGCGCAATGGCGCCTAGGGCCAGGGCGCTGAGGGCGCCTACTACTAAGATTTTGTTTATGATTTTCATTTTCTTAATGACCACCCTCCTTAGGTGGATTGCCTGTTGTCGAGTTTTGCTGTTGCTTAACGAAGTTGTTCAAGTCGTCCCGATCTAGCTTGGGCATCTCTTCTTTCGTCTTGTTGTAGAGCCTGTCCGCATCTTGCGGGCTGTAGATGACATGCGGCGTGAGGAAGATCAAAAGCTCGGTTTTTACATCTTCCTTTACCGTGGACCGGAACAGGTTGCCGATGATGGGAATATCTCCCAGTAACGGAATCTTTTGAACCGTCGAGGTGTGGTCCGTCTCCATAATGCCGCCGAGAATTATCGTCTGGCCATCCTTTACCGAAACCACCGTGTTCGCCGAGCGCTCGTTAACGAGCGGTGCACCGGTGACAGACGAGTAACTGACCACACTGTTTGCCGATTGCTGAACCTGCATAGTGACCATGCCGTTCGCGGTGACCTGCGGAACCACGTCCAGCACGATTCCAACCGGCAGGAACCCGTATGAGTAGCTCGGCTGTCCGTTGGCTAGGATCGTAGATCCCGTTTCGTAGGGAACGCTCTGGCTGATGTTGATTTCTGCCGCGTTGTTGTTCGTGGCGAAGATCCTGGGCGTCGCAAGCACGCGGTCTCTGGAATCTTGGCCAACCGCCTGCAGAAACGCGGAGAGTTTGCCATTGGTGATTTCGTCCGTAAGTCCTGCGACCGGTATCGCCGCAGTCGGATTGGGAGTGGTAACGCCGCTCTTTAATCCGAAGTTTGCCCCTACCTGGCCGAATTTGCCACCGAGATAGGACCACTCAACGCCAAACTTGTCAGCCTGGTCCAGCGTAGCTTCCACGATGATCGCTTGAATCATGACTTGCGCGGGAGTCCGATCCAGTTGGTCGAGGATCTCCTTGATGATGGTCATGTTGTCAGGGTTTGTCACCACGATCACGCTGTTCGAGTTGATGTCGGGAATCACGGTCACGTTGCCGGTTAGGTTGTGAATGTTCGTGATGTCACCGTTCTCGCCATGGGTCTGGATGGGCTGAGTTTGCGACGCGGTGCTGTTTTGGCTGCCGCCGCGGAACTGGTTGAAGAATCCACCTTGCACGGCGATGCTGGTCTGCACGGCCAGGGGATCGATCGAGGGATCCTGGAGAGCCTGTTGCACCATGGCCTGCTCGGCTTGATAGACGGGGTCGTTGGCTTGTCCGGGATCGATCGTCGCAACTTGAGAGCCGTTAGCTTGAGGGTTGGGACGTGCAGCGCCGGCTATGGCCGCGCCTTGAGCCGCAGCTGCCGAATCAGTGCCTACCGTTCCTGCGCCGGTGTTCAGGGCTAGCCCGTTGCTTGCCGCATCCGGATCGGCAAGGCCGCCGGGTGTGGTAAGCCTCGTTCCGCCGATTGTTGTGAAGCGGTTAAGGCTTGTGGAACCACTGGTGCCCGCGCCGTAGCTGCTCAGGGTGCTTGTGCTCGTGTTGGCGATCTTGCTTTGGAACGCCTGGTTGATCACGTACGCCACCTGGTCCGCCTTTGCGTTAGAGAGCGAAATCACGTTGGCCGAATCCTCGAACTTGATCGGCTGGTCGAGTTTGTCGACAACGTCGGAGACCAGTGTCTGATTTTCCGGCGTTGCGGTCACGACGAGCGAGTTGGAGCGGGGTTCGGAAACCACGGTGCCGAACGAAGCCTGAGCACTTCCCAGGCGCGCTGCCTGCTGGAATCGCTGGAACGGATCGACGTTGCCGGCGCCGCCTCCGCGTCCCGTAGGGGCGTTGGAAGCGAGGACGTTCTGGATAACCGAAGCGAGGTCATCGGACGAAGCGTATTTCAGCTTGTAGACGACCGACTTGAAAGGCTCTTCCGCCTGTTTGTCGATCGCTTTGAGCATGTCTGAGATTTGATCTTGAACGGACTGAACCGCATCGACGATGACCGTATTGCTGAAATCGTCCGCCGAGGCGTGTGCGCTCGGCTGGTTGCCATTCGCCTGGGGCTGCCCGCCACCTCCTAACTGGATCTGCTGCTGGAAGCCACCAAAGCGGCCGCCGAAGGGGTTGGCGGGCGCTGCAGTGCTCGTGCTGAAGACGTCATTGATCGTCTTCGCCACCGCGGAAGCGCTGGCGTATTGGATCGGATAGTATTTGAGCACGGGCTGGCCCCCACGATCGCCGCGTCCGAATTGCTGCATCATCGCGCCAAAGTCGGGGCGGCCATTGTTGTTGCCAGCCGCCACCACCTCAAGCAGGTTGCCCTTCTTCTGGAGCTCAAAATTGCGGAGCTTGAGGGCCTCGTTCAATAAGTTGAATGCGTCGCTCAAGGCAATCGGCTTTGGCGTGTAAAGGGTGAGCGTCTGGTTAAATCCCGGGTCCTTGATAATGGTGATGCCGGAGACCTTGGAGAACTCGTTGAGTACGGAGTCCGCGCTAGCATTCTTGTAATTCAGCGTCATCGTCTTCCTGGGCAGCTTGAACTGTTTCCAGGGGGTGGGGTTGGCCGCCGGCGCGCCGGCGCCAAAACCGGGGAATCCGCCGCCCACGTCTCCTCCCCCGCTTTGCGAGCTGGAAGTTGAACCACCCGGGCCGGAGTCGAAGATGCTGCCGGGGGACTTCGCCGGCGGTTGCGCCGGTGGCGTTTTTGGCGCTTGCGCGGGCGCGGGCGCCGGTGTGCTCGGGGCCGGCTTTGTTTGGGCGTAAGAGCCCGAGGGCGCCAGTACGAGGCATGAGAGAATCCATAACCGCTTATCCATGATGCTTATCCTTTCCTTTCAATAGTTCAAATTGTTTGAGCGCCTAGCCGCCATCCGGAACGGGTTGAGGACCACCGCCCCCTCCGCCACCAAAACCGCCGCCGCCTCGTCCGCCACGGCCACCGCCTCCGAAACCTCCGCGTCCTCCGCGACGTCCTCGACCGCCGCCGAACGCGCGAATTGCACCTGCAAGGGCATTTGCGTCGGTCTGGGACGGATCTGCCTGAGTCGTTACATTGAGCTGAGGCATTACGGGTGTGTTCCCCGCATTATTGTTTGTTTTTGCGGCCACGGTAGCAGTGTCCACCGTGGGCATTAACAACGTCTTAGAACTCATAGGGCCTTCGAGAGTTACCGAATCCTGCTTGACTTCGGTGACAATTCATTTCTTCCAATGCTCACCCCGGTTGAGTGCGATAAACTCGCCGGTCTTGGAGTTATCCAAGTTGGCGGACAAAGCGCCATCCACCTGGACTGTTCCGGTAAAGCCCCAGCCGCCTTCGCCGCCGGTGAATTCAGTGGGAACCGCGCTCACGTCGTTCGGGTTTGAACCGCCGCCACCCTGTTCATGATAAATGACCGGCTTAAAGGCGTCTTTCGGCTTTTCCAGCGTCTTATCAAACTTGGCAGTGTAATCGGCGGGCGTCACATTATCGTCCGATGAGGACGTCGACGCCACATGTTTAGCCGGCGGGGTGTGGCTGGTTGCGCTGCTGTCACCAGGGGCGGTTGCTGCCCAAGCCACTGCAAAGAGCACGACAACTCCGATTCCGTAATAGATGTACTTGGTGTTATTTGCTTTTTGTGCCACTGCTTGCTGCCTCCTGTCCAGGGAGTTTGTAGGCGATGACGCCGATGCTGGCGTTCACCGAATCCGACGAAGCGTCCGCAGACGCTAATTGAACCATCTCGACCGCCAGCTTGTATTTGGGGTCCTCAAGCGCTTCTTCAAAGCTCACTACGTTCCAAAAAAGATCCGGTTACCAGGATGAGGTAGGGAATATGGGTAAGCCCATCCTGATCGGTCGTCTTTACCGGCGGGCGAAACCCCTGAAGTTGGACTTTGTTGGCGTTGGCCAGAGCGGTTACCGCGTCGAGAGATTTGGATGTGACCTGGTCCAAGCCCACGTTCACAGATAACGCGCGACGGTTGCCTTTGCGGCATCAAGATCCTTCTTCTGAGCGGCGACCCCCGCTTCCAACTGCCTGAGATCCTGGTTTTTTTGATGGGCGCTGTCGGGGTTGTGCGGTTTGGGTACCACGAGGTCCCCAACCGCGATAACGGCCAGACAAAAAACGGCAATGGCGGTGACCGCGGTCCATGCCCGGTTGTTCATTAGTGGCTCCCTCCCGTGGATTTGAACGGATCGTTCAGCGGCAGATTGCCCATGATATGCACCTGCAGCGAGAACTCGACGATCGGTTTGTTCTCGATCATGCCGTTGTTCGCAAAAACAAGCTTGACGTCCCGCATTCGGGGATCGATGGCCAAATCCTGCACGTATGCTGCGACCGAGTCGCTATCCAGCGCGGTCCCTCGAACCAGCAGCGGTTTTCCTCGCTCGAACGTGAATCCTGTTGTCCACATTTTGTCGGTGGGCATTTTGTTGGTGAA
>CAWHLK010000035.1:0-118886 GCA_963829965.1 uncultured archaeon | reverse complement strand
ACCGCATGCACTTGCGCCTGCAGTAGCGCTCGTGAAACGCATGCGCGTCTACCCCGCACCTTTGGCTCGGTGAGTGCTGCGCGCCCGCCAATCAGGTCACTTGGGTCCAACCAGATCGTCGCCGGGGTCCCCGAACTCACCCGTTCCGGTTCCGTCTCCGCTCCGCGCGGGTAGCAACCTGCGCCTGCGACTCCGCACCGAATTCGCAACGGCGAGGACGTCCAGGCGGCCTTGGCGAGCCGGTAGCCACCGCAGGGGGCGTTGCCGAAGGCGGAGACGTCGCCGTTGCGTGCAGCGAGCCAAGAAGCCCGTGCCGTCGCGAACGACCGCGCGTCGGGCGCCGGCGCCCTCGACGAAGGCGGGGCTGCCATCACCGTCCGACCGGTTCTCTGAGAAGTTGTCAGTGACAATCGTGGTACCGACGTCTGCGGAACCGTCTTAGCTTAGCGCCCGGGCGCCTGGCGGCCCACCTGATAGGTAGGGAAATCTTGTAGGGCAGCACGCCATCGACGTCGGGCGTTCTTGGTGCCTTGCGCCCGTGGCTTAGCGTGACGTGGAGGCCCGAGCACCGATGACTGCCGCTTTGAGCGTGTGCCTTAGATTTCAGATTCTCGGCCTCCTGGCGTGGGCATCCCATGACCACTAAGGAGGTTGTCCCATGGAACTTGTCGTCGAACGCTGTGCCGGGCTCGATGTGCACAAGGACCTCGTCGTCGCGTGTGTCTGCTATCCCGGGCCCGATGGCGTGCGCAAGACCGAGATCGCGAGCTTTTCGGCGTTCACGGCTGATCTGCTCGCCCTTCGGGACTGGCTCTGCTCCTACAACGTGACCCGTGTCGCGATGGAGGCGACCGGCGTTTATTGGAAACCGATCTTCTACGTTCTCGAGGACGCCATGGAGTGCTGGCTGTTGAATGCCCGTCACATGCGCAACGTCCCAGGCAGGAAGACCGACATCGCCGACGCCGAGTGGATCTGCCAGCTCACCGAGCACGGGCTCGTCCGGCCGAGCTTCGTCGCGCCGAAAGAGATCCCGCGATCGCGCCAGTTCACCCGCTACCGGCGCACGCTCGCCGAGGAACGCACCCGTGAGGCCCAGCGTCTCGACAAGGTCCTCCAAGACGCCGGGGTGAAGCTCTCCTCGGTGGCCTCTGACGTCCTCGGTGCCTCCTCCCGGGCAATGCTCGCCGCTCTCGTGGAGGGGACACGGACCCCGCGGCGCTCGCCGATCTCGCGAGGGGCAAGTTGCGCTCGAAGTTGCCGGCTCTGCGCACCGCCCTCGAAGGGCGCTTCGGGCCCCGCCACGCAGTCTTGGTCTCAGAGATCCTCTCCCATCTTGACGACCTCGACGAGGCGATCGGACGGATGACCTCCGCCATCGAGGAGGCGATCGCCCCTTTTGCTGAGGCCCGGGACCGTCTCTGTTCGATTCCTGGCATCGATCGTCGCATTGCCGAAGCGGTCATCGGCGAGATCGGGGTCGACATGGGCCGCTTCCCGACCGCGGCGCACCTTGCCAGCTGGGCAGGGATGTGCCCGGGCCAGCACGAGTCGGCGGGCAAGCAGAAGCGTGGGACCGCTCGACACGGGGGACAGCTGGCTCCAGCGCCACCTCGCTGTCGCGGCGATGGCCGCAGTCTGTTCAAAAGACACCTATCTGCGCGTACGAATATCGTCGTCTCAGCCCCCGGCGTGGCAAGCAACGAGCTCGAAAGGCCGTCGGTCATTCGATCCTCGTCGCCTGCTGGCACGTTCTCGCGAGCGACGACGCCACCTACTTGGACCTCGGTCCCGACTGGTTCGACCGACGCAACGCTCCAGCGGCCGCGCCCGACGCAAGCTCTCCGAACTACGAGCTCTTGGTTGCCAGCTCTACATCAACGACGACGGCACGACGACCGTCGTTCTGCCCGCAGCCTGAATGAGACGCAAGCGCCGCTGTTCGATTCAGATGTCGCGGCCGAGGGAGCTCGCGACGTCAGGATGATTTCGCCTTAGCGCCCGGGCGCCTGGCGGCCCACCTGATAGGTAGGGAAATCTTGTAGGGCAGCACGCCATCGACGTCGGGCGTTCTTGGTGCCTTGCGCCCGTGGCTTAGCGTGACGTGGAGGCCCTGAGCACCGATGACTGCCGCTTTGAGCGCGTGCCTTAGATTTCAGATTCTCGGCCTCCTGGCGTGGTGCATCCCATGACCACTAAGGAGGTTGTCCCATGGAACTTGTCGTCGAACGCTGTGCCGGGCTCGATGTGCACAAGGACCTCGTCGTCGCGTGTGTCCGGCATCCCGGGCCCGATGGCGTGCGCAAGACCGAGATCGCGAGCTTTTCGGCGTTCACGGCTGATCTGCTCGCCCTTCGGGACTGGCTCTGCTCCTACAACGTGACCCGTGTCGCGATGGAGGCGACCGGCGTTTATTGGAAACCGATCTTCTACGTTCTCGAGGACGCCATGGAGTGCTGGCTGTTGAATGCCCGTCACATGCGCAACGTCCCAGGCAGGAAGACCGACATCGCCGACGCCGAGTGGATCTGCCAGCTCACCGAGCACGGGCTCGTCCGGCCGAGCTTCGTCGCGCCGAAAGAGATCCGCGATCTGCGCGAGTTCACCCGCTACCGGCGCACGCTCGCCGAGGAACGCACCCGTGAGGCCCAGCGTCTCGACAAGGTCCTCCAAGACGCCGGGGTGAAGCTCTCCTCGGTGGCCTCTGACGTCCTCGGTGCCTCCTCCCGGGCAATGCTCGCCGCTCTCGTGGAGGGGACACGGGACCCCGCGGCGCTCGCCGATCTCGCGAAGGGCAAGTTGCGCTCTAAGTTGCCGGCTCTGCGCACCGCCCTCGAAGGGCGCTTCGGGCCCCGCCACGCAGTCTTGGTCTCAGAGATCCTCTCCCATCTTGACTACCTCGACGAGGCGATCGGACGGATGACCTCCGCCATCGAGGAGGCGATCGCCCCTTTTGCTGAGGCCCGGGACCGTCTCTGTTCGA
The DNA here is from genome assembly GCA_963829965.1 of uncultured archaeon. Classification (GTDB taxonomy): domain Bacteria; phylum Armatimonadota; class Fimbriimonadia; order Fimbriimonadales; family Fimbriimonadaceae; genus DASXZH01. The sequence continues at coordinate 115,903 of CAWHLK010000035.1, read as the reverse complement.
TTCCTGGCATCGATCGTCGCATTGCCGAAGCGGTCATCGGCGAGATCGGGGTCGACATGGGCCGCTTCCCGACCGCGGCGCACCTTGCCAGCTGGGCAGGGATGTGCCCGGGCCAGCACGAGTCGGCGGGCAAGCAGAAGCGCGGGACCGCTCGACACGGGGACAGCTGGCTCCAGCGCCACCTCGCTGTCGCGGCGATGGCCGCAGTCTGTTCAAAAGACACCTATCTGCGCGCGCGCAATATCGTCGTCTCAGCCCCCGGCGTGGCAAGCAACGAGCTCGAAAGGCCGTCGGTCATTCGATCCTCGTCGCCTGCTGGCACGTTCTCGCGGCGACGACGCCACCTACTTGGACCTCGGTCCCGACTGGTTCGACCGACGCAACGCTCCAGCGGTCCGCGCCCGACGCAAGCTCTCCGAACTACGAGCTCTTGGTTGCCAGCTCTACATCAACGACGACGGCACGACGACCGTCGTCCTGCCCGCAGCCTGAATGAGACGCAAGCGCCGCTGTTCGATTCAGATGTCGCGGCCGAGGGAGCTCGCGACGTCAGGATGATTTCGCCTTAGTACACTCCGGCCGTCGTTCTCGAAGGTATCGCTCCGGCCCCTCGGGACTCCCACATTACGACCACTACCGAAGATCACCTGGTCGCCGCGAACGCGTCGTCCACGAGCAGCGCTGAACCCGCCCAGCGTGAAAGCGCCCCCGCCACTCGTCGCGGCACCATCGGATCGATGGTGCCGGCCACCTGGATCTTTGTACTATTCGAGTGCACACCGCCGTCGGGGTCCCCCGCCGAACAGATTCAGCACCGAGCCCCAAATGCCATCTGCTCCTCCGCCGGCCGGGCTGTCACCTCTGGCGATCGGATATGTCCTCGATCGTTAATGTCGAGCCGATCACGAACACGTCGGAGCCCGGGGCCGAACGCTCGAGGATGGTGGTCGGGGCGACGGCGCCATCGATGGCGAGTCCTCCAACGCCGGGACGCCTCAGACATCGACGGCCGGCTCGTCAAAGGTGCAATCTCCGACATTGATCGTGACGATCCTGGCCCCTCGTAGTCCGCCGCGAAGCGCACGGGCGCAGAAAGAGGTGCAGGACGGGTTGTTACTCCCCGAGTCGCTCACGTAGAGGTCGGCGCCCCGTGATGGAGGCGGACGCGATAAGGCTGATCTCACCCTGACGAGGGGAACACAAGAGGGGCAACGAGCGAAGGAGGGTCGGTTGCGGAGTACCGCCGGGCTGGGGACGCTTCCCCGATCCGACGGCCCAACAAACCCGCGTGCCGAATCCTCCTCGTCGCCGTGAACTGACTCCCTGCTGACAACTAGATCGTGCGAAGTCCCTTCTGACCTGTCACCGTGGGACGAAATCACGGGCTGAGACAGCTCGATCCGCATGGTGGACCGAGGCGCCAGCTTGGTCCCCGACCCTGACGCATGCACCGTTTTGAAGCAGGTTACGTGGCCCATTTGCCGTTATAACCACTGATATCCCGCTTGCTTCGCCGCAGCGGTCCGCAAACTTCATGTCGTGACCGAAACCGGTCCCATTGGGCGCGCCCGGCATCAGACTCAAGTTGCAGATAGCAACAGCCGATATGTGTTGGCAAGATTTCGAGGTCAGGGGATCAGTTGTCATTGCTCATGACACACGAGGGGAGGGGGCGGGCTGGTGACAGCTCCCTATCTTCGGACGCACATACAACGTCGTCGACCTTGTGGCTCTGGTTCCTGGGTCTTGAAGGCTTCTTCGCTCTGATCTACTTCCCGTTCGGGATCCCGACAGGGCGGCCCCTGATCATGGGATTCCTTCCCTGGATGGAGTGGCCGGGACAGGTTCCGGCCTGGACGCTGCTGGGACTATCAGCCGTGACGGCGATCGCCTACGGGATCAGGCGCAACCGGCCTACCGCCCCGATTGCGTGGTGGTTCCTGGGTGGCGGAGTGCTCCTCTTCATCACCGGTGACGCGATCTACAAGTTCTGGCATCAGATCATCGGGCAGAACAACATACCGTTCCCGTCGTTCATCGATGCGATCTACGTGACTATGTACCCGGTTCTCGCTATCGGGTTGCTGCTTCTCGCCCGTGCGTGAATGCGCGGCGGTGACCAGGCGAGCCTTATCGACTCACTGACTGTCACGCTCGGGGTCGGTCTTCTCTCATGGATCTTCCTTATCGGTCCGAACGTGCGAGCTCCCGGAGGCACGCTCGTAAGGCTCACTGCCGCGGCATACCCACTTGGGGACGTTCTTCTGCTCGCAATGCTGGCTCATCTGTGGAGCTCAGGCGGCCTTCGCCACACAGCGGGCCGGCTGCTCGCCATCGGGGCTGTGGGAACGCTCATGTCCGACTCTCTCTACGGGCTGGCCAACCTGCACCCGAACTGGAGTTGGAGCGACGGCAATCCGATCGACCTCGGCTGGATCGTCTTCTACGCCTGCTGGGGAGCCGCCGTGCGCATCCGTCCATGCGTGCGCTGTCAGAGCCGAGACCGGCCAGGATCCCAGGGACGAGCCGCGCCCGGCTCATCCTCCTTGCGACAGTCTCGCTCATCGCACCCGCCGTCCTCCTGGTCGAGTCAGCGCTCGGCAAACCAGTCGACGCCCAGGTGATCGCGGTGGTCGCAGGCGCAATGTTCCTTCTCGTCCTCATGCGCATGGCCGGTCTCGTGCAGGCGCATCAACAGGCCATGAAGCGAGAAAGAGTCCTGCGTCAGGCGGCCGACGAGCTGGTCGCCGCGTCCGGCCGCGATCGCACCTATCAAGCTGTCGCGACTGCCGTTACCGATCTGGTTTCCGGGCACGACGACATCCTGGGCGTGACCTTTGCTGTGTCGAGTGCGGCAAACGGTCTAGTGGTCGTGGCGCAGTCAGGCAACGCTGGCGCCAAGCTTCTGGACTTGATGGCGTCGCGGGCGGACCTGCGGACGTCTCTGAACAGCGGCAAGACGGCGCGTTGTGCCTTCGAGGCCGCTTGCTCGCCCGGAGGCCCGACAAACGCGGCGCCCTTGGAAGAATTCGCCATCTGCCCCCTCCTTGCCAAAGATGGACTGCGTGGGTTGATCGCCGTGTGCAGCGTCAAGGCGCTACCAGAAGAGGTGGCGAACACGATCGAAACGCTTGCTGCGCAGGCACAGCTGGCCCTTGAACGCGAGGCGCTGACGGAGTCATTTCACGCTCGCCAAAGCGAAGCTCGCTTCCAGACACTTGTCCAGAATGCCTCCGACGTCATCCTCGTCGCGCGACCAGACGCAACGATCACCTATCAAACTCCTTCCGCAACGAGAACCCTCGGATACACGCCGGGCTCACTTGAGGGCGAAAGGATCACGAAGCTCCTGCACCCTGAGGACGTCGAACAAGCGCTGGCTGTTTACACCGGAGTCGCGTTTCGAGCGGGCATGTCGGTCACGACCCAGTGGCGCATCCGGCATAGCGACGGATCGTGGCGGCACATGGAGGTTGTGGCGAACAACCTCCTGACCGATCCGACTGTGGAGGGGATCGTGCTCACGATGCGAGACGTAAGCGAGCGCAAGGCTCTTGAGGAAGAGCTCAAACACCAAGCTTTCCATGACGCGCTGAGTGGACTTGCCAATCGCGCCCTGTTCCTGGATCGGCTGGAGCACGCGTTGGCGCGTGCCGCGCGATCGCAGTCCTTATTGGCCGTCCTCTTCCTTGACCTGGACGACTTCAAGCTCGTTAACGACAGCTTCGGACACTCAGCCGGCGATGATCTTCTGGTCGCGGTTGCCGGGCGCCTCATCGACTCGCTACGAGCCGGAGACACCGCGGCCCGCTTCGGAGGCGACGAGTTCGCAGTCCTGCTCGAGGAGATCTCGGGCTTCGAGGAAGCCAGTCAGGTGGCAGAACGCATGATCAGTCGCGCTCCGCGTACCCCTGGCGGTTGAAGATCACCAGGTTCAGGTGCATGCCAGCATCGGCATCGCCCTCAGCCCGGCGGGAAGCGAAGGTCCTGCCGAGCTACTTCAGGCAGCCGACGTAGCAATGTACTCAGCCAAGTCCCGCGGCAAGGGTCGTTATGAGGTTTACCAGCCCGCACTGCAGCAGGCCATGGTGCGAGCGGCTGGAACGAATAGCGGATCTGCAGCGTGCCATGGACGGACAGGAATTCGTCGTTGCACTACCAACCGATCGTCAGCCTCGACGGCAAGGCGACCATCGACCGGAGTCGAGGCTCTGGTCCGCTGGAATCATCCCGAACGCGGTCTCCTCGCTACCGAAAGAGTTATCCCTCTTGCCGAGGAGACAGGCCTCATCATCCCGCTCGGACGGTGGGTGCTTCGGGAGGCCTGTCAACAGGCTCGGCAGTGGCAACTGAATCACAAGCTCAGCGACGCGTTTCACATGAGCGTGAACATATCCGCCAGGCATTTCGCGCACGACGGCCTGGTGGAGGACGTTGCAAGCGCCCTCAAAGCAGGGGGCCTGGAACCGGCAAGCCTGGTATTGGAAATCACCGAGAGTGTGCTCATGCAGGACGCCGATTCCGTGATTGCCCGCATGCTCGAGCTCAAACTGCTGGGCGTGGCATTCGCCATTGACGACTTCGGAACGGGCTACTCCTCGCTCAGCTACCTGAAGCGCTTCCCGATTGATATCTTGAAAGTCGACAAGTCTTTCGTTGACGATGTGGGCGAGTCACGAGAAAGCGGCGCACTTGCAGAGGCCATCGTCCAACTAGGCAAACACTCTGCATTTGCAAACCGTCGGTGAAGGCATCGAGCAGGTTCACCAAGTGGAAGGTCTTCGTTCCCTTGGTGCCAGCTTGGACAGGGTTTCTACTTCGCAAAGCCCCTCCGTCCGGAGCAGATACGACCTGCTGTCCCGCCTTCCTACGACCAATCAGATTACGAACGCTACCCCTCTGCGAGAGGAATCATTGCGATGAACGGTTCGGCATCGACATCGCATGTGGCCGCCACAAACGGCCACCGCATCCGCAGCGAGTCAGAAGTCGCTGCGAAGCGACGCACGCTGGGCGGACCTCGAGCGGCTGCGAGCGTCCCATCCCATGATGGACGCCGTCATAGACGAGGTGAACGGCCGCAAGATCCGCATCGGAGATCACTGGCTCTGCGACTTCGCGTCTTGCAACTACCTGGGTTTCGACCTGCATCCCGAGATCATCGAGTCGGTGGACGCGTGAGCTTTGGCGATGGGGCACCCATCCAAGTTGGTCTCGGCTGCTCGGCAGTCCCCGGCCTGTACGTCGAGATCGAAGAGCAGCTCACTGATCTGCTCGGAGCACCCGACTCCCTCGTCCTCCCGACGATCACGATCATTCACACTTCGATGATCCCGGCCCTTGCCGGTCAGGGCACCGTGCTGGTCGACGCCCAGGCGCACAAGACCATCTACGAAGGGGCCGCCATCGCCCGGGGAGCGGGCGCGAGCTCGTTCCGCGTCAGAGCGAACGACTACGAGTCACCTGGAGGAGATCCTGCGCTCGTTGCCCACCGGTGGACCTCGCGCTGTTCTGCATCGACGGCGTCAACAGCATGACCGGCAACGTGCCCGACCTGCCTGCCTATGCCCGCATCTGCCGGGAGTACGACACGCTTCTCTATGTCGACGACGCCCACGGTTTCGGGGTGATCGGCGAATCCCCTACTCCGGCAGCGCCCTACGGGCAGCGGGGCAACAGCATCGTCCGCTACTTCGGCGAGTCCTACGACAACATCGTGCTGGTCGCCGGCTTCTCCAAGTCGTACTCGTCGCTGCTCGCGTTTCTTGGCGCTGCCGACCTCGATGAAGAACCACTTGAAAGTGGCCGCCGCGCCCTTATCTCTACTCAGGCCCGTCGCCGACGGCCTCGCTCGCCACGGTTCTCGCCGGCTTCCGCGTCAACGACGCCGAAGGTGACGACCTCCGCCAGGCGCCTGTGCCGGAAGACGGCGCGGGTGCTCGATCGGATCGCGGAGCTCGGTTTGCGCACCCTGAACACCTCGGGCTTCCCGGTCATCGAGCTTCCCCTCGGCAACGCCGACGATATCGACGCCGTCGGACGGTTCCTCTTCGACCGGGGCATCTACGTGACCCTCGCGGCCTACCCTCTGGTGCCCCGGTCGCAGGTCGGCTTCCGGGTCCAGGTGACGGCGGCCAACGGCGACGACGAGATCGAGCAGCTCAACGAGGTTCTGGGCGAGCTGGCCGAGCGCTTCGAGATGCAGCGGGCTCAACCGCCAGAGCTGAGCCACGGTGCGGCGACGGCAATCTCTCATGACGGCGAAGCGGGTCAGTCGAATAGGGATCTTTGCACCGCTACGCCACCGTGACTTCCGCCTGTTGTGGACCGGTCTTGTCGTCTCGCTCCTCGGCGACGGCGTCTTCCTCGTGGCGGTCGCGTGGGAGGCCTACAGAATCGACGACCGACCCTCCAGCCCTTGCCGGCGTAGGTCTTGCAACCTCGGCCCCTCAGGTTGCTCTTCTTCTTTCGGGGGGCAGTCTCAGATCGTCTTCCGCGCCGGAGGTGCTCGTCGCCGCCGATGCAGCGCGAGCCTCGCGGTAGCAAGCCTCGCCGTGCTCTCGTCGCTCGGGCACCTGGTCCTGTGGGAACTGTGGGCGGTGGCATTCGTCATTGGGGCTGCGACTGCGTTCGCCGGCTCCGGCCTTCGACGCCATCGTGCCCACGCTGGTGCCAAGAGAGCGACTGATGGAGGCCAACGGGCTCGACCAGTTTCTCGCCCCGCCGCGCTTTCAACTGCTTGGCCCGGCGCTTGGCGGCGTGCTTCTCGCCACGGTCGGCAGCGCCAGCGCATTCGGACTCGACCGCGCTCTCGTTCGTCTTTTCCGGCTGCTGGTCGCCAGGCTCTCTTCCGCAGCCTCGGTGGTTGTGCCGGTCGCAAACGCGCTCACTATGGACCGACATCGGAGAGGGCTTGCGATACGTCCGGAGCCAGGTATGGCTCTGGGGCACCTTCGTGTCAGCTACTTTCACCTACCTGCTCTTCCTTGGACCTACCTATGTTCTGATTCCGTACCTGGTCAAGAACCGGCTGCATGGCAGCGCTGCCACCCTCGGGATTGTGCTCGGACTCGGAGGCCTCGGCGCGCTGATTGGCGGCGGCCATCGCCGCAGACCGGCGATCGGGCCCGCCGCCCGATCACTCTTCTGTACGCGGCTGGACGGGGGCGACGACTTCCTCGTGGCGGGCTACGGACTGGTCACCCTGCAGTGGCAGCTCGCGGGCGCTCGTGTTCTTGGTGGGGGCTCTCGAAGCCGCCGGCACCGTGGTTGGGCGACACTCAAGCAGCGTCTCGTGCCGAGCAATTCTGCTGGGTCGCGTCTCAGTATCGACTGGTTCGTGTCCACGGCGCTGATGCCGCTCTCCTACGTGCTGACACCCCTTGTCGTGCGTCTCGTTGGGGTGAGCGCCACCCTTGAGCTGGCGGGCACGCTCGGAGCTGTGGTGATTCTTGGCTTTCTGTTCTTGCCGGGTATGAGAATCAACGATCGTCCGACGACACGGCCGGAGGTCGCTCACTGAGCAGCCTCGCGGAGAGGCCCCAGTCGCCTGTCCGTCGGTTTGGGTAGGTCCAAGGAGATGATTGGGAATCCAATTAAAGCACTGTCGGCGGCGCGGAGGTGGTCAAGGCTGTTCCGCCTGCAGAATCTTTGCCGTCGACTGGCGGCCGCCGACAGGGCTGGGATTGTGGCCAAGCCGACCACGACGACCAAGAACCCCGGCACCTCGCCGGCCAACCACCATGACGGCGGGAAGCGACGGGAGCAGCTGCGTCGTCGACAGTGCGACGCTCCCCTGCTACCGGGCGCCCTCCTGTTGTTGGCTGGCATCGCGCCGTTCGTGGCCGCTGCCGGGGGCACACATATTGACCCTTTGGGTCGCACCGAGGGCGCGCGTCAACGCCGACGGGGATCTGGAGGAAAGCGCTTTAGGTGAGGCATTAGCTACGGGACGGAAGTCCTGAATGATGTCGTCGATAAGCCCTGCCTGCGATGACGAAGTAGCCCGCGAGGGCGAACGCCGGCGACGACTTCAACTTTCCAAACAGCTGTGGACTCCCCTACGAAAGTCCTGCCCGCGGGGAGTAAGCGCGAACGGCTCCAGACAGAGGGAACGTGCCACGAGCGCTGCACTGATCCAGGCTTGTCGAGTCCGCCAGCGTTGTCCTAGAAAGCCATAAAGGGGTCCGGTCACCAAACCTCCGACGATGTTCAACGTGTTCGACATGAGCAGGCCATGCGCCTCGCGGAGGGTGAAGTTCCATTGCCCCCCCTCGAACGGCCCCATGATCATGAGGAAGTAGCCAGCGAGAGCGGACATACTGGCGACGAGACCAGCTATCGCGGCCCGGCTGGGACGTGGTTGGCTGCAACCGAAGGCGAACGGCAGCACGAGCCATGGAGCAGACAGCAGACTCAAGGTTTCTGTCCAACTTCCTAGGGCGGTGAGGCTACCCAGATACTGATCGCCCACTCCAAAGCCGGTGCCAACCAACACAGCAACCAAGAGCACTAGGCGCGTGGGAAGGTAGGAACGGACACTCCTTGCGCCTCGAGTTGGCGGGGAGCGCCCCTCCATCTCCCGGTTTGGCATCGCTCAGCAGCTTAACTGGGCGGCTTAGGCGGCAGCCTGGTGGGGGTGACCTGAGCCATAGGAAGCACCTCAGCGCCGCTGCCGCGATAACGAGTCGGGGTCGGTCGTCGTCAGACCTGAAAGTGAGCCAATTCTGATCTCAGCCACTGGTGTTGGCGATACCGAGTCACGCCCGTTTCTGGGCCGTCTGTGACCAACTGTATGACGAGAGTCACCCAGGTCCGACTTGGACGGTACTGCTCTCCCGTACCCCTGTCTAGGTGCGAGGACCGTCCCACGCAAACCGGCCTCACCCAAGAGCCCTTCGGTAGTCTCGGTGGTTCAGCTTCAGATGAGACCAGCAACAGGTTGTCCGCCAATTTCCGGCCCAGTGCCGGCGACGACGCGGTCCGCAGACGTCGCCCTGGTAATGCAGGACCACACCGGTGGCGACAACAACGGGTGCCTAAAGACAAGCCCAGCGCGATTGCCTCGCATTCGTAGCGGGTACCGGTCCCATTTCCGCCGACGCCAAGAGGCCGCTACAGAAGGCCGCGGCAATTTGGCGGGTCGCCGACAGCGGGTCGCCACCGGCAATCGTCCACTTGACACAAGGGGCCGACAGGGTGGGATCGGCGGCCAACACGCCGTGGAGGTCATGTTTGGCGAGCGTTGCGGCATGGTGTTCGTTGCTCTCTGACGGGGGCGTGCTGCTGGAGATTCCTCGCGCCAACGGCGACGTTTGCCCGCATGCCGAACTCTTTGTCTGCGCTGATGGCGTAGGCGAGCTCAATCTCATCCCGGGGGTGCCAGATCGGGACCGGACGCTCCGCCGAGCGTGCTCTGCGGCCCGTTCCCGAGGACCGCCTCAGATAGTCGCGCTTGTCAAGTAGATGGGAGGTTGCCCGGCAGTCCGTGATCGATCGGCGGCCGGCCCCGTTTCGGTAATGGTCCCGCCTTTTTCGGCATTCGCCCGGCGTTGTCGAGGGCTCGGCGCAGCAGCATCTCGATCTGGGCGTTGGTGCTCCGGAACTCGTCGGCCGCCCACCGGGCTAGGGCGTCGTAAACATTGGGCTCAATCCGCAGCAGGACCTGCTTTCGGTCATTCACGGATCACGAGTAGAGCGTGCCGGCGTTGACGACAGGCGAAGCGGGTTGGTCACTGCATAGCACGACCATCAGATTGCTCACCATTGCTGCCTTTCGCTCCTCGTCGAGCTGGACGATGTCACTCTCCGCCAGCCGCTCGAGTGCCATTTCGACCATTCCGACCGCACCGTCGACGATACGAGAGCGGGCCGCGACGACTGCGTTTGCCTGCTGTCGGCGCAACATGGCCTGGGCGATCTCCGACGCGTAGGCAAGATGGCTGATGCGCACCTCGACGATCTCCACTCCGGCAATGGAGACGCGCTCGGCCATCTCTGTGGCGAGTTCGCCGGCAACGATGTCGGTCGAGCCGCGAAGCGACAGCCCGTCGTCCGCGGCGTTGTCGTACGGATGGGTGGTCGCGACGTGGCGCAGTGCCGACTCGGCCTGGACACGCACGAAATTGAGATAGTCGTCCACGGCATAGAGAGCACGCGAGGTGTCGGCAACCTGCCAGACGACAATGGCAGCGATCTCGACGGGATTGCCGTCAGCGTCGTTGACCTTCAAGTGGTTCGTCTCGAAGTTCCTGACCCGAATGCTCACGCTCCGCCGGTCAGACAGAGGCAGGAGCCACCAAAGGCCACTTCGGCGCACGGTGCCGACGTAACGGCCGAAGAACCGCACGACCTTCGTCTGGCCGGGCTGCACAATGGTCAAAGAGGCCAAGATGACCGACGCCACGATGATCGGCACGAGGATGACGACCTTGTTGGAGCTGTTGTTGATGAAATATGACCCGACGCCGCAGGCGGCGACGACGAGGACGCCGAACCAGCCGCTGATGGCCAACGCTCGGCGCTCGTGAATCTCGACTCGGACTCCCGAATGACCGACAGGAGCCACCTCGGGTTCGCGATTGGGTTGGACAGACTGGCTCATGATCCCTCCTAGAGAGTAGCCCGATAAACTGATATTAAATGATATCACTTTGTTTGGTTTCGCGTAATCCGATGGCCTAGCCGGTGGAGAGCAATGGTCGATTGGCTCGCCTTTGGTCACGGCGCCGTCGCGAAAGTGGCTGTGGGAACAGTCGCGGAACAGAGCGCGCAGCAGAGTGATCACCGACCAGATCAAGATCCCGGCTGCGCGACACCCGACGGTTCCGGCGCTCTGCGTTGTTCTCGCCGCTACCCATACGAACATTCGGGCCTGGCGGGCGGGGCAATGGCTCAGCCGCCTCGAGGTCGGACACAGCGGCTCCACCTCCACGACCTCCGCCAAGCGGCCGGCGACCATCCCTGGCAATCTCCCGGCAGCGATTCAGGTTGGCGGGGGGAGGACTTCAGCGAAGCCCTACTTTCGAACGGGACCGTGCAAGTATGGGGAAAGAACCCCAACGTTCAGATGATCGTACCAACCGGTCTTTCTGGTTGCACCGGACTCAGCGTGGGCCAAAACATTACGCTTGCTCTTGGCACGCCCGCCATCACAGGGATCAATCTTTCTGCTTCCAGCGTTGTGAACGGAAGCCCGGTCACCGCTACGTTTGTTGTCAGCACACCCGCAGGGCCAATCGAGAAACAGATCGCGGTGTCCGCTACCGGCAATGTCGGTTACCAATCGAACATCGTTCTGCCTGAGGGCCAGACCAGCGTTGCCATGCAGATCACCACTCCGGTGGTCAACACGCAGACCACGTCTACCATTACCGCGACTTATAACGGCGCAACTGCAACCGCAACCTTCACGATTTTGCCGCTTAACGTGTACGGCGTTACGTTTTCTCCAACCAGTTTGGTTGGAGGGAATACCGATACTTGCACGGTCACGATGACGGGAGCGGCCGGCGCCTCAGGAGCTACGGTCGCGATCACTGGAACCGGGCCGTGGACGCTTCCTTCCACGGTGAACGTGGCAGCGGGCGTCAACTCGGTTAGCTTCCCGATCACAACTTCTGCGGTGAGCACTTCGACCAACCAGAGCGTGACGGCGACTTTGGGTTCTTCCTCAAAGGTAGCCAGCTTCACAGCAACTCCTGCCGCGATTTTGTCTGCTTCGGCTTATCCTTCCAACGTCGTTGGCGGGAATGCGACCGACTTGACGGTTTCCCTGGCTTCTCCGGCAGGTTCGTCCGGTGACGTGGTCACTCTTTCGGGAACGGGGCCGCTCACGTTGCCGAAGCATCACGGTGCCTGCGGGGGACACTTCGGCGTCCGTTCCCGTGCCCACTTCTACCGTGAGTTCTTCGACTCAGGAGATAGTGACGGCGACCCTTGGATCCAGTTCCCAACCAGTGACGATAACGGTTTTGCCGCCGTCCGTCTCACGCGTGGCGATTGCGCCGAACCCGATTGCGGGAGGAGACAACGCGGAGGCGACGATCGAGCTTAACGGGGTCGCCGCTACCGGGGGACAGATCGTGTTTTTGCAAGCGAGCACTTCGGCGGTTACGGTTCCTGCTTCGATCAAGGTGCCTGCGGGTTACTCTTCTTATTCGTTTATCTTGAAAACCACGGCGGTGAACTCCAACACTCCGACAACGGTTACGGCCACGATTGGGTCGGGTTCTCAGACCGGGAGCGTCACGGTTTTACCGGCTGGTCCTTCTGAACTCATTGTTGAGCCGACGGTGCAGGGCGGGACTTCGGAGGAAGTTGGCGTGTTTCTGGCGAGTCCAGCCGGTTCTTCGGGGGTTACCGTGGCTTTGTCGTCCAACAATGCCGCTGTAGTGACGCCTGCTTCGATCAAGGTTCCTTCCGGTTATTCCAGCTATTGGTATCAACAAAAAACGAGTGGCGTTAACACGACCACAGCCGTAAAGATCACCGCGACGGTTGGGAGCGCCTCGGTGAGCGCCACTACAAGTTTGACGCCCTCGACTCTTTCGAGTTTGACGCTTTCGCGCGGCACGGTTGCGGCGGGCGGTTTGTCGGCTGGAACGGTGGTCCTTACCGGCCCCGCCGGGCCTTCCGGAACTGTTGTGAATTTCGGTGTCGAGCAACAGTTCGGCGGCAAGCGTTCCTGCTTCGGTGACGGTGCTGTCCGGCAATACCAGTGTTGGATTTGCGGTCACGACTGCGGGCGTCAACTCCTCGACTTCCGCGACACTGACCGCAACCTTAGGGAGCACCACGAGAACGGCCGGAATCACGGTTACGCCCGCCTTAGTGAACATGGTTACCGTAAGCGCGAGCTCGGTGACGGGAGGGTCCTTTGTGCAGGTCACGGTGAAGCTAACGGGGCCGGCCGGTCCCTCGGGCGCGGTTGTGGGGCTTAGCTCATCGAGCTCGCACCTGCTGCTTCCACCATCGGTTACGGTTTCTGCGGGACAGAGCAACTACATTTACAGCGCTGCTACCACGGCCGTCAGTGCAAGCACGCCGGTGACGATCACGGCGACGTATAACGGGTCTTATGCGAGCGCGAGTTTGACGCTCACGGAGTAGAGCGAGGCTGTTTTAGGGTCTGCTGCGCAGCCTGGATTCGGGCTGAGGCTAGTTTGAGGCTGAGGCTAGTTCGGGCTTAGGTTAGTTTCGTAGGCAAGCAGTTGGTTGGCGGGCGCGGGTAGCTTAATAGGCAGATCATGAAGGCAAAAATCAAGCTCGTGCTTGCCGGGTTGGCGATTGCCTGTTTGATTTGGGCTTTTGTGGCTGCTCGGCATAAGGTTGGCAGCACCAGCCCTGCGCACCCTTCCCTGCTTGTTGCTGCGCTGCTGCTGTATTTGTGCCAGCCCCTATATCAGGCGATGGGTTGGCATCTAGTACTGCGCGGGCTCAAGCAGAAAATCACGTTGGCGCAGAGCCTGCATATGTGGTTCATGAGCCTGATGACGCGTTGGATACCTGGGCCTTTGCAGTGGGTTAGCCGGCTGTTTTTGGCCAAGGAGTACGGTGTATCGCCGGGAGTGGTTGGGTTCGCTCTCGTTATCGAGCTTAGCTACATCGTGCTTTCGGCAATGATCGTGTCGGTCCTATTCTCGGCTTCCGCGTTTGCGACGCTGTTAAGCCAGGGCCACGGTCTTGCCATCTCTATTTTTCTTGGGGTTGTTTTGATTGGGCTCATGGCTTTTGTGGCGCAGCCTTCGCTCATGATCTCCTTTTTGCGGTGCGGGCCGGTCCACAGGATTGCCAGCAAGATGGCGAAGACCGAGATCGACTGGGACCAGGTGCCGATAATTACGCGATCCCAGAGCCTCCAACTGCTCGGATTTTACGTTGTGTATTGGATTCTCTCGGGGGTTGGCTTTGTGGTGCTCGCCCAGGCCTTCATTACGGTGCCGCTGGCGGCGTGGCCGCCCTATCTCGCCTCCTTCCCCGCTTCCTGGCTGATTGGTTTTCTTTCCTTGATAACCCCGGGCGGACTTGGCGTGCGGGAAGCCGCTCTTTACTTCATGCTGGCACCGGTTACCTCGCAGGGCATGGCGGTTGTGCTCGCGGTTTGGTCGAGGGTTGTTATGCTGGTTTCGGAATCGCTTAGCGTCGGGATTATCTTCCTACTGACGCGGGGCAGCTTGAAAGAACTGAGGGCGATAGAGCTGCAAGCAGAGCTTGCGGCAGGCGGCGAATAGGCTAGCTCGGGCCAGACATACCCTTCTGCGAAATCACGGACACCTCATCCCAAGATGTAAGAACCATCCCCTACTCCTACTCTTGATTTCGTATCATTGGATCCGGTGTGGTCAACGGTTGAGCCATTGAGAGACTCGATGTCGTAAAGAGTGTCCGCGCCGAGTCCCGTTCCGAATTGGCAGTCTCTAGCAACTACATGGCCGTTCATCTCGGCATAGACCGAGATGTTGTTGGTTTGAAACGAAGCGTATTCGGCGGACACTAAGCCCCCTTCCTCGGCCTGAATTCCGTAGCCTGCATTCATAAGCGTGCAGTGGTTGATTTCAATATAGGCGCCATTTGCGGCGTAGACCAATACCGAGTTCTTAGAGCCGGCAAGGCCATCCAGGGCTGTGCCCTGGCCCATAATCACACTTCCTCCCCTGTTCGCAGTCACCGCCTTATTGAATCCATGTAAGGAGACGGTTGAAGCGCAGTTGAGCCGGCCCCCAAGATCCGCGAGTATACAAATAGGGGCCTCAATGTCCACATCCGTTAGGGACTCTATGGCGGCATTTCCAGTGACGGTGATCCCCACTGCCTGCGACCCCCCGGTAGCCTCAAAGGTCACTCCGGATATGAGAGCTATGGTGTGGCCCGAATCCAGCGTCACACCATTGGTTGCCTGCAGATTGATATTTTTGGGGTCGTCGCCGGTGATCGAAATGCTGGCCCCAAAGGGATGATCCAGGTTGAGACCGGCCCCACACTGCTCCGTGAGATCACCCTTGGTGGTGACAATTGAAAAGTGGAGATATGCGCCCTGGGCGATGGTTGCGTTCTGAGCGTAGGTCCAAGCCAATGCAAAAGTTGGAAAAACTTGGGATGGCCCGATTACAAGCGTGGTGCCGCTTCGGACGTAGGTTAGCTCCCAATTCGAGTAGGTCTCCGAAGGGTCGAGGAAAGGGCTGGAGACCGCCTTGATGCATCGGTAGACGTTGCCGTAATCGGTGACCATATCGCCGGCAACGTAGGTCGAGGTGTTGTTCCAGACGGGCGGGTAAGACTGCGCCCCGACAAGAGATGGCATCATGAAGAGGGCAATGATGGCAAGAAGGGCAGCTTTGCGCGGGATCAGAAGTGGATGTTTATTCATGTCTTGCTCGTTTTAGTAAGCCTATTGAACATGCCCGCCGTTACACGAACGTTACAAGTGACTGTTGGCTTGCACCCCTCCTCCTCAATGCTCCTGTTCCGACGCTTCCGAGCTAGATGGTTAGCATGATTGTTTCACTCGCGAAATGTGAATCTGCGGACTGCTAAGGCTGGCTCCGTTACTTCGCTTCGAGGGCGGCTGGGCTAGGGCTGGCCGTCACCGAGGTCTTTATTCCCCTGTTGAACTCTGTCCGTCGCATCCTGGGCTACGCCTTTGGATTGATCGATATCGGTTGCCACAATTCCTTTTTGCCCCGGCTCGCCTACGGTGACATTGCTGTCGCTCGTCGAACAGCCGGTGACAACGACGCCGACGAGAGCAATTAAGATCAACTTCATCAAATTCTCATTCCATTTGAGTTTCAGCGTTCTATCTGATTTGTTTACGTGCCCGGAACCAAAGTCAGTGTCGCGGATTGGGATACGCTGCCGACCGTGATCTTTAGGACAATGACCGTCTTAGTGGAAACGGCTTTCGTGGTAATTGGGAATGAAACTGCACTGGCACCTGCGACTATCGTTGTTTCATCCGGGACGGATATGAGATCGGAATCGGAAGAGATGGTCACCGTGGTAGCCGCGGTAGCTTTGGTTCCGATTCGCACTACCGCGTCCGAGTCTTTTCCGCCAACTACCGAGGCGGGAACGATGCTGAGGCTAGCTGCCGCTGGGGTTACCACTAGCGTGGCTGACTTGCTGACACCAGCCACAGTTGCGGAGATTGTGACGGTTTGGGATTCGGTTACCGAGTAGGTAGTGACCGAAAACTCGAGCGAGGTTTTTCCTGAGGCGTAAGTTAGCGCGGCGGGAAGCCCCACGCAGCCATTGTTGGAAGCCATAGAAACCTGAACTCCGCTAGATGGCGCGGCATGGGAGAGCTCGACTGTGCAGGCTACGCCAGTCCCTGCGGTTACAGCGGACTTGGAGAGAGTTACGCTCTCAATTGGATCGGCAGGTAACACGGTTAGACTTGCGGTTTTGGTGGCGCCGCCACCTTTAGCGGTGATCGTGACCGGCTCACTGCTGGTCACCGTGTGGGTGGTAACGCTAAAGGTCTGCGAATCCGTTCCTGCTGCCACCGTTGCCGTTGCGGGGACCTCTGCGGCCGAGTTGTTGGATGACAAGGAGACTTGAACGCCGCCGGTTTCAGCCACGCCGGTTAGATCTACTGTGCAAGTTACCGGCGTGCCGGCGATCGCGCTGGACTCGCTTAGCTGGAGTGATAACACCGGATCGGGCGGATTCACAGTGAGCGTTTCCGCTTTGGTGATGCCTCCGGACTTGGCCGATATCAATGCTGGGGAGCTCTCTAAAACCGCTTGCGTGCTTATTGTAAAGGTTGCCTGTTTGGCGCCACTGGGAATCATCACATAGCCTGGCAAATGTACCGAAGGAACGTTGCTTGAGAGAAGAACTTCGTCGCCGCCCGCAGGGGCAGCGGTGGAAAGCGTAACCGTCCCGGTGGAGTCTGAGCCGCCCTGAACGCCTAACGAACTAAGGGTAAAGCTAATCAGCGGAACCGTATTCACCTCGGTACCGATGGCGTAGAGGTTACTGTCCCCCGAGCCAATGTACACTGCCCCGTCTGTGCCGATTGCGGGCGAACATTGAACCCAGCTCCCGGTTGGGAAAGTCCACAAAGAGCTGCCGTTGGGGTTGAGCGCATAAACGTTACTGTCATTCGACCCAAAGTAAATGGTGCCGTCCGAACCGACGGCAGGCGACGACCAAACGTAAGCTCCGGTCTCATACGACCATTTCTCCGCTCCATCCGGCGCAAGGGCGTAAAGATTGTGATCGTAGGACCCAACGTATATCGTCCCGTCAGAACCGACCGCGGGAGAAGAACTGATCGCGCCTCCTGTGGCAAAGGACCATTTTTTGGCTCCGTTCGAAGAGATCGCATAAAGATGGCCATCCTCGGACCCCACGTAAATCGTGCCGTCAGCTCCAATCCCTGGTGAGCCGTAAATCCCCATACCGGTGGCAAAGGACCACTTCTGTTGTCCGGCAGCATCTACCGCATACAAGGTGCCCTGGCTCCCTGAAATGCCGCCAATATAAATGGTTCCGTCGGGAGCGATGGCGACTGGCGTGTCCAAAGAGGACGCCGTTGGAAAGATCCACTTCCTTTTTCCGTCAGGACTGACCGCGTGCAGCGCATAATCGTCCGAGCCAATATAAACAGTCCCGTCCTGACCTATTGTCGGAGAGGATTTAATGTAAGACCCTGTCTGATAGATCCACCGGAGGTTTCCGTTGGGATAAATCGCATACAGATTGTCATCGAAGGATCCGACGTAAACCGTTCCATCCGAACCGACGGCGGGCGAAGAGACCGGCCCTCCCGTGTGAAAGGTCCATTTCTTGGTCCCGTTCGGAGCGATAGCGTAGAGATTCCAATCGTTGCACCCCACGTAGATAGTTCCGTCCGGCCCGATGGCAGGCGAAGATACGTCAAGGGAAGCGCCGGCAACGAAACTCCATCTTTGTAGACCATTCGAGCCCCCTCCGGTTCCCAGGCCATTGGCCAAAATGTTGCCATGGAACTTAGGCCACGGCGTAACCGCCAATTGACATAGCCCCGGAATGGCTAACGCCAGAGATAAAAGCATGAGCAGAAGGCGCGGTTTGGTCATAGGAGCACTCCCAAACCAAATTCGTCGGTTAATTTGCGGAATAAGTCAGCCGGTTAGAATGCGGTGCCGCCGTCCTGTTTATAGGAGCTTGTGCGGCTGAATTCTCCTAACTGCCGTTAATTCGAACCTGTATCTGGCTTGGCAGCGCCTGCAGTGGACCCTTCGTCTGTGCTCGAATTCTTCTTCGAACTGTCGGTTCCGGTGTCGGTTCCGGAAGAGTCATCCTTGCTGTTGCTTGAAGAATCGTCCGAATTGTCGTCGCTCGACCCGGTAGAAGCGCTGAACTCACTTTTGGAACCCATATTGCTCATGCCCCGCGCCGCATAGTAAACCATCCACGGACGCGGGTTGCCAAAAACCTTGGGGCCATTCGTGCCCGCGAACTCATATTTTTGATGAGCGTTTCTTGAGCCGTTCGGGATTTCAAAGATGAGCGCGGTAAAGGTCGGATCCTTAATTGACGACAGCTTCTTACCGGACAAGTCGTCATTAAACGCCATTCCGGTTTGCTGGTCGCCTTGTTCGCAGCCCCAGGCACCGTTAGGATCAAGCGGCTTTATCATGTGTTGGTTGTTCAGGCCCTGCCTCTTAATCTCCTTCTCGTAATAAGGCGAAACCTCATCCTGCCATTTCGCGGCGTCGGGCAGCGTGCCGTTATGGGCGTCCGCATAGTCGAACACAGCCATTTGTACATCCTGAAAATTCACCACGCAGCCTGCGAGGGGCATGACCTTGCGAAAACCCCAATAGAGCAAGCCACCAATACCTCCGCAACATAGAACCAAGATGCCCAAAATGATGCATACAATGAGCACGACTGGGCTTTTGCGCCTCATGGGCTGCGACGGAATAAAGGGCGGCGGTACTTCCACAGCGGTAGTTTACACGCGCTTTGCAATTGGTAGGCAATTAGACTTAGGGATCATGCGGACAAGTCTTTGGAATGGCTAGCTCTCACGCGCGCCTCCTTGATCACCCAGTAGCTAAATTCCTCTGAATGGCCCCGCTCCATAATGCCGCGCGCCAGGGCAAGATCCTCCCAATCGCCATTCTCTATCCAATCAGTGACTTCCGCTAACAGCGACCTGAATTTGAATTCGCCAATTTCGGTCCAGTTCAGCCTTCGCCGCTTCATTCGGTTCAACACTCCATGCCATGCCTAATTACACGAATTCTGATGGGCACATTGGTGTCGTCAGATAAGGCTACGATCCGTTATCATATTAAGCCTATGAGCTTTACGATCCGCCCGGCCACTTCTGAGGATGCCGAGCAAATTGCCCAGGTGCTCCGAGCAAGTTTCGCCGAGTTCAACGGCGTATTCGACCCTCCCTCAGGCGCTTTAACGGAGACGCGAGAATCGGTCCAGGCAAAACTGGGGAATCCACGGGATTTGTTGCGGAGATTTCGGAAAGCATCATAGGATGCGTGTTTTGCCATCCCGCCGAGCCTGATTTTTACCTGTTTAGGCTTGCGGTTTTGCCGGAACACCGTGGCTCCGGCGCGGGCCGCGCGCTAGTGCGCACGGTTGAGGAGGAGGCGGCGAGGTTGGGTTTTAACGCCGTTCGGCTTGGCACGCGGCTCGCAATTCCTCGCAACGTTTCCTACTATGAGTCGTTGGGCTATACACATACCCATGACGCGGTTCACCCGATCACAGGCAGGAAGGCGATCGCGGTGATGGTGAAGGAGTTGGGTTCCAGGGGAATGGGGAAAGGGTAACGAGTAACGAGTGGGGTAAATGGTAAAGGGTAGAGACGTGGGGCGCCCGCCTCATGTTTTGACACGTCTGAGACGCCCGACTTGTCTGATTGCGACAGGAACCCATTTTGAGCTTCTAAGAGGGTTTTGCGATGGCCTCTTTACCCTTTACCCTTTACCCTTTACCCTTTCCGCTCTTGACTAAGACCCCGCCTTCGTCACCTCAACCGTCCCGAGGGCGAAACTTCCTCCCGCGGGGGTTTCGAAGCGGAAGTCGCTGTTGCCGCCAAAGCCTGCCGTTAAAAACGGCGGAGGGAACGGTGAAAATAGCCGTTTTCCAAGTGTTCGTATTCCCCGGAACGATATAGGGCGAGTAGTTGTGAACGGTTGCGTTGGCGGTGATGTTATAGGCGAGCCTAAATTCGGATCCGGCGTCGTAATAGTCGACCCTTATGGTGTAGTTGGTTGGGGTTGTTCCTCCGTAGACTTGGGCGACTTGGTAGTTCAACAGGTAGCTGCCGGTTGCCGGAGTTGAGGCCTCCTGGCCGCCCACGGTTATTACCTGGCTGGCCGCGCTGCTGCCCCAACTCACCTGCCATAGGCCGTTATCGGTGGGTGGCGTTCCCGGCTGAGAGCAAACGTTGGACGTGAGAGAATAGTCGTTGAAATCGTAGTTGTGGACCTGCGGAACCCAGTTCGCCGTAAGG
This sequence comes from uncultured archaeon, assembly GCA_963829965.1. GTDB lineage: Bacteria > Armatimonadota > Fimbriimonadia > Fimbriimonadales > Fimbriimonadaceae > DASXZH01. The sequence goes on along the minus strand of CAWHLK010000035.1, from coordinate 95,430 downwards.
TTTAGATAGCCGTCCGAGCCGAGGGTGCCGTAATCTTCATAGACATTTCCGAGGGGGAGGTTCCCTCGCCACAGGGCTCGATTTGGGTGGTCTCCGACCATTCGTTGAACGAGGTCACCGAGACGAGAGGGAAATTTGTGCCGATATCGGTGGCGGCGAACCAGTTTTGGTTATAGGTGTCGCCATCGTTTCTTGGGGTTATGCTCGTCCACCCCTTGCTATAGAAGGCGTTAAAGCCGGGGTAAGTCGTCGGGATGTACCAGGCGTGACGCGAGAGGCTCTGGGCAAGAACGCGCATGCCGTTGGGGTCCTCCACGCCGTAGCCGAACATTCCGTTCGAACCCGCCAGCCGTGGTCCACGTGGGGTCATAGTCGTAATGGACGAGCATAACCGCGTTGTAGTTTTGGTGGATATAGGCGTTCACCGCCGTCCAATCGGATGGCTTTGGCCCGACGTCAGTGCCGGCGTAGTAGACCAAAAAGACCGGTTTGACAGAAGCATTGTCAAATGCGGGCGAGACGCGGGTTGAGGTGTACCAGGCCGGAGACTTACTGTAACTGTTGATGAGATACTGCACATCGCTCTCGACCGTTTGGGGGGTGCGGCCGGTGTATTCGTCGATCATGAAAATCACCTGGATCCCGTTCTGGGCGGCGGCGGCCATCACTGGCGCCACGTTTGCATCGATGCCCGTGCCATTCGCACTGTTGGTGCCCCACCAGGAAATGATGATGTCGTCCACGCCGGCCTGTTTTAGCCACTGCATGTGTTGGGAAATCACGGTGGGATCGTTGCTTTGATATTCGCCCAACTCGGGGATCATGTCCAGATTGGTGAGCCACTGGTAGATATACCAAATGTAATAAAACGCGGCCACAGTAGGATGGTGGTGCTCTCCACAAAACGTAGGGAGGGTAAAGGGCTGCTGAGCCGAAGTAGTAACGGTTGCGGTTTCGTTTGGGCCTATATACTGGCAGAAGCCAAAACGACACGTTAGGGCGAGCAGAAATGAAGTTAGAACGGGGCGGAATCTCACAGCGGAAGCTCCTTGACTGGCAGACGCACACTATTCGCGACATCCCCGCCCTCGGAATGTCACTTCCACAAATCATGACGCAACACCAGGCATTTTTAGTGGCTATCACATTATCGTTGTGTTATTAATCGCAAGATTACTTAATACATCTTAACTGCCTTGCGAGGACTTATTGAGGCGTGAACGGTGAACGGATCGAGGGTAAACGGTAAACGGTAAACGGTAAACGGGTAGATGGAAGGGTTGGGGCGGGCTGGTCAAAATTTGCATCCCATTTGGGGTAGTTACAGTAGTAATTAGAAATGCATCGGGCCACAACTGCTCAAGATTTGAACTCAGCGAAGCACGCGTTCTTCGTGGTGTTCTTTGTGGTTGGCGTGATCTTCACTTGTTTGGGGTGGCCATTAGCAAAGCGGCGGGTAAAACCCAACGGCACCTACGGATTCAGGACTCCCAAGACACTCTCCAATCCTTCTCTTTGGTATGCGACCAACGAAACGACGGGCAAGGGATTCGTTATTGCCGGCATTGCGATCGCACTTACATCCCTCGCGCTCTTTCCTTTACCCTTTCTTGTCTATTCAACCGGCTGCGTTGCAATTTTGTTGGGTTCGACTTTTGGGGTCACGTTTGTGGCTTGGTATAAGCACCTTAGGTGAGACCGAACTGTCAACCGTAAACATGGGCGAAAGCCGGTAAACACCCTCCCTTGTCCCAGTAAAATAACGGGCATGACTCTTCTGCCTCTCGCCATGCTTCTTTCCGGAACGGTCTTCGCGTTCATGGCAACGCCGGGACAAGACGGCCCTTACGGCGCCATGCAGGCCAGCAAGGAATGGACGCCGCCGGGCGACCCCGCTGTGATGGACAAGTTGGAAAAATGGCAGGACCAGAAGCTGGGACTGCTCATTCATTGGGGCATTTACAGCGAGTGGGGGATCACCGAGTCCTGGAGCCTTGTCACCACCCACTTCCCTTGGAACAAGCGGCCGGAGCAGTATGCCAACCTGGATGACCGAGCCTATGAGAAGGTTTACGAGAACTTGAGAACAACCTTCGATCCCGAGAAATTCGATGCGGACAAGTGGGCAACCGCATTCAAGGAATCCGGCGTGAAGTACGTGCTCTCCATGACGAAGCACCATGACGGGTTTTGCATGTGGGACACGAAGTACACCGATTACAAGATCACTTCGCCGGACTGTCCGTTTCACTCGGATCCCCGGGCCGACACAGTGAAGGTTATGTGCGACGCGTTCCGCAAACACGGGCTGATTTCGGGCCTCTATTTCTCTAAAGCGGACTGGCATTCGCCCTATTACTGGCTGCCCGAACTTGGCCCCGGCGCGGGACAGGGCCCCAACTACAACACGGCCGAGCATCCCGCCGAGTGGAAAAAGTTCAAGGACTACACCTGGGATCAGATCAACGAGCTGATGTCCAAATACGGACCTCAGGAGATTTTATGGCTGGACGGCGGCGCGGTTCGCCCTCCGGATGCGGATATCGACATGAACGGCATGGCGGCCATGGCCCGGAAACATCAGCCCGGCCTCATCGTGGTGGACCGAACAGTTGGCGGCGTGAATGAGAACTACGTGACGCCGGAAGGCGAAATACCCGACCACTATCTTCCCTACCCCTGGGAAACCTGCATGCCTATGGGAACGGCATGGCCCTGGAAACCCAACGACGACTTCAAGAGCGTAGGCACCCTGATCCACAATCTTTGCCGGATTGTTGCGCGCGGAGGCAATTACATCATGGGAATCGGGCCGGATGCCAACGGCGAGTTTGACCCCGTGGTTTATGATCGGCTCAAGGGCATTGGGGCTTGGTTAAAGGTGAATGGCGAGGCGATTTACTCGACAAGGCCCCTGAATCCCTACGAAAAAGGCGACCTGGTCTTCACGCGAAAGAAAGATGGCACGGCCTACGCGATCGTTTTGGCCAAGGATGACTCGGTCGGACTGCCTGACTCAGTGACGCTTCCTGCGGAACTTGCTTCGAGGGTCATAGATGCCAAGATGCTGGGTTATGGACCATTGAAGATGGATGGTTCCGGCTCTATTGCGATTCCCGAGGCTTATCGAGCGAAGTCGGGCGGTGGATTGGCTTGGGCGATTAGGTTAGGACTGCGCCCGTAAGAACGGCGCTTCGCGCCGTAAGCGTGGGCTGCGCCCGTAAACATGGCGCTTCGCGCCGTAAGCGTGGGCTGCGCCCGTAAACATGGCACTTCGCGCCGTAAGCGTGGGCTGCGCCCGTAAACATGGCACTTCGCGCCGTAAGCGTGGGCTGCGGCCGTAAACATGGCACTTCGCGCCGTAAGCGTGGGCTGCTCCCGTAAACATGGCGCTGCGTGCCGGAAGCGGAGAATGGCGTCTACGTGGTCAAGCCCGATCTTACAGCGAAGCGGTTTACAGTGAAGCATTTACACTCGCAGCGATTTACACCGTAAACTAGATGGGCATGGCCGATCTTGATCCCCGAAAACAGGCGATCCTGAAATCCGTAGTGTTTGAGTACGTCTCCACCGCGGAACCGATCGGGAGTGAGTTGCTTACCCAAAAATACGAGTTGGGCGTAAAGGCTGCGACGGTTCGAAACGAACTCGCCGATCTTGCAGAGCTTGGCTACCTTGAGCAGCCGCATACCAGCGCAGGCCGAATTCCCAGCGACACGGGTTACCGATATTACGTGGACCGGCTGATCGTGACCCGCGAGCCCGAGTCGCTGACCCGCCAGAAGGTGAAAGGCGCTTCGGAAGAAGGCGAGGCTCTCTATTCGATGCTTCGAGAGACCACCCGCGCCCTCAGCCGCCTTACCCACTTGCTTACCGTCGCGACGATTATTCGAGATGCGAACGTGGCGATAAGGAGCATTATTCTCAGTGCGATCGGCCCGCATCAGGCCCTTCTTGTCATGGTGCTGACCAACGGCCAGGTCGAAAACCGGATGATCGAAGCCCCCCCGGGGCTGACCTTGCAGGACCTAGGCCGGGCAAACGAGTTGATCAGCCAGTCCACGGCAGGAAAGTCGCTGCGATGGCTTTCCAAAAACAAAGCGCCTGGCGCCAGCGGCAGCCCCGCTTTGGAGAAACTCATCAATACAGTTTGGGGCACGCTTCGTTCGGTGTCCAAGGAACTTACTCGAAGCTCGATTACCACTGAGGGCGAGGAGTTTTTGTTCGCCCAGCCCGAGTTCCAGCGGGACGCGAGCGCTCTCACCGAAATTTTGGAGGCGCTGAAGGAAGGCGACGTGCTGTTGGATGTCCTCTCCGGAGCAGGCGAGCCGGGTAGCGTGACGATCGGGCGCGAAAACCGCCAAGAGCGGCTGCGCCAGTTTAGCGTCGTGCGGCAGTCGTTTTATGTTGGCGAGAGCGAGGCGGGCGCGATTGCGCTCATCGGCCCCACGCGAATGCAGTACGAGACGAGCATTCCCCTCGTAAACTTCGCGGCCCAAGCGCTCAGCGATGCGCTAACCCGGTTTTTCGGCTAGCCATTAACCGGCAATTTTCTTCGTTCCCTTGCCCCTGCCGAACTGGAAAAGCAGGGGTATGTCCTCTCTCCTCCAACTCACAATCTGTTTTCTGGCGGCCAGTGGCGGCTCCGGAAATCCCGCTGCCACCGAACTCGTGGGATCCTGGCGCGCTCAGATTCCTCAAGACGTCGTCAACGTCTCCAAGAAATTGGGATTGTCCCAACCGCAGGCCCAGTTCGTCTTCAAGGGCGACAACACGTTTTCTTACAACTCGACCGCGGCCGGAGCGATCCGGATCTGTACCGGCGCCTATCAGGTCACCGATCACAGCGTCAAGCTAAGCACACAGTCCGGCAACTGGCCCTCGGGCATGGTGGTCGACCTCCGCGAGAATAACTCTCTGGATTTCGACGGTTTGCACTATCTAAAGCAGGCCCCGTGCTCCATGGAAGGAACCTGGAAACTGGCGGGCGACGGCTCGACCAAAATCGTTTTTACGAAGGATGGCAAGTTTAATTTCCGTGGCTCTGCAGCAACGTCAAAAGGCAAGTACGCTGTTGACGGAAACCAGGTGACGCTTACCTGGACCGACATCGACGGCGAAGAGGTTGAGCCGGGGACCGTTCACAAGGCATTCTGCCTTGACGACGACGGCACGCTCAAAATCGATTCCTACCGTTACGTCAAGCAGTAGGGAGTAGCAAAGAAGGCCGTCGCTTCCGGCGACGGCCCTTTGTTTTGAGTTCTTGTTATTTAGTGGCCGTCGCCGTCGGGATCGCCTTGAGCGGCGTCGTTGACCTTCGCGGGCACTGGGCCTAGGGCCTTTGTATTGGATAGGCTGAGAGTTACTGCCGGGCCGAGCTTGAACGGCTCAGATTTGCTCGATTCCTTGCCGCCGGGCGTGCTAATCGGCTCGCTGGGGGTTTGAGCAGCCGCAGCGGCCACAGCCGCATGAATTGAATTCGACATTGTTTCCTCCGGAACCCTCCCTTGCCGAGGGCCTGGCAAAATTATCGGCAACTGCGAAGCCGTTGCTTTTGGCCCGTGCAATATACTTCGGCCTGTGTCAAAAGATGCACTCTTTTTCATCCCATGGTTTGCGTTCTGTTCTGCTGGATTAGCAAGTGCCGAGCCGAGATTTCAAGGAGTTCAGGGCAGCTCGGTTCTTCAACTTACGGTTGATGCTTCGCAAGCTGCCAAGCAGAGGATTCAGGTCAAGGAAGATATTCCCATCAGCGCCGGCGCTGCAACTCTTTATTTTCCTGAGTGGATCCCGGGAACTCATAGTCCGGTTGGAGGTCCCGCCGATTCGGCCGGCCTTTGCCCCGGCATGGTGATCAAGACGGTGAACGGGAAGGTGTTTTCTTCCTCTGTTATTACCGAAGCGATCAAGATTTTGCAGCCGATTGCGATCCAAGTGGACTACGACGGCCTGCCCCAGAACTACACGATCCAGTATTCAGGCGGTTTGAAGATTCCGCACTTGGAGCGAGACACGACCAAGCCGGATTTACTGACCGCGATTATTTCGCCACATGCCCAGTGAATAGCGGCGAGTTGGTGCGACAAATTCCTGAGAAATACAACCGGCTGCTTGGCCCTTTGTTTTTCCGACCCTATGCGCGTGAGTTAGTCCGGGGAGTTCCGGAGATTGAGGGTCAGGTGCTCGATCTTGCCTGCGGGTCGGGGATCGTCTTGCAGGAGATCGCAAGCAGAGTTCTTGCGGCGGACATTTTCGGCCTTGATCTTAGCAATTCTATGCTTGCCGAGGCGCGTAAGACCTTGGATCCCAGAGTATCACTATTACGAGCTGATGTGACCGCGCTTCCGTTTCGATCCGGTTCGATCGAGTGGATTTTCTGCGGTTTTGGGTTCATGTTCTTTCAACCTTTAGCTCTGGCGGTTGAAGAAGTCAAACGGGTTTTACAGCCAGAGGGAATGCTAAGAACATCCGTTTGGAACGCCTTGGATCAGAACCCTGTCGCTGCTACGGCGAATAGGGTGGCCCGCCGGTTTTTTCCCGTAGACCCGCCGGCTTTTTTTGAAATTCCGTTCGGGATGCGAACCGGCGACTTGGAGTCCGTGCTCTTGAAGCACGGCTTGGCAATAGATGAAAGCAAGATGACGGAGCTTTGCAATGATCCTGTTTCGCCTCTTGACGCGGCGACCGGGTTGATTCTGGGCACTCCGATGCTGACTCTAATTCTTCAACGGACGGACACGGTGCCTGATGGGCTTGTCGAGTCGGTTGCCGAGGAATTGGAAAGGAATTTTGGCACTCCTTTGAAGGCGAGGCTTTCGGCAACGATTTTAACGTGTCGAAGGTCGTAAAGGCAAACAGCTAATATTTAGGGCGGCGACTGCCAGGGTTTCGCCCTACTCCAATAATGCGTCGACATGCAATCAATCGTCCCTCCTTTGTCGTACGTAAAACCGTGTATTTTTAACAGAGTCTGGCGGGGCATAAAATAATACTTGAGGGCGATTGGCGCTGCCCCTCGTGGCCTTTGTCAAAGGAGACGATAGGATGAGCACCGTTTTAGGATCAAGGAAGGAAATCAAGGGAGCAGGCGTAAGGCGGTCGCGTGCACGGTGGGCTCAGTTCCCGCTTGTTTTGTTGCTTTTATGCGGAGCCTTCCTGGCTTGGACCCGAACGGTCAGCAACGAAACCAAGGGTTCGGGCATGCTTGCTCCTTCACTGGACCTCAACGCCGATCAAGCGCGCCAAGTGAAGCTTGCCTTGGACTACTTGGACGGGACCGGTTACCTAAAGGAGGCCAATCACCTTCGCCGTATGCTTGCGAAGGGCGAAATCGTCATCGATCCCAGCTTTTTTAGCCCTGATAAGAACTCTCGGGATGCTTACGGCCGCACTTCCAACTGCTATTTCTGGTTCCAGGAGCACAAGATCCGATTGAGCGTCGTTCTGTTTGCCGGTGACGAGGACAGTTATCTTACGATGATGCAGTTTCGTGTTTTTCTAGCCTCGGTTCTACTGCATGAAGAAGTGCATACCAACCAGTCGGATTTTGTGGGCGGCATCGAAAAGAAGGAGCAGGAAGCGTACAGGAAGCAGCTTCAGTTCCTTCGGGATCAGGTGGACGCTGCCACGCCGCGGTTGGCGAACATCCTGAGCATCCGGGAAGAAATGATCAAGCTGGACCTCAGCTCGTTTGTCCCCAACGGGGATGTAAAGGCCTTCTGTGCGAAGGTGGGGATCAGATGATTTTCTGCTTTGTCCCCGGAAGAATGTTGGGGTTGCGCGTTGCTTCGTCGCGCGGAGCGCTCCTCACAATCACAACGCTGTGCTACTCTTGTCTATTCTATTAGAGTGGTTTACGGCCAATCAACAATCCCCGGCTCCAGAGGCCGACCGGGTCGAACTCTACATTGAACCCTGCTTGACGCATCGACTCCATGTAGTCAGCCTCCGTGAACAGCGACAACTCGGAACGGCTTTCCCACTTTTCAATCTTCCCTGCCCGGCCTACCGTAAAGTGGTAGGTCAATACACACAGATCGCCCGAGCGGTGGCTTGCGCTCATTCGCGAAACCTTGTACTGGGGCCGGTCGACGGTATCCAGGCTCATGTGGCCCTCCACAAACCGGTCTGGGAATAGCCACGGTTCCACCAGCACCACTCCGCCGGGTGCGGTGTGGGTGTAAAACCGGGCGAGCGTGGATTTCAGAATCTCAATATTTTTCGCGTAGCCGATGGCGCTGAAGAGGCAGATCACCGCATCGAACCAATAGCCGAGGTCGAAATACATCATATCGCCCTCAATGAACTGGCATTCGGGGTTTCGCTTTTGGGCGGCCTTCAGCAGATAGGGGCTTTTATCCAACCCTACGCAATCGAAGTCCATGCTCAGGAACTCAAGGTGGTGGCCCGTTCCGCAAGCGATATCCAAGAGCCGGTCGCCAGAAGATCTCTTGTGCTTGGCAATCAACTCGCGCAGGATCTCGGACTCACGCGCGTAGTTGCGGTAACTGTAGATCGCGTCGTAAAGCTCTGGTCTCCGGTACATCGGGCGGATGATACCATTCGCGCGCCTCGCATGCGTGGTATGTTATGCCATCTCATGTCCGCATCCCAAGCGCTGCCCCTCGGAACGGTCCTTGCCGGCCGGTTTGAAATCCACTCTGTGCTGGGCAGGGGCGGGTTCAGCGTAGCCTATATAGCGAATGATTTGACCCAGCAGGACAGCTGCGTGGTGAAGGAACTCGCTCCGACGGGCGCAGTGCGAAACGACGCCGATCTCGATCTGTCCCATGTGCCCAGCACGAACCCCCAGCGATTGCGGAAGCGCTTTATGGACGAGGCGAATATGCTGGGCAAGTTGGAATCGCCCGGCATTCTACACCTGCGCGATGCCTTTGAGGAGCACGGAACCGCCTATTACGTCACCGACATGCTGCCGGGCGCAAAGACCTTGGACAAGGTGATTGCCCAGGAGGGGCGAATGTCACCCGAGCAGGCGCAAGACATTCTTTACCAGTTGATGGACATCTTGGAAGCCGTCCACTCCAAGAAGGTGCTGCATCGGGACCTCAAACCCACTAACATCCTAGTTTCGCCCAACGGCGGGGTGTACTTGATCGATTTCGGCGCGGCCCGGGAGTGGCATGCCGATTCGGCCGCGTTGCAAACGGTTTTGTTCACGCCGGGGTATGCCCCTCTTGAGCAGCTTTCGGACCGCGGGCGGCGCGGCCCCGCCACGGATATTTATGCTCTTTGCGCCACGGTTTATCATATGCTGGCCGGCGAGCCGCCAAGACCGGCGGCGGAACGGGCGGATGGCACTTCCATCGCGCCGTTAAGCCGGCTCAGGCCCGATTTGGACCATCCCTTTGTGCAAGCGATAACGGCAGGCCTGAATTTGCGCTTTCACGAAAGACCGCAAACCGTTGCGGAACTTCGGGCGATGCTTGTGATTCCTGACACCCAGGAACGCGCCCAGAGCGGAATCGATGCGTACGACACGGCCATTCTCAGGCTCCAAAAATTCACGTTCAACAAAAACGGCTGCCCGGTCTGCAGCGGCATGATGGAGCGAATCAAACCTCTTCGCGCAGCAATGTGTCCGGTTTGCCGGGAAGGCAGCCTTAAGGAGCGTGAGCTTTCCGAACGCCAGTGCGCCAAATGCAAAAACGGGGTTCTGCACTTGCGCAAGACGAAATTTCCGCTCCTGTTTTGCCCACGCTGCCACCACGGGCTGCTGTCTTTTCACCGGCGCGGGCTCATTAAGAAATCACTTGTCGCGGTGTGCCCCGAATGCGACGCCGGCTTAATTGGAGACGAGAATGGAGCGCGTTATGAGGACCAGCCGGAGGCTGAACTCCGGCCCTGGGACCAGTGGCGGGCAGTTTGCGGTCGCTCGATGGAGGCTTGGGTCTGCGACGAATGCAGTATGCAATACGACGTTGTTCCAGGTGGGCGCTGGGCACAGGTCGATGCGAAAGGCACGCCCGTTTTGGAGTACTACCCGGACGAGTGGGCGCGCGTCGCGGTGGGACTCAAGCCGGACGCGGGCAACGTGTACTGCGAAGGCTGCGATGCGGACTTTTGGGAAGACGGCAACACGATGACGCTGCTGTCCTTTAGAATCGACCCGTTCCGGTTTGCCGCGCGCTATGCCGACCAGGCGATTCCGCTTGAGAACATCCCTTGGCTCGGCGCGGGAAAAACAAGCGGAAATCGAGGCTTGCTTTGCCCCCAGTGCGATACCGAGTTCGACGAGGATGGCGATTTCTTCAGGCTGGTGCATAGCCCCAGCGTTCGGTTAAGCCGATATTCGGAACGAAAACTCGTCATGCAGGATTGGCACCGGCTCGCGCAGGGCCTGCCACCGACCGGCGAAGAGCATGCCTTCCTCGAGAAGCTCGACCAAGTCATCGCTGAAGCCTATTTGGATGGAGAGATCGTTTTCGACTTCAAGAACCCGACCGTTTTGTGGAGCGGATCGGCCAAGGAGCTGCAGGAAGAAGAACACATTGGCCCTCCTCCGCCGGAGGACGAACCAAAGCACTATGTTGTACTTTCTGAGGGAAACTTGACCGTAACAACGACGGACATGTCGTATGGCGGCCGCATCCTGAAAAAGTTCAAGGCGCCACTAGAAGGAATTGTCCGGTTTTCTGCTGAGGAGAACTTGCTGCACCTATCGGTGTCCGGCGAGCAGGACCCTCGCGTTTTTGAACTTGAGCCGGCGGAGCTTGACGTTCATCTCAAATCCGGCGACCACACGATCTGGATAGGAGCGGAGCTTCTTGAGGAGAAGATCCGCTCAATCCATCATGCAAGCCTATAGGTTGAACTAGGTGAAGATGTAGGAGCTGTAGCTATCTGCTGATTGGGTTTTGAACGAAGCGAAACCTGCGTCGATAATGCTGCTTGCCGTAACATTCAGATCCAGTGTGTTATCGCTAAATTTTCCACTTCCTACTTCTGCGAACGATTTCACCAAAGCCGTAACGCCGACCTGGCATTTGGAAATGTTGCACTCATAGGCAAAAATCTTGGCATCAGAGTCCAATTGAAGCCCCTGGCTCCAATTGGCGATCACGCATCCTTGAGCAATAATGGTTCCGCCAAAATACGCAACAAGACAAGCTTGCCCGCCGCTCTTGTTGGTCCACCCTGTCGCTACGTTCACAAGCGCGCCATGAGCTGAGCCGATCGCGTATTGACAACCCGTCATAAGCACGTTCGCAGCAATGTTCTGGGTCGAGTTAGAATCAGCGTAAACTCCATAGTTGAAGTTTGTGATGATCAGTCCGGAAACATTTGAAATGCTCGCGCCGGTGCTCGTGTAGACGGCATATCCGGAAGTTGCATCAACCGTCGTCCCCGACCCGTTAATGCCTAGATTCGTGAGGCTTCCAAACGTGTGGTTCGAGTCGAGGGCGAATGCATTGGTGGTAGCGCCACTTGTACCACCAATTTGGATATTGAACGCGTTGTCCCCAATGATCGAAATGTTAGCGCCACAGGGTTGATCCAGCGAGAATTGAGTTGGAAGAGCCATCGTATAATCGCCCTTGGTGGTGATGATGTCGAAGTGCAGATATGCCCCTTGGGCGATTGTGCAATTCTGAGCGTAGGTCCAAGCTGCTTGAAGAGTCGGGAACGTTTGGTCAACTCCCACCATAATCGACGTATTGCTCCGGACGTGAAAGAGCTCCCACTCCGAATAATAAATTGTTGGGTCCTGATAAGGCTTGGTGACCGCCGAGATGCAGCGATAGATGTTGCCATAGTCGGTCACAAGATCACCCGGCGCGTACGTTGCCGTATTATCGTAGGCTGGTGGAAACTTGGTCTGAGCCAAAGCAACGCCTGCACCAACGGAAATTACGGTCAGAAGCACCAATGCGAAACGAGCTAAACGAATCATGGACAGACTCCCGCTGGCTACCTAGCCAATACTCTTTTCAAACGTCGTGATTCTCTCCCTTATAACATCGAAACTGCTCCGCCAGAAATCCGGGGTGCGAACGTCAAAGCCGAACCGGTGTGCTAGCGTCGAGGCGTCCGCCATTCCGGTTGAGGAAAGCAAATCGTCGTATTTCGCTTTGAACGCCTCGGGGTCTTGCCTGTACTGCGCATAGAGCCCGAGCCCGAAAAGCATGCCGTACATGTAGGGGAAATTGTAGAAAGAGCGCGAGTAGTAGTGCGGCTTCACTGCCCACATATAGGGGTGGAGATACTCAGGGTCCAGGCCGTCGCCGTAAGTCTGCTTTTGCGCGTCCTCCATGAGCGAGCAGAACTCGCCGGCGGACAGCTCCCGCTTTACCCGCCCCTTGAAAACCTCCTGTTCAAAGAGAAATCGACTCGCGATGTCGACCGTTACTTGGCATGCGCCTTGTAAGCCGCCTTCGAGGATCAAGAGCTTTTGGGCGCTATTGGCTTCGGCGAGGGCCGCGTTTTCGATTACCGTCTCGCAGAAGATGCTCGCGGTTTCCGCGAGGGTCATGGGCGTACGGCGCTGCATCATGGTTCGGTCGGTAAGACACAGGTTATGGTAGGCGTGCCCAAGCTCGTGGGCCAGCGTTTTCACGCTGGAAAACGAGGGCTTGTAGTTCATCAGCACGCGTGACTGGTCGCCGACAAGCCACATGCAAAACGCGCCATCCCGCTTCCCTGCCCGCGGCTCGACGTCGATCCAGTTCTCGTTGAATGCGCGGTCCGCGTAGTCCGCAAGGCGGGCGGAAAACTTTCGAAAGTTCTTTGAGACGAAAGCCGCGCCTTCGTCATAGCTCCACTCCATGTCCGCGCCCTCGACAGGAGCAAATAGATCGAAGAAGGCGAGCTTCTTGATGCCGAGCAACTTGGCTTTCGCATTGAGGTAACGCCGAAAGTCGGGGAATGCTTCTTTGGCCGCAAGCATCATGGCGTTCAGGGTTTCGCGGTCGATGTTCGCGCCGAAAATGGCCTCGTCCAAAGGCGATTCCCAGTTGCGGCGCTTTGCCAAAACCGTGATGGTTCCCTTGACACCGTTCAGCGCAGCCGCCAGAGCGGTTTCGTTTGCGTTCCAAGTCTTGAGTTCGGCTTCAAAAGCAGCTTTGCGGATATTCCTGTCGGGGTCGTAAGCGAGGGTTCGCACTTTGCTCATCGGCATGTTCTGCTTTTCGCCGTGCAAATCCAGTGTCACATCGATCTGGGATGTGACCTGCCCGTGAAGCTTTGACCATCCGCCAAAAGCGGTTGGCGAAAGTTCGGCAGCAAGAGCTTCCTCGGCAGGCGACATCAGATGCTGTGCGGCAATCTGAGACTTCCGCAAGGCGAACTCATGGTCTTTGGCGATGGCGGACTTGGCAAGAACTTCTTCGAGGGGCAACTTTCCGATCCAGGAAGTGAACCGCGTTGAATGCTGGGAAAATGGGACCGACAACAGATCCAACTCGCTGTCTTTGGCGAGGGCAAGTTCGTTGCGAGAGTCAACCGCCACGAAGCCGTGCACGAACGCACCCAACGTTCGCATTCTGGAGGTGAGGCCGTTATATTGCTTGATCAGCTCCTCAAGGTTCACTGTATCGGCATTAGCCCCTTCGGGGTTCAACATTTCCGCCCGGCCGATGGCCTTCCCGAACTCCTCAATATCTAACTTCAGCTTCTCAACTGCTTGAGCCAACTCGGGCGATTCAAGAGAAGGAAATGCGGCGGAAAGGTCCCAACGTGGGAGGGGCGATGGAGCAACGGCGGCCATTACGCTATTCTGACACCCTAAACGACGCGGAAGCCGTCATCTGCCTCCCAGGCGCCTTTCGTGCGGAAATCCGGTGAGACAGTCCCAGCTATCGCGCTTCCGGAAAAAGCCAGGATTGAGCCTAACTCCGGGGGAATATCCATTGATGGGCTCCATGAGCTGAACTTTCGTTCCAGGAAACCGGTATCGATTTGTCCTTCTCTAAAGCCCTCGTGCCGAATGACATCTAGGAGATAGGCGATGTTGGTTTTCACGCCGAGAATGTGAAAATCCATCAAGGCGGACTCCAATCGCCGAATGGCGCCTTCTCGCGTTTCGGCAAAGGCGATGACCTTGGCGATGAGGGAATCATAATAACGTGAAACTTCGGCGCCGGGGCCGTAGCCGGTGTCGACTCTAATTCCTGGCCCCTTGGGCTCCGCCCAAGCAGTGATCTTGCCAATCGAGGGACGGAAACCCTGTGCAGGGTCTTCAGCGACGATTCTTGCCTCTATCGCGTGGCCCCTTGCGGCCTTTCTGTCTCCGTTCAGCAGCGCTTCCGGAAGCTCCAAAAGTTCCCCGTCCGCGATTCTTAGTTGCCATTGAACGAGGTCAAGACCGGTCACGGCTTCGGTGACCGGGTGCTCCACTTGAAGCCTGGCATTTACTTCCAGGAAATAGAATTTGCCGCTTTGTTGGTCGAACATGAACTCGGCGGTGCCGGCGTTTGTGTAGCCGCTGGCCTTGACCAGGGCGGAGACGCTGTTGCGGAGTTGATCCCAGATTGGAGCGCCCACGGGCGATGGCGCCTCCTCCACCAGCTTTTGGTGCCTTCGCTGGAGAGAGCATTCGCGCTCGAAAAGGCACGCCACCCGGCCGTGGGCGTCGGCAAGGATTTGCACCTCGATGTGGCGCGGGTTTTCGATCAGCTTCTCCACCATCATCTCCCCGTTTCCAAATGCCTTGAGAGCTTCGTCGGAGGCAAGTTCCAGTTCGTTGATGAAGTCCTCGGAGTCGCGAACTACGCGCATGCCGCGTCCGCCGCCGCCGGCTGAGGCCTTGAGCATCACCGGGTACCCGATTTTGTCCGCCGCCTCTTTTAGCTGGTTGGCGCTTGCGCCGCGTTCGAAGAAGCCGGGCGTGATGGGCACACCCGCTTCCACCGCAATTCGCTTGGCGTCGATCTTTGCCCCAAGGGCGCGCATGGCCGCCGCGCTTGGCCCCACGAACTTGACTCCGTTGGTTTCACAGGCTTCAGCGAACTCTGCCCGCTCGGACAGGAAACCGTACCCTGGGTGAATCGCATCCGCGCCGGTTTCTTTTGCGGCTTGAATGATTTTGGGGATGGAGAGATAGCTTTCGCTTGGCTCTGAGGCGCCGATGGGGACTGCCTCATCGGCCAGTGCTACATGGAGGGCGTATTTGTCGGCCTCGCTATAGACGGCGATCGTCCAAATGCCCTTTTCCCGGGCAGCCCTGATGACCCTCACCGCGATCTCTGCGCGGTTGGCGATGAGAAGTTTCTTCATTCGGTCTCCGCAACGAAGGAAGCCTTTCGCCTCTCCAAGAAGGCGGCCACGCCTTCCCGGCCTTCCTCGCTTGCCCTTGCCGCGCCCAACCGTTTGGCGCATTCGGCGAGGGTCAGCGGGCTATCAAAGACCAGCTGCCTGGCAAGTACAACAGCACCGGGGCCTGCGCTTAGAACCGCCTTCAGCTTGGCCTTGATCAAGCCGTCAAGCTCTTCCGGCTTTCCGATGTCGTGAACAAGGCCGATTCTCAGTGCCTTTTCCGCGTCGAACGCTTCTCCAGTTGTAAACAGGGCTCGCGCATGCCCCTCCCCGATCTTGGGAATGACACAGGCTGAAATAGTGCCGGGAATGAGGCCTAGACGCACTTCCGAAAAGGCGAAAGTCGCTTCTTCGGAAGCGACGGCAACATCGCTTGCCGCGACAAGCCCGCACCCTCCGCCGAAGGCCGCGCCGTGGACCTTGGCGATAACTACCGGCTTGCATTCCGCGATTACTTTGAAGAGGGTGGCCAGTTTCAGGGCGTCTTCATAGTTCCTTTCGTGGGTGTAACTTGCCGCGCGCTTCATCCACTCCAAGTCGCCGCCTGCGCAGAATGCCTTCCCTTCGCCGGCGAGCACCACCGCTCTTATGGTGGAATCCAGGTTTTCGAAAGTGGTAGTCAGCAGAGCAATCAGTTCATCGTTGAACGCATTGCGGACTTCGGGACGGTTCAGGGTGACGTAGCAAACCGGGCCCTCCGTTTTCACGTGAATCATAGGGTGAAGTATGGCCCAGGAAGCGTTTGAGGCAGGCGTCGTAATATTAAAAAGGAGCCCGAACCGATGACGGTACCGAAACGGCGCACAATAGAACTACCGCGCGTATGGCTTTTTGAAATACTTCTCCCAGGTCGCCATTGCCGGTTTGGGGGTGAGTGCGCTCGTTTGCATTCCCGTGTAGGCCCAGATTAAGGACAGTTCGTTGGTTGGCGCGGGGAGTCTTGCTACCAGCTTTTCGAAATCGGTTGTCGCGAAGTTGATCACGAACTCGTATCGGTCGCGGGTTGCCGTGCCGAGCAGGAAGTCTTCGAATTGCTTTTGCTGGTCTTCAGAACCTCTAAGGGTCACGTTGTACGAGGTTAGGGTCACGTCGCGAGAGGTCATTCCCGACTCAGAGACGGCTATCGGCTTTTGGAATTTCCGGGCGAAGTCCAGGAAGCCGGGCGCGGTTCCTTGGCTGAAATCGATGTTCATGTAGGGATAGAAGCTCATCCCGAACATGTCGCTGTAGGCCATCATTTCTCCGACTTCTTTCTCTTGGTCGGAGTTTTTGGAGTCGTTGGCGAACTTCAAGTAATGGCCGACGTCGGTAGTGAAGAACAGGGGCAGCTTCGGATATTTCTGCTTTAGACTTTGATAGGTTTCGCGGTGGAGTTCCTTCAGTTCAGCCCACTTCGCGGGGTTCTTGCTGAGCAGCACGTTATCTTCGATTCCAATCGCGAGATAGTCGGGATGCATGGCGTCCACCACGCGGAGGCAAAAGTTGAGATAGGCTTTTTTCACTTTCGGGTCGTTGAGGGCCAGATTGGCCCAGTCCGGCGGCAGCGGCATATTGTCATGCTCTCCCCAGTAAGGGGCCATGCCATCCCTGACCATATTCAGCGGCGAAATCGAAACGAAGAACTTCTTCCCTTCCGGCGGGCGGTAGGCGAGGAGCCCCTGAACATCATGCGAGAAATCTTTGCCGTCCAATGCTTCCTGCCACGGAATACCGCCAATCATCATGATGGAGACGATATCTCCGTTCGTGTGGGCGAAGTTGACGGCAGCCTGAACGCCCTCTGGTGTCAAGTCTGCCGGCCATGGCGTGAAACCCATGTGAAACGGTCGGGTGGCGCTGGAGGACTGCTGAGACTGACCTTTACAACCCAAGCTAATAAGGGCGGAAGCCACTGCGATGAGCGCGAAGGTGCGGGAGACCATTAGGGTTTATTGTAATGGTCGTTTAACCGCAGTGGGCCGTTTGGCCTGGGAGTTAACCTTCCAGAAGATTATAAGCCACGCCATAGGAATCCATCACGTAGCATCTCGGAAAGTCCGGCTCGTCTTTAATGACCTTGCATCCGTTTTTGATGAGCCTGGACTTGGCCTCTTCCACATTCCTTACGGTGACCTCAAATACGGGGCCAAGCGTTGGGCCGCGTTCGATGTACATGTTGATGTTGTCCCCTTCGAGACTGATCATGTTGGGGTCGTCGTCGGTGACCTCGAAGCCGAGGTGTTCCACGTAGAACCGGGCCGCTTCCTCCGGGTCCGGGGTTTGAATGATGATGTCGGCGCCGAAAGTGTTTGCCATGATTCCTCTAATCGGTGTTGAGACGTAGTACCCCCGTGAGCAGAACGTTAATCGGTGTCCGACCCCGTAATCCAGAGTCTCCGCTTGTACTTTGCTCGCAGCTTCGTGTACCGCGCGGCCAAGCTCTTGTCCCACGAGCCAGGCGCTATTCGAAACGGTCCCAGATGCCACTGTTCCTGGCCATCGTCGATCCACGGCCAATAAGCTTTGTCTGAACCTGCGGCAACCTCGCCGGAAGGAGGGGCAAGGACATTCCGTAGCGCCATATTCTCGGGCTTGGACCAATCGGTGCTGTCGGGCAGTTGGAACATCAAAAGAAACAGCAAATCCCCGGCAACCAGCCTCCCCGTGCTCTCATTCTTATCGAGCAAAGGAAAAGCCTCGGCAAGGGTCGTATCCTTGGTCTTGGCAAGATCCAGCAGCGTCTTGCTTAGGTCTCTCAAGTGCGGGAGTTCGCCTTTGTCATTCGGCTTCATATCCACACGGGTGGCGGCAAAGGAAAACTGCCGAATGAAAGCGGCCACATCTGGGGTTACCGATTGCGCCGTTGCGAGGCAGCCGAGCGTCATTATGCAGAGCATTGGGACGATTCTCTTCATGGCGATTTCCATTTAATCGTACGCATATGAGAATGAATTGAGATTCCAAAGTTGAAATAAGGGTAGTAGTCAAGAACGAATGCGAATTCTCATCACGAACGACGACGGCATCCGCGCAGCCGGACTTCTTGAATTGGCCAGCGTGGCCCGGAAGTATGGCGAAGTCAAACTCGTCGCGCCGGATCATGAGCGCAGCGGATGTGGGCATTCCATGACGATGCACAATCCACTCCGCGCAAAACCGGTTTGTCTCGATGGCTTGGAGGCTTTCGAGGTGGACGGGACGCCGGTCGACTGCGTCAATGTTGGTCTGACTTTGGCATGGCCGGATGGCTGCGACCTCGTGCTGAGCGGTTTCAACAGCGGCCCGAATCTTGGCTTCGACGTCACCTATTCGGGCACGGCGGGCGGGGCGATGGAAGGCGCGATCAACGGCATCCGGTCCATTGCCCTTTCGGTCGCATGCTTCGCTACCGGCGCGCCGATCCACTACGAAACGGCTTCAAAATGGCTGGACGAAAACTGGCCACTGGTGGTGGAAGCGCCCTACAAACCGCTAACGTTCTTAAACATCAATGTCCCGAGCATCGCGTTTCCCGAGATCCAAGGGTTCAAAGTGGTCGCCATGGGCAAAAGAGTGTATGAAGACCGGGTTGAGTTGCGACACGACCCCTGGAACCGCCCGTATTACTGGCAGGGGGGTGTCGTCGTGATGGATCCGGACCAGCCGGGAACCGATGTGGAAGCCGTCAACATGGGATATGTCGCCATTACTCCGATCACCATCGATTGGACCGATTACAGCCACGCCGAGGAAATCCAAAAGTTCATGCACCGGCGTCATCTAAACAAGTGAGTCGTTGGGCAACATTTTTGACATTTGGCGTAGGGTTCCTCCTCGCGTTCGGTGGAACCGCGGTTTTTGGCTATCTTGGCGAAAATCCAGTCTGGGTGTGGTGCCTGTTCTTGCTCTTTGGCTTTTGGCTATTTCAACTTCCTGCGCTGGCCCAGCTTGATCCCAAACTCACGGTTATTGGGGCTTACGGATTTACTTTCCTCTTTCTGTGGCTGGCGTCCAACCCTGAACCGATTGGCACGATCAAGACCTTTGTGTTCCAAATGGTTTTTGCAGGAATCGGCCTTGCCGCGCTTGTTTCGCTGGGCGCGGTTTTGTCCTTCTATCGGAAAATGCCCCAATTGCGACCGGTGTTGCTGGGGTTATTGCCCTTGTTCATTTGCGGTTGGCTCATCGCCTTCTTTAGCAGCTCCACCAGCGCTCCCCACCATATGGTGGTTGGCTTCCTGAAGTTCTCCTATCTGGACGGCGAAGATCCCCAATCGATCGGCCTGTATGTTCGGAAGGTCTTGCACGTTCTGTTTTACGGAGCGCTCGGACTGTTCGCCTTTAAGGCCGCGGTTAAGGGCGGCGCGGCGCGGAAGGCGGTTATTTTGGGGTTGACCGCAGTGCTGATGCACGCGGCGTTCAACGAAATCCGCCAAACAGGCTTCGCCGACCGGACGGTTTCCTTCTGGGACGGATGCCTGGATATGACGGGCGGACTCATTTTTGTGCTGAGTGCGGCGAGGATTTCAAAGAAAAAGGGCGGCGCGCAGGCTGGGGCGCCGGTTGTGAGCGCAAACTCGTAAAAAGTGTTGGGTTTTGCGTGTTGAGGTCCGACTGAACGCTGCACCCTGAACACTCAATACTTCACACTTTTTATCCAGCATGTACCGGCTCTTTTACAGCCAGCGCCGCCGCGTAGATTGCCATTGCTTCCTGGACCTGTTCTTTCGTGACGGTGAGTGGTGGAATCAAACGCAGCGTGTATTCGTCCGTCGCGTTCGTAATGAGTCCCAACTCCAAAGCCTTCGCAACTACGTCTCGCGCAATCGGCTCGGCAAGCCTTATGCCGACCATCAAGCCCATTCCCCGAACTTCGGCAACCACGGGTCCAAACTCCTTGAACGACTTGACGAGCAAATCGCCCATCGCCACCGCGTTCTCCATAAGGTTCTCGCGCTCGATGGTTTCGAGAACAGCCAGCCCCGTGCAAGTGGAGATCGGGCTTCCGGAAAAGGTGCTGCCGTGGTCGCCGTAGGTGAAGACGTCGTTTGCCTTGCCCTGGGTCAAGCAAGCGCCCACCGGAACTCCGCCGCCCAGCGCCTTGGCCACGCAAACGATGTCAGGCAGGATTCCCCAGTGCTGGTAGCAGAACCACTTGCCGGTTCGGCCGATGCCGGCCTGAACTTCATCGCAGATAAAGAGCGCGTCGTACTTCTCGCAGAGTCTCTTGGCTTCTAAAGCGAACTCGGGAGTGACCGGCATGACGCCGCCTTCGCCCTGGATCGGCTCCATGGTAATGGCTGCAGTCTTTTCCGAGAAGACCTTCTGGAGGGCGGCGATATCGTTCACCGGAGTATGCACAAATCCCGGGATCAGCGGCTTGAACTGGTCCTGGTAGCGGGCCTGGGCGGTGGCGGACAAACTGCCCAGCGAGCGCCCGTGGAAACTGTTGTTGAGGGAAATGATCTCGTAATCGCCGTTCGGGCGTTTGCTTAAGCCGTGCTTTTTGGCGATCTTGAGGGCGGCTTCGTTGGCGGTGGTGCCATCCACCGCGTAGAACACCTTTTCCATTCCGCTGATCTCGCAGAGCTTGGCTGCGAGCCTTACCTGCGTGGGCGAGACCAGATAGTTGGAAGTGTGCATCAAGGTCTGCGCCTGGTCGATCAGCGCCTTTACCACTGCCGGGTGGCAGTGGCCGAGTTGGCAGACCGCGATTCCGGCGAGGAAATCGAGATACTTCTTCCCATCCTCGTCCCAAAGATAACAGCCTTCACCACGCACGTACACGCCGGGCATCCGCTTGTAGGTGTGAAGAAAATAGCGCTCTTCCATGGACTTGATATCTTCGCTTGGCATGGAAAGAATTATGCACGAAGTCTAAAGGTTGGCGTAACTAGCGAGGCGTCGCCGGAATTAGTTGTGCTCGCCTTTCACCCGGAATTTCAAGCAGCCTTGTTCGGCAGCCAGCGCACCAGTTTTTCGGTGAACGCGTCGATCATCAGGGGCTTCTCTAAATAATCGTCCATGCCGGCGGCCCGGCATTGTGCCTGATCGTTCGGCTGAGCCCTGGCGGTTAGGGCGATGATCGGCGTTTCTCGGGCCGATCGCCTTCTCCACCGAGCGAATCTCCTTCGTGGCCAGAAATCCGTCCAGAGCCGGCATCTGAATATCCATCAGCACGAGATCCGGCCGTTTCTCAACAAAAGCCTGCACCGCCTCTTCCCCGTTGGATACCACGCGATAGGTATAGCCAAAATGGTCCAGGATCAGCGAAATCAGGTTCTGGTTCACCTTGTTGTCTTCTGCAACCAAAATGTCCCACGGCGTGCCTTCCGCATTGTGCTCTTTCCACGCGCCCAGTTTTTGGGACGAGATATTCGGGCCTTCGTTCAGCTGCTTGGCGGCGTTCTCGTTAACCAAGTGGAGGACACGTGCCGCCTCCTCCTCATGGATCTCCGCTCTGCTTTCCACTTCGAACTCCAATTCCGGCGTCACTGCCCATTTTTCGAGCGTGCTTCCCGATATGGATGCCAAGTAGTCGGCGTAGTTGATGCATGCCAAGGCCCCGATCTGGTCCGGCAGAAGCCATGGTTTTGCGTAATAAAAAACTGCCTGCTCGAAAACCAACGGCAAACCCCAGGCCCTAATAGCGGCCGCTCCCAACTCGTTCAGCTTGCTACCATAGAGCTTTTCGAACGCCGCCGCCAGGGTTATTTGGAGCCTTTCCCCCGCCGCGTAAACCCTTTGGTAACATTCCGGCGCCACGCAGGCCATGAGGGCGATGCCGATGTCGTGAAGGAGGGCCGCCGCGAACACCTCATCCGCAGTCCAAGTCGTTTCCACCGCGCCCTTCAACTGCCTTCTCGCCACAAGATACCGGGCGGCTTGGGCGGTGACCATACAATGCCGCGCGTAGCGGTTCACCGAAAAGGTGGGGGCGACGACCCGGCTTTGAACCAGTCCCTGCATCATCCAGGAAGTTGCGAGGTTGCGCACCGAATGCTGGCCCAGGAGCATGACGGCCGAGCGGATGGTGGAAATCTGCTCATCGATGTGCCGATGATTGTTTGCCAAGCGGAGCAAGGCGACGGAGAGACCAGGATCGGAGCTGATGATGCGTTCGAGATCGGCTGAGGAGGCTTCACCCGTGTCGATAAGGGCAATCAGGCGTTGAACGCTGTGAGGGAGTTCCGGAAGGCTGCTAGCTCTGCTGAACAGCGATTGAAGGCGCTCAAAATCAGAGGCCACACCCACTCCTTTGATCGCAGGTGACTTCAAACATTGTGTTCTTTACTTCCGTCGGCTGAGACTTCCCCTATAGCTTCTATCGGGAAGTGCGGTTGGTAACTTGATTCCAGTTGGGCCGAATAAAGGGCTCGTTCCTTAACGCTGAACTTTTCAGAAGTTTCGCAACGACATACCTACAGTTGTTGGTATATGATGTATAACAAGAGCGAAACATGAAGAAAGCTGACAAACTTCCGCCTCTTAGTGAGACGCAGATGGAGATCATGAACGTTGTTTGGGATCGCAAAGAAGCCACGCTTGGCGATATTTGGGGCGAGCTTTCCTCGCAGAGGGAAGTTGCCAAGAACACGATTCAAACCCTGCTGACCAGGCTGGCCGAAAAAGGCTGGGTCAAGACGCGCATGGTCGGAAAAACTTACTATTACAGCCCTGCCGCGCCGAGGGAGAGCAGCCTTCAGGATGCACTCAAGAGATTCGTATCCAGCGCTTTTGGCGGCTCTGCCGAAAACCTGATGACCGCCTTGCTCAACGACCAAGCGCTGTCGAAGGATGAAGCCGACCGTATTCGTAAGATCATCGAGCAGGCGGAAGAGAGGGAGCAGAAATGATCGCAACGATTTTGATCGGATCGACCGGGTTCCTGCTAGTCGCATGCTTGGTTTCCGCTACCTTGCTGAAGTCCAGACCTGCGCAGCGGTACGCGTTTTTATGCGCTTGTTTCGGTGGCCTTTTGCTGCTTCCGGTTGTGGCGCTGATCGCCGGCAATTTAGGAGTGGCAAGCCTACGACTGCCGGTCTATGGCCCGAACACAGTTGTTGACCACGGGCGAATGAAGCCTGCCCAGGAATCTGAGGTCTCCTTCAAGCCCCCGGTTGCTGAGCCGGCAGCGGTTGTCGAAGGTCCTGCCGATCTTCGCCCTCACGGGCCGCTCAGCCCTGGGCCGGCGCAACCGCATTTGGTTCCGAGGCGCTATATTCCTGCGCCCACGCTGAGCGCGGCACCGCCTGCGCCCGCCGCCGGGCCGCTCCAGTCAAATCTTGCCGACCGCGTTTCCCCGCCTGTTAACTGCTTGATTTGGGCATTGACCGGCGCTTATGTGATCGGTTTCGGGTTCGTCCTGGCAAGATTCCTTCGATCGGCGCTGCGGCTTCACCGGGCTGCGCAACTCGCGCAGCCGGCTGATCGAACTCCCTTGGCACTGGCTGCCGAGCGGGTCAGGGTCCAAACAGGGTTGCGCAAGTTCCCAGAGGCGCTTATCAGCGAGTTGGTGGAAACTCCGCTTGCCCTTGGCTGGCGGAGGCCGCTGATTCTGGTTCCTGCATCCATCGTCTACTCCGCGACGGACGAAGAATTGGAGTCGATCCTGCTGCACGAGTTCGCGCATGTGGACCAACAGCACTTCCTTTCGGTTTGGCCTACCGCGATCACAAAGGCTGTCTATTGGTTCAATCCTCTCTCGCACCGGGCCGCGTTCGAACTCTGCCGTGCACGCGAAGAGGTTTGCGACAGCTACGTTATCAAGATGATTCCGGCCACCCAGTTGGCCCGAACGCTCCTCAAGGTCGCGCAATCGCGTGGCCGCGACTCTTCTCAACTGGCTGCGCCTGCCTTCCTTTTTCAAGGATGGAACTTGGAAAAGCGGGTTGCCGGCCTTCTCGACCCTTCTCGCAACTGCGAGACCCAAGTTACGAGGTTCAAAATGACAACTTTCAATTTAAGTGCCGCTGCGCTTTGCGCCGCCCTCGCGGGCGTCCAATTGGTACATGCGCAAAACGACGTGGTTCGCATCAAGCAAGGGGGCCACACCTATGTGCTCCGTGCAACGAAGAATCATCCGATTACGATCCAGGTAAAGAGTTCCCATGGCGTGTCCGCGCTCAAGATCGGGCCGAGGGGTCTCATTTACGCGAACAATTTCGAGTTGATCCCCTCAACAGACGTCCAGGTCTCGGCCGCAAGGGGGATTCATGGCACGCCAGGAATATTCCCGACGGCCCCAATGGTGATAAATCTGAAGCAGCATGGCATGGCTCCGTCCGCGCCCGCAGCCGTAGTTATCGAAGGCAACGGTGGGAATTACAGAATTATCTGTTCCGAACACCCACGGCCAAAACCAACCGAAAATCTCCGTGCAAGGCGGCAAGACATTCTATAACCCATCCGAAAGCCAGGGCGGCAGCGCCTCTGTTGACCCGTTCACAAGGCCGGGGGCTGCTCCCCTACAACCTGGGGCCGAAGGGTTTGGCGGAGGCGGCTTCGGTGGCAGTGCGCAAGGTATTGGTGGCGGCGGCGTTGCCAGCCCGGCCGGCAGTGCCCCAGGCATGGGCGGACCTGGGGGAGGAGGCGACTTCGGCGGCAGTGCGCAAGGTATTGCTGGAAGCGGTAGTACGGGCGGCGGCATCGCGCCTGGTGGCTTTGGCGGAGGCGGAGGCATTGGTGGCGGCGGGGCAGTTCAAGCACCTGCAAGGTTAAGTCCACAAACGCCCCAAAATCCTTTTGGAATCAGCGGCTCAGCGACAACGCCGGCCCCTGTTTCAGGAGCCTTGTCCGGTAGAGTCTCTCCGATTGCGGCCCCAGGACTAGGAGGGGGAAGCTCGATTGCTTCCCCTGAGGCGGCCGGCGGGCTCGGGGGAGGCACAAGCATGCCTGTTGCTCCGCAACCATTTTCTTCAGCCGCTCGGCGCCCTGGTTCGGGCGGTTCGTCCGATAGCCCCTCGGGCCTGGCCGGGGTCACGATTGCCCATCCGTTGACCGGCGTCCTCAGGGGTCCGGACTTGCCGTTCTTCCCCGAAAAGACGGGATCAAGCAGCATCCTCATCCAGCCGTTCCCACTCGCCGACAGGCAATCGGGGATCTACAGGGTTTATGACTCGAACCTTAAGCCTTTCGACATGACGACCGGCGCCCGAAAGAGCAAGCATTTAACGAGGGCACTGACTTTGGAAATGACCGGCAATTCGATTCGACTGATGCGGGGAGACAAGCTCGTCGTCCCTGAGGTCGCCAAGGGTAAGAGCGTCACCTTGCACGTGACAAAGAAGCATCCGCTTCAAATAATCGTGACTCTGTCCAACGGTAAAACCTCTATGATCGTAATGGCCCCGTCGGACGACGAGGATCACGTTTACAAGATCGAATCGGAACCAGACAAAGGTGGCAGCACCCCAATGATGCCGAAGGAAGCGCCCTAGCCCCTACTGAGGTTTATACTCATGCGAAATCCTCGATTGATTCCGGAACTCGCTGCGACAACATGCGGCGCGGCGGGTGGGCCCTTTGGTCGTGAAGAAAAGTTTCGCGCGACCTGCAACGAAGCTATTAGTTGTACCGTCTCAAGAAACATACAGGCATTGCTGTAAATGCAGGAGTGCAGTTCGAGGTTTTGCCGGGTATAAAGTTAGAGCGGGGGCGTGCTCCTGCGAGTTTTTGCAAAAACAGCGACACTGGAGGTGTCTTTAAAGAATGAAAAAGCTTTTAGCGATTCTAATGGTCATTAGCGCATTCGGCCTGATTTTGGGCGGCTGCAAGTCTGGCGACGATTCGGCAGGCGGAACTGCCGGCGGAACGGCCGGCGCCGGCGGAACGGCTGGTGCTGGTGGCGGAACGGCTGGCGCAGGCGCCACTGCCGGCGGCACTGCTGGTGGCTAGTTAAGAACCAAACGACCGAGCCCCAAGCCCGAAAGGACTTGGGGCTCATTTTTTTTTGGGTGTTAGGTGTTAGGTTTTGGGTTTTGGGTGTTAGGTGTTGGGTGTTAGGTGTTGGGTTTTGGGTGTTAGGTGTTGAGGGATCAGGCCGGACTTGTCGGACCTCTCGGACCTGTCAGAAATCGATTGCCACACCTAGAACCCAAAACCAAAAACCCAACACCCAACCCCTCGTCTCCCTGCTAATCCCCGTAATCCGGCGTATGGCCGGATTCGTTCTCTTTCGGCAGACGCTGCAACAGCCTGGCGCAAGTGTTCCATCTCAGAAGCGCGGCGTCGTTCCCCGCCGGCCTTATTTCCTGGGCTTTCTCGAACATCTCCATCGCCCGATGGAGCCAATCGCGCACCATATTGAGATGGTGCTCGTGAAGCTTGGCTCTTCCGAATCGCTCCATGATGATGCCGCTGTAATAAAGCCGCTCATAGTCGTTATGAAGCAAAGCCGCGACTTCTTGCGCGTGCTGGACGCTGGGCGCTTGTTTATGCCCAAATTGGTCGCTGATCGAGAGCAGCATAAGCCGCGCGGCAAGTTGGTTTTCCGGGTCGGCGTCCAGGACGTCTTTGCAGATGCTCTCGGCCTGTTCGGGTTCGTTGAGCAGGCGGTAACGCTCGGCAAGCTCCAGCGCGCCGGGCACAGCCTCATTGCTGATGTGTTTTAGTTCCATTATTTTTCCCCCAATCGTCTGAACATACTTGCGATCGAATCGTGGGCGTCCACCACCCGCTCCATTAACGGGATTATGGCGTGGTCCGTAATCGTAATACTTTCCGGGCAGACCAAGGTGCAGCATTTGGCGATGTTGCACCAAACTATAACTATGGATCTAGCGCCAAACGTTCTTGAATTAATTGGCAATACCCCTATCGTTAAAGTCAACCACCTGGACACCGGGCCCTGCGAACTGTATCTCAAACTGGAAAGCACCAACCCCGGGGGTTCGATCAAAGATCGGATCGGTCTCGCCATGGTGGAAGCCGCGGAAAAGCAAGGCAAGCTTAAACCCGGCGGCACAATTATTGAAGCCACCGCCGGAAACACCGGTCTGGCGCTGGCCCTTGTCGCCGGGCAGAAGGGCTATAAACTCATCCTGGTCATCCCGGACAAAATGAGCCAAGAAAAGATGTTTCACCTCAAGGCGATGGGCGCGGAGGTGATCGTCACCCGGTCGGACGTCCAGAAAGGCCACCCCGAATACTATCAAGACATTGCCGCCCGAATCGCCAAAGAGACGGGCGCTTTTTTTGTCAACCAGTTCGAGAACCCGAATAACCCGCTTGCCCACGAAAACAGCACCGCGCCCGAGCTTTGGGAGCAAATGGACCACAAGGTGGACGCCATTGTTTGCGGTGTCGGGTCTGGCGGCACACTTACGGGCATCGGCCGTTTTTTCACCCGCGTCTCGCCAAAGACGGAGATGATTCTCGCCGACCCCAAAGGCTCCATTCTCGCGCCTTTGGTGAATGAGGGCAAGACCGTGAAGGCTGGAAGTTGGCTAGTGGAAGGCATCGGCGAGGATTTTGTGCCGAAAATATGCGACATGAACCTCACCCACAAGGCGTACGCGATCTCGGATGCCGAATCGATCAACACTTCGAGAGAGGTTCTGAAGGAGGAAGGCATTTTTTGCGGCTCTTCTTCCGGCACTTTGATTGCCGCCGCGCTGAAGTATTGCCGGGAGCAGACCACCCCCAAGCGCGTGCTCAGCTTTGTCTGCGATAGCGGCAACAAGTATCTCTCGAAGATCTACAACGATTACTGGCTGGAGGACTACGGGTTTGTAGAAAAGCCGGAGACGCATGATCTTCGGGACTTGATTACAAGGCCGATCGCCGAGAAATCGGCGGTCGTGGTTTCGCCTAACGATTCGCTGCAGGCGGCGTACCGAAAGATGAAGAACTTTGACATCTCGCAGCTTCCGGTCATGGAGGATGGGCGGCTTTTGGGTCTTTTGAGCGAAATCGATATCCTGCTTCACGTGGCCGGGTCTTCCAAGGGGTTCGAGTTGCCTGCTCGCCAGGCGATGACGACCAAGCTTGTGACCATCCAATGCAATCGGTCGGTGGACGACTTGGTGCCGATCTTCCAGCAGGGCCTCACCGCCATCGTGATGGACAAAGACGAGTTCCTCGGGCTCATCACGCCCATCGACTATTTGCAGTATCTGAGAAAACGGGCAGGCATCGCATGAGCAACCGAAAAACCGATCCGAAGTGGGGTTTCGATACCCGCGCCATTCACGCCGATCAGGAGCTTGACCCCACCACCAACGCGGTGATCACGCCGATCTATGCGACTTCGACTTATGGGCAGTCGGCGCCGGGTGTGCATAAGGGATTTGACTATGGCCGAAGCCACAACCCTACACGTTTCGCCTACGAGAGGGCGGTGGCTAACTTAGAAAGCGGGACGGCCGGGTTTGCCTTTGCTTCCGGGCTTGCGGCGGCTTCTGCGGTCCTGGAGATTTTGGAGTCCGGTTCCCATGTGATTGCCTCCGACGACCTGTACGGCGGGACCTACCGGCTGTTCGAGCGAGTGCGCAAGCACTCGGCGGGGCTTGAATTCACTTATGTGGACATGACCAATCCTTCTTTGTTGGCTTCTGCTCTGAAACCAAACACCAAAATGATCTGGCTGGAGACGCCCTCCAATCCTTTGCTGAAGGTCATTGATTTGGCTGCGGTCGCTTCTTTTGCAAAGGCTCATGGTTTGGTTTCCGTTGCCGATAACACCTTCGCCACGCCCTGGACGCAAAGGCCTTTGGAACATGGCGTGGATATCGTGGTTCACTCCGCGACTAAGTATCTGAACGGCCATTCCGACGTTATCGGAGGCATTGCAGTGGTTGGCGAGAACAAGGAGTATGCGGATCAGATCGGCTTCTTACAGAACTCGGTCGGCGCCATCGCCGGCCCGTTCGATTCGTTTTTGGCCCACCGCGGCCTCAAGACGCTAGGCCTGCGCATGGAACGCCACTGCGCCAACGCTCTGACGGTGGCGGCCTGGGCAGAAAAGCACCCGATTGTTTCTCAGGTCTTTTATCCGGGTTTGGTTAGCCACGCACAGCACGCGGTTGCCAAGCGGCAGATGAGCGCTTATGGCGGCATGGTTTCGGTGGTTTTGAAGGGCGGCGAGGAAGCCGCCCGCAAAGCGCTGAGCCGCTGCGAAGTTTTTACTTTGGCCGAAAGCCTTGGCGGCATCGAGAGCCTGATCGAACACCCCGCCAGCATGACCCACGCGTCTATTTCCCGCCGATGTACGGAAGAGATCGGCATCGACGACGGCCTCATCCGCCTCTCCTGCGGCATCGAGAACGTGGATGATTTGATAAGGGATCTGGAGGTCGGCGTTTTGCGCGGCTGACTAGGCTTAGTTTGCCTGGCCTTAGAGTTGGGGGGCAGGTCAAGTCCGTTCGCATCTTCAAAATGCGGGCCCCTCTGCAAGCCCTTCAATGTTGCATACACCAAACCCGGCTCACCTTTCATCGACCACCGGGCCGCAATTCCAATAGCCGCCACTGAAGCACCAAAAGCACAAGCACCCCTCCGTCAACGAGAAAATGCGGGACTCCTGGACTACCGCCGTAGAAGCAAAACCCCAAGAAAAGTCCTACGCCAAAAATAGCTAGGGACCTAGCCGCCAACGTCTTGGAGTCTTCAGACGAAAACGTGGGCACCAACGAGGCTCCTAAGGTCAGAACAAGCACGACCACAGCGCCGGGTGAAAACCTAGAAACCGAAGTATGCAAGTGTTGCAGCATAAGCAAGCTGACAACAATAAAACAGAGAGTGCAAGCGGCTCTTCTGAGCGCCCCTGGAGGAACCCTTTGAAGTTTCAAACGTCCGTCGTTTCCCGAGCTCATGAATTTAGAGCCTCCCACGTAGCGGCAACCAAACTTACCGCATATGCGCCCATTATCGCACCAGCGTAAGTCATGAACGGGGAGTTTTCCATCGCGGCCTCGCCTGTGGCGACGCTTAACACTATTCCGACGAAGACGGAACTTAGCTCGATTCCGAAAACTACGTTTGAGTTGAAATGGTACAGATCATCAAGACCTGCGGCAGCGCACGCCACAGCGGTGAACATTACGCCTAGCTGCACTGATCTGCTTTGCACTTTCCAATTCGCCTGCGATCAGACATAAGATGACGCGTCTATTCCCGCCGATGTACGGAAGAAGATCGGCATCGACGACGGCCTCATCCGCCTCTCCTGCGGCATCGAGAACATGGATGATTTGATAAGGGATTTGGAATCGGCGTTTTGCGCGGCGGAGTAACATCAGCGCCTAATTTAGACCTCCTCCTCGATAGAGAATCCCCAGAGCAGCACCAAGCGGGCAAGCCAGAAGAAGTTCGTAGCGGCCGGCGAGGACTGCCGCGCCGATCAGAAACGCTGCCTGGACGCCGAGAAGCAGCGCGGCGAAAATGAGGAACCAGCCGGCCGTTCTGCGGCGACCCTCGGTGGCAGAAAGGTAAGGACCAGCCAAAAGGAAAGAGATCAGGCCGCTCGCCAAGCAGATGTTCACCGCCAGGAGTGCCTCGTCCATGAATGGGATTTTAATCGCCATTTTGCCCTCATTGGCTAGCAGAAACGGCGGCGCACAACTCCAGTAGCCGCCATTACAACACTACCAGCACCAGCACCCCCGCCCTCAACGAGAAAATGCGGAACCCCCGACGTGCCCCCAAAGAAACAAATCCCCCAAAATAGGCCCGCTCCAAAGATAGCAAGCGACAGGCTAGCGGCCGTCTTGAAGTTTTCCTAAGAGGCTGTTGGCACAAGCGAGGCTCCCACGGCCAGCATCAAGACTGCGACGATTCCGTCTCGCACAGGATGCACCCCACCTCGGCCGTAATGATGCTCGCCAAGGTTGACGTTTTCGGTATTCCCCGACGCACTAGACGCGAAGGCGAAGCATTCAGAGTCATAGCCTTCTCGCGCAGTGCGCCAAGCGAGACGCAATGCTGTGCCATAAGAGCTAACTCTCCTATTTGCCTGTTGCATCGCTCGGTGAAGACCGCCTTACCATCATCGGGCTTTTCGTCGAGGGCTGCTTGGAGAGCCAATTGTTGCCGGATGCCCTTATTTCCGCGGGCGCCGACAATGACCATCGCAACGAAAAGCGCCGCCAGCCCGAGATCGCCGCCGGAGTCTTTGACTCGTGAGAGCGATACGCCTCCGAACTGCGATAAGGCTTGACGGGCGATCGACTCGAGGGTGAACCGTTCAATTTCTGGGCTGTCGTAATAGATGAGGGCTCTGCCAAATATGTTGGCAAGGCCTACTAAAACCGGGTATTTGCCGTCTATACGCTTCTGCACGTAGTGTGTATTTCGGATTCTGCCCGTCCCGTAAACGTATGAGGCGCATTGCGTCAGCAGCCGTGTCAAGTCGGCTTGCTCGATCCCACAAACCAGACGGCTGCTCCCTCCGATCCTAGAGCCCCCCCGCGGTATCGCTTATTTCCACAACTTCCACCAACTCTCCAATGGCAGACTCTGCCGCCTCCACTTGCTCCACCTCCGTGGCAATCTCCTCAACTTCAATGGCATCAATGTCTTGGACATCGGCCGAATCAGTTTCCATCTCGTCATCTTCCGTTAGCTTTTCCTCCAAATTCCTCGACTTTCTCCCTGATCTCGGTATCTTCCTTTGCGACATCCGCGCCCTTCTCAAAAAACTCATATATCGCCTCAAACGCCTTTTCACTAAGCTTCCCGCTAAGCATAGGCGTGGTCTGGTTGCCGATCAGAAATATGAGCTTTATTATCGTCCAGAAAGAATCTAGCCCATCTTCGCCCGTGCCGTCCGAGTACTTAATCGGGTTGTCGTAGCAGTAAACGAACCAGTTAAGCCCGTTTCGGGCGGGGTCCTCGGCCGTGATCTGCCTGTAGCGGCGTCGTAGTAACGAGTACGCATATAGGTCAACCCGCTCTCGTCGTCCTGCTTGTGGCCAAGGTTAGCGCAATAACGCCCCTTCGGATCGCCGCTGGTATCCGAGGTTCGAATAACGCCCCAAGGGTCGAAGGCGCGTTGGCTACTCAGCGAAAAGAGAGCGCCAGATTGGGACAGTGTTGCAACCATATTGCCATGCCCGTCATAAATTGGATAGGTGGTACTGGTCGTACCGGAAGCCGTCTTTGAAATCCTATCTATGCCACGCGAGCCGATTGCATAGTCCGTGATCGCAGCGGCAGAACCAGCATCTACGTCCTCAACTCCCATCTGTCCGTCGTAAGCGTAGGAGGTCGAGTTCGTGCCATTGTTTTTCAGAACGCGCATACCGTCAGATCGGTAGGAGTAATTCCAAGCAGGGCCTGCGCCAGCTTGAAATGATGTCAGCCGATCTTGGCTGTCCCATAAATATGCATTCCCGGATGGATCGCCGGTTCTGTCTCCAAGTATGTTGTTCGAATAATTCCCGGCCGACGATGTGGTGAGGCGATTCAGATTATCGTACGTGAAAGATCCTGCATCGGCGTCGGTTAGCCGATTGCCGGCCGCATCGTAGGTCCAAAATTCGACGGGTTTGCAAAGCCGTCGTTGTAGCTTGCGCCTGTCAGATAATCGAGATTAGAGTCGTAGGAATAGGTTTCATTGTGTGGGTTGAAGTCGTTGAACGAACCACCCAACTTTAGATTTGTTACGGGGTCATAGCCGTAGGAATAGCCATAGATTCCTGTCGAACCATAGTCGCTGTTGCTTGAGTTCCAAACATCCCAATAATAGTTGAGGTTGAGGACCTTTCCGCCCCCATCGTTATCGTAAACAACTCTGGCCCGAACAGACGCAAGATCGGTCTGGTCGTACCAAGGATTGCTGCCGGCGGGCGTGAAGCCTGATTCCGGCGTCATCGCAAAGGTAGCTGCCACCAACGAGCCGCCGCTATCGTAAAGGTAATGGAACTCCTCAGGCGTGGGCGAGCCACTCGATATCTGCCGCATGGTCTGAGGCAGCCGTGTGGCTAGACCTTTGCTTAACGGCCCGAACGACATGTAGTCGTCGTATTGCCATTCGTTTGTTCCGTTGCTCGTCGTGTAGGTGGCTGTGCTACGATCACCGGCTTGGTTATACGAATAAGCGACGCTGTATCCGCCCCCGGGAATATTCGAGGGCCACGTTTCTTGAACGAGAGTGGGCTGACCGGCGCCCCATCGCCCGAAGTGTGGTCATAGGTGAAGGCATCTTCCACGCCGGAAAGGTTGTCTGTTACGGTAAGAACCTGGCCCATATCGGTTATGGCCGACCCGGGTGTCCAGTTGGTAGTCCCATAGGTATAACTGACAAGGGTCTGGTTCAGCCCGCTATCAGTTTCAGCGATCGAGCCCACTTGATAATCCAAATTGGCGTAGGTAGTCGTGAATTGGTGGCCAGCGTCGGCCTGGGGTCTGCGTGGCTGCGTTTGGTGTTGCACAGAGTGATCAAAGATCGGCGGGACTACCAGCTATTTTTCTCGGCCGCTTGCCCCCGATAAGTTGTAGAAAGATTGCGGCTCCGGATGCGAATGCCGCCCCAAGCAAGCACGCCGAACCGTCCGCTCCAACATGTGTCCCAAAGAAGAATAGTCCAGTTGCGGTCAGGATCAAAATCGACGCCACTACCGGCCTATTCCGCATGCTCACAAGGAAAAAGAAAAAGGGCGCCATCAGCAGGCCAAACAAAAGCGTGATCAGAGGGTGAATGATGTGTCCGCCGACGCTCCGCATGTACGTGAATGCCGATCCTGCTGTAATTAGGAGAGCCAGCAGCCAGAGGCCTGACCTTGATTTATCGCCCATTTGATTCAGCCCCCCCTGACTTTCCACTCGGAATATCCCCAGCCATCATGGTACCTGCCAGGTCTGCCAGTAACATCGTGTCGTAAAGAGCGGCGGCCAATACTGCGCATCCGGCCGGACCGCCCATCGTGGCGCCCCTACTTTGTTGCACCAACGATGACCGCAAATAATCCAACCAGGGCGCCCCCGCCACCCAATAGGTTGGCGAAGTCGCCGGCGAACTGCTTGGTCTCGCCCAATGCTACACAGAACGCCCAAGCTGCGGCCGCAAGCATTGCGCCAGCGGCGGCCTGGTTTAACTCATTCAGAGGGTTCGCCCGGAAGGCAATTGCCGCTAGGACGAAAAGGAGCACGCCGAGTCCTGCCCCCACTCAGTAGTTGTATGGATTCCCGTAGCCGTCCTGATCGGTTGTATTGACTGGATTTCGGTTAGGTTTTGTTTTGATTAGACACGGGACCACTGACACGATAAAATGGTGGCGACGACTCAGCGAGTCTTGAATATGTTTGTCGAAATTCTATGCCAATTCAATCCGCTGTGTTGCACTCAGGAGATTTGGCGTTTGCGGCGAATGCCTCAAAGAAGGCAAGCCAAAGCGAGCATCGCAATCAAGGGAAGCCAAGATACCCACTTCGGGGTCTTTACGGTGGCAAGCCCGATGTACACAAGCAAGCAAGCCACCATGAACTCGGCGTTCGCGTAATTCCCATGGCCGATTGGCCAGATTCCAGGGCTACTACTAAATAGTGCGCAAAAAACAAGGACGAGGGTGATGGCTAACGGCGGCACTAGCTTGACATCCTGAGCGATGCCGGCGATTACTGCCAGGCCCACGAGAAAGGGCAATAGAAAGAATAGCTGGGCAGCGAGCACCCCTAGGCGGAGGTCAAATGCACGGGCGACGTATGAAAACACCACAATTCCCACGGCTAGATGCCCATTCCAGTTTCCGATAGCTTTAAGAGAAGCTGTCAGGGGTGTCCTTTCTGCCCTCAGTTGCTGACCTCGCCGGCTCAAATGATTGTAGGCGAGCCCCAACAATACCTCTCCCAATAGACAGCCAGCTGCCCACGGGCGGAAGGCGTTCGAGCTAGCGAAAAATCTCGAAATTATGATTCCCGCAATACAGGCGATCATGCCCGCCACGCAAGTTGTGCGAAGCAACCCGTGAATTTTGTCAAGCGTTCCTCCGTCATTGGCCCATTATGGCCCCCCATAGCGCCGCGCAGAGCTCGTACGGCCAGTACGTGAATGGCCGTCTCGACACCTCCTTACGTTAATCCAGTAGCAGCCGACGAAAAACAGTTGCGAAAACGCCACGGCGATCGCCAGATCCAAGAGAGCTTTGGCAGGAGTTAGTTGACCGCGCCGCCACAAAGCAGCGAGTGGAACTATTGACAATATCACTCCCGTTACGCAGCCTGAAATAAGTGCCGCAAGTCTTGTAGTGGGCTTAGGCAGGGACCAGTTGACCTTAATCTTTGCGAACACTAATTACTCCAGTCGGTTAATTCGGGCCAATTTCGGCATTGCCATGGCGATACACTATTCTAGTCCTATTTCTGGAAAAGCGGCGATAACCGACGCACTCCACAGAGCGTAGCTCACCACTTCGTCGTCACCGTGTATCGCACCACCTTGGTGCCGTTGGCGGGAATGTTGAGTTCGAACTGCATCGAGTTGGCGTCGGTTTTCGTGAACGGGTCCGAAGTTTGGGAGACTCGCCAGTCGCCGTAGTGGCGCTCCAGCAGCGTCACCGCTTGGGCGACGTCCTTGTGGTTACGGACGGTGATTTCGAAGTTCTCCTGGAAATCGTTCGGCCCAAGTACGTGGAAGTTGAGGCGTTTTCTTGTTGCCACCACGTCGAAAGAGCGGCCGGCTACCAGGGAGAGCTTTTCGTCTTTCGGGGTGTGATCGATGTGGTCTTCGCCGATCATCTGGACCGAGCCGTCAGTATCGCGCTCGTAGATTTTTACCGTGCCCATGGGCAGAGGCATACCGAGGTTGTTCTTCTCGGAGTTCATGAACTCGAGCCGCACCTGGGGATGGAAATCGCCGGTGCCGACTTCGCCCTCCGAGGGGTAGTACTGGCCCTGATCCTGCAGCGAATCGACAATCATTTTCTCGGTCACCGCGATTCCGTTGGCCTCGAGGAGGGATATCTGCTTGGTCTCTTTATTGTTGAGGGTGGTGGGACGCTGGAGGGTGTAAAGGTGGTATTCGAACAGGCTTTGCTGCTTGAACGGAGCCGCCGCTTGGTCAAAGACAGCCTTGGCGTGCAGGACGCTCCCCACCGGCACCTGCGCGTTTTGAACTTGGTTCACATCTCCCGCCAACAGCTTCAGGTTCACATTCTTGAACGTGGCCCCGCTTTGGTTGTTCATGGTGACCCAGCCTTGAAGATCTGCTTTGGCAAGGGGATCGATGGTGAGCACGTAATCGGCGCTCCAACTCATGCCGCCCGTAATGTAACTCAGTTCGACTTTATTCTGCCCGGCCTTCGCGGAATCCACGTCCCAAAGCAATGTTGGGCGGCTGATCATTCCCTCCGGGATGGAGTCGACTTCTACTTCTCCGGTGGGGTTGAGGACAATGCGGCCGTCGTCGGTTTTGAGCACCATGCCGTTATAGGTGTATTCGGTGGCGCCGTTCGAGTTGACGATGGCGGTCGGCGAACTCATGAGGGTGCCGGTGAGAACTTCCTTGGTTGAGTTCGGCAATGTTCGGATCAACTTGATCTTTGAACCCACCGCCTTGTCCAAAATGGCCTCCGTGTTGATCAAATCGTATTGATAGTTCTGCTCCAATACATTGATCGAGGCTTCCGCGCTGATGCTTCTGAAACCAACCGAATTCGGCTGGATCTGGGATGCCACATCCTCAATGGCAAGTGTCTGCCTTCCCTGCTTCAGGTCCAGCATCCTGTATTCCTTGACCAGCCCAAAACCCTGGTTATAGACCGTTATTTCGTTCGGACTCGGCGCATTTTTCTGCAAGCCTGCAAGCGCAGCCGTCAATAAAACCCCTGTAATCATTCGTATAACCTCCAGCAATCCGCCAGCTGGGCGCACTGGGATTGGCGCCCAGCTTTATTGATGGTGCTTGCTGCAGATCTGTGACGAATAGTTGAGCTTGCGCTTAGCGACATATCGCAAGCGTTGAGTTGTGCTCGCCCTACCATCTGGTCGTCACCATGTAGTGCACCACCTTGGTGCCGTTGGCGGGAATGTTGAGTTCGAACTGCATCGAGTTGGCGTCGGTCTTCGTGAACGGGTCCGAAGTTTGGGAGACTCGCCAGTCGCCGTAGTGGCGCTCTAGGAGGGTGACCGCTTGGGCGACGTCCTTGTGGTTACGGACGGTGATTTCGAAGTTCTCCTGGAAATCGTTCGGTCCAAGCACGTGGAAGTTGAGGCGTTTTCTTGTTGCCACCACATCGAAGGAGCGGCCGGCTACCAGGGAGAGCTTTTCGTCTTTCGGGGTGTGATCGATGTGGTCTTCGCCGATCATCTGGACCGAGCCGTCAGAATCGCGCTCGTAGATTTTTACCGTGCCCATGGGCAGAGGCATACCGAGGTTGTTCTTCTCGGAGTTCATGAACTCGAGCCGCACCTGGGGATGGAAATCGCCGGTGCCGACTTCGCCCTCCGAGGGGTAGTACTGGCCCTGATCCTGCAGTGAGTCGACGATCATTTTCTCGGTCACCGCGATTCCGTGGGCCTCGAGGAGGGAGATCTGCTTGGTCTCTTTATTGTTGAGGGTGGTGGGACGCTGGAGGGTGTAGAGATGGTATTCGAACAGGCTTTGCTGCTTGAACTGGGCTGCACCACCGAAGCCACCGCCAGCCATCGCCCGGGTCATCGGCACTGGGGCGTTTTGAACCTGGTTGACATCTCCGGCCAGCAGCTTCAGGTTCACATTCTTGAACGTGGCCCCGCTCTGGTTGTTCATGGTGACCCAGCCCTGGAGGTCGGCTTTTGCCAGGGGATCGATGGTGAGCACGTAATCGGCGTTCCAACTCATGCCGCCGGTGATGTAGCTGAGCTCGACGGTGTTCTGGCCGGATTTGGTGGAATCCACGTCCCAAAGCAATGTCGGGCGGCTGATCATTCCCTCCGGGATGGAGTCGACTTCTACTTCTCCGGTCGGGTTGAGGACGATGCGGCCATCGTCGGTCCTAAGCACCATGCCGTTATAGGTGTATTCGGTGGCGCCGTTCGAGTTGACGATGGCGGTCGGCGAGCTCATGAGCGTGCCGGTGAGAACTTCCTTGGTGGAGTTCGGCAAAGTGCGGATCAACTTGATCTTTGAACCCACCGCCTTGTCCAAAATGGCTTCCGTGTTGATCAAATCGTATTGATAGTTCTGCTCGAGAACGTTGATCGACCCCACCGCGCTGATGCTTCTAAAGCCCACCGAGTTTGGCTGGATTTGTGACGCCACGTTTTCGATGGCCAGCGTTTGCCTTCCCTGCTTCAGCTGCAGCATCCTGTATTCCTTGACCAGCCCAAAACCCTGGTTGTAGACCGTTATTTCGTTGGAACTCGGCGCCTCCTTCTGCAAACCCGCAAGCGCAACCGTTAATAAAACCCCTGTAATCATTGTTAAAGCCTCCAGGGGTTAGACGGTTGGGGAGGCCGCGTGCGTTTCGCGCGGTGAGCGTGGCGCGTACATGGCGCGAAGCGCCATGTTTACAAGCGAAGCGCAACCGCGAAACGCCTGGTTACAATGCCTGGCGACCGGGCGTATAACTAGTTGTTATAAGGCCGCATGGCGGCTGGGGAAAGGTGTTAATCATGGCCGTTGCTACACGAGAAAGTTCGGAAGTTTCATTTGGCGCGGTAAGCGCTGAGCAGAGTGAACGGAACCGACAGGCTTTGCAGCCGATTTTGTTTGATTTGATCGCTTTTGCACGGGTAATCAAGCAGTTGCATTGGAACACGGTCGGGCCTAACTTCCGAAACGTGCATTTGCAGCTTGACGAAGTCTACGCGATCGCGGAAGATTCCACCGACACCGTCGCGGAGCGATTGGCCGCGGTCGGGCACAGCCCGAACGGCCGGATTCGCGATGTGGCTTCGCAGTCGGAAATCGGCGACGTTCCCGAAGGCTTTACTCGCGATACGGAGATCCTTCTGCTTGCCGAGCATCGGACCAAGCAGACGATTGAGAACATTCGGGTTCGAATGGCCGAGATCGAGGACGTGGACACGGTGACCGCGGACATGCTCCATCAGATCTGCGCGGGCCTTGAGAAGCAGCACTGGATGTTCCAGGCCCAAAGGGTGTAGGTTTGGGCGTGACGTGTGACGGGTGACGCCACACTTTTCAACCGTCCTGCCTTGGGTGGCAAGCGGTTGGCGACTCGAACGGTTGCCGGTTCATCATCTTGCCAAATCGGAACACCTCTTTCACTAAGGGCGCGCCGAAATAGTAGGGGATTTCGCGGTAGTCCTTGCAGTCAAAGATCGTGAAGTTCGCTTGCTTGCCTGGCTTAAGGGTTGCCATCGAACTTCCCAGGCGCAAGCTCCAGGCTGCGTTTACCGTGGCTGCGGTGATTGCCTCGGGAGGCGTCATTCCCATGTGGGTGCAGGCCAGTGACAGCACCATGGGCATACTGGGGGTTGGCGAAGAGCCGGGGTTGAAGTCAGTGGCGAGCACTACTGCCAAGCCGGCTTCGATCATTTCGCGAGCTTTCGGATAGCGCTCATGCCCCAGCGCGTAAACCGAGGCAGGAAGGAGCACCGGCTGGACGCCGGCCGATGCCAGGGCCTGGATCCCGGCCTTGTCGGTTTGCTCCAAGTGGTCAGCCGTTAGCGCGCCCACTTCGGCCGCAAGTTGCGCCCCGCCGTTGCACGTGAGTTGGTCGGCGTGGATTCGGAGTCCGAAGCCAAGCGCCTTTGCGGCCAACAGGATCCGGCGGCTGTCGTCGATCGAAAAGTAGTTTCGCTCGCAGAAGACATCGCAGCAGCTCGCAAGCATGGATTCTTTCACCGCAGGCAGCATGGTCTCGATGACGAGCCTGACGTAGCCTTCATGATCGTTCTCAAACTCTTCCGGAAAGGCGTGGGCGCCGAGAAAAGTCGACGACATGCCGGGAGCCGCAAGGCCGGGATGAAAGCGCTTCACCACCCGCAACATCTTCATTTCGGTCTCGGGGGAGAGACCGTAGCCGCTTTTGACTTCGATATGGGTCGTCCCGTTCGCGAGGAACCAGCACGCGTGCTTCTCTGCCTGTTGGAAGAGCTGCTCTTCGGTGGCCTCTCTCGTTAACTGAACCGTCCGCTTGATGCCGCCGCCGGCGGCCGCAATCTCCTCATAGCTTGCGCCTTGGGAGCGAAGCTCGTATTCCTCGACCCGATTCCCCGCGAAAACCGCGTGAGTATGGGCATCGACGAAGCCGGGCAGAACCACACAACCTCGGGCGTCCACAACCTGCGTTTCTTTGGTGACCATGCGGGAGATCTCGTCGGAGTTCCCGACCGCAGAGATCAAGCCGGACTGTATGAGCAAACCGCCGTTTTCGATGAGGCCGAGTTCCCGCATTTCGGGACCGACGCGGGGACGGGCGGGGCCCTCCAACGTCACCAGTTGGGCTGCGTTTATTACGGCAAGATCGGGCGGAGCCTGCATAGAACAGCGGCTTAGTCAGGTTTCAGCTTAACTTAGCCTATCAATCAAGTCTACTTTTTCTCACGCCTTTCCAGAGTTCCGGAGGCAAAAGAGAGAACGAACGACGCTGCTGCCAGCAACGTGACGTCGGCAACGTCCTTTTCGGGATCGATCTCGACAATGTCCATTGCTCCGATATTGTAATGGGATCCGCACAAGTAAGCCATCTGCCGTACCTGCCAGGGCATCAGACCTCCGGGGCGAGAGCCTGGGGTTGCGGGCGAAAATGCCCTGTCCAAAACATCGACGTCCAGGTTGAAATAGATTCCATCAAGGTCGCGCAGGTGCTCGAAGGCATCCCTCATCGTCCGCTCGATCCCGTCTTCGTAAACCTGCTCGACCGGCACATAGGTGATGCGCTCGGAGGCGGCCTTCGCCGCATACTCGCCCGAGTTGGCGAAAGACTGGATGCCGATCTGCACTATGTGCGACCCGAGCATTCCATCCGCCAAGAGTGCGGAAACGGGGTTACCGTTATGCAATCCGTCGTCCAGATGTCTTAAGTCGAAATGTGCATCCAGGGTGATGAGGCCGCAGCGATCAATCGACCTGGACAGGCCATGGACTCCGCCTCGGGTGATGGAGTTGTCCCCTCCAAAAAGAATGACCGGAGTGTTCTTATCGCTAAATTCGCGCACTTGCTGAGCAATGTTATCGACCGCTTGCTCAGGTCTCATATCGGCGATGTCGAGGTCGCCCTTGTCATCGGTGCCGATGATTCGAAGGTCGTTGTTATGAGGGATATCGTAAACGCTATACCGGCTAAAGGCCTTCCGTAATGCCTGCGGGCACAAATCCGTCCGTCCCGGCGTCAGAGAACAGCTAAGAGGCGCTCCGAAAAAGCCGAGGCTGGAAACTCCATCGGCCATTGAGTCAAACTTTCCGGCTATCCAGTCGCTTGCCCTCGGCCAATCCTTATCCTCAGTGCGTGTCAAAAGTCTTTCAGTAACCATTTTGGGGACGGTCAATCCCTCTCCTTCGGCTCCATTGGGATCGTCAAATCATGATCCCGAGCGAACCGTATCGCAGTTTTATACCCAGCGTCTACATGTCTTATAACACCTATTCCAGGGTCCGAGGTCAAGACACGCTCAAGCTTAGAGCAATTTAAGTCGCCGTCAGCTACCACCACCATGCCCGCATGCTGAGAATAACCGATGCCAACCCCGCCCCCATTATGAATGGAAACCCAGGACGCTCCGGAGGCCGTGTTGAGAAGCGCGTTCAAAAGCGGCCAGTCCGAAATGGCGTCCGAACCATCGATCATGCCCTCGGTTTCCCTGAATGGCGAAGCGACCGAACCGGTGTCCAAATGATCCCGGCCGATGACGATCGGTGCTTTGATCTCCCCCGTTCTCACTAATTCGTTTAACGCCAATCCGAATTCGGCGCGTTCCCCATATCCCAGCCAGCAGATGCGTGCCGGCAGGCCCTGGAAATGGATTTTTTCTTTCGCCAACTTGATCCATCTTGCCAAGCTCTCGTTGTGGGGAAAGAGTTCAAGAACCAGTTTGTCGGTCCGTGCGATATCTTCCGGTTCGCCGGAAAGGGCGGCCCAGCGAAAGGGCCCCTTTCCTTCACAAAATAAAGGGCGAATGTAGGCGGGGACAAAGCCCGGTATGTCGAAGGCCCCCTCAACCCCCGCCTTTTTTGCCTGAGTGCGGATGTTGTTTCCGTAATCGAATGTGATTGCCCCGCTGCTCTGGAGATCCAGCATGGCTTGCACGTGGACGCCCATCGCTTCGATCGAGCGTTCGATGTACTCCGCCGGCTGCTCTCTCCGCAAGTCGGTCGCTTCCTGGAGGCTCATCCCGTTCGGAACGTAGCCGTTGAGCGGATCGTGGGCGCTGGTTTGGTCGGTCAACATGTCCGGCGTGATGCCCCGCCGCACCATTTCCGGCAAGACGTCCGCGCAGTTGCCGACCAGCCCCACCGAAATGGCTTGCCCCACATTGGCAGCCTTTTCCATAAGGGTTAGTGCTTCGTCCAGGTCGTCCGTCATCCGATCGCAATAGCCGCTTAGAATTCGCTTCTCGATTCGTTTGGGGTCCACGTCGATGCCAAGGAAAGCGGCGCCGTTCATCGTAGCGGCCAGAGGCTGGGCGCCACCCATGCCTCCCATGCCTCCCGAGACGATCCACTTCCCGCGTAGCGAGCCCCTGAAATGCTGGCGGCCCGCTTCTGCAAAGGTTTCGTAGGTGCCCTGGACAATTCCCTGGCTGCCGATATAGATCCAGGGAACCGGCCGTCATCTGGCCGTACATGGTGAGTCCCAGTCTCTCCAAGCGGCCGAACTCCTCGAAGTTCGACCAGTGCCCCACCAGGTTGCTGTTGGCGATGAGGACGCGCGGCGCCATGTCGTGGGTGCGGAAGACTCCCACCGGCTTGCCGGACTGCACTAGCAGCGTCTCATCGTTTTCCAAATCCTGAAGGCATTTCACGATGGCGTGGAACGCTTCCCAACTGCGGGCGGCTCTCCCGGTCCCGCCGTAGACGACGAGGTCTTCGGGGCGCTCCGCTACCTCGGGGTCCAGGTTGTTCATGAGCATGCGCATGGCTGCTTCCTGGTGCCAGCCCTTGCAAGAGAGGGTGGTTCCCCTCGGCGCGCGAATCGCGTTTTTTGTGTTCATTCGAAATCTCCCGCCTTTATCGCGTTTGCCACTCTTTCTATGTCCAGATAGAGCGGACGGTCTTCACTCAGCGACTTCGATAGTTCCCTGGCGGTTGCATAAGCTTTTTGAACGCCGATGCCCGGTTTGAGGGGCTCTCGAAAATCGAGGCCCTGGGCGGCGGCTAGAAGTTCAATGGCGAGAATCGCGCGGGTGTTCTCGACAACCCTTCTCAGTTTTAGCGCGGATGTCATTCCCATCGAAACGTGGTCTTCCTTGCCGCCGGAAGTGGGCACGTTGTCCACGCTGGCCGGATGGGAAAGAACTTTGCATTCGTTTAAGAGGGCAGCCGCTGCAACATGGGGGATCATAAAACCGCTCTCCATGCCCGCGTGGGTGGTTAAGAAGGGCGGCAGGCCCTCGTTGATGTCCGGGTTCACCAGTCGGTCGATTCGCCTTTCGCTGATGCTCGCAAGGTCGGTCAGGGCGATGGCCGCGTAGTCGAACCCAAGGGCGAGCGGCGCGCCGTGGAAATTGCCTCCCGAAAGCACTTCTTGGGTATCCAAGAAAATGAGCGGGTTGTCGGTCGCGCTGCCGGACTCGACTTCCACGATCTCTCTCACATGCCTGAGCGCGTCCCTCACCGCACCATGAACCTGAGGCATGCAGCGCAGGCTGTAGGCATCCTGAACGCGGGGATCGTTGAGGAGATGAGAACGCCGGATCTCACTGTCTTCCAGAAGCTTTCTTAGATGGTCGGCGGATTCCGATTGACCTTTGTGCGGCCTTGCTTGTTGGATCCTTGGGTCAAACGCCACCGGTGTGCCACGCAGGGCCTCGAGGGTCATCGCGCCGGCGACGTCCGCCACTTGGGTGAGTTTGATGGCCTGTTTTGTCGCAAGCCCGCCCACCGCGGTCATCGCCTGAGTGCCGTTGAGGAGGGCGAGGCCCTCCTTTGCCTTGAGTGACAGCGGTTTTAGGGACGCGTTCTTTAGCGCTTGCGACGAAGCTATTCGATTGTCGTCGTGCCAGGCTTCGCCCTCGCCTATCATTGCCAGCGCGAGATGGGCAAGGGGCGCGAGGTCGCCACTGGCACCCACCGACCCGCGCTCGGGGATCACGGGCGTAACTCCCTTATTGAGCATGTCGATGAGCAGTTCCACGACCTCGGGCCGGCAACCGCTGAAGC
Source organism: uncultured archaeon (assembly GCA_963829965.1). Taxonomy (GTDB): domain Bacteria; phylum Armatimonadota; class Fimbriimonadia; order Fimbriimonadales; family Fimbriimonadaceae; genus DASXZH01. Next base: position 50,996 of record CAWHLK010000035.1, on the reverse strand, counting down.
CGAGGGCGAGCACGTTGGCCCGGAGCAGCATGATCGCGCGGGTTTCTGCAGCGCTAAGCGGTTTGCCGATTCCGCTGGAGTGGCTTCTCACCAGGTTGAGCTGAAGCTTTTCGAGATCCGCGTGCGCGATGCGCACGTCGGAGAGTTTGCCAAAGCCGGTGTTGATTCCGTAGACGACCTCGTCCTTTTCCACGATTCGGTCGACCACGCGGCGGGAAGCCTCCATTCTCGTGCGCGCATTTTCGGTCAAGGCAACTTTGAGTTTTCCGGTTGCGACGGCATCGATTTGATCAAGCGTCAATGGTTGACCATTCAATTCCAACATTCGCTTGATGCTACCGCGTGCAGGCAGCAATGGGTGACGGGCGACGGGTGATGGGTGACGAAGCCGGATCGTGAACGGCAGTTTTGGCTCAATAAAGGGGGGTGGCTTTATACCCGTGCCAGGTCCGGAGCACAAATTCACGCCCGTTGTACTCGTTTCGCACGCCAAGTACTTTTTACGAAAGAGAGAAAAGCGGATTGGGTTTTTAAATTGCCTTAGTCTCGAGGCGTCGGAGTCTGTTTTCAAATTGTTAAGAACCCCCAAATTTCGGCCCCGGATTCGGGCGCCGAGGGCCCTGTCATTCGGCCCCTGAATTTCATAAGCGAAAATTGCGGGCGGACGGACCACTTTGAACCTAAGATTCGACTTTTTTTGAATTGTGGAAAACTTCTTTGAATTACCCCTTGCATGACGGCCAGACCTCCGGTATAGTTTTAACATACCTTTCTGAAATGGAGGATTTCAGAGTCCGGTGCGCCGGAGGAATCAGAGACGTTATTCCCTCTGAATCGAGGTTAGCAGACGCAACGGAGGACTTCCGTTGACACTCGTAAGAGTGGGTTGAGCAGTACAAAGACCGCTTACCGATTGCAAAAAAGAGTTGTTCGCCACCTTGCGAGGCCCCTTGGACCAAAGCCTCGCAAAAGTAGCAGCCGTAGAGCCAAGTGTGTCTCCGGCAGCATCGAGCAACTTGTGGTTTTCGCTCCGCTAGCGGACTGAGTACGGATCGACAGTCAGCTAGAAGTAGAATCGAGGCAGGGCGTACAGACTGGCTCGGTTCAACGAGAACCCAAAAATTTGGCTTGCTGGAAATGGCAGAGAGCGCGGTCGCAAGGCCGAGATGCTGCGGCCACTGAGGGTAAGCCGTACTTGGAGCGCAAGGGCGGCCGCAAGGACGCCGGCGAGCAAAAAGTGAAAGGGTGCGCTGTGCAAAGGCAACTTTGTGCGGCGCGTCTTTTTTTGTGTTGGGCTGGATTCCGCGCCTCCGGCGTGCGGAAAATAGGGGACGGGCTTCCGGCAGTGTCGTCTACTGCTCAACTGCCGGCTAAGCCTCTGGAACCGCTCCGGGGCGATCCTGCCAGGTAATGGGTCGAAGGTGGCCGTGCCACGTGCTGGCGTGGTTGGCTCCCCTGCCTTTGAGAGCCAGTCACCTCAACTTCGCTTGAGGCCCAATATAGCTACATGCAATTTTGTCGGCGAAAACTCTGTCCCTCCATAAAATGGCGTCAAATACGTTATGGATGGCCCGAACAAATGGGTGTTGGTAGTGGAAGACAACCCGAGCGACGAACTTGTCGCCCGTCGGGCACTTACTCGGGCCAAGCGAAGCGAGCAGCTCTTGGTGGCGAGAAACGGCGAGGAAGCGCTTGAAATCCTAAGAACCCGAAGTTCCCCCGTCCTTGTCTTATTGGACGTGCGGCTTCCCCGCATCTCGGGCATTGAAGTGCTGATGGCCATGAAGGACGACACGCGTTTGCGAACCGTGCCCGTGGTGGTGATGACCTCTTCCAGCGAGATCTCGGATCTCGGCGCATGTTACGAACTCGGCTGCAACGCTTTTGTTCGCAAGCCGATCGACTTCGAGGAGTATCTAGCCGCCTACGAGGCAACCTTCAACTTCTGGCTCGGGACCAATCTTCCGCTTGAGTTGGTGGTAGCGCGGTAACTCTCTATCGCTCGTCGATCGGGATGTAAGGCACGTTGCTTTCGCCGGCATAAATCGCTTTTGGGCGAATCAACCGGTTGTTGTCCAACTGCTCGATAGCGTGGGCGCACCAGCCGCTCGTTCGCGCAATCACGAAGATCGGTGTGTACAGTTCGATCGGGATTCCCAAGAGGTAGTAGGCATAAGCCGACGGGAAGTCCACGTTCGGATAAAGGCCCTTTTCTTTGAGCATTACGTCTTCCAGAATGTCGGCGATTTCGCCCCAGGAGGTATTGCCTTTGCGGCGGCCGATCTCTTTTGCAACCCGCGACATGTAGAAGGCGCGGCTGTCGCCCTTCTTATACTCACGATGGCCAAAGCCCATCACCTTGTCTTTGTTGGCGAGAGCGTGGCGGATCCAGGCTTCTGCCTTGTCCGGAGTGCCGATCCTGCGGAGCATTTTCATCGCTTCTTCGTTGGCGCCGCCGTGGAGGGGTCCCTTGAGAGTGCCGATACCACTGACGATGCCGCTGTAAACGTCGCTAAGTGTGGCGACGGTCACCCGACAGGCAAAGGTGGAAGCGTTAAAACCGTGCTCGGCGTAAAGCGTGAGAGACGCGTCCATCACCTTTTCGGTGTATTCGTCCGGCTTCTCGCCCGTGAGCATATAGAGGAAGTTGGCCGCAGTTCGAAGCTCGGGATCGGGCTTGATGATCGGCAGACCGTGGCGCATGCGATAACCGTTGGCAACGATGGTGGAAGCCTTGGCAACGATGCGAACCGCTTTGCACAGGTTTCCAATGTGGCTGGCTGCCGTATAGTCCGGATCGAATGGCGCCAAGGCCGAATAGCCGGACCGAACCATGTCCATCGAGTTGGCGTTGTTGGGAACCAGCTTCAGGGTCTCGTAAACCGGCCCGGGAAGGTCCCGTTCTCGCGACAGTTCGTGATTGAATTCTTCCAGTTCTTTGCGATTCGGTAGCTTCTCGTAGAGGAGCAGATAAACCGTTTCCTCAAACGTGCCATGTTCGGCAAGTTCGTGAACGTTGATTCCTCTATACACCAGACTGCTTCGATCGCTATCGATCTCACTGATCTTGGTGATGCCGCCGATGACCCCTTCCAGCCCTGGGCTGTAGTCCGGATATTGAACTGTGGTTGCGCTCATTTAGCTCTTCCTCGACTCCGCGCTTATCCTTGATGGACACAGCGCCAAAAATGCTTGCACTACGTGTGACTCTCCGATTCCACCCTCTGAGACCATTCTCGATCCAAGGCATTGTAGCCTTCGTAGTCGATCAATTCGTAGAGCTCAGCCCGGGTCCGCATCTTGCCGATCAGTCCGGCTTGCGTTCCCGTTGAAATCAACTCTAGGTACGCTTCGTCGATTGCCTTCAGCATGACCCTAAAGGCGGTCATTGGAAAGATGACGAGATTGTACCCAAGGTCTCGGAAGGTTCCCAGTGGAATGATCGGGGTCTTTCCAAACTCGGTCATATTGGCCAAAAGAGGGGCCCCGACCGCTTTGCGAAAGGCCTCGAATTCGCTTTCAGATTCCAGGCCCTCGGGAAAGATCGCGTCTGCTCCGTGATCCACATAAAGCTTCGCTCTGGAGATCGCTTTTTCGAGTCCCTCTACCCCGCGGGCATCGGTCCTGCCGATGATCATGAAGTCTTTGTCTTTCTTACTGGAAACCGCCGCCGTGAGTTTTTTCGCCATGTCCTCCGGGGCAATCAGGCTCTTCCCTTCCAAGTGGCCGCAGCGTTTGGGGCTGATCTGGTCTTCCAGATGGATGCCTGCCAGACCCGCTCGTTCCATCTCAATCACGGTCCGCGCGACGTTGAGGGATTCTCCGTAACCGGTGTCCGCGTCCGCGATCACCGGCAACGGTGCGATCTCACAGACGCGGGCCGCGGTTTCCGTCATTTCTTGGAGGGTGATGAGGGCGATATCGGGAACGGCGAGATTCGTATTGGTGACGCCCGCGCCCGATAAGTAAAGGCCTTGCGCTCCAGCCTTATAGGCGGACAACGCGCTAAGGGCGTTGAAGACGCCCGGCAGCGCCACGATGTCTTTGGCCATAAGGTCACGAAGAATGCGGCCGGGGCGCTCAATCGGTGCGGAAAGCATGGGGCAAGCGTACCCAGGGGCAGAGAGGTTGAGGCGTGGGGAGGGTGAACGGTGAACGGGTAAACGGTAAACGGTAAACGGTAAACGGCCAGCTCTCACCGTTCGAGTGTTGGGCGTTGGATTTTGAGTATTGAGCTTGGGGATTTTTTGGGTCCTCTCGGGTGGAGCCCTTGGCCGCAACCGGCGGCCCGGAAATGCTGCTGTGCCTGGCCTTGATTTGCGTCTCTCGTCAGAAGGCGAATACTGACTCCGGAAGAACAAAATCGCTAATAATCTTGTTCTCTGCTAATCATTTAGACCTATTAACAATAGAGATTATAAGGTTCTCGTATGTGGATTGTTCGGCTGGCGCTCAGGGATAAGCACACCTTCATCGTGCTGGCTGTTTTGATACTCCTTCTCGGAGTGTTCTCTATCAAGACCACGCCGACCGACATTTTCCCCAGCATCAATATCCCGGTCGTATCGGTTGTCTGGTCCTACGGCGGCATGGCGCCTACCGATATCGAGCGCAGAATCGTTACCATCAGCGAGCGCGCAGCGACCACCACGGTGGATGACATCGAGCACATCGAGTCTCAGTCGCTGCCCGGCATTGCGATCATCAAGTTCTATTTTCAGCCCGGCGCGAACGTGGACGAAGGCGTTGCCGAACTCACCGCCATCAATCAAACCCTTTTAAGGGCCTTCCCAACTGGCACGACGCCGCCCCTTATCATCCGTTACAGTGCCTCCAGCGTCCCTATTTTGCAACTGGGATTGAGCAGCCCCAAAATGTCTGAAGCCCAGCTTTACGACTTCGGCACCAACGTGATTCGAACCCAGCTTGCTACCGTGCAGGGGGCCTCTATTCCCCTGCCTTATGGAGGCAAGTCGCGCATTGTCAACGTGGATTTGGACATTCCCGCCCTTCAGGCAAAGGGATTGACACCCACGGACGTTGACAACGCGATCAACGCGCAGAACCTGGTTCTGCCGGGTGGTACCGCCAAGATCGGCGATATCGAATACAACGTTCTGATGAACAGCAGCCCCTTGAGCGCTGCTCAAATTGGGACATGCCGATAACCTCGGTAAACGGGGCCATGATTTACGTGAGGGACGTGGCGAACGTCCACGATGGTTACGCGCCTCAAACCAACATCGTCAAGCTGAACCACGAAAAATCAGCCCTCATGACCATTCTGAAGAGCGGCGATGCTTCGACGCTGGACGTGGTGGGGCGCATCCAGACCCAGCTTCCCCTCGTGCAGCACTCCTTGCCCCCGGACCTCAAGGTTGCCCAGCTTTTCGACCAATCGATTTTCGTCCGCGCAACCATTAGCGGCGTGGTTCGCGAAGCCGTTATCGCGGCTCTCCTCACCGGCACCATGATTCTGGTGTTTCTGGGAAGTTGGCGCAGCACCTTCATCGTCACAATCTCGATCCCGCTCTCAATTCTTGCCTCCATCATTATCCTTTCCTTCCTACACCAAACCATGAACATCATGACCTTGGGAGGATTGGCTCTTGCGGTGGGAATTCTCGTGGATGATGCCACCGTTACCATTGAAAATATTCACCGTCACATGGAGGAGGGGTCGCACTTGCGTAAAGCGATCCTGGAGGGAGCAGGTGAAATTGCGGTTCCTACACTGGTTTCAACACTCTCTATCTGCATGGTTTTTGTGTCGGTTGTGTTCCTTACCGGCCCGGCCAAGTTCCTTTTCACACCCATGGCACTTTCAGTTGTGTTCGCCATGGCCGCCTCTTATATCCTTTCGCGAACGCTCGTTCCCGTACTCACGCTTCTGATGCTTCCGGGCGAAGCGGAGGAATACCAGCGGGCCCACCGGGAGCGAACCGGAAACGGCCAGCAAGATGCCGAAGCTAGCAGGCTAAGAAGAAGGGCTTTTTCCGCGGGATCGGCGCGTGGCTCACCGCGGGCGGCAAGTGGTTCGCCAATGCGTTTGAGAACTTTACCAATCGATACGAAAAACTGCTCAACCGGGCTCTCCATCATCGCAAGCGCACGACATTTGGCTTCGGCTTATTCTTCATCGTCTCCTTCTTTCTGGTTCTTTTCATCGGGCGCGACTTCTTCCCCACCGTTGACGCCGGCCAATTGAGGCTTCACGTTCAGGCGCCTCCTGGAACGCGAATTGAAAATACGGAGCATATTTTTGATGCGGTGGAAGACGACATCCGCAAGATCATTCCGGACAAGGATTTGAATCTGGTCGTCCAAAACATCGGCCTTCCCGCGAGCGGAGTCAACCTCGCCTTTGGCGATAGCGCCACGATTAGCAATGCAGACGGAGAAATCTTGATTGCGCTTAAGGAGGGCCATCAGCCAACGGCGAAATATCAAGCTGAGATCCGTTCCCAACTCCATAAGGACTTTCCCAACGAGGTCTTCTTTTTCCAGCCTGCGGATATCGTGAGCCAGATCCTGAACTTTGGCCTTCCCTCTCCGATCGACGTTCAGATCATTGGACGGGACCCTAAGAACTACGGAATCGCCACGGCCATGGCCGAGGATATGAAGAAAATCCCGGGCGCCGCGGACGTCCATATCCATCAGGTGGTGAACGTTCCCACCCTCACCGTCAATGTGGACCGCGACCGCGCTCAGCAGCTTGGAATCGCGCAAAGGGACATCGCCAATAGCCTTCTCTTGAGCCTTAGCGGAAGCGGCCAGGTCGCGCCGAACTTCTGGCTGGACCCGAAAAACGGCGTTAGCTACAACGTGACCACGCAGACCCCTCAATACAAAATCAGCACCATGCAAGATTTGGGCAACACGCCGATCAACCCGAGCAGCGGCGTAACTCCCATTCCGGGCGCCAGCGGAAGCGGAATGCCTCAACCGGGCCAACAGCAGCTTCTATCCAACCTCTCGACCATTTCTCGAAGCGTGACGCCGCAGGATATCAGCCACTATAACGTGCAGCCAACCTATGACATTTACGTCGATGTGGCAGGCAGAGACCTCGGCGGCGTGACCAACGATGTCAACAAGGTCATCGAGAGTTACGCCAAGAAGTTGCCGAAAAGCACGACCACTGCCGTCCGGGGCCAAACCCAAAGCATGAACTCGTCGTTCACCGGGTTGGGCGTCGGAATCGCTTTTGCGGTCGTCTTCGTTTATTTGTTGATGGTCGTCAACTTCCAGACGTGGGTTGACCCGTTCATCATTCTCATGGCTTTGCCAGGAGCGTTCAGCGGCATCCTTTGGATGCTCTTTGCAACATCCACGACCTTAAGTGTTCCCTCTTTGATGGGAACGATCATGGCGGTCGGCGTGGGCACCGCGAACTCCATTCTGCTCGTCACGTTTGCCAACGACCGAAGAAAACTGGGCGACGATGCCCTTGCCGCCGCCCAAATGGCGGGCCGCGAACGACTCCGCCCCGTGCTCATGACCGCGCTCGCGATGATCATCGGCATGCTGCCGATGGCGTTGGGACTCGGCGAAGGCGGCGAGCAAAACGCTCCCCTCGGCCGAGCGGTGATCGGCGGGCTTCTCGCCGCAACCGTCACCACGCTTTTCCTCGTGCCGGTCATTTACAGCCGGCTTCGAGTTGCCCAACCAACCGAAGAACCTGAAGACGACGAAGGCGAAGCAACAGAAGGTCACCACACGCCGCAGCCGATTTAAAAATGAGTAAGGAAAATCCTATGGCAAGTTACGAAACCGAACGCGAAGAAAACCACTCATCGAAGCGGAAAGGCAGATCTTATTGGGGTCTGGCAATCGGCTTGCTGGTCTTTGCGGCCCTCTTTCTCTTGGGCCTGGTCCCGAAACTGAACAACGACCACAAGATCGAGGCTCAGGCAAAGGACACGGCCAACGAGGTTCCTCAGGTTCAAGTGGTCAGGGGAAAACTTACCGCGCAGGACAATCGGATTTTGCCCGGAACGGTCCAGGCATTAAATGAAACTGCGATCCAATCCCGTACCCAGGGCTATGTGTCCAAGCTGCTTGTGGATATCGGTTCAAAGGTCACGAAAGGCCAACTGCTTGCCGTCATTGAAGCCCCCGACGTGGATCAGCAGGTTTATCAAGCCCAAGCGGACACCAACAAATCCAGAGCCGTCGTCGGTCAATCCATGGCGGATCTTGCGAGGTCCAAGGCCGGGTTCAGCGAGAGTGTTGCCAACCTGGACAGGCAAAAGGCGACGATCAAGCAATCCCAATCTTCTTACTCTAGCGCATTGGGCAAGCTCGAGCAAGCTAAGGCCGCCGAGCAAATGGCCGAGTCCAGGCTCGACCAAAGCAAACACGCTTTGGAAACGCAAAAAGCCAACTTGACCCAGGCACAGGCCCAGCAGACACTGGCAACGGTCACCGCCGGTCGATATGCAACCCTCCTCAAGCAGGGCTTTGTGGCGCAGCAAGATTACGACGTTGCGGCAACCACGGTCAAGACCACCCACGAAACCGTGAACGCGGCCGTGGCCACGGTTAAGTCGGCCGAGTCGGACGTCTCCGCAAGCGAGAACAATGTCAAGGCAGCCAAGGACTTGGTCAAATCCGCCAAAGACGACGCGGAAGCTGCCGAGGACACGGTCAAGGCAAATGAGGAGTCCTACCAGTCGCTGCTTTCTGCTCGGGACGCGGCCAAGGAGACCATCAACGATTCCCAGCAGACGGTTCAGGCAAACCAAGCCGGCGTTGAGTCAAGTATCGCCAACGAAAAGCATTTTGCCGCCATGCAGTCTTTTGAAAACATCGTGGCGCCGTACGACGGCGTGATCACCTCGAAGAATGTGGAAGTCGGCTCGCTTGTGAGCCCAGGGGCGATTGCGCAGTCTTCGACGACGAACACGACGCCTTCGGTGGGCCTTCTAGGCATCGCGCGAAGCGATGAACTTGCCATTTACGTGAACATCCCGCAGAGCTACTATCAAGCGGTCGCGAACGGCGCCCCGATCAACATCCGCGTTCGCGAACTGCCGGGCAAGGTTTTTAACGGAACGCTTAAGACCCTCTCCGGCGCTATCGACCAAACCACCCGAACCCTTCAGGCGGAAGTCGTTCTTCCGAACCAAAACGGGGTTCTACTCCCAGGCATGTACGCCCAGGTGGAGATTCCTTCCGCTAACGTGACGAAGACGATGCGGATTCCTTCGAACACCTTGGAAGTGGATTCCCAAGGAACCCGAGTCATGGTTGTGGACGCGCAGAACAAGGCGTACTGGAGAAAGGTTGAGATTGGGCGCGATTTTGGAACGGAGTTGGAAGTCCTCAACGGCATTGGCCCGGACGATCTTCTTGTTGAAAACCCTTCGACCGAAATCAAAGATGGCGAGACGGTGAAGCCAACCCTTGAGCAGCAGAGCGAAAGTTCCGCAGCCGGGGGCCAGCCAGGCCAGCCCGCCGGGGCCCCGGGCACCGGGAATCCAGGTTCTCAAGGATCGACGAGCCAGCCAGGTGCCGCACCCTCCGGCGGTCAGCCGGGCCAGCCAACGGCTGCTCCGACCACGGGCAATCCGAGTGCTCAGGGAGGAATGGCTCAACCAACAGGCTCAGCTCCGCCGGGGAGCAAAAACTAGGATGCCTTCGATTGCAATCCTCGCCGTTCTGCTAACTTTCCAAAAGCAGACCCCGGCGCCAGCACCGCAGAACCCAGCTCCCGTGCCTGCGGATCAATTGCCGGCGGTTGGGCAGCTCAAGGCCCCGCCACCCAAAGTCCAGGACTCCGCAATTCCGCCTGTGATTTCGTTGCCCCCGCTGTCCAACCCGGACATTCCGAATGAGCCGCTTACGGCGGACGAGGCGGCAAGAATCGCCCTCAAACTGCAGCCGAGTCTTCAAGCGGCAATCGGCTCGGTAAAGCAGGCACACGGGATTACCGTTCAGGATCAGTCCCAACTGTTGCCGCAGATCCTCCTTGGCGGAGGCGCCGATTTTATCCACAGCCTTTCTGGGCGTGGCGCGACAATTCAAGCACCCTACCTGCTCCCGATTCTCGGCATTTCGGAAGTCTATCGATACGAGGGGATCGCACAGGTCAAACAACTGGTCTACGATTTCAATCACACCCGCGAAATGGTCCAGAAAGATAGGGATATCGCGCGGGCCCAAGAAGCCAATCTGACCACCCAGCAACTGCAGGTTGTCTACAACGTGAAGCAGGCTTATTACGACTACGCGAACGCCGAGCGAGTGGTGAAGGTGGACGAGGACAACGTCACCAACCGCCAGCGCCAGTTGGACCTTGCGAACGCAAGGTTCCAGAACGGCATCGGCGAACCTATCGACGTGGTGAATGCGGAAACTTCAAAGTCTCAGGGCATCGTCCAGCTCAACCAGGCACGAAACGCCGCATCCCAGGCGGCGACCAACCTCTTGAATCAGATCGGGGTGAATCCTCTCACGCCAATTACGTACCTCCCACTTCTTCGGAGGCGGAAGTCGCAGGGGACGACCCGAAGGCGTTAACCGATACCGCGTTGAAGGCGCGGCCGGAAATTCGGTCCGCGCAGGCATTCGTCAACGCTTATGGGCACGGCGTCAGCGCGGCGAGAACTCTGGACATGCCTTCGCTTTACGTGGAAGGCGCGGCAGGAGTGGCGGGCCAGCAGTTTCCATTGTCCAGCAATACGGCAGCCTTGGGACTTGGCGTGAGCTTCCCTATTTTTGATGGGGGCCTGCGGGCAGGTTCCGTGGAGCAAGCCCAAGGCCAACTGCAGAGCGCCCAGGCGAACTTGAATACAGCGGTGCTGAGCGTGCAGAACGATGTGGCCAACGCCTACGTTGCGCTGCGAACCGCCGAGCAAACGCTTGCTTTAGCCAATAACGAAGTGGCCAACGCGCAAGAAGGCGTGCGCATCGCCGAGGGCCGCTACAAAGAGAACCTCGGCCAGTTTCAAGACATTCTGACTGCTCAGAGTTTGCTGCTGGGAGCAGAAACGGACCAGACCCAAGCGCAGAACGCGGTGGACCAAGCAAGGACCCAGCTAAGGCACGCGATTGGGATTATGTTTTCGGACCAGGGCTGAGCAAGGTAAAATACTTTGCTTCCAACGCAGGGGTATAGCTCAGTTGGTAGAGCGGCGGTCTCCAAAACCGCAGGTCGCGGGTTCGAGCCCTGCTGCCCCTGCCATTCCACAGATTAAGCGGCGAGAAGTTTATCCCGCCGAGCGCAGCGAGGGAAATGAGTCGTGTCAGCGACGAATCGGGAAGCCCTGCTGCCCCTGCCATTCCACAGATTAAGCGGCGAGAAGTTTATCCCGCCGAGCGCAGCGAGGGAAATGAGTCGTGTCAGCGACGAATCGGGAAGCCCTGCTGCCCCTGCCATTCCCCAGATTAAGCGGCGAGAAGTTTATCCCGCCGAGCGCGGCGAGGGAAATGAGTCGCCTCAGCGACGAATTGGAAACTCTGCTTCAGTGGAAGTTTGGAACCTCAACGGAGCTGATCTTGGCAGCCGCTCCTCAAGAGTTCGCGCGCTCTTTCTTTCTTTATGTCGTAAGACCGGCGTTGTTTCGCCATCAAACGTGTCGTAAGGGCCAGATGAGGCTCTGATGGAGGAAACTAAAAGTGTCGTCACCCAGCAAGATCGCAACTGCGTTCGTAAATTCAGCGCTCTCGCTTGGCCGCAAACCCGTGATGAGAACGAAGACTGTCTCTCTAGGAAGTGGGCGAGCCGATGAAAAACGCCTCCGACGACGCAGGGCTAACGGACAGAAGACTCGAGATGGACCGTCAGGCGCAAGGGTCAAGGCCGGAAACGGTATGGTTGCTCGTCGACGAGCATGGCCGCCCGGCAATGTTCAAACTTGGAGGCCACCGTTCCTCAGAAGGGCTGGAAACGGAGCCTTGGCTTTGGCTTACCCGGCGGGAGCCGGTGGTTGTGCTCTTCCTCGCCAAAGACGATGCGTTAAAATTCGCAACAGACAGCCAGACTCCAAAGGAAGTGGTGTGTACCGCGGCTGACTGACACCGGACGCTGCGGATCCGGTAGCCGGGGAGGGGCCTGAAGTCGTATGTTTGCCAAGGCGCAGAACTGAAAATTCCAGAATCTACAAACTGATTTTTGGAGTTAAAAATCCTCGCAGGATAGGAACATGCCAATGGCGGGCGGCTCGCTCGATTTACCCGAAGCCTGCGGATCAGGCACTAAAATATTGACATTGTTGGGCTCGGTGTGTAACATGATATTGATCCCAGATCTGACGTTGCTTGATGGACGACAGCACAGGAGGGATCAGTTGGAGCTATGACGCGCCATACATCTATTCTCCTTGTTCTACTAATTCTCGCTCTCGCCCACTTGAGTTTTGCGCAAAACTCCGCTGAGGGAGCCTCTGGTTCGAACCGAGCACTCCTGATCGGAATCGATAAGTACGAACGTGGCACGCCTCATGCAAAACCTTGGCGGAAGCCGGAATTGCTCGCCGATCTGGAGGACGGGGCAAACAGCGTCAATAAAATGAACATGGTGCTGCACAAGGTGTTCGGCTTCCAAGATCAGGACGTCGTCACATTGACCGGCGAGCAGCCTACCCATGACCGTATTCTAAGCGAACTCGATAAGCTCGTCGCCGATGCGGAGGCAGGCAAGCTTAAGACCGTGGTCTTCATGTTTTCGGGGCACGGGGGCATGATCGAAAATCACGGAACCCAAAAATGGGGTGGCTACAGCAATACGATCCTCCCGGTTGACTGCCTTTTGGGAGCACACGACGTCACCGACAAGGAGATGGATGCTCGGTTCACGCGCATCGCCGCCAAGGCCTCGCTGACGGCGATTTTCGACTGCTGCCATAGCGGCGATATTGGCCGTGGCCCGCGTCCCAAGGTGACGCTCAAAGGCGCTCCCGATCCCGACCCCGACGCGAATGCTGTGGTAGATGAAAAGGATGTGAGCCCGCTTCCTTATCAAAACGGCGCCCTTATCCTGAGCGCTTGCGAATATTGGCAAACAGCAGGCCCAGATTCGGGCTCGAAGGAGGGCGCGTTTGTTCATGCCCTGGCCAACACGCTGTTCGAACAGCCGAAGATCGATTTGGATACATTGCTGCGAGTCGCCCGGAGCAAGATCAAGGCGAATCCCGACTTAGATCAGGACCCCGTGGCGGATTGCTTGCCGGCCAGGCTCAACAAGAATCTGCTTGGGGGATCGGCAAGCATGCAGCCCGGACTCGAAGTATCGCGGCGGCAAACGTTTAACGATCCCCCAGGTGTTGAACTCGACGCAGGATTGGGCGCTGGGCTAAGGCCGGGGACACTTCTCCGGGCATGGAAAGACAAAAGCTGGGTGCAAGTTAAAGTAGCTGCTCAGCCGGCGCCCGGCTAGACCAGTGCGACGCCAACTACGATTCGGGCAGTGGCAGTAAGGAAGAAAACCTTAAGCTGATGGGTGGGGCGACGACCTTTCGCGTCACTCAATGGATTGCGCCGGACGTGCCCGGTCTGCGCGTTTACATTCCCCGGTCGACAACCTATTCGATAACCGACCTGAAAGGCTTGGCTGCAGCATTGCCCGGAGTTCAGAGCGGCGGAAAGTTCGTTGACGACCCCATGGTTGCGCCGCCGGATACCTGGGTCTCTTGCATTGGGGACAATTGGCTTTCCCAGAACGCCAAAGTGGGTTCAGTCAAGTTGCCGTCAATAACCGCTTCGGCCTGTGGGCAAATGCCAGGTACGGTCTTTCTCGATTACCCTCTAGCCAAAGGTCTCTCCGACCAATTGGTGTTCGACGCCGACCATGAGAACGATATGGTCGAAGTCGTAACCTCGCCGGATCAGCCCCACGATTATGAGCTTGCGGGACGCGTAAAAGATGGCAAGCTTGAATATGCCTGGATCAAGTCGAGTGGGGTCGCGAGAAAGGTCCTTCGGCCTAACGCGCCGGTCGAATATCATCTCCCGGATATGCCATCCTCGATGCCGCCGGAGACCGCCTGGATAGACGCGGAGCAAAAAACCGATAGCAATGGAGATCCGCAAGTTGCGGCCGATAAGCTCAGCCAGTTAGCAGTTTCGCTCGCCCAGCTTAAGAACCTTATGAACCTCCCTGCAGGAGACAGGCAATCCTTCCCCTATCACCTGGAACTTTGGGATGAGAACGGGAAGCCAGTACCACCCGGCTCAGATGTTTGGGAGGGCAAAAACTATACTCTCCAGCTCGTCCAGGACCCAAATATCAACTTTGAAGTTGTTCAGCGGCGATTCGTCTACGTTTGCTCGGTCGGGGCGAGCACAACGTGCTCATTCCGCCATTCAACCCTCGAGAACAGCAGCAATATGTACGAAGTGAAGAAGGATGAGCGGCACTTTCAGCTCTCGGAGCCCTTTTCCTTTTGTCCGAAGTTCGGCACTGAACGGTTCATTCTTTTCACGTCGAGTGAGCAGATAGACACTGAGATATTCAAGATGGAATCCGTGACAACCAGGGGCAGTCGTGACGATACGGCCCTGGGGAGGCTTCTGACGAAGGCTGCCGCCGGATCACGCGGCGACCACGAAACTATCCCGGAATCTTGGTCGGTGACTACCACGATTTTTAAGAGCCACCCCGCGCCCGGTTCCAATTAGCCAGTGGAGTTCAGTAAACTTTGGTCAGTATGCGGGAAAAACTAAACACTCTGCTGTTTCGCGGCATAATGGCCGGCACTATGCTTGGATCAGCCCTGGGCGTTCGCGCAATGTTCCGGGCTCAATCACAGACGGATCAAGAAGATTTCAGCCCCGAAATCGCAAGGTTCCTGAAGGCCCATCCGGAGGACGGTGTCGATCACTACAGAACCATCCAGCAACTGGATGAGCAGGGCGAAAACGAGATCAAAACCAAGGCGGCAGGCTTTCCAAAGCTGGTTCGCGGGGACACCTCGCTGAAAACGATTGCGCTCACTTTTGACGACGGGCCCTATCCCCAAACGACGCCGCGCATGCTGGCGATTCTTAAGCAATACGGCGTCCGTGCGACAATGTTCAACATTGGCATTAAAGCAAAAAAGTATCCAGAACTGATTCGGGCGGAAGTCAATGGCGGCAATGAACTGGCAAACCACACGCTGGACCATGTTCGGCTGCCTTCTCTGAAAAACAGCGACATGATCGACTACGAGCTACGCAAGGGGGCGCAAGCCCTGCATGATGCGGCTCCAAACTATAAGCTGCCGGACATTTGCCGCCCTCCTGGCGGCGAATATGACAGCCGGGTGATTCGTTCGGTGACGAAGTACAAGTACACGGTAACGCTGTGGACGGACGATCCTGGCGACTACGAGATGCCGGGCCACATTCCCCAGAAAGCCCAGATCCTCCATAGTTTGATCGAGCATCTGGACAATGGAGCGATCGTGCTTCTGCACGATGGCGTGCGCCAGACGCTCGATGCCCTCCCAGACTTCATTAAATATGCGAAAGGGAAAGGCTACAAGTTTGTGACCTGCTCGGAAATGCTGAAGGAGCCCCACCCTTGCATCAAGGGCGGGCCCAACACCTTTGGGGGCTAGACTCTTAGAAAGATCTTTCTTCGATAGAGCCCCCAAAGCACCAGCCACCAAGAGGCGATGTAGGCGATGGTGTAAAACCAGCCGCCGGGAACCCTGCCCAGATGCACGACAAACCAGTTGAGCGTCGCGTCCTGCAGGGTCAGTTGCGCTTTGGCGGGGCCTGTTTTCCAAACACCAAACATCGTCAGCTTGACCAGGATCGGCAGCGCGTATGCCGCGATGGCGTTCGAGCCGAAAACCACGAGCACAAACGGCCACTTCGTCTTCCCTATGGCATCCGTTGAAAGATAGAAGCCGGCCAGCAGGAGGGTGCCGATGCCACCTGTGAACAGGAGATAGGAAGGAGTCCATATCGCCTTGTTATAGGGCAGCCCGTTGCTCCAAAATTGCCCCACGACAATCATCGCCAAGCCAATCCCCACGATGGGCGCAAGGCGCTTGACATGATCCTCATGATTGATGAAGCTATCTCCGACCAGCGTTCCCAGCAAGATGAGCGCTCCGGTCGGAATTGCGCATAAGACGCCCTCCAAGTTGTAAGCCCCAAAATAGGTTCGGTTCAGGTTCTCGATGAGGTTTGCGCTTTCCGACAAGCTCCCCGGATGGGCGCCGGGCACCGGAAGATACTTGAGTGCGAGTCCATAGGAAAGAAGCATGAAGAACGCAACCACCGCCCTTCGTGGCGCCGGTAAATTGTAGAGCCAAGCCCCGAACAAATAGGCGAACCCAATTAGCTGAAGCACTCCCATGCTGAAAACAGGCTTCTTTTCAATTGCCGATTCGATGAGGCAGCCGATCAGCACAAGTGCGGCTCCGCGGCCGAGAATACGAAGCTCATACCTCCAAGGCGGCAGTTCGGTTTTGACGAAGCTCCGATTGGAGAACGGGATGGAGAGGCCCACGCACAGCAAGAACCACGGCATGACGTAATCGGCCAAGTGGAGGCCGGCGTTCCAGGGCGCATGAACCAGTTGTTGGGGCGTGTAGATGTCGAGAGCGATGTTGTTGACGAGCAACATCAAAAGGATGGTTAGTCCGCGAAAAGCATCCAGTGAAACGAGCCGAGATCGCGGTGCAGCCTCGGGGACGCTGGGCTCCTTGATGAGAGCGTGATCGGCCTCCGGTTCAAGCCGGGGACGCATGAGTGTTTTTGCCATTTTGAACTCCTATGAACCGATGCCGGTTCAGGCCACTCGATGCGGATTAATTTCTGATATTACGAGTCTGTGATAAAAATCTCTAAAATGCACTTCAGGGCTCGACGGTTACCGTGCTCACGACTTCTTTACCGTAGATCCCATAGACGTGCACGGTGGTCGGCGACTTAACCGAACCCACCTTGAACGTGAAGGTTGCTTGAGATTTGCCGGCGGGCACCAGCACCGAAGCCGGGACGTCCACCACGGAGGGGTCGCTGGACCTTAAACTAACTTTGGCGCCGGAGCCAACTGCGTTCCATGCCAGCTTTACCGTCCCTTCATAGCTCTTGTTCTTGAGCAAGCTTGAAGCAATGTCCATGCTCGCCAGATCAGGATTCGACGGACTGAGCACGAGCGTTGCTTCTGCGGTGCCGTCCAAGTGAGCCGTGACTGTTACCTTCGTTGTGGCGTCCGTTCCAGAAGTTGTCACGGGGAAAGAGGCCCAGCCCATGCCCTGCTTGACAAGAACCGTTTCTGGAACATGCACCAAGCCGCTGCTGCTGTACAACGATACAAGCAAACCGCCTTTCGGTGCGGGTTTGGCAAGCCTTATCGTGCCGTTAGTGCCAGATCCTGCCTGGACGGCGTTGGGAGCGACAGTGAGGGCGGATTGGGCCATAACCGGCGGCAAGGTGAGTGTGACCGTGTTGTTGATATCGTGCATTGTGGTTTCGACCAACCTCGGGATTTCAGGCTGGCCGGATTGCCCGATTGTAATCAACCGAGTATAGATCGCCGACGAAAGCGCAGCCACTCTGCTTGACATCAACTCGTCAACGGAAGATCTTGGATCGGTCTTTAGGGGTATTCCGGTTGTCTGCAACTCGCTTTGGGCGGTTGAATAGATCTGGGAAATCAACTGCCCGTCCGGCAGTCTTTGGTTACCTGAAAGCAGGGATTTCAAGAGGTCGTTCGTCTCCAGCGTTCGGGACAGTCCAAGAGCGACGAACCCTTGAGTAAGCAATTTGCTCCCCGTGACAGAATTGTAAGCCGTCGTCACCGCAGTTGGCGGCACGAACTGAAACTGCTGAAGCAGGTCGGCAATTTCCCCTGATTGCAAGGCCACGGTGGCGGCCTCGATAGAGGCGTCGACTGCCGCCTCGTTAGCTGGGGGAACGTTTTGAGGCGCCCCTTGAAATGCGTTCGTCGGTTGAAACGAGCACTTAGTCAGCCAGGTAGCCAGGTTCTTTTCAGCATTTTGACTCCAATATTGAGATGAACTCTCGTCGCTGTTGGGCGGCATCGGAAGAGACAAAGTACCAGAATAGATGGTAAACACCTGCTGGGTAGTAGAGCTTTCAAAGCAGTTGACTCCATCCATCCCTGCATTGGCGGGCTGAAAGTAGAGCGACTGGCTAACGTTGGGCTCAAATTGGATGAGAACATTAAGATTAAAACCGGTTGCGGGGTCGAAGTTGTTTTGGGAGATGTCAATGTACGTTTGGATGTGCCCGATTCCCAGTTCCTCCGCTCGCATGTAGTCTGAGGGGACTTTGGTCAGGAGCATTTGGGCCATTGGGTCGGACCCCGGCACGCTAATAGACCCTTGGATGTCTTGCAGATTTGGCTTTACCGGATCCCCACCGAATTCCACCCAGAACGGCCTCGGATTGTAAATGTTTCTGGCGTTTGTGAGATCCTGATTATAGATATCAACCGTACTATAGGGATCCGTGGTCAGGTTTTCGTCCGACATAAAGCTTGTCTCCTCCCCTTTTACAGCCTGATCGAAGCTTGCTCCGTTAGACTGATATTTCTGCTGGAGAAAGCTAAATAATTGCCAGTTCGGCTTTCCTTCGTTCAGGGTGATGTTGGCGAACGCCGATTGCAACCCTATCCCGACGTCTTGAACGGCATACATAGTCCCATCCGGGTTGCCAGAGTTCCAATTCTGAGTGAGGACTGTAAAATCATTAAGGGTCGATGTGCTATTATCCGAAGTCACCGTCGTCAGCCAGTCCTGGCTCAGAGATTCGTAAAACAGTGTGTTGGCCGCCTCGGCCGCGATCTCCCAGTCATGAGGATTGGGAAGTGGAGTTGATTCTGCAAGTGCGGGCAGGTTGTAGCCCAGCAAATTAGCGTATTGGATATATTGGTCCAGCAGATAGTCGGTGTTTGTATCCAGGGAATATGTCGTCAGCTCAGTTGCGAGGTCCGCATCGTCATAGGACCTGCCGGACGGCCCGATTGCAAAGGCCTGTTCCGAATCATCGGTCGCCCAGGTGTAGAGGTCGTTGTAGTAGTTGAAGAAATTCGACATCGGCATATTGCCTTGGTTGTTGGCCGTCCAGTTAAGTATGCCGTTGATGTCGTTATAGAGCGGGATGCGTGCTTCTGCTCCAATTAGCTGATACATGTCCGATTCCAAGGTGTTGAGTTCGGACTGTAGCAAGAATAGCCCGTCTCGAACCTCGTCCACTTGATTTAGCACCTCGTTCTCGGTTGACTGGAGATTCTGAATCGTTTGCTGAAGGTTTTCGTAATCCAAGTTCAGCGTGAAAAACACTTGACTGAGGCCTCCTTTAAATTGGTTCTCGTCAGTGTCTATCCGATCAAATCTTTGATTTAGAGTGGAGCCGACTGCCTGTGTTTGAGCGCCAAGATTCGTGATCGTCGAAAGGATTTGAGGATCCAGTTGATTGACCTGTACGTTCCCAGCCCCATTGTAAAGATTTCGGTACATGTTCAGCACACCGCCTGCATAGTCGCTCGTAAACAAGGACACGCCTTCGTGCGTGCTCCCGCCAGAGGAGGGCCAACTGTCCGACGAGACCGAAGACTCCATGTAGTCCTTTAGGGAGGTTGCCATTTGAGCAGCGCAACCACCGACCGGCACTAATTGGTTTGCCCACGTGCTCATCCCCGCGTCTGACAGGTTTTCGGCCCCATAGTCTGCCAAGCCGTAGATCGCGTAGACCGCAGACAACCCGCTGTCGATCGTGATGACATCGATCGCCGGCTCATCGCTTGCGATCTGTTGGGTGCTAGCTTGAAGGGCAGGACTATTCAGGTAATAGACAAAGTTTTGCTGTGCCTCATCAATCTGAGCAATTGAGGCAAGCGCGTCGCTAGAGGCCGTAGAAATCGATCCCAATTCTGTCGTTGCAAGCTTATAAAGAGGCTGCTGCTGATAGGTAGAGTAGGACGTCAAAGGAATCGTGTCGTAATTTGGGGAGCTTGGGTCGCTCACAATCATTTTCTGAATTGCAGCGATCGCAGGCACGTTGGAGAACGCGGCATTCTCCGTTAGGATCTTTACCGCATTGTCACTAACGTCCGCTCCAAAAGACAAGCCGCTTTCGGCCCCTTTTCCGAAAAAAGTATTAATGACAGTTGTGGCGCTAGCTTCATCCGTAGGGACGAGGTTTGCGTAGTCCCACAAGTGTTCTAGCAAATAGATTTTATAGGATTGAAGAGCCGACGAACTATAAAACTGGCCCGACTGAGCGAGCAACAAATCCTCCGGCCGGAAATCTGTGAGTCCAGAGAACTTTCTGGCCCACGACGAAGCCTCAGCCGTAAGCTGTTGGGAAATGTCCATACCAGGGAGGTTTGCAAGGATCGAGAAAGCGGCGTTAACCGCGTCTGCCTCGGTTTGAAGGCTGGAAGGCGGATATTGGGACTGAAACTGTTGTTGGGCCGCAGTAAGGTTGGCCAGAATACGTTGCGCAGAAACCGTCTTCGGAAGATTATAGTCATACTCGTCGATGATATAAGCCATGTACGCTGCAACTTCCAGCCCTTGGTAGCTTGAGGAGCCTGGGGCTTTTGTCGGCGAGTTTTGGACCTTCTGAATTTGGCGAATTTGAATAAAGGGAATTGCTGACCCATATTCGCTGGTTCACCTGTCCGGGCTTTATTTGTTGGCAAAAGCACGCGCTTGGAACAAGGATTCCCGCCAAAAATGCGATTGTCCTCGCATTCCGTTTCAAGGCAGCTGCGGTTACAGCCGTTTTCAAAGGGCTGCTTAAACGCCTGAAGAACGTCGCTAAAGCTTCCGTCATGCCACCCTACCTATATGAGCAACGCCAATTGGATACGCCCGCACCCTGATCATACGCGGCCCCCCACAAATCGCATTTGGTGGGTGCGCTTTGCGAAAGACCCCCTTCATTTCCATTGCCCGTTCCGCCGAAACTCCGGACGCAATCTGTCTATGCGTTGCGAAGTATTGAACGGTTCCCGGCTCGACGATTCGTTGCTTGATGATCCCTCGGGCACGTCCTGCGAGGATGTCCCCCCCATCTGCGGGATTCGAGCCGCACGATTGATCAGTGTCCAAAGAATCTAAGGTCTCGATGTTCGAGAGGTCACGTGCAAAATCTTCAGGTGCTGCCGGTTCAACCGTAACTGCCTTGGAGTACTTTGTCGTCGTGTCAACCTCTTGAACTGTGACGGTCACGGTTGTCGCGGAAGTAACGGTGCCGGTCGAATAACTAATGGATGCGGAGGAGGCCCCGTTGGGAATCGTAACGTTATAGTCCTGGAAATAAAGAGCCGAGTGATTGCTCGTAAAAAGCTGAGTGTTGACGGGAGCAACCGTCTCTCCAGCGAGATTGACTACTGCCTGGGCGTTCTGTAATCCCGCCTTTACGGACGTGCTACCAAAATCGATTGGGTCCGTCGAACTGATGTCCGGGAACACTGTTACAAGGCTGCTAACGGTGTTCGTAATGGGATCTGCACCCGCATAAGGGACGATGCTGCTCGTTGCCGTCACCTTAACGATCGAACCGTTAGTGATGGACGGAATTGTCAATTGAAATCCGGCTGATTGAGTGCCCGCAGCCAACGTCGCTGCGGGTATTGCCGGAATGGTGTAACTCGGATAAGAAGGTAGGGTCGCCGCAGTTAATTGAACCGTGACCGAGGAACCGCCGGAGGGGACCGCCGATGCCAGCGCAACCACGCCACGTTCGGTAACGGTTGCCTTCGAGTGCCCTACGATAGCTTGCGGCACCGATAGCGTGGCCACCGCCGGCTCGATGTAGATATTGACCGTAGCCGGATCAGAAGTAACCGGAATGTCCTCCGCAAGAGAGCTTTTGGTCGCGCTGTAGGTGAACTCGTCGACGCCTGCAAAGGTTGAATCCGGCACGTAAAAGAACGACCCGTCGCCACCAAGCGAAAGGTATCCGTGAGAAGGAGGCGATACGACGGAGCAGACGGCGCCTTGGGTGTAATAGCTGTGTCTAAGGAGTCCGTTATCAGCCGCGACATTCAGCAAGGCCTCATTCGATATATAGTAGCTGGCGCCAGCGGCCACTACCCCGTTCATGAGCTGTATCGTCCACATTTGCGGAATTGGCGACCTCTGATTATTACCTTCAACTGGGCTCTGCGAGGTTAAACATGTGTCGATATTCCCAAATGGATCGACGACAAGATTAGAATCGAAATAATCGTTGTCAGTCGCTGGATTTGGACTGTTCCAGATGAGTCCAGGTCCCTCGGTAACGGCCTTACTCCATATTACATCGCCGCTGCTGTCGTATTTGTAGATAAGCGGCGCGCCGGCCGAGTTACCGTAAAGGCAATACAGGAAGCCTTCGGCATCCGAGGCAAGGCTGGTTGCTCCGACCTGGTAGTTGCCTGGCCAGGACAACGCGGTCTCGGCCCATTTCTGCTTGAGAGCGGTTCCGGTGTCGGATAGTAGGAAGGTTGCATAGGTAGGCGGTGAAGTGTAATTGCCGGTAATCGCTATCCCGCCAGCGGCGGTGACCAACAAAGACTGCGGTTGACCATTACCGCTAGATCTTAGAGGGGTCAGATGGTATTGCTCTGCTAGCTTGTTATCGGCAACGTTGAATTTTTCTACGTTAAACTGCCATCGGCTTCCGATATAAGCCTTTGCGCCCACATATAAGTTGTCTCCATTAATACCCAAGCCCACTATGTTGTCGCCCAAATCATAGTTGGAGGATCCTTCCATCCTCGTCCTAACAGGGCCCTGAAATGGCGTGATGCCTTCATGATAACAAGACATCACGATGCCGTCGGCGAATCCGGTCGAGGCCGGCTTTCCGGTAACGTTCGAACCGTTCGCAGCAATTTGAATGTTCCCGTTGGGATCAAAAACGGCATAGGCATAATCGGCTCTGACAGATATCTCGGAGCCCGAATCGAGAGGCGCATTTATGTAGGGAAGCAGGGTCGTTCCGCTTACCTCTCCCAAGGTTGTTTCGTCAAATTCCAGGCCGACCAAGTTGTTGGCGGGATATGTGCCTAGCTTTGTATCGTTCGGTCCCAGATACGTAAACGGCGATCCGCCAGGCTCCTCATAGGCGATTACGTAAACTTCGCCGTAGCCTACCAATAGAGCGCTTCCAACTATGTTGCCGGCATTATCTCCTCGGTAATTGAACTTGACCGAAGATCCGTCCAGCGAAATTTGATAGACAACGGCCACTTTTCTCTGAGCGTCCGTTGTCGAGCTCGTTACCAAGCCCGTCGCGAGTATGTACAGGGCTCCATCTGCAATAGTTGCGGCTCGGGTATTGAATGGAGTAACGCCGGCGGGTGCGGCAGGATACATTTCCCATTGGAGATTGCCATATACATCATAGCTCGCAACGTGAAAAAGCGGCGGATAGTCTCCGTAGCGCTGACACATGCCCACCGAGTAGATGCTTCCGTTTGAATCGCAAGCAATGCAGCCACCGTAGTAGCTCCCCAAGTTGGTCCCTCCCTGGCTCTGTGAGTAGGTATATGCAAACGGCCCGGAATCCTGGAACCCGAGGATTGCCTGCCCTTGACCACACGCGACCAACAGTAGACACAAAAGTAAGCAAAGGAATCGTGGCGACCTCAAACTCAAAACCCCCAAGGCCTTACGTAATCGAAAGGCTTCCAGCTATTATAGTGGAGGCCTAGGATAAATGCAAGGGCAAGGAAATTGATTTAACGGAGATTTGACCAAACAACTAAATCACGACTGGCCAAGCATAAGATGTTGACTACTTAGTACGGAATTTCATAGAATAGCAACGTGGTAGTTCAAGTCTATTCGCTCCGTAATTGTGAATCGATCCGGACGAGCACGATTCGCCAAAGGATCTGGAGGCCGAATTTGAGAACGATCAAGACTTTTGTTATCCTTGCCTCACTGCCACTGTTTGCGGTCTCACCTTGTTCCCAGAATGGCCACTCGATAACGGCAGCTATTAAGAAGCAGCTTGACGATGCCGCCAAAATCCAAAATGCCGAATCGGGCTTTGCCGCCTACAGGAAGATCAGTGCCGCCGCTGAACAGGCCGGCGACGCACTCGGAGTTGCAGAATCCGAATACCAATGCGGAATAGCCCACGCAAGGCTTCGACATTGGGATCAAGCTGCTTTTTCCTTTGATTCTGCAGCGACCCAGTTCGAACGTGTTGGGACGAGATCGAGACAGGCAGATTCGCTTTACCACGCCGGCGACACTTCCGACTCTGCGAAGGATGACGTTAAAGCTCTAAATTACTACGGCCACGCCCTCCAATTGGATACCGACCTTCGCGATTTTGTTGGTCAGGCAAAGTGCTTGATTGGAATGGGTGTAGCCTACATGAATTCCCCTGCCCCCCGGATTCCTAAAGCAACCGAGTGCCTAAAACGTGCGCTTCGGCTGAGCAATGACATCAAGGACGAACGGCTCATCGCGGCAAGCCTACTGAATCTCAGTGGAGTCATAGATCCGCAAAGGGATCCCAAAGGTCTGCGGGCCAAACTTATTGAAGCGCTGCAGCACGCTAAGGCTGCACCGAGTTCGGTGGACAATGGGTTTACGTTCCAGGGACTGGCATCCGCATTCCACGAACTTCATGACGAGCCCCATGCGGCGGTCTGTTGGAACCAGGCCGACAAGATGCTGGAGCCGGAACCCTATCCTAGAGCCGATCTTTTGAACGAAGCAGGTGCGACGCTAGAGGGCGATGGAAATTTCGCTGAAGCCGTTAGCTACTTTGACCGCGCCCTTTCAGTTACCCAGACGGATGGTGATTGGGCTGCCAAGAGCGAGTCGTTCACTGGTTACGGCAGGGTTTATGAGGACTTGGGTCAACTCAACGATTCTATAGGCTACTATCAGCGCGCGTTAGCCACGCTCAACGAGCACAATCAGCCGGGAGAAGCGGTCCTTAGCTTCATCGCGGAAGTGTACGCATTGCTGGGCAAACCCAAGTCGGCGTTAGA
Organism: uncultured archaeon; assembly: GCA_963829965.1. Taxonomy (GTDB): domain Bacteria; phylum Armatimonadota; class Fimbriimonadia; order Fimbriimonadales; family Fimbriimonadaceae; genus DASXZH01. The sequence goes on along the minus strand of CAWHLK010000035.1, from coordinate 26,077 downwards.
TTATTATCTCCGGTCTTTAGCGAGGGTTCAACCCGGGAGCGAAGACGAGGCTCAGCTGCTTGGCGACATTGGCTCAACCTACAACGACATCGGGAACGAAACACAAGCTTTGGAGTTCCTGTATCGAGCCTGTCGATCTTTGACAAGGCTAGGCAAATGGGACAGCTTGGCGATTGCCTGGAACAACATTGGGCTCGTGTACACTTCGCTTGGCGATCAGGACCGAGCACTGGATTACTACCGTCAGGCATTTTTGGAGGCATCAGACCCGAGGGGCGACGTTGCGGCTCGCGCGCTCGAGAATATAGGCGCGGTTTTTGCACAAGAAGGCAGTTCTGACATGGCTGTCTCTTACTACAACCGGGCTCTCTCTCTGCTTCTAAAGCTGCCCGATGTGCCGAATCAGTGCACGGTTATGAGTCGAGTTGGCAGGATATTTCTCGCTAAGAGTGAGGAGCGACGATCTCCATTCTATTGCGACCGGGCCCTCGATTATTTTCAAGAGGTGCTCCCGAAGCAGCGCCAGTATTGTGATCGAGCCGGTGAATCATCATCATTAGCAAATATAGGGGTCGCTTACTCAATTCTGAAAGATTATCCCAAGTCTTTTCAGTGTCTTTGCGAAGCAATACCCATTGCAACAGAGACGAGCAATCCGAAAATCGAATCGGAGTCCCTGAGCGATCTTGGCAGGGCGGCCCTTATGGCCAAACTCCCCAATGCAGGTATCGCGTTTTTGAAGCGTGGATTGAATATCCATCATGAGTTGGCAAAGGGTGTCTTGGGCTTGGGGCAAGGCGCCATCAACGCCTTTTCTAAACAGGAGGGCGCTTTCTACGATCGGTTGGAAGTCTGCACTGGCTTCGGAGGGAAGAAAGGACGAAGAGGCGGCCGTCCTCAGGGTAAGAACGAGCGTCTCGCTGGATCCAATTGCAATGACGGAGAATGAAAGAGCTTTTCTTGACCGATTTGACCAAATGGAGGCAAGGGAGCAAAGTGTGGACGCGCAGGCCGCTGAGCTTCAACGGGTTCTTCTTCCTTCACGTCCAAGAGCAGAACAGCTAACTAAGCTTAGAGAACTAAGAGAACGTATCCAGACCCTTGCAAAGGAAACTGCAAATTTCGTCTCCTCAATTGACACGCAGCCAATAACTGCACATCCTACGGCCTTGGGCACCGATATTGCGGCCTGCAGAATCAAGCTCGCAAAGGCGACAAAAGTCGTTGCGTCAAAGTGCGCTTCAGATCCAGGGAGCGGCGACGAACCAAACATCTCAACTGCTGTGAAGATCGCCATCATTTTCGCCTCCACCGGACACTATCAGAATTCACTATACAAGGACCTCATTAACCCAGGTGTGGATGCAACCCGATTGCGGACCCTACTCCACGACGACTTTGGATTCGATGCTCGTATCGTTCCGAACCCGGATTTAGACACAGTGAACAGGACTCTCGACGCGATTTACGAACTGCACAACAATCCGGCGGGATGAAATCCTCATCTACTTTGCCGGACATGGCTGCGAAAAGAGGGTTGGATTCGAGCAAGGAGGATACGTAGTGTTGACCAGTTCAAAGGAAGACGATCCTTCCATGTCATCCTACTTTAAGCTGAAAGAACTCCGGGACGGTGCGGATGGGTACAAAGCAAATCATGTTCTCGTCGTTCTCGACGTTTGCTATGGGGCCGATTTCGATCCTAAGCTGTTCGGCGGGGGAACCGATGAAGATGCAGCGTTGACCACATCGCAGAGTTTTTGCCTCGTTCAGGACGCTCGGCTCAGTCGGGACCTCACCAAAAAATCACGACAGTTTCTCGCGTCCGGGACGCGGAAGGTACCCAACGGATCCGAAAGAAACGGCTCGCCGTTTTCAAGGGTTTTGCTTGACCATCTAAAGGGAGCAAAATCGGCCTATATTCTGGCGGACGACCTGGACGGGGCCATGCGCCATGAGTTGAACTCCGACCCCCAAGGAGGGCGGTTTGGTAGTGATAAGGGCGGAGAGTTTGTTTTTGTGGCGCCAAGTTATATGGTGTCGAGGGCCAGGGCCAACCATTCACAGCCTTAAACTTAAAACATAGGCGCCCGGATAAACCGGGCGCTGGTCGAGTGATGCGGGCGAAGAATATCTACATCGATTTTTCGCTGGTCGAGAAGCCAACCACCTGGAACTGGGCGCCGGCATCGGTTAGGTGATACTGTTGGTACACGGTCTGCAGAGCGCCGTCCCCGTCCACGAACTGGTGCTTGCACTTCACGATCGCGTTGTTTCCATCTACCTTCACGGATGTGATCTGGAATAACGCCGTGTCGGCGTCGAGGGCACAATCTGTGAGCATCTGGGTGAAGTCCGCGTCGCTTACGGAGTACATGTACTTCTCCGAGTTGTAGATCGCGATCTGACCGTCCGTGCCGATCAGAGAGGCGATGGAATCCTGATCCTTCTTTTGGAAGGCGGCAAGGATCTGGCCCGCGGCGTCATCCACGCCCTTGTTCGCCCCGAAACCATTCGCGTCCCAAGCGTAGCTGTCGCCCGAGCTCCAGTCGCAATCGGCGTCGCCGGTTTGAACGCTGTCCGCATTCAGGTAGCCGGGCAGAATGTCGTAGAGATACCAGGGTGAGGCTACGCAGTTCTCATCCGCGGCATCCAGGTAGCTTCCGTAGCGCAAGCCGTCACTTCCGACTCTCGGAATGTAACCCTCGCGCCAACCGCCAGGATTTCGGCCAGGAAAATGCTTGACTGTGCCGCCGCTTGTCGGCCCATGGCCTGCGCCTCCCTTGGCGGCGCCGCCGGCATGCCCGCCGGAGTTCCCTGCGGGGTGATAGGGATGCCGAACCGGCGCGCTTCCGCCGCCCGAGCCACCGGAGCCGCCGGAACGACCTGAAGGAGCGCTAGGTGTCGTCCTGCTCGGGGCAGGAGACGAGACCGGGGCTGGGTGATAAACCGGAGCGGGATGATAAACGGGGACCGCCGGATGATAGATCGGCTGGCGATATTGGGCGTTTGCCGCGCCAACGAGCACGGTCGATAGAGTTGCAGCGATTGCGAGTTTGTTGATTGATGACATTTTGTATTTCCTCCTAAGTCGGCCTTTCCGGCCTTACACCTTCGTTGATGAAGGAAGTCTCGACGCCTTACCAATCTTTTTAGATTTTTTTACGGGGTCGGATGAAGCAAAGTGTTGACGTTCAAAGAGAGGCGCTCAGAAGTTTATTGCCAACAAGGCCACCCGCCCGGCTGACAAGGGCAGCGTTGCTAGATGTTGGCCAATGAGAGGTTCGAAAAGAGCCCGACCGCGAAAGGGTCATGCCTCCGGCACGGGGACAGGATTGCATCTAAATAATAGATTGGCCGAGTTCAAATGGCGAGGACGCATCCCGAAGCACAGCGAGCAACGAGGTACGCCCGAATATCAACCATTTTCAGGAGGAAGAAGCAAGGCGCCTTCGTCCTTCGCTCGGCCGAAGCCTCGTTTAGGACGACAGCGCCTTGCTGTTGAATCCCCCCTTTTATGCGAGATAGGCTTCTTGGATCATCAACTGGCGAGGGTTGCGGCGCAGCTTGAAGCTGTAGTACAGGTCCCCGCGAGTTGCATTCCGAACTTCCACGAACACTAACTCGCGCCCGGGCACATAGAAAATCTCCGAATCCCCAATGGATCCGCTGAGCTCGGTGAGCGGGTCATTGAACTGGTCAAGCACGTGGATCTCCGAACCTTGACATTCGATGATTTCTAGCTCGTATCTTCCCATGGGCAGCGATTCGAGATAGGTGTGTTTTTCGCCGGGGCTGAGGAAGCCACTCACCTCAGCATCCATCTTCAATGAGCAGGCGAGTGGTTCCTCCTGCCAGGTTTTCAAAGTTTGCATTACGATCCTCCTTCGAGGGATTTCACTCCCTACAGCAGAACCGATACGGAAATCGCGCTGGCATTACGGGCTCTCTGGGAATTTTTGTAAATTCTTGCGAACAAAAAACCCCGGCCGAAGCCGGGGTTTGCGAGGTGCCGGGTTGCTGAAAAGCGACCTTGACTAGGCGATGAATTCAATCTGGTAGCCGTTGAGAAGCGGACCGATCGCATCGATCCCAGGCCTGAACGGAAGCAGGGTGATCTCCCGCTCCATCTGGTCGCCATTGGCGAGGTAAACCATGTACCTTACAACCCGAATCCCACTCGTATGATTGACGAACCGGATATTCCATCCCTCCTGCCACATATCCACTGCGAAGCGACGTGCCTCGGTGATCGCCGGCTTCGAACCCTGCGTTGCTGCGTGGGCCTGCATAACGGTCGTTGCGCCGGCAAGCGCGATTGCGATGACGATGGCGATGTTTTTGATATTCTTCATTTCTTGATTCCTCCTTCTGAGCCTTTCCGGCTCTTACAACCTCTCTGATGAGAAAGCGGGATTGGCCTTACCAAGAAAATTAGAAACTCACAAATATCAAGAAGGGAGCTTTGGCTCCCGATGTTCGGCAGCACGTTCCAGAGCGTGAGAGCCGACCGCGGCACTCACCTCCGTGGAGAACTCACCCTTTAGCTGGCGCGCGGTTGTGATGGCCGTCTCAACAATGGCCTGCGTTGAAGTTAGTTTGGGCGCCGTGCTCCTATCAAATGATTGCAAGGTCGAAAAGGCCTCCGTCGCTTTGCGGGCAAGCGGCGAACCAATGAACTCGAAGAGCTTGCCGGACGCGAGAAATAAGATGGCCGCCCGACCCTGATCGTGGAGGGCGGCAGCCGCTTCTCCCAAATTGTATGCGGAGCGGGCCACACCCACAAAGCTGCCGAGTTGGGCCGATATTTCCAATGCGGCCAACCCGTGCGAGATGGACAAGTCGTATTGCTTTCTTGCGAACGCGACCAATCCCAAGTTGGTGCTTGCCTCGGAAACCCCGCGCTGGTCTCCCACTTGTTGAAACAATCCCAGGGCCTTCACCAGAAAGTCTTCCGCTACCTCGCTGTTGTCGAACCGTTCCCGTTCCAGCTTCCCCAGATTGTTCAAGACCATGGCCTGCGGGCCCCGAAAGCCGCCTGCGTGGAAGCCCTTTTCGGCCTTTTCGAAATAGGATCGAGCAGCCAAAGGATCACCATGATTGGACTCGATGACTCCGAGCAGGCTCAGCAGTTCACCGCTCGATAAGTCCGTTATCGGCCCCGTTCAAACCTTCTAGTTTGGCCAGCGCTTCCTTGGCTGCCACTCTTGCGAAGTCCCAATCCATTAAATCAATGCGCGCGCTCGCCTCTTCCCGTAGAATAAGGACTTCGTCTCCCGGATCCATGACCGCTATGCAAGTGCGGGCCTTGTTCAGTACGGCAAGCGCCTTAGTCGGCAACCCATGTCGAATATGAAGGGATGCCAAATCGCCGGCAACCGCACTAGGTCCGACGCCGATGTTCCCCTCCGACAATACTCCGCTGCCCACTGGAAAGCCGTTTCCAACTCGCCCAGCCGGTGACGGAGCAACTTGTGGGATTGGACTTCGCTGGATGTTCGCGCCGAGCTAGAAGCGTCTCGCAACAAGATAGCCACCGAACGAGCGTGGCCCTCCCTCACCTTTGGTAGCAGCGCACTCTCTTTGAGCAGTTCGGATGCGATTTGCCGGACCGCATAAGGCAACCAATAGCGAGTGGTCTCGATCGAGTCTGGGTCCTGGCGAATGAGTCCGGCAAGTTTGAGCCTTTCCAAGTCCCGGCGCTCAGGAGTGCATACTGCGGCCAGTTCCTCGCGTGAAAACGAGCTCTCAAAGACGGACGCCGCAGACAGTGTCTCCCTGCTTGATTCCGGAATGGTGGCAAGCACCGCGCCGATCGCGGCTTTCAAACTAGCCTGCCTTGGGGGCATCAGTCGCCCGTCTTGACTAAGTTCGTCAATACTTGCCCTTATGCTCGCCACCGCTTCCCGGGCATTGCACGTCACGAGGAGGCCGGCTGCCAAACCAATGGCCAAGGGGTTACCGTCCAACAGGCCGCATAACTCCTCAGTGGATGTCTGGTCAGCGGAAAGCGCCCCTAATGAATCACTGGCTTCAGCTTCGTTCCTGAGCACGGTCAGCGATTCTTGAAAGGTGAGCGGCTCGATCGTGCGCACGGTTTCGCCTCGGCCAAAGATGTTCGAATAGCCCGTTCGCAGGAGCCTCAGCCTTGGACACTTCAGCAGCAGAAGTTGCAAGAACCCGTAACCATCCAACTCTTGCAGGGCATCCAGAACCAGGATCGCTTCTTTGTCGGCGAAGAACAGCAGAGCGGGATCCAGATCGCGGGCGATTGGAAGCCTCAGCTCTTCCAGAATCCTTGACCGCTTCCGCCTCGGTGACGACTCCGTCCAGATCGATCCAATAAACACCTTGGGGAAACCTTGGCAGCAAATTGTGAGCGATATGAAGAGCAAGCAAAGTCTTCCCCGCTCCCGCCATGCCCAAGATCGAAAGAAATCGAGTGTCGGTGGTTATCAGCAGCTCAGAGAGCGTTTGAAGACGTCCGAGTTCATCCACTCGTTTGGCGTCCAGCGGGGGAAGGTTGTTGTTTTTGGTCCGCTCCGCCCTCAACGATGGGAGTCTTCTTGTAGACCTTCTGCACATACCTGCCAAAGCAACTCATCTCCACAACCCTTAAGGCGGTAAACCCCCAGCTGTTTGAGCCGCACTCCTTGGGGGTGATCCTGCTCGATAAGCAGCCTTGTGGCGTCGCAAACTACGATTTGCTTTGCATTGCTTGCGGATTCGATCCTGCTCGCCTTATTGGGGGCAAACCCGATATAGTCTGCTTGGCCATGGGGCCCCTCGCATTCCATCGTCCAGCCTGTGCTGATTCCCACATGCAGTTCAAGCGCATCCAAATCGGGAACCAGACTTGGCCAATCGGTTGCGGATATCGATAACTGAAGCTCAATGGAAAGAGGGCGGCATCCAAAGGCCGGTTGAAGAGAACCAGCCTTCCATCGCCGGTGGACTTGACCACGTTGCCGTGATGCTCTTTCGCAAGCCGATCCGATAGGATAAAACAGTGGTCCTGGGCGGCCCGAAAATCAGCCTTCCGCGACTGCCAGTGTTCGGTGGAGGACGCGATGTCCAGAAAAAGGATTGAACACTGAAGGAATCGGCTTTCCAAGTTAGTACCCTCTGACCGCAATCCAAGATACCCGAGGGCCTAAATCTATTAGCGCGCGGGGGTCGCCTTTAAGGCGGCGGCCGGGTTCAGCTTGCCATGCCCCCAATCTCTATTTGGCAAGCTGCCGGTGAACTTGTCCTTTTTTGCGGTGCTGTCCAATATCTTTTGAATCTGGGAGGCATCCAACTTCGGGTTCTTCTGAAGCATCAGGGCCACAACTCCTGCCGCATAGGGCGTCGCCGCACTCGTCCCCTGCCAGGCAACGTAATTGCCTCCCGGGAGCAAGTTGCTGCGGTTGTTGGCGGTCATCGCCGTTGCCCCATCCGCGTAGGCGGAGATGGCGAAAGAGCCGGGGGCTACGATATCCGGTTTGACCAGGTCGTCCCGGCGATAGCCGGCGTTCGAGTACTCAGCCAAGTCTCCGACCTCGAACATGTTATGCACGTGCCCGCCGGAGGCGGCCAGCCAATCGGACTGAAAGTTGTAGGCGCCAATCGTGATCGCGTTTTTAGCATTTCCCGGACTGGCGACCATTCTTTTTTTCATCCCCGCCTACCCTGAAGTTCCCATACATCGTCTGGGGAACGTAAAGATCATATTGCCCCGAATCCACCGTCTCGCCACCGAAAGGCGTGATGAAGTAATTCGAAGCCGGCAAAAGCAGATTGAGCTTGCGGGTGGCGCCGTCTGCCTCCGTTTCGTACAGCTTGCTCATCTCCTCCGGGGTGTCGGTTTCGCTACCATCGGAAGCCTCATATTTGGATTGGATCTTTTGACCATCCCAATACAACTTCCAAGACATCGCCTTCCCACTCTTATCCTTTGAAAACATGTCGGAATCGGCACAGGTAATGTTCAGTCCCCAATCATCCCGGTTGTCAAACACTCCGACGAGATAACCGTCCCTTTGCATGTCCAGAATTTTCGGCGAAGCGTTGGATTGAACTCCCGCTTCCGCCTTGTTAAAGAATCCACTCGCGTGTAGTCCAAATGGTCGCTCGTTGCCTGCAGCTACGGAAATTGCCGCTCCAGGAATGCCGGGGCCCACGATCGAGTCGATGACTTTCTCGTCCTTGTCCAATCCATCATGTGCGCTTGCCTGTGACCCACAGCTAAGGTTGATCACGACCGGCTCGTGAAGCTTTTTCGCCTCCTCGACCGCCCATTTTGCAACCTCTTCCTCATGACGGTAATGTCCCTTGTCGTCCGTCACCTTGCAAATGATCAGATCGGCTTCGGGAGCAACTCCCTTGTAGATCCCGGCCGGCATGCCCGTGACCTTCGCGCGTCCGTTGCCTGCTGCCATTCCCGCGCAGGCGGTTCCATGGCCAACGGTATCCTTAGAGTTCACCACGCCGTGGCCCGCAAGCGCCTCGTTGATTTGAGCGGAGGTATAAAGGGTCCCACCCAACCCGGCAACGGGCGGAGCTGATCCGATTCCTTTCGTTGCGAAGCTGTCGTCCGACAAGTCCCAAAGCTCAAGAATCCTTGATTTACCGCTGGCGTCGATGAAATCAGGATGCTTCCAATCGATTCCGGAGTCGATTACGGTGACGATTACCCCCTTGCCGGTTAGACCCTGATGATCGAAGGTCCCGGGAACGGGATTCGGAACCCATGAAGCTCCCCCTTTGTGCGGCAGTGCCGGCTTGGCCGGAACGTCTGGAACTAAGGGTGGCATGCCTTCAAACCGGTTTTCGAGGGATAGGCTCAACACCCTCCGATTCCCCGAAACTCTGCGGATCTGGGTGACGTCGACTTCGAGAAAGGCAAAGTCCCCCACTGAGTCGATCCACTTGACGCCCGTCGTTGATCCTACGATGTCGATTCGCCGAGTTCCCGGTCTGACCTCGGCAACAACGTCAATCCAGCGGTGGCCATTCACCACTTTAACGTCCGCCATGTCCGGATCTTTCGGCAAATGTAGTTGGCCAGACTCCTTATTCGCAAACTGGCCGATTTGATCGAGCAAGAGCCATAAATCAGCGCTGATTTTCCCGCCGTCCTCCTCCCAACCACCTTTTGAATCGGCTCCAATGCCCTCTGTAGGGTGGGCCTTATTATCGCTAAAGCTATTGGCCCCCGTCTGCGCCCATGCAACCGAAAATGCCGAAGGGGCGAGAGAAAGGATCAAAGAGAATTTTGCGAATCGGCTCATGATTTAAATCCCAGTGGAGGCTGTAGCATTGAGTTTCCTTCGCGACCGCGGTTGAGATTTCCGGTTTCAACTTCTCCGGGTCCAACAAACGGCCCCAATGCGACAGTCCTCCATGAGCTTCGTTATTTTCCCTTAACATGCAAGCAGATTGCGACCGCCACCGGCAAAAGACGCTGGATTTCGGTACTTCACCGCACGTATTGCATGAACATGCCGACCCGTCCCTCATTTCGAAAGACGAGGAGCAGCCCGCGGTCGCCCCTTTCAATCGCGGCCGAACGCACTTGCTCTAGACTCACACGAATCGGCGACCAAGAATGCTTGCAGAAGGTCTTGGCGTCGGCTTCCGTGAGAAAGCAAACGAGGGCAGATTCATCGGGATCGAGCCAACGCGAGACCTCGCATTGCGCCGAATCGCTTTTCACTCCCTGGCTAGTTCGTGTAAATGAAAACATTCTCTGCCGGCTGTTGACCAGCACGAAAACGCATTCCGGGATGTCGAGCTGGCGGCGAAGCCCCTCTCGAAGTCCACTTCGGCCGCTTGTAGCTTGTAGGTTAATCTGGTTCATTTGTCGTATCCTCCAGGCACGAAAGAGGGAGAACTGGCCGGCTCATTACGACCCATGGGCCATTGGCCCTACGCGCTGTTTCGCAGGGTTTTGCGGCGCCGCCTTTTAGGTGCTCGCGGCTAGGTTCAAATAGCGAAAGGTTGTCCACCCGATGGAGGCTCCGACCGACTGAGGGACGCGCTCTTCCTTCTTCTTCAGGAACTATATTGGGCTCCCGGAAGTAGCCAGCCAAAACTACGGGACTAACGCACCCTCAGATTGATATAATCTATCCGGGTGGATGGTGACAGTGAGTGAGCTGACCGAGCGAGACGTAGATAGAATGCTGGATGTTGCGCGCCGGGTGGTGCGGAGAAGGCTCAGCGGTTATCCCAACGCAAAGACCCTGCTCCAGGATGAAGAGGACATCGTCCAAGAGGCGGTCGTCGCGGCCTGGCGCGCTCTGTCCGACCGGCCGCGCGAAGTCGAGAACCTGGAAGCCTATGTAAGCCGAGCCGCGGTTACCGCCTGTGATGGATATTTTCGGGCCAAAATGCCGGCCCGTGCCAGCTTAGCCAGCTCGATTCGTTATTTCCTTGACAAGGAAGACGGCTTCGCCTACGGGCAGGACAAGGCCGGCCTGCCGGTAGCCGGGTATTCCGCTTGGAGCGGAAAAGAGATCCGCCAGTCCGATCGCGCAAAGCGCCTCTGCGATACTCCGGAAACCGTTGCCCGCGAGGTCTTTTCCCAGTCGGGGGCCAAGCGAATTCCCGACATGCTACAGCACCTCTTCAACTGGGCTGGTTGCCCGCTTCCTTTCGATGCGATTGTGGCGGCATTGGCCGAGGCCACGGGCAAAAAGGACACTCCGTTGGAGACAAACGAATCCGGCAACGAGATCGAAACCGCCGCGCCGATTTTGGATCCCGTCGAGAAAATGGCCCACCGGGATTGTCTTGAGGCCCTATGGACCGAGGTCAAACGGCTGCGACCGCTGCAGGCTCAAGCACTGCTCTTGAACTTTAGGGACACGAACGGGCGAGGGATTATCGATCTCATGATCACCCTTCAACTGTGCTCCCCAGAAGCGATTGCCGAAGCTATGACTCTCGAACTCAGTGTGGTGATGAATCTCTGGAACGATCTGCCCTTGGAAGACAAGAGGATCGCGGCAATGATGAATTGCACCACCCAGCAAGTGATCAACTTGCGGTCGGTGGCTCATCGGGCGATTCAGCGCCACATGGGCGAGAAGTTTTTAAGGAATTGTTTCGCATGAGCGTAATATCCCGCGATTGTTTGCATTCCAGTTTGCGGCAGTACTGTCAACGGAGGAAATTAAAATGAGCCTAGACCGCAACAAGGAGTTATTCAACCGCCTGAGCAAGAGCGCATTTCCGCCCGTAGAGAATCCCCACGTTTCTTATGAGGAAATGGCGGCCTATGTGGACGGGACGGCGGACCCTATCACGAAAGAGATCGTTGAAGGGTTGATCGAAATCGACCCCGGTTTCGCCGCATCTATTGAATCTATGCAGGACGCCAAAGCAGAGCTTGCCTTAACCGGCGTTCGCTCCTTTGCGCCACCGCAAAGGCGCTCCATTCTCGCCGCCCTCTTTTCCGGCAACGCGCGGTACGCAACACTTGGAGTGCAAGCATTTGATTTCAGCGATGATATTCAGGCCGAGCGCCTCTACCGAAGCGCCGTCGCCGATCATCCTGATTTGGTAGAACCGGCGTTCAATCTGGCGAGCTTCCTCCACAACGTGAAGCACGATGTGGACGAGGCGGAAGACCTCTATCGAAAAGCCATCCAGATCGAGCCGACGTGCGTTCCCGCTTACAAGGGGCTCGCGGAGCTTCTTTACCAGTCCCGCCATGAGGTGGACGATGCAGCCACTCTTTACCGCAAAGCGGTGGAGATCGCCCCGGATGACTCGGGAGCGATCAACAACTTGGGCGCCATCCTCATGGATGAAAAAGCCGACTTTGGAGAGGCGGAACGGCTCTACCGACGAGCTGTCCAACTTGATCCCAACAACGGAGTCTTTCACGCCAACCTTGCCGGCGTCTATTTTGAACAGGGCAAGGAGCGAGAGGCCTCCGCGGAAGCCATGAGGGCAATCAGCCTCGGATGCCCGGACCATTGGGTGTTTGGATTGGTGTGACTGTCTGGCGGGGTCACCCCGAGGGGGCCAAAGAACTTAGCCGGCAGTTGAGCCGTAGGCGACACTGCCGGATGCCGTTCCCCAATTACCGCACGCCGGAGGCGTGCTAGAAATTCCGGAATGCATTCCAGACTCCCAGCCCTTGTGAGGTGACGCATCTTGCGTAGAGTTTCTTGCACACCTCCGGCGTGCTGAAGGGGTGGGGCTGCCGTCTACCGGCAGTGTCGCCTACGGCTCAACTGCCGGCTAAGTTCTTTTGGCCCGGGGCAGTCCTGCCTTGTTCTGCTTCGGACAACAAAATTTGTTCTTCGTCCTAAGCAGCTCCCCTATTGTGAAATTCCTTGAAATCGCCTTCAAAACCGTCTTAATCTCGGAAGGCGTTAGGTCAGGATGCTCGCTTTGCATTCGGGCAACGAACCCGGTTACGTGAGGCGCTGCATAGCTGTTGCCCGTTGTGCGTACGTACCCCCGATCGAGCCAGGGGACAAGAACGTTGATTCCGCGCGCTCCAAACTCGACCGGTGGTTCGGCGTTATAAAGGAGAACCTCCGGGTCTTCATAGGAATGGCTGGCCACGGAGATTACTGAAGCAAAAACCGCTGGAAAACTGGGAACAGGCATATTGTTCGCCGCCACCACCACCGCGATACTCTTGAAGTAGGCATCGTCCGCCACCTTGTGGAGGGCGGCGAAAAACTCTTGCTCGGTAGTCCCGAGGCTCAGGTTACAAACGGTGCACTCGTTCTCTACTGCCCACTCGATTCCCCTTAACAAAGCCTTTCCTGTTCCGAACAGAGACCTTCCTAGCACGCGGACGCTGTAGATCTCGCACTCAGGCGCAAGGCTTCGCACGATTCCCGCGCAGGCGGTGCCGTGGCCAAAAACATCCTCATGAGGTGCGGTAGAAATACCTTCGCTGGAATCCAACATATCTGCAAATCCCTGGACCGTCCCCACCCCGGGATGGCTTCCGTCAACCCCGGTATCCAGTATTGCGACCTTTACGCCATTTCCCTTCCCTTTCCCAAATGCCCACTGACGGGTGATCGTTCCGCTTGGCAACGTCAGGGGCACATCTTTGCAGTTCTCTTGAAGAAAGGCTTCCGAGAACCCAGGGACCCGCTGGATGTCACTTCTCACCTGGTCTTTTGGCTCCGCGCGTATTCGGAAAGCGCACCCAGGATTTGGATGCAGAGGCGCATTTCGGCCTCGCCGGAAAACGCCAGTTGGCTCACAAGCTCGACCAGGTGGGACGCTTGAGCAAGTGGAGCAACTCCATTTGCTGAATGAGCTGATTTATCCCGAAGCAGGGAATGGCCAAGGACTTGGGAGGCAATCGAGGCGAAGGCGCTGGCAACGGAAATGTCGCCCTGGGCAAAGCCACCCTCGGCCTGTTTGTCGTAGAAGCCAAGCGCGCCAATCACCCTGCTTTGAAAAAACATAGGCACGCAAAGCACGCTGCGCGGTTGGTAGCCGGTTACTTCCACCACCGGTCTGGCCACGCGTCCGTCCGTTTCCGCGTTGGCGACGATATAGGCTTGGCCGGTTGCCGCAACTAAACCCGGTATTCCTTGGCCCAATGGCATTCGGTAAGACTGCAGAGTCGGCCCTCCTCCGCCGATGACTGCTTCGAAAACCAGTTCCTCGGTCTCGAAATCGATCACATAGACGCCGGCCGCTTCTGCCCTAAGGACATCCACGCCGGCCCGGGCGATCTCTTCGAGCACTTCTCGATGGTCTTTTTTCGGGTTCGCGGATTGGAGTTCGAACCAAGCGGATTCGAGTTGCCGCTTCTCTTCCGTTAAGCGGCTTATCTCTTTTCTGAGATCGTCAACGGTGGCCCCCTGGGAATCATCCATGAGGAAACTATAGCCCAGAAGCAAAATATTGGATGAAGGAAACGTTTAGGGTCTCTGGACCCTAAACGTTTCCTTCATCCGCTCACTATTCAGCGAGTCGCTTAACCGAGCGGACTCTGACTGGTTTCGAAATCGGAGACGCAGTATTCGTCGCCGCTGTTCGAAAGCTCGTACCGCAGATAGACGGTCTGGACTCCGTTGTCGGTGGCGAAGCTGTGGGCGCAATCGACCGTTGCCTTGCTTCCATCGGTCTTCACCGAGTTCACCTGGAAAGAGGTGGTGTTGGCGTCAAGAGCGCAGTCCGATAGCATCTGCCTGAAGTCGTCGCCGGTGAGGCTGTACATATAGTCGCCTTCGCCGAAGATTGCGATCTGGCTGCCGTCACCGACGAGGGCGTTGATCGCGCTCTGGTCCTTGCTCAGGTAGATCGAGTTGATCCTGGCGACCGCTTCGTCGAGGGCGTCGCTATTGCCGAGCGTGTAGGCATCTCCCGAATCCCAATCGCAGGCTACGTCGCCTTGAACGATTACGCGCTCTTCAGGGATGTAAGCCGGCAGGCTGGGATAGTAATACCAGGGCGAGAAGACGACGCCGACGCCGGGTGTGGCCACGTACAGGCCGAAGTGGAAGCCGGCGGCGGGAGCGACATAGCCGTTTCGCCATCCACCCGAAGCAGGCACTCTGCCGTGGTTGCCGAACAAGCCGGGGGCATGGTTCGTCCGGATCGTGTTGGTTGCCACTGTGGGTCGGTTTCCGCCGTAGGTTCCGCGTCCCGGTCGAAGCGCACCGTAGGGATTGCTGTGGGTTGCGACTGCGGGGGCGTTGCCGTAGCCGCCGCCGGATCTGACTGGATGGATCGTAGGACCCGTTTGCGGGCCGTGCCCCGTTGTTGGATTGTGGCTGGGAATCGGCCGATATGGCTGGGACGGGATCGGCCGCTGAGGTTGGGGGGCTGGATGGTAGGGCTGAGGCGCAGAGTGATAAGGCTGGGGAGCCGGGCGATAAGGCTGCTGCGGTGCGGGCGCCGGGTGATACGGTTGTGGCGCTGGGCGATAGGGCTGCTGGGGTGCAGAGCGCTGCGGCGCGGGGTGGTAGGCGGGGGCAGAGTGTTGAGCAGGCGCCGGGTGATAGGCGGGTGTCGTGGTTCGAGTTTTCTGGGCGTTGGCAACGCTCATTAGAGCGGCAGAGATGACGATTGCGGTTGCGATTTTATTGATAGACATTTTCTTGTTTCCTCCTTCTGGGACCTTCCGGCCCTCACACCGCAATCAATGAGGAAACCTCAAGTGCCTTACCAAGTTTTTTGTGAATGTTTCATCTACTTCGGCAAAGGTTGGAGCGGCGAACTGTCGCCCGCTAATCGAAATGCGCCCCAATAATAAACCGGGCTTCGCCCAGGGCGATCCTTGGGGATTTCCGGGATCGAGGCCCCGCGGACCTTAGCGAGAATCCTCGTGCAGTTCGCCCCGAACTCGTTGTATCATTAAGCCAGCTTAACCGGTTCAGCGGGGTTTTGTTTACATGCTTAAGGTTATCGCCTCGGTCCTTTTGATCCTTTCTCTCGTTGGCGTCTCTCAATGTGCCCACGCGACGACTCCGTCTGCACTGCTAACCCGGCTTGAGCAAGAAGCGGTGAACTACTTCTGGACGCAATCCAACCCCACCACGGGAGTTACACGAGATCGCGCCCCCAATGCCCCGGATTCGGTGACGCCGGACAACGGCGCCGGCGGCTCCTACGACCAATGCAACATTTCCGCCGAGGGCTACGCGCTTGCCGCCTATGGAGTCGGCGCGGATGAGGGTTGGATTCCTCGAGCCCAAGCGTTGGCTCGAACCCAGGCCACCCTGGCCCACTTGGATACCACCAGCTCTCGCATTGAGCTGAACGGTTGGTTCTACCAGTGGATGAGCTACGATAAAGGCGATGCTCTCGCCTACTACAATCCCGGTTGGGGATTCGGCATTTCATCGATCGACAACGGCCACCTATTTGCCGGCATCGTGTTCGCGAAGTCCTATTGGAACGACTCTACTGTCACGACCCACGCCAACAACATTCTGAATCGGATCAATTGGAAGTGGATGATCACCGAAGGCGGCTACCTTCCGAACTCGACGACCTTTCCGGCCACTTACGACCCCACGTCAGGCTATTTCAGCGGATCCTATGACTACATCAATGAAGGGGCAGACCTGCTGCTGATTGGAATCGGCTCCGATCCAACCGACGTGCCGCCTGCTGTTTGGTACAACTGGTATCGCCCCGTGCTCTCGTGGGATGGCTACAACACGTTCTACGCCGACTCCCTTTACTTGCACGAGATGTCCGAGGGCTACTTTGACTACGAGGGCAAGCGCGACGCGAATGGCTGGGATTACTGGGTGGCTGCCCAGCAATCCCTGCTGATGAACCGCGCTTACTGCCAAACCCTAACCGGCAGTTATCCCTACTTCGGCACAAACATTTGGGGTCTTTCGGTCTGCGATACCCCCAACGGATACGTGGGCTTTCCTTATGGAGGACCGTGGCTGGCCTCGCCAAACGGCAACACTCCTGGCACGGTTTCATTCAATGATTCGGGCGATGGTGTGGTCGACCCGTCGGCAACGATTGCCGGTTTGGGTTATGCCTTGGTTGGAACTTCCGGCGGGGCGGATGACGTCGCGAATGACGCGGCGAACACCCTTGACGCCACCTACTCCGATTACGAAGGCGAGTACGGCTTTTATGCCGGGTTCCAACCGGGGCTGAGATGGCACACTCCGGACGCATTGGGCATCGACCTCGGGCCCCTAGTTCTCGCGGTAGAAAACGAGCGGAACAACATGCCCCACAACACGATGAGCGCCAGCCCGATCGTGAGCCAGGGAATGAACAGCGTGGGATTCCATGCAACGAGCGAAGGGCCGGTGTATGACCGCCCGCTCCAACTGATCGGGCCAACGGTAACCGGAATTTCCGTGTCTCCAACATCCCTCATTGGGGGACAAAGCTGCCTTGTCACGGTTACGGTTTCAAGGCCAGCCGGGGCTTCGGGGGACGTCGTGTCCATTTCCGACGGGAGCAGCGCTGCAGTGACGGCGCCATCGATGGTGACGATTCCCGCAGGCAAAACGAGCGGGTCTTTCGATATGAAATCGAACCCGGTCAGCGCCCTCACCGAAGTGACCCTAACTGCGAGCTTCAACAGCACCTTCCAGACGGCCACCCTGACCGTGGGACTTCCGTCGATCACCAGCTTCTCGGTTTCGGCCACACCGGTGTTGGGGGGCGTCAATCCCACGGGGACCCTATCTATCAACGGTTACGCCGGCCCCGGCGGCGACGGGGTCAAGCTCACGTCGAACACCCCGGACGTGGTAGTTCCTACGATCGTCACGATTGCCGCCGGTAAGAGTTCAGGAACTTTTAATATCACGACGAAGGCGGCTTCCGCTACTACCACGGCGACGCTTACCGCGACCCTTGGCAGTTCCTCGAGGACGGCCACTTTGACGGTGACTCCTGCAGCTCTCGACGGAATAAGCATCGCACCTTCGTCCCTGATTGGAGGACAGAGCTTCGTCTTATCGGTGGTGCTATCGGGCCCTGCAGGTTTATCAGGTGATGCAGTGTCCATCTCCGCCGGAGGCAGCGCCGCGGTGACGATTCCGGCCACGGTGACGGTTCCTGCGGGCAAGAGCAGCTGCACCTTCGATATGAAATCGAACCCGGTGAGCGCTTCTACAGTTGTGACCTTGAAGGCGACCTTCAATGGCGTATCGCATACAGCCACCTTGACCGTGGGGCTACCTTCCATCACGAGCTTCACGCTCTCGTCCAGCCAGGTAGTCGGCGGCGTCAGTTCCACGGGGACAATATCCATCGACGGCTATGCCGGCCCCAGCGGCGACGTGATCGAGCTCACCTCGAATAACACTGACGCCGTTGTTCCCGCAAACGTCACCGTTGCCGCAGGCAAGAGTTCGTGCACGTTTACGATCACCACGAAGAAAGTGGCCGCATCCACGCAGGTTAGCATTGCCGCAACTTTGGGCAGCTCGACGATGAGCAAGACTTTGACCCTGACGCCGTGAGGACTTGGTGGACGCGGGTTGTCTAACGCCGGGCACTGCCCCGTTGCCTAAGACTGAGCCGCAAGAATAATGACGGCTTTGCGCCCTACACGTCCGCTAAGTTCTCAGCAAGTTGAGCATGGGGGGAGTCTTCTTTTTGGTGCTTGTCCGATTACTAGATCGTGCTCCATCTCACCACAAAATTGCAGTCACCCGTTATAATGGCTGGAAGAGGTCCTATTGCTCACTTTCTTACTGTCCATCGTCGCATTGCACTCTTCAAATAACGCCGAACTGCTCGTAACCGACCATTCAGAATCGAAACAGATGGTCATCTCCGAAACCAGAGCCTTCGGAAGAGTCGTTGGGGTTGACAAGCTCACCGGCTTATTCAGGCTGGAACTCAAGCATGGGATCACGGCCAAGCAGGCGAAGCGGGGGCTTCGCGGGATTCGCGGCTTCGTAGCCATCGGCCCCAATGCGGAGAGGGTCGTCCGGGGGAACGACGAATTGGTAACCGATCACACGACCTATATCCAACGCAAAGCGCAGGTTGATCACGATGACGAAGAAGGAGATTGGTGGCAGTCCTACCAGTACTGGCTGCACGATAGGGTCAACCAGGATGGCATTTACGACCCGACTCCGTTCGTCGAGGCCGAAAAGCACCGAGACCAAATGCCCGCCGCACGCTTTGGCGCCGCTTCGAGAGTGCCCCTCTCAACCGGCGGATGGAGCTATGTTGGACCTCAGAACCTCGCGATCCCCTACCAGCATTACTACGGCGTCCCCCCTCTCATCGGACGTATCAACTCGATCGCAGTGGACCCGGTTACCCCGAGCGTAATTTACATTGCGAGCGCTACCGGAGGAGTCTTCAAAACCGAGAATAGTGGAAGCACATGGAGCCCACTGAGCGACACCTGGGAGTTTATGCCCACGAGCACAATAGCGATTGACCCGACCAACGATTTGAACATCTACGTGGGGACGGGTGACTTTCCGGGTTCCGGCGCTTACGGCGAAGGGGTCATGAAATCGACGAACGGCGGCCAGAGTTGGAACAGCTACGGCGCCAGCGTCTTCGGAACGAACTCCATCAGCAAGATTATCGTCGATCCCGATCACCCGAACATCCTGCTCGCCACCGCCGGTCGGTCCTCAACAGGAGAAAACGGCGGGATCTTCCGTTAACCAATTACGGCGAAACCTGGGTGTCGGTTGGGAATACCCAAGGGCCCTGGAT
The DNA here is from genome assembly GCA_963829965.1 of uncultured archaeon. Lineage (GTDB taxonomy): Bacteria > Armatimonadota > Fimbriimonadia > Fimbriimonadales > Fimbriimonadaceae > DASXZH01. Next base: position 6,925 of record CAWHLK010000035.1, on the reverse strand, counting down.
GGACGATATCGATTACAGCGTCCCCAATGCGCAGGGGGTCAGAACCTGGTGGGCGGTTGGTGAATCGTTCACCGGGTCCAACACCGTTCCCTTCTTTGAATCGACCGACGACGGCGTCAATTGGACGGCGGTCGCCAATCCACCCTTCGTGTCCGCTAGTCACAGCGTAATGGACCTTGCCTGTTCAAAGCTAGTTGCGGGCACACTGTACGTTTTGGAGCCCGATTCCTGGGATAATACACCTTCCAACAACCACATCTGGAAAACGGATGACGGCGGCACTCACTGGACCAATATTCTCAATTTCGGAGTTCCCCAGTACCAACAACTCCGTCAACCCAGTTACGCCAAACTACAACTGGAGCCAGGACACCTATGACTACCATATCCATACCTCCGGATACGGCGGTAACGACTTCGTCTTTGTTGGCTTGATCACGCTCGCGATGTCCTACAATGGCGGCACTAATTTGGGTCGACGTCGGCGAAACCTATCAGGACTCCGCAAAGCTCCATAACGACCAGCACAGTTTTGCGATCGACCCCTCCGATCCAAGCGAGTTTTATGTCGGTAACGATGGCGGCATCTTCAAGATGGCGTACGATGCCGCAAATCGCACGGGGACGTTTCAGAGCCTTAACGCCAACCTCCAGATTACGCAGTTTTATCACCTGGCTCTTCATCCAACCGATCCCACGCGCCTGATGGGTGGCTGCCAGGATAACGCGGGTCCCGCCTCGCTAGGCAACCTCGCGGCATGGGCGAACCCGGGCGCAGGCGATGGCGCATTCGTCTTGTACGATCCCTTGAACCCGGAAATCGCATACAGCGGCACCCAGAACTTGGGAGTCAATCGCACGACGAACGGTTGGACGGGGAATTCCGATATCACGGGCAGCGAGAAATTTGACAACCAGCCGACCAACTTCGAGCCCCCGCTTGCGATGGCTGCCGGAGTGCCTTTTGAAGACTACAGCTATCTCCTGGCGGGAACCGACACCCTCTGGGTGTGGGACCCCACCGACGGCTGGGCCCCATATTGGGGGTCGGCAAACAAGCCGCTCACTAAGCAAACGCTTCGCGTCATCGCCTATAGCGCAAATGCCGGGGTCTACACAGGCGGCAACGACGGCGAGCTTTATCTGGTGGCGGGAGAAAATGGGTCGGCGACCTACCGTGTGGACAACAACGCGTTCGGCGGATCACCCATTTCTGATATAAGCCCTTCACCTTCAAATCCTTACGAAGTGCTCGTTGCAGTCACTCAAACCGGGAAAGGAGGCAACCTGTTTCGATGTCAAGACGTCGATGCTTATGACCAGCAGGTTTGGAGTACGGCCGTGTGCGGATCAGGCACAACAGCCCTGCCTGAGGTCCCGATCAACGCGATTTGCCGCGATCCCTACACTCCGGAGACCACCTGGTATGTTGCGACTGACGTCGGCGTGTTCATGACGATCAATGCGGGGGGAAACTGGTACAACATGACTCAGCCGCTGGGCTTGCCCAACGTCCAGGTGAATTCCCTTCAGGCGAACGGAACGACCGGCTATCTCTATGCGGGAACCTTCGGCAGGGGCATATGGAAAATCGCCTTGCTAAACACGGCGGGGCTCTACTACTCGGGCTGGCCCAAGTTCCACTCGAACGTTGCAAACGGCGGAGACGGCCTTGGCGCGGGAGCTACCAGCAAGCAAACCTGGAGCTTCACCGCCGGCAACTGGATTCAATCCGGTATCGCAATAGGCCCAAGCGGCACGATCTATGCCGGCGCCGAAGACAACAAACTCTATGCGATAAATCCAACTACCGGGAAGCAGGTCTGGACCTTTACGACCGGCGGTCCAATCTATTCCACTCCGGCGGTGGGCGCGGACGGCACCGTATACGTCGGATCGAACGACAACAAGGTTTATGCGATCAACGGCGTCACTGGGGCCAAGAAATGGTCTTACACCACGGGAGACGAAGTTCTGTCCTCACCCACGATCGGTGGAAATGGAACCCTCTACGTCACCTCGGAGGATGGCCTTCTTTACGCTTTGAATACGACGACCGGGAAACTGATTTGGAGCTTCACCACGGACTATGGGATCGAGAGTTCTCCAGCGATAGGATCGGACGGCACCGTTTACTTCGGGGCGGACGACCTCCATTTTTATGCGGTGAACGGCACCACCGGCAAGATGAAATGGTCTTACGACCTGGGGGATTATGCAGATTCGTCACCCGCCATTGCAGCCAACGGGTTGGTGTACTTCGGCTGTGAGGACAATAACCTCTATGCGCTCGACTCCACAACCGGCGCCTTTAAATGGAAGTTCGCCACGGGGAGCACCATTTACTCCTCGCCGGCCGTATCAGGTTCCGGCAACGTCTACGTCGGTTCGGAAGACTATTACGTTTACGCGGTGAATGGAACCACGGGGAAGAAGATCTGGAGCTTTAAAACGGGAGGAGAAGTGAACTCTTCGCCCGCCATTGGGGCGGACGGAACCGTTTATGTTGGCAGCGATCAGCCGTACACGTTCTATGCGCTCAACGGGGCCACAGGGAAGGTGGCTTGGTCGTTGCAAGGCAGCGGATACGCCACCTGCTCGCCCGCCATTTCCCCAAATGGGACGGTTTACTCGGCGATCGGCGCTGTTCTTTATGCCTTCCACTAGCAGCATCGCGCAGCCCAGCTCCTGAATCCTTGTCCTTCCGGAAGGGCTCGCCTTTCGTCAGGGAATGAACGAGAGCGCAACAGCTCAGCTTCCCAGTAAATCAATTAACCTGTCCAGAACTCATCCGCCTCAGTTAAAATGCGCGAATAGTGGACGAAAACAACGCCGCAACGGAGCGGCCCCACCTTGAAGAACGAAGCTTTGTCGGCGTCGTCTTTTTTATCGCGATCGGCATCTTTGCGACCACGTTCGCGCAACCTCAGGCGCTGGGCACGATTCCTCTCCAGAACTTCCTAAAAGGCACGCTCAAGGTCACCCCGGAGCAGATGTCGTTCTTCTTCTTTGCCTGCGGGTTCTTCTGGTACTTCACCCCGTTTGCCGGCATCCTGGTTGACGCGTTTCCCTTATTCGGAAGTAGGCGGCGCAACTATGCGATTGCCAGCACTCTGCTTGCCGCCTTGAGCTGGATCGGGCTCGCGCTAGTTCCTCGAACCTACGATGCGGTGCTCATCGCGGCGACCATCGTGAATCTCTTCATGGTGGTGATGGCCACCGTCACCGGTGCCGTGCTCGTTGAGGTCGGCCAGAGCAGCGGCTCCGTCGGGCGGCTCACGGCCGTCCGCCAGTTCGCCACCAACGTGGCCACATTGGTCCAGGGCCCCCTTGGCGGCTTGCTTGCGACCGGCGCTCTTGGCCTCGTTTGCGGGGTCAATTCGCTGTTTCTGCTGATCTTCCTCCCTGCTGCCTATTTCATTCTCAAAGAACGCAAAGTGGAGAGCAGCGGCCGCAACTCGCTAATTACGGCCAAAGGACAGATCAAGACCGTCCTCGGCTCGAAAACCTTTTGGTGGTCTCTCGTCTTCATCGTTCTGTTCTATTTCGCGCCCGGATTCACCACCCTTTTGTATTACCGCCAAACCGACATTCTGCATTTTGACCAGCAGCGGATCGGCTATCTCGGATCTTTTGGAGGATTTGGCGGCATCCTTGGGGCCATCACCTATGGCGCGGTCGTGCGGCGCTTCAGCATGAAAGCTCTGCTGGTCTTCGCCATCGTCACCGCCGCCGCCGCCACCTTCATGTATCTCTTCTATAACAGCTATTCCATCGCGATCGCAGCAGATTTCTCGAACGGCTTTTTCTTCGGGTTTGCCGAAGTCGCGTTCATCGACCTTGCGGCCAGAGCGACGCCGGCCGGCTGTGAAGGCTTTGGTTACGCCCTGCTTCTCTCAGGGCGAACATTTGCACTGAAGGGTGCGGACTATCTGGGATCCGTACTCGCCCAAAGAGACCACTGGAGCTGGTCGAGCATGGTGATTATCAACGGTCTTTCAACAGCGGTCGTGATCGTGCTCTTACCGTTCATCCCTAAGGCGATGCTCGCTAGCCGTGACCGGGCTCACGCGAAGATGTTCCAAGAATCAAACAAGGGATAGTGCACGGGAGGCGGTGCATATTCTGGGTCACGTAGTAGTCAGCTTGAAATGCAGGGCGAAGGGAGCGTCCAGCGCCTGATTCGAAAGGACCACTTCCATTGTAGGTCCCTCGCCGGGCGAAGGACGGCTGCCCAGCCCTCCGAGCGGGATCGAGGGCTCGTCCTCAAGAGGCTCCAACTCGCGAGCCAGCCGATCACAAGTTGCCCGAACACCCTTCGGCAGATGAAGGCGAATGGTAACGCTGCGCGAGCAAATCTTCGGCGCGCAGCCCTCGAAGTCGGAGCTAATCGTCACCAAGTCTCCTTCGCGATGAAGGAAGAACCGGGTTTTGCTCCAAACGCCTTCAAGGTATTGGGTCGAGATTCCGTCATCTTCGTACAGGGTCTCGACGACGCAGCCGTTGGCGCTCGTCGGAAAAGCTTCGAGCACGACCGATTTCCACGGCAGGGGCCCGGCCGTCACGGCGTTCTCCGTGCAGATCACGATTGCTCCCTGTTTCACGAACATCGGCATCTTCCGGTTGGGGCATTCGAGATTGATTTCTCGCGGGCCACTTTTAACGTCGCCCGTCCACAGGTCGCGCCATTCGCCCGGAGGCAGCCACAGATGGCGCTCGGCAAATTGCTTAGACTCGCTCGGAAGTGTCCAAGCAAGCTTCATGCGGAGCGGCCCCGGCCTCCGAAGGTGTTCGACCTCCAGTGGATAACTCTTGCCTTTTTCCATCCGAACCAATGTTTGGTCTTCTCCAATCGTCCTGATGATCCACTGGTCCACGAGAAGTTTGCCGTCAAGTCGGAAACGGAGACGGTCTTCGCTGGAAGTTGAGAGTATGTAGTCGCCGGTCTCCGGCGCGGACGAAGCCGCCCCGTCCAGCGGGCGGAATAGGGCGTCTCACCGTTACTCAACTCGTCAGGCTCTCCTTCAAACTCGAAATTGAGCCGGGATCAACACGCTGCTGGACCGGTTCGCCTGAGAAATCCGGGCTTCGGTAGTAAGCGCCTAGCAAACCGGGCTTCCCGTCCGGCGTTTGAAACATGTCGCCAGAAATCGGCTTCGGCTCTCGGAAGCGGCTCTCCACAACGGGAGCAATTAGCAGACTTCCCCCAAAAAGAAACTGCTGGTTGGAAGTCGCCTTTCGGTAAGACGGCCACTCGAGATCGCATCTCCTGAGAAGGGGGGTGCCATCCTCGAAAGCCCTTCGTGCGGAAGAGTAGATCGTGGGCAATAGCCGATAGCGGAGGTATGTATAGTCGCGAACGATCTGTTCGGCTTCTTCGCCAAAGGACCAAGGGTGCCTTTCCTGCTTGAGCGTGCAATGAACGCGCATGGCGGGCGAGAGTGCCCCAAACTGCAGGAATCGAATGTAAAGTTCGTTGGTTGGCTGGGAATGATGGCCGCCAAGGTCTTCGTTGATGTAGGGCTGCAAGGCGAGGACACCGAAGTCAACCGCGTTCGCGATGCCCATCTGGAGATAACGCCACTCGGCAAAGGTATCGCCGGTCCAAGTGATCGGGTACCGGTGGCTTGCAGGGTGAGATGGCCGGTTCCGGTTGCCGTTGTCGATGCCATCCGTGTTGCTCATCAGGAACGGCCGCTTTCGCGGCCGGAGCCTCATGGTGATATCGTGAAAGAGGCGCTGCCCCCAAACTTCCTTTGCAATTCCCGGCATGGGTTCATGAAGCTTTGTGTGCCAGTTGCGATCGAACCACCACGCATCCAATCCAATTCGGAGAAGGCTCGTAAGCCCTTTCCAACGGTATTGCAGTTCCTTGGGCTCAAGAGTGGTGCCTGCGGCCGAGTTTCGGGTGATCGTTAAAAACGAGATGTACCCCCCGCCGGTGGGCTTCGGTAAAAAACCGTTTCATGTCCGGGAATAGGTTGGTGGCAATGTTGTATCCGTCTGATCCGTTCACCCGCCAGTCCGTATCGACCACAAAGCCGTCGAGCGGAAAGGCTTTGGACCGATACAGATCGATGCTGTCCAGTGCGGTTTTCTCGGAAATAAGGAAACCACTGGCTGTCCCAGAACCCAAAGGTCCAGAGGGGTGGAATCGGGAATGCCCCCGAGGAGAGCGAGGAAGTCTTCGCGAAGCTTGGCATATCCCCCTTCGCCAGGGATGAACACGTAAGCGTCCGGCGCATCGTTTGTCGTGTCCCAACCGGAGGTTTCCGGATGGAGCCGGTTGTTCGGGGGAGGTGGCGTTGCCCCCCAAGGCGGCGGGACCAGCCTGGGGCAGTCTGCCACAACAAAGGTCTCGGCCATCTCCGCTGGCTCGGGTAAAAAGCTGTGGCTTGGCAGGTTGCCGCTGAACTCGTAGAGGGACTTCCCTGCTCGATCCAGCACCTTAACCCCAGCAAGACCGGACTGCAGGCGCTTGGGAAGTACCACCTGGAAGTCCGGATAGACGAGCCTATTTTCGGCATCTTCCTTTCGCACCGTGATGGGCGCTATCGGGCGATTTCGGTGGGCGACGGTGAACGTCTCTCGATCCTCAAATCCATGCGGACCTTTGAGCTCAATTTACAAGAGTGCTGGAAGGCGCCTGCACGCGGACGTTTCCCAGGATTACAGACCCTTTCTTGATCAGAGAGCTAGATCTTGAGGAGCGTGTGAGCGAAGGCGTGGCCATATTTCCAAGTTAGCGGCCATGCACACCTGCTCTTAAGCATTCCTTTTCAAGAGCCCTTTAGCATCCCGCGTTGTTGAAGCTGGCCCAAGTATAGCGAAGGTTCCATTTAACTGGGAGAGTAAAGTAGTTTATCCATATGCCGGGTTATTGTCACCGGCACATAATAACTTTGGGTTCCCGACATCCAAGTTT